>NZ_SHLX01000049.1 GCF_004764705.1 Paenibacillus cymbidii | reverse complement strand
ATGGTTTGGCGTTTGAACTCCTCATCAAAATGTTGGCGGATATTTCCCATGACACACCTCGACCTTTCGTTTGTTTGTATTGTATCAGGTCGCTGTTACAGTGTGTCTACTTTCTAGTCTAAATTCAAAACGCCTCTGTAAGGCTGAAATCAGCCTTATTTCGTCCGCCGTTCGCCGAAACGCCGCTGTAAGGCTGAAATCAGCCTTATTTCGCTCGCTATCCGCAGAAACGCCGCTGTAAGGCTGAAATCAGCCTTATTTCGTCCGCCGCTCGCCGAAACGACGCTGTAAGGCTGAAATCAGCCTTATTTCGTCCGCCGTTCGCCGAAACGCCGCTGTAAGGCTGAAATCAGCCTTATTTCGTCCGCCGCTCGTCGAAACGCCGCTGTAAGGCTGAAATCAGCCTTATTTCGTCCGCCGCTCGCCGAAACGCCGCTGTAAGGCTACAATCAGCCTTATTTCGCTGACATTTCAAGCAATGCAAACTTACTTTACCTTAAACTTATAATATTGGGATGAAAGTACTGTTGAAGGCGGACAGGAAAAAGCCGTGGCAAGCTTCTTGCAGCCACGGCCGAGCGATCGTTTGCCTAACAAGCGGGGAAGGGCGGCCGGCGCCGCAAATGGCGGCGGGCGCTAGGCGAGCCGATCCAGCCGCTCCGGCGCCACTTCGCCGCGCATCGGCTTGTCTTGCAGCAGCAGCGCCGCGTCGTCGACGATGGAGCGGGCGATGCGGTGCAGCCCGTTCGTGACGGCGCCGGCAAGATGCGGCGTCAGCACGGCGTTCGGCAGCGCGCGCAGCGGATGATCGGCAGCCGGCGGCTCGGGATCGGTCACGTCGAGGCAAGCGAACAGCCGGCCTTGAGCGAGCTCGGCGGCCAGAGCCGTTTCGTCGATCAGGCCGCCGCGGGCGGTATTGATCAGGATGGCGTCGTCCTTCATCAGCGCCAGCCGCCGCGCGTTGATCATATGATGCGTGGCGTCGAGCAGCGGCGCATGCAGCGACACCACGTCGGCGGCCGCAAGCAGCGGCTCCAGCTCCGACTTGACGGCGCCAAGCGCGGCGGCGTCCTCGGCCGACAGGAACGGGTCGTACACGAGCACGTCCACGTCGAAGTTCTGCAGCAGCCGGATGAAATGCCCGCCGGCGCTGCCCGCGCTGACGACGCCGATCGTCAAGCCGTACAGCTCGCGAACGTCCGTGCCGCGCGTCCAGCCGCCTTCGCGGGTATGGCGGGCGAGTCGCCACATGTTCTTCAGCGATGCGATGGTCATGCCGAGCGCCGTCTCGGCAACGCCCTTGCCAAGCGCGGCCGCTCCGCCCGAGACGCGGATGCCGCGCCGCCAAACTTCCGGCGTCGCGACGCCCTTGACGCTGCCCGCCGCATGCAGCAAGCCCCGCAGCTGTGGCGCGGCGTCGAGAACAGCCGCCGTGATCGGCGGACACTGCCACGACGTAATGATCACGTCCGCGCCTGTAGCAAGCTCGCGCACCTCATCCTCGGACGGCGGCCCGCTTCGTTCGTTCAGCACAACTTCGCCCAGCAGGCGAAGCTGTTCGATATGCGCCTGCGCGAATACCCGGTCCCGCTGGTCTTTTCCTTGCACCATTGCAATTGTCGTCATCGGTTGTTTCTCCTTTAGCCGCTCCGGCCGTTTACCCCTTGATGGCGCCGATGAGCATGCCTTTCATGAAATATCGCTGCAGGAACGGATAAACGATCAGCACCGGCAGCAGCGCAACCACGACGGTCGCCATTTTGACCGTTTCCGGCGGCAGCTGCACCAGGTCCATCGTGTTGGTGACCGCCAGCTCCTGGCTGAGGTTCGGCGTCTGGATCATATTGCGCAGCACGACCTGCATCGGCTGCAAATGATTGCTCGTCACATACATAATGCCGCTGAAATATTCATTCCAGTGCCCGACTCCGTAGAAGAGCCCCAGCGTAGCCACGATCGGCATCGACAAAGGCAGGACGATGCGCAGCAAGGTCGTAAAGTCGCCGCAGCCGTCGACCTTGGCCGCTTCCTCCAGCTCGGCGGGCAAATTTTCGAAATACGTCTTCATCACGAGCAAATAAAAGGTCGACACCGTGCCGGGGACGATCATCGCCCAGATCGTATCGTACAGCCCAACGGCGCGCACGATCAGGAATGTCGGGATAATGCCGCCGTTGAACAGCATCGTGAACAAAATGCCGAGCAGCACGATATTGCGGCCGGGCACGAACTTCTTGGACAGGCCGTAGGCCAGCAGGCCGGTGACGATCAGGTTCAGCACCGTGCCGGCGGCCGTGATGCGCACCGTTACCCACAGCGCCCGCGGTATGCGTAGACTGGAAAAAATTTGCTGATACGCGTCCCACGTCACCCGGCCCGGCAGCATAACGAAGCCGCCGTTGCGCAGCACCTCGACGAAAGGCGTGATCGACATCACGAACACGTAATACAGCGGAAACAGCGTCATCAGCGAGAACAGGGCAAGCGTGCCGTACAACAGGCAGTCGCCGATGCGCTCCGCCGTCGATTGGTTCCTTTTGGCGGCCATGTTGGTTCGCCTCTCCTTCCTGCCGGCTTGCCGTTACCAGATGCCGGAGCCGCCGATTTTTTTGGCCAGCCGGTTGGCGCCGAGCACGAGCGCAAGACCGACGAACGATTTGAAAAAGCCGGTGGCCGCAGCGACGCTGTAATCGAGCTGCTCCAGACCGCGCCGGAACACCCAGGTGTCGATAATGTCGCCGGTCGAATTGACGCGCGCGTTCAGGAAGACGTACACCTGCTCGAACCCGGCGTCCATAATATGGCCGATGCGGATCACGAGCAGCAGCACGAACACGTCGCGGATGCCGGGCAGCGTCACGTGCCACATTTGCCGCAGCCGCCCCGCGCCGTCGACGACTGCCGCTTCGTACAGCTCGGGGTTGATCGTCGCCAGCGCGGCCAAATAAATGATCGCCCCGTACCCGGTATTGCGCCAAATATCGGTCACGATCAGCAGCGGCCGGAACAGGTCCGGCTCCGCCAGCACGTTGACGCTGCCCCAGCCCATGCTGCGGAACAGCATGCTGACCAGGCCCGACTCCGGCGCAAAGAACGAAAAGGCGATGCCGTAAATGATGACCCACGAAAGAAAATGGGGGCCGTAAGTGATCGTCTGCACGAAGCGCTTGAACCAGCGGACGCGGACTTCGTTCAGCATCAGCGCGAGCAGCACGTCGGGCAGCATGTTGAACACGACGCGGTAGACGCTGATCAGCAAGGTGTTGCGCAGGATGACCGGGAAATCCGGCGATCCGAAGACGGTGCGGAAATTGGCGAAACCCGCCCAAGGGCTGCGCCAGATGCCGTCCGCCAGGCTGTAATGCTTAAACGCCACCAGCAGCCCGCCCATGGGCATGTAGTGGAAAACGAGGTAATAGCAGATGCCGGGAAGCATCATGACATAAAACCAGCGGCTGGCCAGCATTCGTTTGGCGAAAGCGCCGCCCGGCCCGATGCCGGCGGCTTGCGCTGCGGGCCGCGCTGCGCGAAGAGAGCGTTGCATCTGCGATCACATCCTTGTGCGCCGTCCGCCCGGGAGGGGCGCGACGGCGCCCCTGCCGCGAACGTTACTTGATCCGGCCGACTTTTTTGATTTGATCCTCGTAAGCGGCAAAAATTTGATCGGCCTTGTACGTCGTCATGACGTCCTTGTAATACTGCGGCCAGTTTTTCGCCGACTTGTCGTCAAAAATCGCTTTGGCCATATACTCCTTCTGCTTGTTGCGCATCGCCGTGTTGTCGGTGCCGGCTGGCGGTTTAAGCGAGGTGCCGACGTCGTCGATGTAAGGCAGCTTGTTCAGGAAAGCTTCGATCTCGCGGTCGTGCGCCGTCAAACGCGGATTGTCGACGGTCAGTCCGAACTGGGCCGGATAATCCGGCGTCATGAAGCTCCAGATCCGCAGGAAATCGCCTTGCTTCGTGATCTCGGCATCGTAGGCGTCCATGTTGCGTTTGATCGTTTTGCCGTCGCGCGTATAATGTTTGCCTTCGAGACCGTAATGCGTCAGCAGGAAACCTTCCTCGCCCGCCATCCACTCCAAAATTTGCATCGACCGCTCGACTTTTTCCGGATTGCCGTCGACCGTTTTCTTCGGGAACAGCCACGGTCCCCTGTTGCCGGGCTGGGCTTCCGTGGACAGCGGTTTGCCGGGGAACATGGTGAACGGCACCCAGTTGGCGTTCGGGAACAGCTGCTTCGTCCGCACCTGAATGCCTTGCGGGTTGCTGTCGTAGGCGACGAACGGGTCGGTGCTGAGCACGACGCCCGCCTTGCCCTGGATCGCTTTCTCCATATGCTGCGGCGCTTTGTTCAGGAACCAGTCGGGATCGACCAGATCGTCGTTGATCAGCTTGATGATGTCGTCGAGCACGCCTTCGTCGCGCGGGTCAAGCTGCATGTCGATGTATTTGTTGTTTTCGATCTGGCGCGGGAAGACGAGGCCGTTCTTCTGGAATTCCGGCCATTCCGTGCCGATGCCGGCGCCGCCGGCGGCCGTCGTGAAGCCGTACGTATCCTTCTTGCCGTTGCCGTCGGGATCGTTGTTGCGGAACGCCTTGAGCACCTTGACGTAATCGTCGTAGCTCTGCGGAATCGCCAGCCCCAGCTTGTCGAGCCAATCCTTGCGAATGTAATAGCTGCGATAAGGCGAAGACGAGTAGGGCATCGGCGCGGTGTAGTACGTGTCCGGCGTCATCATCTGCTGGCCGTAGCTCATGATTTTGTCGTCGCCGAGCCATTTGAAGTAATTCGGCATTTTGGCCGCCGTCACGTACGAGCGGATATTGCCGATCAGCCCGGTTTCGACGATCG
Organism: Paenibacillus cymbidii; assembly: GCF_004764705.1. Taxonomy (GTDB): domain Bacteria; phylum Bacillota; class Bacilli; order Paenibacillales; family NBRC-103111; genus Paenibacillus_AN; species Paenibacillus_AN cymbidii. The sequence goes on along the minus strand of NZ_SHLX01000049.1, from coordinate 47,488 downwards.
GATCGCGGCCGTCCAGCAGCGTAATCATATCCGGCGCGGTCGACGCAAGCAGCACCTTGACCTTGTTCAAATATTCCGTGCCGGCCGCCATGTAGTCGACCTTCAGCTCGACGTTGAACTTCTTTTCGATCGCCTGTTTGACGAAATCCTTGTCCGCCGACGGCAAATTCGTGTTGGCCGGGGCGTAAATGAACCAGTTGAGCGACAGCTTCGTTTCCGGCACCTTCGTCGCCGCCGGCGAGGCCGCCGCCGACGAAGCGGCTGTCGCTGAAGGCGAAGCCGTCGATTGGGCGCCCGGCTTGTCGTCCTTCGAGCACCCGGCGAGCGCCAGCGTCGAGCCGACCGTCACCGTCAGAAGCGCAAGGCCCGTTTTTCTCCATCCGTCTCTTCTCATGTGATCCCTCCTGATTGGTTGCTTCCGTGCTGGTTCCTGTGCCGGTTTCTGTGCGGCTTGTTCCTGTGCGGCTGCTGCGGCACAATTTCATCCTAGCGGGCGCCGGACGGGCAAACAATTATCACTTTCGTCCGGACAAACAAAGATAAAAGCCGTCAAGAGCCGGTATAGTGCTTTTTGCGGAAGCTGCCGGGCGGCAGGCCGGTATACTGTTTGAAAATGCGGGTGAAGTTATGCACCGTCGTATACCGCAGCCGGTCCGTCATTTCGCGGATCGTCATGTCGCTGTGCAGCAGCCATTCCTTCGCTTTGTCCATCCGCACCTGAATGATGAAATCGAGATAATTGACGCCGCTTTCCTTCTTGAACATGCGGCTCAGCGTGCTTGGCGAAATGCCGAACCGATCGGCGATCATCTGCAGCGACAGATCGGTTTCGTATTGCTCGCGAATGTACGCCTGCACTTCGGCGATCAGCTTGCGGCTGTGTGAAGTCGCATGCGTCCGCAGCAGCTCGTGAATCGCCGGAAACACCGTATCGGCCATCCAGCTCCGCACTTCCTGCATCGACGACAGGCTGTACAAGTAGTCCAGCAAATTGTATTCGAACATGTCCTGGGTTTGCCGGTAGCCGTGCTCGTGCATGCGGCGGTCGATTTCCCCGATCAGCAGCGCGAACAGGCCGCAGATCGATTGCGGGTTCTGCAGCGCCCGCGGGATCGACTCCACCATCTCGTCCAATTGGTTGCGGGCGGCGTCCAGTTCGCCTTCCATCACGCCGGTGGCGATGGCGTTCTGCCACGCCGCAAGCGCCCGCCCCGACTGCTGCACCGAAGGAGCAAGCTGCTCGGCGCCGATCGTCCGGTCCGGGCCCGCGATCCAGCGGTACTGAAGCAGCTCGAGCGTTTCCAGATACGCTTCGCGGATGCCGCCGATGCCCTGGCGAGGGCTGCCGATAGCTGTTGTTACCGTCAGGCTGAGGTGCGCCTTCACCTGCTCGCGGATGTCGTCGCAGAGCAGCACAAGCTGCTCGTACAACGATTCGCCGACGGCGGGCGATCCCGCAATCAGCACGATTTGGCCGGGACGCGGCGCGACGCTGGCGGCGGAAGCGAGCCGCTGCGCCGACAGTTCCTCGATCACGTTGCGCATGGCGTAAAGCAGCAGAAACCGGTCGTTTTCGTTATATTGTTGATGAAACGAGACGTAACGGTCGATTTCGACAATCAGCACGTAGTGCCAATGTTCCGGCAGCGGAGGCCCGACAGCGTACAGGTGGCGGATCGTTTCCCCGTTCTGCAGGTGGCCGCTCAGCAATCGCTGCAGCAAGTACTCCTTCATCAGCGGCTGCGTTTCGCTCAGCTGCGTTTCCAGCCGCTCGTTGCGAGCCAGCATGTGGTCCGTCCATTCATCGATGGCCCGCAGGCCGTCCCGTTTCATCTGCGGCTGCCGGCCGGCGAATTTGCCCGCGATCCGTTCGATCGGAAAATAAAGCCGGCGCGAGCCGATCACGGCAACGGCGCTCCAGAGCAGGAATGATCCCGCGGTAATCAGCCACATGATCGAACGAATATGGCGCGCCTTGGCGGTCAGCTCGGTCGACGGCGTCAGGGCGATGTAGGTCCAGTCGTTGAGCCGCGACCGCAGCGAGGAGACGTTGTAATCGACGCCGTCCATCGTCAGCGAGCCGGCCAGCAGGCCGGGAGTGATCCAATACGGATAAAGCGGGGCCGTGGGCAGCAGCTGCGAGCCGGTATCGCTCATGTCGCGGCTGGTCAGCACCTCGCCCTGATCGTTGACGATCACGATTTTGCGGTGGCCGCCCAGATTGAGCCGGTCGAGCAGCCGTTTGATCTGTTCGCTCGGCAGTTGCAGGATCAAATAGCCGTCGGGATTCGGCGAACCGAGCGGCACGCCGCGAATGAGCAGCATTTCGCTGCGGCTCGCGTACGTGTGCAGCGGGATCATGTTCAGCCCGCCGGCTTGCCGGCCGATGAGCGATATGATCTCCGTATACGGATACGTCGGATCGCGGATAATGCCGAGCGCGGAAGAGTAGATCAAGTTGAAGCGCAGGTAATAGAGCGACACCTCGAAATCCGTCTCCGCCGTCACCTTGATGTTGTTGATGACGTCGATCATATCCAGCGAAACGCGCGGATTGGTCATCGAAATGCCGGCTTGCAGCGATTTCTGAATCGTTTGCGAGTTGGCCAGCGCCAGCGACGCCTTGTCCAGACTGCGCATGAACGAATCGACCTGATCCTCGAGCTGCTGCAAAATGACCTGGTGGTTGCGGTTGACTTCGGCTTGAATGCTTTCCGTCGTCACGACGGAGGACAGGATGCCCAACACGAGCACGGGCACGATGCTCATGACGGTGGAGAACAGCAGCAGCTTTTGCCGAAACGACAGGTTGGGTATGAATGACCGCAGTTTCCATCCGGATGCCACTGGCGCCCCCTCCGCATTCTCTGTTTGCTTCCATCATTTCCGATCGGGGAAAAGAGTGCAATTCTCTCTTTTTCTCCGCACCGCCGGTCAAATCGGGATATAGATGCGGCAATAAAGGATAAAACCGCTTGGTTGCCTGAACGAAAGTGATAATTGAACGCGGCGGCAGCCGGGACTATGATCGGGCTAGGGCGTGTCTGAAAACCCGCTCAGGTGCATCTTGCGTTTGCGGTCGCGACGCAGCAACAGGAACACGAGGACGTACCGGCGGAGACAGGCAGTTCACTTTTGCCAGGAGAGGGAGTAAATCTGATGAGCAAGCATGTATTGGTCGCGTTAAGCTGGGGGATCGACAATATCGGGAGCATGGCCATCACCCCGGGGCTGCTGCATATGATGGACCGGCAGCGGCCGGAGGTGCCGGCGCGCATCATTTCGCTGATGGATGAGGACGATCCGAAATACGCCGTATCGCGGGACTACATTCCCCTGTATAAAAGCAACAGCAAGGTGCTTCCCAACCGGTTCCGCCCCTTGTTCCAGGAGCATTCGTCAAGCCGGGCGTGGTCGGCCTTCAAGGCTCGCTGGGGCGAGCAGAAGCTGGAGAGCTTCCGTCGGGGAGTGCTCTCCTCGCATGAGGCGGAGGCGATTGCGGAGGATGTGCTGGACAGGCTGCCGCTTGATGTATACGCGGAATTGAGGGAGGGTGATCCCGCATACGGCGAGGCGTTCGACGATGCCGGCTTCGTGATCTACAATTCCGGCACGATGATCAACTTCGGCCGGCTCGGCGTGCGCAACATGTGGGGCTACACGATTCCCAACGTGATGCCGCTGTTGATCGCCCGGGCGCTGAAGCTTCCTTACGGGCTCAATTCCAATTCGTTCGATGCGATCGATTGGCCGGCGGATCTGATTTTTCGCCCGCTGCTGGAGGACGCCCGGTTCGTTTATTGCCGCGACAGCGATTCGCTGAATTATTTGCGCCAATGCGATTTAACTAACGCAAGCACCGGCTACCGGCCGGACAGCGCCTTCTTCTTTCAGGGGCGGGACGAAGCTTGGGCGGAGCGGTACTTGGCCGACAACGGGCTGGAGGAGAAGCAGTTTCTTGCGGTGATCGTGCGCATTTCCGGCAATCCTCGCGATATCGCTTACGATCCGACGGGCGGCTCGATGCCGCCGGAACGCATCGCCAGCCATATGGGCAAAATCAAGGAAGTGATCGAACGCTGGATCGCCGCCACCGGGATGAAGGTGCTGTTGTGCCACGAGACGCGCGATACGGTGGAAAGCGCCCGGACCGCCTTGTGGGACCAACTGTCCGCGGACACGAAGCGGCACTGTGTGTTCCTCGATCACTTCTGGTCGAGCGAGCAGGCTTGTTCGGTCATTCGCCGCACGCGGGTGCTGCTGAGCATGGAGATGCATTCCGTGATCATGTCGATCGGCATCGGCACGCCGGTAGTGCACAACCCGTTCGACGAAGCCGGCCGCAAAAAACAGATGGTGCGCGATGTCGGGCTCGGCGACTGGCTGGTCGACATCGACGCCAGCTCGGCGGAAGCGATGGCCGATCGCGCGCTTGCGATTCATCGCGACTACGAGCAGGCGGAGCGGCGTGTGCACGGCGTGCTGCCGGGTCTTGAGGCGCGGGCGTTCCAGACGCTGAGCGAAGTATGGACCCATTGGAGGGCGTAACATGAGCGGACGCGGTTGGGTGATTCATGCGGGCCGGCTAATCGAAGGCACCGGCAATGCTCCGCTCGAGCCGGCGTCGGTGTGGGTGCGGGACGGGCGGATCGTTTACGCGGGGCGGCGCGATCAGCTGCCGGTGGTACCGGAGACGGCAACTGTAGTCGACGCGCCGGAATTGACCGTGCTGCCGGGGCTTGTCGACGGGCATAACGGCGTCTCCGGCGATTTGCGCCAGGTGAAGGTGCTGCGCTGCTACTTGCAGTACGGAGTGACGACCGTCGTCTCCTATTCCGGCAACCAGCAGGGCGAGCTTCCCGCCGCGCCGCTGCGCGACGCGATCGAAGGCGGGCTGCTGCGGGGCTGCGCGCAGCTCCATGTCGGGTACATGGTGAACTGCACGAACGGTCATAACCGCGGGAGAACCGCGGACGGACCGTGGGAATGGGCTGCGACGGGCCGAGCTCGCGCTATACGTGGAAGTACGGCGAAGCGAGCGTATTCGAGCTGGGCGAGCTCGTGTTGTGCGGCATGACGCCGCTGCAGGCGATAGCGGCCGGCACGCTGCAGACGGCGAGGGCGTACGGGCTGGACAGCCGGATCGGTTCGGTCGAAGCGGGCAAACAGGCGGATTTGTTGTGCGTGTGTGGCAACCCGCTGGACGGCATCGAGCTGCTGCAGGACCAGAGCCGCGTAGCGCTCGTCTTCATGAAGGGCCGCGTGGAATATGCCGGCGAGGCGTACAAGGGCTACTACACGACCCGCGACGACGACGAAATTCTCCCGGCGGGCGTAAAGTGAAACGTGTGTTCGCTCAATCGGAGCCGGATTGTGAAATGGATATGAAATTTCGCATATAATTTGCTCAATCGGGGCTAGATTCGGAAATGGATATGAAATTTCGCATATAATTCGCCCAATCGGGGCTGGATACGGGAATGTATATGAAATTTTGCGTATAATTCGTCCCATGCGATTGTATCCGAAACTGTTGATGGGGATTCGAGAGCTTAACTTGACGACGTTGGGGGGGGGAAGGCAGATGCGTGAAGCTCAACAGCAGGCGTGGGAGATGCAAGGGCGGATGAGGGCGCAGGGGCGGGGCGGAGTTCGGGTAAGAACGTTCGAGCCCGGCGATTCCGCCCGGGTGGCGGCGATTGCGGCCGCCGCCTGGCAGCCGGTGTATGACGGCTATTTGGCGGCGATGGGGCGCGACATGTTTGCCTTCTATCATGCCGGCTGGCAGGAGCGGAAGGCGGGGGAAATTGCGCGGTTTTGCGCGCGGGAGAATGCGGCCGTTTGGGTTGCCGAAGCGGCGGTGGGAGCCGAAGGAGAACGCGGTGCGGGAACGGGGGCCGGAGCGGCTGGCGAAGGTGGGAGTCGGCGCGGACCGGAGGTGGCCGGGTTCATCTGCTGCCTGCTGGATGCGGAGCGTCGCAGCGGCGTCATCTGCAACAACGCGGTCGATCCGGCGTTCCAGCGCCAGGGAATCGGGCGGCTCTTGAACGCGTACGTGCTGGAGCGGATGCGCGAACGGGGCATTCGTTTCGTATCGGTGAGCACCGGCGGCGGCGACGACGCCCACGCTCCGGCAAGAAAGGCGTACGAACGGGCGGGCTTTGTGGTGCAAATTCCGCAGACCACGATGTTTCTCCCATTATAACGATCATAACGATCACAGCGATTGCGGAAGGGGGGATCGCCATGAGGCGGCATTTGCTGCTTGCTTATTCCTGGGGGTTCGGCCATATCGGCGACACCGCGATTACACCGGGCATGCTGGCGCTGCTGCATCGGCAGCAGCCGGATTTGCCGGTGCAGCTGCTGGATGTGCTTGCCGCGGATCACCCCCGCCAGCGGGAGTCCGAGCCTTATTTGCACCAGTATTCCGCGAACTGCCGGGTGAATGCGAATCCGTTCCAGCGACTGCTGCAGGCGGATCGTCCGGAAAGCAAGGCGATGCGGGAGCTGATCGCAAGGTGGGGCGAGCAGACGCTGCTCAGCTTCGAGCGCGGCTGTCTCGATTCCCGCAGGGCGGCCGCGCTTGCGGATGATCTGCTCGATCGTCTCCCGCGGGAGCTGTTCGCCGACCTGCAGCGGGAGCAGCCGGAGCTTGCCGCCGCGTTTGCGCAGGCCGGTTTCGTGCTGTACAGCGCCTCGACGGCGCTCAGCTTCGGCCGGCTCGGCGTGCGCCACTTGTGGCGGCGGACGCTGCTGCGGATGATGCCGCTGCTGCTCGCCCGCACGCTGGGCGTACCCTACGGCCTGAACGCGCAGTCGTTCGAGGCGCTTGATTGGCCGATCGAGCTGCTCTACAGGCGGCTGTTCGGCGATGCCCGCTTCCTGTACTGCCGCGATTCCGATTCGCTCCGCTTTCTGCGCCACAAGCGTCTGGCCGTTGGTGGTGGCGGTGGTGGTGGATTTCGCGCGGACAGCACGCTGTTCTTCGAAGGCCGCGACGACCGGCGGGCAGAAGCTTATATGGCGGCGCACGGGCTGCAGGCCGGGCAATTCATTGCGCTGATGGTGCGCATTCCGGAAGTGAAGCCGGGAGCGGACCCGATCGCCGGCTCCTTCTCGGAGCGGCGTCTTGCCGCACACATGGAGCTGAATGCGCGGTTCATCGAACGCTGGATTGCGGAGACGGGGCGGAAGGTGCTTCTGTGCCACGAGTCGCCGGACACGATCGAATCGGCGAAGGAGCATTTGTGGCGGCGTTTGTCGGCGGAAGCGCGCGAGCGATGCGTCTATCTGGAGACATTCTGGACGACGGAGATGGCTTATTCGTTATACGGCCGGGCGCAGATGCTGGTCGGCATGGAAATTCATTCGGTGTTTCTTGCGCTGAATGCCGGCACGCCGGTGCTGCATCATGCTTTCGCCGAGGCCGGGCGCAAGCAGGAAATGCTGCGCGATATCGGCTTGCACGACTGGCTGTTCGACGCCGATACGTGTACGGCGGAGCAATTGCTTGCGGCGGCGCTGCGCATACACCGGAACGAGGCGGAAGCGCGGGAGCGGCTGAAACGACTATTGCCCCGTCTCGCGGACGGGGCCAATGCGATGCTTCCGGAAGTGTGGTCGAACTGGCGGACAGACGATGCGATCGCCGGTGCATAAAACGGCGCTGTCGCTGCTGCGGTAGCTGTCAGCCCGAACCGGGGAGCGGCGACTGCTGCAGCAGCGCCCAGCACCGACCCGGAATTTCCGTGCGGAACTTTTCGATATTGCCGTTGTCCGCCACTGTCACGTAGCAGGTTTTGCCGTCCGGTCCGCCGAATGCGACGTTCGTGCAATTTTTGCCGCCGAGCGCGATTTCCCGCAGCACTTCGCCTTGCGGTGAAATGTGGGCAATGACGCCTTTGCCGTGGCGGGTGACGTACAAATTGCCTGCGATATCGCAGCGCATGCCGTCGAGGCTAAAGTCGGGAAACTCGATCAGCAGTCGTTTTCCTGCAATTGCCCCGGCTTCGTCAAGATCGTAAGCCCAAATCGTACGCTGTTTCGTCTCATTGACGTACAGCGTGCGTTCGTCTGGGCTCACCTCGATTCCGTTCGTCGTGCCCATTCCCCGCTCCAGCAGCACGATTTTGCCATCGCGGTCGATTCTCCAGATCTGGCCGCTGCCCGTTTTCCAATCCGGATCGCTGGCAAACAGCTGGCCCGCGCGCGACAGCGCAATGTCGTTCGGCTGGTTCATCGCTGCCGATTCCGCATATACCGTCAATTGTCCGGTCCCCGGTTCGACGCGATAAATCCGGTGGCGGACATAATCGGCGATATACATCCACCCTTGTGCATCGATCCGGATGCCGTTGCCGACGCCGCCGTCCGGCAGCTCCAGATAGACCGATGCGGTGCCGTCCGGCGTCACCTTGCCGATCGTCCGCTGCCGCTCGTAATTGACCGCGTACACATTGCCTTCGCGATCGACGGCCGGCCCTTCGATGCCGGCGGTAAACCCGCCCGGCATCGTAAAATTTTTGCTGACGTAAAGATTCAATGCCGTCATCTCCTCCTGTAAAGTGCCGCCGCTCAGCGGATGGCAATGCCGCATGCCGCACCGGTATGATGGCCGTCGCATACGGTGAGCCGACCTTGAACAGCGACATGCATGATGCCGTCCGGATATTGCTGCGGGTCGTCATAGGTAGCCCGGTCGGCAATCGTATCCGGATCGAAAATAGTCAAATCGGCGACACAGCCTTCCTGCACGAGGCCGCGTCCGCTCATGCGGAACCGCTGCGCGGGGAACGAGGTGATTTTGCGCACCGCCTGCTCGAGTGTCAGCAGTCGTTGTTCGCGCACCGATCGCGCCAGCAGCTTGGGGAAGCAGCCGAACAGGCGCGGATGCGGCTTGCCCGTCTGGCAGTGCAGGCTGTCGGATGCGACGAGCGAACCCGCCCACTGGATGACGTGATCGACTTCCCGTTCGTCCATCAGGAAGAAGACGATCGCTACTTCGCCGGACTCCTCCAGCAGCAAATCGAGCACGTACGCCTCCGGCTCCACCCCCCGCCTTTCGCTGAGCTCCAGCACGTATTTGCCTTCGGCCGGCTTGTTGCCGGCTGTCCGCACCGAAGAGATGTAGACGTTCTCCCACCCGGATGCGACCACCAGATTGTCCCAGCCTTCGCCCGCGCTGCGCATGTCCGCGATCATCCGTCTGCGTGCCGACGCATCCCGCATCCGCTCCAGCGCGTCGGTCACGCCTCCGGCCAGCGCCCAGGGCGGCAGCAGCGTGGTCAAGGTGGTTGCGCCCGCCGTATACGGGTACACGTCGCAGGTGATGTCGACGCCGCGGCTTCTCGCCTGTTCGATGCGTTCGATCGCATCCGCGGCAATGCCCCAATTCGCTTTGCCCGCGGCTTTCAAATGGCTGATCTGCAGCGGCACGCCTGTCGTTTCCGCGAGATCGATCATTTCCTGAACGGCCGGCAGCAATTTGGCTCCTTCGCCGCGCATATGCACCGACAGCAGGCCGCCGGTTTCGGCCAGTACGCGGCATAACTCGACCAGCTCCCGCTCGTCGGCGTACCGTCCGGGGGCATAGATCAAGCCGAGCGACATGCCGATGGCTCCTTCCTGCATGCTGGTGCGCAGCAATTCCTTCATGCGGTCCAGCTCCGCCGGTTCGGCCGGCCGCTGGTCGAAGCCCATGACCGACGCGCGAATCGAACCGTGCGCCGCGAAAGTGCGCAGGTTGCCGGAAGGCCGGACGGCGTCGACCGCGTCCAAATAGCGGCCGATCGTCGGCCACGGCCATTGTTGGTGGTACCGCCCCAGCACCGGCTCCAGATATTGCCGCAGCATGGCGTCCGCGGCCGGTACGGAAGGGGAAGGCGCCAAGCCGCAGTTGCCGACGACTTCGCTGGTGACGCCTTGCCGCAGCTTGATTTCGCAGCGGGGGTTGTCCAGAATCATCAGATCGGAGTGGCAATGCCCGTCGATAAAACCGGGCGAAACCGCATATTGCCGATGCAGGTCGATGACGCGGCTTGCGGTCGTTTCGGCATCGATCCGACCCACGGCGGTAATACGCCCGTCTTTGACCGCCACGTCTCCGTAGTACCAGGGATTGCCGGTTCCGTCGACAATTTTTCCATTTCGCAGCAACAGATCGAACACGTCTTGTGCCCCCTCGATCGTGGTGATTACTGTTCCAGCATATGCCGCCTGTTCGGGAAACACAATTATCCGTTTTCTATCCGCCGCCGCCGCAAACAAAGATAACGTTTGTCCGGCTGCGGATAAACCTCCTCCTATAGGCGAAAATCATACAGAATGAGTGGCACCCGCACAAATTCAACGATTTTGGTCGAAATATCATCTAAAATAGGGGATTGGTCTTCTGAAGCCTGGCCGGGTATCAAAAATAGCCAATAAAACATGGCTTATTTGCCCGATTTCGCCTGTCTCATCGGAAGTAGCCAGTGAAAACAGGGCTTATTTGCTCGGCCAGACCCGGAAATCAGCCATGTTAGCCGAAATAGCCAGCGATTTCACTGGTTATTTTGGCGGGATGACTCGTTTTTGGCGGAATAGGCAATAAAACATGGCCTATTTTTCGGGACGCTTGATAGGAGCGGCACAAAAGCAAATTTGTCAGTTGGCGGAGGGGGAGAATGCCGCGCTTCGTGCAACATGTCTGCTATGAGAAGGTTAAAATAGGGGCGATCGGGCGGGAGCCGGTTGCTCTCCTCCTTTTCGCGGAAACGCACCGACCCGGCTTCTTCGAACGATGCTTCTCCGGGACGCCGCAGGAAGCTGCGGTTGCCTTTTTCTCCTCGCCGGCTGGTCATTGAGCCAATGGGATAACCGGCAGAAACAGTCGGCTTGCTTGAGGAGAGGCTCCGCGACAGCCCGTTCTCGCCCACGATTCCCGTCCGCCAACCATCGGCCCGTCGCCGTCAGGCTCACCTTCCGCCCACCGCCAACCGTCGCCGTCAGGCTCACCTTCCGCCCACCGTCGGCCCTCCCTCGTCAGGCTCGCCTTCCGCGGCCGTCGTCCCTTCACCGTCAAGCTGGTTCGGCGGTACAGCCGCCGCGTTGCCGGAACTACGACTGTCACCGCTGACGCTCTTGCGGAAATGGCCCGGCGGAACGCCGGTCACCCGCTTGAAGATGCGGTTGAAGTTATGCACGCTGGAGTAGCGAAGGCGTTCTGCCATAGTTTTGATCGGCATGTCCGTGTGCAAGAGCCACTCCTTCGCTTTGGTCATCCGGACCCGGATCAGGTAGTCGACGAAATTTTCCCCGCTCTCCTCCTTGAAGGCCCGGCTGAGCGTACCTGCAGCCAACCCGAAGCGGCCGGCCAGTTCCTGCAGCGACACGTCGGTCTCGAAATGTTCGTCGATGTAACGCCGCGCCTGCTCGATCCATTTGCGCCGCCGGGACATTTGATCCGCTTGCAGTTGCGACGCGACGGCATGGAAAACATCGTCTCGCATCCAGCGGTGCACTTCCTCCAGCGACTGCAGGCTATGCATGTGCTCCAGTACGTCATAGGCGAACATTTCGCGCAAATTCCGATGGCCGAGCTCGTTAAGCCGCTGGTCGATTTCGCCGAGGAACAGCATGAACAAGCTTCGCGACGCTTCCGGATGGCGGGGAGGATCGGTAAGGATGCCAATCAGTCGGGCCAATTGGGCGCCGGCCAACTCCACGTTGCCTTCCATCAGTCTCGCGACGGCGTCGGCACGCAACGCTACCAGGGAACGCACCGAGTCGTCCATCGCCGTTTCGAGCTTGTCCGCGTCGATATGCTGGCCGGATCCGCCGATCCAGCGGTGCTGCGCCAGTTCCTGCACGTCACGGTACGCGACGCCGATGCCGGCCGGTCCGCGCCTCGGGGCCGATACGGCCGTCGACACCGTAAACGGCAGCGACGACGCGGCCCGATCCCGGATCGCACCGCACAATGCCGTCATACGCTCGCGGGAAAGCTCGTCCAACCGGCGCGCGCCGATCAGCAGCACGAGCCTGCCTGGCATCGGCGAGGCGACGATACAGCAAACGAATGCCGCCCCGGCCTCTTCGGCGATGCCGCGAAGCGCCTGATGGGCCAAATGCCGGTCGCGATCGGTGTACGTCAGATCGAGCGCCAGGTAACGGTCGATATCGACGGCAACGACCAGAAAACAGGCATCGGCGGCTGCCATATCCCATTCGTTCAGTAAAGCCGCCGCCTCCTGCGCAGGCAGATCGTCGTGCAGCAGCCGATGCAGCCGGAATTCCTTCAAATGGAAGCTCTGTTCGCGCAGCGATCGTTCGAGCTGCTCGTTGCGATCAAGCATGCGGTCGACGGACGTATGGATGGCCGTCCATCCGCCCTGCCCGTTCGCCGCTTCGGCGCCGAATTTGCCCGCGAGCCGCTGGACCGGCAAGTAAAACGTTCTTGACCCCACCAGCGCGACAACGCTCCAAACGGCAGCGACGCCGGCGATCAGCCCCCACATGGCATAACGGATTTTTTGCGATTTGGCGATCAAATCGGTTTGCGAACTGAGGGCAATATAAGTCCAGCCATTAAAAGAGGAGCGGAAGGAGGAGACGTTGTAACGGACGTCATCCAGCGTAACGGCGCCCGAATTGAAGCCGGGTTCGGCCCAGTAGCGGTACATGCCGGCGGCTTGCGACAAGTTTGATCCAACCTCGTCGAAATCCCGGCTGGCCACGATGCTCCCTGTCTCGTCTACGATCAGCAGCTTCCGGTGATCGCCGAGATCGAGCCGGTCGAGGAATTGTTTGAACCGACTGATGTTCAACTGCAGGATCAAATAGCCGTCGGGGTTCGGCGAACCGAGCGGCACGCCGCGAACGAGCATCATTTCCGGCCGGGAGGGGTAGCTGCCTGGCGGAATGACAGTAAGCCCGCTGCGATTGGCGGCGGCGGTGCTGACGATTTCCGGGTACGGGTAGGGGACATAGCGGTTGATGCCGTCTTGCGACGAATAGAGCAGATTGAAATTCGTGTAATACAATGCGACCTGAAACTCCACGTCGGCGCTGCCGGCAGCTTTCAGCACGGTGTCGACGAGGTTGGCGGCATCCGCCCGCTTCTCTGTCGAGATGCCGCTTCTGAGCGAGGCTTGCACCACTTGCGAGTTGGCCAAATCGAGCGACGTCCGGTCCAGGCTGCGCATGAATGCGTCCACCTGAATATCCAACTGCTTCAATATAATCTGATGATTGCGGGCAACTTCCTCCCGAATGCTGCGGGAAGTCAAATAAGAGGACAACAGGCCGATGACCAATACGGGGACGATGCCGAGCAGCAAGGAAAAAGCGATCAGCCGCCGCTTGTACGTGGTGTCGATTCGTGTGCGCCCATTCCGGGCCCGGCTTCGCATGGCGATTCCCCCTGTCAGGTTAACCATATCACCTGAAGCGGCGGCTGTAAACGCAGAGGGAAGCGCGTGTTTGCAGGGCACGGCGGGTGCTCATCGGCGGCTACCGCCACCCGATCAGCGTGACGCCTGCGAGAATGAGCATGCAGCCGCCCAGCTTGCCGGCCGAGAGCGGCTCGTGGAACAGGAAGTAGGCGCCGAAGATGGCCAAAATGTAGGCGACGCTCTGCAGCGGGTAAGCCACGCTTAGCGGCACGCGCGACAGGATGTAAAACCAGAGCACGGTGGCCGCTCCGTACAGCGCCAGTCCGCCGAGCACGTAAGGGGAAAGCAGCAGCTGCGCCACGCCGCGCATCGAACCGAACGCGCCGTCCTGACGCTGCATGCCGAATTTCCACATCAATTGGCCGCTGACAAGTATGATTGTGTTGATTAGCACCAGCACCGTATTGGCGATCGACATCTCGTATCTCTCCTATTCGTGAAGGGATCGGTTCCCAAACTCGTCCCTGGATCTGTTTTCGGTACCGTCCCCGGCTCTGCTTCCGGTTTCGCCATATAAGCGGCGCAGCTTCTCTTCCTGGATGGCGACCAACTGCGCCAGCCGGTTGGATCGTTCGGTCAGCTTGGAGACGGCCAGCGTCATGTGCAGCAGCAAAAACAGCATGCCGAGAATCGCCAGCATATACAGCAAGGACGGGGCGTACGTCACATTGAGCAGCCTGGCGACGCGGTCGAGCAGGCGCGGGAACAGGCTGAGCAGCATAACGAGCGTGCTCAGGCCGAGCCACAGCAGCGCGTGGCGTTCGTTCATCCGCTTGCGGCGGACGTGGCGGACGACAACGGCGGCGAAGCCGAAGCTGATGGCGAAGCTGAGCACCAGCGCATACGCGATCATGCCGACCCCTCCGTTTCCACGCCGGCGGCCGGTTGCGGCTTATGGGCGGAGGCAGCGTGCAGCCGGTGGTGAATGAGCAGCGCCAGCGTCACTTTCACCATGTAATACGCCGAACGGAGCGGCGTAATGCTCGACTGCCCGGAGGCGCGCGGCTTCATCGTCACCGGCGTTTCGGCGAAACGCAGCCCCTGCCGGTGCATAAGCGCCAGCGCCTCCACTTCGGGATAGTCCGCCGGATAGTGGTCGGCGAACAGCGCGATCGCCCGGCGGCCGCAAGCGCGATAGCCGGACGTCGGATCGGTCGCCTTCTGTCGGGTCAACAGCGACACGAGCAAGGCGAGAAGGCGGATGCCGATCAGACGCGAAAACGTCGATTGGTAGCCCGCTTTCTCGAGAAAACGCGAGCCGATCGCCATATCGGCGCCGGTCGTCTCCAGCGCGTCGAGCAGCAGGTGAAGATCGGCGGGATCGTGCTGGCCGTCGCCGTCGATCTGCACGGCGACGTCATAGCCGTGGCGCGCCGCATAACGGAAGCCGGTCTGCACCGCGCCGCCGATGCCGAGGTTGTACGGCAAATCGAGCACAGTCGCTCCGGCAAGGGCGGCTTCGGCACCGGTAGCGTCGGTGGAGCCGTCGTTGACGACGGCGATGTCGGCGTCCGGCACGGCGCGGCGAATGTCGCCGACGACGCGGCGAATGTGGCCGGCTTCGTTATAAGCCGGGACGATGATGAGCAGTTTCGGTTGGTTGCGCGGGCACAAGAGCCGGTTCATCGGTTCGACCTCCTTCGGGGCGGCTGCCGTACAGCAGCCGGTGCGTCAGCTGCGCCAGCGCGGCGCAGCCGATGACGATCATCAGCGGCATGACGGTGATGTTGTAGCGGTATTCGGGCACGAAAGCAAGCCGGATCAGCGACATGACGACAACGATCAGCACCGGTACGGTAGCCAATTGCCGCCATCGCCGCAGCAGCAGCGCCATGCCGGCGACGGACGACCAGACGATCGCGAGGTGAAACTTGTGCGGATCGCGCAGCGGCAGCACCGGATAAGCGGGCGTAAAGCCGCCGCCGGCGTACATGTATTCATAGATGTAGCGCAGCTTGCCGACCGTGTACCATTTCAGAAACAGCCACGGCTGGGTAGAAAAGCCGACGCGCAGCCGCTCGATCGCAATTTGCCGGTCGGTCAGGCCGGTTCGGTCGATCAGCCCGTCGTCGTATTGTTTGTACGGATACGTGCCGGCGGAGAGCGGGTTGGCCTGGGTGGCGGTCAGCACCCATTCGTGCAGCGTTACGGCGTTTCGAATCCACCAGGGCAGCATGACCAGCACGAGCCCGGCGCACGAATAAGCGGCGAGCCGCCACGCGTCGCCCCGATTCGCACGGCCGCCGCGAAGCAGGACGAAGCCGTACACGACGGCGACGAGCGGCAGAAACTCCGGGCGGATCAGCACGGTGACGCCGAGCAGAACGCCGGCGACGGCGGCTGCCGTTCGCGACGATCGTTCGATTGCGATCAACTGCGCAAGAATGTAGGCGAGCAAGGCGAATACGGCGAACGACTCGGTCAAAATGGCGCCGTTCATCCAGATGAACGGCGGATACACGGCCGTTATCGCCGCGGCCAGCAGCCCGGCCGGCTCGCCGGCGAGCTTCGCCGCGATGCGATAGACGAGCCAGACGGAAACGACGCCAAACAGCGCCTGCAAGTAGCGCACATAAGGAAGCGGATCGTACGAGTCGTAGCCGACAATCGCATACACGCCTGCCAGCAGCAGCGGATAACCGGGCGTCACGAATGCGTTCGGCTCCGTGTCGTGATAGGCGTAGACGCCTTTGTCCAGCAGCTGCCGGGCCATGGCGTCGTAATTGACGGCGTCGGGGGACATCTGATGATCGACGGAGCGCAGGAAATCGATGCGCACATAAGTTGCCAGCAGAAGCAGAACGGCGAGGAGTATCGCAACGGGCGTTACGGTCCGGAATAACGGGGAAAATAAGCTGCGGTTCACGGGCGGTTCCTCTCCTTTGACGGTCTGATGCCGCCAGTATACAGGAGAGATCTGAAGCGCCGCTGTCCGCGCGTTTAGCAAATCCTTAAGATATTCTTAGGTTTCGTTAAGGTTGGGTTAGCGGAAACCGGGTCTCGAATACCGTCTCCGCCCGTCCGCTGCGGACGGCAATCGAACCGCCGTGCATCTGCACGATGCTGCGGGTAATGGCCAGCCCGAGCCCGGTGCCGCCGGCATGGGAAGTGCGGGCCTTGTCGACGCGGTAGAACCGGTCGAAGATGAACGGAATGTCCTGCGGCGGTATCGGTTCGCCGTAGTTGACTACTTGCACGACCGCTTCGTCCGCCTGACGGTCGATGCGGATATCGACGAATTGGCCGTCGCGGCCGTACCGAATGGCGTTCGAAATCAGGTTCTCGAACGCGCGTACGAGCTGCTTCGCATCGGCGCGGATCAGCAGGTCGCTGCCGCCGCCGAACAAGCGGCACGACATGCCCGCAGCCGTCAGGCTCGGCACGAATTCCTCCGCCAACTGCTGCAGGATTGCCGTGAGCTTGAGCGGCTCCAGGCTCGGCTGCAGCCCGTGATTGTGCAAGTACGTGTAATCGAACAGGTCGTCGATCAGCCTTTTCAGATTGACCGTCTTTTCGTAGGCGATGTTGACATAATAATGCAGCTCGACTTCGTCGCGGTAGCGGCTGTTTTCGATCAGCTCGAGGTAGCCGAGAATCGACGTCAGCGGCGTTCGCAGATCGTGGGAGACGCCGGTAATCAAATCGTTTTTCGTCCGTTCGGCGGTGCGTTCCTCTTCGATCGACTGCTGCAGCTGCCGCGCCATCTGGTTGACGGTTTCCGCCACGACGCCAAGCTCGTCCGACGTTTTGATCTCCAGCTCATGATCGAGATTTCCCTTGGCGATTTCCCGCAGGCCGTGCGTAATTTCCCCCAAATAGTCGACGATTTGCCGGCTGAACAGAAAAAAATAAAGCAGCACCAGCGCCGAACCGCAAAGAATCATCGCCGTATTGGAGCCGATATGATTGACGACCCAGGCGATCGGGGCCTCGAAAGGTTTCGTTTGCTGCAGCAGCGTAACGATGCTGTAGCCGACGAATACCGTCGCGACGGCAAACAAGATGCTTTTGCCGAAGGCAAGGGCGAACTTCCACCGCAACGAAACCATCCAGCCGTCGTTTCTGACAGGCATCCGTCATTTCTCCTTTCCTTTGGGCGTGTCTGAACACCCGGTCGCCGTTTACTCGATTTTGTAGCCGATGCCCCATACCGTCAAAATATAGCGCGGGTCGCCGGGATTTTTTTCGATTTTTTCGCGGATTTTGCGAATGTGCACCATAACGGTATTGTTCGACTCCATGAACGGCTCGTTCCACACTTCCTGGTAGATGCGCTCCATGCTGAGCACGATGCCGCGGTTGCGGGCGAGCAGCTCGAGAATGGCGAATTCGCGCGGCGTCAGCCGCACTTCTTCATCCTCGATTGTCACTTTATGCGTCGAAGTGTTGATCGTCAAGCCGTCGATGACAATTTCGTTTTCTTTCGCCGGCTGCGGCGCCTGCATCATCTTGTAGCGGCGGAGCTGCGACTTCACCCGCGCCAGCAGCTCCAGCGGGCTGAACGGCTTGACGACGTAATCGTCGGCGCCGATGCTCAGGCCGGTAATTTTATCGATGTCCTGGCCTTTGGCCGACAGCATGATGATCGGCATGTGCCGGCTTTCGCGAATTTTCATGCAGGCGGCAATGCCGTCCATGTGCGGCATCATCACGTCGAGGACGATCAGGTCGACCGGATGGGCTTCGACCAGCGCCAGCGCCTCGCGGCCGTCCGCCGCCTTCAGCAGCGTATACCCTTCATTGCGCAAATAGATGTCGAGCAGATCGACGATTTCTTTTTCGTCATCCACGAGCAGTACCGTTTCCCGGTTCATGCGGCCGCTTGTCTCCTTTCGCGCCAGGGTTTGTTTTCAAGCCGTGCGTTTCTCAGGCAAAGCCATTATACTATACAAGAAGCATCGAAGGATAATCGCGTTCGGAAGGAAGAGCGCCGCATGAATAAATGGGCGGTAGCGCTGCTGTTCGGCCTTGCGGCAACGCTGTTGTTCGGCGGGAGGGAAGCGGGGCCGGAGCCCGTGCCGCTGGAAGCGGCCGTTACGCTGCTCAAGGAGACGCCGTTTTACGAGTCGCCGTATCGTTCGGACAGCCAGATCGGCACGCTGAATCCGCAGCAAGTGCGCGTGGTCGGAGCGGAACCGAACTGGATGTCGTTCCGGGAAGAGAGCGACAGCAAATGGTTCGTCGTCGACACGTGGGTCGGTCCGCGCTGGGTGAAGCTGGAGCTCGGTCAGCTTGGCACGATTGGGCAGGAGGACTTGTATTTCTGGCTGGACCGGGAAACGCATCTGTACGACTCGCCGTTCGGCGGCACCGGCGCCGGGCTGACGCTGACGTCGCAGACGGTGCACGTGACGGCCAAATTTACGAGCCAATTCCGCAACAGCTACATGATCGATACATGGTCGGGACCGTTCTGGCTGGTCGATTCGGCCGACTACGCCTACCCGGTTGCGCCGATGAACCAGCAGCTGACGCTGCCGACAATTACCGCAACGTTTGCCTTGCCGACGGCGACCAAAGGCAATGCCGACTATTTGCAGCCGCAGACGGTGACCGTATTCGAACGATTTGACGACAGCTGGCTGCACGTGCGCACCCAAACGGGGGAAACGGCCTGGATCAACCGCAAATTTGCCGAACCGGAAGGTGTCGTCACGATCGATCAGCCGATCAACGTGCATGTCACGACAACGTTGTACAAATATCCGCACGTGGACGAGTTCGGCATCAGTTCGATTTCGCCGCAGGTCGTCAAGGCGTTCGAGAAATGGACGTCGCCCAAAGACCGCGAGGTCTGGTATCACATTTACACCTGGCAAGGCTTCGCCTGGATGCCGGCGCCCTGAACGGCGCCGGTTACCCAAGCTCCTTGTACGAGGACGGCGACACGCCGACGACCCGCTTGAACGCCCGGCGGAACGAATGCGTGCTGTTGTAGCCGGTTTGTTCGGCGATCCGTTCGATCGAAAGCGCGCCTTCCGCGATCAGCCGGCGGGCGAGCGACAGGCGCAATTGCTCCACGTAAGAGCTGAACGTTTCCCCCGACTGCTCCTTGAAAAATTGCGACAGGTACGATTCCGACACGTTAAAATGGGAAGCGACGGCATAGCAGCTGAGACTCGGGTCTTGGAAGCGCTCGCCGATATAAGCGACAATATTGTCGAGCAGCCGCGTATTGCGGCTTTTTTTGTTTTTGTCGACCGCCTGGCATAACCGCAGCAGCTGCAGAAACACGGCCTGAAACGGTTTGTCGAGTCCGTCCGTCGGCATGGCGGAAGCCAGGTCCCGCAGCTCGGCGCTGTCCGCCTCCTCAGTCGCGCGTTCGGTGGCGCTCAGCTCGTTTTGCAGCTTCATGACGGTCGCTTTCAGGTCGTTCAGCAGGAAACCGCCGATTTTGCCGGGCAGGTTGCGGGAGACGAAATTTTCGTCGCGCAGATGCCGGACGAGCGGGTACAATTCCGCCACATTGCCCGCCTTGACGACGTTCATGAGGCGGATTTCGATTTCGGTCGGGTAGTAGTAGCCTACATCAACTTTGCTGATGTGCGAATAACGGGCGATCGTCCGCTTGTCTTCGCTGCAGGCACTGATGTGCTGCGCGGCGCTCCTTGCTTCCTGGAACGAATACTGCACATCGAGCAGTTCGCTGTATGCCTCTCCGATCCCGATAATCGGCGCTATCAGGTAACGGTCCTTGATCGCGCCGGCCGCGGCGGCGAACAACGTTTCCGCCTCCGCGGCGGCGGCATCCGGGTCGGTGTGATCGGAGAGAAGGAGAACGGCAAGCTCGTTTTCTTTCATGATCTGCAGCAGGCCGGAGGTGCCGATGTGCTGGCGCACCGTCTCTTCGATCACCGCCCGGAGCAGGCTGAGCTCTTCCAGTATTTCCGTATTCACGGCATGCGCCTGCCGATAGATGTGAATGACGGCAGCGGTGTACGTTCGGCCCCGAATATCGAGCCCGACATACACGAGCATCGCTTTCATATGGGCTCTGTCCTCGAATTCGCCCTTGAACAGCCGTTCGATGAACACGTTCTTGAGCGCGTTCTCCTGTCTGGCGAGCGCATGCTGCATATGGCGGTTGCTGCCCTGCAGCCGGGCGAACGCGGCGGCGAGCTCGCGGAACGGCTTGGACTGGCGGGAGGCGAGCAGCAGCGAGATCAGAATGCCGACGATCAGGGAGACGAGCGTCACCAAGGTCGCGATATTGCGGATATGATTCACCTTGCTCATCACTTCCGCCATGGGGAGCGATGCGACATAGGTAAAATTATTGTAAGCGGACTTGGCATACACGAACAGCCGGTCCTGGCCGTTGACCCTGGCGTGCTGGTAGCCGTGCAACGCGCCGGATACGTCGATAGCGGCCGGAAAGCTCGCGCCGGCATTGCCGGTGATCGGCACGCCGGAACCGTCGAGAATGGCGAAGGCGCCGGAATCGGGCTGTTCGTCCAGCTTGAACAGCCGAATGATTCGCTCTTCTTCCACGGTGAATACAATGACCGCCTGGTTGTCCACGCCGGAGCCGAGCGGCAGCGACGTGACATAGGTGATGACGGACGTCGGCCGTCCGTCGATATAAGCCTGACGGGCGGGATATATGGCGCGGAACCGCGGTTTTCGGAACAGGTCGTCGTACCACGCTTCGTAAGGAATCCCTTCGTAATGAAACACATCCCGGTAAAACTCGCGCGTCGACCCGGACAGCTGGTTTTTGGAGAAAACGAGGTCGCCCGTCCGGACGACCAGAAAAAACGAGTTGCC
Organism: Paenibacillus cymbidii; assembly: GCF_004764705.1. Taxonomy (GTDB): domain Bacteria; phylum Bacillota; class Bacilli; order Paenibacillales; family NBRC-103111; genus Paenibacillus_AN; species Paenibacillus_AN cymbidii. The sequence goes on along the minus strand of NZ_SHLX01000049.1, from coordinate 26,285 downwards.
AAGCGAGTCGCTGATGGCGGCGCGGGTGCGCAAATCTTTGAAATAGTCCCACAGGTCGAACTGCAGCGACGAGCTTTGGTCCGGAATGGGGGTATGGAACAAGGCGCTGAGCCGCGGATCGAAGGACAGCTGGATCGATGTTTCATCCATATTGTTCCAGTAATTGTCCATAATATCACGGGCCTGCTCCAGCACGGCCAGCTTGGCTTCGCGCGACTGCTGCTCCACAATGGCGGCCGCCTCGTGATAGGTCAGACCGGAGAGCAGCATCGGAATCAGCAGCATAATCAGAAGCGAAAGCAGCACATTGCGGAAAATGCGCTGCGAGCGTTTGTCGTGACCGTTCTGCAGTATGGTTTGCAGCATCTTATCGGACCTCGCGGCAAATGGTGTCGTCCCCGGTGCGAAGGCGGCAAGGCGTTATTGCGCCCGCACGTAGGCTCGCGTTCTCAGTTGAATGACTTCGTCCAGGCCGGCGTCGTTCGCCGCCTGCAGGAATGATTGCCAATCCTTGTCCTTGTCCGGATCGAGCACGCCCATAATAAACTTCAGCCAATATTCGTCGCGTACGCCGTTCAGCACCGCTTCCAGCCGGGCTGCGCGTTTGCGTTCGTTTTCGGTGAATTGCAAAATCGGTTCGACCGGACCGTAGTAGCCGGGCTTGTTCAGCAGCACGCGCGAAATGTCGAGCTTCGGCTTCGAATACGTCTCGTTGAACGACGGATGGAACGTGATGAACCCGCCATACCCGATCAAACCGATGTTGATGCCGTAATTCGGCAAGCTGTCGCCAATCGGCTTCAGCGGCGTCGTCATGTTCGGCAGCAAGGCCGGGACGCCGTCCTTCATCGTATAGGTAACGCCTTCTTTGCCATATGTATACCAGCGCTTGCCTTCTTCCGTTTGCGTCCAGTCGAGATAGTCGAGCAGCCGGTCGACCTTCTCCGGGCTCGTCCGTTTGTTGATCGCCGGCCCCCAGTAGGAATAAAGCGAATCGCGCTTGTACAAAATTTCGTTCGGATCGTTGGAAGGGTGGTCGTAATTGTCGGCCCACACCCAGTTCACGCCGGGAACGGCGCTTTGCAGCATGTTGTTGTACGCCGGATCGACCGCCGTCGGCATGATGACGGAGTGCCCCTGGGCGACCAGCTTCTTGACCTGTTCGTTGGAAGCGGTTGCGAAATTTTTGAGCATCAAATTTTCGGCGTACATCTGGTGCAGAAACGACAGCAGCGGCCGGCTGAGATCGGTCGCCATCGGATAAGCCGTAAAGGCATTCGTTTTCGGATCGACGAACGACGTCCATTGCAGCAGCAGTTCGGGCATGCCGAACAGTTGGAAAAAACCGCTGATGCCAACCAGCGGCGAAGCGGCGCTCGAGTTGGCGACAATCGGGATCAGGCCCGTTTGCCGCTTCAGCGTGCGGAGCGTCGACAGCATTTCGTCCGGCGTATGCGGAAACGTCAGCCCGTAGCGGTCGAACAGGTCTTTGCGGTATTGCCAGCCGGAAGAAGCGGGAATGGTGCGCTGGGAAGGCAAAAAATACAAGTAGCCGTCGGAAAAGCGGGTCGAACGGAACACGGTGTCCCATTCCTGCGGCGTCCAGTTGCTAAGGTAATGGGGGAGCCGCTCCTTCAACTCGCGCTGCGTAAACGGCCGCAGCAACCCGGAGGCCATCCATTCGACCGATTTCCATATATCGCGCGTATACGGCATAAAATCCGGCCCTTCGCCGCTCGCGAGCTGGAGCGTCACTTTCGTCGCCCAGTCGTTGCGGGGATAGTCCGTTGCCTTGAATACAAGATTGAATTTCTCCTTCAGCATCTTCGCTTCCAGATCGTTCCGCAGCTCGGCGGGATCGGTGATCGCCCGGGAGACGGTGACGGTCAACTCCTTGGCGTACTTGCCGCCCCCCGGCTGAAAGGCTGCTGCTGCTGCCTCCTTGCGGACGAGTGCCGTTTCGCGACCGGTGCAGCCCGTCAGGACGACGATGCCGATCATAACCCACGCTATCGCTCGTTGACGCACGGCAAAAAATCCTCCCTTGCTGTCGCTCCGTATGCTTAGTATAAGCGGCAAACGGGCAACAAGCTAGAGGGGATTGGGAAGGTGAAGGTCAGCGAACCGGGCCGGTCAGCTCGCTGACAAAATCGGCTTCGACGCTGGCGAGTATAAAGGCGCCGATGCCGTTCAGATCCGGAACATCCGCTCCGTTAGCGCCTTCGTCTCCGGCGGTTGCGGCGTCCGGTTGTCCGTCCGGGCAACGCGGCCCGCCGCTGCGGTCTTCCGCCGCCCATTCGGTCAGGATGCCTTCGTAGGCGCGGCGGGCATAATGGCCGAACGTGCGGGGAATATGCCCGTTGCGCGCCGCTTTGAACAGGGCGTATACGAACAGGCAGGAGAGCTTGGCGATGTTTGCTTCTTCGGATCGGCTGCCGCCTGCTCCGGGCGGCTCCTGCCAGAGGCCGGTCATCGGCAGCTGCGTCCGGATCAGCAGCCGCAATTGGTTTTGCAGGACGGCCAGCAGCGGCTGCCGGTTCGGATGGTGCACAGGCAAAAAGTCGAGCAGGTCGACGACCGCCATCAGAAACGTTCCCGAAAGCGGATTCGCTCTTTCCCCCGACTCCATTCGTTCGCCGTCGTATCCATGGGAAAGCAGAAGCGAACGAGCGACCGTCTCCAGCAGCTCCGGTTCGCCGAACAAGACGGCGTACTTCCCGAAGAACGGCGCCAGTTTGCAGGTTGCGTCGGTGCGGCTTTCCGCGACAAAGGCGGGTTCGTGCCCGTGCCGATCCGGTTGCGCCAGCGCGGGCAGCAGCTTCGCGCGCGCGCGTGCGGCTGCGTGCCGGTATCGTTCCTCGCCGGTGCGGCGGTACAAAAAAAGCAGCGCTCGGGCGCTTCCGATATGACACTCGCTGCTGTCGCCGTCGATCAACGAGTCGACTTTATGGCGCAAATAGTTGAGATAATCGGCCTGTTTGGTCGTACGCCAAACATATTCCACGCCTTGCAGCGCGATATGGCAGTTTCCGCTTTTCCATTGCTCCGCAAATGCGGATTCGCGCGTCATCAAGGCGCGCGCCACTCGTTCCGACCACGATAATCGTCTCATAGCTGTCCCTCTCTTTTTCATTCCTCTGCGACGACTGGCCTGTGGGCAAGGCAACCCCATGTAATATGCATCGATCGTAACGAAGCGAGGGCGCCGGGCGCAAGGTACATCTATTCGCGAAGCGTACCTTTGCAGCGAATTTTGTCCGATTTTCGGAAAATTTGTTGAATCGTGGCGAAATGCCGGGTGGATATTGGCGAGCATATGTGCTTCTTGACGAATACCTTCCTGCGGTTATACGTTGATCTTGTTCTACAGTCCATCTATCAGGAGGAGGGTGTCCGTGAAGCGTTTGCTGGGATCGTTCCTGTCGTTCGTTCTGTTCGTTTCGTTGCTCCCGTTTGCCGGGACAGCCGCTGCCACCTCGATCGGCATCGGCGACATCGCACTTCGTTTGACATGGGCGCAGCCGCTGACGTATGCGGTGTATGACGATTTGCAGCCTGATCGGCCGGTGTACGTGAACGACAGCGCTACCGTCTACACGGAAGTCGGCCCTTATGCCGGCCTGTCGTATATTCGCACCGGCGGCAGCCCGCACAAAAACGAGTCGGCCAAGTCGTTCCTTTCGTTTACGATCGACCGGGACGCTACGGTGTATGTCGCATCGGTAACGGACGCCTCGTACCGGGAGTTGTTTAATGCCGAATACTGGCTTGCGCCGCAATACGGTTGGGCGTATACGGGCGACATCGTTCACTCGGCAACCAAGGATACATACGGCGATATCGTCGCCGAAACGGCTTACCGCGTTTATGCCCGCACGTTTCCCGCCGGCACGGTGACGCTTGGCGCGGGCAACGCGGCCGGCTACAGCGGCTTCGGCAATATGTACGCCGTCTTCGTCGGACCGGCGGTCGGCACGCCGCAGCCGCCGGCGCTGCAGCCGGAAGTGGTGCCGGGGGCGATTCCGGCCTTCCCGGGAGCCGAAGGCGGCGGCAAGTTCGCCACCGGCGGTCGCGGGGGCGACGTCTATTATGTGACGAACCTTGACGATTCGGGACCGGGGTCGTTCCGCGACGCAGTCAGCCAAGGCAATCGCACCGTGCTGTTCCGCGTATCGGGCACGATCGAGCTGGAGTCGATGCTGTTCGTCACCGCCTCGAACCTGACGATCGCCGGCCAGAGCGCGCCGGGCGACGGCATCGCCTTCAAGAAGCACCAGGTTTATTTCCAGGGCGACAATCAGATCGTGCGTTTCCTTCGCTTCCGTCCGGGCGACGGCGCGGGCACGGATACGGACGCCGTCTCCGGCGGCAACCGCGAGCAGGTTATTTTCGACCATATTTCGGCCAGCTGGGGAACCGATGAAACGGCTTCCTTTTACAATGAAACCAACTTCACGTTGCAGTACAGCCTGCTGGCGCAGCCGATCGTGCTGTCGGGCGTGGAAGGCAAAGGATTCCACGGCTTCGGCGGCATCTGGGGCGGGGAGAACGCCACCTACTATTACAACCTGCTCGCCCATAACGACAGCCGCAACCCGCGTTTTACCGGCAAATCGATGGACGTGCGGAACAACGTGCTGTACGACTGGGGCTACAAAAGCATGTACGGATTCAGTGAAGCCGGCAACATGATCAACAATTATTACAAAGCCGGCATCAGCACGACCGGCCTCGCTTCGCGGGTGCTGGGCGCGGCCGACAGCCTCGATGCGAGCATCGCGCTGACCGGCAACGTGGCGGTCAAATACGACGGCACGTACGAGGTCAGCTCGCACCCGAACAATATTGGCGCCGGCGTCATTACGAACCCGGGCGCCTTTACGGACGCGCCGTACGCGATGCCGAATCCGTCGCCGCAGGACAGCGCGGAAACCGCGTATCGCAAAGTGCTCGATTACGCCGGCGCCAGCTTGCGGCGCGATGCGGTCGATCTTGCGATGGTCGGCGACGTGGAGAACGGGACGGGCAGCCTGATTTATACCGCGGAGACGGTGACGCCGGAGCAGCAAACGTCGATCGACGCCCGGCATATGACGAAAGCGGCGCTTGTCTGGCCGACGCTGCAAACGGCGGAGGTGCCGGCCGATACGGACGGCGACGGCATGCCCGACGTATGGGAGCGGGAGCATGGGCTCGATCCGAACGATGCGACGGACCGGAACGGCGATTTTGTCGGCGACGGATATACGAATCTGGAGACGTACCTGAACGAGTTGACCGCTCCCGCGTTTCCGGCGGGTACTGTTCCCGCCGTGCCGGTTTATGCCGCAGCGGGCGCGCCGACCGGACTGAAAGCGACGGCGCAGGATGCCGACTCGGTCAAGCTCGTCTGGAATACGACGGCCGGAGCGACGGGGTACAAGGTGTACCGCGCTTTGACGCCGAACGGCGCTTACAGCTTGCTGACTTTGACGGCGCTTGGCGCTGCGGCTTATACGGATACGGGGCTGACGGCGGACAGCGCCTACTATTACAGGGTGACGGCCGTGGCCGCCGGGGGAGAGTCGGCTCCTTCGCTGCATGCGGCCGCCGTCACGAAGCCGCTGCGCCAGCCGCTGGCGGTTGGCTTCGAGGATGGCACGGTCGGTCAGCCTTATGCGGCGCCGGCCGATTGGCCGGCCGCGTGGACCGTGGCGAACGGGCCGGGCAGCGGCAGCCGCAGCTTGGCGATTCCGAACGGCGGAGCGGGGATGCTGACCTACGATTGGACGCAGACGGCCGACCGGGCGCATCTGCGTTTCGACTACAGCCGCGAAGCGAATTTTGCGCCGGACAAGCTGCTGATTTATACGGGCGGCAGCTATGTCCAGACGATTACCGACGCGACGTACGGCTTGAAATACAGCGCCGCGGGCGGCGACGTCAACCTGCTGCCGGGCTTTCAGCTGAACGAGTGGTATACGATTGCGCTTGATTTCGATTTTGCCGCCGATCGGCTCGTCATTCGCACCGGTCCGCAGGATGGAGCGCTGACCGTGCGGTACGACGGCGCTTATTCCGCCGCCAGCGACAAAATCACCGCCTTGCGTTTGGTGTCGCAGCGGGCGGCCGGCCGCGTGTTTCTCGACAACGTCACGGCCTGGAACGGGCCGGCGCAGCCGACCGGGCTCGCCGCGACGCCGCGCCGCAACGAAGTGCAGCTCGCCTGGGACGCGGTTCCCGGGGCGACCGGTTATTCGGTCTACCGCGCGGACGACGCGGCGGGGCCGTACCGGAAGCTGGCGACCGGCCCGATCGCCGGCACGTCGTACACGGTCAAACGGCAGACGACGGATGCCGAGCAGTTTTATCGCATTCGCGCCCAAGGCGCCTCCGGCGAGGACGAGTCGATCTTCTCGGACGCCGCCGCGGTAACGGTAGGCGGGCCGGAGTGGCCGCTCGTCGTCGATTTCAACGACGGCGCGGTTGGCCAGCCGTATGACGCCTACCCGGCGAGCTGGCCGGCGGCGTGGACGGTTGCCGCGGTTCCCGGCGGCGGGGATCTGAGCCTTGCCGTGCCGAAGGATGGCGCCGCCATGTTCACGTACAATTTCGTCAGCCCGGGCGATACGGCGCATTTCCGCTTCGATTATGCGCGCAGCGCCAGCTTCACGGGCGACCATCTGCTGCTCTATACCGGGAGCAAAACGGTGCAGCTGACAAGCGACGCGACTTACGGGCTGAAGCTGTTTTCGGGCGGCGTCTACACGAATCTGCTGCCGGCGTTTACGCTGAACGCGTGGTATACGTTCGATGTTCGGCTCGATTTTGCCGCGAATACGCTTGTCATCTCGGCCGGTCCGAAAGGAGGCACGCTGACGCCGGTCGTCAATCAGACGTACAATGCGGCGCTGACGGAAGCGGATCACAAGCTGAGCGCGTTCCGCATCGTCAGCCAGCGGGCGAACGGCAGCGTTTATTTGGACAACATCGAGGCGTCGCGTTAGCAGATGTGAAATAAGGCATCCCCACCCGAATGCGGAGATATGGCAAACTGCTTTGGTGCCGCCTGTTGGCTCGGCTGTCGCTATCGCTGGCATGAATGGCTTGATCGGCAATGCAGGGTCGGCGGACCGGCGTTTATGATGGAGGCAGCAAGCGCTGTCGCAGCAGGGCGGCGCGAATCGGGGAGGCGTTATATCGGATGAGCGGCGGCAAACGCATCGGGGTGCTCGGTTTTGCCCATGGGCACGTGACGACATATTGCAAGGAATGGTTAAACGATCCGGAGCTTGGCGTTACGGTTGCGGCCGGCTGGGATCACGACGCTGTCCGGCTGGAGACAGCGCGGGCAACGCTTGGGCTGGAGCCGTACGTTTCGGCGGCGGAGCTGCTGGCGCGCGGCGATATCGACGCCGTCGTCATCGGCGCGGAAACGTCGCTGCACGCGGAGCTTGTCGAGCAGGCCGCAGCCAGCGGCAAAACGATCGTGCTGCAGAAGCCGCTCGCGCTTACGCTCGGCGAAGCGGAACGCATCGTTGCCGCCGTCAAGCGGCACGGCGTGCGCTTCACGATGGCGTGGCAAATGCGCGTCGACCCGCAGAACGCGGCGATCAAAGCGATGCTGGCGAGCGGCGAATTCGGCCAGGTGTTTATGGTGCGGCGGCGCCATGGGCTGCCGATGGGGCTCAACGCCGATTTTGCCGACTCGTGGCACGTGAACCCGGGCTACAACCGGGACATCTGGGCGGACGACGCTTCGCATCCGTTCGATCTGTTCCTCTGGTTGTTAGGGCTGCCGGAAAGCGTAACTGCGGAGATCGCGTCGCTGTACAACCCGCGCATTCCGAACGATAACGGGATCGCGATTTTCCGTTATCCGGGCGGAGGGCCGCTGGCAGAAGTGAACGGCTCGTTCACCTGCACCGCGGCGGAGAACACGATGGAAATTGTCTGCGAGAAGGGCACGATCGTGCAAAACTACGGCGACGCCGTAAGCTGCAACGTGCCTCGGCCGGATGGCGGCGGCGCGGGGCTGAAGTGGTACAAGCCGGCGGACGGCAAGTGGACGGCGAGCGACATCGCGTCGCCTCCGGCGCATAGCCGGCGAATCCAGGGTCTGGCGTTGCCGCTGGCCGAATTCCTGCGCGGCGAGCGGGAGCCGATCGCCACGGCGGAGGAAGGGCTGGCGGCGCTGCGGATGGTGCTGGCGTCGTATGTGTCGTCGCGCGAAGGGCGCCGCGTTCGTCTGGACGACCCGGCGATTGCGCAGGTGTAGCCGGCGGTTTGGGCATGTTAAAGCAGAAGAGCCGCTCTGTGGGCGGCTTTTCTGCTTTTTGGTTTCGAGTCAGCCGCGGCCGACGATAGCTTCCTGCCCGTTGCGGCAGAATTGCTGCAAATTGTACAACAATTTCAGCCGATCAGCGGCTTGTTTTGCAAATTGTTGTATTCTGTACAACAATATAATCGGTAAAGGCAGGAAACGAGCCATTTCAGCAGAAATTGCTGCAAAATGTACAACAATTTTGTTTTTGAGCCAAACAAATCGGTGAGTTGTTGCAGATTATACAACAATTCACGAAGTAGCTCAGCCGCCCGCCCCGCACCGAAGTTAGAGTAGCCGACCCGTCGCCCAGCGAAAAATAGCCCACAAAAAATGGCTTATTCCCCCTCAAAACGCCGCTCACTTGAAAATAGCCAGCAAAAACACAGGCTATTTCAGTTCAATTCCCCCATAACCGGCTTTCCCGATCGAATAGCCAGCGAAAACACTGGCTATTTCCCGCACGCCAGCCATTTTGAGCCAAATAGCCAATAAAACATGGCTTATTTCAATATTTCAAACCGCCACCGGCGCCACCTTTGCGCTGCCGCCCTGCAAAATGGCATAATGGAAACGGGAGGGACGGATCGCGTGAAAATCGTCGTCTTGTATTTGCTGATCGTCAACATCGTCGCCTACTTCGTCATGAGGCACGACAAACGCCTTGCGCGCCAGCGCGGCCGGCGCGTCCCGGAGAAAACGCTGTTCGGCTACGCCGCTTTCGGCGGGGCCATGGGCATATGGCTCGGCATGCGCGTCTTCCGCCACAAAACGAAGCACATCTCGTTCCTGCTCGGCATTCCGGCCTTGTTTGCCGTCAACGTCGCGTGCGTTTGGTATTTGGCAACGTTTTTGGCCTGAGCATCGTCGTTTATTAATATACCGTTCATAAACGGACGCTATACTGGATGAGCGAGCAGCAAGGCGAATGCAAGCATGCAAGAGCGATTGAGAGCCGTTATGAAACCAACAACGATTGCCATACGTAGCAGGAAAGCATTGAAGACCGAAAGGAGCTTGCCGATGAACGCTCTGCAGGTGCAGCAGCTGAAACAGTTCAAGCACGACATTACCCGGTTTATGATGATGTACAAATTCGCGCTGGACGCGCTCGAAACGAAGATTGAAATTTTGAAAGAGGAATTTCAGCTGCTTCACGACTACAACCCGATCGAACATACGAAGTCGCGGCTGAAATCGCCGGAAAGCATCATGAAGAAGCTGATGCGCAAAGGCGGCGACTTTTCGTTCCACAGCATCAAATACCATATCCAGGACATCGCCGGCCTGCGCATCACCTGCTCGTTCCGTTCGGACATTTACCGCATTGTGGACATGCTGGGCAATCAGCGCGACTTGACGGTGATCCAGGTGAAAGATTACATCAAACACCCGAAGCCGAACGGCTACCAAAGCCTGCACCTGCTGCTGGAGGTGCCGGTCTTTATGTCGGACCGCGAGGAGCGCGTCTGCGTCGAGGTGCAAATTCGCACGATCGCGATGGATTTTTGGGCAAGCCTCGAGCACAAAATCTTTTACAAATACAACGAAGACGTTCCGTCGCGGCTGCTGCTCGAGTTGAAGGAGGCGGCCGATTCCGCCGCGGCGCTGGATCGCCAGATGGAGCGGCTGCACCGGGAAATCGAAGAGCTCAAGGAAGAACGGGCCGGCCATGGCGAAGACGACGTGCAGCAAATTGTCATCAACAACCAGCAGTTTGCGCTGCCTTCCGTCCTGCTCGAGCTGATCGGCGAAACGGCGGCGGGCGAAAGAAGCAAATAACCCCCTGTTCATCCATAAAACGGTTGTCAGCCGACGAGGCGGGCAGCCGTTTTTTTGCTGCTTCACGATGAAAGCGTTTTACCAATGTAAGGAAACTTGCCGTCAATTTCAGAAAAGCGCTTTCATTTTCATGGAAGCGACATATAAGAAAATTACCCCAATTTGCTGCAAAAGCAGCTTCGTTCCGCTGTTTCCGTACGTTTGGCGGAAGAAAAGGGGAATATTCTTAGGAAAAGGTCAAATTTATTAGAACCGCAAATTACTACATTTTTCACGGTTGCGCCATTAGCGGTTATCATGTACAACTGAATTAAAACTATGGTTTCAAAAACATGACACGATTTGGAATCAAAGTTGCTGCAAATGTACCGCGGTTCGCCCGCAGACGTACGCAGAAGTATCTGTGATCCACATGCTGCATTTTTCGCTACTCCTCATTACTTGACGGCAAGCAGTCACAACGAAGCTCCTGCTTTCTTCATTTGAAGGAAACAGTTGCATATGGCAGTCGGCAAAGCCGGCGCCAGTAACCAAAACGGGGAGGTTAGACATGAAAAAAGCAGTGGCAATGGTGTTGTGCGTCGTATTCCTCATCAGTATTGTAGCAGCATGCAGCAAGTCCGATTCCGGTTCCAAAGACAAGGGCAGCAGCGGCAACAACACGGGCAACGCCGTTTTGTCGTCGACCGCAACGCCGCCTCCGGCCATGGGGGACAAAGTGCTTAACGTCGGGTACGGTCCGAAGGATAAACTCGACTCCGCTTGGGCGGACTACGGCGGTTTCTACAAAACCCAAGTGTTCCGCAGATTGTTGATGCTTAACGACAAGGGAGAGCCGGTCAACAAAGACCTTGCCAAAGATTATACGGTATCTTCCGATAACCTGACGTACACGTTTACGCTCCGCGACGACGTCAAATGGCATGACGGCAAGCCGTTTACGGCGGAAGACGTGCGCTGGAGCATTGCAACCGCGATCAAGGCAACGTCGCTCAACAGCGTATTCGCCGGCGCCTTCGCCAAAATCGAAGGAGCGGCCGACTGGAAAGCCGGCAAAGCCGACAATTTGAAAGGCGTTACCGTCGACGGCAACAAAGTCACGATCAAGCTGACCGAGCCGGTAGGCGTATTCCTGCTCGTCATGGCGCAATGGCCGCCGTATCCGAAGCATCTGCTGGAGAAAGAAGATCCGGCGAAGATCAACCTTGCCAACTTCTGGCTCAAACCGATCGGCAACGGCCCGTACATGGTGACGGACGTACAGCCGAACAACTACGCGATGCTGGAGCTGTTCAAAGACTACTACGGCACGAAGCCGAAAATCGAAAAAATCAAGCTCAATACGTACACCGAAGACAAAATCGTCACCAAAGCGCAGGCAAACGAGCTTGACTACGTTCAGGTCATGAGCCTGGAGCAAATTACCGAAGCGATCAAAAACCCGGCTTACAAAGCGTATCCGGTCGACATCTTCTTCGACCGCTACCTGCAGGCGAACATGACGGGCAAGGACGGCAAAGGCAACGCCAAAATCGCCGACCTGCGCGTTCGTCAGGCGCTGATGTACGCGATCGACCGCAAGGCGCTCGCCGACAAGCTGTTCAAAGGCCAGGCCGAGCTGCTCGAAACGAAAATTCCGTCGAAGCTGCCGGAATTCGACAAGAACGCAACGACTTACGCCTACGATGCGGAAAAAGCGAAGAAGCTGCTCAAGGAAGCGAACTTCGACTTCAACCAGACGATCAAGCTGCAATACTACTACACGGACCAACAAACGATCGACTTGATCGATACGATCAAGTACTACTGGCAGCAAGTCGGCGTTAAAGTCGAAACGTCGCTGATGACGGGCGATCTGGTCACGCTGATCTACAACACGCGCGAATACGACTTCCTGTATGCCGGTCTTTCGGCGATGGCGCTCGAAGAAGCATACTCGCTCTTCCATACGGACAGCGCGCTCGGCATGCAAGTGCTCGGCGGCGACAAAGCCGGCTGGGATCCGCTCATTGACAACCTGAGAAAATCGGTCGATCCGGCCAAGCGGAAAGAAGCGGTCGCCAAGCTGCAGGAGAACGAAGCGAAGTACTTGTGGCACATGCCGCTGTTCTCGATCAAACAATACGTGCTGGTCAACGAATCGCGTCTGAAAACGGCCGGCATCTACGGCAACGAATGGACCAACTACGACCGCAAAGTAGAGACATGGGAATTGAAAACGAAGTAATGCTTTGACACCTACAGCGCACGGTAAAGACACCGCAGAATTCGCCGCAGCAAGAGCCTTTACCGTGCGCTGCTTTGTTATACCTCCATCCGGAGGTTTTCCTAATACTGCGATCGCGAACGCAGACAATCGGTGCGGCGCGTGAGCGCACGCACGATGGCTGCTTCGCCGTCTCGGGCGAGGAGGGGATGCCGTGCTTAAATATTTTTCGTTTCGCTTCTTATCGATTATTCCAATGCTGTTCGTGGTGGTCGTCATTATTTTTGCCGGTTTGCAGCTTACGCCCGGCGATCCGATGAACTACTTGATCTCGCCGGAAATGATGAGCTCGCCCGGCTTCGACATGGAAGCCTACAAGAAGGCGATGGGGCTTGACGCGCCGGTTTACATCCAATTTTTTCATTGGTTAGGCGATTTGTTCCAAGGTAATTTCGGCTACAGCCTCGTTGACGGCTCCAGTATCACAACGATGATCAAGAACCGGCTTCCGGCCACGATGGAACTGGCCGCCGGGGCGCTGATCGTTTCGTCCGTGCTCGGCATTCTGCTCGGCCTGCTGTCGTCGATCAAACAAAATTCGTCGGCCGACTACGGCATTACGGTGCTCGGCATCGTCGGCATTTCGATTCCGGAGTTTTTCGTCGGCATTATCGCGATTCAGATTTTTGCCATCGAGTTCGGCTGGCTGCCCGTCGGAGGCAGGTTCGAATACGCCGATTCCGGCTTGTGGGACCGCATTACCCACTTGGTCATGCCTTCGCTGGTGTTGGGCTTCGCGTTGACCGCGGCGCTGATGCGTTACACGCGCGGCACGATGCTCGACGTGCTCGGCAAGGACTATGTCAAAACCGCGCGCAGCAAAGGGCTGCCCGAATGGAAAGTCATTACCAAGCACGCCTTCCGCAACGCGCTTATGCCGGTCGTGCTGCTGCTTGTGTTTCGTCTGCCGCTGCTTATCGGCGGTACGGTCGTGATCGAAAGTGTATTCAGCTGGCCGGGCATGGGCGGCATGATTCTTAACGCCGTATCGGCCAAAGATTATCCGGTCGTTATGGTCGCCACGATGATGACGGCAGGCATGGTGCTGTTCGCCAGCTTCCTGGTCGATCTGATTACGGCGATGCTGGACCCGCGCATTCGGTTCGACTGAGAGCACGGCAAGTTTTTACGCTTCCTGCAACATTCGAAAGCGGAAAGAGAGGGGTCGTATGGCGGCAACAACTACCGTAAAATCGAGCCTGGCGCTGCGCAACTGGGAGAAGCTGAGCCGCAACAAGCTGGCGATGGTCGGCTTTGCCATCGTCGCCGTGTTCATCGTGAGCGCGCTGCTGGCTCCCTTGCTGACATCCTACAAGCCCGACGAAATCGATCTGGGCAGCCGGCTGATGGCGCCGTCCGGCGAACACTGGCTCGGCACGGACAAGATCGGCCGCGATGTATTCGCCCGCATCCTGTACGGCGGACGCATCTCGATTCTGATCGGCCTGAGCGGCGCGCTTGGCGGTGCGCTGATCGGCACGGTGCTCGGCTGCTTCAGCGGCTATTCCCGCGGCTGGTTCGACAAAGTCATGCTGCGCGTATCGGAAATTTTCATGACGTTCCCGCAAATCATTCTTGTGCTTATTCTCGTCGTATTCGTCGGTCAAGGAACGTTCAACCTGATTTTCATCTTTGCCATTACCGGCTGGACGGGAACGTACCGACTCGTCCGCGGGCGGTTCATGTCGCTGCGCGAAGAAAATTACGTGGACGCCTGCCGTGCTTTCGGCATCGGGGAATTGTCCATCATGTTCCGGCACATCTTGCCCAACACGCTCAGTCCGGTCATCGTCAATGTGACGCTGGCGACGGCGGGTTACATTTTGGCGGAGTCGGGGCTCAGCTTTATCGGCTTGGGCGTGCCTTCCGGCATTCCGACCTGGGGCAATATCATTAACGCGGCCAAAGCAGTCGACGTCATTCACAACAACCCGTGGCTGTGGCTTCCTCCCGGAGTCGCGATCTCCTTTTTTGTGATGGGCGTCAACTTTTTAGGGGACGGTCTGCGCGATGTGCTGGACCCGAACCAATAAAAGAATGGAAAAAGACAGATTTTCGGCGGGGAGGTGTGCCATGTGAGTGTTGATCGCGACCTCGTTCTGAAGGTTGACAACCTGCAAACCCAGTTCGATCTCGGCCGCCGCATCGTCAGAGCGGTGAACGGCGTGTCGTTCGAAGTGCGCAAAGGACGCACGCTCGGCGTCGTCGGCGAAAGCGGCTGCGGCAAAAGCGTCACGGCCCACTCCATCCTGCAGCTGCTGCCGAAGCTCGGCCACATTACGAACGGCAGCATCACGTACTATGCGGACGGCAAAGAAACCGTGCTCAGCAAGCTGAAGAAAAACGGCAGCGAAATGCGTTCCATCCGCGGCAAGGAAATCGGGATGATTTTCCAGGACCCGATGGCGTCGCTGAATCCCGTATACACGATCGGCAACCAGATTTGCGAAAATATTTTGCAGCACGAGCGCATTTCGAAGCAGGAAGCGATCGATCGCGCCGTCGAAATGCTGACGCTGCTCGGCATTCCGCGCGCGGCGTCGCGGCTGAAGGACTACCCGCACCAGTTCAGCGGCGGGATGAAGCAGCGCGTCATGATCGCGATCGCGATGGTGTGCAACCCGCGGCTCGTCATCGCCGACGAACCGACGACGGCGCTCGACGTGACGATCCAGGCGCAAATTCTCGAGCTGATGAAAAGCATGCAGCAGCGGCTCGGGACGTCGATCATTCTCATTACGCACAATATGGGCATCGTGGCCGATATGGCCGACGACATCGCCGTCATGTACATGGGGCGGATCGTCGAATTCGGTTCGGTGCGGCAAGTGCTCGGCTCGCCGCGGCATCCGTACACGAAGGCGCTGCTCCATTCCGTGCCGACGCTCGGCATCGGCAAACACGAGCGGCTGGCGACGATTCGCGGCAACACGCCGGACCCTTCGGACATGCCGCCCGGCTGCGAGTTTGCGCCGCGGTGCGACTTCGCCACCGACGCGTGCCAAACCGTACCGGCGGAAACCGATCTCGGCGGCGGCCACCGCGTCAGATGCTGGAATTGCCAAGGAGGGTGATCGCGTGAACAACCAAACGAAGGTCGATAACGACGTCATTCTCGACGTGCGCCATTTGAAAAAATATTACCCGGTCTACAAAGGCGTGTTCAAAAAAGTCGTCGGCCACGTCAAAGCGGTGGACGACGTCAGCCTGTTCGTGCGCAGAGGGGAAACGCTCGGCCTCGTCGGCGAAAGCGGCTGCGGCAAAACGACGCTCGGCAAATGCATCGTCCGCCTGCAGGACCCGACCTCGGGCGAAATGAACTTCCGCTACAACGACGGCGAAATGCGCGATCTGATGACGCTGGACAAGAAGGAAAGCTTCGACGTGCGCAAACAGATCCAGATCGTGTTCCAGGACCCGTATTCGTCGCTGAACCCGGTGAAGACGATTTACGACTCGTTCGACGAGCCGCTGCGGCTGCACAACATGGGCAACAAGGCGGAGCGCAAGGAAATCATCGCCCGGCTGCTGGAGTCGGTCAACCTGCGCGCGGACTACATGTACCGGTACCCGCACGAGTTTTCCGGCGGCCAGCGGCAGCGCATTTGCATCGCCCGTTCGCTCTGCATCAATCCGGAGCTGATCGTCTGCGACGAGCCGGTATCGGCGCTCGACGTGTCGATTCAGGCGCAGGTGCTGAACCTGATGAAGGATCTGCAGGCGCAGATGAAGCTGACCTACATCTTCATCGCGCACGATCTCAGTGTCGTCGAATACATGAGCGACCGGATTGCGGTCATGTACCTCGGGCAAGTCGTCGAGCTCGCCACATCGGAGAGCTTGTACGCGAACCCGCGGCATCCGTACACCGAAGCGCTCCTGTCGGCGGTGCCGGTGCCGGAGCTGGACAGCAAGCGGGAGCGGATCGTGCTGACCGGCGACGTGCCGAGCCCGGTCGATCCGCCGACAGGCTGCCGCTTCCATCCGCGCTGCTGGAAAGCGACGGATATCTGCAAGGCGCAAATGCCAAGCCTGCAGAAAGTAGCGGGAACGGAAGACCACTACGTGTCCTGCCATCTTGTCGATACCGTGCCTGACGCCGTCCAATAACTAACCAATGAAAAAAATGGAGGTCAACCGTTCATGAGCGAACCGAAGAAAACGCCGCTAACCATCGGCAACCGCGTGGAGATGTTCGTCGATCACTTCCTGATCGACCGCATGGAGAAAGCCTATCTGAAGCTGAATCCGCCGGAGCGCAAGGAAATTGTGCTGCGGATGGATAAGCCGTGGGAAGGACTCGGCAGCGGCGTTTATTCCTGCGTGTTCAAGGCTGACGGCAAATACCGCATGTACTACCGGGGCACGTTCGACATCAGCTCCGACAAGGCAGAAGGCCAGTCGTGCTGCTACGCGGAGAGCACGGACGGCATTCATTGGGAGCGTCCGGCGCTCGGCATTCACGACATCAACGGCTGGACGGACAACAACATCGTCGTGCACGGCTCGATCGCCCACAACTTCAGCCCGTTCCTCGACACGCGTCCCGGCGTGCCGGCGGAGCAGCGCTACAAGGCGGTAGCCGGTTATGCGCCGGAAGGGCTGTTCGCCTTCGTATCCGATGACGGCATCAACTTCAAGCCGTTCCAGGACGAGCCGATTATCAAAAAAGGCGCTTTCGACTCGCACAACCTGGTGTTTTGGGATCCGAACAAAAACTGCTATGTGTGCTATTCGCGCTATTTCTCCTCGACGCAAAATTCGAACATCGAGGCGCCGGAGCATTCGGCGATTTTCCTCGGCGTGCGGGCGATCCAGAACAATACGTCGGACGATTTCGCCAACTGGACGATTCCGCAGCCGAACCAATACGACAAAGGCGTGCCGCTGGAGCACTTCTATACGAACGCAACGATTCCGTGCCCGGGGGCCGAGCACATCTATCTGTCGTTCCCGATGCGCTTCATGCCGGAGCGGCACAAGATCGCCGAGCACAGCAAAGTCGGCGTCTCCGACAACGTGCTGATGACGAGCCGCGACGGCGTCAAGTTCGACCGGCCGTTCCTTGAGGCGTGGATGCGCCCGGGGCTCGACCAGCGCAACTGGACGCAGCGCAGCATGATGCCGGCGTGGGGCGTGCTGGAAACGTCGCCGGAGGAATTTTCGTTCTACGTGAACGAACACCAGCAGTGGGACGACAGCTACATTCGCCGCGTGACGGTGCCGCGCCACCGGTTCGCTTCCGTACACGGCGATTATTCGGGCGCCGTGTTTACGACGAAGCCGTTCATCGTCGAAGGCGATGCCCTCTACTTGAACTATGCCACATCGGCGCCGGGCTCCGTCCGCGTCGGCATTATCGACGACACGGGCTGGCCGGCTTCCTATTACAGCTCCGAAGATTGCGACGTGATCTACGGCGACGAGTTGGAACGCAAAGTGACGTGGCGCGGCAGCTCCGACTTGTCGAAGTTCAAGGGCAAGCCGATCCGGCTCAAATTCGAGCTGAAGGACGCCGACATTTACGCGCTGCGCATCGGCCAATGACAGGCGGCACAACCTGTTTGGGCGATTCGCCAAAAAGGAGGCGTCCCGATGCCGCAGGCAATTGAGCTCGGCTCCCGCTGGGAGCTGCTGCTGGACCGGCATGTGATCGATCGGACGGACAACGCCCGCTTGCGGCTTCATCCGCCGGTGCGGCAGGAAATTTCACTGCGGATGGACCGCCCCTGGGAGGACCGGGGCAGCGGCGTTTACGGCACCGTGCTGAAGGACGGCGGCAAGTTCCGCATGTACTACCGCGGCGCGTCGGAGATGAAGACGGATTACGACGAAACGCAATATTGCTGCTACGCGGAAAGCGACGACGGCATCGAATGGGTGAAGCCGAACCTCGGCATTGTCAGCTTCCGCGGCTCCAGCGACAACAATATCGTGTATGCCGGGCGGTTTTGCAGCAATTTCAGCCCTTTCCTCGACATGAACCCGGCCTGTTTGCCCGAGCAGCGCTACAAGGCGATCGCCGGCAACTGGAAGGAAGGGCTCGTCGGCTTCGTGTCGGCCGACGGGCTGCATTGGCAGCGCCTGCGCGAGGAGCCGCTTATTACCGACGGCGCTTTCGACTCGCACAACGTCGTGTTCTGGGACGACCGGCGCGGCCGGTACGTTTGCTACTCGCGCTACTTCCAGCGGCCGACGCCGGATGCGCCGCAATATACCGGCGTGCGCTGCATCCAGAGCTGCGAGTCGGCCGACTTCCTGAACTGGGGGCCGCAGCAGCCGAACCGGTACGGCGAAGAAGCGCCGCTGGAGCATTTCTATACGAACGCCACGGTGCCGTGCCCGGGGGCGGAGCATGTGTGGCTGTCGTTCCCGATGCGTTTCATGCCGGAGCGGCACAACATCGCCGGCTTCCCCAAGGTCGGCGTCTCCGACAACGTGCTGTTGTCGAGCCGCGACGGCGTGAACTGGGAGCGCGAGTTTCTCGAAGCGTGGCTGCGGCCGGGGCGCGATCCGCGCAACTGGACCGAACGCAGCCATATCGTGGCGCGCGGCATTGTGGAGACAGGCGCGGAGGCGGAGGAGTTTTCGCTGTACGTCTGCGAGCATTACGAATGGGACGACGCCAATATTCGCCGGGTCAGCGTGCCGCGGCACCGGTTCGCGTCGGTTGGCGCGGGAAGGGACGGCGGCGAATTCGTGACGAAGCCGCTCGTGTTCGCCGGCGGCCGACTGCTGCTCAACTACGCCACGTCGGCGCCAGGAACGCTTACCGTGCAGGTGGAGCGCGAAGACGGTGCGGTGGTGCCCGGCTTCGCCTTTGCGGACGCCGAGGAGCTGTACGGCGACGAACTGGAGCATGCATTCGTTTGGCGCGGCGGCGGCGATTTGGCGCAGCTGGCGGGTGCGCCGGTGCGGCTGCGCTTCCGGTTGACGGACGCGGACCTGTATGCGTTCCGTTTTGCCGAATAGAACAAGGGAGGCTTGTTTGCAGCGATGAACCCGACCAGCCGCAAAGTGAAGTTCACTTTTTTCGACAATCGGACCTATGAATATATGTTCGGCTTCAAACGCGAGCTCGGCCAGGCCGACAAGTTCGCCCACAATCCGGTGCTGAAGCCGGAGCTGCCGCACGAATTCAAGCGCGTGCACTACTACGGCACGGCGCTTTACGACGCGGAGGAGCGGCTGTACAAAACGTGGTATTCCACCCACTATTACGGCCCGGCGATCGGCGAAGCGGACGCCAAGGCGTATGCCTATTTGAACTATGCCTATTCGGAGGACGGCGTTCATTTCACGAAGCCGGAGCTGGACGTCGTGCCGGGCACGAACATCGTGCTCGACAACGACAAGAAGACGCACGGCCCGACGGTGATCAAGGACGATCTGGAGCCGGACCCGGCCAAACGCTACAAGCTGGCGATGTCGCCGTATACGCAGGGCTGCAGCGTATTCCTGTACGCGTCGCCCGACGGCATCCACTGGGAGGCGATGTTCGAGAAGCCGGTCATCGTCGTGCACAGCGATTGCCATATCGGCTTCTGCCGCGATCCCGAATCGGGGACGTACCGGGTGACGTTCCGCACCCGCTGTCCCGACCGCCGGGTATGGGTAGCGGAAAGCGCCGACCTCGTCACCTGGTCGAAGCCGGTGCTCGCCATCGAACCGGACCAGCTCGACCCGTGCAAAACGCAGTTTTACGGGATGCAGATCACCCCGTACGGCGCCTATACGATGGGGCTGATTTCGATGTACGACACGTACGATTACAAAGTCGATCCGAACCCGAACAAAATGGCCGGCACGATGGACATCCAGCTGGCGTACAGCCGCGACGGCTTCTGCTGGCACCGGGCGCAACAGGGCACGAAGCTGGTGGCGCTCGGCGCCGAAGGCGAGTGGGACTCCAAATGCATCATGCCGTCGTCGACGGTCATTTACCGCCCGGACCGGATGGAGCTGTATTATTCGGCGGCGCCGATCGATCATTCCGGCTTCGGTTCGATTCCGTACGACGAGCTGCCGCCGGAAAATATCGGCGTGGCGTCGCTGCGTCCCGACGGCTTCGTGTACCTGCACGCGACGCACGATTGGTGCGAGCTGATGACGCGGCCGTTCGCCGTCGAGGACGGCGCGCTGTACCTTAACGCTGCCGCAGCCGGCGGCGGAGAAGTGAGGGTGGAAGTGTGCGACAAGGAAGGCCGCGCGTTCGAAGGTTTTTCGTTCGCGGACAACGTGCCGCTGACGGAAGACAGCCTCGCGCACCGGGTCGAATGGCGGGGCAATCCCGGCACAAGCGCGTGGGAGCGCCAGGTCATTCGCGTGAAAGTGAGGGCGCGCCAGGCCGACGTATATTCGCTGTTCTTCCCGCATGGCGAAGACGTGGGCGAATATTGGCGGTTCAAGGAAATTTCATGCCTGAATCCGCTAGTGTACGATTTAGCTTGAATGGCAGCAGCGCGTGCGGCGTTCCGCATGCGCTGCTTTACCGATATTGCCAATCCTTGTGAGGGGGACCAATCGATGGGTAACGTAAGGTTCGGCATCGTCGGCTGCGGTTATTTTGGCGCGGGGCTGGCGCGCGTGCTGCAGCGGCTGGAGCATGCCGAAGTGACGGCCGTGTTCGGCGGCAGCCGGGCGACGGAGCTGGCGGCTGAGCTTGGCTGCGCCTGCGCGGACACGCTGGAGGCGCTCGTTTCGCGCGAGGACGTCGACGCGATCGTCGTCGCTTCGCCGAGCCATCTGCACCGCGAGCCGGTTATCGCCGCGGCCCGGCACGGCAAGCACGTGTTCTGCGAGAAGCCGATCGCGCTCACGGTGGCGGACTGCGAAGCGATGATCGCCGCCTGCCGCGAAGCGAACGTGCTGCTGATGGCGGGGCATATTTATTATTTCATCCCGGGACTGGCGGCTGTGCGCGAATGGGTGCGCGAAGGCGTCATCGGCACGCCGCTCGTCGCGTTCGCCGAGCGTACCGGCTGGGAGAACAAGCAGCAGAACGTCAGCTGGAAAAAGAACAACGAAACGTCCGGCGGCCATCTGTTTCACCACATCCACGAAATCGATCTGCTGCAGGCGATCATGGGGCCGGCGCAGGCGGCGGCGACCGCGGGCGGCAACCTGGCGCACAGCGGCGAAGGCTTCGGCAACGAGGACGACGTGCTGCTCGTGACGCTGCAGTTTCCGGGCGGCGCCGTCGGCAGCATGCAATACGGCTCCGGCTTCCGCTGGGGCGAGCACGCGGTCAAGATCAACGGCTCGGAAGGCGCGATCCGGATCGACTTCAAGAAGTCGAAGGTCGAGCTGCTGAAGGACGGACGCGTGACCGAACATTTGCTGCACGCCACGCCGGAGGAGGACGCGGAGCGCGCTTCGTTCTATGTCGCCGCGGACGGCGGGGTCGCCTACGGCGGGCGGTCGTCGCGGCAGGCGTCGTTTCTCGAAACGAGCATGGAGCGGGAAATGGCGGCTTTCCGCGACGCAGTGCGGGGTTTGCCGATTCCGGAGCAGGCGAAGGCGCTGTTCGACGGCACGGCGGCGCGCTCTTCCGTCGCTACGGCGGCTGCGGCGCTTGCTGCGCTCGGCGAACGCCGCTGGATCGCTATTTCATAGAGAGGGGGTCGACGTATGAGCGCAATGGAAAGGAATCGCGGGAAATACCGCGCCGCCGTCATCGGCCTCGGCAAAATCGGGCTCGGCTTCGACGTGCCGCCGCAGCCGCTGGCGCAAAGCCATGTCGGCGCGATCGTACGCTGCCCGGACATCGAGCTCGTCGCCGGGGTCGGCGTCCGCCAGGAGCAGGGCGACCAACTGGCGACACTGGCGCCGGAAGCGAAATTTTATTTGTCTCTGGACGAAATGCTCGGGGGACATGAGCTCGATATCGTCTGCATCTGCACTCCGTCCCACGTCCGCTACGAAGTCGTTGAGAAGGTGCTGCGCGGCAGCGCGGTCAAGCTCATTTTCCTCGAAAAGCCGGTGGCGACAAGCTTGCCGGAGGCGGAGCGGATCATCGAGCTGGCGGCGCAGTACGATTGCCAGGTGATCGTCAATTTGTCCCGGCGCTGGAACGACAGCATTCGCGGCATCCGTGACGCGGTGGAGGAGCAGCGTTACGGCAAGCTGCGCAACGTGCATTTGCGCTACACGCGCGGCATTTACAATTACGGCTCGCATATGTTCGACCTTGTGCGGTTTACGACCGGCTCGATGACGCAGGTGCAGACGCTGCGGCAAGTGCCGACGACGGGCGACGCGCGCGAAGACTGGTGCTACAGCTTCCTGTTTACGCTCGACCGGGACGGTGCAAGCGGTTATGCCGAGGCGTTCGACGATCGCGATTACGTGATTTTCGAGATGGAGCTTTATTTTGAACGGGGCAAAATCGAACTGCTGCTCGGCGGCGACGAAATTCGGTATCACGAAGCGATTCCGCATCCGATGATTCCCGGCTTCAGCCTGCTGACCTTCGCTTATGCGGAGGATCGGCTGCTGGCCAAATCGAGCAACATGCAGAACGCCTTTTTCCACTTGACGGATGTGCTGCAAGGCGGTGCAACGCCGGTCAGCACGCTGGCCGACGGCGTTTATCCGATGCATGTGGCGGAAGCGCTGCTGGAATCGCATCGCGGCGGCGGCGCGGTTGTTGCGGTGAAAAGCGGGCAGTAGGCGGGGCGCGGCAGACAACAAATTCACGGGGGATCGAACCATGCGCGAAGTGTTCAGGCGGGTGCAGGAAATCGTCACCGGCATCGACGACAATACCGACATTTACGGGGCGGTTGTGCCGCCAACGTTCGAAAATACGATTTACCGCTATCCCGATTTCGATACGGTCGTCGAAACGACGAAAGGCCATGTCGCCCGCTACGGCTACAGCAAAAACGCCAACCCGACGACGGACGCGCTCGAAAAGAAGCTGGCCGCGCTCGAAAACGGGGAAGCGGCCCGCTGCTTCTCCTCCGGCACGGCGGCGATCTACACGGTGTTGCTCAGCGTGCTGAAGCAGGGCAGCCACGTGATCACAGTGAACAACGTATACGGTCGTGTCGTCGACTTCCTGCGCAACTGGTTTCCGCAGTTCGGCGTGGAAACGACGTACGTCGCCGGCACGAGTCTCGCCGATTTCGAAGCGGCGATTCGGCCGAATACGGCGCTCATTTATTTGGAAAGCCCGACTTCGTGGCATTTCGAGCTGCAGGACATTCGCGCCGTCGTCAAGCTTGCCGCTTCGCGCGGCATCAAGGTGGCGATCGACAACACGTGGGCGACGCCGGTGTTCCAGAACCCGCTTGACTACGGGGTCGATGCGGTGATCCATTCCGCCTCGAAATATTTGGGCGGCCATAGCGATCTTGTCGGCGGCGCCGTCATCGGCTCCCGCGCGTATATCGCCGGCCTGCCGCAGCTTGGCGCGGTGCTGTCGCCTTACGAGGCGAGCAAAATGCTCAAAGGCTTGCGCACGCTTGCTCTGCGGATGGAGCGCCACGAAAGCAACGCGATGGCGGTTGCGGCGATGCTGGAGAACGAACCGAAGGTGCGTGCGGTGCGTTATCCCGGCTTGCGTTCGTTCGACCAGCACGAGCTGGCGGCAGTACAGCTGCATGGCTGCAGCGGTTTGCTGTCGTTTACGCTCGACACCGATCCGGCCGGCGTGCGGCGGTATATCGACGCGCTGCGGCACATTTCGATCGGCGGCAGCTGGGGCGGCTTTGAAAGCGTCACCTACGCCGCCGCCATGTCGGGCGATCCGGAAGAGGACATCGTGAAGCGCGGCTTCGCCGTCGGCCAGATCCGGCTGTCCGTTGGGCTCGAGCCGCTCGATACGCTGCTGGAAGACATTCGCGGGGCGCTGCAGCGCGTCTAGGGCGTGTCTGAGAACCCCGAGGACAGCAGATTTTGCCGAATTTTCGTTCCATGCAAGGCAGTTTTGCGCAGGCTTACCGGGGGTAAGTCAAGCAAAAGTAACGCAGCAGGGGACGAAAAGGCGGTGAAAAGATGCCACTGAGCGGGTTTTCAGACATGCCCAAAGGAGATGATCCCCATGCGGTGGCGCGAGCTGCTTCAGCCGGCAACGCTGTCGTCGGGCGGCAATGCGCTGTTCTACAACGCGTTCGCCGCGCTGACGACCGGCATTTTTTTGAACGATTATTTGCTGCGTCTCGGATTTACGCCGTTCGACTTCGGCGTCATGTACGCGCTGCTTTCGATCACGGGCTTCGTGGCGTTTCCGTTTTCCTTTTACGCCGGCTCGATCGAATGGAAGAAAACGTTTTTTCTGGCGTTCCATTTTGCGGCGCTCGGCTGCTTCCTGCTGTTCGTTTGCGCGCCGTACATGCCGGGGCTCGGCACGCGCGGGATGATCTGGCTGTCGATCGTGTCGCTTGGGCTGTTTTCGATCATTTCCGGCATCGGCCGGCTGGTGCTCGTGCCTTGGTTGTTCAGCGTCGTCGGCAATGCGAGCTGGTACTCGTTTTATTTGGTGCGCATGGTCATTTCGTACTCCGTTCCCGTGGCGGCTTTGCTGCTGTTCCGCGGCATGCTCGACCATGGCGGCGTCGGCGTCATGTCGACGCTGTTCTTCATTGCGCTGGCGATGGGCACGCTCGGCGTTGTGGCGATGATGCTGTTTCCGCCGAGCGTCCGCGAGGAGGGCGGCGAGCAGCGCGATCGGCTCGGCGATATCGTGCGCACGATGCTGGGCAATCGCGGCTTTTTGGCGACGATGGTGTTCGGCATTTTGCTTGCGTTTGCGACCGGGCTGTTCGCGCCGGCGGCGTTTCCTTACTTGATCAAGGAAGTGGGCATCGCCAGTTCGACGGTGTCGCTGTATCAGATCGTGATGACAGCCGCCAGCGTGCTGTCGGTGTTCCTGATCACGCACATCAGCCGGCGTTACGGCAGCGTGTCGGCGCTGCTGCGGCTCAGCTGCGTCATGTGGGCGGTGCCGGCGCTGCTGCTGGCGGTGAAGCTGTCCGCCATCGTTGTGACGCCGTTTCTGTTCGCGCTCGGCGTGATGGACGGCTACGGCCTTGTGTTCGCCGGGATGTACGTGACGGTGATGAACATCCTGCTGCAGCTGGCGCCGCCACGCAATCGTGTGGTGTATTTGGCCAGCTTCGAATTCGTCAAAGCGATCTTCATGTCGCTCGGCTCGTTCGTCAGCGGGCTGATCGCCGACCGGCCGGGGACGTTCGCGTTTGGCGGCGCGGCGCTGGGGCCGTATGAGCTGATCTTTGCGCTTAGCCTGGCGTTCATGGCGGCGGCGCTGCTCGTGGCGGTGCTGGGGCGGAAGGCGATGTTGTGCGAGGCGAACGCGGAAGCGGCTCCGCAGGCGGCGGGGCGGCGCGGCGCGGTTTCGAAGTAGGCGCGGCCTACTGTTAGCTAAATAAGCCATGAAAAATGGCTTATTTGCCGTATTTGGCGTGTCTTGGCGGAAATAGCCAGCGAAATCGCTGGCTATTGTTGTTTCAGGGCCGCTAAATGCGGGGCGGTTTGGCGAGAATAGCCAGTGATTTCACTGGTTATTCTTGTCGACGCAATGGAAAACGGGGGAATAAGCCGTTTTTTTGGGCTATTTTTAAGGAAAGAGCGTTTCGGACGCTAAAGTACGGTCGCGCGCGCCTTCTCATCTCCGCCGCGGCCCCCAAACATCGGAATAGCGATCTTGCATCGAGTGTTCAGTCCAATGAGAAGCGACACTTCTTAACTGCATTAATACACTTAAATTCGCCCCAAACGGCCGATTTGACAACTTAAAGGTAAATATGCGCTTAACTTGGGCACATTTCCCCATAACTCGCCTGATGAATTTAGACTAGAAAGTAGACACACTGTAACAGCGACCTGATACAATACAAACAAACGAAAGGTCGAGGTGTGTCATGGGAAATATCCGCCAACATTTTGATGAGGAGTTCAAACGCCAAACGA
>NZ_SHLX01000048.1 GCF_004764705.1 Paenibacillus cymbidii | reverse complement strand
AATTCAGGGTAAGCGCCTCCTTGGTGGGTTTTAGGGCTATTGACCCGTCACACCCCCATCATACGAGGCGCTCCTGTTTTTTGTCCAAGGCCGTATCTTGGCGCCTACAGGAATGTTTAGCGCCAGAAAATCGTCCGAAATGACCGAATAAGCTCATTACGAACCGTTAGAACGCCGCCGTAGTAGGAAGGAAGAAGCTTCTTGATCCCTCCCGATGGCGAACGGGCGCCGTGCAGGAGAATCCGCCCGCCAAAGCTCCGCTGCGAGGCTGTTGTTCAAGATAATCCAGTGCTCACGTTTCGGCAACGGAGCTGGAGCACGAAAGAACCGTCCCGATTCGTATAACAACGAGCGGGACGGTTTTCACCATGCCTACCGGCCCCAAGCCGCCGATTAATCTGCCAAAATACCGCCAAATGAAACTGGTATAGAAACTGATATGAAATTGATATTATGATCTTTAACGGCTGTCCGATCTCCATTATGATCAGAGTGTCGACGCAAGATCGCGCGATTCAAGTGGAGGAGGAAATATATGCAAAGGGGCAGGGTTACCAAAGGATTTGCCGCAACGCTTGCGACATTGCTGACTGTCGGTACGATAGCGGCCTGCAGCTCGAAGGACAGCGGTTCGGCCAAACCGGCTGATTCGGCGGCGGCATCGAAAGCGCCTTCATCGACGCCGGCGGCATCGATGGCGCCAAGCGGCAGTCCCGGCATGAAGAACGGCAAGTTCGACCCGCCGGTCACGCTGACGACGGTGCGCGGCCTGGAGCCGGTCGTCAAGTTCCGCGACGGCGAAACGATCGAGAACAATGTGCACACCAAGTGGGCCAAAGAAAAATTGGGCATCGACATCAAGCATCTCTGGGTCGTCCCCAGCGCGAATAACGCGTACGAAACGAAGCTGCGCCTCGCGCTTTCGGCGAAAGAAACGATGCCTGACGTGCTGATGGTAACCGATCGCGTGCTGGTGCAGGATCTGATCTCGTCGGGACAGTTCATGGACGTGGGCGACGTGTTCGAGAAGAAGGCTTCCGCTTCGTGGAAAAAAGCGATGCAGGAAGTGCCTTACGCGTGGAATGCGTTCAGCAAGGACGGCAAACGGTACGGCATTCCTACGCTCGGCTACGGTTATGGCAGCGATCCGGTGATCTGGATTCGCGAGGACTGGCTGAAGAAGCTGAACCTGAAGGCGCCGACCACGATCGACGAGCTGGAGAAGGTGATGGATGCGTTCACCACCCAGGACCCGGACGGCAACGGCAAGAACGATACGTATGGACTAGGCGCCAATATCAAAGGTTCTTTCCAAGGCAGCGCAGGAGACATCAGCTGGCTGTTCGGCGCATTCGGCGTTGTGCCCGACCAGTGGAACAAGATGGCGGATGGCAAAATCGCTTACGGCTCGATCCAGCCGGAGATGAAGCAAGGCCTGGCCAAGCTGCAGCAATGGATTAAAAAAGGATGGATGCCGCTGGAAGCGACGCTTATCGACAACGCCAAAACTAATGAGCTGCTGACGCAAGGCCGGATCGGCATCATCGCCGGTCCGCAATGGCTGCCGTGGTCTCCTTTCCCCAGCTTGCTCAAAAACGTTCCGGGCGCGGAGATGAAGGCGTACAAAATTCCGATCGGTCCGGACGGCAAAGCCGCGCGGCACGGCACGGACGTCACCGGAGCCGCCTTGCTGCTCAACAAAAACATCAAGCCGGAAGCGCTTGACGCTTTCTTCGTCTACCAGAACTATATGTACGATTACGGCGCGCTGCCGCAGAAGGGCAGCGAGTTCGAGAACGGCTGGTACGAAGGCTACGATTGGGCGATGGTGGACGGAAAACCGTCGCGCGACGCGGCGAAAATCCCCGGCGGGGCAATCGACGTCAAGAAATATTTCCTTACCTGGGAGATGCCGCTTATTCCGTCCGCCAGCGTCGATCCGATGATCAAGCGGTACAAAGGCGAAACGCTGACGACGCCGAACGAATTGCTCTACAAGGATCATCCGGAAGCGCAGGTAAGAGGGTACGGCATCATCGACGAGCAGAAGGAGCTTTCCAAAGTAAACGTATTTATCGGCGCGCCGACGAAAACGATGAAATCGAAGCTGGAGCTGCTGAACAAGATGAAGCAGGAATCGCTGCTGAAAATTGTGTTCGGCGATGCGTCGATCGACTCTTTCGATGCGTTCGTCAAAGACTGGAAAGCGACGGGCGGCGACGAAATCACGAACGAAGTGAACGAGTGGTACAAATCTTCCGGCGCAAAATAATCGGTCTGCGAGGTCCGGCGGCTCCTTCAGCGCCGGATTCCGCGGTTTTGTGCCGAGCCGAAGCAAAGCGTTGGGGGAGGTCAACAAGTGAAGGCTGCTGCAAGCCGAGGTTTCAAATTCAAACGGACATGGCCGCTTCACGCCCTGCTCCTGCCGGCCGTTGTCTGCACGTTCGTCTTTCACTACATTCCGATTGCCGGAATCGTCATGTCGTTCCAGAACTTCGAGCCGTGGCTCGGATTGACGAAGTCGGAATGGGTCGGTCTCGAGCATTTCCGCTTCATGTTCATGTACCGCGACAGCAAACAGGTCATCGTCAATACGTTTCTCATCGCCTCGATGAAAATCGTGTTTACGACGCTCGCCAGCATCGTATTTTCGCTGCTGCTGAACGAAGTGCGCAAGGCGGTGTTCAAGCGCAGCATTCAAACGTTCGTTTATTTGCCGCACTTCCTGTCCTGGGTTATTCTCGGCGGCATCCTGATCGACATGCTGTCGATTGAAGGCGGTTTGGTCAATCGCACGCTGCATTTCCTGTTCGGCGTCAAGCCGATCTTGTTTCTTGCCAATGGCGATTGGTTCCGCTTCACGATCATCCTGAGCGACATCTGGAAGGAATTCGGCTACGGCACGATTGTGTTTCTCGCCGCACTGGCGGGCATCAACCCGGCGCTGTACGAATCGGCCGAGGTGGACGGCGCCGCCCGCTGGAAACAAACGCTGTACATCACGCTGCCTTCGATCCTGCCGATCTGCGTCGTTGTGATCACGCTGCAGCTGGGCAACATCCTGAATGCCGGATTTGACCAAATCTTCAACCTGTACAACCCGCTGGTATACAGCAAGGGCGACATTATCGACACGTTCGTTTACCGGACGGGGCTCGTCAGCGGCAATTTCAGCTTCGCCACCGCCGTCGGCCTATTTAAATCGGTAGTAGGCATGGTGATGATCGTATGCTCCTATCAGCTTGCTTACCGGCTCGCCAACTATCGCATATTTTGACCACTTGGGAGGGAACAGAGAACGTGCACCACAGATCAAGCGCGTACCGGCTGTTCTCGCTGTTTAATTATACGTTTCTGGCTGCGATCGGATTGGCCTGTTTGCTCCCGCTGGTGCACGTTCTCGCCGTCTCCTTGAGCGGCAAGGACGCGGCTACCGCGAATCTGGTCAATTTATGGCCGATCGACTTTACGACCAGCGCCTACAAGCTGACGATCGAGAACAGCCATTTTCTGCAATCGGTGCTTGTCGCCGTCAAGCGTACGGCCATCGGAACGGTGTGCAGCATGTTTTTTACGACGATCGCCGCGTTTTCTTTGTCCAAGGAATCCCATATCCTGCGCGGGCGCAATGTATATACGTGGTACTTCCTCATTACGCTGCTGTTTAACGGCGGGCTGATTCCGACCTATCTGGTCATCCAGAAGCTGGGGTTGATCAACTCGTTCTGGGTGCTTATTTTGCCCGGGCTCGTCAGTGTATGGAACCTGGTGCTGCTGCTGAATTTTTTTCGCGGCGTGCCGAAGGAGCTGGAGGAGGCGGCGTTCATCGACGGGGCGGGCTATTTCCGTTCGTTGTTCCAAATTTTCCTGCCGCTGTCGCTGCCGGCGATTGCCACCATGTCGTTGTTTACGATGGTGGGGCACTGGAACTCCTGGTTCGACGGGCTGATTTATTTGACCAAAGCGGACAAATACCCGCTCGCCACCTTCCTGCAGACGATCATCGTGCAGATGGACTTTACGCGAACGAACATCCGCCCGGAAGATATGGAGGAACTGTCCAACCGTACGGTGAAAGCGGCGCAAATTTTTATCGGCTCGCTGCCGATTCTGCTCGTTTACCCGTTCCTGCAGCGTTTCTTCGTGAAGGGCATCGTGCTCGGCGCCGTAAAGGAATAACAAGGCAAGCGCGCGTTGCGGCGCCGCTTGCCTTGCCCGATTTGCCCGGATATCCCACTACAGCTTGCGGTACTCCTGCGGGGTGACGCCGTAATGCTTGCGAAACAGCTGGATGAAGTGAGGCGTGTGATGGTAACCGAGCAATTCGGCGATCTCGTACACTTTTTTGTCGCTGCTCTGGATCAGCTGCGCCGCCTTCTCCATTTTCCGCTTATAAATGTAGTTCCCGAGCTTCTCCCCCGTCTCCAGCTTGAACACCTTCGATACGTAAACCGGGTTCAAATAGATGGCCCCGGCAATCGCCTGCAGCGACACATCCGCGAACAGATTGTCCTCGACGAATGCGCGCACCCGGTCGGCCAGCGACGCGCGGGAATGTTTGATTTCGGAATCGTTGCGCAGCTGCATCGTTTCCAGCATCTTGTTCGCCCAAATCTGCAGCGGACCCAGATGAACGAACGGCGTTTTGCCGGCGGGCCGCAACGCTTCGCCGCCGTCGGCGAGGTCGGACAGACGATAGCCGAGGCGATGAGCGCCGCTTAAGAACGAAGCGGAGCAGACGAAGAACACCTCCGACAGGTGTTCGGTCGATTGCTGCAGACCGCCCGCAAGCAATTCCCCGCCTATTTGCTCGAGCTTCCGTTTGGCTTCGTCGAACCGGCCGGCTTCGATCAGATGGAGCAGCGTCGGCGGCTCGTACAGCTGGCGCAAATAAACGATTTCGTTGCGATCCGCCTCCCCGCCGTCCGTCATGACGATCATGCCGCCCGTACTGCCTGCCCGCCGGCTTAAGCCGGCGACCGCTGTCCCGTACAGCGTCAGGATGTCGTCCGGGAACATGCCGCCCAAGCTGAGCGCCACGGAAATTTCCCCTTTTAAATAGTCCAGCACGCACGTTTGCAGCTGCATGGCTTTCTGCTCGACATGCTGCAGCTGCGTTACGCTCAGCGGCTCCTGCCATTTCAGCGCAAACACGAGGTAATCGTGGTCGTCCTTCGCATGCCACAGGGAGAAACGGTCCTGCAGCAGCTCCTCCGCGATATTGGCGACCGCGTATTCGATCAGTGTCAGGTGGTCCGGATCGTAGCGGGCAAAAGGTTCCTCCAACCGGACCAGCATGATGCTGAACCGGTCGCCGGGTGCGAACGGAATGTGCAGCAGCTGCGTGTTGCGATCCAGGTTGGCGACCGCCGTCTTGCGCCCCCGCAGCAAATCCAGCAGCAGCTTCTCGCGGAGCGTGGGCAGGTGTTCGTTTAATGCCTGTACGGCGCGATGATGCGAGCTGATTTCCTCCCATTCCTTGCGGATCGCCTCCTGTGCCCCCGCCACGGCCTGGACAAGCTCGTCATAATGAACCGGCTTGAGCAAATAGTTGAAGGCGCCGCTCCGAATCGCTTCCTGCGCATAAGCGAAGTCGGCATACCCGGTAAGCAGCAGGCATTTGGTCCGCCGGGACAGCTCCCGGATCCGTCCGATCAGCGCCACGCCGTCCATGCCCGGCATGCGGATGTCGCTGACGACGACGTCGATCGGCTCGGCGGCGACGATGCGCAGCGCTTCTTCGCCGGACAGCGCCCGGTGCACCGTTTCGAAGCCATGCTCGGACCAGGGGATGTTGCCCGCCAAACTATCGACAACCGACTCCTCGTCATCTACGATCAACAGTTGCATCATTCGTTCTCTCCCTTCATCCAACGCAGCAAGACGCGTACTCCCCGCGGTTCGGCATGTGCCAGCTCCAGGCCGGACTCGCCGCCGAAACGGTGAACGAGCCGCCAATGCACGTTCCAGAGCGCGCAGCCGATTCCATCCTGCGTCGCCTGCAGCAGCTGCTGCCTTAGTGCGGTCAGCTTCGCATCCGATATGCCGACGCCGTCGTCTTCGACGATCAGGCGGCATTCGTCTCCGTCCTGTTCGCCGTAAATGCGAATGAGCGACGGGCCCGGTTTGGGCTCGATGCCGTGCAGCACCGAGTTTTCGACAATCGGCTGCAGCAGCAGCCGGGGAACGGCAAGCGTCATCATCGCTTCCGGAACGGCAATCTCGAAGCGCATTCGCTTGTTTCGCAAGTTCTGGATCGTCAAGTATTGGCCGACCAGCTCGATTTCCTCGCGTACGGTCGCCAGTTGATTTTCCAGCCTCGTCGTATAGCGGAAATAGGAGGCCAGGTTGAGCGCCATCGCCTCCACGGCTTCGACGTCGCCGGAACGCGCCATATTTTGCACGAAGAACAAGCAGTTGTACAGAAAATGGGGATTGATCTGCGACTGCAGCTGCTTGAGCGTCGCTTCCCGGGAATACAGCTTCTCTTTGTATACTTTTTCGATCAGGTCCTCGATTTCGCCGGCCATTTCGTTAAACTGCTTGTTCAAATAATCGAATTCGTTGTTGCTTCTGTAGCGAATGCGGGCCGCGTAGTTGCCGTACTTCAGCTGCTGCACGCCGCGAATGAGATGCTTGAGCGGAAGCTGCACATTGCGGTAAAGCAGGAAGGAAGCGGACAAGCCGGTAATAAGCAGCAGCAGGATGGAGACGTAGAACAGGTTGCGGCTGCGCGTAATCGGCGAAAGCACCTCGTCGAGCGGGGTGTAGTCGACCAGGTACCAGCCAAGGCTTTTGGATTCCGCGTAGTTGACCAAATATTTGCCGTCCTGCAAGGTCATGATGCGGTTCCCTGTCGGACCGAGCGGCAGCTCGCGCAGTTCGGCGGCGATCGGCTCGATGATCGGCCGTTCGGCCGTCCGATTCACAATCAGCGGATAGTCGGGATGGTAAAAGAAAGGATCGCCTTTGCCGCCAAGCTTGTAGTCGTTCAGCATGTTGACGATATTGTCCGGCGAGAACCTCATTTCCAGCACAATTTCGGGAACGCCGTTCTTGTCTCCGGCCAGGTACGGCTCGTAGATGTATTTGACGAACTCGTAAGCGTTCCGGTTGATCGCCGTCTTGCGATAGTACCAGTCTTCGGAAGGAACGTATGCGAGCGGATCGCTTTCCTCGCCGTCGTTGCCCGCGCCGATCTTCTCGCCGGTGCGCGGCAAGTACA
Source organism: Paenibacillus cymbidii (assembly GCF_004764705.1). GTDB lineage: Bacteria > Bacillota > Bacilli > Paenibacillales > NBRC-103111 > Paenibacillus_AN > Paenibacillus_AN cymbidii. The sequence continues at coordinate 46,875 of NZ_SHLX01000048.1, read as the reverse complement.
GCATGAGGCTGTTGTTGAAATTGCTCGCCACGCTCTGCAGGCTAAGCTTCTCCGACACGGTTTTGAGCAGCACGCTCTGCTCGAAAGGGGACATCTGCTGCAAGTTTTGCAGCGATTTGACATTGGGGTCGCGACTGAGCGTAATCAAAAATTTGGCCATCTGATTCACGTTATTTTCCAACTGCGCCTGAAAAAAAACGACCTTGTTCAAATTGGCGCTTTGCATCGATTCCGACACGACGTTGACGCTTACTTGATTGGAGTACCAGTAGACGGCATTAATCGGAATGAGCAGCAAAAAAATGACGAGGTTCATTTTGTAGAAGGTGTTTTTGCGCATGATGGCGGATGCCCCTGTCTGATCTTGCTTGCGATAAGGCTATCATATGACACCGCTTTCCCGCTGTCTATAGCGCCTGGCGCCCCCGCTGCCGCTGCGGCAAAACTGGTATAGAAACCGATATAATGTTTATTTTATGATCTTTCGCGGCGGTGGAATGTTCCTTATGATCGAAAATGATCGGCTCGCGTCGGACGGCAAACGTTGCCCTGGCGACGGAGAGGAAAGAGAAACAATTTTGGTTTCGGGGGAGGACCACGATGACGGCAAAATCGACGCTTTATCCCGTCTTCTGCGTTCATGAGCGAGGAGAGGCCGGCTGGCCGGCAACGACAGAATCGTTTACATACGCACATTCGTTTGATGCGGCTGCCGTGCCCACGAAGCTGTCGGTCTGTACCGACGGCGGCAGCGTCGTCTTCGAAATCGATTGCGGCACATTCGGCGAACGCGGCGACGAGCAGGCGGTGCTGCTGTTCGATCCGGCGCATCATGGCAGGAAGCCGCACAATTTCCGTCGCATCCGTTGGAGCGGGCGGCCGGAGGCCGGCGGGGCGTTCGTATACGAACGGTTCGGGTACGAATACGAGCCGGAGCCGTTTCCGCCTGGCTCGCTGGCGGAGGCGTCCATGGCAGACGGAACGCTGCGGCTGCGGCTTGCGCTGCCTCTTGCCGCGATCGGCGTATCGGATGCGAGCTTTGCGACGGCACGGCGCTGGATCGGCTTCAACCTGTACCGCCAGACGGCCGGCTTGAGCGATACCGACATCGTCAAGTGGTCGGGGCTGCCGCACGACGCCGTACAATACGAGCAGGGGCTGGGCGATCTGCTGTTCGCGCGCGGCCTCGACGAAGCGGCGATTGCCGATGCGGTGACGGCGGCGGACGCGGACAGCCGGAGCTTGCCGACCCGCTGGGAGAAACGCACGTACCCCGCGGAGCTTGATGAATGGGTAAGCCGCAAGCGGCACGGCATGAGCGGCCGCATCAAGTCGGAGGACGCCTTGCGGGCCCGCCGCAATGCGGAGACGACGGATTGGGGCCGGGCGATGAAAGCGGAAATGGTGGCGGTAGCCGATTATTGGGCGGCTCGCAGCGACAACGAGCTGTACGAGTTTGTGCCGGTCGGCAATCCGCGGGCGCTGTCGGTGGCGCAATATTTCGGCGATCCGCTGAACGACGGCAACAACCGCACGCTGCAGGCATGTCTGGAGCGGCCTTATTCCTTCTACAATCCGCGAACGGGCGTCTGGTGGCGGCCGGGCATGACCGTGCGCAATCCCGGGACGGGCGAAGAGACGACGATCGACGACGACGGCAGCGGTTTTCTGGCGCCGCCGGGGTTCCCGCATCCGCAGGTCCGGTACATGCTCGTCGGCGCCTACCGGCAGTTTCTGTTCGGCATGCTGATGGGACAGCCGTATTGCCAGGTGCTGACCGATCGCCAGGCATGTCCGGAGACGAGCGGCAGCCGTTACGGCAACGCGATCAACAATCGGTACGGCATCGAAGCCATAATCCGCATGATCTTCCGGATCAAATGCGGCAGCCTCATTCCCGCTTTCGGCGACTGGTATTACAACAACAAAACGCCGATCGGCGAGGAGCGCAGAAGAGGGCTGGCGCCGTATTCGGCCGCGCTGGAAGCGACGTTGGACCGGATGGAGGCGGCCAGACCGCTCATTGGCCCGCTGCTGGCGCTGTATTCGGAGGAGGAATTGGCCCGCAGCAGGCTGCGTGCGGTGACGCACGGGGAAGGAGGGCTGAATCACGCCTTCCTGCTGCTCGCCACCGCCCGCGATGCCGCGGAATACCGTTCACCCGCCGCCGGCGGAGCGTTGCCCGGGCCGTACCTGCTGCAGGATTCGGAGACAAGCATCCTGCGCGCGGGACGATCGGCGGCCAGCCGCAAGCATGTCGTCCTGTACGGGCTGCCATCGGCGGCGCACGCGCACGGCGACAAGCTTGGGCTGTGGATCGGCGCTTACGGGTACCATCTGCTTGCCGGGGTCGGCGCTTATCCGTTCACCTGGATCAGCCCGAAAATATCGGCCTGGGAAACCCATTCCGCCGCCTGTATGGTCGTGCTTGTCGACGGACGGAACCAGGCGGCGTCGTACTCGCGGCAGCAGGGCCATTACGAAGGAACGCTGTTGCAAGCGGCCGGCATCGGGAACGAGCTCGCTTATCCCGGTTCGCGCATCGAGCGCTGGTGCTGGCTCGTTCCGGCGCCGAACGGGGACGACGCTTACGTTGTCGATCTCAACTACGCAACGGGCGGCGGCACGTTCGACTACAATACAGCCGGCATGCTCGCTCCGGAGCGGCTGGCGTTTCATGGCTTATCGAACGACGGCTGGGAGGAGCTGGAGGGGACGTTGCGCGGCACGATGGGCGAGGCGGCTGCGCCGCTTTACGAACAGCCCGGCTACGGCTGGATGCGTACGCAGCGAAGGGCGAAGACGTCAGCCCCGGTTGGCTGGACGTACCGGTACGATGACAATGCGGCACTTAAGGCGCATACGGTGCCCGGCGACGGCGTAGTTCCGCGAGAAATCGTCCACAGTCTCGGCGAGATGGGCTTCCAGGAAATGGGCAAAGCGGATTGGCTGCCGTTCGTCATGTGGCGGCAATCGTGGGAGGCGGCGGGCGCCGCTTCGCCGGAAACGCATGCCGCGGCCTTGTGCGCGGTGCTTGAGCCTTACGCGCAGGAGCCGTTTCTTGCCGGCGTTTATCCGCTGCGGATTGCGGCGTCCGCGGGCGACGGAGGAACCGGCTATCGTCCGTTCGGCGCGGAAATCGTGTTCGCCGACGGCCACGTCGATATCGTCGCCTCCGTATACGGCATGGACGAGGCGCCGGTTACGTTCGCCGACAGCCGCGGCCGGCTGTACCGCACCGATGCGAAGGCGCTGCTGCTGCGCTATCGCGGCGATACTATCGTTCATGCCGAGGCGCTTCGTTTCACGACGATCGACGCTCCGGGCGTACGGCAGCGTCGCGAGGCGGCTGCGCTGCGGGGAACGGTGCGGCGGGTGGACATCGCCGCCCGGACGATCGACGTCGAGCTCGCCGCTGCGGCAGATGTCGCATTCGGTCGTGATGCTTCCGAAGCGGCGTTCGCCGGGCGCGTTGCCTTGATCGATTCGCCGGATTACGCGAAACCGTCCGCCTATTATATCCGGGACCCTCACCTCTCCGGTCGTATGCTGCAGTTTCAGACGGACGTCACGCTCATCTGCATGAACGCGGATTCGCCGTTTGCCGTGAAGAAGCGCGAGCTTGCCGGCAAATCGTCGCTCCTGCATGAAGGCGTGGAGGTGCTTGTAGATGTGAAGCCCGGCGATTCGTTCGTGTTGACGAACGCCTGGACGGAAGCCTGGGCGGAGTTGAAGATGAAGAAGGAGATGGCAGAATGAACGCACCGGGAATCAAATGGGAGCGGGCGAAGGAGAGCGAAACTTCCCGTCGATTATTCCATGTCATGCAGAAATAGATGAAGTTTGCGAACGAATCGTATCAACCGTGGGACGGGCGCCCGAACTGCGGCCATTTTTTTGGCGGCGCATACTGGTACGGCATGGAAACGTCGACGGCTTGCCTCGTTATGGCGATCGCCGCCACGCTTGGCGATTACGACGAAACGGTTGCCGGCGTCCCCCGCGCTGTCGCCAGGGAGCGTGCAATCGGGGCAATCCGCTATTTGGGCTTCACGCACGATGGCCAGCCAAACAGGGGCTTCGATCGCTTATTATGCGCTGGCCGCATGGCTGCTGTGGGAGCGGCTTGACGAAGAGACGCGGTCGCTTGTCGCGGGCGTGCTGGTCTGGTACGCGGACCGCTGGTCGGGGGAAGAACCGCGCAACGGCGTGTATGTCGACACGCAGTGCGAAGAGAACGCCTGGACGTCGGCGGGCATCGGCGCCGCCTGTTGCTTGCTGCCGGATCATCGGCACCGCGAACGCTGGCTCACGGGCTTTACGAAGTGGGCCTGCAACACGGCGACATTGCCGGAAGACAAGCGCCATCGCGGCGACATCTTCCGCACAACAACGTTCCATCCGGACTATACGACCGAAAATCACGCTTTTGTGCATCCGACCTATATTAAGGCCGGCATGCATTTGCGCGGGTTTTCCGCCATTCTGTTCGCGATGATGGGCGAGCCGATTCCGGACTGTCTGCTGTACGCCGGCCGCCGGCGTCAATGTCGACGACATGATCGGCTACGTTTTGTCCGGCTCGCAAGGAATCGTCTACCGCAACAAACATGAGTACAAGAAGTGGAAAGGCGTGGAGGATATCCTCACGCTGAACGCCGGAACGCCGCGGACATTCCGCGCGGGTGAATGTACGCAGCCGAATCGCTCCCGCGAGGAAACGGCAAGGTGGGTGCCTCTTGTCAAGTATTATGAAGTTGCTGCCGACGGTATTGTGCTGATGGAACTGCCGGATTATCTCGTTTATGCCAACTGGAATCCCGCTGGCGGTATGGTCCGGGCGCAGCGCAAGCTACGGAACGCAAGTGCGGCTTGCCGAAGGGCATTATCGGATCGAAGGCGGTTGCCTGCGCTGGAGCGGCGAGCTGCCCGGCGCCCAAAGCGGTTACAAGCCGGTGCGCTGCACGCTGGAACTGGACGGTGCGGAGGAAACGGATGTAACGATTACCGTCGGTTCCGGCGTTGTCCATATAGCGAACCGTGCAGACCGGCCGGTTGCGCTGGGGCTGCGCTTCCTATCGGCGCCGATGGGGAGCGTCGACACGGGGAGCGGAGTTGCCGGCGCATCCGGCGCTGCCGAAGCGGCAGTGCGCATCGTGCTGGCTGCGGGGCAGCTGTGGTCGAGCTCGAACGGCTGAATGGCTGAGCGGCGCAACCGCATGGTGCTGAGGCATATCAAGAAAAGGAGCAATCGACATGCGAATGGCGCGAGTCGCCGTACTGATGCATGAGCAGTCGGCACAACAACATTGGGCTTATGGTTTGAACGTATTCGGCGCGTATGCAGGTGAAATCCTGCGGCATTACGGCATTCCGTTCGAAGCGGTCGCCGATCCGGCCGCACTGGCAGCGGGGGGATACGATATCGTGGTTGTCCGCATGCGGGCAACGATCTGCAGACGGCGGAGCTGCTCTGGAAATACGCCGAAGCGGGCGGCGTGCTCGTCTCCTATGCCGGCTTGCGAGGACTTGCCGGCAAGCTGCAATGCGCCGAAGCGTCGGAGACAGGCAGCGGTTATGCCGCTTCGCTTCCTTGTCTGGAGGAGGAGCCGCCGCTTCGTTATTTGCGTGCGGTGCCGTGGACGCCGGCCGGGGCGGGAAGCGGGAGTCCGGAGCGCTTCGGCGCGCTGCACGACAGGAAGCCGGGCGGCGCGATCGCAGCGGAGGCGCTGCTGCGCTTCGCCGTCGGCGGCGGAAGCGTGGAGCGGTGGGCGGTCGATATTCTGTACACGATCCTTGGGCTGCAGCAAGGCACCAAGCCGATATTGGAGGACGGCATCCCGGCTCCGGACGGCTCCGCGCAAGTCGACGACGGTATTCTCAAGGCGGATGACAGCAGCGAGCTCGACTGGAAATACGACCGGTTGACGACGGAGACGGACATGCCGTATTTTGCTTATCCGTATGCGGATTTGTGGAAAGAAGCGCTTGCCGGTCATCTCGTCCGCTGCGCCTACTCGCGGGGGCTGGCGCTGCCGTTGTCGGCTTCTGGCCCGACGGGGTGGCGAAGGTGGCGACCGTATCGCACGACAGCGACACGAACGAGGACGAACAGGCGGAAACGACGCTTCGGGTGCTGGCCGAGTGCGGTGTCCGCACGACCTGGTGCATGATCGAACCGGGCTACAGTCCGGCGATCTACGACAAGGTCAAGCAGGCCGGGCACGAGCTGGCTTTCCATTACAATGCGCTGGAGAAGGATGGCGGCAAATGGGGAGCGGGCGAATTCGGCCGGCAGCTGGCCGTCATGAAGCAGGCGATGGGGCTGGAGCGGGTCGTGACGAACAAAAACCACTACACGCGGATGGAAGGCTGGAACGAGCTGTACGAATGGTGCGACAACAACGGCATCGAGATGGACCAGACGAGAGGATCGAGCAAACGGGGCAATGTCGGCTTCCTCTTCGGCACCTGCCATGCATTCGTGCCCATCGCCTGGCATACGGCCCGCAACCGGACGTTCCGCGTGCTGGAGCTGCCTTTTTTCTCTTCGGACATGGGGACCGGCACGTGGGCCGACGCCAGCATCGCGAATCCGATTCTGAGCGGAGTCGAGCGGGTGGAGGGTGTTGCCCACATCTTATTTCATCAGTACCATTTGCATTACAACGATCATGTGAGACAATTGTTCTGTCAATATATCGAGACGGCTCAATCGCGCGGCTTCGCGTTCTGGACAGCGGCGGAAATCAACGACTGGACGAGGGCGCGGCGTTCGGCGAACGTAACGGACATCGATGAGCACGGCGAAGCCGCGGTAAGCGGCAGCGTTGCGATCCGCGATTTGGTCGTCTGGGTGCCCTTGGCGGAACGGCCAGGCGAAGGGGCCGGGACCGGACGACAAGGAACCGACACCGACATCGCGCTAAAGCTGGGCGTTCCATGCCGGAAGCAAGTATGCCGTGCGTAGAGCGGCGCCGGTCCGGCCTTGCTGCGGACGGGAAGGCCGGCAACGTTTGTTTGTGGAAATAGGCCGTGTTTTATTGCCTATTAGGCCCATTGTGGCGGGCAGCAAGGAAATAGCCAGCGATTTCACTGGCTATTTTGCCGGAATGGACGATTTTGCGGCGATTTGATCGGAATAGCCAGTGTGTTCACTGGCTATTTTTGTCGTGCTGCTACACAACCGACGGATAGGCCATTTTTTGTTGCTTATTTTGGAGGGGGCCTGTTTGGTACGGCTGCTTTTTTCCGATCCCGATCGTGTTGCGGGCTGTTGCGGCCCTCCCGGGGCTTGTCTGTCATTGAAGAACAACTTGAAATTGCGAATCGCTCTATGATATTGTATAAATGTATACAATATTACGCAGATGAAAGTGGTCGTTCCGATGCAAAAACTGCAAAAATCGTCGCTTGGCGGCATTGCCAAGGATGAAATTATGAAAATGATCATTACGGGCAAGCTGAAGCCCGGCGATCGGCTGAAAGAAGTGGAAATTGCCGAAACGATGGGCATCAGCAGAATTCCGGTTCGTGAAGCGCTGCTTTTGTTGGAACAGGAAGGATTTATCGAAAGCGGCCCTTATAAAAACAATATTGTGGCCGAGCTTGACTATCGGGAAATCGTGCATATCTTTTTGCCGATTCGCCGAATTCTGGAGACTTACGCTCTCCGGCATTTTATCGATCGGGCAACCGAGGAGCAGTTTGCTTACCTGGAGTATCAGATTCGAACGATGGAATGGGCGATTAAGGAAACCAATTTGGAGAAGTACGCCGATGCGGACATCAAGTTTCACGAATGTTTATTCGACAGCGGCGATATGAAGAGCGTGGCTTCCATCTGGTCAAGCATTTCGAACCGAATGCGCATGTACTTTTTTGCTTCGGCCCGGGTGCTGGAAGGAAAGCTGGATCATGTCGTTGCGGCCCACGAAGAACTGCTGCGCTGCATGAGGAGCCGCGATTATGAATTGGCGGAGCAGAAGCTGCTTGCCCATATCGACGAAATCGTGCTTCCCGCGCCAGACGAATCGACCCGATAACATACGGCCCATCGTTGGCCGTATTTTTTTCGCGCAAAACCGGGGGTTCATTGACAGGGCATAGGCGGCTGTCTATAATAAAAATGTAGAAATTATAAATGTATACAATTATAAAATATAACAAAAAGTGAGGCGGCAAATTTGTTTACCCCGGAAGAAAAACGATTTTTCCTCGAACAAGGTTATCTCGTCGTTCCCAACATTATCGAAGGGGAACATTTGCAGCGGGTGCAGGATGCGTTCGATACCGCATGGGCAAACGAAGGGGCGCCGTGCAATCAGCATAAGCTGCTCAAGTACGGCGTGTTCAGAGACTTGATCGAGCACCCGCCGATATTGGACCGCCACAAAGCGATTTTTGGCAATCAGGTTCAGTTGTTGCAATACGATTTGTTGCGACAAGCCCCGGGCAGCAAGTTTCCCGAACGAATGTGGCATCGCGATTTTGTGTTCCCGGGCGACCGGCCTTTGTCCATCAACACGATTCTGTTCATCGACGACATTACGGAAGAGAAAGGACCGACACGGGTCGTGCCCCGCAGCCACATGGGCGAACAACTGCCCCCGTCCGACCGGAAGAACGTTCCGCTTGAAGGGGAAATAGCCGTGGAGGTGCCGGCAGGAAGCGCGATCTTCATCAATAGCGCCATATGGCATTCGGGTGCGCGGAACCGTTCGGAAACCGGGCTTCGCAGGGGCATTTATTTGTACTTCGGCTACTGGTGGCTGAAGCGTTACGAGATGAATCAGTCGTTCCCCTGGCAAGCTTACGAGAACGCTTCCGAGCAACGGCTGCAGCTGCTTGGCATCCGGATGCCCGACCGCGACGTTCATATGTACGATCCGGAGAAATAGTACGTGGCGCTTGCTGGAACTAGAACCGAGGAGTGGTGAAATTTTGCGTATCATCGGCATCGATGTGCACGTCCTGCTCGAGCCTTCCTACGACGTCAGCGCGACTAGCTCGGCCCAGGACAATCTTGTGGTGGAAATCCACACCGACGAAGGAGTCAGCGGAATCGGCGAATGCGACGTGAACCCCTGGATGGCCCGCGCCTGTATTCTGGCTCCCGGCACGCACACCATGGGACAAGGGTTGTCCGACATGCTCATCGGCGAAGATCCGCGCAACATCGAGCGGATCTGGAACAAGCTGTACGTCGGCTCGGCCATGAACGGCCGGCGTGGAGTCGTTTTGCACGCAATGGGCGCCATCGATATGGCCTTGCACGACTTGAAAGGCAAGCTGCTCGGCGTTCCGGTATACGAATTGCTGGGCGGTGCGGTCCGTTCCTTCATTACGCCATATGCCTCCCTGCAGCCGGAAGTATCCGACTTTAACGCTTATCGCAATTCTCTCGCCGGTTGGGCAACCAAAGCCAAACAACTCGGCTTCCGCGCGGCGAAAGCGGAATGTACGTTGTTCGGCCCTTACTCGCATAAGGGATTGAGCGGTACGCCCGAGCAGACGACCGAAGTCGTGGCAGCGGTTCGACAGGCTGTCGGTTCCGACTTTACGCTGATGGTCGACGTGCAGTACGCATTCCCGAATGCCGATGCATGCCTGGCTACGATTCGGAACTGGGAGCCGTACGACATCTATTTCCTCGAAACCCCGATCTGGTCCGACGACCTCGACGGTTACGCGCGTCTTGCCAGGGAGCAGCCGATCCCCATTTCCGCCGGCGAATGGCTGGCCACCCGCTACGAATTCGAAGACTTGATGGACCGCGGCCTGGCCAGCGTCGTCCAGCCGGATCCCGGACGCGTCGGCGGTTTGCTCGAAGCGCAAAAAGTATGCGACATGGCCAAAGCGCGCGGCCGCAAAGTTGTCCCCCACATCTGGAAAACGGGCATCTCCATCTCGGCAGGCATTCATCTGGCTGCGGCCAACGAGCATGTGCCTTTCATCGAGTTCCTGCCGAAGGAGCTGTGCGAATCCGCGTTGCGCAAGGAATTGGTCATCGAAGACTTCGGCATGGCGGACGGTCAAATTCCGCTTCCGACGAAACCGGGGCTCGGCGTGGAATTGAACCGCGATGCACTGGGCAAGTTCAAGGAAGCGGCGGACAAAGCGGTTCGCGATCGCATCTTGTAGGCACCCTGGCCATTTGCAGGAAGGAGCGTCGCCGGCGCCTCGTCGAAAAGGGAACTAACAGCGCTCGCCCGATCTGCCGCTTGCGGCAACAAGCGTGACGAACGTTGCGGTCATCTCCCGCGCCTCGTACATAAAATAGCGTACCGGCATGAACGAGCACTGCCTCGCGCGCCGAGCCATTACCGAAGAAAGGCGGCTGCGCGATGACGAACTACAGCGTCTACAACAATATCGGCAACCCTCTTTACACGCAGCTGACGAACACGTATGCCGCCCCCGGAGTCGAGGCGCTTCCGGCAAGCGACGCGGCCAAAAACGGCAGCCTGTTCGTCCTGAACTCCGGCAGCATTGCGCTTTCGGCCGGCCAGAGCATCCTGCAGCAGATCGCCAACCCGTCAGCCGGCACGAAAACATTTTATATTTCCAGCGTAAGCGGCGGGGGGACGGCGGCGGCGACGGTGACGCTGTATTCCGGCGGCACGATCTCGGGCGGCACGACGACGCCCTTCAATATGCGCCTTGGCAGCGCGAACGCAAGCGCGGCGACGGCCCGGCAAAACACCGGCACGCTCGGGGGGACGCCAGCCAGCTTCCTCACGGTGCCTGTTACGGCCGGGCAGTATACCATATCGCTGGGCGGTTCCGTTGTCGTTTCCGCCAACCAGACGTTTTCCGTAACAATCGGTCCCGGCGCGGCTACGGCATCGCTCGCCATCATCTGGTGGGAAGTCTAGCAGATACGCCCCACACCCAAGGAAGGAGGTCGAACGAAGGTTGACGAACTATTCCGTCTACAACTCGCAGGGCAACTTCGTCTATAGCCAAAGCATCAACACGTTCGTCGCCCCGGGCATTGTGGCGCCGCCCGCAACGGGAGCGGCATCGGCCGGACGAATGTTTGCCGTGAACTCCTCGAATTCATTGCTCGTTGTGCTGAGCGGCTCCGTTACCACTTCCCTCCAGATCACGAACTCGTCGGGCAGCGGCGTCAATCTTTACGTCTCTTCCGTTCTGGGCGGCATCGGCATTGCGCTTAGCCTGCTGTCGTCGTTTACGGGCACGATGACGATGGCGCAAGGCGGCACCTTCGTTTCCTCCTCGCCGCTCACGCCGTTCAATACCCGCTTGTCCAGCCCGACGGCCAGCGGGGCTACGGCTCGCTCCGCCACGGCGGCGCCTTCGGGAGCCGCTGCGTTTACCACCGTTCCGCTCGATCCCGGCTTGTTTCAACTGGCGGTCGATGGCGGCATTGTCGTGCCGCCCAACCAGTCGCTGACGGTTACCGTAAGCGGTTCGTTGTCCGTTGCCGGCACGATTGCCGTTTATGCCAATATCACTTGGTGGGAGGCTTAGGCCCTCACTTCGGCTTCGCGCCGCAGCTGCCGCGCACGACGAGCTCCGACGGGATGACGATGTTCTGCGCCGGACGCTCCTTCTTGCGGCCAAGCAGCTTCAGCAGCAGCCGCGCCCCTTCCTTGCCGATCTCGTGCAGGTTCGTCGTGGTGGACGTCAGGTCGTACTTGGCGGCAAGCTCCGTGTTCTCGAAGCTGACGAGCGCCAGATCGCGCGGAATCTCCAGCCCGGTCGAACGCGCGTATTCGATCACCCCGACGGCCTGGACGTCGCGTCCGGCAATGACCGCCGTCGGCGGCTCCTTCAGGGCGAAGAACAGCGAGGCGGCGCGGTAGCCGCTGGATTCGCCGAAATCGCCGATGTGTACATAGTCTTCGCGCATCTTGATGCCATTGTCGGTCAGCGCGTCGAGATAGCCTTCGTATCGGTCCTCGCAGACGAGGTATTCAAGCGGGCCGGGCACGATGAAGGCAATCCGCTTGTGGCCGAGACCGATCAGATGCGAGGTGTTGCGATAAGCCAGCTCGTAGTTGTCGACGTCGACGGCGTTGACCAGCTGGTTCTGTCCTTTGCTGCCAACGATAACAACCGGCATGCCGTGCTCCTGCAGTTCGGCGACGATGTTCGAATCGTGGTCCGGCAAACAGATCAGCACGCCGTCCATCGCCCGCTCGCGAAGCAGCTTGAGCAGCTTCGGCGTCTTGGCCTTGTTGCCGTGCATTTCCCACGACAGCAGCAGGTTGTAATCCTTCTGGTCGATTACTTCGCCGATCCCCTGCAGCAGATCGGTGAATGTGCTGTTGCCGGAGAAGGTGAAGAAGTTCGACCCCGGATTCGGCGTAAACAGACAGATGTTGTTCGTCTTGCGGGTCACCAGCCCGCGTGCGGCCGAATTCGGCTGGTAGTTGAGCCGCTTGATGACCTCGAAGATGCGTTCCTTCGTTTCCGGCGCGACCGGCGCCGTGCCGTTGAAGGCGAACGAAACGGTGGAGATCGAAACGCCGGCTTCCCGGGCGATGTCTTTAATCGTGACCATTGGCGCCGCTCCCTGATAAAAACGTTTTTATAATTCGACTGTAGCACAGCCCCGATTTTGCGGTCAAGAGGCGGAGAATGCGGCAAAAAACGGCCCGTTTTTATGAAAATGGGGCATGAAAGCTTGACGCGCGGGCATTTATCGCAGGCCATTTATAAAAACATTTTAACGTTGAATGGAATAATTTTTTCGTGCTATGATGAAAACGTGATCACATTGTAAGCACTTTCAATCAGACATACGCGTTGCACTGGCGGCGAAGCGGCCGACGGACCTTTATTCAGACGACTGATGTTCAGAAGGAGGGGGATTCGTTTTTTTGGAGTAAAAACGTTTTTTGTCGCATTGTGTCGGATGTATTCCTTTCCAAACACTCATTTGTTAAGGGGGATTGCCGTTCATGAAAAGATTGTTTGTTCTCGCCGTCGCGACTATTCTGCTGGCAAGTCTTGTCGCAAGCTGCACGAAGTCATCGCCCTCTTCCTCGTCGTCTCCGTCGTCATCGGTCAAAGATTCGGCATCTGCCGCACCTTCCGCCAGCGGTTCCGCCCAAGCTTCGGCTCCGCCGTCGACTGCGAGCAAGGAGAAACGAACGGTCGTTTTCGCCACGATCACCGGATTTTACGCCGACGGCCTGAAGGCCGCCGCAGACGACTACATGAAGCTGCATCCGGAAACGACGGTCCGCATCGATTTCAGCTCCGACAACCAGGCGTACCAAACGTCGTTCCAGGCCAAAATGGCGGCCGGCGGCAACGACGCGCCCGATATCGTCCACTTGAATCTGCTCGGCGACAGCATGGGCAACAACATCAAGAAGGGCTGGGTCGCCAAGCTGAACGATTTTGCCGCCGCTCCGAATCCGTACAATAACAACAAGTCGATTCTCGACGGCATCAGCAACAAGAACTACGTGTCGTGGATGTATTCGGATGCGGGCGACATCGGGATGGTGCCGTTCGATCTGGTTGGCACCGGCTTTTACTACAACAAGGATGTATTCGCCAAAGCGGGCGTTTCCGAGCCGACAACGTGGGAGGATTTTCTGGCCGCGCTTAAGAAGCTGAAGGATTACGGTACGATCCCGCTGGCGATGTCGTTCACGCAGCAGGCCGATTACGAAGGCTGGCTGACCGCTTCATTCGTCGACTGGGCGACGCGCAAGCTCAATCCGACGCTGCTCGTACAGCCGGGCGACGCCCGGAACACGCCGGAGATCGAGAAGTTCAACAGCAAGATCAAGTACGACGACAACAATCCGGCGTTTGACCAGGGCGCCGTGTATGACGACGAGAAACGGGTCGCGGCGTGGAAGAACAAGGTGTACGGACCGGCGATTTCACCGGCCGAAAAGAAGTACTGGACGACGATGAAGGAGATGTCGCAATTTTATCAGCCCGGCTATGCGACAATGGGCGACGCCGATGCCTACAACCTGTTCATCAGCGGCAAGGCAGCCGTGCTGCTGAACGGCAGCTGGAAGCTCGGCTCGATGCTGGCGGATTTGAAGGCGCTTGGCGACAAGGCGTTTAAGGTCGGCGTGTTCAAGTTTCCCGAATACAAGACGCCGGACCCGAACTTTCCGGGCAAGCCGCGCGGCATTCTCGCCGTCGGCCACCAGCTCAGCGTAACAGGCAAAAAGGATGCGGAGCAAGTGAAGCGGGCGGAGGACTTCCTGTTCTATCTGTTTTCGCCGGCGGTGTCGCAGAAGGTATATGACGTGACGCTGAAAGCGGGGCAATTCGTGCAAGGGCCGAGCCTCGTGGAAGGCGTCAAGCTGACGGACGAATTCAACAGCGCGCTGGAAGGATTCAAGATTGCCGGCAACATCGGGCTCAATCCGTTCGGCTGGGCGGCTGCGGGCAACCCGACGGCGGATCCGAACGTGACGACCGAGCTGAAGACGCTGGAGCTCAAGTACTACAACGGCGATATCTCCGTCGATGAGTACCTGAAGCAGAAACAGGTGATCGTCGACGGGACAATGGCCAAATATATGGCCGACAAGAAGTACGATCTCGACCCGAAGACGAAGGAGTAGCCGGCAGCGGCGAAGGGGTGGCGGCGGCCATCCCTTGCCGCTTTTGACCCGGTGAAACGAATGTCGACTACGAGCGACCGGAGGTGAACCGCCATCGAAACGAGCCGCTTGCGCCGCTTGCTGCTGCCGTATGCCTTCATCCTGCCCTCCTTCGCGTTCATCGCGTCGTTCCTGTACTATCCGGTGTTGCTGGCGTTCCTTCACTCGTTCACCGAGTGGAATCTGGTGCAGACGAAGTGGATCGGGCTGGACAACTTCCACTCGATGCTGAGCAACCGGATGTTCCGGCAGGGCATGAGGAACCAGGTCATTTATACCGTCTCCGACGTGCTCAAGGCGATTGTCATTCCGCTGCTTGCGGCGGAATTCATTCATATGCTGCGCGGCAACCGCAGCAAATACGTGTACCGCACCGGCTTCATCCTGCCGATGCTGCTGCCGGGCATCGTCGCCATCCTGCTCTGGCAGAACATGTACGACCCGACAAGCGGGTTGATCAACCAGTTGCTTCGTGCGATCGGCTTGGATTCGTGGGCGACGCCGTGGCTCGGCGGCAAACGAAGCGCCATCGGCGCGCTGGTGATGATGGGCTTCCCGTTTATTGCCGGGCTGCCGTTCCTGATCTTCTATGCGGCGATCGGCAACTTCAACCGCGAGCAGCTGGAGGCGGCGCGGATCGACGGAGCGAGCGGCTGGCAGGTGTTCCGCAGGCTGCATCTGCCGATGCTGAAGCCGCAGTTCCGGGTTGTGTTGATTTTGACGATTATCGGAAGCTTGCAGGATTTTGTCAAAATTGTCGTCATGACGTCCGGAGGGCCGGGCGATGCGACGGTGAATCCGGCTTTTGTAATGTATAATGCGGCTTTCGGGGCTTCCCAGTACGGTTACGGTTCCGCGATCGGCACCGCGTTATGCCTCGTGATCATCCTGCTCACGATCGTAAATTTGCGGGTGCTGCGATCGGACGATTAACTTCGGCTCGGCACGGGAGGAGGAGAAGCTTCATGAACGCAAGATTGCCGCGTTTGGCGGCGGGGGCGGCGCTGTTCGCACTGCTTGTCGCCACTCTGGCGCCGTTCGCGCTGTTGATCGTGTTTTCGCTGCGCAGCCACTTGTCCATCATCGTCGATTTCTGGGAGCTGCCGATCGATCCGTTATGGGCCAATTACCGCCGGGCGTTCGAAGTGGTGCGAACGAGTATTTTCCATTCGCTTTTCGTCTGCTTCGTGACTGTTATCGGCGCCGTCCTGCTCGGCTCGTTGTCCGGCTATGCGTTCGCCCGCCATCGTTTTCCGCTCAAAAATACGCTGTTCCTGCTGCTGATCGGCGTGCTGGCCATTCCGTCGCTGCTGACGATCGTGCCGCTGTACTCGATCATCGTCAAGGCGGGATTGACCGATTCGTATTGGGGCTTGATCCTGCCCTACATATCGGGGACGCAGCTGCTTGGCATTCTGCTGTGCCGGACGTTCTTCGAGTCGCTTCCGGAGGAGCTGTTCGAAGCGGCGCGCATCGACGGCGGCGGCGAACTGTATCTGTATTCGCGCATCGCCGTGCAGCTGTCCGTTCCGATCCTGGTGACGGTCGGCATCGTGACGTTCCTGAGCGTCTACAACGATTATTTGTGGCCGGCCATTGTGCTGAAAGAGCAGCACCGTACGTTCACTATGGCCGCGGTCAGCCTGAACACGGCCGGGCGGCAGGACATCGGGCTGTCGTTCGCCGGTTATGTGATCGGCAGCGTGCCGACCGTTGCGGTGATCCTGCTCGGCATGAAATATTACATCGACGGTATGGTTGCGGGAGCGGTGAAAGCGTAGCCTGCGGCGCAAACGACATGCGAAGGAGACCGCATTATGACTGGGAGAACCGAAGAACATTTGCCCGTTTGGCTGTGGCATGCCGGGCGGGAGGCCCGTTTGGCTACGGTATTGTCGCGCACATTTGCGGTTTCGCGGGATATTGCCGGGTTCCGGCTGTTTGTTGCCTTGACCGGGGGCATGCAGGTGGAATGGAATGGCCGGCTTGTCGCCGAACTGCCCGAGCACCCGCGCAACGTCACGGCGTTCCGGGCAGTGGAAGGCTTGCCGGACGTGCTGCCGCAAGGCGAGCATACGATCCGGCTGCGCATCGCGTGCGCCGAACCGATGCCGGTGTCGCCGGTGAGCATTCATCTGTGGCAGCGCACGGTCGGCTGCGCGGTGTATGCGGTCGGCGACGGCTTCTGGCTGGCGTCGGACGAACATTGGCTGGCGGACGACGAACCCGCGGCAGTCGTTTGTTTGTACGGGGAGGAGCCGTACGGCGATCTGGACGGGGCGCCGGACTGGTTCGTTCGCGGCGGCTTCGGCGACATTGCGGTGGAGCCGCTGGTCGTGACGGAAGCCTACGCTTCCGACTGGCGCGTGACGCCGAACGGAGACGGCGGCGTTCGTCTGGCGGGGACCGGCGCAGGATCGCTGGCGTTTGCGCTGCCGGAGAGCGGCGAGCTGCACCAGTTCTACCACTTGCGGAAACAGCAGGAGTGGAAGGAAGCGCGGGCGCTGCTGGCTGCGGCGGACCCGGCGCTTCTGCGGCGCGCGCGTTTCGATCTGGGGCGCGAATACAATGCGCGCATTCGGGCGGTCAGCGGCAGTGCCGTTCCGTTGACCGTTGTCTGGCAGGGGGCGGAGTCGCCGGAGGAGCTGGCGCGTTATGACGCCTGCATCACCGAGTCGTTCCGCGTCGGGCCGGGGGAGACCTTCGTGACGCTGCCGCAGGGCATGCGTTACGTCGACCTGTATCTGGTGGCGGCTCGCGGCGAGCCGGTTGCGCTCGACTTGGCGTTCGAGTCGGCCGGCGTACCGCTCGTTCAGGCCGGGCGGTTCGACAGCGACAACGCGCTGGCCAACCGGATTTACGACGTATCCGTGCATACGAACCGCATCTGCCACCAGCTTGGGCTGTGGGACGGCGTGAAGCGCGACCGGTTGAACTGGGCGTATGACTTCTATCTGGCCGGCAAGGCGGATTTTGTTCTGTGGGACGACCTGACCGTACTGCGCCGCTCGATTCGCGAGCTTGGCGCCGGAACGCCTTACGGCTGCTGGATGAACTCGATCGAGTCGTACACGCTCTGGTGGGTGGTTGGTCTGTGGGAATACTACTGGTTCACGGGAGACGCGGCCTTCCTGTACGAGATCCGCGAGGATATTCGCAAGCACGTGCGCTGGATTGCCGACAATGTGGACCCGGCTGACGGTCGGCTGCGTTTGGACGGGGAGCGTGCCGCGTTCATCGAGTGGGTGCCGATCGACGCCGCCGAGTCGCGGCTGGCGCTTCATGCGGCGCTCGTCCTGGCGCGGCGCGCGCTGGAGAAGCTGGCGGCCGCATTGCCGCAGCTGGAGCTGCCGCCGGGCTGGCCGGCGTCGGCTCCGGACGGCGGCGAGCTGCTGCGCGGCCAAGCGCTGATTACGCCGCTGCTCGGCATTGCGGCGGGCTGCGTCGGCGCGGAGGAGGCGCGCCGCTTCCTGCGGGAGGTGCCGGTCGCCGACCCGCTGACGACCATCTCGGCTTACTGGCTGGCCGAGTGCTGCTCGTTGAACGGCTTGCCGGACAAGGCGTGGGAGGTCGTCTCCCGCGTATGGGGCGGCATGCTTGCGCGCGGCGCGACGACGTTCTGGGAGTCGGTCACGCTTGAACCGGCTGGGGAGGACGTGCACGACAGTCTGACGACTTACACCAGCTACGGTTCTTACCGTACCAGCCTGTGTCACGCGTGGTCGAGCACGCCGGTGCAATGGCTGAGCCGCTTCGTGCTGGGCGTCGAGCCGGCGTCTCCGGGTTACCGGACGGTGCGCTTCCGTCCGCAGCCGGTTGGCGGCATGACGGCTTGCTCCGGCCGTGTAGTCACGCCGTTCGGGCCGATTGCCGCGGAGTGGGCGCTGGGGGCTGACGGGGTTGTCGACAGCCGGCTGCAGCTGCCGGATGGGGTTGTGTTGGAGGGCGGCGGTTAGGCGGCGCGCGCGGGGTTTTGGAGAGCAGCGCGTTTGTGGCTGAATAAGCTTAGAGGCAAACAGCCCCGCTCTGCGGGGCTGTTTGGCTGGAAAGAATGGATAAGTTTCGGGGCGGGGGGACAGGGGGGGGGGCGGGCGTGTTGGCGCAATGAAGCGCAACCAAGCTTCACGCTGCAGCCGCTGCGCGGAAGGGCTGCTCCTCCGATCGCTTGTTGTTTTCGGATGCCGGGAATCCATGGAGCCACTCCCGCGCCGCTGCAGGAAGCAGATCCTAGCCAGCCGCTCTTGAGTAGCCTGATTTCTTGCTCGGCAACCCAAATAGCCCATGAAAAATGGCCTATTTGCCCCGTATCGCCCGGCTCGCCCGAAATAGCCAGTGAAAACACTGGTTATTTGCCCCAGATCGCCTTCAAATCCACACTTCAAGCGAAATAGCCAGTGATTTCGCTGGCTATTTTGAAGAGGCTGCCCGTTTTTGGGTAAATAGGCAAGAAAACATGGCCTATTTGGCAAGGTGCTAGTTGGCGGATGGGGGAATGGTGCGCATGAAGCAAAGTGTCTGCTCGATGATAGGCGATCCTCCATCACAAGGCTAGCCTTCCCTTGCATCGGTCCAGCTCTGATGGAGGCTTGGCAGTTGCCAGCCAAGCCAGATTGCCAACGCGGCATTGTTCTTGCCCCGATGGCCGCGGGGCAAAAAGCAGCCCCTTTTAGATGCCAAACCCAAAGAACCATCAGGGTGATCCTCCCTGACGATACTATCGACGGACTCAACATGGTCAAATTTCAATCCACGCACCCCATACGGGATGCGACATCATTTGTCCTGGCTGCACAGGCGGCATATCCACATTTCAATCCACGCACTTCGTACGGGATGCGACGTTCCGGCGTCATCCCCTTGTCCTTGGCCCATTTATTTCAATCCATCACCCCGTACGAGATGCGACGCACGGCACCTTTGTTCGTCAGTTTCAATCCATCATTTCAATCCACGCACCCCGTACGGGTGCGACCATCGACGCCAAGCAAATGGCGCTGATCGAGCAATTTCAATCCACGCACCCTGTACGGGATGCGACAAGACATTCCGAGCAAAGCGGACTACCCTCTTTCATTTCAATCCACGCACCCCGTACGGGATGCGACGGACTTGTGGGGTTGAGGGCACGGCCCCCGAAGGATTTCAATCCACGCACCCGTACGGGATGCGACTGCGGATGCAGCATAAGTGGTATTGATCATTTCATTTCAATCCACGCACCCCGTACGGGATGCGACGCCAGACACGACAGCGGAACTACGCGCAACAATTATTTCAATCCACGCACCCCGTACGGGATGCGACGACAGCCGGCGTGATCGCCTACAAGAAACATCAGATTTCAATCCACGCACCCCGTACGAGATGCGACGCGGTAGTACTTGCGCTCGCTCATGTGCAGCTCATTATTTCAATCCACGCACCCCGTACGGGATGCGACAGCCTGCATGACCGGATAGGCGTCCTCCTGTAAATATTTCAATCCACGCACCCCGTACGGGATGCGACTAAATCGCCGGTGACATATGAGGTTGTTGTGCTATTTCAATCCACGCACCCCGTACGGGATGCGACCGGCGGCGCAGCGCTAAATCTGCGCCAATATTTTCATTTCAATCCACGCACCCCGTACGGGATGCGACCCCCGTGGCGTAACTGGACGGGCACAGGCGTTTTTATTTCAATCCACGCACCCCGTACGGGATGCGACACGGAGCAGCGACGATGGTTCAGACGGGGTACGGCATTTCAATCCACGCACCCCGTACGGGATGCGACCCCGTATGCGTCAAGTCGGCGCAGATCGATGGCATTTCAATCCACGCACCCCGTACGGGATGCGACTACGTGCGCGAGCCGCTCACGCCCCTAGCGATCGAATTTCAATCCACGCACCCCGTACGGGATGCGACAAGATCATGGGGCTGTTGGTTTCTAAGGTTTTGGATTTCAATCCACGCACCCCGTACGGGATGCGACGACGGTGTGCTTCGAAATCCGTCCTTAATTCAGATTTCAATCCACGCACCCCGTACGGGATGCGACTCCGTAACGTAACCGATCGCCTCGCCGAATTGATATTTCAATCCACGCACCCCGTACGGGATGCGACAATAACCCGCATCGGCCCGGGCAGATTCGGTCGAATCATTTCAATCCACGCACCCCGTACGGGATGCGACCAAGCATGTGCAGACGGAATGGCGTGGTTATATCATTTCAATCCACGCACCCCGTACGGGATGCGACGGCATCTACTTCGGCAATCCGAAGCGGCGCACGAAATTTCAATCCACGCCCCCCGTACGGGATGCGACATCGAAGCAGGCGCAAATATCACAGTCCGGCGTCATTTCAATCCACGCACCCCGTACGGGATGCGACGTGAAGCAACGCGCCGCTGTGTAAGGCTCGTCTTTATTTCAATCCACGCACCCCGTACGGGATGCGACGGTGGAATCTTATAGGGCGTCGGAGTAGCAGACGGCATTTCAATCCACGCACCCCGTACGGGATGCGACCCTGCCGGCCCTGTTGCACCAGTCGCGCCGGAAATTTCAATCCACTCACCCCGTACGGGATGCGACGTGGAAATGCACCGCGCCGCGTCCGTTGGCGTCCTATTTCAATCCACGCACCCCGTACGGGATGCGACCCGGCGCGCGCGATTACACGATGAGGCATATCGGGTCATATTTCAATCCACGCACCCCGTACGGGATGCGACCCAAAGGAGACAAAGGAGATAAAGGCGATCCTGGAATTTCAATCCACGCACCCCGTACGGGATGCGACTTAAAGGCGGGAGGATAACCCAAGTCCATGGATTATTTCAATCCACGCACCCCGTACGGGATGCGACAATCGACGGCAAACAACTTCATGCGCGTCGCTTCCATTTCAATCCACGCACCCCGTACGGGATGCGACAAAAGCATAAAATTAACCGGTCCAACAATGTAGCATTTCAATCCACGCACCCCGTACGGGATGCGACTGATCGCCTGTCGCAGATGCACCAATACGTCGAATTTGAATCCACGCACCCCGTACGGGATGCGACGAACGTCAACAAACGTTACGCGGCCGTCGTGGGTATTTCAATCCACGCACCCCGTACGGGATGCGACGGTGCTGCCGGCTGCGAAGCTTCCTGCCGCGCTTGCGATTTCAATCCACGCACCCCGTACGGGATGCGACGAAGGCTTTTGTCGACTCGATCATTGAGATATTAACATTTCAATCCACGCACCCCGTACGGGATGCGACCCTGCGGTGCGTACCTTCTCATAGGTTGGACTGGTCATTTCAATCCACGCACCCCGTACGGGATGCGACTCGATGATCGTAACCGTCTTGTCCCCGTTGGTGAGATTTCAATCCACGCACCCCGTACGGGATGCGACACGCCGAGATGGCGTCGCGGATATCCGCTTCGAGGATTTCAATCCACGCACCCCGTACGGGATGCGACTTGCGCGTTACGTAACGCGGCTGGAGCATGATTTGGAATTTCAATCCACGCACCCCGTACGGGATGCGACAGTGGACTCATATTGCGCAAGAGGTGAGAGCATATTTCAATCCACGCACCCCGTACGGGATGCGACTCCCAAAGCACATCGTGCTGCCAGTTGAGCAGTTGATTTCAATCCACGCACCCCGTACGGGATGCGACCTCGACGATCCCCACGTTACGTTATCCGACGGGATTTCAATCCACGCACCCCGTACGGGATGCGACGCGCATTGGTCACTGGATCAATGTACGTGACCATATTTCAATCCACGCACCCCGTACGGGATGCGACTACATCAGCCGGTGCACTCGAACGTCGTCTTGTCATTTCAATCCACGCACCCCGTACGGGATGCGACGTCTTGCCCGACGCTGCTGCCGTAATAGGCGACCATATTTCAATCCACGCACCCCGTACGGGATGCGACACGTGACCATGAAAAACACCGGCGACACCATGCTATTTCAATCCACGCACCCCGTACGGGATGCGACAAAAGCCGCAATTTTCGGCACGATCTACGCCTATCATTTCAATCCACGCACCCCGTACGGGATGCGACCGGATCGCAAAGGGCGAGGAAATGTTAGCGGCGATTTCAATCCACGCACCCCGTACGGGATGCGACATAAACGGTGGGTTGTTCAGTTTTCTTATTTTGAATTTCAATCCACGCACCCCGTACGGGATGCGACCATAAACCGAGCAACAAATGGGCCGTTTCCATATATATTTCAATCCACGCACCCCGTACGGGATGCGACGCGCCCGGGCGCATTTGCATTCGAGAGCGAGTTAGAATTTCAATCCACGCACCCCGTACGGGATGCGACACAGCCAGCGATGCGTCAAGGTAATTTTCGGAATTTCAATCCACGCACCCCGTACGGGATGCGACGAAGATGGAGAAGGAGTTCGGATTAAAGCAACCGGCATTTCAATCCACGCACCCCGTACGGGATGCGACAGCACATCAGACAGTCAAACGGGGACTTGAAGTGTTTATTTCAATCCACGCACCCCGTACGGGATGCGACCCAGTTTGCCGCGGTACAAGCGTACGTTTTTTGATATTTCAATCCACGCACCCCGTACGGGATGCGACCATGGACAAATTGGGCGTCGCGTCGAACAAAGTATTTCAATCCACGCACCCCGTACGGGATGCGACGGCTGGCCGGGTAGTAGGACCGCTGGCCGTCCTTGATTTCAATCCACGCACCCCGTACGGGATGCGACTCCGCGCCAGTCCTCTACTGCCGTGGAATGACGATTTCAATCCACGCACCCCGTACGGGATGCGACGAAACCGGCTGGCGAATACTCAAGCGCCCGCATGAATTTCAATCCACGCACCCCGTACGGGATGCGACACGAAACCATATCAAACCGTGGTCGGCCCGAAACAAATTTCAATCCACGCACCCCGTACGGGATGCGACAAGAAAATCGAGTATTACACCAACATTATCGTAGGCATTTCAATCCACGCACCCCGTACGGGATGCGACGCAATGGTCATCTGCAACGAAGGCGCACCAAGTCGGATTTCAATCCACGCACCCCGTACGGGATGCGACAAGGGAAAGCAAATTATAAGCGCCTATCCAGAAAGATTTCAATCCACGCACCCCGTACGGGATGCGACACTTTATTGGTGCCGATACTGCAAAAGGTTTGGTATTTCAATCCACGCACCCCGTACGGGATGCGACCAGGAACGAGTGGTGGTGGGGTTTTTGCATGGCAATTTCAATCCACGCACCCCGTACGGGATGCGACGCCATCAGTGACCTGGTATTTGTCCACCAAGGGGAATTTCAATCCACGCACCCCGTACGGGATGCGACTCGGATCGACGTTGAGACTTTTTCCTCGGTCGACCTGAATTTCAATCCACGCACCCCGTACGGGATGCGACACGGACGTCCGATCCGTAGCTTCTTTTCCTCCGAGATTTCAATCCACGCACCCCGTACGGGATGCGACTCAATGCTTTTTGGATTGAAAACTGTCAAAATGATTTCAATCCACGCACCCCGTACGGGATGCGACTGTTGCCTGCGTCTTGGTCAGATTAAACCTTTCCTATTTCAATCCACGCACCCCGTACGGGATGCGACTGCGAATGTCGAAGATCGTGGAAACGAATCTTGGATTTCAATCCACGCACCCCGTACGGGATGCGACTTGTCGTTGGTACGGCGCGTTCAACCGCACGGTAAATTTCAATCCACGCACCCCGTACGGGATGCGACGTGGCGGGTGCGGCAGGCGCTGCGGGAGTGGCAGATTTCAATCCACGCACCCCGTACGGGATGCGACTATATCAAGCTGACCGCCAAAAACGATACTAACGGATTTCAATCCACGCACCCCGTACGGGATGCGACGCGACCAACACCGGGACTCGGTCCGCTGCGAGTGTGATTTCAATCCACGCACCCCGTACGGGATGCGACTTACGACGGTTCTTTTTGTGAGTATTGCGTATAATTTCAATCCACGCACCCCGTACGGGATGCGACCGTGTGGAACCAGTCTTTGGGGCGCAATATTCAAATTTCAATCCACGCACCCCGTACGGGATGCGACAGCGAGTTATATCCATAAATCTACTAAAATATCCATTTAAATGGTATAACTCGCAGAAGAAGCAGCCACTTCATAATGACAAAATCCAATTGTATTCCATTAAATAGGGGATTGATGTAAAATTCGTGGTGCGAATCCCCCGGGGGATTCATGTTCGCTTCCCACTCGCACCGTAGATTCGCACTGCGTTTCACCGCCCTCCCCTTACCCAATAAGCACTCCTTCCATACCCAGCGCTGTCTTTACGCCCACATGCTCCACTTTGTTCTTGTAGTTATTCCATCTGACAGAATCGCAAGCTGTCCTTTTTCTCTTCGATCAGGTCAATCAGCTCCAATTTCAACGAAACCAGTTACGCCGCGTCCACCGCACACTCAAAAAGCACCCATTACCCATAATTTTGGCACACTTGGCAACTTGCTGCAACCGCTTTTGGCCGACGTGGCTTCTATTTTCACGGGAATGGCAGCTATTCATCCAATTCGTTGCACAATTGGCCCAAAATGCTCTCGCCAAGACAGGGAGCATCACTTTCTCCTGCTTCTTCTCCTGCCGACCAGTTCCTTCATCGCATCAATCGACATTAACCAGCTGTTTACGCTCGTCCAAGGTATCAATCTCTGTGCCGGGCGAAAAAATATCCCCCGATCCAGCAAGCCGCAAAGAGTACCCGCCACCTGAGCAGCACCACGTATTTCCTGAATCATGCGCCTTGGTGCGTCAATCGCTTGCAACGCCGGCGGATGCAGGTTTATCTCCTGTGTACGGATGTGTCGCTGGATCTCGTTACGATTGGGCGCTATTATCAGGTGCGCTGGAACATCGAGACGGGGTATCGCTACTTCAAGGAACTGCTGGGCTTCGGCCACTACCAGTTGCTTTCGACTACGGGCATCCAACGTTTTTGGGTGATTCAGCTCCTGACGCAAAACTTTCTGGAGTCTCAGTGGCAGGAGTGGCTGGGGCAAGACCCGATCTGACGCTTGGCGATGTGTTACGCCGCGTTCGAGAAGCGTTCTTCGGCCAGATCATCGTCTACGTCTATCAGATGACCATATGGAAAAGAAACCGCTTTTCGACATTCTCCAGCCGATAGTCCACATTCGATTTCCATTTCCAATGTTAATTGTCGACTCTGGGAGGAATATGGAGAATAGCGGCGAAATGATAATCTGGGTATATTTTCCTAGTCCAAACGTGTATTCGCTGACAATCCATTGTCGGGGTGTTTTTGTATCCTGCAGGTATACGATTTCGTTCCGAAAGGAGAGCACGATGAGCTACATCGCCCACATACGGGAAAGCGACGGCAAACACCAGAGTGTCGAGGAACATCTGCTTGGCGTACAAGCGCTTGCAGAGCGCTACGGGGAAAAGCTCGGCGTGAAGCATATCGCCGGGTTGGCCGGGTTGTTGCACGATATGGGCAAATTCACCCACGGTTTCCGCGATTATATTATGGCGGCTGTGGCCAACCCGGATGCTCCGCCGCGAAGAGGCAGCGTCGACCATTCTACCGCTGGCGGGAAGCTGCTATATGACTGGTTCCATACGGATAAAGCCACCTCCTCTCCCACTCTCTTTCTAGTGGCGGAAGTGGTCGGCAATGCCATCATTTCGCACCATTCGTATTTGCACGATTACTTGAATGCGGCGCAGGAATCCCCTTTCCTGAATCGAGTTCGGAGACCGGAAGATGAACCGCCGGAATTCAATCGATCCAGGTCCGAACTGTTGGAACGAGTCATCAGTGAAGCCGAACTCAGACGTTACGTGGCGTGCGCGGCTGATGAAATGAAGGCTTACATGGGGCAAACGGATGCGGCGAGATTGCCTGCCAAGCTGCTGTTTTTGAACAAATTCATCTTCAGCGCTTTGATTGATGCCGACCGTACCAATACGCGACTTTTCGAAGAGAACCGGGAAGAACCTGCGGATTCATACTCGGACAAACGGGCCTTGTTTGCACGCTTTTACGAACGGCTGATGGTCCGGATCAACGCATTTCCGAACGCTCCCCACGCCGTCTCCATCAATGCCTTGCGCAAGGAAATGTCAACGCAATGCGAACGGTTTGCCGCCAGGCCGTCGGGGATTTATATGCTGTCGATCCCGACCGGCGGCGGCAAAACGTTGGCCAGTTTGCGCTACGCGCTCAGCCACGCGATACAGCACAACAAGTCGCGCATCATTTATGTGGTGCCGTTCACGACTATAATTGAACAAAACGCTGCGGAAGTGCGTCGCATCCTGATGGACGACGAGCATATTCTTGAGCATCATTCGAATGTGGTGGACGATGCCGACGACGAAGATGAGTTCGAAGACGGCCTCGTGAACAAGCGCCAAAAGTTGAAGCTGGCCAAGGACAACTGGGAGGCGCCCATTATTTTTACCACGATGGTGCAGTTTCTGAACGTGTTCTACGCCAAGGGGACGCGCAATATTCGGAGGCTTCATAATTTGTGCGATGCCGTAATCGTTTTCGACGAGGTGCAGAAGGTGCCTGTCTCCTGTGTCTCGCTGTTCAATCAGGCGGTCAATTTTCTCAAAGATGACGGGAATTCCAGCATCGTGATGTGTACAGCTACCCAGCCGGCGCTCGATCATGTCGAGCAGAAGCTGCGCGTCACTCCCGATGGCGAAATGATTGCCGACCTGGACAGGGTAGTCGAAGCATTCAAACGTGTCGACATCATTGACAGAGCAACAGGCGAAACGTTCGATAGCGAAAAGCTGACCGCCTTCGTTAAGGAGCGGCTGTGCGAGGTGCGCAGCGTGCTTGTCGTGCTGAATACGAAAGCGGTGGTAAAACGCCTGTACGAGCGGTTGTCCGACCAGGACATTCCTCTTTACCATTTGAGTACCTCAATGTGCGCCGCGCATCGGAACACGATTCTGGAGAAGGTGCGCGGGCATCTCGACCGCCGCGAGCCTGTCGTTTGCGTCAGCACGCAGCTGATTGAAGCAGGGGTGGACGTCAGCTTCGAATGCGTCATTCGTTCGCTGGCGGGATTGGATTCGATTGCGCAAGCGGCGGGCAGATGCAACCGGCATGGCGAGGATGCCATCCGCCGGGTGTACGTGATCGATCATGAAGAGGAGAACTTGAAGCATCTGCATGAGATACGCGTCGGCAAAACGGAAGCGCGCAATATTCTCGCTTTGATGAAACGGGATAATAGGCTTTTTGGCGGCAGCCCCTTATCCGTTCAGGCGATGAAACGATATTTCCAGTCGTTCTATACGGAGATGAAGTCCAAGCTGGACTATCCGCTTCCCGAATTGAGCACGGATATGACGATGACCAAACTGTTGTTGGCCGAGCGGAAGCAGAATATCTTTTACGTTGCCTACATCGAAACAAAAAAACAAGACCTCCCGCTGTTCCTCGTCAACAGCTATCGTACCGCAGCGGAGTATTTCGAGGCGATTAGCGATAAGACGACGGCGGTTCTCGTTCCTTACGGCGAAGGCAAGGATTTGATAGCCAGACTCACCGGCGACGAAACGATCGAAGAGTTGTCGCGGCTGTTGCGGCGGGCGCAGCAATTTTCGGTGAACCTGTTTTACCATGAGCGGGCGCTGCTGGAGCGAAACGGCGGTCTCGTCAGCTTGCTTGACGGGAAGATATGGGCGTTGAAGGAATCGGCTTACAACGAAAAATACGGGCTTGATCTCGCCAACGACAGTCAGTTTGATCTCAGCATGTATTGAGGATGAAAAGAAACCTGTTCAATTACTGAACAGGATCCATTTCATTTACTATATTTTTCAATCCACTCTGAATCTGCTTACGCCGAAACAGAGACTACTCATTATATCATGCAAAAAAAAAATTAACATTCATATAGTAATATAAATGGATTATTAACTTTCATATATTAAATTATATGAATCGTTGATTAATATTTTTTAGTGTTCTATAATTACATATAGAAATAAATGCCATTCCGGAAAGGAGGTGATTCTTATGAGGAATGCCATCGAATTTTCTCTGTACGGACCGTATGCGCTCTTTACCGATCCGCTGACGAAATTGGGCGGCGAGAAGCTGACTTATCAAGTGCCAACGTACCAGGCGCTGAAAGGTATAGCTGAAAGTATTTACTGGAAGCCGACGATCATTATCTACATTGATAAGGTGCGCGTAATGAAGCCAATCCGAATGGAATCGAAAGGCGTACGACCATTGGAATATGGCGGTGGCAATACGCTGGCCAACTACACTTATCTGCGAGACGTGCATTACCAGGTGAGGGCGCACTTCGAGTTCAACCCCCATCGTCCCGACCTGGAGCATGACCGCAACGAGCACAAGCATCATAACATCATGAAACGATCGCTGCAGGCAGGCGGCAGAAGAGATATTTTCCTTGGCACACGAGAGTGCCAGGCATACGTGGAGCCGTGCGAATTTGGCGAAGGCGAGGGCTTTTACGATAAATATGGCGAAATCCACTTGGGCAGCATGGTCCATGGCATCAACTATCCTGATGAAACTGGGCGGAATCAGCTGGAAGTCCGTCTGTGGCAAGCGGTGATGAAAGACGGCGTCATTTCATTCATCCGTCCCGAAGAATGTCCGTCGGTGCGGACGATTGGCGAAATGGAGCCGAAACGGTTCGACGCGAACAACATCGAATCGGCGGACGAACTGTTCGCGCGACTGGAGGAGGGGAGGTTTTCATGAGCTGGTTGCTCAACTTGTTTGAAACGTACAAAGCCCATGAGGGGCATGTGGGTACAATCGAACGAAAACAGAACGAGCAAGAATTTACGCTGTTGCCCGTCTCGCATACGACGCAAAATGCGCACATCGAGGTCGAGATTACCGAGGATGGCGAATTTCTGACGGCATCTGTAATCGAAGGCGATGCGAGCACGCTTATCCCATGCACCGAAGATTCTGCGAGCCGTGCAGGCGCTAAGGTCGCTCCCTATCCGCTGCACGACAAGCTCAGTTATGTGGCCGGGGACTATGTGGCTTATGGCGGCGAAATCAAAAAAGAAGTGCCTTTCGACGCATACATCAAACAACTGGCCGGTTGGGCGAATTCGCCGCATGCGACGGCCAAGGTAAAGAGCATTTACCACTATTTGCGCAAGGGCAGGCTGATTCAGGATCTGGTGGCTTGGAAAATCCTCTACCTGGATGAAAACAACCATTTGCTGGACAAATGGGACAAAAAAGCAGAGACGTTTCATGGGACGACGATCCGACCTTCCATTTTCTCCGTTGTCGCCGGGGATCAGGAAAGCGCTTTCGTCAGATTCAATGTCAGCCAGGAAACGGTTACGCCAAAAGTATGGAAGGACCCGGAGATGTACGAGTCGTTCGTAAGGTATTACAGCGGGCAACTGGGCGATGAGGATTGGTGCTATGTTACGGGCGACAAGATGCCGGCAACCGACAAGCACGCGAACAAAATCCGCAACGCCGCCGACAAGGCCAAGCTCATCTCCGCCAACGATACGAGCGGCTTTACATTTCGCGGGAGGTTCAGGGATAGCCGCGATGCGGCGAGCATCAGTTACGAGGTGTCACAGAAAGCGCACAATGCGCTCAAATGGCTGATCAACAGGCAAGGCAAAATCATCGACCAGCGCGTGTTTCTCGTATGGGGGAACAAGCAACCCGATATTCCCGGGGTAATGGACGATTTTTTCACCCTTGCGTTGGAGTCGTCGCAAGAGTCGGCTAATACGAGCCAGGTGTTTACCAAACATGAATTTGCGGCCGAAGTGAACAAAGCATTGGGCGGTTACCGCAATCAGCTGGCAGATCCGAAGTACGTCGATCGCGAGTATAACGTCAATATCATGGTGCTCGATTCCGCGACCACAGGGCGTATGGCTGTGCTGTATTACCGCAATCTGGACAAGCATTTGTACTTGGACAAGCTGGTTGAATGGCATACCACTTGCATGTGGCTGCACCGCTATCGCAAGAACGACAACGGCGAATTCATAGCGTTTTACGGGGCGCCTGCGACGAAAGATATTGCTTTCGCCGCGTACGGTCCGCGGGCGAGCGACAAAGTGGTGAAAGGCTTGATGGAGCGCATGCTGCCCTGCATCGTGGACGGCAAGCCGATTCCGCTCGATATCGTCAACAGCGCCTTTCGCCGCGCGTCCAGCCCCGAATCGATGGAACGCTGGGACTGGGAGAAGACGCTCAGCATTGCCTGTGCATTAATAAACAAAAGGGAGGAACTTGAAGTGGCGTTGGATGAATCGAACGATCATCGCGATTATTTGTTCGGCCGGTTGCTGGCGGTAGCGGATGTATTGGAGCGGCGCTCGTTGGGTTTTGAAGAGAAACGGGCAAGTAACGCCATTCGTTACATGAATGCGTTCTCGAGACATCCGGAACGAACTTGGCTTACCATTCAAGCCGCATTGGTACCGCATCAGGCCAGGCTCGGGACATATGCAAACAAATTGAACCAGCTCATTGATGAGATTGGATCACAAATTCCGGCCGACCAGTTTAACAACCGACCGTTGTCCGGTTTGTATTTACTTGGTTTCTACAGCCAGCGGCACGAACTGATCCCGAAAAAAGAATCCAACGATGCCGAAGAAGCATCGAACTAAGGAGCGATCGATATGTCTACATTGGATCATAAAATTGATTTTGCGGTAGTGTTTTCCGTTACCAAGGCAAACCCCAACGGCGATCCGCTTAACGGCAACCGGCCCCGGCAAAATTACGACGGATCGGGCGAAGTGTCGGATGTGGCGATCAAGCGCAAAATCCGCAACCGTTTGCAGGATATGGGGGAAGCGATTTTCGTGCAGTCCAGCGATCGCAAGACGGATTCGTTCAACAGCATGCGGGAGCGGGCCGAGTCCGTGGACGAATTGGATAAAATTTTGAAGTCAAAGACGGGGTCGGGCGAAGAATTTGCGAACGTGGCTTGTCGGAAGTGGTTTGACGTACGCGGCTTCGGTCAGGTGTTTGCTTTCAAATCGGATACCAAAGGCGGAGGCGTTTCGGTAGGCGTACGGGGCCCGGTGTCGATTCACGCTGCGACGAGCCTCGATCCGGTTGACATTACAAGCACGCAAATTACGAAAAGCGTCAACTCCGAGCCGGGTGCGTCCCGCGGTTCGGACACGATGGGCATGAAGCACCGTGTCGATTCGGGCGTGTATCTGTTCTACGGCAGCATCAATACACAATTGGCGGAGAAAACCGGCTTTACCAACGAGGACGCAGAGAAGCTGAAGCAAGCGTTGGTGACCTTGTTCGAGAATGACGCTTCTTCTGCCAGACCGGAAGGAAGCATGGAGGTGCATCGCGTATACTGGTGGGCGCACACGTCCAAGCTGGGGCAATATTCTACGGCCAAGGTGCATCGTTCGCTGCAGGTAGAGAAGCGGGCGGAGGAACCGAAAACCTTTTCCGATTACGAATTCGTTCCGCTGCCCTTGGAAGGATTGAAGGTCGAGATTTTGGATGGCCGGTAAGGACGAAGACGATTATTTGATGCTGTCGGGGATCCAGCATTTTCAATTTTGCAAACGGCAGTGGGCATTGATTCATATGGAGCAGCAGTGGGAAGAGAATGTGCGTACGATAGAGGGCGAACATCTTCATAAGCGCGCCGATCAGCCGTTTACCAGGGAGAAGCGGGGAGACAAGCTGATCGTTCGCGCTATGCCGGTCCAGTCGGCATCGCTGCGGTTGTCCGGGGTGTGCGACGTGGTAGAGTTCGTCCGCGACGATCGCGGCGTCTCCATCCATGGCGCCGAAGGCACCTACCTCGCATACCCGGTGGAATACAAACGCGGCCGGCCGAAACGAGGCGACGAGGATGTGGCGCAATTGACCGCGCAAGCAATTTGTTTGGAAGAGATGCTGCTGTGCGAGGTTGATACCGGATACTTGTTTTATAACGAAATCAAGCATCGGGTCGAAGTGCCGCTGACGGCGGAGTTGAAGCGGGAAGCACGGCGTATTGCGGCGGAAATGCAAGATTATTACGGCCGTTTGCACACCCCCAAGGTAAAGACGGGCGCTCATTGTCGCAGTTGTTCGCTGCAGCATGTGTGTATGCCGGAGTTAATGAGCAAGCGAAGTGTAAGAAGCTATGTGGAAGGGGGCATCCGGGAATGAGGAAGCTGCTCAATACCGTATACGTGACCCAGCCGGATGTGTACCTTTCGCTCGACGGCGACAATCTGGTGCTGCTGAAGGAGCAGGAGAAGCTGGGGCGACTGCCCATGCACAATTTGGAATCGATAGTAGCGTTCGGGTATACGGGGGCGAGTCCGGCGCTGATGGGGTATTGTGCGGAGCGGGATATTTCCATCGTGTTTTTTACGATGACCGGGCGTTACTTGGCGCGGGTGATCGGCGAGAGTCGCGGCAACGTGACGCTGCGCAAAAAGCAATACCGCGTATCGGATGATGAAGCGGCATCGGCGCGGATTGCGCGGAATTTCCTCATTGGCAAGTTGTACAATCACAAGTGGATGATCGAACGAATGACAAGAGATTATCCGCTTCGTGTGGACGTTGCCCGTTTCAAAGCAGTGTCGCAACAACTGTCTGCTCTGATGGCGGACATTCGTGAGTGCGAGGATTTGGAGAGGCTGCGCGGGTTGGAAGGGCAAGCGGCACTGGGGTACAACCAGTTGGTGGATGCGATGATTTTGCAGCAGAAGGAGCACTTTTATTTTCGTGCCCGTTCGCGTCGTCCGCCGCGGGATAACGTCAATGCGATGCTTTCATTCGCTTACTCGCTGTTGGCTAACGATGTCGCTGCCGCGTTGGAAGGAGTTGGGCTGGATGCGTATGTTGGATTCCTGCATCGCGACCGGCCGGGGCGGGTTTCGCTTGCACTTGATGTGATGGAGGAACTGCGCGGCGTATATGCGGATCGGTTTGTGTTGTCGCTGATCAACAAGAAGGTGGTGAGCGGGGACGATTTTGTTCAGAAAGAGAATGGGGCGGTCCTTTTGCGGGATGAGGCGCGGAAGAAGTTTTTGACTGCGTGGCAGGAGAAGAAGCAGGAGAAGATTACGCATCCTTATCTTGGCGAGAGCCTCTCTTGGGGGCTTGTGCCGCATGCGCAAGCGTTGCTGCTGGCGCGCCATCTGCGCGATGATCTTGATGAGTACCCTCCATTTCTGTGGAAGTAGGTGATTCCTCTGCTCGTGTTGATTACGTATGATGTAAGCACGGTCAGCAGCGCGGGCCAAAAGCGGTTGCGGCAAGTTGCCAAAGTGTGCCAGAATTATGGGCAGCGGGTGCAACATTCTGTTTTTGAATGCGTCGTGGACGCGGCGCAGTTGGCTGCTTTAAAGTTGAAGCTGATTGACTTGATCGATGAAGAGAAGGACAGCTTGCGGTTCTATCAACTGGGCAATAACTACAAGAACAAAGTGGAGCATGTGGGTGTGAAGACTTCGCTGGATATGGAAGGGACGCTCATTTGGTAAGGGATCGGTCGGCGGGAAGACGGTGCGAATCTGTGGTGCGAATGAGAAGCGAACATGATTTTCCGGGGGGATTCGCACCAGGGAATTTACACAAATATCCGGTATATGGATTTTGAATGGATATTGAACATTATGAAGTGATTGTGTTCTTGTGGATTCTACCACTTACGTGGATATATTAGGATGTTTATGGGTAGAATTCGCCGTCGCATCCCGCAAGGGGTGCGTGGATTGAAATTCGAACGTCCGCAGCGAATCACTGAACCACTCACAGTCGCATCCCGCAAGGGGTGCGTGGATTGAAATGTCATCGTCAACATCGATAATGTAAATCCGACGACCGTCGCATCCCGCAAGGGGTGCGTGGATTGAAATATGCGAAAATCACGCGTGTATACGGCGCTATTTGTCGCATCCCGCAAGGGGTGCGTGGATTGAAATGCACCAGACACGGCCAACCCGGCCGACGCGTATCTGGTCGCATCCCGCAAGGGGTGCGTGGATTGAAATAGCAGAACGAGGACATCACGTATTCGCTCGCTATGGTCGCATCCCGCAAGGGGTGCGTGGATTGAAATGTTACGATAGTAGTACATTTCCGACTCATTGTCGTCGCATCCCGCAAGGGGTGCGTGGATTGAAATAGAACAACCGTAACCGCTACATCGAAGGTAAGCATGTCGCATCCCGCAAGGGGTGCGTGGATTGAAATCGTCTCCAGGTCATCCAGCTCGCGAAGAACGCGATGTCGCATCCCGCAAGGGGTGCGTGGATTGAAATACGGCACGATTCAAGGAAAAATCGTTTAAGCGCTAGTCGCATCCCGCAAGGGGTGCGTGGATTGAAATGTCAACAGCGACAAGATTATCGCACTCGCGGGGAGGGTCGCATCCCGCAAGGGGTGCGTGGATTGAAATAAACTGGTGAGTATTATCGATATGATTTTGATCTGTCGCATCCCGCAAGGGGTGCGTGGATTGAAATATCACGCCGGTTCCCGGAGTGCAATGGTATGCCCGGCGTCGCATCCCGCAAGGGGTGCGTGGATTGAAATTTCCTCCAGCTCCTCAGACAGCCATTGCGACAGTTGTCGCATCCCGCAAGGGGTGCGTGGATTGAAATACCCAGAAAACCTCCCCATCAGAACCTCAAATTTGTCGCATCCCGCAAGGGGTGCGTGGATTGAAATTCTTTCCAAAACGCTATATGTGGCTCGTACGGTACGTCGCATCCCGCAAGGGGTGCGTGGATTGAAATTGCATCTGTCCGCCAACCTTGCTCCAAGTTTTCTTGTCGCATCCCGCAAGGGGTGCGTGGATTGAAATTTGTATTGCTTGACAAGATCCTCCACCTCGCATCAGTCGCATCCCGCAAGGGGTGCGTGGATTGAAATTATGAGCGCGATCAACTCTTCCGCGGTCAATTGCGTCGCATCCCGCAAGGGTGCGTGGATTGAAATCGTCAACCAAGCCATTTCCTGCTGACCCCGATGCTGTCGCATCCCGCAAGGGGTGCGTGGATTGAAATCTCGAATTAATTGTAAATCTGATGTAGAATGTTATCGTCGCATCCCGCAAGGGGTGCGTGGATTGAAATCCCAACAAAGCAATGGATACGGAAATCGTAACAACGTCGCATCCCTCAAGGGGTGCGTGGATTGAAATCCCGATAAAACCAAATTCGGCCGCGTCGGTATCAGTCGCATCCCGCAAGGGGTGCGTGGATTGAAATATTTTCGCTACTCCCTTTCGCCGTTTGATTTGCGTCGCATCCCGCAAGGGGTGCGTGGATTGAAATAGCTTAAATTGCAGGATACCGTAAACCGGCAAGTGTCGCATCCCGCAAGGGGTGCGTGGATTGAAATACAAGAGATTTCGATTTTGATGTCGAGCGCATTACAGGTCGCATCCCGCAAGGGGTGCGTGGATTGAAATTAGCGATATCGTCGAAGTATCCGTCTCCCCAGATTTGTCGCATCCCGCAAGGGGTGCGTGGATTGAAATACATCCTGTCCCGGTATACGCAACCCGGGAGCATTGTCGCATCCCGCAAGGGGTGCGTGGATTGAAATTCCACTACTTCCCATGCTGCGGATATGGAAGTTGGTCGCATCCCGCAAGGGGTGCGTGGATTGAAATTCGACAAACGTTGCCACGCTTGAAACGTGCGATGGTCGCATCCCGCAAGGGGTGCGTGGATTGAAATAATTTACTGATGGGACAAAATATCAACCTGAATTTCGAAAGTACCGCTCTCTGAGAAAATAAAAAAAGGGCTCTAATCTTTGGTAGAATGGTGTTTGTCCAGAACAACATCACCCAAAGAGAGGAGCACCTATTAGGTGAAGTCTACCACAGCCATTGGCAAAATCAAGTCTGAATTTTCCCTGCAAAACGCAACCAGTTATGGTGGCGTCAAAATCTTTCTGGTCTTTCTAGAAAAAATCAAGTTGGCCGACGCCATGCGCAGCTTCTCATGAGGCAAAGCGCGCAACTCACTCTTTCCCGTTCACCGTATCCTGCTCTATCTCATCGTCGGTTGGATGCTCGGCTGTGAACGAATTTTCCATTTTCGTCGGTTGCAAGGCGATGCGCTGCTGAGGCGCTTTCTCGGCGGCCGCTGTCCGCACCACAGCCTGCTGTACAAGGAATTGATCAGGCTCGGTCGTTCTTGCCCCAATCTGGTGAACGAACTGCGAATGCTGAATCAGGAGATTATCCGGCCCTGCTTACCGTCTGAGCTGATTCTCGATCTGGATTCCACGGTGGAGACGGTGTACGGCGACCAGTCCGGCGCGGCCAAGGGCACCAATCCGCACAAGCCCGGGCGTAAAAGCTATCATCCGCTGCTCGCTTTTGAAGGGCAGTCCCGGTTTCACTTGAACACGGTGCTTCGACCGGGTAATACGCATTCTTCCACCGATGCCGCCGACTTTTTGAAACAAACGTTTCACCTGATCGGAGAACGCAAAGTGAAGTACGCCCGATTCGACAAAGGTTTCGGCGGCGAAGATTTCTACAGCTTGTGGGAGCAGAAAAACATCGGCTATGTCGGCAAGCTGAAATGGACCCAGCGACTGGCCAAGGAGGTGCAGGCTTGCCGCTTTTGGAACCGCTTCGTCGACGAAGACTGGATCATCGAAGGCATTTCCTTGATTTATAAAGCAACCTCTTGGAACAAAGCGCGCCGGGTGGCCATCATCCGCAAGGCGCAAGTGTTCGACGATGGTCAAGGCCGGATCGTGTTTGATACCGACTGGCAATATGAGGCGATCGTGACCAATCTGGCATGGGAGCCGATCGATTTATGGCGTTTCTACAACCAGCGCTGCTGCATCGAGAACTATATTAAAGAAGCCAAGAACGGCTTCTCTATCGACCGTATTGCAACAGGCGATTTTCAAGCCAATGAACTGGACTTGCTGATCAAGCTCCTTGCCTACAATCTGTTCGAGCGCTTCAAACGTGACTGCTGTGAACCGGTGCATCAGGGTTACACGATTGCAAGGTTCCGCCTAGAATTCTTTCATTGTGCTGCGACGCTCATCCGGCATAGCCGCTCTGTCGTATTGAAGCTTATAAAAGACTTCGCCAGCCGTTATGCCTGGAAACGGATCGAGGCTCGAGTGGTACAGTTAGAATGATGGAAGCAATAATTTTACATGGAAATAGTGGAGGCCTCTTCTGTGGGGAGGGGGAAAGACCATCCGCTACTAGCTCCCGTTCTCACTTGTCCTGGGGAACTCCTACATTTTTACATCTCAAATCACCGTTGCTTTAGCATTTTGCATTGACCTTATGCACTTTCGAAATTCAGGATCAATTCAAGGCGTCGCATCCCGCAAGGGGTGCGTGGATTGAAATCCTACTCCCTTTCGGATGCGATATGTATTACCACGTCGCATCCCGCAAGGGGTGCGTGGATTGAAATAATTTCGCGAAATGGTAACGGCGAATCTGCTCTTGTCGCATCCCGCAAGGGGTGCGTGGATTGAAATCTCCATCATGTGCTCGGCGATCATCTCATCGAGGAAGTCGCATCCCGCAAGGGGTGCGTGGATTGAAATGGCTTTGTCGGCCGTCGTCAGGGTAACGCCTTCGTCGCATCCCGCAAGGGGTGCGTGGATTGAAATGAGGGGGAGCGGTACAAGGTTTTTCGAACCTTTGTCGCATCCCGCAAGGGGTGCGTGGATTGAAATGGACCTTGCTCGCCCTGTATGCCCTGCTCGCCTTGGTCGCATCCCGCAAGGGGTGCGTGGATTGAAATAATTTGGATCAAATGGGCGAGAAGGACGGCTTTCGTCGCATCCCGCAAGGGGTGCGTGGATTGAAATCAAACGTAACCACTCCCGATGAAAAGCTGCCGCGTCGCATCCCGCAAGGGGTGCGTGGATTGAAATGTGGTAAAGGGGAGTGGGTCGCACTCACCTGCATGTCGCATCCCGCAAGGGGTGCGTGGATTGAAATCCCTATGTTCCCGATTGAATTTATCGTAGCCGTCGTCGCATCCCGCAAGGGGTGCGTGGATTGAAATCACATCAAACCCTTTGTTTGAATTATCTCGGGGGTCGCATCCCGCAAGGGGTGCGTGGATTGAAATAGCACCAACAAGATCGTCAGCGATCGTCGTCGTGAGTCGCATCCCGCAAGGGGTGCGTGGATTGAAATTCCAGTTGCGTAACATACCGCTCGAGGATAGCACGTCGCATCCCGTAAGGGATGCGTGAATTGAAATGTATTCACAATATACCATGAATTGGGCATTTACATGTCGCATCCCGCAAGGGCTGCGTGGATTGAAATGATACGGCGAAGCTGGTTAAAGTAATAAGTTCCAGTCGCATCCCTAGCGGATGCGTGGATTGAAATGAGCATTGAGTTTGACGGTGAACCTACGCCAACGTCGCATCCCTCGCGGATGCTTGGATTGAAATAGCCAGCAGCAGAGCGCAAACTGGTTGGATACGGTCGTCGCCTCCCTCACGGATGCGTGGAGCAGGAGCGCGACTTCGAAAACAAGTATTCATTGTGTGAGTGCCACCCGCGACGTAATGGGAGGTTGCACGCAAGAAGTGAATCCACTGGTCTCCCTTCCTATCAATATGGGGAGCGGCGGGCGGCTGCATATCATGTCCTTTAAAATGCTATAATGGTAACAGCAAGCAGAAGCAAGGGGAACGAATCTTTTTAT
Source organism: Paenibacillus cymbidii (assembly GCF_004764705.1). GTDB lineage: Bacteria > Bacillota > Bacilli > Paenibacillales > NBRC-103111 > Paenibacillus_AN > Paenibacillus_AN cymbidii. The sequence continues at coordinate 7,505 of NZ_SHLX01000048.1, read as the reverse complement.
GAGCGAGGAGAAAGGGAATGACGCGACCCACTTTATGGCAACTTTTGCAGGAAGAAATGAAGATGGGGTTGAGAGGGGGACTGTACCATCAGACCCAAATTAAGCTTGCCTACAACTCGAATCGGATTGAAGGCAGCAGGTTGTCTGAGGAGCAGACCCGCTATATTTTTGAAACCAATACGCTTCATACGGATCCCGGAGAACCGGCAAATGTTGACGATATTATAGAGGCCGTCAATCACTTTGCTTGCTTTGACTATATGCTGAAACACGCGCGGAGCAACCTTTCGGAAGAAATCATAAAGGAATATCACCGCATTTTGAAAAGAAATACTACCGATGAGAGGAAAGAGTGGTTCCGGGTTGGGGATTACAAAGCCAGGCCTAATATGGTAGGTGATATGGAAACGACCGCCCCCGCCAAAGTAGCAGAAGCCATGGCCAAACTGCTGGCCGCGTATGGTCGCAAGGCAACTGTGTCACTGGAGGATATCGTCGAATTTCATTATGAATTCGAAAGTATCCATCCTTTTCAGGATGGCAATGGGCGGGTGGGCAGGATCATTATGTTCAAGGAATGTTTGAATCACGATATTATGCCCTTCATCATCGACCATGAGCACAAGTTGTTTTACTATCGCGGCCTGAAGGAATACCGTTCTGAAAAAGGGTTTTTAACGGACACTTGCCTGTCTGCCCAAGATCGGTATGCGGCGTTGGTAGGTTATTTCTTTCCGTAATTTGAGTTACCCGGACAATGATTGGGACGGAAAGCATCATTTTGTTGAAAAAGATGATATGACCGCTGGTCGGACGCTTGTGAAAAAGGTTGTGCAAGATTGATGATATGTTCCTAATTTAGTTTATATTGGATCATGAATGCACGGTTTTTCGACAAATGTGGATTGATGGTGCGAATGTGGAGCGAACATGATTTTCCTGAAGGACTCGCATTGTATAATTTTCATATTTTACTAGAAAGTGGACGTCAATTGGAGCTTATTTGTGTTGATATTCTTTTGCAAGTGTGGATTTTACCACGAAAATGGGTTTTGTAGTATGTTTTTGGGTGAAATTCGCTGTCGCATCCTTCACGGATGTGTGGATTGAAATGCCCCAATTCCGCCTGCGCAGCTGCACCGGATCGCGCCACATCTTTCACGGATGAGTGGATTGAAATCATTTGTTCATATATAAGAATTCATAAGTTTCGGGGTGGGGGTAGGATGTTGCAGGCGTGCTGGCGCTAGGAAGCGTAACCCAGCTTCACGCTGCAGCCAGCCGCTGCGTGGAAGGCCGCTCTTCCGATCGCTAGTTGTTTTCGGATGCCGGGAATCCATGGGGCCAAGGTAACCATCCGAAAACAAAGGGCCCCTGAGTGGCCCGATTATTGCTGGCAACCAAAATAGCCCATTAAAAATGGCCTATTTGCCTCCTATTGCCCGGCTCGACGGAAATAGCCAGTGAAAACACTGGTTATTTGCCCCAGATCGCCTTCATATCGACACTTCAAGCGAAATAGCCAGTGATTTCGCTGGTTATTTTGAAGAGGCTGCCCGTTTTTGGCGAAATAGGCAAGAAAAAATGGCCTATTTGGCAAGGTGCTAGTTGGCGGATGGGGGAATGGTGCGCATGAAGCAAAGTGTCTGCTCGATGATAGACGATCCTCCATCACAAGGCCTGCCTTCCCTTGTATCGGCCCGGCTCCACTGGAGGCTTGGCAGTTGCCGGCCAAGCCAGATTGCCCACGCGGCATTGCGCTTGCCCCGATGGCCGCGGGGCAAAAAAGCAGCCCTTTCAGACGCCAAACCCAAAGGACCGTCAGGGTGATCTTCCCTAACGGTTATTCTCAACAGAGTTGTACGCTCAGGTGCTGTTTGTCGCATCCTCCGCGGAGGAGTGGACTGAAATCGCAATCGAGGGAATCTGGCTCGCCTAGAGTCGCCGAGGCAATCAGCCACTCCAGGCTCGAAAAGAGAGCCTGGCCGGTATTGGGCTATCCGCCACTGTTGTACTCTTTAATGATCGCGGCTTCTCTCGCGACAAACAACCATTTGTTTGTCCCTCACTAAGACAGAAACTGATCGTATCGTTGATCCAACGAGAGAAAAAATTCCCCCATCCGGTACTGTTAGCTATTTATCAGCCGCCGGAGCCCACCTCCACCTCCGCCCGAGCGGAAAAACGAAGCCGCAGGGCAATCGGCACCGACAGGAGGATGATCGCCGCGGCGATCAGGTAGGTGGGCACGAGCGAGATCGATTTCATCAGGAAGCCGGATGCGGCGGTACCGATTAGCATGGCGGCCATCATAACGGGCGTCGCGGTGCCGTTGACGCGGCCGATGTAAGCTTCTTCGACCATCGAGATGAGCGTCGCGCCAAGGACGACTTGCAGGAAGGCCATCGCCGCGCCGACCAGAAACCGCATGGAGGCGGTCAATCCGGTCCAGACCGACAGCGCTTCGACTGCGACCGACAGCGCCAGGAAAGCGAAGCCGGCCGCGACGACGAGACGCGGGTTCGCTTTGCGGCCGAGCGTCGCTGCTGCCGCCCCGCCGATCAGCATCCCGATGCCTGCCAGCGAGTAAAACCATTGCAGATCCTCTTTATCCAGGTGAAGCCGTTCCGTGATGAGGAAGACGTCAAGCGGTTGGATGAGGCCGGCTCCGAGTCCAATCAGGGCGAAGGAGAGCGTGATCAGCATCAGGTTTCGCTGGCCGCGCATGTAGGCCCACCCGGCTTTCATCTCTTTCCAGACGGAGCCTCCGGCGAGCCGGGAGGCTCTCTTGTAAGTCGGCAGTGCCAGTTGCATCAGCGCGGACAAGGTGAACAGGGCGATCAGCAGGGCGAGGGAACTCTTGACGCCGGCCCACGAATAAATGACGGTACCGAGCACCGGGCCGATGATGGTGAAGAGGGCCATCAGGCTTTGCGTGACGCCGGTCGCCGCCGGGATCAGATCTTCGGGCACATGGCGCTTGAACATGACGGCGGACGAGGGCTGGGAGAATTGGCTGACGATAGCCGACACGGCCGTCGCCGCAAAGACGACTTGCCACCAGCCGGCCACGACGAACGAAAGGATGACCGCGATGGAGACGGCGCTGAGCGCGTCGCCGGTGATCATCGTCCGTTTCGGATTCCAGCGGTCGGCGAGCGTACCCCCGACAATCGAAAAAACGAAGATCGGCGCATATTCGAACACGGTCAGCAGCGATACCGCCACGGGGTCGTTGCCCGTCTGCTCGACTATGTAGAACAGCAAGGCCATGTTCCGCACCCAGATGCCGATCTGCTGCAACAGATCAGCCGAAGCCACCAGTACAAACACTTTGTTTTTCCATAATTCCTTCATGGCTCCCTCGCCTCCTTATTAATAATCCGACTGGTCGGTCAGATAATCGGGCAAAAAAATAACCGCCCCGCATTCCGAAAATCCGACGAACTCCGCTCCGCGGGCTCCATGCCTGTCAAAGAGCGGTCGGCTCCCCAGTCGTCGCACCGGAGATCGCCGGAAACCCTATCTTAGCTGCCTGCGCCGGAAGTGCCAATGCCGCGAAGCAAAACATCGATCGACTTGCGATACAGGGGGGCAATCCGCTCGGCTCCGAGCTCGTAATAAGCGACGCCGAGGCCGCCCATCAGTCCGAGCACGATGTACATCAATTCGTCTACGTCCATGCGCGCGAACTCGCCGCTTTCCATTCCGTCCTCGAGCAGCTGCCGGAAGATCGGATAGTGGATGCGGGTAATTTCCAACAAACGGGCGAGTACGGCCGGATCGGCAGCTTCGCTGCCGCTGAACTCCTCTGCCGCTTTGATGAGCGGGTTCTGGAAGTCGGAGGCGAAGTGTTCGGCTAGCGCGTACAGTTTGTCGGTCGCCGTGAGCAGGGGAGCGGCAATCGCGGCCCACTTGTTCACCCACTCCAGCATCGTCAGCTCCAGGATGTACAGGAAGAGCTCGTCTTTGCTTTTAAAATGGTAATAGATGCTGCCTTTGCTGGCGCCGGCAGCCTCGCGGATCTCGTCCATGGTGGCGGCGGAATAGCCTTTCTGCTCGAAGAGCGCCTTCGCCCGCAGCGCGATCCGTTTCTTGGTATGCTCGCCTTGTCCGGCAGGTCTGGCCATCGATCTCACTCCTTTTCCGTTAATAAACCGACTGACCAGTCTATAAATAAAGTATAGCCGATCACCGCGGGAATGGCAACGTGCTTTCTTACGAAGGCTATCAGCTATCAGGTTGCCAGTATGTACCCGATCCAGGCCGCTCCCTGCAAGTTGTCTCCCCGTGCAAAAGTGCTAGAAACCGCGATTTTTTCCTCTAGGTTCGCGGAGGTTCCCATCCTATAATGGGGGTAAATCGCCCCATGGAGGAGAAAACGTGAAAATTACCGATGTCAAAACAGTGCTGATGACCGGACCGTGCACGAACGACCCGTTTCTGTCGGAAGCGCGCAAACGCCGCAGCGCGGCATTCATTGAAATCCATACCGATACGGAGCTGATCGGGCTCGGCGAAACGTATATCGGCTACTTTTTTCCCGAATCGGTGCCGACGATCGTCGACTTCTTCAAGCCGATTCTGATCGGGCAGACGGTGGAGCCGGACAATATCGACGTCCTCTGGCGCCGTATGTACCAATGCGGCAATTTCTGGTGTCGCGTCGGTCTCGGCTTGTCCGTGCTCGGCGGCATCGAAGCCGCCCTGTGGGATTTGGCCGGCAAGGCGGTCGGATTGCCGGTGTATCAGCTGCTCGGCGGGCTCAAGCACGACAAGCTGGCTTGCTACGCAACCGGCGGCCCGAGCAACTACCCGAAGGACCGGCTCGCCGCCAAAGCGGACCACTACTTGTCGCTCGGCTTCCGCGCGCTCAAGATCGGCGCCGGTTGCCTTGATGCAACCTTGGGCCGTTGGCACATGCCTGACGACCCGCAGGAAATCGCCGCCTTCGAAGCCGACAAGCTGGCGTTTCTCCGCGGGCACGTCGGCCGGGATGTCGGCATCATGATGGACGGCCATATGGGCAACAGCCCAACCAAAACGTGGGATCTGGAGACGGCGGCAACGGTGTTGAAGGCGCTGGAGCCGTACGATTTAATTTTCTTCGAGGAGCCGCTTCATTACACGGACATTGCCGGCTACGAGGCGTTGTGTCAGCGGACCAGCATACCGGTCGCGGCGGGCGAATGTTTGGCGGGAGTGTGCGAATGGCAGACGTTCCTGGACCGCAACTGCTTCGATATCGGCCAGCCGGACGCGGCGTTCATCGGCGGCATCGGCGAGTTCATGCGCGTCGCCGCCATGCTGGAGCAGAACGGGCGGCAGCTTGCGACGCATGCTTGGGGAGCCGGCGGCTGCCTGATGCAGAACATCCACTGCGGCTTCGCTTCCGGCAACACGCGCATTCTCGAAATTCCGCCGGACTATGCCGGGCTGCACAGCGATATTGTCACCGACTCGTTCATCCTGAAGGACGGTTTCGTGCATCCGTGCGACAAGCCGGGGTTCGGCGTTATTTTGACGGACGAGATCAAAAACAAATACCCGTTCGTTCCAGGCAGCGGGGAATTCAACAGCGTACCGGGGAAAATTCTGGTCGACTAGGGCGTGACTGAACACTCCGGGGAAAGCAGATTGGGCCGAATTTTCGTTCCATGCAAGGAAGTTTTGTGCAGGCTTACCGGGGGTAAGTCAGACACGCCATAAGGAAGCGGGGTGGAAATACACGATGAAGCTGAATATCGTTGTTAATATGGCGGTGGAGCCGCAGCAGCTTGAGCGGCTGCGCGCGCTGCCGGGAGCAAACGTGACGGTGATCCCGGAACGCCAGGACGCTTACGAACTGCCGGAGGAACTGGCGGCGGATACACATATCCTGTTCTGCACGTTTGCGCCTACCAATCTGTCCGCGATGCGTTCGCTGCAGTGGATCCAGATCGGCTCGGCGGGCTATTCGCAGCTGCTGCCGCTCGGCTTGCCGGCGCGCGGCGTTCGCGCCTGCAATGCGCTTGGCGTGTTCGACACCGCCATTGCCGAGTGGAACGTGGCGATGATGATCAATTTGGCGCGCGACATGCGCGGCATGATCCGCCACCAGGAAGCCGGCATCTGGGATCGTTCGGCCCGCTTCCAGCGGGAAATCCGCGGCTCCGTCGCCGGCATCTGGGGCTACGGCGGCATCGGGCGCGAAACGGCGCGGCTGCTCAAGCTGATGGGCATTTGCGTGCACGTGCTCGTGCGCGAGTCGGTCAAGCGGCGCGACGCGCAGTATGTCGTGCCGGGCGCCGGCGATCCGGACGGCACGCTGCCGGATCGGGTTTTCACTGCCGGCGAGGAGCCGGAGTTTCTCGGCGGGCTCGATTTTCTCATCATGGCGCTGCCGATTACGCCGCGCACGCAAGGCATCGTCGGCGAGCGCGAGCTGGCGGCGCTGAAGCCGCACGCGTACGTGCTCAACCCGGCGCGCGGTCCGCTGATCCGCGAGGAAGCGCTGCTTGCGGCGTTGCGGGAACAGCGCATCGCCGGAGCGGCGCTCGATACGCATTACCATTACCCGATGCCGGCCGATCATCCGCTGTGGCGGTTCCCGAACGTCATCATGACGCCGCATATTTCGGGCTCGTCGCTCAGCCCCTTTTTCCTCACGCGGGTGTGGGACGTGTTCGTCGGCAATGTGGAGCGCCACCTGCAGGGCCAGCCGCTGCTGAACGAGCTGTCGGCCGCACAGCTGCAAGGAGAATAAGCGCAGCGGAAATAGGCCATGTTTTATGGCCTATTTCGCCATTAATGGGCAGTCGCCACGAAATAGCCAGTGATTTCACTGGCTATTTGCTTCCATTTGCCCGGAATGGAGCCATTTGGCGAAAATAACCAGTGTTTTCGCTGGCTATTTCCGACGAGACCGGCGAAATGGGGCAAATAGGCCATTTTTTATGGCCTATTTTATCTCCGGCCGGCCGCTGCGGGGCGATGAAGCGCTCAGGAGACACGATTCTGCCAAGAGTACGTCCCACTCGGCCCCGACGTTAACATCAACTTCGGTAACCCGCCCCGGTCCGCTCGGCTCCGGTATTAACTTCGGTAACTTTGCCTCGTCCCACCGGCCCAAACATCAACATTGGCAATCCTTGCCTAGCCACGTCCCGCCCGGCTTCAATATCAACTTCGACAATCCTTCGACCGCCTCATCCTGCCCGGCCCCGCATCAACTTCGGTAATCCGGCTCACCTCTTCCTACCCGGCTCCGGCACTAACTTCAGCAACCTCGCCTGGATTCGGCATCAATTTCGGCATCCCCGTCCAGCTTTGCTCTGGTTCAGACATCAATCCCCATCCAACCAGATCCCACCTGACTCCGGCACCACCATCGGCTCCCCCTGTACCTTTGTCAAGAAAGTAGACACACAATTTAAGCGATCTGCTGTTGCTCGTAGTACCTTTTTTCGCATAAATGCGGGGTGAGGTAACCAATTGACGAATGGATGCGAGTGCGATTGTAATCA
>NZ_SHLX01000047.1 GCF_004764705.1 Paenibacillus cymbidii | reverse complement strand
ATTCCACCGCTGTATCTGACATTAAAATCGATGAAATCCTGCGAATGGCTGAGCATTCGTGAGAAATACCCTTAAATACGAGGGACGGAACCTACAGCCCTTATTTGTCTCCTGGAGCCACTTTTATCGAAGGTAACGGAACCAACAGCCGCTATCGGATGAAAAAACACCAAATGAGACGAAACATGCGAAAATAAGAGCGCTCTGTTCCGTTAGCATCAAAACTAGGGTCGCAATCTCCTAAATAAGGTCTGTGAGTTCCGTCCCTCGAGCATTCAACCATGGAGCCAGCTCGTGGGAAGATCGGCGTCCTCAATTGAGGTTACGAACTTTACAGGCTGCAAAAAATCTCCCCATAAAGAGGGAGATTTAAGTAATAACTAAAACTCTTTACACCGGCCGCCCCGTTCTGCTCCCACCCGATTTTACAAGTAGGAAGATCCGGCCAGATCGTGATGGAACTCGCTGACCTTCATCGCGATGTGCTTCGGGCTTACCCAGGAGAATGCTTTCATATCGCGTATAAAATGCGACTGGTCGTAATAATGCAGCGCATAAGCGACGTCGGACAAACGTTCGTATTGCTCGGAATGCATCATCCGAAGCGCTTCGTTGACGCGTCTTACCCGGATATACAGGTGAGGCGGCATGCCGACGACGCGGGTGAACCGCTTCTGGAACTGCCGCTCCGACAGATGAAAATGGCGCACCAACCCGCCAACCGAAACCTGCGCGATGTTGTCGCGAATATAGGCGAGCGTGGACTCGATCAGCTCGTCCCTTTTATGGCGGCGGAGCCCGTTGCCCGTCAGAAAGCATTGCAGCCGGTCGATCCGCTCGCTCGTCGAGGCTGCGGCAAGAAGGCGGCTTTCCAGATCGGCCGCGCCGAATTGCTCGGGCGTCAGCAGTACCTGGCGATGTTCTGCGGCATCCCAGCCAAACAAGCTGTACAGCGCGTGCGGTTTCAGCACCACCTGGATCGTCGTGTAAGGAATGCCTTTGAAATGCATGACGCTCGGCTCCGAGCCTTGCCCGTGAAGAAACAGAAGGGGGATCTGCGCGGTGTCGGCGGTGCGAATGGCGATCCGCTCGATCGCTGCCGTCCCGTCGGCCGCAAGCTGGAACACGATTCCCGGATAGCCGCCCGGACAAACCTTGACCTCCAGCGGCCGATCGCCGGCGTAGTCGGCTACCCGAATGCATTCCACGTCCCTGCTTAACGCCGGAGAAGGGGGAATGGTACGAAAGTGAATGGTCGTCATGAGGCTATTGTACAGGAATTGCCGGCCCGACGGGAACCCCGTCGATTCGGGCAATTGCAGCCTCACCTGAAGCCTCGCTCTTCTTGGAAGGAAAATCCCGCCGCCCCATCGAACTAGTATGTCAAAGGAAAGCGCTGGAAGTCTATCCATGAACACCAACCAGGAGGTTGCCCGTGCGGTATAAAGCTATTCTTTTCGATCTGGACAACACACTGTTGAACTATTCGCTCAGCGAGTTGAAATCGATGCAAGGAACCGTGGAAGCGCATGGACTGGTTCATCGCGATACGTTCTCCTGGGACACCTTCTGGACACTGTTCTGCCAAAAAAACTTCGCTTACTGGAGCGACAGAAGGAAATCGGGCTACAGCATCCATGAAGTGTTGGAGCTCTCTTTTCGCGACACGTTGCAGGGGCTTGACTGGGATCATGCCGACTCCAAACCGTTGGCTCAATTGTACTGGAGCACGTTCTGCGCCTCCTGCGAATTCGAAGCGCATGCCAAGGAGATCTTGACCCGGTTGTACGGGAGCTACCGGCTGGCGATTATTTCGAACGGGATTGGCGAAGCCCAACGAAGCAGACTTGCGGCCGGAGGAGTGATCGATCTCTTCGATACGTTGACGGTTTCCGACGAGGTTGGCTACTGGAAGCCGGAGCGGGAAATTTTCGACGAAACGCTGAAACGCTTGCAGATCCGGCCCGCTGAAGCGTTGTTTATCGGCGATTCGCTGCACGACGACTATAACGGCGCGATAAATGCCGGGATCGACTTCTGCTATTACAATCGGAGCGGCGCCCAAGTCGACCCCGACGTTCGCCCCAAATATATCATCGATAGCTTGCTTCATCTTGACGCTTGTTTGGTCGATTGACATTCAACTTGCTTGAACCCTTATGATGATGGCAAAATCGTTTGCGAGGAGAGACAGGCATGCAGCGACCAACATTCGGATTCGACGGCGGTTTTATCATGGCATCTTGGGACGGGTTTGAGGAAGCGATTTCCTGGTACGGTCGCCACTTTGGCTGGAAGCCCCGCGGCAGCGAGTTGACCGCGATCGGCAAAATGGCGTTTTTCGGCCTGCCGCTATATGGCCAGATGAACGTCAAGTCTTTTCAGACGGAGTGGGAGCATTATCGCGATGACGGGGCGTATGAAGGAACCTGCCGGCTGATCTTCTGCGTGGCCGATCTGGAAGCGGCGTTGCGCTATTTTCGGGAGAACGGGATTGGGGTTTCGGCGCCGCAGCGGCTTCCCGACGAGAGGGAGTATATCGATATCGAAGCGTTCGAAGGGGCAAGAGTGACGGCCGTCCACAAGCCGTTGAAGCCCAATCCCCATCCGGACTCGCGTCTGATCGGGTTCGGTGATATTTCGATGATCCTCCACGTTTCCCATTTGCAAGCATCCGTCTCCTGGTACGAAACGGTCCTCGGCTTCGAGAAGGTTACGGACGGGCCGGACGGGCGATCGGCGCTGCTCCGCATGGTCATGTCCGAGTATGGAAAAGATGTCGCCAGCGACGACTTCCCTCACCATGTGTGGATGATTGAAGATCCGTCCGTCGCCGGCGCGGCAAGAGGGAATCCGAAAGCGCGGGTATATTTTCAGGTGTTCCCGCATGAACTGGAGTCGTCTCGTTCGTGGCTGGCCGCGCACGGAGTTCCGATGTCGGAGCTGGCGGTGAACGATTACCACTTCTATGATCCGGACGGAAACCGGCTCAACGTGTGGGCTTATCAAATGTAGGGAGATCGAAGCGACGAATGGAGGCGGGCAGGCGGCCATGATGACGATCCAGGCTTTTGCGCACAAAACCGGGTTGTCTCCTTCCGCCCTCCGTTTCTATGAAAGCAAGAGGCTGCTGCTTCCGCAGGCGCGCGGCGACAACGGTTATCGCTATTACACCGAGGAGCAGGTCCCGCAGGCCCGGTTGATCCATACGTTTCGGCAGGCAGGAGTGCCGGTAGGAGAAATCAGACTGTTCCAGCAAGCATCGCCGGACGAGCAGGAGGCGCTGATGGATCGCTGGCGTCGGGAGACGGAGCGCAAACTGCGGGAGCTGCTGGTGGCGAAGCAATATTGGAGCGGCGCCCGTCCGGGGGTGCGGGCGGTGAATTTGGCGCAGTGGGAGGACACGACCCGGATGATCTGGTTCCTTCATGAAGTGGAGCCATCGGTTCATCCGTATGCGCGTGCGATCGCGGAGGACCGCAGGGCGTTGGTGTCCGGCGGCTGCGGGGCTGCAGCGGAGGCTTACGTCTGCCTGCTTCGGGCGGAGGGGAAGACGCTGCACGCGGAGATCGGCTTCCGGCTCGGCGGAGGCGGAACGGCCGCACAGGCCGCTTCGCGGCTTGCCGCCGAGCGTCCGGGACGGTGCCGGGTCGACAGCGTCGGCCCGACGCTGTTCGCCACGCTGGAAACCGAAGCGGACGATCCGACGCTGTGCATCCGTTATTCCCGCATGCTGGACCGGTATGGATTTCAACCGATAGGCCCCCGGTGGGAGCGATACGAAACGGGGAGCGAATCGCAGGTGCTTTCGTACATTCCCGTGCTGTCGAAGGAGGAGGCTTGATCTGTGCCGGAAGCGGGCGTTAGTTGTGACTAGGCCTACATATCGTGCACAGAAGGCCGCAGAAGTAATCGGCGGCCTTGACGCATGTAATTCAACTATCGACTCCCCCGCTATGCGATACGCGTAATAACAAGGTGGGCTGAGACAGGTCTTGTTCCGCCTGCAACAGGGGTGATAGTTAGTGCCGTTGATTCGCCAGCAGGATTTCGTACAGTGAGTATTGAATTAATGACTGATGTTTGCACAAGAGCCATTCCTACGATCTGGGATGCACCTGTAGCTCGCCCGACCACCGTATAGTCTAAATCAGCGTTATTGAGAGTTAGTATCAGCTGACCGGCTTCGGTTACACTCACCTGGAACAAGACCTGATAAGTGCCAATCGCAGCCAAGTTAAACGAACTGGCACCAATACGGGTGATAGCAGCCCCGCTAATAGGTCCATTTTGCGGAAAGCTTACATCTGTACCGGGAGCAACCGTTGCTGCATTATCGCCAGGCATCAAGGCAAAAAAATCTGCAAAGCCTAATACTCCACCTGGAGGCCCTGCTGGTCCTGCGGGACCCGTTGCCCCCGCCGGTCCTGCCAGCCCGGCTGCGCCAAGTGCTCCTGCAAGTCCTGCAAGTCCTTGGGGTCCAAGTGCACCAATCGCTCCTACAAGTCCTGCTGCTCCTTGGGGCCCAAGTGCACCCGCAAGTCCTTGGGGCCCAAGTGAGCCAATCGCCCCTACAAGTCCTGCTAGTCCTTGGGGCCCAAGTGCACCCGCCACTCCTTGAGGTCCAGATTCTGCTACTGCCTCCGCAAGTCCTTGAAGTAATTGCTGCGGAGAACAATTGCATCTATGAACTGCAAGACGCCGTTTCTTTTTCTTTCCTTTTGGAGGGCACACAATTACGGTTTTCTTTTTACACCTTTTTTTCCTATCCAGACAAATCAACATCGACACCTCCCTATAAAGATGGTTCAGTGTACGTGAGTTGTTAATTTTAGGCATGGACTAATAGCCGGTTATTGGCTAGACTAAAAACTATTTTCAGAATATTGGGTTTATAGCAGGGGAGTGCTATACCACAACCCCAACACACTTTCAGTTAAGACTACATATAGTTAAAATCAAGACAACTTCTTCCTTCCTTTCGTCAACCCGCATCATATTTGGCTTCTATTATTCTTCATTTCCCAACATCCGGAAATGCTGAAGACAAGCAACGGCTGATAGCGGCAGCAAAAAAGCACAATGGAGTCGAGCCTTAACCTCGGGTCGCTTGTGCAGTCTACGTAAAATACTCAATCCTCGCGTCAGGAAACTGATGAAATATCTGTTCGGTAATGAACTCTCTCAGAGCTTCCGCCTGATCTTTGGGATACACGTATTTTCCTTGCCCCCAGCGCCCCCATTTGTATTGACGCTTCGCTTCATCCATTTCAAGCTTTGATTTGGGGTACCTTCTTTCAATAATCGTTTTAGCCGTTTTCGTAAATCGATGCTGGATCAGCTCAAACGTAAGGTCCCGCGTTCCCTCTTTCGGAAGCGCTTCGGCCAATTTATCGAATAGCTCGGCATATCCGTGCTCCCAACCGTCATACCAAATAATCGGCGCGACAATAAACCCGAGCGGATACCCCGCTTTCGCCACTTTTCCCGCCGCTTCAATCCGGTCGGCAAAGCTGGATGTGGCAGGCTCGAAGTTTTTGATGACATAATCGGCGTTCACGCTAAACCGGAAACGGGTATGTCCCTGATGCTCGGCGTCCAGCAGGGAATCAACATGATGAAATTTCGTGACGAATCGGAGACGACCGAGTGGCTCCCTGCCCATAAATTCGATATATTCCTTTAACGAGCCCGAAATGTGTTCGATACCGACGGGATCGGATGTACAGGCTGCTTCGAAGCGTGTGATTTCCGGAGCCCGCTCCTCGATATACCGCTTCGCCTGCTTGAGAATATCATCCGTGTTCACGTAAACGCGTATGTAGGGTTTCGCCCCTAACGTAGTTTGCAAATAACAATAATGGCAATGTCCCATACATCCTGTGGCGAGGGGGATGGCGTATTCCGCAGAGGGCTTCGAAGTGTCGAAGGCGAGCGTCTTTCGGAGTCCGACGACAAGGGTGCGTTTCGCTATTTTGTACTGCTCCAGCTCGGAATCTCCCGGCAAATTCGTAATTCTGTTATGAGAAGTTGTCATCCGGTACGGGATTCCCTCGCTTTTCACCCATTCAAAGATGCGTTCGCCTTTCGGATAGGTAATGGCTTCAGGCTCAAAGTACGCCAATTCGGGAGTGAATACCCCTCTTGAATTGTTCATGGCGGCGACACTCCTTTACAAAGTGCACTTATTTTACCGCGGGGAAGGGGGGAATATGCACAACCGGAAATGTGCCTGGAAAAATGGGTGACCGCGCACCGGACGAACGTCTACGCAAGCGCACCGGGGCAAACATATAGTTGGATCAAGGGCTATCATCCACTACTACGGGTAGAGCGAGGTGACTGCAATCCATGATCGAACTGGCGCTGGCGGTTTACGACAGGAACGGTAGCGATGCGGAGCACGCCGGTGTCGTGCTGGCGTCCGTCTTCAGCCATACGAAGTCGGAGCTTCGCGTTCATCTGCTGCATGACGAAACGTTGCGCGCAGCGGACAAAATCAAACTGCTGCGATTGACCCGGCGCTTCGGACATCGCATCCGCTTCTATCGCGTCATCCTTCCGGCGGACATGCTGGAAGCGGCGTCCCGGATGCCGGCGATCGACGCCCGGGCAACGGCAAGCTTGTTCGGACTGCTGCTTCCCCAATATATTCATGCGGACAAAGTCATTTATCTGGACGGCGGCGCGGTCGTGCGCCTGGACATCGGTGAATTGTGGTCGACCGACGTGGGCGATTGTTACTTGGGCGCGGTGCGGGATCGGGAGGCTCTGGAGAGGGCCGGGGACATCGTTCGCTGCGGACTGAACTCGAACGAGTATTTCGATTCGGGCGTGATCGTTTTTGCGCTCGATACCATTCGCCGCCGCTTTTCGTGGTACGACGATATGCTGCAGTTCATGCGGCAATTTCCGACGGCTTCGGTGCCGGACCGGGACACGCTGAACGCCTTATACGGCGGCAACTTCCTTCCGCTGGATTCCCGGTTCAATAAGCCGCTCGCCGGGCTGCCGAATGACGGCGAGAACGGTATATTCCGCACTTCCGGACCGGTCGGAAGCGAGAGCGTCAACTCATCGTCTTTCGAATGCTATCGACAAATATGGCGGGATACGCCCTGGAACGAAAGCGAGCCGTACGACGAAGACGAGGGCGAGAAGGACGACAAGCCGCTAGTGAGACCGGTCCGCATTGGCCGGCTCTGGCGTCGCAGGTTTTGGCGCAAGCTGGCCGATCCGATGCGGAAGGCGAGCCGAAAGCTGCGCAAACGCGGGCGAGTCGGCAAAGGAAGGGGCAAGCTGCGGCAGAGGAAAAAGGTGCGGACGCCGAACAAACCGAAATCGGCGGTTCCGAGGCGGCGGTTCCGGCAGAAGCGGGAGCGGCCGGTGAGGAAGCAGGTTGTACCGGCGAAGAGAGCGGTTCGACCGAAGAAGCCTTTGGCTGCGCCGAGAAAGAGGCAGGCCGTGCCGAAGAAGCGGCCCGCCATGCCGGTCGCGCCGCCGACCCGCAGAACCGACGACCGCTTGCCGCAGCATGCCGAACGATCGCGGGCGATGGACTTCATGCCTGCCAAGGCATGGGTCCATCCGCGGTTCAATGAAATTCGCGAGCGGCTAAGAAATGCCCCTGGCCGACCCGGGACAACAAGGACCGTCCCGCCTGTTTACTAAGGTCAGCCTTCGATCCGCGCCAGTTCTTTATGCACGATCGGGGCAACCCGCGTGCCGAGCAGCTCGATGGCGTGCATGACGTCGAGGTGCGGCATCGTGCCGACATTGACGTGGAGGAAAAAACGCGTCACGCCGAGGTTGCGGCGGAGGAGTACGATTTTCTCCGCGACGTATTCCGGGTCGCCGACGTAGAGCGCGCCGCGCAAGCTTCGCGCCGAATCGAAGGTGGAGCGGGAGTACGGCTGCCCCCAGCCGCGTTCGCGCCCGATCTTGCTCATCTGCGCCTGGGTCGGCGGGAAGAACAGGTCGGCTGTCTGCTCGGTCGAGTCGCCTACGAAGCCGTGAGAGTGGGTGGCGATCTGCAGCTTGCTGACATCGTGGCCGGCTTGCGCAGCGGCTTTCTTGTACAACTCGACCAGCGGCGCGAACTGCTCGGGCATGCCGCCGATGATCGCGTAAGCTACCGGCAGCCCGAGCAATCCCGCGCGGATCGACGATTCCGGATTGCCGCCGGTGGCAATCCAGACAGGCAGCGGATCCTGCACCGCACGCGGATAAACGCCGAGGTTGTCGATCGCCGGACGATGACCTCCGCGCCACGTCACCTTCTCGTGCTTGCAGATTTCGAGCAGCAGCTCCAGCTTCTCCTCGAACAATTCGTCATAATCGTCCAGGCTGTAGCCGAACAGCGGGAACGATTCGATGAACGAGCCGCGGCCTGCCATAATTTCCGCCCGACCGTTCGAGATGCCGTCGAGCGTCGAGAACGACTGGTACACCCGCACCGGGTCGTCGGAAGACAGCACGGTGACGGCGCTGGTGAGCCGAATGCGCTTCGTTGCCGCGGCCGCCGCGGCCAGAACGACAGCCGGAGCGGAGCCCGCATAGTCCGGGCGATGATGCTCGCCGACGCCGTATACGTCCAGGCCGACCTGGTCGGCCAGTACAATCTCCTCGACCGCATGTCGCAGCCGCTCCGCATGGCTGATCCGCACCCCCGTCACCGGGTCGGGAGTCGCTTCGATAAACGTGCTGATGCCGATTTCCATCCGTGCCTTGTCCGTCATTCCAGTTACTCCTTTCGATTGCCGTTCGCTCCTTACTTGCTCATTTTAGGGGCTTCCCTTGCAAGGAGCAAATTAATCGTCAAAAGCCGGCGTCGACAGGTGCTTTTGCCGAATAATTTTCCTATGGAGAACCGACTCTATATGGTAGGATATAGGTAAAATGACAGATGGGGTGATCGGTTTGATCGGGCGCAGCGGCAATCCAACATTGAACGAGCGGACATTTGAACGTACCGGACAACAATCCGGGCAAGATGCGATGACGATTAATGGCACGGTGAACAAGGCGTTTATCACGCTGGCGATTTTGCTGGGCGGGGCGTTCTCGACCTGGTCGATGTACTTCGAGGACCGCAATGTTGCGTCTTATGCGATAACCGGGGCGATCGTCGGCTTCGTTCTGGCGCTGATCATCAGCTTCCGCCCGACGGCGGCGCCGTTCCTCGTGCCGGTGTACGCCTTGTTCGAAGGTTTGTTCCTCGGCGCGTTGTCGGCGAATTACCAATCGCTTTACAACGGCATTACCTTGCAAGCTTCGTTGCTGACGATCGGCGTATTCCTTGCGCTGCTGCTTGCCTACAAGCTCCGCCTGATTCAGGCGACGCGAAATTTCCGGCTCGGAATATTTGCGGCGACGGGCGGCATCGCGATCATGTATTTGCTCAGCTTCGTATTGGGGATGTTCGGCGTTACGATTCCGTATTTGCACGACAATAGCCTGCTTGGCATCGGCATTTCGCTGGTCATTGTCGTCGTGGCGGCGCTGAATCTGGTGCTCGATTTCGACTTCATCGAGTCCGGCGCGAAGCAAGGCGCTCCGAAATATATGGAATGGTACGGCGCGTTCGGGTTGATGGTGACGCTCGTATGGTTGTACATCGAGCTGCTGCGGCTGTTGTCCAAGCTGCGGAGCCGGTAAGTTCGGTTGTATGGAAAAGAGCCCCCGCCGGGTAAACGGCGAGGGGCTTTTGGTGCGCGGGGTTGTGCCCGACAAATAGCCAGTAAAACATGGCTTATTCATTGCTTTTTGCCCATGGCGTCGGAAATAGCCAATGAAAACACGGGTTATTTCGTCCGAACGGCCTTCAAATGGCGGTTTTCAGCCAAATAGCCAGCGATTTCGCTGGCTATTTTCAAGCTGTCGGCCATTTTAGTCTAAATAGGCCCTGAAACATGGCCTATTTAGAAACACCCTCTGGCCGAAGCGAGAGTGCCCGAATCGCTTAGTTGAGCGTAATCGAGGCGATGCTTCCGTTGGTGGCGAAGTCGGACGTGTACTTCACCGTCGCTGTGGCGGTTGTGGTGCCTTGCGGCCCTTTGACCGTTACGGTTGGCGCCGACGAGTATCCCGCTCCCGGGTTCGTGATCGTGATGCCGGTGACGACGCCGTTCTCGATAACAGGTACGGCGGTGGCGAGCGTCTTTTTCCACGTCGCCTGCTGGTTGCCGTTATACCGGTAGTAGTTCGACACTTCGTCCAGCCGGTCGTTCGTGATGCCGTACGGCGCCAGCACCTTAAGCAATGCGGCCTTGTTCGTGCGCGCTTCCGCTTCGGTCGGCCCGCCGCTGTCCAGGCCGGCCGGATGCACGCCGCTGAACGCTTCGCGGAATACCTCCGTCGGCACGCCGAGCGCGGCGGCGATGAGCACAACCGGGCGGCCGTGGTCCTGCGACTCGGTGTCGAAACCGCCGGAGATCGTGACGGTCACGCCGTCCTGCTCGGTGACACTGTCGATGCCGGCGCCGCGGTTGCCGGGCCCGCCGGGTCCGCCGTTGCCGCCTGCCGGAGCGGGCGGCTGCTTTCCCGCTGCCGGCTGGGCCGCGCCGTCGTTGTTCGCGCAGGCCGGCCCTTTGCGGCCGTCGTCCTGCGGCTTCGGCTTGTTCGCGCCGTCCTGCTGGCGAGCGGGCGGGGCCGGCTTCTGCGCCGCGTCGGGAGCGCCGGATGCGGCCGCCGACGGTTGCGGCGAAGGCGAAAGGGAAGGCGCGGCATAAGCGGCGCCAACAGCGGCAACAGCGGCAGTGGCGGCGAGAGCGGCAACGAGCGTAAGCTTGCGGAAACGTTTGTTCATATTCATCGGTCATCTTCCTTTCGCGGTGGAGGAGTGGTTGTTTCTTGATCCCATCTTATCCGCGTACGGTGAAAATTCGGTGAAAGCTTGCGAACAATCGACTATACTGGTGGTAAAAGTTTCTGGAGGACGGGCGCATGCCGATGAAGCTGCTGCTGGCGGAAGACGACAGGAAATTGGGCGAGCTGACCGCCCACCTGCTGCGCAAAAAAACGGGCGGTACCGTCGACTGGGTGACGACCGGAGGCGACGCGTTCGACTACGCGACGGCGTCGAGCTACGACGTCGTCATTCTCGACTGGATGATGCCGGGCGGCGACGGCCGCGAAACGTGCGCCCGGCTGCGAAAGGCAGGCTACCTCGGCGCGATTCTGATGCTGACGGCCAAGGATGCGCTGCACGACCGCATCGAGGGGCTGGATGCCGGCGCCGACGACTACCTGGTCAAGCCGTTCGAGATGGACGAGCTGCTCGCGCGGTTGCGGGCGCTGTCGCGCCGCAGCTTCGTCCCGCTGCAGGACGACGTTGCCCGCGCCGGCAATCTCGAGCTGCAGCGGACGAACCAGATCGTCCGGCAAGGCGGCCGGCCGATCCAGCTGTCGCCGCGCGAGTTCCAAATTCTCGACCTGCTGATGCAGAACAAGGGGCGCACGCTGACGCGCGAGACGATTCTGGACCGGGTCTGGGGGCTGGACGCCGACGTCAACCTGAAGACGATCGACGCGATTGTCAAATTGATCCGCAAGAAGCTGGAATCGTTCGAATCGCGGGAGCTGATCCAGAGCGTGCGGGGCGTCGGGTACAAGATCGATGCGTAACTTCGTGCCCAGCGCGGGAGGTTGGCTGAAGCGGGCCGGCGGCGTCGGGAGCAACTTGTTCGACCGGACGAGAGGCAAGCTGACCCTGCAGTACAGCGGCGTGTTGATCGTGTTTCTCACCGTGTTCGTGATCGCCGTGTACACGCTGCTGTACGGGTTTATTTGGAACGACCAGCGGGCCCGGCTGGCGGAGGTGGCCGACTCGGAAATCCGGCTGCTGCAGCAATGGGCCGACAGTGACGACAACCCGACTCGGCGGCCGCCGCGCGATGTAGAGGACGGATTTTCGCTCAGCACGGATCAGTCGTTCTATTACTTGATCCGCAGCGACGGCGAAATGCAGCTGGCGGGCGAAACGCAGCCGGAGCTGCGGGCGCAAGTGACGGCGCTGGCCGCGGAAAGCCGCTTCGGGCCGAAACGGATGGAGCTGGCGGCGCTGCAAACGTACGACCGCCCGTCTTCGGAGCCGACGGGCCGGCCGCAGAAGAGCGGCACCGGGCGATTCCTGATCGCGGAGCGGGAGCTGACGTGGAAGGGCGAACGCATCGCCACGCTGTACGTCGGCAAGGAAGTGACCTTCCAGCACGACTTGTTCCGTTACCTGCTCGTGCTGCTCGTCGGCATGGCGCTGCTGTTCTTTGCGCTGGCGTTGTGGCTCAGCCACTACATGGCGCGCAAAGCGCTCGTGCCGATCGCCGGCGCCTACGCGCGGCAGCGCGAGTTCGTCGCCGACGCGTCGCACGAGCTGCGCACGCCGATGAGCGTGCTGCTGACGTCGATCGAGGCGCTGGAGCTGGAAACGGAGGAGGGCGGCAGCGAATTTTCGCGGAACGTGCTGCGGGGGATGAAGGACGAGGTCGGCGCGATGACGAAGCTGACCGGCGAGCTGCTGCATCTGGCCCGCACGGATGCGGACGGCTTCGCGCCGAGCCGGGCCAGATTCGACGCGTCGCAAACGGCGGCGGCGGTCGTCTCGAAGCTGCGGCCGCTGGCGCGGGAGAAGGCGATCGAATTATCGCTGCATGCGCCGGAGTCGCTCGTTGTGGCATGGGACGCGGAGAAACTGACGCAGCTGCTTGTGCTGCTGGTCGACAACGCGATCAAATACACGCCGGAGCGCGGCGCCGTGCAAGTCCGATTGGCCCATGCGGAGGAGAAGGGCGGCCATGTGCTGACGATCGAGGTGCAGGACAACGGCATCGGCATTTCGCCCGAAGCGTTGCCCCGCATCTTCGACCGGTTCTACCGCCAGGACAAGGCAAGAACGCGCCAGAGCGGCGGCGGCCACGGCATCGGTCTGGCCATCGCCCGCAACATCGTCGAAGCCGGCCGCGGCACGATTCGGGTGGCAAGCAAGGAAGGCGAAGGCAGTACGTTTACGGTGCGCCTGCCCGTCTGATTGCGGCGCCTGCCTCGCTTTCGCCGCACAGCCAGCCGAGGCTACTCGCGGAACATTTCAATGAACCGGCGCGCGCTTTTGGACAAGTAGCGATTGCTCTTCCAGACGACGCCGACTTCCGAGCGCAGATCGGCATTGGCAACGTCCAGGACGGCAATATTCGCCACCTCGAAGGAAGCCATCACCGATTTCGGCAGCAGGGTGGCGCCGATGCCCGTCGCCACGAGCGAGATGATGACCGCCACGCTGGAGCACTCGCAGATGATGTGCGGCTCCAGTCCTTTGTCATGAAACTCTTGCAAAATGCGTTCGTGCATGCCTTTTGTGCGATCGGTCTTGAGCGTAAGCCAGGGAAAGCGGGCCAACTCGCTCATGTCGATGGCGGGCTGCGCCGGGTCGGGCTGCCACGCGGCGGGCAGTACGGCGACGAATGGGTCGGGCGGCAGCTGAAGCACTGTATAAGGCCCGGAATCGGCGGAAACCTCGAAAGGAAGCCGGGCAACGGCCAACTCGACCATCCGGCGCTTCATCCATTCGCCCAGCAAATAGTGGTCGCCTTCGAGAATTTTGAACGTCACATTCGGATAAGTTTGCCGGAAGGCGTCGATTTGCCGCGGCAGCAGCGAAATGCAGGACACGACGGCGCCGATGGCGAGCGTTCCGCGAAGCCCGTCGTCAAGCTCTTTCACCTCCTGCATCGTTTCCTGGAACTGTTTCAGCAGCAGCTCGGCCCGATGCCTCAGCAATTCCCCTGCGCGCGTCAGCTCGAACCGCCTGCCGCTGCGGTCGAACAGCGCGACGCCGAGCTCATCCTCCATCAGCTTCAGCTGCCGACTGAGCGGCGGCTGCTCCATATTGAGCCGCTTCGCCGCGCTGGTTACCTGCCCTTCGTTTGCCACCATCAAAAAGTAGCGAAGCTGTCGCAAGTCCACTTTTGGTACCTCCTTCCCATCCATACCGAAAAAGTATGTCATACGAACCAAACAGATATTTTCAATATAGCGAAAGAATTGATATTCTGCAATTAACGGAAGGAATCCGACAGAGGAGTGTGGACTGCCCGATGATGAAGGCGGAAACGGTTGCAATCGCAGTGGAGAGAACACGTACAAAGAAAACGAAACCGGCGGCGGACCAGCTCGGCTTCGGCAAGTATTACACCGATCATATGGTCATGATCGATTACGAAGAGGGGCGGGGCTGGCACGATCCGCGCATTGTGCCTTACCAGCCGATCCAGCTCGACCCGGCGGCCAAAGTGTTCCATTACGGGCAAACTGTGTTCGAAGGGATGAAGGCGTATCGGACGGAGGACGGGCGGGTCCTGATTTTCCGGCCGAACAGCCATCTGGAGCGGTTAAACCGCTCAAGCGCCCGGCTCAGCATCCCGCCGATCGACGAACGACTGGCGCTGGAAGCGATCCGGCAGCTGCTGCTCGTCGACGAGGAGTGGATTCCCGAAGCGGCCGGCACCTCGATGTATATCCGGCCGTTCATCATCGCCACCGAACCGGCGCTTGGCGTGACGCCGTCGCGCGCGTACCGGTTTATGGTGATTTTGTCGCCGGTCGGCGCATATTACGCCGCGGGCCACGGCCCCGTCAGCATCCATGTCGAAGCTGATTACGTGCGCGCCGTCGCCGGCGGGGTAGGGGAAGCGAAGACCGCAGGCAACTACGCCGCAGGGCTCAAGGCGCAGGAGGAAGCGGCGCGCGGCGGTTATGCGCAGGTGCTGTGGCTGGACGGCGTGCATCGGAAGTACGTGGAAGAAGTGGGCAGCATGAACGTGTTTTTCCGCATCGGGGATACGGTGGTGACGCCGGCGTTGACCGGCAGCTTCCTGGCCGGCATTACGCGCGACAGCGTGATCCGGATGCTGCGCCATTGGGACGTGCCGGTCGAGGAGCGGCTGCTGTCGATTGACGAAGTCAGCGAAGCGTGCCGCAGCGGCGCCTTGCGCGAAGCGTTCGGTACGGGCACGGCGGCGGTCGTTTCGCCGATCGGCGAGCTGTGCTGGCAGGGCGATCGGATCGCCGTCGGCGACGGGCTCACCGGTCCGCTGGCGGGCAAGCTGTATGAGGCGCTGACCGGCATTCAGCGCGGGCTTGCGCCCGATCCGTTCGGCTGGACATGGACGCTGCGCGAATAGCATAGGATTTGGAGAACGAACCCGCCCCGGGGCCGAGCAACATCGGCTGCCGGGGCGGTTCCTTTTGCGGCGGATGGAATGGCCTTTCTGCGCATTGCCGATACTAAACGCGCGCAAACCGGCGCAATCGGGATCAAACGGCGGTTGCGAGCCTGCTGGTTTGGCGACCGCTTTTTTTTTATTCTTTTCTGCCATTCAGATCGGTTTGACAATTCCACCGAGCGGTTACATAATACTTCGTATGCGAAAGTTCGTATGCGAAATATATGGCGGAGGGAGTCTTGTGAACGAACAACAACGTGTGGTGCATATATTCCAGACGTATCGGGAAATCAACCAGGCCTTTTTTCAGGTCATGTCCAAAGCCGCGCGCCAGCACGGCATTACCCCGCTGCAGCTGATCGTGCTGCGGCTGCTGAATGAGTATCCGTCGTGCAGCCTGACCAGGCTGGCGGAAAATTTGAATCTCGGCAACAGCACGACCAGCGGCATTATCGACCGGATGGTAAGGGCGGAGCTGGTGACGCGCGAACGGACGGAAACGGACCGTCGGGCGATGACGCTTACCTTGACGGAGAAGGGGAAACGGCTGTGGCACGATTCCGATGCCACCCGGATGAGGATGCTGTCCGGCTTGCTGGAAATTTCCCCGGAAGATTTGCTGGAGCTGGAACGGATCCAGCTTCAGGTGCTGCGCATTCTTAGAAAAGTCAGAGAGGACGTTTGACTACCATGACAGGCATAGCATCCAACACCTTACGGAGAGGGCCGATCATGGCCGCTCTGATTCTGGCCGCGTTCGTTGCGTTGTTAAGTCAGACGCTGCTGAACGTCGCTCTGCCGAAAATGATGGAAGACCTGAACGTCAACGAGAACACGATCCAGTGGCTGTCCAACGGCTACATGCTCGTCAACGGCGTGCTCGTTCCGGTCAGCGCCTACCTCATCAGCAAGTTTACGACCCGGCGGCTGTTCCTGATCGCTTCGATCCTGTTTGCGGTCGGCACCTTGTTCTGCGCCTTGTCCGACACCTTCGCGCTGCTGCTGACCGGCCGCCTGATCCAGGCTTGCGGCGCCGGCATTTTGATGCCGTTGATGACGGTCGTGACATTGACCATTTTCCCTGTTGCGGAGCGCGGCAAAGCGATGGGCATGATGGGGATCGCGATGATTTTCGCCCCGGCCGTCGGTCCGACGATGTCCGGATGGGTTGTGGAGCATCATAGCTGGCAAATGCTGTTTTACATCGTGCTGCCTCTTGCTGTCATTGCGGTTATTTTTGGCGCCGTATCGATGAAGAACGTCATCAAGACGTCGAATCCGAAGCTTGATTTGCTCGGCGTTATTTTGTCCACGATCGGCTTCGGCGGGTTGCTGTACGGCTTCAGCGACGCGGGAAGCGCCGGCTGGGATGCGCAGGCCGTCGTTTGGTGCCTGGTCGTCGGCGGCATTTCGCTGCTGCTCTTCATCTGGCGTTCCCTGGCGACGAAAGTGCCGCTTCTGGAGTTCCATGTGTTCAAGTACCCGATGTTTTCGCTGACGTCGCTGATTAACGCCATCATTACGATGGCGATGTTCTCGGGCATGATCCTGCTGCCGATCTACCTGCAGAACATTCGGCATTTCACGCCGCTCGAATCGGGCTTGCTGCTGATGCCGGGCGCGATTCTGATGGGCATTATGTCGCCGGTAACCGGGATGATCTTCGACAAGATCGGCGCGCGCTGGCTGGCGGTCGCCGGTCTGCTGATCACGACGGCGACGACGTATGAGCTCAGCAGGCTGACGGCGGATACGACTTACAATCATATGATGCTGATCTATACGCTGCGGATGTTCGGGATGTCGATGCTGATGATGCCGATTCAGACGGCAGGCCTGAACCAACTGCCGCGGCGGCTCAACGCGCACGGTTCGGCGATGTCGCAGACGCTGCGGAACGTATCCGGAGCGCTCGGCACGGCGCTGCTGGTGACGTTCATGACGAACAAGGCGGCGGCGAAGACCAAGGAGCTGATTGCCACCGGCCATATCGACCCGAACGACAAGGTCAAGATGGGAGCCGCCGTGCAGGAAGCGACGATCTACGGGATCAACCATTCCTTCGTCATCGCCACCTGGTTGTCGGTAGCGGCGCTCGCGCTCGCTTTTTTCCTGCAGAAGGTGAAGCCGGCCGAGGAAGCCGAACCGATCAAGCAGGCGGCGCAAGCTTAAGGAACTTGTTTTGGGTCGAAAATAGGCCGTGAAAAGGTTACTACTTAGGTCTCCTCTTTAAGGGGAGATTTTTTCTTGCAACCTGTAAAGTTTGTGACCTCAATTGTGAACGTTCGATCTTCTCACGAGCTGGTTCCATGGCTGAATGCTCGAGCTAAACGAGGGACGGAACTCACCGCTCTTATTTAGGCGATTGCTCCCCAATTTTGATAGCTAAACGGAACACAGCGCTCTTATTTTCGCATATTTCGCCTCATTTGGTGTTTTTTCATCCAATAACGGCTGTGAATTCCGTTAGCTTTGATAAAAGCGGCTCCAGGAAACAAATAAGGGCTGTAGGTTCCGTTACATGTTCCAAGGCACCGATCCGGTCTACCTTGGGGTTCGTCGGAGCTTACTACGAAGTTGCTTATCGTTAATCAACAGCCGCGAAAACTGGCTTATCGGTCGATTTTAAGTGGTCATGTGAAATATATCCAGTGAAATCACGGATTATTTGCTGGATTGAGAGCCCAAGTTCGTTAATTGTACCGTAAATTCTGGCCGTTCGAGGCCGGAGAGTACCTGAGTAGTAACGTGAAAAGTGGCTTATTCGTCCCTTTTTAGGCCGCAAGTGGGCATAGCAGCGATTTTGCTGGCTATTTTTTCGTTGGCGCATCTGGCGAGCTGAAGTGAAGGAGAGATTGCGATGGCAAGACAAGCTGCATCGGAGCGGCAACTCATCATCAACGCCGACGATTTGGGTTGGACGACGGGAACGAACGAAGCTATCTTCCGGCTGATGGCGGAAGGATCGATCACATCGGCGTCGGCCATGATGCCTTGTACGTCTGCGGCTGAAACGCTGGCGCGCATGAGGTCGGCGTCGCTGGGAAGAGTCGGCGTTCATCTGACGCTGACCAGCGGGGCGACGCGTTCGGAGCGGCCCGTGTTCCGGCAGCATCCGCTGCCCGGTTTGACCGATGAGGACGGCTGCTTCCACCGGGACGCTGCCCGGGCGGAGCTTGACGCCGATCCGGAGGAAGTTCGCTTCGAACTGGAGGCGCAAATCGCGGGGGTTACGATCTGCTGCGCGACGCGGACGTTCGCCAGTTGCTCGATACCGAAGGGATCCAGCTCGCCTCCTGGCAGGACATACGCGACGAACAGCGGCGGATCCGCTAAGCGGGACGGCGACCCGGGAGCCGCAATACGCTGGATGCGCTGGCCCGGAAGGCTTAACGGGAAAACCTCCCGTTATTTTTTCGTTTTTCGCCGGAAAATGAGAAATAGCGGGAAAACCTCCTGTTATTTTGCCGCCAACTGCCGCTTTTCGAGTAAATGGCGAAAAGTAACGGGAGGTTTTCCGGTTATTATGGAAAATCAATCGTTTTGACGCGAAATAACAGGAGGTTTTCCTGTTATTCGTTTGTATCGTCGGACTAAGCCTTTGCCGGCTTCTTGCGCCGGCGGCTCGTCAATCGCGGTGGAAGCTGGCTTCGTACCAGCGCTCCCAGTCCGCGCGCCCGGCGCCGACGAAATGTGCGGCAAGCAGGCCGGAAGCGTTGCAATGAAAACCGCTGCCGCTCAGCGCAAATTTCAACCGGGGATAGTCGCGCAAGCATTCGCCGATCCACGCTTCGAGCGGAGCGGCAAGCGCCGGGTCGGTCACCGAAACGGCAACGACGGTTACGTTCGCGCGGCCCAGCACGGGAATGGCGTCGTCAAGCGGCGTGTCGGGCCCGAGGTAGATCACATCCATGCCTCTTGCCCGCAGGAACAAGCTGAACAGCATCAAGCCCAGATGGCGATGCTCGCCGCGAGGACACAATGCCAGCGCTTTCGGCATATACGGATAGACGGGCAATACCCGGAGGTAATGGCTGAACCGCTGCATGGCCACCTCCGCCGCAAAATGCTCATGAACCTCGGAAGCCGCCCCGCACTCCTGTCCCTCGCCGATCCGGTTCAGGACGGTCACCAGGATGCTGTGAAACACTTCCTCAAAATGATGGTTGGCGAGCGCCAGATCGATCGTCCGATGCGCTTGCGGCGCATTCAGTTCCATAAAATCGTTATGCAGCCTCCCGACATAAGCTTCGATCGAGTCCGGCGCGGGCACTTCCGCCGCTTTCGTTGCGGGGCAGGAGCCAACCGGCCATTGCTGCTTCCATTGTCTGACCGCCTCTCCAATTTTGATCCGTTTCTCGCCGATTTGCGTTTTTACCCAACGGAGCGTCTCTACGTCCCGATCGCTGTACAACCGGTGTCCGCCACGGGTCCGCACAGGCGTAATCAGCCGGTATCTCGTTTCCCATGCCCGAATGGTTACGGGAGGAATGCCCAGCAACAGGGACACTCTTTGAATGGTGTACATGCACTTCCACCTCGGTCTTTATTATACCGATAGGGACGGAAATGGAAAGGGCCAAGCCGGCACGACTCTTGCGCAGCTTGGTTGCACCGGCAATAATACATACTTGTTTCCTTTGTATAGATTATGTATAATTTTTACCGGAGATAGTAGGGAAATTATACAATCAAATTGATTTTTCAGAGGTGGCCTCACTTGATTGCAGCAGAAAATGGCATCGTGACCAGCACGCAGGTGCTGGAACAACAGGCGGTACTTGCGGCCATGGAACAGACGCTTGCGATGATCGAATTCGACGTCCATGGCAAGGTGCTGTGGGCGAATCATAATTTTGCCCAAGCAATGGATTACGAAGCCGCCGAAATGCCGGGCATGACGCACCGGCAGTTCTGTTTGCCCGACTATGCGAACAGCCCGGCTTATGAAGCGTTATGGAACGACTTGCGCAGCGGTCGCCCGTTCCAGGAGAAGATTGCGCGCATCACGAAGACTGGCCGTCAGCTGTGGTTGGAGGCGACGTACACGCCGGTGTTCGACGCGGACGGGAACGTTCAGGCGGTGCTCAAGGTGGCTACCGACATCACGGCCAGGGAAGATGCGGCGCTGCGCATGACGAACGAGCTGCAGGCCATGGCGGCGGATTTGCTGAAGCGCGCGGAAGCGGGCATCGCCAGCAGCCACGAGGTGGCAGCGGCCATCGAACGCGTCGTAACGGAATCGAACGACAACATGCAGGTGCTGCGGCAGCTGGAAGCGAAAGCGGAATCGGTGCGCGGCATGATTCGGATCATCCGCGAGATCGCGTCGCAGACGAACCTGCTCGCCCTGAACGCAGCCATCGAAGCGGCGCATGCGGGCGAATACGGGCGCGGCTTCGATGTGGTGGCGAGCGAAGTGCGCAAGCTGGCCAACCAGGCCGAAGAGGCGACGCGCGAGATCAACGCCAACTTGACCGGCATGGCGGCGCAAGTGAACGATATTTCCACCGGTACGAAGCGCACGCAAGCGGTCGTCGCCGACAGCCAGCGCTTGACCCAGCAAGCCGTCGACGAATTTACGGGCATCGGCGAAGCGGCGCTTCAGCTCGACCGTCAGGCGAAAACGTTGAACGAAAGCATCTAGCACGCCTGCCCCGTCATGCATGAAAGGGAAATGAATGCTCCAAACTAAGGACGGTTGGAAGCCGTCCGAAGGGGACGAGCGCGCGTGAGAAATATGGTTCTGGCGATCGCCTTGCTTGCGACCGTGGGGACGACTCCCTTGCAGGCGGGAGCGGCAGGTACGGCAACGGCAAGTCCCGCGGTTGAGGCACAAGGGCATCCGAACGGTCAGAGCGGCCAGAAGACGGTATGCATCAGCCCGAAAGCGGTGCAGCTTGGCAATACGATGCGGCGGCTGTGGTCCGATCACGTGACCTGGACGCGCAACTATATCGTCAGCGCGCTGGCGGGGCTGGAGGACCAGCAGACGACGCTGAACCGGCTGCTGCAGAACCAGCAGGATATCGGCAACGCGATCAAACCCTACTACGGCGATGCCGCCGGCGACAAGCTGGCCGGGCTGCTGCGGGAGCACATCCTGATTGCCGGCCGAATCGTCGCCGCCGCCAAAGCGGGCCAAACAGCCGAAGTCGAGAAGCTCGACAAAGAATGGCACCGCAATGGAGACGAGATCGTCAAGTTTTTGCACTCGGCGAACCCCGACAATTGGCCATACCAGCAGCTGAAGGACATGTTCGACAAGCATCTCGAGCTTGTGACGGAAGCGCTGACCACGCGGTTGAAGAAAGATTGGGCGGGGGATGTCGCCGCCTACGACAAAGGGCAGGCGCACCTCGCGATGCTGGCGGATACGCTGACGGAAGGCATCGTGAAGCAGTTTCCGCAGAAGTTTGCGTAGGGTGGCCGACAAAAAACGAACCGGGACTCCCGTCCCGGTTCGTTTTTTTGTGCGTGGACAAGATGTAAGCCAGTCGGTTAATCAGCGAGAATGGGAGATCGCCATCACGAGCGCAAGCGCCAGTGTGAGCAATCGGGGCAGACGATGTTGCATGATCGATCGTTCCTCCTGAAAATAATAATTATTCTCAATTGATTGTAGCGGCATACGGGCAGTTAGGCCATGAACATTTTGCAGATTGGGCATGTCGGATTATTCGATTTCGCCGCTGCCGGTCCTCAGGAAGGCGGTAGGCGAGCAGCCGGCCTCCAGCTTGAAGGCGCGGCTGAAATGAAAGTAGTCGGCATAACCGACGCGCTGGGCGACTTCCTTGGCGGGCAGGCGGAAATGGCGGAACATCTGTTTCTCCTTGTCGATGCGCAGCCGACGCAAGTAGTGGCTCATGGTCGTGCCGGTCATTGCCTTAAACAGCACAGTGTAATGCCCGACACTGACGCCGGCGCGTTCGGCAAGCTGCGGCAAGGTCAGCTTCAACATATAATGCTCGTTGATGTAGGCGAGCGATTCTTCCATGTTGGCGGCAGACGACTGGACCTCCCGGGCGCGGGCCGTTTCGTATAAGTAGATGAACAGCACCCGCTCGAGCAGCAGCCGTTTGCGCACTTGCCGCACGACGCGTTCGTGCTCCGGTTCGGCGTTTCCCGGCGCCTGGGCGAACAGGGCCAGCTCGTCCAGCATGTATTTGATTTTGACGGCGCTTGAGGCGCGAAGCGGTCCGTACAAGCTCCAGGCGCTTGTTTCGGGGAACACGCGGTACGACAGGACGATGTAAGATGCTTCCCGCGTACGCGGCACCTGGACGCGGTAAGGCCCATGAAGCGGATCGCAGGCAAACGCCTGCGCCACCGGTGCGGGCTCTCCGTCGCTGCCGGTGACGGACACGTGCCCGCTCAGCGCGACGATCAGCCGGTGGCTGCCGGCCGGAACGGCGATCGTCTGCGACGTCCGGTACGCAGCCATATGTTCAAAAAGCGGAATGACCGAAGCCAGCTCCTGCATGCTCATGCGAAAGTCGTCCTTTCCCTGGAAGCGCTGCGGCGTCTGTCAACGAAAAAGTAATGGTATACTGGAAGGAAAAAGGAGCGATGACGATGAGCAAGCGACAAACGGGAGCAAGCGCGGACACAAGCGCAGGCAAAGGCGCGAGTGCGGGAGCAGGCGGTAGCGCAGGTGCGAGTGTGGGAGCGGGCACAAGTGCGGGCACGGCGCTGCCGGCAGGGCTGTCCAATCCGGCGCGAAGGGCGCTGGCGGGTGCCGGTTATGTATGGCTGGAGCAGTTCGCCGCCGTTAGCGAAGCCGAGGTGCTGAAGCTGCACGGCATGGGGCCGAAGGCGATGGGCTCGCTGCGCGCCGCGCTGGCTGACATCGGCCTGGCGTTCAAGCAGCCGATGTAAGCCGGCGACAGGGCGGCTTGACGTCTTCGTGACGCCCCGTCCACCGCCGGATCCCCGCCACGTTGCGCAAACCGTACCACGGTCGCAGCCTCGACCGAACCGATCGGTTCAGACAAGCTGCTTCAACAGAAATAGGCCATGTTTAATGGCCTATTTCCTCCAAAGTAGCAAGACGCAACGAATAGCCAGTGTAAACACTGGCTATTCGTTAGCAAACCGCCATTTGAGTGCTGTTTGAGCAAAATAGCCAGCGATTTCGCTGGCTATTTCCGTTGGAGCGACTGAAATGGCACGAATAAGCCATTTTTCATGGGCTATTTTTCCCCCAGTGGACTTAACGAAGCTACTTCGGCGCCGCGGCCCCCGTCGCGCTCGGTCCGGGGCTTGCGGTTTGCGGCCGGTCCGGGAGTTGCTCGACGTAGCTGTCGGACAAATGCAGCAGCTCCAGCGCGCGGTTGTACTGCTCCTCGGTAGTGCGCGCCTGGTCGACCGTGCCGCCGGAGAGCGAGTAGTTCGTGCCGTCCTCGTATCCTTTGCCGGTCAGGAAAATATCCGTATCCGTCACGACCGAGCCGGTAGGCAGGAAATGGCGCATCGGCAGCAAGTTGGATTCGGCGTTCAGCAGGTCCTGGCCGAAGTGCAACTGGTCGTCAAGCTTGACGCCGGTCAAATTCGCCACGGTAGGCAAAATGTCGATCTGCCCTCCGGTCGTATGGATGACGGCGGGATAAGTGACGTCCGGCACGTGCATAATAAGCGGAATATTGAACATGTCCGTGTACCCGTACTCGTGGCCGACCATTTCCTGCATCAGCGTTTTTTCGTCCTTGCTGAGCGAATACAGCGGCAAGCCCTGGTGATCGCCGTACAGCAGCACGACGCTGTCTTCCCACAGCCCGCTCGATTTCAGGCCGTCGATGAAGGCTCCGAGCGCATAATCGGCGTAATTCTGGGCGCGAATGTAGTCGCCTACCAGCGTGTTTTCGAACCGGTCGGGCAGCGTCATCTTGTACTTCGACTTCGGAATGTCGTACGGATGATGCGCGCTCATCGAAATGATCTGCGCGTAGAACGGCTGCTCCTGCTCATCCAGCCGCTGCAGCTCATCGAGCGTTTTGGCGTACAGCACTTCGTCCGACGAGCCGAAGGCGACATGGTCGTCATCCCCGAAGAAACGTTCGTCGTAGTACCGATCCCAGCCCAGCGCCGGGTACAGCTCGATGCGGTTCCAGAACTCCACCTTGTTCGTATGGAACGTAGCGGCCAGATAACCGTTCGCGTGCATCAGCTTGGGCAAGCTCGGCAGCGCCTTGTCGACGTAGTGATCGGTTGCCGCCGCGTGCTTCGGCACATACATCGACGTATTGACCACGTATTCGGCGTCCGACGTTGTGCCTTGCCCCACCATCGTAAAGAACCGGTCGAAGTGAAAATCGTCCTGCGCCAGCCGGTTCATATTCGGCGTGATTTCCTTGCCGTCGACGGTCAGCCCGATCAGGAAGTTCTGGAACGATTCCATTTGGATGATGATGACGTTTTTGCCTTCGGCGGCTGCCCATTGGCCCGCCTCTTCGCCTTGTTCCGACACGCCTTTCAGCTTGTCGATGGCGCTTTGCGTGATGTTCGCTTTGTCGACGAGCTCCTCCTTCTCCATCGGATCGGAGAGCAGCGTATACAGCTCGTAATTCAGGATGCCCATCTCCGAAGCTTGTTTGTTCTCGTTCATGTTGGCCCGGTTCGGCCAAATGTTGAACAGGCTGACCACAAGCGAAACGACGAACAGGCCGGTAATCAGCCTCCGGTTCATCGGCCGGATGCCAATCGTTTGAAGCTCCTTGCGTTTCTTCGGCCACCACAGCAGCGCAGCCAGCACGACAATGTCGAGGAAGATGAGCAAATAGTAAGGGTCGAGCAGCGAATAGGTGCTGTTGCCTACTTGCGTTACTTTATCGGCTTGATGCAGGGCGTGATAAGTGACGATGATGCCGTAATATTTGTAATACATCAGGACCGTGAAATAGAGCAGCGTAAACAGCAGATTGACGATCACGTAGTAGAGCAGCTTCCGTTTGCTGGCCCACCACTCGATCAGACAAAAGACTCCCCAGATGCAAGGAATCTCCGTCAGCAGCGTCATGCCGAGCGACACGTTGTCGAACACGACGTTCCAGGCGAGATATCCCTTGAGCAGGAGGATGACCGTAAAGAAGAAAAAACGGCGGTTCAAGATCCTCACAGAAAGCACCCCGGTTCTCGTATAATGATTGCATTATACAACTACCTGTGGCGATGAACAACCTCAATTAACTGGAGCCTGCTTCTAGACAGGCGTTCTGCTGCCGGCTCAACCGCGACTGTCGGACAGCTTGCTCAGGCTGCGGTTGAACTTGCCGAGCAGCGTGCCGAACTGCGCCCGTTCCTCTTCGGACCAATCCTGCATAATGCCCGCGATCGCTTGCAGCCGCACCTGCTTGAAGGCGGCCAACTCGCTTGTGCCGAGCGGCGTTATCTCCAGTACATACGCGCGGCGGTCGAGCGGGACCGGCTTGCGCACCACGAGCCCCTTCTGCTCCAGCGCCGCCGTCTGCCGGCTGACGGTGGAGATGTCGAGCCTCAGCTCGTCGGCCAGCGTTTTGACGCCGGCGGCGCCGCGCTTGGTGATCCGGTACAGCAGCAAGTAGGCGGAGCGGTCCAGGCTGGCTCCGTTCTTGTCGAAGGAGAACGATGCGACGCGCCGCACCAAACGCGCGATCTCCAGTTCGACGAGCTCCAGCGTTTCCGTGTCCATTCGCTTTCGCCTCCCTCTTCTATTTTCCACTTCATGGTACCATATGAAACGCGGTTTACAAAAGATGGGCTTGTCCGTTTCGAGCCACTTGTATTGGATGAGAAATTCAAAAAACTTCCGGAAGTCTCTATAAAATCGCTGCCTATTTGTGCTACGATGCAGCTAACTACAGGTATCGCAGAAAAGGAGAGCGGCCGTGCATGGCCCCGCCTCGGTTCGCACGTATAACGGAAAGGATGACCGTCGATGACCATAATGGAACAATTGCTGAACCCGATCGCGATTCCGAGAATGGTGAAAGTAAGGCAGTGTTTTCAGGCGCCGGAAATTGACGATGTGCCGGAGGCAGTCCGCGCTGCGCTGCGCGACGCGAACGTCATGCAGCGGATTGTGTCCGGAGACCGTGTGGCTGTAGCCGTCGGCAGCCGCGGCGTCGCCGATATCGCGATTATGGTGCGGGAGACGGTACGGGCGATTAAAGCGGCGGGCGGCCATCCGTTTATTGTGCCCGCGATGGGCAGCCATGGCGGAGCGACAGCAGAGGGACAGCGAGAGGTGCTGGCTCAACTGGGGGTAACGGAGGATACGATCGAGGCGCCAATCCGCTCGAGCATGGATGTGATAGAGCTAGGCAGGCTGCCGAACGGGTTGCCGGTCTACATCGACAAACATGCGTACGAGGCGGACAAGATTGTAGTCGTCAACCGCATCAAGCCGCATACCGCCTTTCGCGGCCCTGTCGAAAGCGGACTGATGAAGATGATCACCATCGGCCTCGGCAAACAAAAAGGCGCCGAAGCCGCCCACGCGTTCAGCTTCAAATATATGGCCGAACATGTCCCGGAAATGGCGAAGCTTGTTCTGGCCTCGGCGCCGATCGTGTTTGGCCTCGGGTCGATCGAGAACGCCTACGATCGGCCGGCGAGGATCGTGGCGGTACCGGCGGAACAGTTGGAGGAAATGGAGCCGGCGCTGCTGCTTGAAGCCAAACGGCTCATGCCGCGCTTGCTGTTCGACGATATCGATGTGCTGATCGTCGAGGAGATCGGCAAAGATATTTCGGGCGACGGCATGGATCCCAACATTACAGGTCGGTATGCCACGCCGTACGCGAGTGGAGGGCCGCAGATTTCACGAATTGTTGTGCTCGGACTGACCGATAAAACGCATGGCAACGCGACGGGAATCGGAATGGCGGATATGACGACCCGCAAGGCGTTCGGAGCCATCGATTGGGACAAAGGTTATGCGAACGCATTGACCAGCACCGTAGTCAGCGTCATCAAAGTGCCCATGGTGCTGGAGTCGGAGGAGCTTGCGATCAAGGCGGCGATCAAAACTTGCAACGCTTTCGACCTGGACAAGGTTCGCGTCTTGCGCATTCGCAATACGCTTCACCTGGAGGAAATCTGGATATCGGAAAACATGCTGCCTGAAGCGATGGCGCATCCCGATATACAATGCGATCCGGGCAGCGGGCGGAAGCGCAGCTGAAAATAAAATGGGGGAAGACACTCCGATGAACAGCCGGCAACCAGCCGAATCGACGATTTATTCGCTCTTCTCCTTTCCGGCCGAACCCGCTCAGCGCAGAGCGGCGTTCTATTTCGCCGCGTTCGTGGCGCTTACCTCCTTGCTTATCACTCCTTTCGTGCGCTTGCCGCTGCCGCCTTCGCCGGCCTATCAGGCGGTTCTGTTCGGGCCCGTCATCTGCTTCGAGTTGATGACGGTTTTCGTGCTGTACAGCCAGTATCGGGTCGCGCGGTCGCCGGCGATTCTCGCCGTCGCCGCGGGCTACTGGTATTCCGCGCTGATGACGGGGGTGTACTTGCTGACGTTTCCCGGCATCGTGTCGCGCAACGGTTTGTTTCACGCCAGTCCCCAGACGGCGGAATACGTGTATATTTTCTGGCATGCCGGATTTCCGGCGGCGATCTTGCTGCATGTGATTCTGGAGGCCTTCTCCCGCAAGCGTCGGCCGATCGGCGCGCGCCCGGCGCATCTGCTGGCGGGGGCGGTGTTTCTCGCCGTCGCCGCGCTTGTCTGTTTGCTTGCGTATATCGCGTGCGTCCACTGGCGACGGCTGCCGCTTGCAATGGATTTCGGCCGGGTGACGCCGGTATTCCTGTATGCCTTCGGCCTGCCGGTGCTGCTGCTCAGCTTGCTGGCGCTCATCGTCTACTACCGGGCCACCGGCGGCAGAACGGTCCCGTCGTTATGGCTGTGTGTGGCGCTGCTGGCGACGATGCTGGACGTTGGGCTCGCGTTCGGCGGCGGCCAGCGATTCAGCCTGGGCTGGTACGTGTCCAAGTGGGACACGTTCGTGTTCGCCGCAATCGTGCTGAGCGGCATGCTTTACGAATTCACGCGCATGTACCGCAGCCTGGCGGCGCTGAACGGGCAAGTGACGGAGAGCGAAGCGAAGTATCGCACCCTGTTCGAACAAAGCCGGCTCGCCGCGCGCAAAATCGCCGAACAACGCGACATCATCGAGCGCATGATGGCCTCGAGCCGCGAGGCGATTGCGAGGTGCGACAGCGACGGCACCGTGCTGTTCGTCAACGGCCGCTTCGCGCCGTTGTTCGGCAAGCCGCTGCGCGTCGGCGAGTCGCTGGCCGCCTATTGCCGCGGCATGAAGGCCGCGTACGGCGGGCTGCCGGAGCGGATTGGCGCCTATTTGGCGCAGCGGGACGACAAGCCGTTCCGCGAGCGGGTAACCGTCGGGACGGGGCCGGAAGGGGAACGGCACTTCGATTGTTACGCCAGCCCGATCGTGGACGAGGCGGACGGCAAGCTGCACGGCTATTTGTTCGCGTTCGGCGACCGGACGGAGGAGGAGCGAAAGGCGAATTACGACGAACTGACGGGTTTGCCGAACCGGCGGCTGGCCGGGGAGCGGCTGCAGCAGGCGACTGCGCGGGCGCAAGCGTCGGGGGAGCCGCTGGCGGTATTTTTCATGGATTTGGACGGGTTCAAAAAAGTGAACGACACCCTCGGCCACGACACCGGCGACCGGCTGCTGCAGGAGGTGGCGGAGCTGCTGCGGGTGTGCGTCGGCGACCGGGGCTTGTGCGCCAGATGGGCGGGCGACGAGTTCGTCGTCGTGCTCGATGCGCCGGCGGAGCGGCAGGAGCTTGCGGCGATCGCTCAGGAGACGATAGCCGCCACGCGCCGGATCGAGCGGATCGACGGGCAGCGGGTCGCCGTGTCGGCCAGCATCGGCATCGCCGTCAGCCCGGGCGACGGGGACGGGGGACTTGCGCTGCTGCAGCGGGCCGATCGGGCGATGTACGAAGCCAAGCTGCGGGGCAAAAGCAATTGGTTCTTCTACGCCGACATCGGCGGCGAGGCATCTTCGTCGGAGGCGGGTTGAGGCGCCGCACCGGCAAAAAAAGGGACCGAACGGTAACAAAACCGATTCGGTCCCTTGCTGTCAGAAGCGGGTGGTGCCCATTTTGCCCGATTGGAAGTCCTGAAACGCCTGGACGATTTCCTCGCGGCTGTTCATGACGAACGGACCGTGCTGGACGACCGGTTCGTCGATCGGTTCGCCGCTGAGCACGATGACGAGCGTTTCGTCGGTTAGCCCTTCGATGGCGATTTCGCCGGCTTCGTTCGCGAACAGGACGAAGTCGCCTTCCTTCGCCGCCGCCCCGCCGTTGATCCGCGCTTCGCCGCGAAGGACGAGCGCCGCCGTGTGGTAAGCGGCCGGCAGCGTGAACTGCGCCTTGCCGCCGGCGCGAAACGCGATGTCGAACAGGTGAATCGGCGTGAACGTTTGCGCCGGGCCGCGCGCGCCGTTGTAGTCGCCGGCGATGACGCGCACCGTGCCGCCGCCATCCGGCAGTTCGGCATAGCCCATGTCCTTCTTCAGCAGCTCCTGGTACCGCGGCGGATGCATCTTGTGCGCCCGCGGCAGGTTGACCCACAGCTGGATGAAATGGAATGTGCCGCCGCGGCGGGAAAATTCCTTCTCATGGTACTCCTTGTGCAGCAGCCCCGATCCGGCGGTCATCCATTGCACGTCGCCGGGGCCGACGATGCCGTGGTTGCCGTGATTGTCATGATGCTCGACCGTGCCTTCGTACGCGATCGATACCGTCTCAAAGCCGCGGTGCGGGTGGGCGCCGACGCCGCGCGGCTCTGTGCTTGGCGCCACCTCGAACGGCGGGTTGTAGTCGAGCAGGATGAACGGGCTGAAGCGCTGCCCGAAATCCGTCCCGCCCGGAAAATAGTTCGAAACCCGGAACCCGTCCCCCACCATATGGAACGGCGCGCCGCGGTACATGCCCTCGATGGGCCGAAATTCAGTTGTCATGTTCCTGCACCCCTTTGCCTAAAATTTTGAGCAAATCGATTGCCGTTTGTTGTTGTTCCGGCGTCAGTACGCTCATCAGCCGATGCATCGCTTCGGCATGCTGCGGAAAAATACGATCGAGCAGCGCGCGTCCTTCTTCCGTCAATTCGGCGTAGATGACGCGGCGGTCTTCCTGGCATGGCACGCGTTTCAGCAAGCCTTTGCCGGCCAGCTTGTCGATATTGTAGGTCATGGTCCCGCTGGTGATGAGCATCTTGTCGCCGATCTGCTGCAGCGGAATGCGGCCTTTGGCGTACAGCACCTCCAGAATGCCGAACTCCGTGGGAGACATGCCGTAGCGGCGGATGTCTTTGGATGCTTTGTCAAGCACGCTCTTCTGCGCTTTGGACAACACGACCATCAGCTTCAGCGAGAGCGCAACGTTCTCGGTTTCGTTCGAGTGAGGGGGCATGCTGGCACCTCCTTTTCTTTTATAGCTTCAAATCAAATATCTTGATTTAAAGATAATACAGCGGCGGCAAAATGTCAAGCTTTCCGGTCGCCGTGGTGAGCGTCCTGCGGAGCGAATAGCGCATGGAGCATGCGATGGAGTGCCGCCGCTGGCGTCCCGCCGGGCGAATAACGCATGAAACATGCGCTGGAGTGTCGCCGGAGGCGCTCTGCGTCTTCGTGCCTGACGGATACAAGGAAGAACGCTTTTGCCCAGCTTGATTTGCCGCCGCCATAAAAAGTTAACGTTGACGTTAACGTTCAATACGAGTATGCTAAAAAAAGTCGATTGGTTTTGTCGGAAAAGGGGCTGGTGCGGCTATCGAAACGTTCAAAATTGACGAAGTCTCGAAAGAATGCGGTTGACCAAACGCACGATTCGATACTACGAGGAGCTCGGGCTGCTGCCGCCACCGGAACGGCGTAAGGGAGGCATGCGGCTGTACACGCGCGCTCATATCGAACGTTTGCGGCAAATGGCCGACGCCCGCGACGTGCTGGGCATTACGCTGCAGGAAATGCAGGAGTTCGTCGCGATTCGCGAAGGCATGCTGCGGCACCGGCAGCAATATCTGGAACAAGGCGAAATCACGAACGCAAGCGGCGGGAGCTGCTGGAGGTCAAGCGCTTTGTCGACAAGCAACTGGAGATGGTAGATCACAAGATGGAGAAGCTGACCGAATTCCGTCAAGAAATCGAACGCATCAACCGGCGTGTCGCCGCGGCGCTCGACAATCTCACTTTATGATGAAGGAGCAGAAGGAAATTATGGCATCCAGAAGTACTGGCAAGGCGGCAACGATTCCCGGGGGAACGCTGCCGAATACGGCTCAATCGTCCAGCATGTGGAACCAGCCGATCGCCGTGTGGGCAGTTGCTTTTGCCAGCATCATCGCCTTTATGGGGCTTGGCTTGGTCGACCCGATCCTGCCGGCCATCGCACACAAGCTGAACGCTTCGCACAGCGACGTCACGCTGCTGTTCACCAGCTACAACACCGTCATGGCGGTCGCCATGCTGATTACCGGCGCCATCTCGTCCCGGCTCGGCATGAAAGGGACGCTGCTCAGCGGGATCGTCATTATCGCGGTATTCTCCGCGCTCGGCGGCAACTCGAATGGCATTTGGGAGCTGGTCTGGCTGCGCGGCGGCTGGGGGCTCGGCAATGCGCTGTTCGTCGCCACGGCGCTGTCGGCCATTGTATCGCTTTCGCGGACGGGGGTGGCGCAGTCGATCATTTTGTTCGAAACGGCCGTCGGTCTCGGCATTTCGGTCGGGCCGCTGCTGGGCGGCGAGCTCGGTTCGATTTCGTGGCGCGGGCCGTTCTTCGGCGTCGCTTGTTTGATGGTGCTGGCTTTTATTCTTGTCCTCTTCATGATGCCGAAGCCGGCCCCTTCTGCCGTTAAGGCAAAAAAGACGTCGCTGCTCGATCCGTTCCGGGCGCTGAAGCATCGCGCGCTGCTGGTTTTCGGCATCACCGCGTTCCTGTACAACTTCGGATTCTTCACCTTGCTCGCTTATTCGCCGTTCGAAATGGGATTGACGGAGCGCGGTCTCGGCTTCGTGTTCCTGGGGTGGGGGATTTTGCTGGCGTTGACGTCCGTGTTCATGGCGCCGAGGCTGCAGAAACGATACGGCACCGTCACGTCGATGGCCGTGCAGTTGGCGCTGTTCGCGGTGACGCTGATCGTCATGGGGATCTGGACGGATACGAACGAAGTGATTATCGCGGCGGTCATTATCGCCGGCGCTTTCCTCGGTAACAACAACACGCTGATTACAACAGCGGTCATGAACGCCGCGCCTTCGGTCGAGCGGTCCACCGCTTCGGCGGCTTACAGCTTTTTGCGTTTTGTCGGCGGCGCCATCGCGCCGTACTTGGCCGGCAAGCTGGCGGAATGGTTCAACCCGCATGTGCCGTTTATCGTCGGGGGCATCTTCGTGCTCCTGTCGGTGCTGTACGTGCTGGCGAACCGGCAGCATGTGAAGCATGTCGACCTTGCAGCGGGGCATTAAGGCATGTGGCAAAATAGCCCATGAAAAATGGCTTATTCGCCCCATTTTACCTGCTTCGCTCGGAATAGCCAGTGAAAACACTGGCTATTCCAGCTAAACAGCTGCCAAGTGGCGGTTTTCTCACGAATAGCCAGCGAAATCACTGGCTATTTTGCTGCGCCCCGCCGCTTTTGGCGAAATAGCCCATAAAACATGGCCTATTTCCCCGCGAACAGCGCGCGAGCTACCGGCTCGGCTTGTAGCCGAGCAGCCGGAACAGCTCCGCCAGCTCGCCCTCGCCAAGGTCGCGCCAGCGGCCGGTCGGCAGGCTGCCGAGCTGGATGTTCATGATGCGCACCCGCTTGAGCCGGCGCACCTCGTAGCCGAGCGCGGCGCACATGCGGCGGATTTGCCGGTTCAGCCCCTGCGTAAGGATGATGCGGAACTGCGTGTCCGACAGCCGCGATACCTGGCACGGCAGCGTACGCGTGTCGAGGATGTCGACGCCCTGGGACATCGCCTTCAGGAACGCGCCCGTCAGCGGTTTGTCCACGGTCACGATGTATTCCTTCTCGTGCCGGTTCTCCGCACGCAAGATTTCGTTGACGATATCGCCGTCATTGGAGAGCAGGATGAGTCCTTCGGAATCTTTGTCGAGCCGTCCGATATGGAAGATGCGCTCGGGATGATTGACGAAGTCGACGATGTTGCCCTTGATATGCCGCTCGGTCGTACTCGTGATGCCGACCGGCTTGTTCAGCGCGATGTATACATATTTGGGCTTCGTGCCGATCGGCCGCCCGTCGACGCGCACGTCGTCGCCCGGTTCGGCCTGGCTGCCTAGCTCGGCCGCGACGCCGTTGATCGTCACGCGCCCTTCCGCTATCCACTTGTCCGCTTCGCGCCGCGAAGCGACGCCCGTTTCGCTGATGAATTTGTTGATCCGCAATGTCGCCCTCACCTTTGTCGCCTGTTGCTTCCATGCTTCTAGCATAACCGGAAATGCCGCCGCGCACAAAGAGCTGCTAGGCGCGCTTGCCGTCCAGCAGGCCCGGAAGCTCCGCCAGTCCGGCGATTCGGTGGTCTTCGCCGAAGCCGGCCGAACGGCCGCCGCGATCGATCAGCACGGACCGGGCTCCGGCTCGTTTTGCCGTTTGGATATCTTTGTGCTCATCGCCTACGAATATCGTTTCCGAGACGGCGACGCCGAACTGCGCGGCGAGAAGCTCCAGCCCCCTCGGATGCGGCTTGCGGAACCCGCATTCGTTCGAGGCAAGGAAACAATCGATGCGATCGAGGATGGCGGCGGCATCCCGTTTGGCCAGCTCGGTCGGCATGCCGGTCGGCACGTCCGTGAGGACGCCGATCGGGTAGCCGCGCTGCTTCAGCGCCGCAAGTACGTTGCGGGTATCCGGGTAAATCGTGACATTGCGGCGAAAATAAACGAAAAACGCGTCAATTGCCTCGTCGAGCAGCTGCTCGGGGAGCCCCCATTCGCGGTACACGGCGCCGAATATGTCGCGCGGCTGGTATTCGATTTCCCGCGGATACAGCCGGGCGTTATACGTTTTCAACGTTTCGATTTCACGCTCGAACTGATCCTCGGATACGGCCCGCTGAAGCCGGGCCGCCGCCAGCTCGAAAGCCGGCCGGTAATGGTCGCCCCAATAAGATGGAATCCCCTCGTAATTAATCAGCGTACCGCCCAAATCGAAAATAACCGCTTTGCTGACCGGTTCCATGGAACGTTTCCCCCTTACGGCATGTCCCAAAAAGCAACCACACGATTCAATTTTTCCAAATCGCCGGGTGCAAGCTTCAACGTCGATCCCGGCTCTCCCGTACCTCCGTAAACGAATGGATAACGGAAGAGCCTTCGGTCTACGATACAAGGCAAAGCAAGCACCAGGCACACACTGCCGACCGTGTATCCGGTGATGTGCCGGACTTCTTTCGGGGTTGCCATGCTCAACTGGCCGTACCCCCAAAGATCGGCTGCTTCGTCCAAATTGACACGCCCGCGATCTCCCGAAATAATCAAGGCGCAATATCCTTTTTCCGACTTGAGCACTAATGTGGGTGCCGTTTGACCGATTTCAATGCCGAAATACGCCGCCCCTTCTTGTGCGGTGCGGATCGGCTTCTCGTGCTGAATAATTTCGTAGAAAATCCCTTTGTTTTGCAAGATCGCTTTTAATTGATCCATAAACAAGCGTGCTCCTTCCCGTTGATCCCAACCGGTCCGTATGCGACATGGTGCCGGCGTTTATGTCCGTTTTGGCCGTATCGCGCCGGAGCCTCCCTTTTATACAATTTGGGTGGGGATGGAAGTTTTCCGGAACTGCGCGGGGGTAACGCCGGTGCGCTTCGCGAACCAGCGGACGAAGGCGCGCTCCGAACTGTAGCCGACGCGCTCGGCAATGTGCGCAATGGGCAGGCTGCCGTCGAGCAGATGGTGCTTGGCTACCTCGAGGCGCCGTTCGTGCAGCTTCTGCTTGAACGACACGCCGTAAAAGCGCCTGATGATGCGGCCCGCCTGCTTCGTGCTGACGTTCAGCAGCGCCGCCAGCCCCTCGACGGTCGGATGGGTCTGGCCGTCGTTCAAATAAATTTCGATCGTGCGGGTGCGCAGATCGTCGCCATTCCGGGCCGGGAGCGGGTAATCGCCCTGCTCGGGGCGCAGCGCGCGGACCAGGCGGACGATCAGCTGCACAAACAGGCTCTGGATCTCGGCGTAGTAGCCGACCTCGGCGCGGGTGAATTCATCCTTGATCCGCTCGGCAAGCGCCAGCACCGGATCAGGATCGGGAAGCTCGGCATATCCGGTCTGCGCCAGCGTGTCCCGAATCCGGGTTGCCTCCGGCAGCGGGAATTGCATGTCGGATGCGCCGCCGTCCTCGCGGAACAAGAATTGAATGTAGAAGCGCCGAAG
Source organism: Paenibacillus cymbidii (assembly GCF_004764705.1). Lineage (GTDB taxonomy): Bacteria > Bacillota > Bacilli > Paenibacillales > NBRC-103111 > Paenibacillus_AN > Paenibacillus_AN cymbidii. The sequence continues at coordinate 19,358 of NZ_SHLX01000047.1, read as the reverse complement.
CGGGTCGTTTGGGTCCGAGACGAACGTATGGTAGCAGCCCGGTCCGATCAGATGGACGGACGGGCTGCGCAACGGAACGCCTTCGGCGCGGCGATCGACGTACAGCATGCCGGAGCCGGCGACGAAGCATTGCAGCTCGTAAGCGTAGTGGCTGTGTTTTCCCGGTCCTCCCGCTACCGGCAGCGGGAAGAAGCCCGCGTCAAGCAGCAGGTCGAACAGCAGGGTGCCGATTCGCAGGTTGATATTCAGCTTTTCCAGGGGGACGGGGCTTGTGCGGACATGGTCCGGCATTGCGGTTCTCCTGTGCTCGTAATGTAGGTGACGAAAGGGAGGTACAATTGTCATGGTAGCATTTCGACTTGGCATTGCCAAGGCGGACATTACGCCGCCGAAGCCGATTCCGATGGCGGGATTTGCAGCCCGGACGGGCAATAGCGTCGGGGTGGCGCGGCCGCTGTATGCGCGCGTATGGCTGTTCGAGCAGGAGGGGCGCAAGGCGCTTCTGGTACAAGGGGATCTGATCTGGTGGGGAGCGGAGCGGATCGCTTCGATGCAGCGCAAGCTCGAAGCCGACTGGGGCATCGCGGCGGAGGATGCGCTGTTCCACGCTTCGCATACGCACGGCGGTCCGCAGACGTCGGACTTGCTCAACCCGATTCTGGGCCGGACCGATGCGGCTTACGTCGATTATCTCGAGCGTCAGGTGCTTCAGGCGGTAGCCGAAGCCCACGGAAACATCGAGCCGGTCTCGGTCGAAAAAGGGACGGGCGCCTGCGAAGGCATCAGTATCAACCGGCGCAAAGCCGTGAACGGGGTTATGGCGATGGCGCCGAACCCGGACGGCGTTAACGATACGGAACTGATCGTTTACCGGTTCCTTGCCGCGCCTTCGCGTGTCAAAGGGGTGCTCTTCCACTTCGCCTGCCATCCGACGACGGTTGGCGAGCTGTTGTTCACGTCGGAGTACTGCGGCGCCGCCATGGAGCGACTGGACGAACAGTGGGGCGACGGCGTCAGCTGCTTCCTGCAAGGGTATTGCGGCGACATCCGCCCGCCGCTGGTGCGGGACGGGGCGTTCTACCGCGGCACCGAGGAGGATGTGGCCAGGAACGGCGGCATTCTCGCGCAAGCCGTGCTGGACATCGCGGCTCAGCCGATGCGCGCGCTGCAGCCGGCGCCGTTCTTCAGCAGCCGGCTGACGGCAACGCTGCCGTACGAACGCGTGCCGCAAGAGGCGGAACTGGAGCCGGCCGACGGCGACAGTGCCGCGACCGCATTGTGGAAGGCGTTTCTGCGCGACCGTCCCGAGCTTCGCAAGCCCGCAGCGGCGTTGACGCTGCACGGGCTGAAGCTGGCGGACGGGCTCGCGTTTCTGGCCATGGACGGGGAGATCGTGGTGGAATACGGCTTGCATGTGAAGCGTCTGTCCGGAGGCGGGGTGCTGCCGCTCGGCTATACGGGCGGCATGGTCGGTTATGTGCCGACCGCGCAACAAATCGCCGAAGGCGGCTACGAAAGCAAGGATTCGGCGCCGCTGTTCGGCCTGCCGGCGCCTTTCTCGCCGCAGATCGAGGAGGAATTGCGCGCGCGGATCGGCGAACTGATCGCGCGTATGTAGCTGCTGCGGCTTGCAGTATGTTGCAGAGGGGAGGGGAACGAGTTTCCCCTCTTTTTTGCATCCGTGCCGGGCGGGGTAACCAAAATAGCCAATGAAAAATGGCTTATTTGCCCGATTTGGCCTGCCTTGTCGGAAATAGCCAGTGAAAACATGGCTTATTTGCTCCGCCAGGCCCCCAAATCTGGCCTTTTGTCCGAAATAGCCAGTGATTTCACTGGTTATTTTTGTGATGCTGGCTGTTTTAGCCAAATAGGCAATAAAACATGGCCTATTTTGCCAAGTTGTCGCCGTGGAGGAAGGGGAGCGGCACAAAAAGCGAATTTGTTAGTTGGCGAAGGGGAGAATGCCGCGCTTTGTGCAATGTATATGCTTTGGGAGGGTTATAACAGAGGCGAAAGGACGGGAGCGGAGAGCGGGGGGTTGGGATGGAGAAGCTGAGCGCTTTCTGTAAGAAAGCGGCTTCGGAAGCATACGCTTTGCGTTCGCCTTTGTTTTCCGGATTCCCCCTTGGCCTCTATTGTTCGAAGAATCCGGAAAACAAGAAGCGATCGGAATCCCAACCCCCCGCGCGCAGCGGGAGCCGGCGTCGCCGGGCATTCGTCGTTCGGGTTGCCGTTTTCTTCCGCAGCTGGAGCCGGTTTCGCCGTTTGGGTTGCCGTTTTCTTCCGCATCAATCGCCGCTTACTCCACCGTGGCGTGTTGGCGCTTGTACATGTTGACGATCTTGTCGGCAAAATGATCGGCCTTCTCCAATCCGGCCCAGAAAGACTCCATCTGCGTGTCGAGCACGTTCAGGATTTCCCGGTCGGGCACCATTTCATGGATGTATTGGTTGCCCGCGATGCGGTCGTCCGACAGCAGCAATTTCTCCAGGTAGCGTTCCTCCCAGACGCGGTTGTTGACGCTTCGGTATACAGAATGGAATCCGGCCTGGCGCGCAATCCGCTCCTGAACGGCCGGGTCCAGCGCGGTCTGCAGAAACAGGGAAGCCATATCGAAGTTCGGCGACTGGGAATGGGCCATGAATACGTTGGAGGAGAGCAGCGTCGATTGAATGTCCCCGAACGGCAAGTCCGCCATGAGCGGTTCGAACGGCAGCCCGTGCCGCCGCAGCCCGATCATCTCCGGAGTCGTTGTCAGCAGCATGGCGGCCTTCTCATTCACGAAAGGATGGGAGCTGATGACATAATCGGTCGGTTTGTATAGCTTGGCGATGCGATACCGGTACAACGAGTCGTGGATGAAATCCAGCGTCCGCAGAAACGGTTCGGAGCTGTCCATACGATGGAAATTGACCTGCTGCTGCAGCGCGATAACCGGCCAGCGACTGATCGAGGACGGCAGGAAAAACCCGTACTGGTCGAGAATGCCGTCGCTGTTCGTGTCGACGGTCAGCTTCTGTGCGGCGCGAATAAAATCCTCGGTGGTCCAGGACTCGTTCGGCAGCTTGACGTTATACTTGTCGAACAGGCGCGGGTTCACCAGCATGAATACCGACGCCACATTGACCGGAACGGCCAGCGTTTCTCCCGACTCTTCGTAAGCGTGCAGCAGCTTCGGATACATCGTCAGGTAGGATGGCGGGAGCAGCGGCCGCAAATCGGCAAACATGCCCGTCTGATTGCGGGCAAACCGGTATTGATTGTCCGAGAGCAGGAACAGATCGCTCTTGAACCCCATCTCGTCGCTGGTTGCAACGGATTGCCAAAAATCCTGGATCGAAAGCCGGAGCAGCTTCACGCTCATGTGCGGATACCGCTTGCGGCATTCTTCGAGAATGACGGGCATCGCATAATCGAGATAATGAAGCGGCGAAGAGCTGACGATGCGCAGAACCCGTTCATGACCCTCGTTCGGAGAGAGCAGCGGATTGACGATGCTGCCCTGGCCGGCTTTTTTGGCGATGAGTCCTTCGTTCTGCAGCAGCTCGAGCGCCTTGCGGACGGAAAATCGGCTCGTATGGTAGTAGTCGCATAATTCCGCTTCCGACATCAGAAATTTCCCCGGCTCGATGGTACCGTCCAGAATCGACTGCCGGATTTCGCCCGCGATGGTCAAATATATAAACTCGCTGTTCCTCTTCATAGGAGATGGATTCCTTCCCAAACGGCATTGTACGGCAACTGCAGCATGTCGTCCTTGATCGTGGTGCCCAAGGTGCGGCTCGCTGCCGGCCGCCATATTCCGGCTTGTGCGCAGAATGGAAATGTCTGTGGTGCTTCGTGTAAGACCATTGTAATGGAACGCCTATTAAATAACAAGAACCGTACCTATTAGGGATTTCCGACTCAACCTTACAAGTTACGTACACCTGGCGGAGATATGCCCTGGAACTACCATTCGGGCGCGTCGCCGCTGGTTTTTCTACGTCCAAACGGATTAAAACGGCGTACGATGCATGAACGAACAACGAATTATCCATGATCTGGGACAGAAAATAATTATTTTTATAAATAACATGTAATGTACTTGTAATTTTTTTAGGGCGTTTATATAATCAAATTGCAGTGAATCGTCACGAAAATTATGGGGGAGGACAAGCAGTATGAGCAGCAGAAGTTGGGGCCGGTTCGGAACGGTCGCCGCGGCAGTCGGTCTGTCGCTAAGTCTGATCGCGTCAGGATGTTCCTCGGGTGGCAAGGACAACACAAGCAAGGACAAAGGCAGTTCGGCAACGCCCGCGAGTTCGGGCAGTCCGTCGATCGCAGCGTCGAAGCAACCGGAGGAACGGCTGAAGATGTCGCTCTTCATGGCCAATTCCGGCCTGCAGATACCGAACGGCATTGACCAGAACGACAACCCGTTCATCAACATCATCAAAGATTACGCCAACGTCGATCTTAAGGTGGAGGTGCCGAGCTGGCAGGATTTCAAAACGAAGCTTGCGCTGCTGCTTTCTTCGGGCGACCTGCCCGACGTGCTGCATTCGCCTTATTCCGCCGACGTGCTGCCGGCAGCCGATCAAGGCGCGTTCCTGGATTTGAAAAAGTATTACGACAAATCGCCGATCATCCAGAAGTATATTACGCCGGAAATGATGGAAATGGCCAAATCGCCCAGCGGGCATTACTATCGCATCCCGATGAGCCAGGTCGAACGGCCGCAAGGCAGAGGGCTTGTCGTCCGCTACGATCTCGTGCAGAAATACAACGGCGGCAAGTGGCCGGAGTCGATCGACGAATGGGTGAAGCTGATGCGCGCGATTCATCAGGCCGACCCGAGCGCAACCGTGCTGTCGAACCGGGTGGTTGGCGACTACGGCTTGACTTACGGCGGTATCGCGATTTTCTGGCTGTACGGCGCGCAGCCTTACAATGTTCGCGTACAGGACGGCAAAGTGCTCAACACGTTCGTGCTGCCGGAATACCGCGCCGCAGTGTCGCTGATGAAGCAATTGTACAACGAAGGCATTCTTGACAAGGAATTCGCGACGAACGACGCGAACAAGTGGAATGACAACTTCCTGAACAAAAATGTGCTGATGTGGACGGACAATGCCGACCAGATTTTCGGTACCGCCCAGACGCGCAAGGCGGGCAAAGAATCGCCGAATACAACGACGCAGACGCTGCTGTTCGCGCCGCCGCTGAAAACGTTTCCAACCGAGTTGAAGAACCCGAAATACGCCGAGCCGCAGTTGTCCGTACCGATCAACGACCACGGCTTGTACATTTCCAGCAAATCGAAAAATCCCGACCGCGCCTGGAAAATCATCGAAGGCTTCGCCTCGGATCAACTGCGCGAGGCCATCTTCTGGGGCAAACAAGGCGAAACGTATACGGTTCAGAATAACGTACGCACGCCGATCGCCGACAAGCTGGCCGATCCGAACCGCTCCTGGTCCCTGCAGCTTGCGCTCGTCAGAGGCTTCGCCGACGGGCAGGATGTCAAGAAGGGAACCAACGACCAGCTTCTCGGCGCCGACTACTCGAAACAGCAGTACGACAGCGTAAATGCGCTCGCGGAGCAGGCGAAGAAAAACGGGGTGCCGTTCTCCAGCATGGCGAAGCTGTCCGACGACGCGTCGAAGAAGCAGGCGGAAACGATCCGTTTCATTACCGAAGCGACGGTGCAAGCGATTATGGGCAAAATCACGATGGAGCAATTTGACGAGAAAGTGAAGCAATTCAATACGACGTACGGGTTCATCTATGACGAGTACACAAAATATTTGAAGGATCACAAAGACGAACTGCTGAAGATCGGCATTAAAGATGCAGGCTGGTAATCGTTGCCGGGTGCGCGGAACAAGAAGGGAGGACGGACAATGGCCGTACAAGTGAGACGCGTGTACAAGAAGAAGCTGTTCAGTCTATGTCTGCTGCTGCTCCCGAGTGTGCTGCTGTTGTTCGTCTTTCAATACTTGCCCATGTACGGCATCGTGATTTCGTTTCAGGACTTCTCGCCGTACCTGGGAATACAAGGCAGCCATTGGGTAGGCTTCAAGCAATTCAACTACTTCCTGCATGACCCTACCTTCTGGGTGGTAATGCGGAATACGCTGATTATCAACCTGTACGATATCGTCTTCGGGTTTACGGCGCCGATCCTGTTCGCGCTGCTCGCGAACGAGTTGATGCAGAAGGCGTTCAAGTCGGTGGTGCAGTCGATTTCGTACATGCCGCACTTCTTTTCCTGGATCGTCGTGTCCGGCGTATTCTACAGCATTCTGTCCCCGGAAACCGGGATGCTGAACGAACTGCTCGGCTGGTTCGGGATCGATTCGGTTTATTTTATGGCGGAGGAACGGTATTTTCGCGGCATCGTCATCTTTGCGGATATATGGAAGAACGTCGGCTGGTCGGCGATCCTGTACTTTGCGGTCATCGCCGGCATCGACAAAAGCCTGTACGAGGCCGCCATGATCGACGGAGCCGGTCGCGTGCGCCAAATCCGCCATATCACGTTGCCCGCGATGTACCCGATGATTATTCTGCTGCTGCTGCTCAAAATTTCGACCATCTTCAGCATCGGCTTCGAGCGGTTGTTCACCATGCAGAATCCGCTTGTATACAGCGTGTCCGATGTCATCAGCACGTATATTTACCGGCTCGGGCTGGAGAAATCCCAGTTCAGCCTGACCACGGCAATCGGTCTCGTTCAGAGCTTGCTCGGCTTCGTACTGCTGCTGGCGGCGAACAAGCTGTCCAAGCGCATCAGCGGAATGGGGCTGTATTAGAACGAGGGAAGCGGTGAGACGGCGTGCCTCCGGGCGCGCCCTTTCCCGCCTTCCGACCTTGCGCCGCAGCCTGTGATTGGGAAGGAAGGCGGGAGAAGCTTGCATTACCGTTCGACATCGAGGACGATATTCAATATCGCCAACTATACGTTATTTGTCGCGTTCAGCCTTTCGATTCTGATCCCGTTTCTGAATGCGATCTCGATTTCGCTCAGCGGCTTTCAGTTCGTATCGCAGGGCCGCGTCGGGATTTGGCCGATCGGGTTCAACCTCGAATCTTACAAGATACTGGCCGCCAATGCGCAGTTTCTGCGCAGCATTGTCAACTCCGTCTTCCTGACGGTCATCAATACCGCATTGGTTATTCTCATCGCCTTGGCGGCGGGATACGCGCTGGCCAACAAGCACCTGATCGGCAAAAAGACCGTGTTCCTGTTCATCCTGATTCCGATGTACTTCAACGGGGGGCTCATTCCCACCTATTTGCTTGTACACAAACTCGGCTTGACGAATACGTTTGGCGCGCTCATTCTGCCCGCGATCGTCAACATTTTCTATATCATCGTGTTCCGCAATTCGATCGAGCAGCTGCCGCAGGAACTGATCGAATCCGCGGAAATCGACGGAGCAAGCGAGTCGCGCACGCTGTTCAGCGTCATTCTGCCGCTCGTGCTGCCGATGGCGATGGCTTTTACCGTGTTCAGCGCGGTGGCATACTGGAACGAATGGTTCGGCGTGCTGATCTACATTCGCGACAAGTCAATGTGGACACTGCAGTTTCAGCTGCGCGAAATTTTGGCCAATCCGAATATCATGGATCCCGGCACCCTCGATCAGCTTGCGAATCGCAACGCTTACGTGCATCCGGAGAACTTGAAGATGGCCGCCCTGATGCTGACCATCCTCCCTGTGCTGGCCATCTATCCGTTCGTGCAAAAATTTTTCATTCACGGCCAAATCGTCGGGGCTGTCAAAGGTTGACTGAAGAGGCGCAAGGAGATGAGAGTGTTGACGATCATCAATGTACCGACCCGTTATTACCGCCAATACGACGCCGATTATGCGCTTGAGGCGCCGGCGGAAGCATTCGGCGGCTGGGGTGTGCGCGATTTGCCGCTCAGCCTGGAGCATACGGCCGTCGCCGTCATGCATGCCATCGACGCCGGCTCCCGCGAGCAGTACCCGGGCTGGTTCCGCTGCGTCGAATACATTCCGCGTTCGTACGACATTGCGCGCACCGTGTTCCCGGGTTTGCTGCAGGCGGTCCGGCGCTCGCCCTTGAAGCTCGTGCACATCGCGGCCAAAGGGGAGTACTGCCAGTCGCACCCCGGCTACCGGCGCCAGTCCGCCCCGGAGGGGGAAACGGCGAAGGCCGAAACGGATCCGGTCTGGCAGGAGCTCCAGCGTTTCCGCGCGGATCACGTTTTCCCCGGCGCGCACAATGCCGCAGACGTCAAGCTTGGCCGTCCGCAGGTCGACTTCCTTGCCGATGCGAAGCCGCTGGCCGGGGAGACGATCGTCGAATCCTCGGATACGCTGTTCGACTGGTGCCGCCAGGAGGGCATCAATCATTTGATTTATGCGGGGTTTGCCATTAATGGCTGCCTGATGATTTCTCCCGGCGGCATCGTCGACATGTCGCGAAAAGGGATTATCTGCTCGGCGTTTCGCGAGGCGGTAACGGCGATCGAAAACAAGGAATCGGTTCAAGGGGAATGGAACAAGCAGAACGCTCTATGGCAGGTGGCTTTGCTGTACGGTTATGTATACGAAGTGGACGCTTTCGTCCGGGCATTGGACGCTACATGAGATGAAGGCGGGGACGACAGGAAGGCGGCATTCAGCAAATGAAAACGCGAAGCACGTACTATACGGCGGATAAGGTTGCAGCAGTAAGGCGCAATGTCGAGCGGTACGAATGGGCTGAGGAGATGAAGCGGCAAGCCGTTGCCAAAGCGGATGTCTACGTGCGCCGGGGCCTCGATTTCCTGTGGGGGCTTGTGCCGCCGCCAAGCTTGCCGCGCAGCATCTCTGTCAATCAGCAGGCGGGAAGCCCGGTCACCGGCAAGGCCATCGACAAGTACGGCACCTATCCGTATACAAGCAACCCGCTCGAAGACCCGTGGAAGCTGACCGATCCGAGCAGCGGCATGCGTTTTCCGACCAACGATTTTGGCGCCTATTATGCCAGCGGGCTGGATAAGCACGGCCTGTTCCAACCCGAGCTTGCGGATCGCAGCCTGCTTGTGAACGTCCTGTACCCGGAAAGAGGGGCGAATTGGGGAGTAGACGACGGCTTCGGCTGGTACGATGCGAGCAGCGGTACGTGGCATACGTTTATCGCTTATTACATTCATTTTGCGCTGTGGACGACAATCGCGAACGGGGCGGGCGCGATCGAGGATGCGCTGCTTTCGCTTCGCGATGCGTACGCGGCAACCGGGGAACCGGCGTACGCCCGGGCCGGACTTGTGCTGCTGGACCGCATCGCCGACGTGTATCCGCAGCTCGACATTTCCCGTTTCGATGCAAGCCGTTACAGCAATTGTCACGGGGGATCGTACAAGGGGAAAACGATCGGCTGCATCTGGGAAACGGAGCTCGTGAAGCCGTGGCTGCTTGCTTATGACGCTTTTTTCCCGGCTGCGGAGGACCCCGTTCTCGTCGATTTCCTTAGCGGCAAAGCGGCGCAGCATGAGTTGGCGAACCCGAAAGACGGAGCAAGGCGCATTCGCGACCATATTGAAACCAATCTCGTCCGGCAGCTGTATCCCGCCGTCAAAGCGGCGCAAATTCGCGGCAATATGGGCTTTCATCAAAGCGCTCTCGCGCTGGCCGCCGTTGTGATGGACAACGGGAAGGAGAGCGGGGAGTGGCTCGATTTTGTATTTCGATCCGGCACGTATACCGGGGAAACGATTACCGGCGGCAATATGCTGGCCGGGCTTGCGAACGACATCGACCGGGACGGCTTCGGCAACGAAGCGGGCCCGCAATATAACTACGCCTGGCTGCAGGCATTCCGGATGATCGCGGACGTGCTGGAAGGGTATGACGGCTATCCGTCGGTGTTCCGCTACGATCACCCGAAAATTCGCAAAATGATGCTGGCGTTTATTCCGCTGGTGCTCGCGGAGCGGTATACGCCGACCATCGGCGATTCCGGCAAAACGGGCAACCCGGAACGGATGCTGGCCTTGTCCGATATGACCAAAGCGTTCGCGTTGTACGGCGAGCCCCTTGCGGCGCAGGCCGCTTATATGCTTAACGGAGGGACGGCGCAGGGACTGCGGTCCGATTGGTTCGCGCCGGAGCCGGAGCGGCTTGCGGCCGAAATCGAGGCGGTCGTTCGCCGGGACGGGCCGATCGTTTGGGGGAGCGATCATCTGAGCGGCTACGGATTGGCCGTGTTGAGGGACGGCAAGGCCATGCGCGACATCTGGTGCTATTATGGCAAAAACTTCGGTCACGGGCACCAGGACGCGCTGAACATCGGGCTTCACGCGTTCGGACTCGATCTGGCTCCCGACCTGGGCTACCCCGAACTCGCCAACGCAACGAACGAACACCGGTTCGAATGGGTCCGTCACACGATCAGCCACAATACGGTGGTGGTCGACCAATCCGGCCAGTTGCCGCACAATGTGGGCGTGCCGCTGCATTTTGACGACGGCGCGCATGTGAAGCTGATCGACGTGCAAGCGCCGCAAGTATATCCGCAAACGCGCCTGTATCGTAGAACGGTGGCGCTGATCCGGATCGACGCGGAGAACTCGTATGCGCTCGACTGGTTCTGGGTTAAGGGCGGCGACGATCACCGCTACAGCTTTCATGCGGCGGAAGGGGAAGCGACGACGGCGGGTTTGAACATGCGCGAGCAGCCATCCGGCACCTATGCGGGAGCGGATGTCGCTTTCGGGCAACGAACCGACGGAGAGGGCGGATTTGCATACAAGGGCAGCGGGTTTCACTACTTGCGGCATGTCAGCAGGGACGAAGCGCCGGCTTCGCCGTTCAGCGTCGAATGGAACATCAAGGACACGTGGAAGGTGCTTCCGGGCGAAGCGGACATTCGGCTGCGGCTGACGATGGTCGGCGACGTGCACGAAGCGGCTCTTGCCGAAGGCGTGCCGCCGCGGAACAAAGCCGGCAATCCCGAGAAGCTGGCCTATCTGATCGCATGGCGCAGCGGGACGGATTTGCAAAGCCTGTTCGGCTCCGTGATCGAACCGTACCGCGAAGCAAGAAGCATCCGTTCGATCGAACGAGCCAGCCTCGTTTGTCAAGCGGCGTCGGCTGCGGCCGATGATGCGCTTGCGTTCAAAATCGTGCTGGAAAATGGCCGTACGGATTATGCGGTCTGTTCTTGTCGTGCCGACGTCGAATATGTCATCGACGGCAAGCTGCAGTTCCGGGGATATTTCGGCTATTACACGGAACAGGACGGCAGGCCGGTGCGGGCCAATCTGCACGATGCCGCTTATTTTGCCGTTGGCGGCCCGAAAGGTGTTTGCCGCATCGGGGGCAAAGCGTCTTTAACCGGGGAGGTAGTCCGGTTTACCGAAACGTTCGCGATCCGGAACGAAATCGACATTCGGCTGCACGAACCGTTCGCAGCGGAGAAGTTGGTGGGCCGCACCTTGTTCGTACAGAACGACGGGGTGCGAAACGCCGCGTACCGGATTCGCGACGCGGCAGTTCCGGAGGAGGGCGTCGTCCGCCTTGGGATCGGCGATGTGACGCTGATCCGCGGCTTGCTTGACGCCGGCGACGCCTCGCGCGGATTGGCGTACGACATTGCGGCGGGCGCCGCAGTGCGCATTCCGCTGACGACGGAAGCGGAGTTCGATTGAATATCGGCACAGCCGGAGGGCGGGCAGCGGGCGCGGTGCGCGCCCTCCGCATGCCATCGCCATACACAGCGGGAAAAGGGAGCAATCGACATGCGAATGGCGCGAGTCGCCGTGCTGATGCATGAACAGTCGGCACAACAACATTGGGCTTATGGTTTGAACGTATTCGGCGCGTATGCAGGTGAAATCCTGCGGCATTACGGCATCCCGTTCGAAGCGGTCGCCGACCCGGCCGCACTGGCAGCGGGAGGATACGATATCGTGGTTGTCGCTCATGCGGGCAACGATCCGCATACGGCGGAGCTGCTCTGGAAATACGCCGAAGCGGGCGGCGTGCTCGTCTCCTATGCCGGCTTGCGAGGACTTGCCGGCAAGCTGCACTGCGCCGAAGCGGCGGAGAAGGGCAGCGGTTACGCCGCGCTGCTTCCTTGTCTGGAGGAGGAGCCGCCGCTTCGTTACTTGCGTGCGGTGCCTTGGACGCCGGCAGGGGCGGGAAGCGGGAGCCCGGAGCGATACGGCGCGCTGCACGACAGGAAGCCGGGCGGCGCGATCGCAGCGGAGGCGCTGCTGCGCTTCGCCGTCGGCGACGGAAGCGTGGAGCGGTGGGCGGTCGATATTCCGTACACGATCGTTGGGCTGCAGCAGGGGATCAGGCCCATATTGGAGGACGGCATCCCGGCTCCGGACGGCTCCGCGCAAATCGATGACGGTATCCTCAAGGCGGATGACAGCAGCGAGCTCGACTGGGAATACGACCGATTGACGACGGAGACGGACATGCCGTATTTTGCCTATCCGTATGCGGATTTGTGGAAAGAGGCGCTTGCCGGCCATCTCGTCCGCTGCGCCTACTCGCGGGGGCTGGCGCTGCCGTTTGTCGGCTTCTGGCCCGACGGGGTGGCGAAGGTGGCGACCGTATCGCACGACAGCGACACGAACGAAGACGAACAGGCGGAAACGACGCTTCGGGTGCTGGCCGAGTGCGGCGTCCGCACGACCTGGTGCATGATCGAACCGGGCTACAGTCCGGGAATCTACGACAAAGTCAAGCAGGCCGGGCACGAATTGGCCTTTCATTACAATGCGTATGTCCGGCAAGGCGGCAAGTGGGGCGGAGACGAATTCGACCGGCAGCTGGCCGTCATGAAGCAGGCGATGGGGCTGGAGCGGGTCGTGACGAACAAAAACCACTACACGCGGATGGAAGGCTGGAACGAGCTGTACGAATGGTGCGACAACAACGGCATCGAGATGGACCAGACGAGAGGATCGAGCAAACGGGGCAATGTCGGCTTCCTCTTCGGCACCTGCCATGCATTCGTGCCCATCGCCTGGCATACGGCCCGCAACCGGACGTTCCGCGTGCTGGAGCTGCCTTTTTTCTCCCAGGACATGGGGACCGGCACGTGGGCCGACGCCAGCATCGCGAATCCGATTCTGAGCGGAGTCGAGCGGGTGGAGGGTGTTGCCCACATCTTATTTCATCAGTACCATTTGCATTACAACGATCATGTGAGACAATTGTTCTGTCAATATATCGAGACGGCTCAATCGCGCGGCTTCGCGTTCTGGACAGCGGCGGAAATCAACGACTGGACGAGGGCGCGGCGTTCGGCGAACGTAACGGACATCGATGAGCACGGCGAAGCCGCGGTGAGCGGCAGCGTTGCGATCCGCGATTTGGTCGTCTGGGTGCCGGTGGCGGATCGACAAGGCGCCGACATCGAGCTGAAACTCGGCGTTCCCTGCCGGAAGCAGGTATGCAGCATTGCCGCCGCGGCATCATGCTGGGCCGGGAACGAAAATAACCAATGAAAAATGGCCTATTTGCCCGATTTCGCCCGCCTCATCGGAAATAGCCAGTGAAAACATGGCTTATTTGCTCTGTCAGGCCCCGAATCAGGCATTTTAGCTGAAATAGCCAGTGATTTCACTGGTTATTTCGGAGAGGCTGCCCGGATTCGACGAAATAGGCAATAAAATAGGGCCTATTTTTGAACACGCACTAATACGGAGCGGATGGAGGAAGCGGGATGAAGGTTTATTTTGTCACGGATATGGAAGGCATCAGCATGGCGACGGAATGGGATCAAGTGCGTCAGGGGCACGAGTTTTATCCGCGCTACCGGGACATCTTCAATCTGGAGCTGGCGGCGGCGGTCGAAGGAGCGATTGCTGCCGGGGCAGAGCGCATCGTCATTCTGGACGGGCACGGCTCCAGGGATTACAACGTACTGTGGGAGCGCCTGCCCGAGGTGGTGGAAATCGAACGGCCGGGCGACGTGAAGCGGCTGTTCCCTTCGATCGACGAATCGTTCCATTCGCTCGTGCTGATCGGCTACCACGCCATGGCAGGCGCTCCGGAGGCGGTGCTGCCCCACACCCAGAACAGAGACTGGGAGGAGTACCGGGTGAACGGCACGCTGCTCGGGGAGATCGGGCAAATGTCGCTGATCGCGGGCCATTACGGCGTGCCGGTCGGCTATATCAGCGGCGACCGGGCGGCTGTAGAGGAGGCGAGGGCGCTCCACGGCGACGATCTGCCTGCGACCGTCGTCAAGTGGGGGCATGAGGGAGGCAAAGCGCGGTCCCTGCATCCGGCGGAGGCGGCGCGGCGCATTCGCGCGGATATCGAGGCGGCGCTGAAGGCGCCGAGGCGCGGCATCCGTTTTGCGCTGCCGGCGCCGTACGAGCTGACGCAGAAATGGACAACGAAGGAACGCGCCGATGAAAAGGCAGGGACAACAACGATGACGCGAATCGATGAGCGGACGTTCGTGAAGACGGTAGATTCGGCGCTCGAGATTTTGGACTTGTCATAAATAGGAGAGGCGGGCGAGTGCAATGCCGTATGCCAGCAGAAAGGCGCAGAAGGAAGACTTTGCGAGGATCGGCAAGTTCCCGGCGAATGCCGAGGAAGCGTTCTTCATGTACCCGAGCGGGGTGTATCCGCTGACCGGCGAACAGCTGGAAGAAGCGGCGGCCAAACGGTTTCACCCGACCGTTGTGCTGCACGACGGCGAATTGGCCGGTTACGCCAACTTCTATGCCACGAACGAAGGGACGCAGTTTTGGCTGGGCAACTTTATCGTGGCCCCGGCATTCCGCAGCAAGGGGGCCGGCGCATTCCTGCTCACGACGATGATGGAAATCGCGAAGCGCGATCTTGGCATGAGCCGGCTCCAGCTCGTATGCCACGGCATCAACACGAAGGCGATGCTGTTTTATTTGAAAATGGGCTTCCAGCCGTTCGAGATGTTCGCCGCGAAAGACCATGAGGGCCGCCCGATCGTTTCGTTCAAATTGGCTGCGGCGCTGTAGCGCGGCGCAAAGCGAAGCGGCTACATGCCGCTTTCGATTGCCTCCCGCGCGTGAAGCAGCGCCGCTGCCTGCAAGTTCAGGCGAATCGCGATGCCGAGCTTGTCCGCGCTCGGCTTCAGCGCCTGGTATGCCTTGCGCGAAGCGACGTCGATGTGCGCCGGTTTGCCGCCGGCCGCTTCCAGCAGGTCGAGCAGCTGCTCGACGAACAGCGCCCGGCAGTCGGCCGGTTCCGCCAATTTGACGCCCAGAATCATGCCGTTGTCCCCGTTCGCCCACAACAGCAGACGCGGATAAATCGCTCTTCCATCCGCGCCTGCGACGGGCACGGGGGCGTAGCCATAGTCCGCCTCCCACACTTCGTCAAGCTTCGCTTTCGCTTTGGCCGCGGCTTGCTTGAGCCGGAACTCGCCCGGATACTCGTATGGCGGGCCGTCAAGCTGCAGCTTGCCCGGCAAACGCCACGGCTGCCATTCCTCGCTCCAAACAATGCCGCCGTTTCCGTCCGGATGAGGGACGAGATGCAGCCGCTGCTCCTGCCCCTTCGGTGCGCCTTCCTGCGCCCGATGCCGTTCCCAGACGCCGGACGCCTGCTCCAGCCCCGCCGCAAGCAGCAGCACCTGCTCCCGGTTCGGCAGCCACGAATGTTGGCCTGGTACGTAGCTGCGAAATGCCGGCCACTCATTAGCCCCCCGGAACTTGTACCCGAGGCTGCGGATCAGCTCGTAGTCTTCTTTTTCCAGCTGCTGGCGGTCTTCGAACGATACTGTGACGGCTTGCGTGCTCAGGTCGAATTCGCGATCGTCACCGGCGAGCGGACCGGAAGTGCCGCCCGTCAGTTCTTGCAGGTAGTGCGCCGCGTTCGGACCGTAATACACGTTCAGGCCGTAATCGATGCCGCCGTTGCCAAGCACGACGCAATACACCGTTTCGCCGCCGGCCGGATCGGTCATGGCGAAATAGTGAGCGTCGGGAATATCGATCCAGGGCGCCCTTTCTTTAAAAGCGAGCGCAGTTTCGAACAACTGCTGCCAATCGGCGCGGGAGACGGTTTCCATCGTCATGAGTGTCGACTCCTTTTCCATCATGCATGATGTGCATTAGCGTACCCGGTAACGGGGAAAAAGACAACCTCTTATTTGTGCGGTTGGGTGATGGTTTGTGAGATGACAGGCGAGAAGACAGGCGAGATGGCAGGTGAGATGGCAGGTGAGATGGCGTGAGAGATGACGTGTGAGAAGATATGCGAGAAGACAGGCGAGATGGCAGGTGAGATGGCGTGAGAAATGACGTGTGAGAAGACCCGCGAGAAGACATGCGAGAAGACCTCGCGCCGCCGGCCAAACGCTGCTTTGACAACGTAACAATGTTATGTTACATTAGCGGTGGAGGAGATGAAGATGGAGCGGGAGTTAATATCCAAGAAGGATTTGCTCGATTCCACGGGCATATCCTACGGCCAGCTGTACCGCTGGAAGCGGAAGCAGCTCATTCCGGAGGAATGGTTCATCCGCAAGGCGACGTTTACCGGGCAGGAAACGTTTTTTCCGAAAGAACTGATCCTCGCGCGTATCGATAAAATTCTCGACATGAAGGACGACTTGTCGCTCGACCAGGTGGCCGGCAAGCTGTCGCCGCTCATGCTCGACTATGAGCTGCGCAAAAGCGATTTTGCCAAACGTAACATTGTTTCGAAAGAAGCGCTGCAGCGCTTTGGAGCGGCGGACGCGGATCAGACGTTGTACGGGTTCGAGCGAATGCTTTATTTTTACGTGGCGGATCGGCTGCTGCAGACGGGCGATATGAGCCTGGAGGAAGGGGAGCGCTTGCTGGACACGCTGCGCGAGCACTTCCCGAGGTTCGACGGCAAGGCGTGCGATTTGCTGTTTATTCGGCGGATGGGCGTGTCGGCGTTTGCGCTCGTGTCCGTGCCGGCGGAGCTGCACTTTGAAAGCGGCGTGAAGCTGGTGGCTAGGGTGCCGCTGGCGGAAAGCATCGAGCAGTTGAAGGGCAAGCTGATTTGAGCGAAACGATACGGGAGGTGCGGACATGGAGAAGACCGGCATGTCGGATCTAGTTATGAACGGCGTCGCCACTGCCGCGGGCGGGCATTATCGCAACGTGAGGATGGACGGCGTCGGCAAGGTGGAAGGCAGCCTGGAGGCGGAACGGTTCGATGCGAACGGCGTGCTTACGGTGAAGGGAAGCATTCGCGTCCGGGAGCTGGCGGTTAACGGCCGGCTGAAGGTCGAAGGCGGATTGGCCGCGGCGCACATGCGCATTGACGGCATCGTCCGCGCGGAAGGCGATTTGAGCGGCGATCGGCTGGAGCTGAACGGCATCTGCACCGTTCGCGGCGACATGGCCTTCGAACGGATCGATGCGGCGGGAACGTTCCATGTGGACGGACTGGTCAATGCGGGGCATGTCGGCATCCGGCTATTCGGCCAGGCAAGGGCGCGGGAAATCGGCGGCGACACGATCCGCGTCGGCAAGACGGCCACGGCAAAGTGGAAAACGCTCTTGCGCTGGGTGTATCCGAAATGGCATCCGGAGCTTGTGGCCGATACGATCGAAGGCGACGACATCGAGCTTGCCCATACGATCGCGGAAACGGTTCGCGGGGAACGCGTAGCGATCGGACCGGGCTGCCGGATCGGGCGGATCGAATACCGCTCGGAGCTGCGCGTGCACGCGTCATCGCAAGTAGGAGAGGAGGTGAAGTCCGGTGACGGAAACGGTCGCGGGTGATTTGCGATTGATCGGTACGAATACGTCGGGCGGGGGCAGCTTCGGCACCGTCAAAATAACCGGCGAAGCCGTCCTGCTTAGCGACACGAGCTGCCGCAAGTTCGGCTGCACCGGCACGCTGCAGGTGAAGGGCTCCATGCGGGCGGATGAGTTTCGACTGACGGGCGAGTGCAAGGTGGAGGGCGATTTTCGCGCGGGGCGGCTGCGTACGATCGGCCAACTGGAAGTAGCAGGCAGCGTTCGCGGCGGGGAACTGAAAGTGACCGGCGAGATGCGGATGGGAGCGGCCGGTTGCGAAGTCGACCGGCTGACGGTCTCCGGCATCGTCCGGACCGAAGGCTTGATCAGCGCGGACAGCGTCGACATTCGGCTGTACGGCCCGGCGCGGGCCGGAGAGATCGGCGGCGGCAGCATCACCGTAAGACGGGCGCGCATCGCGTCGCTCAAGCATCTGTTTCAGCCGCAGCATGCGGCGGGCGAGCTTGACGCGGGCACGATCGAAGGCGACGTCGTGCACCTGGAATACACGCGCGCGGCGGTCGTGCGCGGCAATCGCGTCACGATCGGCCCCGGCTGCGACATCGGGCGCGTCGAATACAGCGAAAGCTTCTCGCGCAGCGCCAAGTCGGCCGTGCGCGAGGAAGCGAGAGTTTAAGCGGCGGTCTTGGCGAACGGGTCGGTTTCGCGGCCGTTCAGATCGAGATAGAGACGGGTCGTGCCGTCATCGAAACACCAATAGAGTGCGGAGCCGATTTCGAACAAGTGCAGGTTGCGGAATTCGGCAATCGGCTGCGGCGAAGCAAGAGGGGTCGGAACGGGGATCCCTCTTTTTTGCATGGCTTGCACGGTCTGTTCGTACGTGATGGGCAGCGGCACCGTGCGCATCGCGCCGGCGCGGTCGAACAACGCTGCCTGCTCCCGGCCGCCCGCGTCCTGTACGACGGCGATGAACGGCGCGGTGAAATAGGGGAATGCCGCTATTTCCCGCAGGCCGGCCGCTTCCAGCTTCGCGCGATATCCGTCCGGCACGTACAGCGAGTCTCCGGCGACAGGCTCTTTGCCGCCGATTCCGCTGCCCGCGCCGCAGGCACCCAGCGACACCGCGATCAGGATCAGCCCGATCCACACAGGCCAGCGCAAATAAACCGAACGGATGGTTCTTTTCATCGCATCACCGCCTTTTTCGTCACTGACGGGCGGTTGCGCCGGAAAGTTGCGGGTTGGGGGCAGGTTCAATGTTGTCAGGTTAAGCGGTGTTAGCTACCCCGATCTACTGTAAGACTGAAATCAGCCTTATTTCGTCCGCCGCTCGCCGCGGCGCGTTTAGCGCATGTTTCATGCGCTGCAGCTGCTTCGCGGACCCGCCACGATGCGATTAGCGCATGTTTCATGCGCTGCAGCTGCTTTGCGGACCCGCCACGATGCGATTAGCGCATGTTTCATGCGCTGCAGCTGCTTCGCGGACCCGCCACGGCGCGATTAGCGCATGTTTCATGCGCTGCAGCTGCTTCGCTGAATTTAGACTAGAAAGTAGACACACTGTAACAGCGACCTGATACAATACAAACAAACGAAAGGTCGAGGTGTGTCATGGGAAATATCCGCCAACATTTTGATGAGGAGTTCAAACGCCAAACGA
>NZ_SHLX01000046.1 GCF_004764705.1 Paenibacillus cymbidii | reverse complement strand
GATTACAATCGCACTCGCATCCATTCGTCAATTGGTTACCTCACCCCGCATTTATGCGAAAAAAGGTACTACGAGCAACAGCAGATCGCTTAAATTGTGTGTCTACTTTCTTGACAAAGGTACATTTGGCGTGCGGCGAGTGAAATAAGGCTGATTTCAGCCTTACAGCGACACTTTGGTGAGAGGCAAGCGGTAAGCGGCCGACTCGCGCTTCACGCGCAGCGCGAGCCGACTGCCGGCATACTCACTATTCCGACGAAGTCGACCACTCGCACGCATCCGCCAAATAATCGGCCAAATGAACCGCCCGCATGCGCCCGTCCATCCCTTCGCGGGAAATGCCCATCTGCATTTGCAACAGACAGCCGGGGTTTGTTGTCACAACCGTTACCGCGCCGGTGTTCCTGACGTGAGCCATCTTGACATCCAGAATATCCATCGCCTCCCGGTGATGCACCAGGTTGTAGATGCCGGCCGAGCCGCAGCATTTGTCCTTTTCCTTCATCTCGCGCAACTCTACCCCGGGGATCGACTGCAACAGCCGGACAGGTTCGCTCGTCACCTTCTGCACATTGGTCATGTGGCAGGAGCGTTGGTACGTGACGATGTTTGTCCCCTGCTCCGGCTTCCGCTCGCGGAAGGGCAACGGGCCGCCCGCCGCCAGCACCTGGGAAATGTCGCGCACCTTGGACGAGAACGCGCTTGCCCGCTCCGCCCACTCCGGCTCCTCCCGCAGCAGATGGCCGTATTCAACCAGCATCGCGCCGCAGCCGCCGGCATTATTTACGATGTAGTCGATCCCGCCGGACGCAGACGCATTCATCTCCTCGAAGGCGGCGATGTTGCGCTTTGCGAGCTCGCGAGCCAGCAAAAAATCGCCGGCGTGGGCGTGCAGCGCCCCGCAGCAGGTGCCGCCGGCCAGCGGAGCCACTTCGCAGCCCGTGGCCTGAAGCAGCCGCATGCTGTTGTCATTCGTGCGCTCGAACAGCGCATCCATCAGGCAGCCGGCGAAAAAAGCGGCCCTGCCGTGCGCCTCCCCTTGCGGCGTCCGCCGCTTCGGCCGCAATGCCCGCTCCCGCGGACTCGGCAAGGCGGGCAAATGCGGCTCGAAAGCGCCCAGCGGCCCCAGCGTTTGGCGCCAGATCCGGCTGCCGCGGAGCTTCGGCCCGATGCCGCTCTTCTGGTACAGCCAGGTCGCATTGGCCAGCGTCCGCAGTACCCGCTTGCGCGGAAAAACGTGGGCGAACAAGCCGCGCTGCACGGCTTTGCCGACGAGCGATTGCGGACGCTTGTACTGCAGCGCGTGCTTGGCCGATTCGAAGATCGCGCCGTAGCGCACGCCGGTCGGGCAGGCGGTTTCGCATGCCCGGCAGCCCAGACAGTTATCGATCGAATCCGCCAGCAGGCGCCAGTCGGTCAGCTTCCCTTCCGCCGCCCACTTCACCAAATTGATCCGCCCCCGCGGCGAATGGGTCTCCTTCCCCATCGTTTCATAAGTCGGGCATGCCGGGAGGCAATAGCCGCATTGCACGCATTGAAACGTTTCCTCGTAAGCGAGCAAACGAGTCCATGCCTGCGCGTCGTCGTCGCCGCCATGCTTATTCATCGGTCAGCACCAGCCTCTGCCCCGGTTCGGCGAATATTTTGCCCGGATTGAGAATGTCGTTCGGGTCCCAGCTGCGCTTGATCCGCCTCATCATCTCCACGCCGACGGCACCGAGCTCCAGCTCCAGAAAAGGCGCCTTCATCGTGCCAATGCCATGTTCGCCCGAAAGCGTCCCCCCAAGCTCAATCGCCAGCGCAAAAATGTCCGCCACCGCCGACTCGACCCGGCGCATCTCGCCTTGGTCGCGTTTGTCGGCGACAATATTCGGATGCAGGTTGCCGTCGCCGGCATGGCCGAAGATGACCAGATGCAGGCCGTAACGCTCCCGAATCTCTTTCAACCGTTGAAACGCCAGCGGAATTTTGCTTTTCGGCACGGTGATGTCTTCGGAAATTTTGGTCGGCTTGATCCGGGCGATCGCCGGCGACACCAGCTTTCTGCCGCGCCACAGCTCATTGCGCTCCGCCGCGGTGCGCGCCACCCTGACCTCCCTCGCGCCGTACTGCTCGCAGCTTTGGCGCACCCGGTCGATTTCGTCGCGGATGGCCGCCGGATGACCGTCCAGCTCGACCAGCACGATCGCTTCGGCGTCGCGAGGAAGGCCGCAAGGCTCGAAATTTTCGACGGCGACGATCGAAGCCTGGTCCATGATCTCGATCTTGGCCGGCAGGATGCCTGAGGCGAGAATCGCCGAAATCGCCCGTCCGGAAGCGACAAGATCGTCGAACACGGCCATCAGCGTCTCCGTCGCCTGCGGCTTCGGGATGAGCCGCAGCGTCGCTTCGGTTATAATCGCCAGCGTGCCTTCCGAGCCGACGATCAGCTTGGTCAGGTCGTAGCCGGTGACATTCTTCACCGTGCGGCCGCCGGTGCGAACGATCTCTCCTTCGGGCGTCACGATTTCCAGCCCGATCACATAATCCTTGGTGACGCCGTATTTCAGCCCGCGGGGGCCGCCCGAGTTTTCGGCCAGATTGCCGCCGATCGTCGATACCTGGGAGCTGCTCGGGTCCGGCGGATACATCAGCCCTTCCCGTTCGGCCGCCTCGTGGATCGCCGCCGTCAGCACGCCCGGCGAAACTACCGCTACCAGGTCCTCCCGGTCCACCGTCAACGTCCGGTTCATCCGCGACATATCCGCGACAATGCCGCCGCGCACCGGCAGCGGTCCGCCGCTCAGACAGGTCGAGTGGCCGCGCGGCGTCACCGGGACGAGGTGGCGATTGGCATATTTCATCAGCCGCGACACTTCATCGGTGGTCAGCGGCTGCACGACAACATCCGGCAGGTAGGAGCCGAAGGAAGCGTCGAACGAATAGCTGACCAGGTCGTGCGCCTGCCAGAGCACCCGCGCTTCGCCGAAGATGTCGCGCAGCGGCTGCAAGTGGGTATCGAGAAATGCGGTCAACGCGAATCGCCCCTTTTCAAAATGTCATTGTCTCGGCAGCAACAAATTAAGCTCTATATCGATCGTAACGTATGAACGACAGGATCGGCAAGCCGCAGCCGCCGACAAACAGCAAAGCCGCCCCCACTCGGGAGCGGCTCCGTTCGACCGATGCCACGCTATTTCACCGTCGAATCCTTCAAAATATAAATCAGCGGATAATTGCCTTCTTTCGAATAGGCGTGGATCGTCGGGAACTGCGTACCTTTCAGATCGACGTCTACTTCCTTCAACTCGTTTTTGTTCAGCGTATATTCCGGCGAAATCATTTGGTTCTCGCCGTTGTAAACGCGGAAGTTCATCGCGTCCTTCGCCGCCACGATCAGATGCATCGTAGTGTACGCTTTGCCCAGATCGATCTGCAGGCTGTAGGAGTCGGAATAGCTCGCTTCGAATGCGAAGGCGCCTTCGAACTGCTTGCCGCCGAAGACCAACTGGCTTTTGTCGAGAATATCGAAAAATTGCGAGCCGTTATGTTTCGTTTTGATCTGGTTGCCATAGAGCGTAACCGCCGTCGGATTTTTGCCGAGCAGCACCGTGTTCGTCGCCTGGTCGTAATCGACCGGGATCTGGAACGAGTTCGCAAACACGCGCAAGGGCAAATACGTCGTGCCGTCGTAAGTGATCGGCAGCACTTCGTTGCCGGCGGAATCGATCGGATGCCAGTCGACGCCGTCCTTCTTGAATTTGAGCTCGCCGTTCAAATACGCCTGGATCGAGATCAGCGAGGTGGCCGCATAACCTCCCGTCGCCGTGCACAACAAGCCGGTAATGATGAGCAGCAGCATAACCGTTTTTTTCTTCATGATTCCTCCCGCAGCATATTCGATACAATATGTATCACATAGTAAACAACCACTCCGCCCGCCGACCGCTTTCCTCCCGCATATCGATCCGGAATGAACCGCCGCATGCGCAAACAAATAATGGCAGTTTCCTCTACCAGTCTACTTCGGCGAATGATAGCGAACAATCCGCATTGATACCCAATTTTTAGCAGGCCGTTCGTCCCGGCCCACATGTCCGCGCAGCGGCGAATAAGCCAAAAAAAGCCGACGTACTGTCGTCGGCTGTCGAAATCAGAATCGTTTGTAGTGCTCCTTTTGCGCCATATGAATCTTTTTCCAGCGTTCCTTCTCCTGCAGCTGCAGGCGGGTATCCTCTTTGCGGGCCATATACCGCAGTTCGCGCTGCAGCTTCAGGTAACTGTCGTACCGCTCCTGCGCAAGCTCGCCCGTCCGCAGCGCCTCGCGGATCGCGCAGCCCGGCTCCTTGCCGTGGGAGCAGTCGCCGAAGCGGCACGAAGCGGCATAAGCCGCAATGTCCTCGAACGCCGCGTCCAATCCGTCGCCGCCTTCGTCTCCCCACAGCTGCAGCTCGCGCATGCCCGGCGTGTCGATGACGAGCGCGCCGCCGGGCAGCATGAACAGCTCCCGGTGCGTCGTCGTATGCTTGCCGCGGTCGTCGCCGTCCCGCACTTCGCGCACCGCCTGGATATCGCGGCCGACCAGCGTATTGATCAGCGTCGATTTGCCCGCGCCGGAAGACCCGAGCAGCGCCACCGTTTGGCCCGGGGCCAAATAGTCGGCGAGCGGCTCCAGCCCCTCGCGCGTCAAAGCGCTGATCGCAAACGTCGGCACGCCCATCGCCACCGCTTCCGTCTGCGCCAACCGTTCCTCCACGTCGCCGCACAAGTCGGTCTTCGTCAGCACCAGAACGGGCATCGCCCCGCTGTCCCAGGCCAGCGTCAAATACCGCTCCATCCGCCTCACGTTAAAATCGTTGTTCAGCGCGTTCACGAGAAATACCGTGTCGACGTTGGCGGCCACGATTTGCTCCTCCGGCCGGCTGCCCGCCGCCCGCCGCGAAAACACGCTGCTGCGCGGCAGCACCGCGTCGATGATCGCGCGCGGCAGCTCGCTATCCAGCCGCTTGCCGGCGCTGCCGGGTACCGGCGCGCCGTCCATCGCGCGCAGCGTCACCCAATCGCCGACCGCCGGATAGTCGGCGCGGCCTAACGCCGCGTGCCGCAGCTTGCCAGCCACTTCGGCCAGCCACTCCCCGTGTTCGCCAACGACACGGTACAGATGCTTGTGCTCCAGCACAACGCGGCCGGCAAACACGCCATTCCGCGGCTCGGCGTCCCATTGCTCCTGCCGGGCTTCATTCCAGCCCCAATCTTTCCAATCCATCCGTCAAGCTCGCTTTCTGCTTCGTTTCTTCCTATTATGCCGCACGACGGCGGCGTTCAGTAGGGAACAAACGAGTGATAACGAAACTTGCCGCCCGCCTCAGAGGCCGTGCCGCTACTTCGTTCCGCCGCGCCCGATCCGCGCCCGCACCGATCGGGCGTATTCGGTCGGCGTCATGTTGGTCAACCGCTTGAAGCTGCGGGAAAAATAATGAATGCTGGCGAAACCGAGCCGCTCGGCGATTTCGGTCATGTTGAGCGATTGCTCGCGAATGAGCGTCTTCGCCGCGTCGATCAGCAGCCGCTGGTAATATTCCATCGGCCCGTACCCGGTTCGCGCGCGAAACGCGGCGTTCAGCTGCGTTTTGCCGATGGCGAACGCGCGGCATAGCTCGTCCGCGCTGAGCCGCCCCGTCAGCCGCTGCTTCATGAACGCGATGACGGCGTCGACCAGCGCCTGCTCCTTGTTCAGCTGCAGCTGCGACACAGGCGCAGGCGCCGCCGCGCCGCCGCCGTTCTGCTCCTCTTCGCCGCGGCGAATGAGCCGGATGAGCAGCGCCTCCGTATACAGCTTGATCAATTGCTCGCAGCCGAACGGAGCAACCGGACTGCCGACCAGCCGAGACATGCCGCGCCGGTCGATCGGCGGATCGAACGCGCGGAAGCCTTCCTGCAGCAGCGACGACAACAAGCTTCGCTCCGCCTCGTCCGGCCGCAGCAGCCGGTTTTCGAAAAACGCCATGCGCGGCGACCGGCAATCGAACGACACGATCAGCAAATTCGGCGCGGTTCCGTTAAACGCCCGTCCTTGATGGAATTCGTTCGGCTGATAGAACACGAGCTCGCCCGGCGCAAGCGCGTAGTGGCGCGAACCGGCGGTGATTTCCACCTCGCCCTTGTCCACGTAGACGAATTCCCAGAAGTCGTGCTGCTCGCCCAGCGCAACGAACGTATTTTCCAGCTCATAGTAGTGGAACGAATACAGCTTGTCGATCGCAAGCTCCATCTTGAGCGGGTAGCTTTCGTAGCTCATAACCATCGGTCCTCCGGCGAAAAGTGCAAAACAATCGGCGCATCCGCTAAATATTCCGCTCCCGTTACGCCCTATTATAGGTGATGTAGCAGCCAATCGGAAAGGAAAGGACAATCCACCATGGAAAACGTACGTTTGGGCATTATCGGCTGCGGCGGCATGAGCGCCGCGCACGCCAAAGGATACCGCGAGCTGGCGGAGCGGATGACCGTCGTCGCGACTTGCGACATTATCGAGGAACGCGCGCAGGCAACGGCCGATCAGATCGGCGCTTCGATCGTCGTCACCGACTATCGCGACCTGCTGCCGCATGTCGACGCCGTACTGATCGTGCTGCCGCACGATTTGCACTTCGAAGCGGGCATGGCCGCTCTGCGCGCCGGCAAAGACGTGCTGATGGAGAAGCCGATGTGCAACACGGAGGAAGAATGCATCGAACTGATCCGTACGGCGGACGAGCTGGGGCGAGTGCTGATGACCGCTTATCCGGTGCGCTTCTGGCCGATCGTGCGGCGGCTCAAGGAGCTGGTCGACGCCAAAACGTACGGAGAGTTGTTCCAGATGTCCATCTGGACGGAGCAGTATACCCATTACCCGGAGGGCCACTGGGGATTGTCGGCGGCGCGGCTGGGCGGCGGACAATTTTTCAGCCATGGCTGCCATTATGTCGATCTGCTGCTCTGGTTCCTCGGCCGGCCGGTGAAAGGCACGCACATGGGCACCAATTTCGGCACCCCGTGGATGGAGAAGGAAGGGACGAGCAATGTGGCGCTCGAATTTGAGAGCGGCGCGCTCGGTTATCATTTCGGCACGTGGGGCGCGCGCGGCACGCGGCTCGGCTACAGCATCCACGCGCATTGCACCGACGGCATGCTCGAAGCGAACATCGGCGAGCAGAAGCTTTACCTGCATACCGGCATGCAGCCGGAGAAAGCGAACCTGGACACGGCGTCGCGCACCACGGTGCTGCTGGAGCTGGCGGAGAGCGGCAAGATGACCCATTTTGAAATCGAACATTTCCTCGATTGCATTCGCGACCGTTCGGTCCCGCTCACGAACGGGCCGGACAGCCTGCAAGGGCTGCGCGTCATCTGGCGGCTGTACGAAGCCGAACGCGCCGGCATCATCGCCGACCTGCGCGGGCTCGGGCTGGAAGACGACTGGACCGCGCCGGCGGCGTCGGTATCAAACCTGCGATAAGTGGCAACATTCCCAGCCATGGCGAACTGCCATTTGTATGGCAGGAACGTTCACCGTACCTGATCGCCGGATGGGGTCAAAATAGGCCACAAAAAATGGCTTATTCGCTTCATTTCGCCCATCTCAACAAAAATAACCAGTGAAATCACTGGTTATTTTGGCCAAACAGCCTCAAAACGTGCAGATTGACACGAATAGCCAGCGAAATCACTGGCTATTTCGTGGCGACGGCCCGTTTCAGACGAAATAGGCAATAAAAGATGGCCTATTTCGCCATCTCCGCTTCGCCCGCCCGGGCCGCCTCCGCCAACTCGTCCCGCTCGCGTTCGATCGTTTCGCGGCTTTCCGTGCTGACGGCGGTGAACGGTTTGCCAAGCGCAGTCTCGAACAACTCAAGCGCGCCCGCCGGATCGCCCTGGTGCTTGCGGACGAGCCCGATGTGGTAATACGCTTCCGGGAATTTCGGCTTCAGCGCCGCAAGCTTGTCCGCCGCCTCAAGCGCCTGCTGCCATTCGCCCCGGCGAATGTTGGTCAGGCACCAGTTGTCGACGATGACGGCGTCCGAATCGTTGTACTCGAACGCTTCGCGATTGTATGCCAGCGCCTGGTCCAGGTCGCCGCGCTCGATGTACAAGTATCCGAGGCTGCCGTACAGCACGGTCGTTTTCATCTTCTCGTGAATGCCTTCGAGCATCGCGATCGCTTCGTCAAGCTTCCCCTGCTTCCAGCGGACGAGCGCCACGTTCATCCGGATACGCGACTTGTCGCTCTCGTCCTTCGCAGCCGCAAGCAACGCGCCAAGCACTTCGTCTGCGCGCTCCACTTGCCCCGCTTTCAGCAACTGATAGCCAAAGCCCATCGCCGTATTCATATTGTTCGGGTTCAGCCGGTACGCCGTCTCCAGATGCGCCAGCGCCTCCTGCACATTGCCTTTCATCAGCGCCGCGTTGGCTCGCTGCGTATAAACGGCATCCCGCCTGCGATAATACGCCCAGCCGATCCCGAGCACGATCGCCGCAACCCCAAGCAGCCAGTGCACCGTAAACAAATAAACGACGACAACCAACACCGCCACACCAATCAACAATCGTTTGATTCCTTTGCTCATAACGCCCTCCCGATCCTGATGTCATGCCAATCTGTACCTGCCATTCAAACCGGCTCCAGCAAGCCCATCTCCAAACATTTGCCAAGCGACAGCTTTTTGAGCCCCGCGGTCGGGAAGCGCATCTCCAAATGATCTCCCTCGACCGATTCGACGACGCCTGCGCCGAATACCCGGTGCCGCACGCTGCTTCCGGCCACGACTTCCGCCGGGGAACGAAACGCTTTCGAATTCACCGGCTGCGGCGCCGCTTGCCCCGCCGCTCCCCGCTCCTTGCCAGTCGGCAGCGGCGGAGCGAGAATCCGTTTCATGTCGGCGACGAACGTCGACTCCGCCGTTTTCTCTCCGTCGCGCTCCCTATACGCAAGCAGCTCCAGATGCGACCTCGCCCGCGTCATCCCGACGTAGAACAGCCGGGCCGCCTCCTCCATCAGCGCGCTGTCGCCTTTATCGTCCGGAGAAGGAATGACTCCTTCGACCAGATCGATCATGTAGACATGATCGAACTCCAGCCCTTTTGCGCTGTGGAAGGTGGAGAACGTAACGGCGTTCTGCCCGCGCCGCGACCGGGCGGCAGCCAGCGCCGCTTCCAAATGTTTGAGCCGCGCCGCAAATTGCTCCATCGACTCCAGTTGGTCGGCGATTTCCTCCAGCGTGTTCAGGATGCCGATCAAATACTCTTTGCGGAAGCCGAACCGCTCGCACATGCCTTCGATCGCTTTCTCGTAGCCGAGCCGCTCGCGAATGACACGGATCGCCGGCCGCGGCGGCATGCCCTGCATTTGCCGGAACGTATCCCGAACCTCTTCCAGCAAACTCACCTGATAATCCTGCAAGGGCGCGTGCCGCAGCAAATTGTCGAATACCGATTCGTCGTTGTTGATGCCGCCGAGCACCGCCATTTGCGCTTTGGAAATATAGCCTTTCAGCTTGAAATGGATCTTCTCCAAAATATCCGCCCGTTTGTCCGTAAACGTCATTCGCATGAAGTTGAGCACGTCCGACACAACCCAATGCGAAAAAAAACGATTGTCCGCATCCTTCATATAAAAGGGAATGCCGGCCCGGTCGAACGCATTGATCAGCGCGATGGACGAAGCGTTGTTGCGGTACAGCACCGCCACTTCGGCAAGCTGCTCCGTTCCGGCCGCTTCCTGCACCAAATAGTTGGCCTGGTACGCGTAATTCGCAAACGTGCGGATCACGATCGGCGGTCCGTCCGGATTTTCAGTCGTCATGTTTTTGTCGTAGCGGGTTTTGTTGCGCTTGATGAACGTGTTGGCCGCGTCGACAATCGTGCGGGTCGAACGGTAATTGCGCGTCATCAGCAGAGATGCCGCCCCGGGATACGACTTGCGGAAGTCGAGCAAATACGCCGGTTCCGCCCCCCGCCAGCTGTAAATCGACTGGTCGTCATCGGCGACGACGCACAAGTTGCGATGCTCGCGAACCAGCCGCTCCACGATGGCGTGCTGCACCAGCGACGTATCCTGGCTTTCGTCCGTCAGCACATAATCGTACCGCGCCTGATACTTTCGCAGCAGCTCCCGATCCTGCTCCATCGCTTGCGCCGCAATCGTCAGCATGTCGTCGTAGTCGATCAGCCGTTTACCGCCGCTTCCGGCCAGCTTGACCCGTTCGTATTCCCGCAGCAGCCTTGCCGCTTCCCGTACGCCCGCGTTGATCTGCGACCATTTCTCCGGCGGCACCATTTTATTTTTAACGAAGCTGATGAAGGTGGCGAGCTCGTCCATTTCATCGTCCGTGATCGCGCCGCCGACGACCGATTGATACAACCCGCGCAGCAAATGGCGTTTCTGCAGCTTCGGCGTTTCCGGCTGCGCTTCCTCCGCCTCCGAGCCTCCTTCGATCAGCTGCCACAACGTCCCCGTCCGCCGAAAATGATCGCGCACGACCTCGAACGCCATGCTATGGATCGTCGAAAAGGAAACCTGCGGCAGCTGCGGAAAAAACCGACGGAACCGCTCCTTCATATCGGCGGCGGACGCCTTGCTGAACGTGACCGCCTTGATGCGCGCCGGATCGATGCCTTTCTCTTCGATCAAATAGCCGATCCGCATAATGATCGTCGTCGTTTTGCCCGAGCCCGGCGAAGCGAGCAGCAGCAGCGGCCCTTCCGTCCGGGTCACCGCTTGCTGCTGCGCTTCGTTCAATGCCACGCCGAGCTCGCTCATCTTGCGCGCAAAAAAACGCTCCGCTTCCGCCATCCGCAAAAACCCTCTCGTTCATCGCCCTTCTTTCTTAGCATTATAGCATCCCGGAAAAGCGATTGAAAAATCGGAGCGGCAAAAGCAAAAGAAACAGCGATATCCTCGGACGAAAAAGGAACGTCCCGGATGATCGCCGTTTCATGATAAAGCATGTGCCGGAGCGTCAGCTGCCCGACGGCCGGAACTGCATCGCCAGCTCCATGATGATTGCCGCAGCGGTTGTAGCCTCGTCGAGATCGACCCACTCGTCACGTGTGTGCGCTTGCGCGAGATTCCCAGGTCCGAAAACGAGCGAAGGCACGCCGGCACGGACGAGCTTGCTGGCATCGCTGCCGTAGGGCGCGCCCATGATCCGCCCGTGCGGCGCATAACGGCCGACGGCGCTGCGCATATGACGGACCAGCGCGGATTCCGGCTGTACTTCCATCGAATGGTCGATAAGAAACGGCTCGTGCACCGCAAGCTTGAGCGGCCCGTCCGCATCCTGCAGCCCTTCCAGCAGGCGCTTCATCGACTGCCAAACGGCAATCGCCTCCTCGCCCGGAACCGTCCGTCGGTCGATTGTGATGCGGCACAAGTCCGGTACCGTATTTGGCGCAACGCCGCCCTCGATCATCGTGACGCTGTGGGTCGGGCTGCCGACAATCGGGTGGGCCAGCCTCGGGTAAACGTCGGCCGCATGCCGCTGCAGGAAGGCGACAACCTCGCACGCCTGTTCGATCGCATTGATCCCGCCGGACGGATGGGAGCTATGACAAGCGACGCCAAACACGTCGATGTGGAATCGGACGCATCCTTTGTGCGCCATAATGACGTGCAATTGCGTCGGTTCCCCGACGATCGCCCCTTCGTAAACAAATCGGCCTTTCGCCACCGCGTCGGCAAGTACCGTTACTCCTTTGTACGTCGCTTCTTCGTCGACAACCGCAGCCAGATGAATGCCGAGCGGCGGCACGAGACCGTTCGTTTTCATCGCTTCCACGGCAATGAGCATCGCAGCCAAAGAAGCTTTCGTATCGCACGCCCCGCGCCCGTACAACCGCCCGTTCCGCACCTCGCCCGCAAATGGCGGAACGGTCATCCCGTCCGTCTGGACCGTGTCCATATGCGCCTCCAGCAGCAAATTGCCGTTCCCGGCCCCCGGCAGAACTCCGATGACGTTCTCTCTCCCCGGCTCAACCGGCAACACGATCACGTCCAGCCCGAGCGCCCGGAGGTGCCTTTTGACATAGTCGGCCACCCCCGCTTCGCCTTGCCCGCCGGAAAAGGCGGGGTTGACGCTGGGGATGCGAACCAGCTCCCGCAGCACGTCGGCGAGCCGCTGCTTGCTCACGAGCGCCAAATAATCGTTCATCCCGCTCCTCCTCTGCGTCCGTTCCCCGCCAAGCGCCGCCTAATAGTTGCAGCCGCGCGCGTCGACGGCGAGCGTCTCGACCCACTGCCCGTCGCGGATGCCGTACAGCCGGTCGCACAAGTTCGGCACAACGCAGGAATGGTTCGGAATGACGACGAGCCGGTCGCCGACCGACAGCGACTCCTGCGCCGGATCGAACTCCAGCATGCCGTGCTCTTCGTTGAGCGCAACGAGCCTGATGGCGGGACGCCCGACAACGATGCCGAACCCGGGTCGGTGGTTCGACCGGTCGCTCGATAGCGTCTTGGAACCGGCGTCGATCGTCGCCCGGCCGGGAACGGGCGTGCTGATCACCGTCGTCACGACCCGCAGCGCGCAATCGTCCTCCCGCGCGAGTCCCATGGCGACACCGCTTGCATCCCAGAATAAATAGTTGCCCGCCCGCACCTCCGTCACCCCGCCCAACTGCCCGGCGAACAGAGCGGAAGGCGACGAACCGGCGCTGACGATGTCGACTTTGCCTACGACATCCCTTAACAGGGCGACCGCTTCCCGCAGCGTGCGCGCTTCTTCGCGGGCGGCTGCAAGCAGATCCCCCCGGCCCGCGTGGCGGTATATGGTGCCAAAGTAGCCCATTACGCCCTTGATGCGGATGCCGGGCAAACCGGCGATCGCTTGAGCGAACGCGGCGCAATCTTGTCCCGGCTGCCTGCCTCCGCGATGAAGGCCGCCGTCGATTTCCACCAGCACGTCGACCGGCTTGCCAGTCTCGACACCGACGCGCGACAGCCCTTGGGCGACGACATCGCTGTCGACGGTCGTCACCATGCGGCCGGCGCAGTGAAGCGCTGCGAACCGCTGCAGCTTCGTTTCCCCGAAGATCGCGTGCGCGATGAGCATATCGGCGAAGCCGGCCCGCGCGAACACTTCGGCTTCCGCCAGCTTGGCGACTGTAATGCCGATCGCGCCGGCGGCAATTTGCTTGCGCGCCAAAGCCACCGATTTGGCCGTCTTGATGTGCGGCCGGTGTGCAATGCCATGCGCCTTGAGCAAGGCCGCCATGCTCGCGATATTCCGCTCGGCGATGTCCAGATCGACGATGACTGCCGGCGTTTCCAAAAGCTCCATCATCGCCCCTCCTTTCTTAAGCGGCAAAACCCGGCCGACGCGGCTCGTCAAGTATAACCGCATCGACCGGACTTCCCCGTTAACGGCCTTGCAGCACCGCCCCGTACGCGGCGATCGGCGGATTCCCGTGGTCGCGGAAATATTGCTCGTCGAGGAACACGCCGAACGACGTAATCGAACGAATGCCGCGCGACGTATAGAACGCTACTTCCTCCTCCATCTGCCGCCGATCGAACAACAACTCCGGCACCGGCTTGACCCACTTCGCCTGCATCGATACGTCCAGCCAATATTCGAGGACATGTGCGTTCTCGGCCCCGAACAGCGCGAGGAACTGATCGACCCGCTGCCGGTGCTCGGGATTGTCGTTCATTTTTTGCAGCCGGGCGTCGTTCATGTTGTTGATGCTCGGCCCGGTCAGTTCGAGGAAGATGCCTTCCGCCGGCTTGACCGCTTGCGGCAGCGTTTTCAGCGTGTCCGTATAAGCCAAATACGCGAGTGTCGCCTGCGGGTCGACTGTACGGATCGCTTCGAGGATGCGGTTCATCACGAGCAGCGTCTGATCGCTTGAACTGAGCCCCGCGCATAACCCGCACCGGCAGCACGGCTTGTTGTCGTCCATCCAGATGAAATAGCGGTGCGTCGTCGGCGGCAGCTGCCGTGCGAGCTCGATGCTGTTCCGCTGAATGATCGCTATCGCCTCTTCGTTCGAGGGGCAGCAATTGGCGTCCGGCGTCCGTTCGCCCCGGTCGTCCATGCGGAACCATTCGGGATGATCGGCGAAACGGTCGCGCGGCAGCAGCCAGCTCATCGCATGAATTTCGTACTCCACATCGATGCCATGCGCGGCGAAATAGTCGAGCCACTTGCGGCCGGCGGCGGAATGCACAAAGGCGATAAGCTCGTGCAGCCGTTCGTGCGGCAGCTTGCCCATGTTGTGCAATCCGATCAAATTGATGCCGGCTTCGACCAGCAGCTCGCTCCAACCGTCGTGCAAGTCGTCGAAATTCAGCACGATGCCTCTTTTGTCAATCATGTGTTTTCCTCCAAGGATGCATGCCTTATTTTTGCGCGGCCGACCATTTCACCGCCCGGTTCTGCAAATCGTCGAGAAACTTCTGGATGTCCGGCGCGTTGCCGTTGGCCGCCTGGCTCATGAAGCCGTTGATCGCCGGCGAAATATCGCTCGCGTAGAACAGATTCGATTCGTCCATCAGCCGTTTTTGCGGCGAAACGGCGAGCAGCTCCATCGTCGTTTTGGCATACCAGTCGTACGATTCGAGAAAATCCGGGTTTTTCAGCACGGGCGGCCAACCGAAATTTTGGTACGAATACTTTTGTCGCTCGTAGCTGGCGAGGAACTTCATTACTTCCCAGGAAGCTTTCAGATTTTTTGCGTTTTTGGCCATGACGAACGGATCGACGACCATCCAGGCGGCGCCTTTCGGGCCGAGATTGTATACCGGGACGAACCGGTCGAGCAGCTCCTTGTTGCCTTTCGCCTTATACTCGCTGATCGTGGCGCTGCCGCCGCCGTCCAGCTGAATGGCGATTTTGTTTTTCTCCAGCCCGAAATTTTCCGCGCCTCCCCCGTTGACGAACGCTTTGGGCATAAGCGGCGCCGCTTCCTTCAGCCACTCAAGCACTTTCGCCATCTCCGGCGTATTGAGCTCCCACTTCAAATTTTTGACGTCGGCGAGGCTGCCTTGGACGCCTTTGGCGTTATAGGCGTAAGTCAGCGCCAAATAATGCGCGATCATGCGTGAATTGCCGGTCGCCCACAGCCCGTAATTTTGTTCGCCGGTGACCGGGTTTTTGCCCGTCATCTTCTTCGCCTTCGTCAGCACTTCTTCCGGGCTCGGCGTCTGCGACAAGTATTCGACGCCCCATTGATCGAACAGCTTCTTGTCGTACACGATCATCCGTTTGCCGGGCCTGCTCGGAATGCCGAATATGTTTTTGTTGTCCAGCGACTTGACCGTGTAGCCGTCAAAGATGCCGTCGACAAAATCGCTCGTCTTGAAGCTCGAATCGCCCTGGATCAAATCGTCGATGCTGCGCAGCAATCCTTGCTTGTACCATTCCGTCGCCCACGAGCCGCCCGTGTACATGACGTCTACCTCGTCGGTCAGCAGCATCGCTTGCTGCTTCTCCTTGCCGCTGTCGAACGGCGCGTTCGTAATTTCCAGCTTCACTTTGGGAAACTTCTTCTCGAACGTCTCTTTGACGAACGTCTTGAAGCCGATTGTCTTTTTGCCGGACACCGCGTCGAGCCCGTCGTCCAGCTGCCAGCCTACCAACGACAGCCTGACCGTGCCGGAAATGTCGTCCGCCGCATTGCCCGTTGCCGCCGGGGTTGCCGACGGTTTGTTCGTCCCCGCGTTAGCTGCGGGACTTCCTCCCTTTGCGCCGCCGCACGCTGCGGCGACGACGGCAAGCGCAATACCTAGCGCCAGTACACCCACTTTTCTCATACGCAAGCCCTCCCTGTTCATCATGATAACGATGGCCGGCCTTTCCTTCATGCTTCTACAATGCGCACCACCTCCTTATTGTTTGACGCCGGTCATCGCGATGCTGGCGATAATGTACTTCTGCAGGAACAAATAGACGGCGACGACCGGTACGATGCTTACCGTAGTACCCGCCATAATGATGGCCGGCATCGGGTTAATTCCGTCCTTGAATGAGAACAGCGCAAGTCCGAGCTGAATCGTGAACTTGGACATGTCCTTGAGCACAAGCAGCGGCCACAGCAAATCGTTCCACACGTGGAGGAAGATGAGGATGACCATCGTGGCGGCGATCGGATGGCAAAGCGGCAGGAAGATGCGCCAAAAAACGGTAAACTCGTTTGCCCCGTCCATGATTCCCGCCTCGCGAAAGTCGGAAGGCAGCTGATCCATGAACGACTTCACAAGGAACGTGCCGAACGCGTAATTGATCGCCGGCAAATAGATCGCCCAGTACGAGTCGACCAGATGCAGCTTGTAGATGATGATGTATTGCGGAATCATCGTCATCTCGAACGGCACCATCATCGTGCTCAAGGCGGCCATCAGCACGATGGACGAGCCTTTGAACCGCAGCTTCGACAGCGCATAGCCGGACAGCAGCGCCGAGCAGCTGCTGATGGCGATGACGCCGGCGCTGATGACGAGCGAATTGCCGATGTAGCGCAGCATCGGAACGTTCGAGAAAGCGACCCGGTACGTGTCGAAGGACGGGTCTTCCGGCCAGAAACGCGGCGGAAACGTAATGTTGAGCCGGGCCGACCAGTCGAAGCTGGTGATCACCATCCACAGCAGCGGGACGATCGTCGTGATCGAACCGAGCGCCAGGACGAGTACGACGATCGTATGGCTGACGAAACGCTTTCGCTTCACAGACGCCATCATGTGCAAGCTCCCCTTTTTCTCTATTTTCCTATCGTTTCAATACAGATGATCTTTCCTGCGATTCAGCGCGAGCGCCAGTATGGCGAGAAAGAGAATGACGACGAACAACAGATACGAAGCTGCGGCCGCCAGCCCCATTTGCGCCGACACGAAAGCGTTTCGGTAAATGTACATCACCGACGTCATCAGCGTCCGGTCCGGGTTGCCCGCCGTGCCGCCGATGAGCCACACGTCGGTGAACCGTTTCATCGCGCTGAGCACCCCCATCACGAGGAAGAAGACGAAGATCGGGCGCAGGAACGGAATCGTGATGCTCCACCATTTGCGCAGCCCGCTCGCACCGTCCACCTCCGCCGCCTCGTACAGCTCTTTGGGTACGCTTTGCAAGCCGGCGAGGAAGATGATGCAGTTGTAGCCGAGCGACCACCATACCCCCATGATCACGATACTGATGCGCGAATAGGCAGGGTCGGAGAACCAACCGATCGGCTCCAGATGAAACAAGCCGAGCACTCCGTTGAGCACCCCATCCGGCGAAGGATGGAACAGGAAGGAGAACAGGATGGCGATCGCCACAACCGAAATCACGTTTGGAAAAAAGTAAATGACCTTGAACCAGTTTTGCAGCCGCCGCCATTTCACATGGTTGATCAGCGACGCGACGATGAACGCGGTGATCGTGCCGAACGTCATGCCGAATAGGCCGATGTACATCGTATTGACGAGCGACGACCAGAAGACGCTGTCCGTGAGCGCGTATTCGTAATTGGCGAACCCGACCCACTCCCCCTTTGCGCCGATGCCGTACACCCGCCGAAAGCTGGTCGCCAGCAGCGAAACCATCGGATACGCCGAAAATACCGCAATCCCGAGCAATAACGGCGCGCAAAACAAATAACCGTTTACGTCGTTCCGGCGAATCCGCCATTTTCGCTTGCGCTGCATTGTCGTCCCTTTCATGCAAGCCCCCCCAGTCAAAATCGATTGCGCAATCGGATGAATATTTGCTACACTTGAACATATACCGCCTTCCAATAAGGACGATCGAGGTTATCGCGATGGATCTGCTGACCTATCATATTTTGCATCGACCGATCTCGCCCTTTATCCGCAACGCCGATTATGCGTTCCGCAATCCGCACACGATCCCCGAAAGACGCCTTTACGACTACTTGATCCAATACGTGCAGGAAGGCTATTGCATCGTCTGCGACGATCGGGAGGAGCATCTCATTCAAGCCGGCGAGCTGTGCCTGATCCAGCCCGACACCCCGCATACGATGAAGACGCCCAAACAATCTTCCATATACTATGTTCATATGGATATTTTTTACAACCCCGAAAGAGACAAATGCTACCCTGTCGGCCGCGACATCAGCGCGCAGAGCCATCTGATCCAGCCGCGGCTCAACGATTTCGAAGGCATCGACATCCCGCTGCGCATCAAGCCGGAGGACCCGCATTATATTCGCCGCACCATGCACAAATTGATCGAAACGTGGCAAAATCACGACATCGTCCATCAGCTGCAGGCGCAGCAAATCGCAACGGAGCTCGTCTTGTACGTGCTGCAGGAATATTCCGCCTTCCAGCTGCCGAAAATCCAGGATTCTCTGGCGATGAATTCGGTGCTGTTCTTCTTGTCCAAGCATTACGGCAGGCAAATTTCGGTGCACGACATGTCAAGCTATGTCAACCTGTCCCCTTCGCGCTTCTCCGCTCTGTTTCGCGCTCAATTCAACATCTCTCCGCATCAATATTTGCTGCAGCTTCGTTGCAAGCAGGCGATCAAGCTGCTGGAGACGACGGATTATCCGCAGGAAGCGATCGCCGAGCAATGCGGCTTCGCCGACGTGCATCATTTTTCCAAATCGTTCAAAAAAATGACCGGCAACCCGCCGGGATTTTACCGCAGGAGCAGCATGGACTGAATGCCCGAAGCAATTACAAACCAAGTATAACGGGACGTTCCGCTGCCGGTCTTTGTTCAAAGAAATTGCCTTTTTGTCAAAATGGACTGCGGTTGTTCGCTTGCTGCCCCGGGAACAGGATAATCGACCTGACATGGGCCGCAGCCCTTTGCCGCAACAAAAAGACACCCCCGAACGGAACGCCGGAGATGTCTTCGCCAACCGATTGTTTAGTTGTCCTTGTACCCGACCTGCACGCGCGATTCCGCAACGGAAACGCCGGCGAAGGAAGGCGGCGCATAACTGCCCGCGCCCTGAATGAACCGGTACGCTCCATCCTGCGGCTGCGGGATGTCTTTCCAGGTGCGGCCTTCACCGTTGAACTGCGGCAGCCACGGCGCCAGCGCCTCGAACATCTCGTCGCACATCCGCCACACTTCCTCCGTCGTGCAGACGGCAGCGGTAAGCGGATCGTGCAGCACGGCCAGCTTCACCAGTTCGCGGTTGCCGGTGAGCGCCGCTTCGACGGCCATCTCCTGCACGCTGATGCTTGCCCGGCACGTGGCGGCGCATTGCAGCGGCAGCGCGCCGACCCAGCCGGCGCTAATGCCGTTGCGGTCTACATAGCACGGGATTTCGATCGTGCTGCCGTTTGGCAGGTTCGTGATGAGCCCTTTGTTTTCGATATTGAAATGGCCGCGATAAACCCTGCCGGTTTCCAGCGCTTCGATAATATACGAGCCGTGCTCGTCGGAACGTTCGCCCAGTTTGATGTATTCGGCTTCGCCGCTCATCCATTTCGGGTACATCTCGCGATAGTCGTCGCCGCGATGGCGGCAATGGTTCAGGTAACCCGCCGTTTCCCCGCCGATCCACACTTTCGGGTTGATCCACTTGGCGACTTCTTCCTTGTTCTTGCGGTACCAAGGCAAATATTCGCTCAAATGACCGTTCGATTCCGTCGAATAGTAGCCGAACCGGCGCATCACGTCGATGCGGCACGGCTCGCTGGCGGCCAGCTCGGGATCGTTCTCGAAGCCTTGCAGCAGGAACGGCAGCATATCCTTGCCCTTGTGCGACACCTGGATGTACCAAGTCTGGTGGTTGATGCCGGCGCAGATGAAGTCGACCTCTTCCTTCGGCAAGCCAAGCGCCTTGGCGATCTGGCGATGGCCGCCTTGCACGCCGTGGCACAGGCCAACGACGCGAATGCCGCCGGCGCGGCGCAACGCCCACGTGTTCATCGCCATCGGGTTCGAGTAGTTGAGCAGCAGCGCGTTCGGAGCGACTTCCCGCATGTCGGCGGCGATGTCGAGCAGCACCGGAATCGTCCGCAGCGCGAAGAACACGCCGCCCGGCCCCAGCGTATCGCCGACGCATTGGTCGACGCCGTAGCGCAGCGGAATTTCGACGTCGTGGGCGAACGCCTTCAACCCGCCGACACGGGCGGTGCAAATGACGTAATCGGCCCCGGCGATCGCTTCGCGGCGGTTCGTCGTCGTTTGGATCGTGGCGGGCAATCCGCTTGTCTTAATCATATGGCGGCACAAGTCGCTGACCATGCGCAAATTTTCTTCGTCGATGTCCATGAAGCGGAATTCCGTATCGCGAAACTCCTCTACCGCCAGGATGTCAAACATCAGCCTTCTCGTAAACCCGATGCTTCCCGCACCGATCATCGCAATTTTCAACAAAACGAACACCTCCGAATAGTAGTAACATATTGCTTTTACATATCCCGATAGTCGCCGGCCAACTTCGGACACATGCTTTCTGTTTCAAGCATATATGGATCGCTTGCGAGCTTCAATGGTAATTACGTGCGGATGAGGGTAATATATTGCCCCCCACGTTCAACATCCAATGTGGTAAACTGAAGGTCAGGCACCATTCCATTGCAAAAAGGGGGACCACCCATGCCGCCCCAAACGCATACAGGGACTTTGAGACAGTATGGCTTCCGCTTCTCCGACAAAACGCCCGGGGAGCGGTATCACATCGCATCGATCGGCTGGCAGGAGGCACGCAGCACGGCTTACAGCTGGAACGGCCTGATGCGCAAGGACGGCGGCTGCCTGCTGCAGATCACGCTGGCGGGAAGCGGGGAAATTCGGCTCGGCGCGGACACGCGGCGGCTGAACGCCGGCGATGCGTTTCTCGTGACGATTCCGGGCGACCATCACTACTATTTGCCGGAGGACAGCGGGCAGTGGGAGTTTCTGTACGTCATTCTGTACGGTCAAGGCGTGTTGACATTCTGGGAGGACTTGCAGCGCAAGCTCGGTTCCGTCGTGCGGCTGCCAGCGGACAGCGCGCCGGTGCAATCCGTATGGGAAATGTTCCGCCTCGCCGAACGCCAAAAAATAACCGACGGCTATCAGGCGTCGGCGCTCGTTTATCGGCTGCTGATGGAGTTGTACCGGCTGACGCTGCCCGGCGAAGCGCCGGGAGACGTTTGGCCGGAATCGGTGGCCGCCGCGGTGTCGTACATCCGCCGGCATTACATGGAGCCGGCCGGCTTGCCGGAAATCGCCGCGGCTGCCGGGCTGTCGAAATATTATTTTGCCCGCCAGTTCCATCGCTGCACCGGGATGACGCCCGTTCAGTACGTCACCAAAATCCGCATTCAGAAGGCGGTGGAGCTGCTGCGCACGAGCGAGTTGTCCGTGGAATCGATCGCCCAGGCGGTCGGGTACGCGAACGGCAACTATTTCGGCAAATGGTTCCGGCGCATCGTCGGCTCCTCGCCGGGCGAATTCCGGCGCGGGCGCGAAGTGTCGACGTTCGATCATCTGACGATCGAATAAGTAACGGCGTCAGCGGCTCGTCATCACCGGCATCGACAAGGTGGCGGTTGTGCCGCTCCCCGGCTTCGAATCGAGATGAAAGGCGAAGTTTCCGTTAAAATAATAGTCGAGCCGCTTGCGAATCATGCCGATGCCCGACAGCCCGTCGGCGAACTCCCCTTCGCCGCCGTTCAGCTGCCGCAGCTTCCCGGCGTCCATGCCGACGCCATTGTCGGCGATTTCGATCGTCAGCATGTCGCGCCCGCTCCGGTCGATGCGAACGTGAACGGCGCACTCCCCCTCCTTCGGCTCGACGCCGTGTTTGATCGCATTTTCGATCAGGATTTGCACCGTCAAGCTCGGCAGCAGCGCTTGCCGCAGCGCGTCGTCCGCCACCTCGACATGAAAACGCAACCGATCCTCGAAGCGCAGCACCTGAAGCAGCACATACGAATCCAGATGCTCCAGCTCTTCGTCAAGCGTCACCAGCGGACGGTACGACTTGATGATGTAACGCAGCATTTTCGACAAATGGTTGACGGTTGTATACGTGTTCGTCGCGTTTTCCAGCAGCGCCTGCCCGGAGATCAAGTTCAGGATGTTGAACAAAAAGTGCGGGTGCAGCTTCGACTGGATCACTTTCATCTCCGTTTCGCGCAGCAGCGACCGCCACTCCGCCTCCCTGCGGCTAGACTCCGCCTCTTCCAGACTTTTCGCGATATAATCGGCCAGAATTTGCATAAATTCCGTCGTCGCCTTGAGCTTCTCTTCCGTCATTTGCGGGATTTCGCGGATCGTTTGAACCAACTGCTCCCGATCCAGCCCAAGATCGGACACGCGCCGAACGATCTCGTCGACCATCGTTTCAGTCGGCGGTTCCAGCAGCACTTGCCCGGTGATGAAAGCGCCCATGCCGATCTGCTTGTATCGAATCGGCGCCGCACTGTCGTACAGGCCGGCGTGGCAGCGGCAAACGACCGTCTTCTGCTCGGCAATCGATTGGGAGGTGACGCGTTGATCGGAGCGGTTGCAGCGGCGCTGCCCTTCGGGCACCGATTGGACGAGCCGGCAGAAGGAGGGCGATCGTTCGATCATCTCTTCGGTGATCGACACGCCGTTGCGATCGAGAATGTTGCCGTTCAGCCCCGTAGCGATCATGAACGTCCGCTGCAGCCTGGCGAACAAACCGCTGTCGAACAAGTGGCGCATGTCGTTCGCGCCATCCCCGCTGCGGCTGCGGGAGAACAGCTCATCCGTCCATTCTTTGACCAACTTCTCTTCCACGAGCCGAGCCTCCCTTGTCGATCTTCAGGATAGTGGCAGCTATATTAAGATGATCTTTCGCACCGGAAGGGTTATAGTAATAATACCATGGAGTGTAGTACCGGAAAGGATAAATTCGATGCTGCTGCAAATCCTCATCGCCGACGACGAACCGATTGAACGCAAAGTGCTCGACAAGATCGTGACCGACAGCAAGCTGCCTGCGGTCGTCGTCGAAATGTCCCGGTCCGGAACGGAAGTGCTGCAGCATTTCGACCGGTATATGCCCGACCTGATTTTCATGGACATTCGGATGCCCGGGATGAACGGGCTCGACGTAT
Source organism: Paenibacillus cymbidii (assembly GCF_004764705.1). Lineage (GTDB taxonomy): Bacteria > Bacillota > Bacilli > Paenibacillales > NBRC-103111 > Paenibacillus_AN > Paenibacillus_AN cymbidii. The sequence goes on along the minus strand of NZ_SHLX01000046.1, from coordinate 33,213 downwards.
CCGCCGCCATCAAGGCCAAACAACCGGAAACGACGATCGCGATTATTACCGCATACGACGAATTTCAATTCGCCAAACGCGCCATCGACATCCGCATCGACTATTTCATCCTGAAGCCGGTCGACCCCGGCGAAGTGGAACGCGTCATCCGCGAGACGATCCGCAAACGTCCCGCCATGCTCGCCGAACCATCCCGCGTCAACATCAGTCCGGTGCGCGTGCAGTTGGCGCGCCGAATCGTCGTGCTGCTGCACCGCCATTATGCGGAGCCGGTCACACTCGCCTGGCTGGAGGACAAATTGAACATCAGCCATCAATATTTGGGTCGCACGTTCAAGGACGCCTACCAGATGACGATCATGAACTACTTGACGCAATTCCGCTTGAAGCTGGCCGCCCGGCTTCTTGGCGATCCCGAGCTCGGCATTGCCCTGGTCGCGGAGAAGGTCGGCATCCCCGACGCCAGTTATTTCGGCCAAATTTTCAAACACGAGCTCGGCGTTACGCCATCGCAATACCGCAATCGGCTGCTGCAGGACGAAAATGCCAAACATACGGCCAGGCTGTTGTACGATACCGGAGATAGGCCGACGTAAGACGCTTTTCTGCACAAAGACCGTTCGAGGGATCCCCCGAACGGTCTTTCGCCATTTGACGAAATATAGTCGAACCTTTCCCGCCCTGCGTCCATTGTCAGAAGCGCAGCTCCACTTCGGCGGTGCCGGTAAAAACGTCGATCCGTACCGCTTCGCGCCGCTCGTCGTACGCGCCGCCTTGCACGACAGTCGGCTTGGCGCCGAACGGATGGGGCAGGCGCAGCAGCACCGCTGCCGGCGCTCTGCCGGACGCGCAGCGGATCGCCGCCCGAATCGCACCTTGCCCAAGGTCGGATTCGACACGAAGCGAAAAATGCCCAAAGTAAGAGGCGACATTTTGCAACTCGATCACATTGCCGTGCGCGAGCCACTTGCGCGGTATGCCCGGAAGCAGCTTCAGCGTGTCCCCTTCTTCCATATACAGCATCCAGCGCGTTTGCATGAGGAACCATGCTTCCTCGTGCGTCTTGTGCGGACTCACATGCCAGTAATGCTCCCAGAACGTATACGTTTGCCGGTCGGCAAGACTCGCGAAGCCGTTGTAGTAGGCTTTCAGGAACGGCCGTACTTCCCCGCGCTTCAGATGCACCCATGGATGGATGCTGTAATAAGGCTGGCTGAGCGCAACGTTCCGCGTGCACATCAGTTCGTTGTGGTATTGCAGCAGGAAGTCGACGGCAGTTTCCTCCGGAGCGATTACTTCCTGCAGCACGAGATACAGCGGCCCGAGCAGCGAATCGCGAGCGACGAAGGAGCCGTGCGTCAGCCAGTTGCCGCCCTCGGCAAAGAGCGACAGCGGTCCGGTATGCTCCACCCACGGAGGCGCGGTCGGCACCCAGCTGCCGTCTCCGATCGGTACGACCGGCGAACGCGCCTGCGCCTGGAAGAAAGCGGTGCGGATGTCGGACTTGTGCGCCTCCGCCTCGGCGCGAATCGCCTCGGAAAGCATCGGGTCCGTGGCGGCAAGCATCTCCGCCAGCCGGCTCAGCCCGATGTACGCGTATCCGTTCAACATGAACGAATGGTACGGATCCTCGGGATCGGCCGTTTTGCCTTCCAGCATGCCGAATCCTCGCCCGCGCAGCTCTTCGGTCATGTTGCGGCTTCGCCAGGCGGCGATATACGCTCGCGCCTTCAACAGCTGCGGCTTGACTTCGGCAACCCACCGCTCGTCGCGCGTATAACGATAATGCTCCCCGAGGCTCCAGAGAGCCGCTCCCGTTTCCAGCATGTACCCGTTGAAATTTTGGATAAAGCCGTCGTCATGCTGCTTGTCGAGGAAAAATTGCAGCGCCCGTTTGGCCGTCTCGTGCCATCCCATCGAATCCATAAATTGGACGATGGGAGAGCTTTCGGAACCGATCGCCGTGTAGACGCCGATCGTCGGTATGATCGTCCCGTCCGGCTCCGCGCCATAGGACACGAGGTCGAGATGCAGCAGCCCCGCTTGCACCATCTCCTCGATGCGTTTCTCCGGAAGCCGAACTTGCGCCGCCACCGACAATTTCGTCTGCCAGTAGCGGCGGCATTCTTCCCGTCGCGCGGCGAAATTCTGGCGAATCAAGCACTCCGCGCGCGGCCGTGAAACGGGGCGATGCGGCAAATAAAACTCGAAAACGGCCGATTCGCCCGGTTCGAGCAATATCGCCGACTCGTCGCTGGCAAGCGGCTGCCCGTTCAGCTTGGATACGCAGCAGACGCGATCTTCCGCGAACTGCACAAAGCCGGTTTGCCCGTCGAATGTATACGGCATGTTGTAGTACGGCACGTAAGCGTTCGGCACGATGTTTTTGAACCACGCATAGCGCGGCACCCGCGCCGTATTCGTTGCCGCCGCGCGGAAATAAAACACCGTTTCCTCCTCGCGGTTTTTTTCGTCCGTCGCCAATTGCTCGTACTGTTCCGCCTGCTCCTTGGTAAACATATGCCCGTGTCCGTGGGCGTCGGCGACCAAATAATGCGTGCCGCGCACCGTCTCCGCGGTCAACGGGCTGGTTTCGTTGGACACGAACGAGATCGTATCGTATCGAATATCTTCATCGACCATCGTGGCATGCACGATCGGCAGCGTGCCTTCCTCGAGCCTCCTCGTGATGTCGCGAACGCAGCCGATGCCGCGTCCGAGCAGGAACCGGTATCGCACGGGTTTGTCGTCGTTATCGGGAATCGTGACCTGCTTGCCGTGGTAACGCGGTTCCACCCAGTCCCATGACCGCTCGTCGCCGCCGGTGCCGCGAAAGCCAAAGCCGAAGATGCGCATATCGCGCGACAAGCCGAGCCAGGTTTGGCAATCGAGATCGAGCGTATGCCGCGCCGCCTCCTCGAAGCTCTCTTCCGGCTCCGAGGCGATTCGCTCGAGGTTTATGACGAGCCCGCGCGCCCGAACGTCGCGTTCGATATCCGCATACGTTCGCTCGTCCTCTTGGACGGTTGCAGCAACGCCGTACTTCGGCAAGTAGATCGGATAACGCGGGCCAACGTCGCGCAGGAAGAAGCTGAACGGGTTGGTCCCGGTATCGATCGTCACGACGGCAGGCCTGGCCTCCGGCCCGGTCGCCTCTTCGATGTCGAGCTCAAGCCGGAAGGCGCCTTCCCCGGCAAAGCTCGGCCCTTCCGGCTCAAACGTCCCCTTGCCTCTTGCCGCTCTGCCGCCGACAACCTTGCCGCCGGCCACCTTCACATGGCCGGCAATTTCGCCGTCCCGCCATTCGATGGCGATCCGTTTCCTCGTTTCTTTCATCGGTCAGCCTCCCTCGACATTTTCGTTACGGCAGCAGCGTCCCCGTTACGCCGCGCGGCCAGGCCTTGGCGCGGATGAACCCTTCCGCGTAACGAACCCCGGCCTGGATGCCGCGGTATTGGGCGGAAATCGTCACCATATCCGCAACGGTTGCGTCGTATTGATCCTTGAGCCAATCGGACACTTGGCTGCGATGCTCGGCCAGCATTTTCTGCTTCGTATCGAGCGTTGCGGTAATGTCGACATATTCTTCCGGAATGAACCCGACGCCCGCCATACTGTCCATAAAATAAACGACCGGAATTTTTTCGCACGGCGGCGATTCGGTCACAATATTCGGCACTGTCGTCATGATCGCCACATCGTTGATCAGTTGGCCGGTCGTCGTATGGTCGGGATTGTACAAATCGCCGGGCCAGTGCGTGAGCACGACATCCGGCCGACAGCGGCGGATCGTATCGATGAACGCCAGCCGCGTTTCCTCCCGGTCGAACAGAAACTCGTCGGGAAACCCGAGCCAGTACAGCGTCGCCCCGATTACATTCGCCGCCCGCAAAGCTTCTTCGCGCCTGACCTCGGCAATTTGCTCCTTCTTCATCGTGGGATGCCCGACCTCGCCGTTCGTCGCGATGGCGATAAACACGTCGTCTCCTCTTGCGGCGTACTTCGCCAGCGTCCCGCCTGCCAGCAACTCGGCGTCATCGGGATGAGCACAACAAGCCAACACTCGCAAATGACCAACCTCCCTTTTCACTGTGACTTTATTATAACAACCGCCTTTTTGAGCCACATCCGAAAAAAGTAACCGCTTTTCTCAAAATCCGAAAAACGGTTTTGGGCCGGGCGCCGCCGCTGCGGCCGGAGGCGATAAAGCTGGGGCGCTTTCTGCTGGGGTCAAATTGCGACAGACAAAATAAGCGGGATCGCCGAATATTCGGTGATCCCGCTTTCGTTTCTGGCCGCGCGTTTGCCGGATGCAGCCGCGATGCCGCTTATTGCGCCGCATTCGCGACAAGTTCCCGCGTTTTGACGATGATTTTGCGGATGCTGTCTTCGGACAGATGGTACGTGCATACGAGCTCCGCCATCGTCATACCGCTTTTGTGCTGGCGGAAAATTTCATTGTTGCGCCGTTCGATATACAGCCGCGTGCCGTTGTTTTCTCCCCAGCCCGCGCGTTTCTGCTCTTTTTTGGGGATGTAGACGATTTCGCCCTGGATATAGTCCTGCAATTGTTTTAATAAGCTAGGGGGAAGAATATCCCTTCCGTTTTTGTAACTCACCTTGTAATACCTCCTCGAATCGATTGCGTGCTTCCGTTGCAAAATGGGTGGCCGTTGCAGCTGCTACAATATCTTGCATGTAAATCGCTCCTCCTTTTCTATGGGATCGTAGTGTGGGTCGGCTGAATGCCGAAAATGAGAACAAAAAAAACACGATAACCAAAATCGTGCCTGCTCGTAACGCTTATGATTCAGGTGACGGTTAATTCGGTGATGCCGCTATTCAGTTGGTTAACACCTCATGGCCTGCGGATTGATCGTTAAAATGAATCATCTTCCTCATCTCCTTTCACCTGTAATTGGTCAATTGACTCTTCCATTATATAGGAACGGCCGGAAACGATCAAGAGCGAATTCCGAACCGGGCCCCGCTATGTACGCCCATTAATATCTTGGGAAGGGAAACCGCAAGCGCGGCCCCCTTCGCAAGACTAGCATTTCCGCTGGTTAGGCGGAAACCACCTCATAATTTTGAATCAAATCGATCACGCTCCTTTCGTTGGAATCGCCGGCCGGCACCTTTATTTACTCACAATCGCCGGCACGTTCACAAGCGAAAGATTCGCTATAACCGATTTTTCCCGGACTCGCTAGCGGAGAACGGCTTCGCCTCGATGCCGGCTTCCCGCAGCGCCTCGCGAAGCTGCCGCAGCAGTGCCGCCGCGTGCTCGCCGTCGCCGTGCACGCATACGGTGTCGGCGTCGATCGCCACCGCGCTTCCGTCCGCAGCGGGGACGAATCCGTTTTGCAGCATGGCGACGGTCCGCGCCGCAGCGGCCGACGCGTCCGCGATCACCGCGCCCGGCTCGCCGCGCGGGACAAGCGTGCCGTCCCGGCGATAGGCGCGATCCGCGAACGCTTCGCCGGCCGTGCGCAGCCCGGCGCGTCGGCCCGCGGCCGCAAGCTCGCTGCCGGCGAGCGCGAACAGCGCCAGCCGAGGATCGACGCGGCGCACCGCGTCCGCAATTGCGTCCGCCAGGCCGCGATCGACCGCGGCCATGTTGTACAGCGCGCCGTGCGGCTTCACATGGCGCAGCGCCGTGCCTTCCGCTTGGGCGAACGCCTGCAGGGCGCCGATCTGGTACACGACCATGTCGTAAGCTTCCTGCGCGCTGATGCGCATGTCGCGCCGGCCGAAGCCGAGCGGATCGGGCAGGCCGGGATGGGCGCCGACGGCAACGCCGCGGGCGGCGCACAGCCGCACCGTCTCGCGCATGATCGCCGGATCGCCGGCATGGAAGCCGCAGGCGATGTTGGCCGACGTCGCCAGCTCGAGCAGCTCGGCGTCCCCGCGAGGCCGGTACGCGCCGAAGCCTTCGCCCATGTCGCAATTGATGTCGATCGTTGTTTTCCGCTCCATCTGCGGACGCCTCCTTTACCTGTCGCGGACACTGTCGCAGGCACTGTCGCGGGCAAGCGATTTCGGAGCGAACTGCCTATATGCATCACGCTCCGAAACCGCTGCTTATTGCCGCATCCTTGCTTCGAGCGCCGCGGCCAGCAGGGCAAAATCGCGCTCGCGGCGCGCATGCAGCCGATCCGCCTCCTCCATGCCGATCGGCTCGAACGCAAGCCGGCTGCCGGGCGGCGCCTGCGCCACGAGCGGCAGGTCGACCGCCGCAACGTGCGCGATGCGCGGATAACCGCCGGTCGTCTGGCAGTCGGCCAGCAGCACGATCGGCTGTCCGTCCGGCGGCACCTGCACCGTGCCCGGCGCTACCGCCTCGGACACCAGCTCCAGCGGCTGCGCCAGCAGCAGCGGTTCGCCGCGCAGCCGGCAGCCCATGCGGTCGGCCTGCGGCGTGACCGCGTAAGCGCCGGCGAACAGCGCTTCGCGGCTTGCCGGCGCGAACAAAACCAGCTCGCGCCCGGGTACGACGCGCACGCGCACGGGAGCGCCGCCCGCCGCGCTTCCGGCCGGGCCGGCCAAGTCCGCCGCGGCGCGCCAGCCGGCCGCGGCCCAGGCGGCATCGCCGGCACCTTCGCGCAGCCGGCGCAGCAATCGTTGGGCGCTCGCGCTCGGCGCGCCCAGCGATAGCACGTCGCCCGCCGCCAGCGGGCGACCGAGCCCGGCCGGCGCGTAGACGCTGCGGCTGCCGAGCGGAGCGGGCGCGGCAAAGCCGCCGGCGACGGCGACGCAGCCGCGCAAGCCGCGGGCGGCGCCGCCGAGCGTGAGCGTGGCGCCGGCGCGCACGAAGAACGGAGCCGCGTGCGGCAGCGGGCCATCGCTGTCGATGCGCGCGGCCAGCGGCGCTCCGGTCAGCGCGACGAGCGCGTCTTCGGCAAAGCGCAGCGTCGGCCCGCGCAGCGTTGTTTCGATGCAGGCGGCGCCGGGCGCGTTGCCGACGAGCAGGTTGGCCGCGCGCAGCGCAGCGGCATCGGCGGCGCCGGACGCCGGCACGCCGATGCGGCGGTAGCCGAAGCGGCCGGCGTCCTGCAAGGCGGAGCGCAGCCCGGGCTCGATAACGGCGATCATGGCGCCGTCCCCCCGGCCAGCCGGTCCGTGCTTGCGTGCGCCGCTTGCTCTTCGCGGCGCGCCAGTTCGGCGAACGCGGCTTCGCCGATCGCCGCGAAACGCACGCGGTCGCCCGGCGCAAGCAGGCTCGGCTGGTTGTGCTCCGGGCGGAACAGCCGCAGCGGCGTCCGCCCGATCAGTTGCCAGCCGCCCGGCGTCGCCAGCGGGTAGACGCCGGTTTGCGCGCCGCCGATGCCGACGGCGCCTGCCGGGACGGCCGCGCGCGGCGTTTCGCGGCGGGGCGCTGCGAGCGCCGGCGGCAGCCCGCTCATATAAGGAAAACCGGGCACGAAGCCGATCATATCGACCGTGTACGCGGCTTCCGTATGGAGGCGGACAACGTCGTCCGCGCTCAGGCCGCAATGGGCCGCCACTTCGGCGAGATCGGGTCCGAATGCGCCGCCGTAGCAGACGGGGATTTCGACCTCGCGCAGCACGGCGCCGGCGGCGGAAATGCCGCACTCCATGCTGGCGGCGGCAGCTTCGAGCAGCAGCGCGCCAATCGTGTCCGCGGCGGTGCGTCGCCGGTATTCGCCGCCGCCGCGTTCGGCTGCCAGGCCTGCGACAGCTGCGGCGGCGGCAAATGCCCGGACCGCCGGCGGATCGTAGAACACGGTCAGCGCCGCGTACGCCGGTACCGCCTCGATCATGCCGGGGAGTGGCCGGCTCAGCAAGTAGGCGTCGAGCGCGCGCACCCGCCTGCTCGCGGCGTCGCCGATCGCCGTGGCGAAGCGGATCGTGACAGCCGTGTCCCCGAGCGGGAACAGCTCAGGTGCCGGCTCGCGCTCGCAAGCTTGTTCGCCGTCACGCGGCGTGATCTTCGCCATGTCGCACCATCTCCTTCCGGCGTGCCGACCGCTTATTGTCGACAATAAAGCTTGTCTGTGACGCATCCGGCGAAAATAGGCCATAAAAAATGGCTTATTGGCTGAATATGGACCCCCTCCGCAAAAATAGCCAGTGAAAACACTGGTTATTTGCTCCGGACAGCCCCAAAATCGGGTTTTGCAACCAAATAGCCAGTGGAAACATAGCCTATTTTGCCGATACGGACTGTTTGGAGCGGAATAGGCCATAAAAAGTGGCTTATTTTTGAAGAACCTCTGGTCAAACTGCCTCGTTCGCGTCGTCAACCGCTGCTTTTCGCTACTTTCTGCCGTTTTCGCAACTACTTGCCACCACTATCCAGCTACTTCTCCGTCACGTACACGCCACTCTCCAGCCACGCCCCACAACTACTTGCTACCTGCCACGTTTCTCATCTACTTACCAGATTCCCTGCTCTTCCGCAGCTACTTGCCACGTTTCCCCGTCTACTCACCACGTTCGCCGCTCTTCCGCAACTACCTGCTACCTGCCACCACTATCCAGCTACTTTCCCGCCACTTCCATGCCACTCTCCAGCCGTGCCCCGCAACTACTTGCTGCCTGCCACTTCCCTCATCTACTTACCACATTCCCCGCTCTTCCGCAGCCACCTGCCACTTCCCTCTACTTACCACATTCCCGCTCTTCCGCAACTACCAGCCACTTACACGCCGCTCTTTCCCGCCACACTCACACCATGCAGCAGTCTTACCAGCCTTGCTTGCGCAGCCACAGCTCGCAGAGGCGTGTCCATGTGTGCGTTTCCGGCTCGTTAGCGGCGAGGCCGAGGCCGTGGCGGCCGCTTTCGTAGCTGTGCAGCTCGAACGGCACCTTGTGCCTGCTGAGCGCCGCCGCCATCAGCAGCGCGTTTTCGACCGGCACGGCGGCGTCGTCCGACGTGTGCCAGATGAACGTCGGCGGCGTGTTTGCCGTCACCTGCAGCTCGCTCGACATCAAGTCGACGAGCTCCTGCGGCGCATCCGCGCCAAGCAGGTTGACGCGCGACCCGTTATGCCGGTGCTCCCCGAACGTGATGACCGGGTAGCAAAGAATCGCCGCGTTCGGACGGCTGCTGGCGCGCTCGATCGGATCGGCCGCACCGGCGTCGCCTTCGTCGAAATGCACCGCAGTCGAAGACGCCAAATGCCCGCCGGCGGAAAAGCCGAGGATGCCGATCCGCGCCGGGTCGATCCCGAACGAAGCGGCATGATGGCGCACGTGGCGGATGGCGCGCTGGGCGTCGCCCAGCGGCACCGGGTGCCGGTACGGGGCCACGCGATAATCGAGCACAAACGCCGAGACGCCGATGCCGTTCAGCCACTCCGCGATCGGCTTTCCTTCATGCGCGGCGCGGCCGCCGTAACCGCCTCCGGGGCATACAATCACAACGCCGCGCGGCTCCCCGCCTTCCACCAGGTACGGCGTCAACCGCGGCCGATCCTCCAGTTCCGTTCCTTTGGCGCCGGGCGCCCCTTCCGGCCATAATTCAAACGTCATCGAACAGCCACCTCTCCTTTATAAAATCCCTTATGAAATCCCACGATTTTCCCTTGCTGAAAACGCTCCCTATCCAGCCTACCCAAAAAATTTCCCGTCCGCAACCCTATTCGCAAGCCGCTTCATAAATTCTATACATCCCAATAATATTCAGCTTACATACAACCTGCATACTTAGGTTTGTCAGATAGCGAGAGGAGCGAAATCATGCAAACGATGCAACTGGCACCGAAACGCAGCACGATGTTCGAGGACCCGCGTTTTACATCCGACAAACGCCCCTGGTTCGGCAGCCTGCCGGAGCAAACGGGCGGCAGCTTTTCGTTCGCCGTCGTTGGCGATCGTTGCGGGATGGCCACCGACGGCGTGTTCGAGAAGGCGCTGGAGCTGCTGCAAGCGCTGAAGCCCGACCTGGTGCTTGCGGTCGGCGATCTGATCGAGGGCTATTGGCGGGACGCGGCTTACGCCCATGAGGAATGGGACGAGCTGGACGGCAAAGTGAGGGCGACGGGGCTTCCTTTTTACCCGACGGTCGGCAATCACGATTACGGCAACCGCCTGATGGCGCAAATATGGAGCGAACGCAAAGGGTTGGATTATTACGCGTTCCGCGTCGGCGATACGCTGTTCCTTACCGTCAACACCGAACATACGCCGGACGAAATGCCGGACGACGTGGTCGACATCATCAAACAGGTGACCGATACGTTCAAACGCAACCAGGACAATCCCAAGGAAGCGCTCAAAGCGTTCGCCGGCGCGTTTACGCCCGAACAGCTTGCCGTCCTCGGCCAACTGAAGATCAGCATCGGCGAGGAGCAGCTCTCCTTTTTCCAACGTGTACTCGAAGATAACAAGGACGTCAGCTGGACGTTCGTCAACATGCACAAGCCGGGCTGGAAAGCGCCGGGCAACGAAGATTTTCGCGCGCTAGAGCGCTTGCTGGCAGGGCGGCCGCATACGATTTTTGCCGGGCACTTTCACGAAATGGAATATACGCGCCACGGGAACGGCGACCGCGAGCATATCCAGCTCGGCCGCACCGGCGGGCTGGCCCACGGCGAAGCGGCAACAGGCGGCAACGCCAACTTGATCCTATGGGTCACCATGATCGACGGCCGGCCTGCGTACCGCGTCATTCACCTGGACGGCGTGCAAGACATCGCCGCTTATCCGCCGCGCAACCATACCTATCGGGAGGAGCACTAAATCATGGAGCCGATCTTTTTTGTCCATCTGACCGACATCCACCTCAGCAAACCGGGCAAAACGCCGCTGTTCGGCCTGGTCATGGCCGACAAGCTGCGCAACGTATGCGCCGAAATCGGCAAGCTGCAGCCAAAACCGGCGTTTGTCGTCATCAGCGGCGATCTGACGCATGACGGAGATCTCGACGACTACAAGTTTTTGCGTTCGTTCCTGCGCGAGCAGGAAATGGCGATCGGCATCCCGATTCATGTGGCGCTCGGCAACCACGATTTCCGCGGGCCGTTTCGCGAAGGGTATCTCGAAGAAACGCCTTCGGAGGAGTCCTACTATTACAGCTTCATGGCCGACGGGCTGCGCGTGGCGGTGCTGAATACGCAGGTGCCCGGCACCCATGACGGCCGCATCGACGAGCAGCAGCTGGCATGGCTGCGTGACCTGCTGGCCGTACCGGCGCCGCGAGGCACGATCGTCGTCCATCACCACCCCGTCGTGCCAACGCCAACGGCGATGATGGACAGCCATTTGCTGCAAAATCCGCAGGATCTGGCGCGCGTGCTCGAGGGCACCGATGTTATAGGCCTGCTGTCGGGCCACATCCATTTTCACAACATCGGCCAGCTCGCCGGTTTTCCGTGCGCCGCCGCCGACGGCGTGGCCTTTGGTCTCGATCCGTCTTCGGCCGAGGTCATGCGCATGGTCGACCGGTCCGGCTACAACCTCGGCGTCGTCAAGAACGGGCAAATGGTCGTGCAGCCGATGACGATGCCCGGCGATCAGCGCGTGCTGGGGCGTGTTTGAACACCCGCTCAGGTGCATCTCGCACCGCCTTTTCGCCCCCTGCTGCGTCAGCTTTGCTTGACTTACCCCCGGTAAGCCTGCACAAAACTTCCTTGCATGGAACGAAAATTCGGCACAATCTGCTGTCCTCGGAGTATTCAAACACACCCTTGTCGAATACGATCTGAAAAAATTGCAGGCCGCGCATCAATAAACCATTCATCGGATAGTCCGATAAAGGAGCGAAACCATGCCTCGCCAAAAAACGAAACTCGCCGCTGTCCTTTCCCTCGCCCTGCTCGCGACGGCGGCTTGCGGCAATGCCGACAAAGGCAACGAATCGTCCGGCGCCGCCGGCAGCAGCCCAAGCGCAAGCACAAACACAACCGCCGGCTCGGCCAAACCGTCCGGACAAACGACAAAAATTTCGTTCTACAGCTACAACCTGGCGATCGCCAGCCAGAAGGACGGCGTGCTGCAGCTGATCGGCGAATTCGAAGCGGCGCATCCCGATATCAAGGTGGACGCCATCCCCGTCGCCTCGACGGAAATCAACACGAAGGTGCAAGCCGACATCGCCGCCGGCACGCGTCCGGACGTGGCCCAGCTCGTTTTTGACGGCCTCGATTATGCAGTGAAAAACTACAACGCCAAGGCGCTGGAAGATATCGTGCCGGCGGACGAGCTGAAGAAAAATTTCGAGGGCTTCTCCCCGAACGGCCTCAAGCTCGGCATGTTGAACGGCAAAACGTACGGCCTGCCCTACACGTTCAGTACGCCGGTCCTATTTTACAATGCCAAGCTGTTCAAGGACGCCGGGCTCGACCCGGAGAATCCGCCCAAAACATGGGACGAAGTGAAGCAGGCCGCGCTGCAGATCGCCGCGAAAACAAAAGCGGCCGGCGTACACGTCACCGGCGCAACCGGCAACGACTGGGTTGTGCAGGCGCTGATCGGCAGCAACGGCGGCAAGGTCATTTCCGACGACCGCAAAACGATCCAGTTCGGCGAACCGGCAGCCGTTGACGCGATCAAGATGTGGCAGGACCTCGTCGTCAGCGGCGCGCACGACAAAAACAACGACGGCGACGTGACGCAAGCGTTCAGCGAAGCCAAGGTCGGCATGGTGCTGACGACAAGCGCGCTGCAGAGCGGCTTCATCGCCGCTTCCAAGGCGGGCGGCTGGGAGCTGAAAGCGGCGGCGATGCCTTCCTACGGCAGCAAACCGACGACTCCGGTCAACTCGGGCAGCGCCCTGTTCATCCTCTCCGACGACAAGGCAAAGCAGAAGGCGGCCTGGGAGTTCCTGAAATTCGTCACCAGCGAACAAGGCTACACGATCATCACGTCGAAAATGGGCTACTTGCCGCTTCGTCCGGCCATCGTCGACGACCCGAACTATTTGAAAGACTGGGTGGCGCAAAATCCGCTGGTCAAACCGAACCTGGAACAGCTGACGCGGCTGACGCCCTGGGTGTCGTACCCGGGGTCCAAGTGGAACCAGGTGGAAACGACGCTGCTCGACGCCGTACAGAAATCGATCCAGAGCACAGGCGACATTGCGCCGATCATGCAAGATGCGCAGAAACGGGCGCAAGCGCTGATCCAGTAGCTGGCGCCGCCCGGGCGAAGAACGGGAGCTTCGTGCGCTGCCCGTTCTTCGGCCCGATCTGACGATTCGGAATGGAGGATCGAACCTATGAGTAGCAATGCCATGCCGGCCGCGGCTGCCGGCGCGCGCTCCGCAGCCGGGCAGCGAAGCCGCAAGCCGTTTCCGCTGCGCAAGCTGAAGCCGTGGCTTTACTTGCTGCCGGCCATCCTTTCGATCGGCTTCTGGATTTACCGGCCGCTCGTCCAGACGTTCCGTCTCAGCTTCTACGAATGGAACATGCTGCCCACCTCGCCGAAGGAATATTTGGGACTGGACAACTACCGACTGCTGTTCAACTTGCCGGACATGGGCCAGGCGCTCGTCAATACGTTGATCTACACCGTGGGCGTGCTGCCGTTTTCGCTGCTTATCCCGCTTGCTATCGCGATTTCGACCGACAGTATCGGGAAGCGCGCGCGCAACGTGTACCGGGCGCTTGTGTTCGTGCCGATGATTATGGCGCCGGTCGCCGTTTCCTCCGTCTGGAGCTGGCTGATGAACCCGATGGGCGGCCTCGTCGACCATGTGCTCGTTTCGCTCGGCGTCGTGCACGATCCGATCCGCTTCTTCTCCGACGAGCGCTGGGCGATCTGGTCGATCACCTTCATTACCGGCTGGAAGCTGATCGGCTTCAGCACGCTTATTTTTTCGGCGGCGCTGACCGGCATGAACAAGGAATATATCGAAGCGGCCAAAATGGACCGGGCCAACCGCCGGCAGCTCATCCGGCACGTGTACCTGCCGCTGCTGTCGCCGACGATCATGTTTATGGCGATGCTCAGCACGCTGTTCGCTTCCGAATGGAGCTTCTCGTACGTCAACGTGCTGACGCAGGGCGGTCCGATCAATTCGACGACGAACATTTATTACCTGCTGTGGACGTACGGCTTCAAAACGTTTTCCGTCGGCCTGAGCTCGGCTGCCGCCGTGCTGGTCGTGCTTGGCTCCGCGGCGATCGCCTGGGGCTTCATGAAGCTGTCGAACAAGCTGTCGTTTTACGACAACTAAGCGATGCCGAGCGCATCGCATAACAGGAGGAACCCCGATGAGGAGCGCCCGGCTGCAAGGGTCCCGAACGGCAACGACGGTCAAGCACGCGCTGCTGGTGCTGCTCAGCGTGCTCGCCATCTTCCCGTTCTATTGGATGCTCAACACTTCGTTCAAGCCGGCGGGCGAAATTTATTCGATTTCGCTGCTTCCCCGCCACTGGACGTTCGCCAATTACAGCTATGCGTGGCACGCCATCCCGATGGCCCGCATGATGACCAATTCGCTGACCGTGGCCGTCGCGCAGACCGCGGCGCAGCTGCTGACCAGCATACTGGCGGCTTACGCGTTCACCCGCTGGCGGTTTCGCGGCAGCTCGCTTGTGTACGGACTCATTTCGCTCACCTGGCTGGTGCCGTTTCAAGTCATCATGATTCCGAATTACGTCGTCATCAGCGGCTGGGGGCTGCGCAACAATTTGCTCGGTCTGATCATCCCGAACATCGTGTCGGCGTTTGCGGTGCAGCAGCTGTACAACAGCTTCAAGTCGTTTCCGAAAACGCTGATCGAAGCCGCCCATCTCGACGGCGCCTCCGACTGGAGCGTGCTGTGGCGAACGGTGTTCCCGAACCTGCGCGCGACCATCGCCTCGACCGGCGTGCTGCTGTTCATTTCGGCGTGGAACGAATATTTCTGGCCGCTGCTCGTCACGAACAAGCCGAAATATTCGACGCTGCAGATCGGTCTGCAGTCGTTCATGTCCACCGAAGCGAACCAATGGGGGCCGATGATGGCGGCCACCGTCATGGCAAGCTTGCCGATTCTGCTGCTATACTTATTGTTGCAACGTCAAATTATCGATTCTTTCCTAAAAGGCGGCTTGCGTTAATGACTTCTTCCACGTTTGATTCACGAACGGCAATACCGATCACCGGCAAACCATCGCTGGAAAAATCGGCCTATCATCAACTCCGGGAGCAGATTGTGCGCGGCGACTATTTGCCGGGCACGCTGCTCTCGGAGAACGAGTTGGCGGAACGGCTGAACATGAGCCGGACGCCGATTCGCGCCGCCATCTCGCTGCTGGAGACGGAAGGCTTCCTCGAATCGATCCGCGGCCGCGGCGTGTTCGTCAAGGACATCACGTTCCGCGAGTTCAGCGATATGCTCGAGGTGCTCGCCGCCATGCAGATGATGAGCATCGAAACGGCGGCCAAACGCGGGCTTCGCTTCGATATGGCGGCGCTGCGAACCTACCTCGACCGTCAAATCCGGGCGGCCGACGAGGAGGATTACTTGACTTATTACGAAAGCTCGCTGCAGTTCGTCGGCACGATTCTGGAAGCGGCGCAGAACCGGACGATGATGGAAATTCTCGACAAGATCAAAGGGAAATACACGTTCAAGATCGTCTCCTTCCGCAAAATGCACCATGGCCATCTGTCCAAGCCGAACAATGCCAGACGATACAACGAACGGGTGTACGCGGCGCTCGAATGCGGCGACTACGAGGGCGCCAGGCAGGCGGTATTTGAATTGAACGAGCTGGCCCGGGAACAAATGCCCCGCTTCGACGTTTAAGAGGGAAACTTACTGCAAAGGCGGATGAACAAAATGAATCCTGCATCGGCATATACGCGCGTCCTTCCGGTGGAAGGCGCCTTTAATGTACGCGATTTGGGCGGTTACGCCACAAAAGACGGCGGCACGACCCGCTGGGGCGCGTTTCTGCGCGCGGACGGCTTGCACAAGCTGTCGGACGATAGCCGCACCGCGCTGATCGGCCGCGGCGTCGGCACGGTCATCGATTTGCGCCACGCGGGCGAGCTGCTGGATAAACGCAACGTGTTCGCGGACGACAGCCGCGTTGCCTACCACCATGTGAGCCTGATCAATCCGACGTCGCTGGCGACCCGCCAGGCAGCAAGCCTGGCCGACTTGTACATCGGCATGCTGGAAGGCTCGAAGGCGGAGCTGCTCCGCGTGTTCACCGTGCTTGCCGAGCACGGCGGCGCCGCGGCGCTGTATCACTGCGCGGCGGGCAAGGACCGCACCGGCGTTGTGTCGGCGCTGCTGCTCGAGCTCGCCGGCGTGCCGCACGAAACGATCGTCGAAGACTACTCGCTCACAGCCGAATGCCTGGTGCCGATCATGGACGAGCTGCGCGGCGACCGCCCGGCCGGCATGACCGCGGAGATGTACGAGGCGTTCATCGGCTGCGCGCCCGCCAATATGAAGGCGATGCTGCAGTATTTGACGGAGCGTTACGAAGACGCCGAACGGTATTTGCTGGCGATCGGCTTGCCCGCGGACAAGGTGCAGGCGATCAAAGCGAAGCTCGTCTCCTGACGACGCAAGTTTCACTGTCGCAAGCAACAAGACGTCCCTACCGGCCAGGTTGGGCGTCTTTTTTGCCGTTGCGGCCAGCCGAGGCGAAACGGCGGACCGTTTCCACTTGAACGGACACAAAAACCACTTCCCCCGACATCCAAATGATGGATTTGCCATGATTTTTCGAATATAATCGCTGGCTTGGGTGCGGGTGCCACCATTCTTATCGCCCGATTCGTTTCAACCCCGCTTCCAGCGAAAAAAAGACGCTGATTTAACAACAGCAGGACCGAAATATGTCATACTACATAGTAGACATGAAGGCAATCTCCGGCGATCGGCAACCGGGCGGCCCCTTCATCCGTATGTACCTTATCCCGCGGCAACGGCCGCACAAGGAGCTGATTCCATGATTATCGCAACAACGGAAAACATTAGCGGCCACGACATCGTCGAAACGTTCGGCACGGCATTCGGCGTCGTCGTCCGCGCGCGCGGCGTCGGCGGCGACATTCTCGCTTCGCTGAAGGGGCTTGTCGGCGGCGAAGTGAAGCAGTATACACAAATGATCGAAGACGCCCGCCGCCAGGCGATGGACCGCATGGTGCAAAATGCCGCCGCGATGGGCGCCAACGCCATCGTCATGATGCGCTTCGACAGCGGCGACATCGGCACGAACATGAGCGAAATCGTCGCCTACGGCACCGCGGTAAGGGTGGCGCAGCGCTGATGCCGGCTTTTCTCACCGGCTGGATCGTCGTACAGGTCGTTCTGTTCGTCCTGGTGCTGCTGCTCGGCTGGCTGTATTTCGACAAGCGCTACAAGCAAGGCGGCGAATCGGGGCCGAGAACGAAGCCGAGCAACGGCTTCCTCTCGACCCCGGAACGATTCGTCGATCCGAAAGACGGCCATACGTACCGCGTCTATTTCAATCCGCGCACGGGAGAACGGGAATACGTGCGCGAGGACTAATCCTTCTCTTCCGGCCCCGGCTGCATGATGGCAGCCGGGGCTTTTCGCGCGCCTGAGGCCGGACACAATTTTTTCAAAAACAGCGCCGCAACGTCTGCAACCTTTTCTTTCCTCCCGCCGTTTAGAACGTGTAATCGCAACGAAGCCACCATCCATCGCAAATCATATCAAGGAGGAATTGCAATGAAGCTCAGCAAAAAAACGGCGATCCTCGGCCTGTCCACGGCGCTTCTGCTGTCGACGGTGCCGCCCGTATTCGCCGACGAAGCGATCGCCGTGCCGGCTCCAAGCGTCAACTGGGGACCGCTGTCGCAGGAAAAAATCAATTTGATGATCGCCGCAGGCGAACTGCCGCCCGGCACGAAAGCCGGCAACGACTCGGCAGTCGACGCCAAAATATCGAAGGAAAAGGCCATCGAACTGGCCGCAGGCTACATCGCCATTCCGGAAGGCTACATACTCCAGTCGGTCAACTACAATTCCAGCAACGTCCCGGCCGGGCATGGCGTGTGGTATCTGAACTATATCAAGCAGAAGGATGACCGTTACTTTGGCAACATCAACTTTTCGATCGACGGCGACAACGGCAAGCTGCTGAACTACAACAGCTACGAGAACGATCCGGACCGCAAGCCCGTTTATCCGCCTCCGGTCGATTTGGCCAAAGCGAAACAGCTCGCCGGCGATTTGCTGCAGAAGATGAACGCTTCCCAGGCAGCGAACGTGGCGTACAACAACGACTACGAAAGCTCGTTCAAAACGCCGCTGACCGGCGACGTGCGCTACCAGATTCGCTACGACCGCGTGGAAAACGGCGTGCCGTATCCGCAGAACGGCATCAGCTTCACCATTGACGGCACCGGCAAGCTGACGGATTACAGCTTCAACTGGGACGACAGCGTCACGTTCGCCAAACCGGAAAAGACGCTCAGCGCGACGGAAGCCACCTACATTTTCAAACAAAACCCTGCCCTTACTTACATCAATATTTATAACCCGAAACCGGCCGGCTCGACGCAAGTCGCACTCGCTTACAACACAGTGACGGCCGCAATTTACGCCGATTCCGGCAAACGCGTCAACGACCTGAGCGGCCGTTCGAACGGACCTGCCGGCGGCACCTTGACCGACAAGCCGCTCGCGGCGAAGCCGGACGGTTCGCTCAATCTGACCAAGGACCAGGCAATCGCGCGCGTAACGGCGCTGTTCCCGCTGCCGGAAGGCGCCGTGCTCGAGAACGCGTCCTACAACGAACAATCGGACACCAGCCCGGGGCTGAAAGGCGGCTCCTCGTGGAATTTGAGCTGGCGCTACTACAAGGATGACAAGGACGTCAACCAGGAATACATCAACGCCACGGTCAACAGCCGCACCGGCGAAGTGACGAACTACAACCGCAACCAGCCGTACCTGTACGACCGCTTGCCGGCAGGTACGCCCGAACCGGAGCTGATCGGCACGGACAAGGCGGAAGCGCTCGCCGTCGACTTCATCAAAAAAGCGATGCCGGCCTACACCGACCAATTGGCGCTGATCCAGGCGAATCCGCTCGATCAGCAGCTGCTGCAAATGAAGATGGCCGCGGGCGGCATGACGTCCCGCACGGTCAGCGTCAACTTCCAGCGCCTGCTGCACGGCAGCGTGCCGAGCGAATTCGAAGGCGCCAACGTCACCGTCAACCTGATTACCGGCGAAGTGATCGGCTTCTACAACAACTTCCAGAAGTTCGACTATCCGCAGCAAATGCCAAGCGTGATCACGGCGGACGAAGCGGCAAACAAGCTGCTGTCGCAGTTCAAGGTCGAGAAGCGCTACTACGTGCCGGATAACTATGCGATCATGTTCAGCAGCTACATGCCTTCGTCGGCAGCAGCCGCGGCGGCGTCACGCGAAGCCCAGCTCATTTACCAGCTCGTGCCGCTCAATCCGAACGACAACGTTTACCTCGATGCGACGACGGGCGATTGGAAAACGCGCGATACCGGCGAAACGACGGTTCCCGGACCGGTTGTGGCGGACGATATCGCCGGACACTGGGCGGAAAACGCGCTGCAGCTGATGATCGAGTACAAGGCGCTCGACGTCAAGGACGGCAAAGCGAATCCGAATCAGGCCGTGACCCGCGGGGAAATGATCAAAATGCTGATTACCGCGATGAACGGCGGCAATTTCTATGCGCAAGCGTACGGCGCGTCGCGCAAGGCGTCGTTCGCCGACGTCGCCAACGGCTCGGCCTACTTCTCGTACGTCGAAGCGGCTGTCGACAACAACATCATCGACAAAACGGATACGTCGTTCAATCCGGAAGGCACGATGAACCGCGACGAGCTGGCCCAACTGATCGTCCGCGCGCTTGGCTACAACAAGCTCGCCGAGCTTGACGGCCTGTTCAACCTGAACGTGTCCGACGCAGACAACGTCACGAACAAAGGCCATGTCGCCATCGCGCTGAAGCTTGGCATCCTGACATCCGGCGACGACGGCGCCTTCGCGCCGAAGTCGGTCGTCAGCCGCGCGGTTGCGGCAACTGCGTTTACCCGCTACCTGGAGAAACGCGCCGCACTGAGCGACAACCCGGTACCGCGTTACTGAGAACAGCCCTTTTGAGAATGCGAAAGGCCCGCCTCCTTCGGGAGAGGGCCTTTTCGCTTTTGTCCTATTTCCTCTCATAATTTGGTTATTTTCGGACCGATAGGCCCAGGACTTTGCGCTCAATTGCAGTTTCTGTCTATTATTTCACAAACAACTGGGTCCCGGTATGTGATAATTTAGTATTGGCAAGAGCACACGAACGAACGGGAGATGAGAGACATATGAGACTGCTTCCCATTCGGCAATGCGTACCCGGAATGAAGTTGGGCAAAGCGGTTTACTCTCCTGAAGGCAATACGCTGCTGCGGGCGGATGCGGAGCTGACCCAGTCGCTGATCAAGCGGCTCGAACGGTTCGGCTTCGATTTCCTGTACATCATCGACGCGCAGACGGAAGATATCGCCATCCTCGAGCCGATCAGCGAAGAAACAAGGCGCACCGCATACGCTGCCGTCTACAACGCGTTCCGCAAGTTCGGCGAAGATTTCGGTCAGGGCTCGTTCTCCGAGTATTCCGCCGCGACCCGCAGCGTCACCAAAGCGATGCAGCTCATTCACGACGAGCTTGCGGCGAACATGCCCGACATGATCGTGCCGATGAACATCAACGTCATGCGGCCGAGCGAGTGGGAAAGCCACTACTGCAGCAACGCGATCAACACCAGCGTTTACGCTACTGTTATCGGCTCCCTGCAGCACTATCGCGAAGACGAGAAGCTGGCGTTCGGCATCGCCGCGCTGCTGCACGATGTCGGCAATTCGCGAATCTCGCCGTCGATTCTGCGGAAGACGGAACCGCTGACCCAACACGACATTCAGGAAATCCGCAAGCACACCGAGCTGGGGTTCGATTTGCTGAAGAACGACTTGTTTATCCCGGAGCATTCGCTCCAGTGCATCCTGCAGCATCATGAACGGATCGACGGCAGCGGTTACCCGAACCGGCTCGTCGGCGACCAGATTCTGGACGACGCCCGCTGGCTTGGCCTTGTCGATTCTTACGACGCCATGACGAATCCGCGCGCCTATCGGCCCGCCATGCTGCCGCATCAGGCGCTGGAGGTGCTGTATACCGGAGCCGGCACCCTGTACGACAAACGCAAGGTCGAGCTGTTCCGCGACCATACGGCGATTTACCCGACGGGCATTAATGTCACGCTGAGCACCGGCGAACGCGGCGTCGTGTCGCGCATCAATCCCACAATCAAGCAGCGCCCCGTCATTCGGATCTTGCAGAACGAAGCCAAAGAAACGGTAAAAACCCCTTTCGAAATCGACCTCTCCAGGCATTTGTCCATCATGATCGACTCCATTGCAGGCGATTCGCCAAAAATGACCGTTTCTTAAGCAGGATTTGCCGCGTTCGTGTCGAAAGAAGAAAGAATCATGGTTAGCGACGAATGGGTTGATGCGATGAAAGCACCAAGTATAGCCGAATTACTGAAAGAAGTCCCGCTGTTCGAAGAGTTGTCGCTGGACGACCTGGAAACGATGTCGCCGCTGTTCATCGAGCGCAAATACAAGAAGGGCACCATCCTGTTTTTCGAAGGGGATCCGGGGGACGACTTTTTCATCATCAAGTCGGGCCTGGTCAAAATATACCGGATTGACGAGTTCAAAGAAATCATCCTTGCCTTGTTTCGCGAGGGCGATTTTTTTGGCGACATGGCGCTTATTCACAAGCAGATGAAGCGATCCGCGACCGCCGAAACGCTGGAGCCGACAACGCTCTACGTGCTGCAGCGCTCGGAGTTTTCCCGCTTCCTGGTGAAATGTCCGCAGCTTGCGCTCAAGCTGCTCGAGACGCTGGCGGAACGGCTCAGCAAGGCGAACGAACAGATCGAGGATTTGACGTTCCTTGACGTGCGCACGCGCATCTACAAAATGATCCTGCGGTTGGCCGACGAATACGGCGTCCGCCAGATGAACAAGACGGTCGTCAACATCAAACTGACGCACCAGCAAGTGGCCAACATGGTCGGTACGGTGCGGGAATCGGTGACCAAGGTGTACCTTGAGCTGCAGGACGAGAACATTATCGCCATCCGCAACAAGATGATTACGATTCTCGATATGAAGCGGCTGCAGGACAAGCTGTCGCCCGGCTCCTCGGGCCAAAACAAGTCCGCCTCGTCTTCATGAAAAGAAAGGGAAACGCCTTGGGGCGCTTCCCTTTCTTTGCGTTTGGAAGGAGATGCGGGTTATTCGGAATAATGTATCCGCATCGTTTCAAAGTCAACCTTGCTTTTGGCTTTCATCATAAAATCGATGCCCAGTATGCCATCGAACCCGTAAGGCTCTTGAACCGATCCGAGCTGTACAGGGAAAGTCTCCAATTGGACATGTTCAATCTTCAAATGAGGAATGATTTGTTCATAGCAGACTTCGCTTGTTCCACCCACTCCGTACATTCTTTTGGCTTTACCGTGAATGAAATCAATCTGAATACCAATCGGGGCAAGTAAATCCGTATCAAATATTGTCGCGGCACATCCAGTATCGAATAATACATTTGGCAGTTTAATTTTCAGATCATGAAGCGTTAATGTTAAGGTGACTATCGGCAATCCATTGTGGAGACGTATGTTCATTGGTGTTGCCGCACTCCTGAGAATATTTCTTCCACGACCTCTGCATCGGCTCGGCTGGTATGGAACACGTACAGCTCTCGTGTTGGATATAACTTGTGAAAGTGTTTGTATCCGCTCCATGCTTCTTGCGGATTATCGTAATCTTGAATGACGGTCATGTCCTCAAGGTGCCGCAATCGATTGCTTGAACTGGCTTTTAACGCTTCCACCAACACAAAACGACTCGGATGCTGTTCCATAATTTGTTCCCACTTCATCAGCCTCACCTCGCTTGATCGTTTGATTTTATAATAGCATAAAGAGCTGATCTTGAACCTTCGGAGTGTGTCAAACCTCATCAGGAACGCTGCTTGCGTTCGTATACTTCAAAATGGTACGTGTACGGGTTCTTCTCGTCGGTGACCCCCGGCTTGCGGGAAACAAGCTCCCAAACGCCCGGTTCGAGCGCGGGGAAATAAGTATCCGCTTCGAACGCGGCGTCGATTTGCGTGATGTACAGCCGCTCCGCAACCGGCATGAACAGCCGGTAAATATCGGCGCCGCCAAAGATGAACAGCTCTCGGTCTCCGTAACGGGCCAGCGCCTCGTCCACCGTATGCGCCACCTCGCAGCCTTCCGCCCGGAATTCTCGGTCCCGCGTCATGATGACGTTCGTCCGTCCTTTAAGCGGCCGGCCGATCGATTCGTAGGTGCGCCGCCCCATCAGCAGCACATGGCCCATCGTCAACTGCTTGACGTAAGCGAGATCGGCCGGCAGCCGCCATGGCAGGCTGTTGTTTTTGCCGATTTCGCGGTTGCGGCCCATGGCCAGCAAGAACGATACGGTCATGCGAAACCTCCCCTTCCGCCTAAACGGCGATCGGCGCCTTGATGCCCGGCAGCGGATCGTAGCCGATAAATTCGAAATCGTCGTACTCGTAGTCGAAAATCGTTTCCGGCCGGCGTTTGATCCGCAGCTCCGGAAGCGCCCGCGGTTCCCGCGACAACTGCCGGTTCACCTGCTCCAGATGATTCAAATAAATGTGCACGTCCCCGCCCGTCCAAATCAAGTCGCCCGCTTCCAGCTCGCATTGCTGCGCCACCATGTGCGTCAGCAGCGCGTAAGACGCCAGATTGAACGGCAACCCGAGGAAGGTGTCGACCGAACGCATCTGGAACATGCAGGATAACTTCCCGTTCGCCACATAGAATTGAAACGCATAATGGCAAGGCGGCAGCGCCATGCCGTCCACCTCCGCCGGATTCCACGCGCTGACCAGATGCCGGCGGGAATCGGGCTTCTCCCTGATCTGCCGGATTACGCCGGCGATCTGGTCGATCGTTTGCCCGTTCGGCGCCAGCCAAGTGCGCCACTGCGCCCCGTAGACGCGCCCAAGGTTGCCGGCTTCGTCCGCCCATTCGTCCCAAATCGTCACGCCGTTGTCGCGCAAGTAGCCGACGTTCGTAGCTCCGCTAATAAACCAAAGCAGCTCGTGCACGATCGATTTGATATGCAGCTTCTTCGTCGTCAGAAGCGGGAAGCCTTGCGCCAGATCGATTCTCATCTGCCGGCCGAACACGGAGATGGTGCCCGTGCCGGTGCGGTCTTCCTTGCGAACGCCGTGATCCAATATATCTTGCAGCAAGTCCAAATAAGCTTTCATCGTCCACCTCGGAATCGGCCGGTTGCGCCGCGCGCCGCCGATAGTATTGTTTCATTATAAGTCGTGTTCGCCGAGAGGACAAGCTGCTTCCGGCGGAGTTTCGGAACCCGCGGGTCGCCGCAGCGGCGAAATATTTTTTGCCGTCTCTGGGCGGGCGCCCAGAGCGCCGGGCGTCTGCCACATATACTGTCGCAAGAGGATGCGGGCGTTTGCCCCTGCCCAAGGTTGGCGGATCCGCTATCACTATTGATGGAAGGGAAGATGATAACATGTCGCGACAACTGCCGAACTTCGGCAATATATTCCCCGGTCAAGGCCCAGGAGGTCCGGGCGGCCCCGGATTTCCGCCGGGAGGCCCCGGCATGGGCCCCGGTTTCCCGCCGGGTGGCCCCGGCTTCCCGCCGGGTGGTCCCGGTTTCCCGCCCGGAGGGCCGGGCATGGGTCCCGGACCCGGCGGGCCCGGCGGCCCGGGCGGCGCACAAGCGGGCAGCCCGCCGCAATCGCCGCCGCCGACGTTTACGCCGCAGAAACCGCTGGCCGCAGGCCCGGGCGTATTCGCCGTCGATCCCGGCGCCATCGCCGGCTGCCGGTTCCGGTACGTCTATATTTGGCAAACGAACGGCCAATCGTACTGGGCGTACCTTACGTTCGTCGGCCGCCACTCGATAGCCGGCTTCAAGTGGGTAGGCTTCGGCCCCTTCGGCTTCTGGCAATACTTCGGCCTCGACTTGCGCTTCATCGATCAGTTCACTTGCTTCTGAAGCGGCAGGCGCACCATTTTTGCACGCGAAAGGACCTCAATCGTCCCCGCATAGCGGACGATGAGGTCCTTTTCCTTTCAACGCTTCATCCCGGAAGCGACAAGACTGCAGAAGCCAAGGCCGCACACCGACCTCCGGCAAATGCAGAGCGATTTCCCGCTCCAGATGGTCGTGAAGGATTTGATCGTCCCGGAACAGCCGGTCGCGGTTCCGCTCCTCCGCCGGCTTCTGCGGCAAACTCCAAAACACGCGCGCCGCTTGCTCGTAAGATTTGCTCATGTCATTCATCCTCTCTTTCGTCTCTTCATATAAATCCGTTCGCTGCCGAACCCCGCCTCCAGAAATAGCCCATAAAAAATGGCCTATTCACCCAAAATCCCTCCTTCCTTCAGAAATAGCCAGTATAAACACTGGCTATTGCGACGCAACCGACTCAAAATCACCCGTTTCAGCGAAATAGCCAGCGATTTCATTGGTTATTTCGCAGCTGCCGGTCATTTGGGGCGCAATAGCCAACAAAACATGGCTTATTGCCGCCCCACGAAGCCCCGCGACAACAAAAAGACCGCAGGAAACCAGGGACTTGGGTCAACAAGTCGCCTGGTCCTTGCGGTCCAAACGGTAGGCACCCGCCCGAAGCAGGTGCATCCGGCTATTGCCGGACTTACATGGCTTCATTCTAGCGGCGGCTCCATCCATTCCGCCAGCGTAAAATTGGCTATAATGATAGTTATAGATCGAAGCAAATCAGCGTAGCAGGCCCGGCGCTAGAGGTAACTATCATTGCCGAACGAAGCAAAGAACGCCTCGTTGCGGTAATCGATTTCTCCTCCGCACCCGTGCGATTCAGAAGCGGCCCGAACGGAAAATCGAATAAATCAGCCACAAAAACATCAGCGCCGCGATGCCGAACCCGATTTCGATGACCGGGAACCGCCACATAAACACGCTGTTTGTGCTGACCGACGAACCGATCATCAGCCCGACCATAATCATGCTGAACGCCAGCAGCACCACGCTGAACGACAGCCGGTTACTGACGCGATCCATTTTGCTCATGAACCGGTCGAGCTCCGGGATCGAAATTTCCAGCTTGAACTTGCCCTTGCGCGCCAGCGCCGTCAAATCCTTGATCCGCAGCGGCACATCCGTCAGCAGCTCGATATATTCCGGCAGCTTGCCGAGCAATCGTTTCGCCAGCCGGTTCGGATTGAACTTGTCCATCAACAGCCGCTTGCCGAACGGCTCCGCCGCGTCAATTACGCTGAACGAAGGGTCGAGCGAAGTGACGACGCCTTCCATCGTGAGCAGCGACTTGCCCAACAGCGTGAGATCGGCCGGCATTCGAATGTCATGGCGGAACGCCAGCGAAAACAGATCGTTGACCGCTTCGCCGAGGTTGATCCGGGCGAGCGGCACGTTGTAATATTTGTCGCGCATCGTTTCGATGTCGGCGAGCAGGTCGCCGGTTTCGGCGTCCTCGGGCACGAGGCCCATCGCCAGCACCGCGCGGAGAATGCCGGAGGCGTTCTGGCTGCGCAGCGCCAGGACGAAAGCGGCAACGTGCATCTTCAGTTCGGGCGACAGCCGGCCGGCCATGCCGAAATCGATCAGCGCAAGCCGCCCGTCCGGCAGCGCCAGCACATTGCCCGGATGCGGATCGCCATGGAAGAAGCCCTCGATCAGCGCCTGATGCAAAATCGCCTGCACCAGCCGCTCGGCGATCGTACGGCGATTGAACCCTGCGGCGTCGAGCCGCTCCCGTTCCGACAATTGGATGCCGTCGATAAATTCCATCGTCAACACCTTGCCGGTAGACAGCTCCCAATGGATCGCCGGGATATGAATAAACGGCAGCGCGGCGCCCTGGGCCGCGAACTTCTCCGCGTTGCGTCGTTCGTTGCCGTAATCAAGCTCCAGCCGCAGCGCACGGGCGAGTTCCTCGACCACATCGCGGATGCGGTATTGCTTCGCCCAATCGAGCCGACTTTCGGCCATTCGCGCCAAATCTTCGAGAATTTCGAGGTCGGTGTCGACGACCGGCCGGATGCCGGGACGCTGCACCTTGACGGCGACTTGTTCGCCGGAGCGCAGCACCGCATAATGCACCTGGCCGATCGAAGCGGCGGCGAGAGGCGTCTGCCGAAACTGGGCAAACAGCTGCTCCAGCGGCTCGCCGAGCTCTTCGGTCACGATGCGTTCGACTTCCTCGAACGGAAACGGCGCGACCTTGTCCTGCAGCCGCACCAGCTCCGCGATGATGTCCGCCGGCAGCAAGTCGGGCCGGGTGCTGGCGATTTGGCCGAGCTTGACGAACGTCGGGCCGAGCTCTTCGAGAAACAGGCGAATTCGTTCGCCAATCGTCCGCTCTTCCAGATCGCGCCGCTCGCCGAAACGAAACGCCCGCATCGGGAACGATTCGAGCAGGCCGAGCCGCTTGACGATGTAGCCGAAGCCGTAGCGGACGAACGCCGTCACGATTTCGCGGTATCGCTGCAGATGACGGATTCTTTTGCCCATGGCTGCTCCTCGTCCTCCTCCCGGTGCCGCTGGCCGATATCGCTGCGTATCGCGGGGCCTTACCAGCCGCCGTTCATGGAAGCGCCGCCGCCCGGCTGCTGCCCGCCTTCGCCGTCCGCTCCGGCTGCGCCGACACTCGCGTCATCTGCCGCCGGCGGAGCGGCGTCAATGCCGAGCCTCCGCTCCAACTCGTCCAGCCTCCGTTCGAGGCGTGCGATCTCTTCCTTCGTTGCGTAATGCTTGCTTCCGGTAATTTCGGCCACCCGCTCGCGCACCATCGTATCGACCTTGCGCTGCGCTTCTTTGCCTTTCTGCAGCAGTTCGTCGACGAATGCCGACGATTCCGCCCGACTCATCTCGCCTTTACGGACCATTTCCTCCACGAGCTTCTCGACTTGTTCCTTGCTCGTCACCGCCAATCCCAAGCCAAGCGACACCGCCTTGTTGAACAGATCTTTCATGGTATCCTCTCCTTGCTTTGAAGTTTCGGCACTATTCTGACGACTTTCGGACCGATACTGGGATTATAAAACAATTGCCCCCGCCGAGCAAACGCCGCTCCCGGACAAGAGGGCCGGAAGCCGCCCGGCGCGGCGCCCAAACAAAACGGCCCGCCGGCACAGCGCAATGGCGCCAACCGGCAAGCCGTTCCTTATCCCCTATTGCACGAAAACATCCTGCGGCTTCACGTCTTTGGCGATCGTGCCCGTCGACTTGAGCCAGTCGATCGCCGCTTTCCACGACGCTTCCGTCTGCGAGCCGAACGGCTCCGAACCGCTGCCCATCAGCGGCAGCAATGTCGCCAAACTCATCTTTTCGACGTCCGCGTCAAGCGGGAAATCCTTGTCCTGCTTCTTCAGCAGCGATTGCAGCGCCTGGTCCGGATTTGCGGCCACGTACGCCTGCCCTTTGGCGGCGGCGGCGAGGAACGCGCGAATCGCGGCCTGCTTCTTCTCATACGTTTTGTCGCCGGCGACAAGCACCAGCTCGTAATAATCCGGCACGCCGTACTTCGTCGGATCGAACGTCAGCAGCTTCATGCCTTCCTTTTCGATCAGCAGCTTCTCGTGGTTGATAAAGCCGCCGATGATCGCATCGACCTTTTTGGTCATCAGCGCCGGAATCAGGTCATAGCCGATGTCGACGTACGTCAGCTTCGCCGGATCGCCGCCGTCCGCTTTCACCATCGTGTTCACGTACGCTTCGTCGAGCGGCATCGACGGGAAGCCGATTTTGCGGCCGGCCAAATCCTTGGGCGACTTGATCCCCGAATCCGCCGGCACGAACAGTTGGTTCAGCGGATGGCGCACAACCGCCGCCACCGATTTGACCGGCACGTCTTCGGCGCGGCCGATGGCAACTTGCATCTGGTAGCTGAACGCCAGATCGGCCTTGCCTGTCGCCGCCAGCTTCAGCGCGTCGTCGGTGCCCGCCGGCACCTGCAGCTTCACGTTCAGCCCCGCTTCCTTAAAATAGCCCTGCTCCTCCGCGGCGATCAGAAACGAATGCACCGCATTCGGGTACCAGTCCAGCAGCACGGTCAAATTGGCGGTGCCGTCGGCGTTTTTTTTGCCGCCGCAGCCGGCCAGCACGACCGAACAAACGAGCGCGAGCGCAAGCGACCATACCCCGATGCGGCGCGTAAATGAGTGACGATAAGATGCCATGTTCCTTCTCCCCCTACTCTTTATAACGTGTTGCGGCGAACGAACGCTCCAGCCATTTGACCGCCGCAAACAACAAAATGCCCAATACCGAAAGCAGAATGACCGCCGCAAACACCGCATCGGCCCGCATCATGCCGGAGGCGCGTTTGCTGAACGTGCCAAGCCCGGCGTCGGCGCCGAGCCATTCGCCGATCGTCGCGCCGGCGACGCTGATCGTGGCGGCGATCCGCAGCCCGCTGAAAAACGACGGCAACGCCGAAGGCACGTACAATTTGCGGAAAATATTGCGTCTCGTGCCGCCCATCGTGCGCATCAGCTCGAGAATGTCGCGGTCGACCGATTTGAAGCCGTCAATCGTGTTCACCGCAATCGGGAAAAAACAGAACAGCACAACGACGGCGATTTTGCTCCAAATTTCGTAGCCGAACCACATGACCATAATCGGCGACAGCGCGATGATCGGGATCGTTTGCGACGCGATCAGCAGCGGGTAAACAAAACGCCGCGCCAGCTTCGACGCCTGCACCCAAACGGCGAGCGCGCAGCCGGCGATGACGGACAGCAGCAGGCCGAGCACCGCCTCGCGCAGCGTAATAAAGGCGTGATGCGCTAGCGCTTCGCGCTCCTCCCACATGGTGGCGAACACGTCGGACAACCGCGGGACGATATACGAAGGGACGCCTGCCAGCGGAGCGCCGTACTCCCACAGCAGCGCCAGCAGCAGCAGGAAAACGGCGAACGATCCATAATGGCGCAGCCGCTTCATCCGCGATCTCCCCCTTCGCCGCCGCGCCGCAGCAGTTCCAGCA
Source organism: Paenibacillus cymbidii (assembly GCF_004764705.1). Taxonomy (GTDB): domain Bacteria; phylum Bacillota; class Bacilli; order Paenibacillales; family NBRC-103111; genus Paenibacillus_AN; species Paenibacillus_AN cymbidii. Next base: position 3,206 of record NZ_SHLX01000046.1, on the reverse strand, counting down.
CGCGCCGCTTCAGCGCCGCGAAGCGTTCGTCCGTCGTGTCGCGGTAACTGCGCGGACGCGGCAGGTCGACGCGCACTTCGCGCAGCTCGCGCACCGGCGCGGCAGTGGCGACCAGCACGCGGTCGGACAACAGCAGCGCTTCGTCCACGTCGTGCGTGATGAACACCACTGCGCTGCGATGCCGTTCCCACACGCCGAGCAGCCATTCCTGCATGTCGACCCGCGTCATCGCATCGAGCGCGCTGAACGGCTCGTCAAGCAGCAGCAATTCGGCGCCGCACAGTACGGTGCGCAGGAAGGAGACGCGCTGGCGCATACCGCCGGACAGCTCGTGCGGGTACTTCGCTTCCGTGCCGGCCAGGCCGAACGAAGGCAGCAGCCCGCTGGCCCGCTCGCGCGCTTCGCGCCGCGGCACGCCGGCCAGCTCGAGCCCGAGCGCGGCGTTGTCCAGCACGCGCCGCCACGGCAGCAGGCAGTCCTTCTGCGGCATGTAGCCGACGCGGCCAAGCCGGGAAGCCGGCGCACCTGCGGCAGTCGAACCGCTGCCGGCGCCGCCGAGCGTCAGGCTGCCGCCTTGCGGCTCAAGCAGACCGGCGATCAGGCGGAACAGCGTGCTTTTGCCGGCTCCGCTCGGCGCCAGCAGCGAAACGAATTCACCGCGCCGCACAGCGAAGCTGACACCGTCAAGAAGCGGCCGCCCCGGCTCGAACGCGAACGAGATTCGCTCCGCCGCAAGCAGCGTCTCCGCCGCCGCCGCTCCCGCTGTTGCCCCAAGCGCCGTTGCACCCGCCCCGCTGCGCCCGTCCTCTTTTCCGCTGCTGCCCATCGTCTTTCGCTCCTCTCTGCCGTCTTGCCCGCCGGACCGGCGTACCTGCTTCATACCGGCCACATCGTGCCGCGATACGCCATGTCCCAGAACATGTACTCGAAACGCGACGCCTGCAGGAAAAGCTCCTCCAGCCGGGCGAGCCGCGCTTCCGGCTGCCCTTCCGCCAGCCGCTCCATCAGCGCGATCAGCCATTCGACCAGTTCGCCGAATTCGTGCGCCGCGTACGTGCGAATCCATTCGCCGTACAGCGGGTGGTCGGACGCGCCGGGCGTTTGCGCCAGCGTACAGCCGATCTCGTGGTAGCTCCACATGCACGGCAGCAGTACGGCCGTCAGCTCCGCCAGCGAACCGTTGTGGGCAACGCCGAGCATATAGTGCGTGTACGCAACCGTCGTCGGCGACGGCTTCGTCGCCTCCAGCTGCTCGCGCGCGATGCCGAACCGGGCTGCATAACGGCGGTGCAGCTCCATCTCCACGCCAAGCGTCGCATCCAGCAGACCGGCGAATTTCGCCATCGTGACGAGATCGTCCGCCTTGATCGCCCCAAGCGCAAACAGCTTCGCATAATCGATCAGATACACATAATCCTGCCGCATATAAAAAGCGAACGTCTCCGCCGGCAGCGTGCCGTCCCGCAAGCCCGTCAGAAACGGATGCTCGTGGCTGCTTCGCCAGACGGGCTCCGCCGCGGCGCGCAGCCGACCGCAAAACCCCGCCGGCGCCTTTTTTTCGCCTGCTGTCATGAACATTCCCCTTTCTTGCCCGGACGCACGCCAAGACGCAAAAAACCGCCCGGAATAATCCGGACGGGCGACAAATCGGTCTCCGTTCGCTATTCTCTACGCTGGCATTATCCAGATCAGATTAACGGTTAGCGGCAAACGGCCGCACTCTCAGCCTGACTTCATCAAGCACCCGTGCGTATGCGATTACGATTACCATACACTACCCTGGGCGAGAACGCAATACCTGCCGAATAATGACAGGCTATGTCCGCTGTGTTACTATAGGTTCAGTGCATTACACATCGCCTGAGCGGGCGAAAGGATTAGGTGACGATTCACATGGCCAAAAGCTTTTTCCGCCTCCTGACCGAACTGTCCTCGCGCAAATCGATTTCGCGCGTGACGGGGGCGTTTGCCAAATCGCGTTTCAGCCGCAAGCTGATCCCGTGGTTTGCCCGTACGTACGGCATCCGCATCGAGGACGCCGAGAAGCCGGTTGCCGGCTACCGGTCGCTCAACGATTTTTTTACCCGCAAGCTGAAGCCGGGGTTGCGCCCGATCGATAAAGCCGCCGATATCGTCGTCAGTCCCGTCGACGCCTTGATTACCGGGATGGGCACGATTACGGACGGCCATCTTGTCAATGTCAAAGGCCAGGACTATACGGTGGGCGAGCTGTTGAACCGCTCGCCGCGCGTCGTGAACTATCGTCACGGGTTCTACTATGTGCTTTATCTCAGCCCGACCGACTACCACCGCATCCACAGCCCGGCCGGCGGCAAAGTGCTTGAAACCGAGCACATTCCCGGCAAGGTGTACCCGGTCAACGATTTTGGCTTGCGCCACATGAAGCGCGTGCTGAGCCGCAATGAACGCCTGATTACGTATATCCAGCACGACAAGGGCGAAATCGCCGTCGTCAAAGTCGGCGCCATGAACGTCAGCAGCATCCAATACGCCGGCCCGCTGCCCGAAACGATCGAACGCGGCGCCGATCTCGCTTATTTCGAATTCGGTTCCACCGTCGTGCTGCTGATGGAGAACGGCACCTTTACCGGCCGCTCCGATCTCAAGCTCGGCAGCAAGGTCAAGATGGGCCAGACGCTCGGCAGACTGCACGACAAAGCGTAACGCGGCGGCCGCGGAGGTACGGAATCGCGGCGGCCTGTGGAGCGGGAAAGTCGTAATAGGCCATGTTTGCTTATTTGCTTGGCTTAGCCAGTGAAATCACAATGATTTCACTGGCTATTTGGGCTGGACGAACCGAGTAAAACGGGGCAAATAAGCCTTATTTTTTGTTACTACTCAGGTACTCTCCGGCCTCGAATGGCCAGAATTCACGGTGGTTTTAACAAACTTAGGCTCTCATCCGGCAAATAACGCGTGATTGCACGGCTGGCGATATGTGACATGATCACTTAAAATCGACCGAAAAGCCATTTTTCGCGGCTGTTGATTAACGCTGAGCAACTTCATAGCAAGCTCTGACGAACCCCAAGGTAGACCTGGTCGGTGCCTTGGAACAGTAAACATTCCTGTAGGCGCCAAGATACGGCCTTGGACAAAAAACAGGAGCGCCTCGTATGATGGGGGTGTGACGGGTCAATAGCCCTAAAACCCACCAAGGAGGCGCTTACCCTGAATTTTAATCG
>NZ_SHLX01000045.1 GCF_004764705.1 Paenibacillus cymbidii | reverse complement strand
GGCGTTTGAACTCCTCATCAAAATGTTGGCGGATATTTCCCATGACACACCTCGACCTTTCGTTTGTTTGTATTGTATCAGGTCGCTGTTACAGTGTGTCTACTTTCTAGTCTAAATTCATTTCGGCGAGCAGCGGGCAAAATAAGGCTGAAATCAGCCTTGCAGCGGCGTTTCGGCGAGCAGCGGACGAAATAAGGCTGAAATCAGCCTTGCAGCGACTGAGCGGTAGCTGTAGCGCATGAAACATGCGCTACATGCGCCGCACGAGGCCCCGGCGGGCGCTGCAGCGCATGAAACATGCGCTACATGTGCCGCACGAGGCTGAGGCAGGAGCAGCAGCGCATGAAACATGCGCTACATACGCCGCACGAGGCTGCATAGAGCCCGCTTCCGCGTGACACTACTCCAATAAGCTGCGCTTGTATTCGTTTGGCGTCAGGCCGGTCACTTTTTTGAACACGGTGCAAAAGTGCGGGTAGCTGACGAAGCCGATCTTCTCCGCGAGCTCGTAATTTTTGCAGCTGCCGGCGGCCAAATAGCGCTTCGCCTGTTCGATTCGCTGCAGCGTCACGAAGTCGAGGAAGTTTTCGCCCGTCTCCTCCTTGAACAGGTGGCTGAGATAGCTCGGGTTCATGTGCACGTGCTCGGCTACGCGCGACAGTGTCACGTTCTCGCCGAGATGCTGCAGGATGAACGCTATTGCCTTGCGGATGTCGGGATGCCGCTCGCCGGCAGCACCTGCCGCCGCGGGCGGGCGCGGCAGCCGCACGAGCTGCGCCTCCAGCGCCGCGAGCCACTGCTCGAGCGACGAGTTGTCCTCGAGCGGCACCCAATCGCCGCGCGCCAGCGGCACCGCCGCCGTCTCCTCCAGCCACATCGCCGCCTGCCGCCGCAGCTCGCGCGGCCGCGGGCGAAATGAACGCGCGAACGCCGCCAGCGCGCGCAGCCCGCCAAGCCGTTCCTCCACCGCCGGCGAGCGCCACGCCGCCCGCAGCTCCGCTTCCAGCACGGCCCAATCGCGCGGACCGGCGCGATCCCATACCTTGGTCAGCCCGTCGATATACGGCGTCACCGCCGCAGGCTCGTAAAATGCGGCATCGGCCGCCGCGATCGCCTCCTGCAGCGTCGCCCGAAGCGCGGCGATGTCCGGCGTACGCGCCGAACCGACGCCGAAGGCGAGCGCCACGCCGAAGTAGCGCTGCAGCCACGCCGCCAGCCGGCCGTGCAGTTGCTGCACGAGCGACGCCCGCTGCGCTTCGCCGGCATGCGCCGGCACGGCGAGCACAAGCATCGTTTCGCCGGAGCGGTACGGCAGCACGGCGCCTTCGGTCAGCTCCTGCAGCATTTCGCCCGCCGCCTGCAGCATGGCGTAGTCGAGCAAGGGCCAATCCGCCTCGGGGTACCGGGCGTAGAACTGCCCGCGCTGCAGCAGCGTCGCATACACGGCGACAACGGCCGGCCGCTCGCCGCCCGGGCGCCCCTGCCACGGGAACAGCTCGGCCAGCGCCATGCCGTCGACATGCGTGCCCCTCAGCAAGTCGTCGAGCAGCCGTCGGCGGATGTCCCACTTGATCTGCTCCATCATCTGCTCGGCGAAGCGGGCGCGGCTGTGCAGCCGTCGTTCCGCGCGGATCGCCTCGCCGCACGAGCGCAGCGTCGTTTCGATTTCCTCCGCGTTCATCGGCGTCTTGAGCAAGTAGCCGAGCGCGTTCATATCGACGGCCCGTTTGGCATATGCGAATTCCTGATGGGCGGTCAATACGGCGAAACGTACGCCCGGAAAGTCGCGGCGCAGCGTCGCCATCAGCTCCAGCCCGTCCATAACCGGCATCGTCAGGTCGGTGACGATCAGGTCGGGCTTGTGCAGCGCGCATTTCTCCAGCGCGTGCCGGCCGTTGATCGCCGTCGCCACGACCTCCATGCCGAGCACGCGCCAGCGTACGGTCGACACCAGCGTATCGAGCACCATATACTCGTCGTCGACCAGCATCACCTTCAGCGCGTCCCCGTCCCCGGCCGTTCCCGCCTTTCCGTCCGCGCTCATTCCGCCGCCTCCTTCCGCTTCGGGATGCGCATCGTCACCGCGGTGCCGCGACCCGGCTCGCTTTCCACCATCAAGCCGTACGCCGGCCCGAAGTAAAGCGCCAGCCTGTCGTGCACGCTGCGCACGCCCATATGGTAATACCCCGGCTTGCCCGAGCCGCTGTCGCCGGCGAGCAGCTCCGCCGCACGCTCCGCGCTCATGCCTTCGCCGTCGTCCGCAATCCGGATCAAGTACGCGTCGCCCGCCTCTTCGCTCGTAACGACGATCGAGCCGAACCGCTGCGTTGGCAGGATGCCGTGGAACACGGCATTTTCGACCAGCGGCTGCACCGAAAATTTGGGCACAAGCGCCGCCAGTGCCTCTTCCTCGACATCGAGCTCCAGCACGAACGTATCGGGAAACCGCACCGACATCAGATAGGCATAGTGCCGCACCCCTTCGATTTCCTGCGCGAGCGGCACCAGCTCCTCGATTTGGTCCAGATGGAATTGCAGCAGCGCCACCAGGCTCGTCACCATCCGGTCGACGTCGTCCGTTTGCCCGCGCCGCGACAAGTAGCTGATCGAATTGAGCGTATTGTACAGAAAATGCGGCTGGATCTGCGATTGCAGCACCTTCAGCTCGTAATGCTTCTTCGCCTTCTCCGAGCGGACCAAGTCGTCCATCAGCTGCTTGATGCGGCCAACCATCTTGTTGAAGGTGCGAACGAGCACGCCGAACTCGTCGCGGTAGCGGTTTTCGACCGTCGTCTGAAAATCGCCCGCGCTCAGCTTGTCCATCTGGCCGGTCATCAGCCGCAGCGGGCGGACGATCGAGCGGGTGAGATAATACGAGACGACGAGCGACAGCACAACGCCGAGCGCCCCGATGGCCAAAGCATAGGTGCGCAGCCAGCGAACCGACTTGTACAGCTCCGACTCCTTCAGCACGGCCAGCACCTGCCAGCCCCACTTGTTGCTCGCGAGCCGCGTCACATATAGCGGGTTTCCCGCATTGTCGCGAAACTTGCGCGGCGTGACGCTCGCCTGTTCGATCAGTTCGCCTTGCAAGCCGGCTACATTGTACGTTTTGCTGAAGACGTCATAGGCGACGTACGGGCTGTTCGTCGTCAGCGGCAATCCTTTGGCGCTCAGAATGAGCAAATCTTCCCGCGACGTATACGTCCAATCCCCGTAAGCGGCGAGAATGCCCTGGATGTCGAGATCGGCGACAAGCACGCCGCGTCCGCCGCTGCCGCCCTTCGAGCCGGTCAGCGGCACAATATACGAAATGGTGTAGTCCGATACGGGCGACATGTACGGCTCGGTCCAGTAAGGCGAAGCCGGCATGCCGCGGTCGTGCTCAAGCAGCGATTTCACATGGTCGTAGCCTTTCACTTCCCATAAATAAGCCGACGTTCCCGTCATGCGCCCGTCCGGGGTGATGACGTACAAATTTTTGATGTCGTAATTCCAGAACAACCGGTAGTTTTCCAGCAGCTTGACCGTTTCATCCGCGCGGTCCGACAGCAGCCGTTCGTCGCCGGACAAGGCGAGCATGTTCGCTTGCAAGTCTTTCATGAACTGGCTGAGCAGCAGATCGGTGCGCTCCAGCAGGTGGGAGACGTAGCGGGTCTGCTCCTTCGTGAACTGGCGGTATACATACTGCTGCGTGCCGTAGCCGAGCAGCAGAATCATGCTGGTGATCGACAGGAAGGCAAGCGCGAATATTTTGACGCCGAGGTTCGGCCGCCGCAGCAGCTTCATGAGGTTCATCGCGGTTGCATTCCTCCCTTATGCGAAGTTTATCTATTATACCTTGCCCCGGGAAACGGAAGATACGAAATTTTTGGCCGAAGCTTCGCGTTTTTTGGATCAACGGGGACGGCGCCGCAGCGGCCGCGAATCGTCGCAAAATCGCGAAGCTTTGCCGCAAAAACGGAAAAGTTCTCGGGTGCCGCCGGGCGATACACTTAACGTACAGAAAGCATCTCACACCCAAGGAGACAACGGATGGAAGCAAGAGAGATATCCACGCCCCCCGGCGAAGCGGTGCGCAGCATATCGCGCAAACGTCCGGCATGGCTCGCGAGCCTCGTCAAATACCGTTACCGCTATTTGATGATCGCGCCGGGGCTGCTTTACGTACTGCTGTTCAAGTACGGACCGATGTACGGCATTATTGTCGCTTTTCAAAACTACAACGGCTTCAAAGGCATCGGCGGCAGCGAATGGGTCGGGTTCAAATGGTTCATCGAGTTTTTCAACGGCCCGGACTTCTGGAAGCTGATGCGCAACACCATTACGATCAGCCTGATGAAAATCGGCTTCGGCATGGTGCCCGACATGGCGATCGCCATTCTGTTGAACGAAGTGCGCCGCAGCTGGTTCAAGCGTATCGTGCAATCGTTCACCTACATGCCGCATTTCCTGTCCTGGATCATCATTTACGGCATCGTGCTGGCGTTTCTGTCCACAAGCTCGGGTCTCGTCAATCACTGGATCAAGGATTTCGGCGGCGACCCGATTCCGTTCCTGACGTCGAACGACTGGTTCCGCTGGATTCTGGTGCTGTCGGACATTTGGAAGGACCTCGGCTGGGGCGCGATCATTTACCTCGCCGCCATCGCCGCGATCGACCCGCAGTTATATGAAGCGGCGGTTATGGACGGCGCCGGCAAAGCGAAGCAGCTATGGCACATCACGCTGCCCGGCATCCGCAGCGTGTTCATCCTGATGCTGACGCTGCGGCTCGGCACCGTGCTGGACGCCGGGTTTACGCAAATTTTTGCCATGTACAATGCGCTCGTGTACGACTCGGTCGACATTATCGACACCTGGGTGTACCGGGCCGGCATCGTCCAGAACAAAGTGAGTCTGGCGACCGCCGTCGGCCTGTTCAAATCGGTCGTCGGCCTGATCCTGGTGGTTACGACCAACCGCATCGCCAAAAAATTCGATTCGCAAATTTGGTGACGCTCCGCGCACTCCGCGCAGGACGCCGAACCGACCGCTTACGAGGTGACGATCATGAAGCCCACGAGGGGCGAGAGGCTGTTCTACGGCATCAATTACTTGTTTCTGACCGGATGCGGGCTGTTGGCGGTGTTTCCGTTTCTGTACATCGTTTCCGTCTCCTTGACGCCTTACGTGGAAGTGATCCGGCACGGCGGCTTCATCGTTTTTCCGCGCAAAATCACGTTCGAGGCGTATCGCCAGCTGCTAACCGAATCGGAAATTCCGCGGGCGTTTCTCAACACCGTGTTCATTACCGCTACCGCCACCGCTCTTGGCCTCATACTGACGACGATGCTGGCCTACGGTCTGGCCCGCAAATCGTTGCCCGGCCGTCAAACGATCCTGCTGGTGCTGCTGTTTACGATGTTTTTCGGCGGCGGGCTCATTCCGCAATATTTGCTGATGAAATGGCTGCACCTGCTCGACACGTATGCGGTGCTCATCCTGTCCGGCACGGTGTCGGTGTTCAACATGTTCGTGATGAAAGGGTTTTTCGAGAACTTGCCCGACGGGCTGGAGGAGGCGGCGTTGATCGACGGCGCATCGGAGCTGCAGACGCTGCGGAAGATCATCCTGCCGCTGTCGCGGCCGGTGCTGGCGACGATCGGTCTGTTCTACGCCGTCGGGTATTGGAACTCGTTCTTCGAGGCGGTGCTGTACGTCCGCGACGTGGCGAAGCACCCGCTTCAACCGGTGCTGCAGCGCATGCTGTCGGTGCCCGACGCGACGGAGATCATGGGCAACATCGAGGATTACGTGCCAAGCGAAGCGGTCAAAATGGCGGCCGTCGTCATTTCGATCGTGCCGATCCTGCTCGTGTATCCGTTTCTGCAAAAGCATTTTACGAAGGGGGTGTTGCTCGGGTCGATCAAAGGATGAGATGATAGGCTTGCCAAGCCGGTCCGTGAAGTTCGCATCACAACCACCAACCAAATTTGAAAAGCGGGAGAACAATGTCCATGAAAAAAACAGGAGCTTTGCTGCTCACCTTCGGTTTGTCCGCCGGGCTGTTCGCCGGCTGCTCGGACAGCGGCAACAAAAACGACACCGCCGCTTCCGCGTCGCCGCAGACGAGCGCGTCGGCATCCGCCAGCGCAACGCCGGCGAAAGAGAAAACCGCGATGTCGATCGAAATCGATCGCTGGTACCCGTCGACCGTCGATTTTCCGGCGGCGGACAAAAACGTCATTTTGCAGCAGGTCAAAAAAGACCTTAACATCGATTTGAAATATACGATTACGAACGGCAAGTCCGACGACTGGCGGGCCAAGCTCGGCACGCGCGTATCGGCAAACGATCTGCCGGACGTCATCTACTTCTTCAACATGGCCGATTACCGGACGGCGAGCTCGCAAGGCTACATCGTGCCGCTTAACGACCTGTTCGGCATGAACAACCTGCCGTCGAACATGGGCTGGGTCAACCAGGCGATGCTGAACTCGATGACCGACGACAACGGCAAATACTACGCGCTGCCGGTCCGTCCGTCGCCGTCGATTCTCGGCTACTTTATCCGCAAGGACTGGCTGGACGCGCTGAACCTGAAGGTGCCGGAGACGGTCGAGGACTTCGCCAAAGTCGCCACCGCTTTCGCCACGCAGGATCCCGACAAGAACGGCAAGAAGGACACGTATGGCTTCACCGCCTCCGGCTGCATGACGTGCCAGGACTACTGGGGCCTGATCGCGCCGTTCACCGGCAATACGAGCCCGGACGAATATATCGCCGACGGCGATACGGCAGTGAAGGGCGGCTTTACGTCGCCGCAGCTGCGCGCTTACTTGCAATACATGAACAAGCTGATGAAGGACGGAGCGCTCGATCCGGACATCGCTACCAACGACGGCAACCGCAAGACGCAGAAGATCGAGCAGGGGCAGGCGGGCATCTTCATGTACACCGGCGATTACCCGCGCGCCATTCTCGCCAACATGAAGAAGCTGAACCCGAACGCCGACCTCGTGTACGTGCCGGCGATGACGGGTCCGGCAGGCAAGTTTTCCCCGGCGCCGAAGTCGGGCGTCGCCAACGCGATCGGCATTACAGTCAAGGCGGCCAAGGATCCGGAGAAGGTGAAGCGCATCATCGAGCTCGTCAGCTGGACGTACGGCGGCGTCGGCCAGGAAATGATGCTGTTCGGCGAAGAAGGCGTCAACTACAAGAAAGCGAACGGCAAAGTGGCGGAAATCATCGAGGGCAAGCAGAACGATTATTTGTCCGTCTATGGGCTGAACGGCGGCGTTTCCACGTTGTTCGACGACCCGGACGTGCTCAAGCTGAAGTACAAGGATCCGAAAGAAATGGACGTCATCAAACAAATGATCGCCAGCGTCAACAAAACGACGTCCGTCTACGCGCTTGGCGCCAAGGAACGTCCGGACCTGATGAACGACATCAAGAAGTACCGCGAGGAAATGCTCGCCAAGTTCATCTACGGCACCGTGTCGACCGACGACGCCGGCTGGAACGACTACGTCAAGACGCATGACGAGAAGTACAAAGGCAACCAGGTGCGCGAAGCGATGATGAACGATTTGAAAAAAGCGGGCGTCATCAAGTAAGCCGCCGCGGCAGCGGCAGTTTTCCCAAAAGCAGAAAGAGGCCCCCGTCGATCGGGGGCTTTTCTGTTGGCCGGGCATGGTACAATGGGGAAAAAGAGGAGGCTGATGACGATGACCGAATCTGCAAGCAACAAACGAACCGATACCGCTTCCCGCGTCATGCAGGCTTCGCCGGAAACGGTTTACCGGGCGTTCATCGATCCGGAGGCGCTCGTCCTGTGGCTGCCGCCGGACGGCATGAAAGGACGTATCGACGCGTTCGACGCCCGCCCCGGCGGCACTTACCGAATGACGCTGACCTTTCTTGCGCCGGATCATAACACGCCGGGCAAAACGACGGCGCACGAGGACGTCGTGGAAGGGCGCTTCCTGCAGTTCGTACCGAACGAACGCATCGTGCAGGCCGTCACGTTCGAATCGGACGATGCGCGGTTCGCCGGAGAGATGGTGATGACGTGGCGGCTCGAGGCTTGCCCGGAAGGCACGCGGGTGACGATCGTCTGCGAGAACGTGCCGGAAGGAATAGGCAAGGAGGACCACGACGCCGGCTTGTCGTCCACGCTGGCCAATTTGGCGAGGTTCGTGCACAACCGTTAGAAGCTTCCGCCGGGATAATCGCTCGTTCGACGGCTCGTTGACTGGAAACATTTTCCCGCCTACAATTGGGGTATATCTTCGAATGATTCCTGCGGGAGGAAACATGTACGATCAATCGCCCCATCGTTCCGTATCGCCGAACACGCAAGAGTCCGGCAGCGCTCCTTCGCGAAACCGCGCGATTTCGGCTGCCGCCGGGTCCCCGTATCCGGGCAGGAACGGCATTAGCGCCGCGAAGGCAACGCAGCTCCAGCGGGCGATCGGCAACCGGGCTACCGGGCAGCTGCTGCAATCCGGCGCCAACCGTTCCTCCAAACGCGTTGCGCCGCAGCGCGATACGCCGATCCAATCGCTTTCCTCCACGGATGGGGTCATCCAGGGGAAATGGCTGTTTTACAACGATTCGAACCCTTCCAACCGATTCTACTTCTGGAAAGACGACGGGACGCCGAAAACGGAGGCGCCGACGATTTGGTCTTCGCAGTATAAGGAAGGTCCGGAACCCGACGATTATTACGGGCCGGACGAACGTCCGCGGCGCGGCATGAATCCTGCCTTCGATCTCAACATGTACACGATCCAATACGGCAATGGCGGCCAACGATCGACGAGCGATACGTACAACCCGTTCGGCCGGTTCGGCAGCGGCGCGGCGACGACCAGCTTTTATCCGAACCACAATATGCAGAAGGAACGGATCGAAGAGCTCATGCAGCGGCTGGAGAAGGACGACAGCACATTCGAGCGATGGGCCGCGGCATCGGACGAGATGGAGAACGGCTACCCCAAGCTGATCAAGACGACGAAGGGAAAAGTATTGTCCCAGGCTTCCGTATCCCAGCTTGGCGCTACGTACAGCAGCAGCGGCAAGGACCGGAAATATGCCACCTACGATAAAAGCAAAACCAAACCGTTGTCCGAGCTCAAAAAATTTACCGCCCCGATCGGTGTGGACAAGCAGTTCGGCTTCGGGTTCAAAAGCGTGCACAACAGCAAGGTCGACGGAAAAGGCGTGTCGTCCTGGTCCGGCAAAAAAAGAGAACAAAGCCAGGATCAAGTCATGGGAGCGAGCGCCGGAGACGCAGCGGAAAACGGCGGATTCGAGAAGCGCGAAGGCGAAGGCTGGGAGTGGCTGCACCTTATCGCCCACAGCATGGGAGGCATCGACGTGGAAGGGCCGCAGGTGGCGGGGAACCTGGTCGCCGGGACAAGCGAATGCAATACGCAAATGATCGTTGTCGAGGAGTTTCTGAAAGATCTGGTGTCGAAGCGCGAAGGGTATCGCGCGAAGTTGTCCGTCATCGCCACGCTGTTCGATCCGGAACGCCATATCGGCGAGCGCATTACTTACGATTTTGCCATCTATGACGATGATGATGACGGAGGCGGGGTCGAAACGTTCCATTGGACGTTCGATTGCCTGAGCCGGGACAAGCCGCTCGTTTCCGAAAACCGCAATTTGCGCAAAGCCGGGCGCAGCCTGTTTGGCTTGGACCGGGAAGAGGGCGACGAAGAGTCGGGCACGCTCGGCTGGAAGAAACAGGAGTTCGCCAAAGACGGCGACCACGATGCGGAATTTGTTTTGGAGAAAGTCAACGAAGAATTTTTGCGGATGATGAGGGAAGACGATTTTACGGCAGAAGATTGTTTGGAGCTGCTGGGATATGCCGCGGAAGAACTGGGTGAAATTCCGGACTCCGTGTATGTCCTGCTCGGCCACAAATCGCGTATAGGCGACGACAAATTCATTTACCAGCTGCTTGACCATTTCCACAGCAACGGCCAAGAAAACGAAGCGCAGCACTATATGCGCGGCCTGGTGCGTTCCTACTCCGACACCGGGTATTTGAAGGAGCTTTATCTGGAGGTGCTGGAACCGATATTTGGGAACAATGAATTTGTCATCGGGCTGGTGAAAAGCGAACTGCAGGACGATGACGGCCAAAGCGACGATGTGCGCGACGCGAGCGGCGGCGGGCCGCAGTCCGGAGAACTGCAGGAGGAAACGAAGGCCAACGGCGACTGTTTGTATGAAGCGGTGAATATTATTTTGGGCAATCCGATGGAGACGATTGGCACTTTCCGCACGATGGCCACTAACTTCATTACGCATCATCCCGATTTGGCGAACAACGCAGGGGTCAATATGGACGCCATCGTTTATACGCTGTCCACGCCGGGAGCTTGGCAAGGAGATCCGGGCGACCTGGCGCCGATCATACTGGCTTCCGTCATCGAGCGGCAAATCAATGTGGTCACGGATACGGGAATTACCACCATTGACCCGCTGGGCCAGACCTCGGGGGCGCCCATCACCTTGTACTTGAGCGGCAATCATTATACCGTCAATCCGGTGACAACCGGGCACATGAAGCAAGTGGGGGGACCAAGCGAGATCGACCTGGAATAAGCATCGCAGCATCGCGAGCCTCTTCCGTCAAAATAGGCAATGAAAAATGGCTTATTTCGCCTTTTTGGCCGGTCAAAGCAGAAATAGCCAGCGAAATCGCTGGCTATTTCGACGGCCTATATTGAGAAAGTGAGGAGCTCTCGCCTACCCGCGGTCGTTCGACATGAATAGACTCCGGCAGCAGTTTTTCATATAATAATAGTTGTAGATCGAAGCAAATCAGCGAAGCAGGCCCGGCGCTAGAGGTGAGCGCTTCGCTTCCGGTAATGAAACCAGGCAACATAATGTCGCAGAGGAATGTGGGGTTCGGCATGACGCAACATACGCAAGCGGTGCAAAGGGAACAGACGCCCGACGTCGTCACGTTCGGCGAATCGATGGCGCTGATGCTGCCGGTCGGGACGAAAGGGATAGAATATTCCAGCCAGTTCGAGAAGTCGCTGGCCGGAGCGGAGAGCAACCTGGCGATCGGAATCGCCCGGCTCGGCGGCAGCGTCGGCTGGTTCGGCCGGCTCGGCAAAGACCCGCTCGGCCGCGACATGATGAAGCGGATCCGCGGCGAAGGCGTCGACGTCTCGCGCGCGCAGCTGTCGGACGACGGGCCGACGGGGCTGATCGTGCGCGAAGTGGTGTCGGGCAAGTCGTCGGTGTACTACTACCGCAAGTTTTCCGCGGCGAGTCGGATGCGGCCGGAGCATCTGGACGCGGACTATATCGGCGGCGCCCGCTATTTGCACGTCACCGGCATCACGTGCGCGCTGAGCGCGGAGTGCCGCGAGACGGTGCGCGAAGCGGTTCGCATCGCCAAGCGGCGCGGCGTCAAAGTGTGCTTCGATCCGAACCTGCGGCTCAAGCTGTGGACGATCGAAGAAGCGCGGCCGGTGCTGCTGGAGCTTGCGGCAGAGGCCGATTATTTCCTGCCGGGACTGGACGAGCTGAAGCTGCTGTACGAGACGGAGAATTTCGATGCGATTGTGGCCCGGCTGCAAGAGCTGCCCGGCGTGTCCATCGTCAAGGGCGGGGAAGACGAAACGTACATCGTCGAGAAGGACGGCGTCAGCGCGGTGCCTTATTTTAAAGTCGAGCAGGTCGTCGATACGGTAGGTGCGGGGGATGGCTTCTGCGCCGGCTTCATTACCGGCTTGCTGAAACAGTACGATTACAAGGAAGCGGTCCGGCTCGGCAATCTGATCGGTTCGATGGTCATCCAGATGGAAGGCGACTGGGAAGGGCTGCCGACGTGGGAGCAGGTGGAAGCGAAGCTGGGCGGCAAAACGCACGTGGAACGGTAAGGCCCGCGCAAACCACGAAGGAGGATTCACCCGATATGAAGAAACTGCAACTGGTTCAGCAAGTGTGCAAGGAAGGCGTCGTTGCGGTGCTGCGCGGCGAAACGCCGGACGAAGTGGCCGAGATGGCGGAACAGGCGATCGCCGGCGGCATCAAGGTCATCGAAGTGACGATGACGGTGCCGTTTGCGCTGCAGGCGATCGAGAAGCTGGCGAAGAAGTATTCGAGCGCGGCGACGACCGACTCGGACAAGTACGCGATCATCGGCGTCGGCACGGTGCTCGATCCGGAGACGGCGCGCGTCGCCATCCTGAGCGGCGCCGAATTCGTCGTCGGCCCTTCGCTTAATCCGGCTACCGTTACGCTGTGCAACCGGTATCGCATCCCGGTCATGCCCGGCGTCATGACGATCCAGGAGATCCAGACCGCGTTGGAGCTGGGCGTCGACATCGTGAAGCTGTTCCCGGGCAACTTGTATTCCCCGGCAATGATCAAGGCGATCAAAGGCCCGCTGCCGCAAGCGAACATCATGCCGACCGGCGGCGTGTCGCTCGCGAACCTCGGCGAATGGATCAAGGCCGGCGCCGTGGCTGTCGGCATCGGTTCTGACTTGACGAGCGAAGCGGTCAAAACCGGCGACTACAGCCACGTCGCCCGCAAAGCGGAGCAGTACGTGGAAGCGTATCGCGCGGCGAAAAGCGGCAAGTAAGCGGCCAAAGCGCCGCATGCTCCCGATCGAACGAATAAGGGCTGCCCCGTCAACGACGAGGGCGGCCCTTTCCGATTTAAGGCGTCGCTTTGATCCGCAGCTTGTATTTGCCGGCATTTTGCAGTTTGGCGATAATTTCGATCTCTTCGAGCGATTGCTCGTTCAGCGGCAGCGGCCGTACGGACGAAAGCGCCGTCCATTGCTTCGGGTGCCTGCGGTAGAACGTTTCCTGAATGCTGTAAATATCGACGCCTTGCCGCAGCCCGAGCCGGTACGTTCGCTGGATATGCTCGCGGATGGTTCGTATCGTGGCCGCAATCACTTCCTCGTCCGAAACGTTGCGGACCAACTCCGTAACGGCAAACGTGACGCGGATCTTCAGTCTGGTCCGCAGCATTCCTTCCTCCAGCCGCGTCGAAAAGAGGAAGCGCGGGTTCGTGATGACAACGGAAGCGATGTAGGCCCCGTTGTCGTCCTTTAAGCTCGTCACAATTTGTTTGGCCGTCGGTTGAAACAATCGCGTTCCCCACACCTCTTCATTGCTGAGCCAGCCCTTCAGCTTATTGCCGGCAATCAGGTAGACGCCGTCGATTTCCAGCAGCTTGTGCGGCTTGCCGCCTTCCAGCCAGTGACTGCTGTTGATCGCCAGCTTGGGCAGCATAACGGTCATGCCCGGTTCATTGTACGCCCGGATAAACCGCAGAAACGAAATCGGTTCGACGATCGACGATTGGCGGTAAACTTCTTCCGGCGAATGCAGGACCGACTGCAGCGGGGGCATGCGGAATAACGGCACGGTCGAAAAAATGTCGGCAAGCGAATCGTCCGTGGCAAACACCCATTTGGTATAACGTACATCGCGAAAGCGGTTCGTGATGTCGTACACTTCGTCGCCGCCGCGGGCGAGCAGCCGATTGCTGTACACAATGGCGGTCATTTGGCCAAAATTGAGCGGGATTTGCGTGGACGGCATAATGCTGTTCAACGCCTCGCCGAACGTTTTGCCTTTGCCGATCGCAACCCACGTGCCCGCCGACGGCTCCGACTTCGTGACGACCTCCTTGGCGACATTGGAGAATTCCAGCATTTGATGGTAAACGATGTATTCGTTATTCTCGTAGTCGACGCCAAGAGCGGTGATGTAGGCGACATTCTGCAGCTCCTTGGCATCCCAGCAGCCGCCAAGCGACACCAGGGCAAACAAGGCGAGCAGCGCACGGGCGGGGTTACGCTTCAGACGGGTCATGGTTATTTTTCTCCGCCGCCGCTTCTTGCGTTTGCTTCTTGAGCCAGGGCTGCAGCGCCTTTGTCTTCAATTGCCAGGGCAGCCGCAGCAAGCTGAAAGGCAATTGTTTGACATCGAGCGGCGACAGCGGCGTCATATAAGGCAGCCCGAACGACTCCAGCTGCACCAGGTGGAGCGTCAGCAACAGAATCGCGAGCAGAAACCCGAACAATCCGAGCGTAGAGGAGAACAGGAATACGCCCATGCGGATCACCGTAATCGAACCGATCAGGTTCTGATTGACCAGCGTCGAAGAAGCGACGACCGATGCCGCCGCCACGACGATGATGGAAGGTGATACGAGGCCGGCGCGGATTGCGGCGTCGCCGATAATGAGCCCGCCGACGACCGTAATCGTCGAGCCGATCGGCTTCGGAAGCTGCAGCCCGGCCTCGCGGAACAGCTCCAGCAATATGATCATCAGAAACAGCTCGAACGGCGCCGACAGCGGCGTGCCAAGACGCGCCACCGAGATGGTGGCGAGCAGCGGGAGCGGAAGCTGATCCGGATTAAAAACGCCGAGCGCGATGTAGAAGCCGGGCAAGAACAAGGAAAGCAGCAACGCGAAAATGCGCAGCAGTCTGGTGAAGGTAGCGAACAGCATCGAACTGTAAGCGTCGCCGGGGCTGCTGAACAGCAGCATGATGTTCGCAGGCGCGATCGTTGCCGTAGGAGAACCGTTCACCAGCAGGATGAACCGCCCCTGCATCAGCGCATAGCCGGCGTAATCGGGCCGCCCCGTATAATCGGTGAGCGGAAACAGCGTCAACCGGTCCCCGGTCAGCAGTTCCTCCAGCTGCGCATTGTTGGAGATGGCTTCCACATCGATTGCGGCGAGTCGCTTGCGGCATTCTTCGATCGTTGCCGGGCTCGCAAGGTCGCGCATATAGAGCAGACCGACCTGCGTCCGGCTTCTCCTGCCGAGCGTAAACCGCTCGTAGCACAAGGAATTGGTCGCCAGCCGCTTGCGGATCAGCGCGACATTGATGTCCAACTCCTCGATGAAACCGTCGCGGGAGCCGCGAATCGAATTTTCCGCATTTGAATCTTCCGGCGCACGCTGCGGCACGGAGGCAATATCGACCGTAAAGGTCCGGCCTTCGAGCGGAAAGTGAAGCAGCATGGAACCGGAGAACACCAGATCGACCAACAGATGCGGGGCTGTGTCGGGAGCAAGCCGCTTCAGCCGGAGCGTATGGGCGTTCGTGATCCGGTTGCCGAACGACGGCGCCGTTTCGTCCGTTTCGAGCCGCATTTGCTCGCGGATGTAGGCCAGCATTTGATCGGTTATCGAGTCCAGGTTCGTCAGCCCTTCGCAGAACACGATCACCAGCGGCATCGGATTCGCAGAGTCGCCGTTGTCGCCGGCCTGGATATGCACGTCGGCACAAAATTGGAACAATCGCCGCAGCATCGGCTCGCTGACCGGTTCGCCGGGTTCCACGGCAGAAGTGTCTATAGCCGGCGCAAGCCCGCTTTGAGCGTAATGGCGCCGAAACAGCTTGGCGAGTTTCGTCATGTGGCCGCCTCCTTGCGTTTGCCGCTCGCCAGCGCGAGAGCGGACAAGATAAGCGAAACGGAGAACAGGAAGAAGAGCGAGATTTGAAAATAGTACATTTCCAGAAAAGCGAAATAGTTGGTATCGCTAAGCGGATACAAGGTCGCGGCGATATACAGGAACGATAGCAGCAGCATCCACACCTTGCGTTGCCGTTGTTGCGATCCGGCAAACGGCATGCATTCGGCGGAAAGGACAAGAACGAGCGACAGCCGGATGAAGGCGCCGGCCAGCCACTGATAAATCGACAAAAAATCGACATGCTCGATATAATTGCCGAGACGCACGAGCCGCCACTGCTCGTAAGCCGGATACCGGTGCTTCGACGCTTCGGCGGGGCCGAATTCGGCGAGCGACCCGGTAAGCGGACCGAGCGTCAAACCGATCAGCATGACGGCGATCAGCAGCAGGAACGGCCAGCGCACCTGGCGCACGATATGATGCTGGAACAGCAGGATCAGCAGCAATTCGGCGAAACCGCCGCCGGCCACGGCGATACCGTCGCGAATCGGCGCCAGCCCGTGCTCGAATATGGGAAACAGCAGCGAATAGTCCTTATGGGCAAAATTGGCACTCATGACGAAAAAGCCGAAGAGGACGATAAGCGGCAGCACCAGCCCGTTCATCAGCGCCAATGTACGAATGCCGTACGTGGCCGCAAGCAGGCAGGAAAGGCAGAACATAATGGCGATCAGCGTGTAGGGCGTATGCGGCAAGTATGAAATTTTCGTCCAGGTCGTCGTATCGTTCAGCGTAACGACGCCCATCATTGTCAGAAACAGCAGGAAGGCAATTCGAAACAGCCACGACACCGGTTGTCCGAAGCGTTCGGCCAGCCAATCGAACAAGGGCTGCTGGGCGGTGCGGCGCATAATGAAGGCGATGACGGAAGTCCAGAGCAAGAA
Organism: Paenibacillus cymbidii; assembly: GCF_004764705.1. Classification (GTDB taxonomy): domain Bacteria; phylum Bacillota; class Bacilli; order Paenibacillales; family NBRC-103111; genus Paenibacillus_AN; species Paenibacillus_AN cymbidii. The sequence goes on along the minus strand of NZ_SHLX01000045.1, from coordinate 41,886 downwards.
CAGCAGCCCGGCGGCAATGGCGGCAACCCAGGCGTCGCGCTGCGATTTTTCCAGGATGACGGGAATGAGAACCACGTGATTCAAGAACCCGACCGAAGTCATCCCCAGCATGAATAATTGCCCGTACGACAAACTTCTCAAATTATCGCCTCCCCCGATCCCCATTTGCGGCAAACTTTAGCTTTCCCTGACGAAAAGTATTTATTCGGCCAAAGAGGAAAAGAAATCCTGTCGTCGAATTGTTCCAAGGAATGTTGTAATCGTTTGCCAATTCCAACATATGGAGGAGAACTTCGACATGAATTTCCGCAAGATCGCACTGAAATTGCGAGTTCAAAAAGCCGGCTTTTCAGCACCGAGAAGGTTGCGAGAACCTGAAGAAGGAGTAGCGGAGTTTAGGCAAAACCTAAATGAGCAACGGACTTCGAGGGTGAACGCAAGATTCGATGCCGAATATGCTTCTCGATTAAGCTTCGTGATCAAAAGATGGCTTTTTGAACAACCTCTGAAAGCCGGCGCTCTGCTCCTTGCCGCAATCCTCGTATTGGCAGGCTGCGAAGCAATCGGCGGCCTCGACATCAACAAAGCGCTGAGCGACACGTTCGTGCCGAAAGCGATGGAAGGCAAGGTGTCGCTGGCGTTCGACCTTGTCGTCGACGAGAAGAGCGCCGACCCGAATGAACTGGCGATGCTTAAGCTACTGCAATCGATGAAACTCAATCTGGACGCGCTTAAAGTGGAAAATGCGGAGCGTATGTCGGCGGCCGGAACGCTCGCTGTCGCGGGGCGCAATATTCCGTTCCGGTTCTACGTGGACGGGCCGCGGCTGACGTTCCAGGTCGAAGGAGCGAAGAAGCCGATCGTGATCGACACAGCGGCCGTAACCGGCGAGGGGGGAGCGGCGGCTTCGGCGGACGGCGGCGTCATCGCCGAACTGCAGAAGAAGCTGAGCGATCCCGAATTGTCCCGCAGCATCATGTCGTATCTCATCAAACAGCTGCCGAATCCGGCGAAGATCGGCGTCTCGAACGTCGACGCCACCGTTCACGGCGAATCGCTGAACTTGTTCAAGCTCAGCGGGGAAGTGAACGGCACGGAGCTGCTGCCGTTGGTGAAGCGGCTGCTGCTCAATATGATGAAGGACGATCAGGCGCTGAAGGAACTGATCGGTCAAGTGTACGACGCGCTGCAGCCGATTGTGGCGAAGGAGCTGGACAAGATGGCGGCGGGCGAAGCGACGGGTTTGACGGGAGACGCTCTCGGCGCCGCTCCGGCGTCCGTCATGCCGCTGCTGAACGGCATCCGGGACATTTGGAACGATCGCGAAACGGCAATCGAAGTCATTCACACCGAAGTGAAACAAGTGCTGACCATTGCGACGGTTGGGCTTGCCGGCATCGGCGAAGACGGCGAACAAGCGCTCAAGCAAGTGTTCAATGACACGACGTATGTCAAAAGCGAGCTGTACTTCGATCACGACCTGAAGCTGCGCAAGGCGGACACGGCGCTGATGATTGCGCCGAGGATGGCGAACATGGGCGGGGTTTCCGCGGTGCATCTTACCGTTGCGTCGGAGTTCTGGAACGTGAACGGTGCGGTCAAGGCGGACCCGATCGACGTATCCGGCGGCAGCCTGGCGGTGACGAAAGAGACGAACCCGTCCGATCTGCTGCTGAACCTCGATCGCAACTCGAACGTGTTCAAATTGCTGAAGGACGATCTCCACGTGCTGCGCAAACAGTTTTATTTGCCGATGGGAGACGGGGCTTATTCGGCCGAACTGGGGCTGCCGTTTATTGCCGACGACGTGACGATGGTGCCGACCCGGTATATCAGCGACCAACTGGGCGTCAAAGTCGAGTGGAACGACAAGACGAAAACGATCGTCGTCACCGATCCGTTCGCCGGAACAACGATTGTGATCCCGACCAGCGGCGGTGCGATCGCCCAGGTGAACGGCGTCGATACCGACATGGGGCATGAGGTCATCGTGCGCGACGACACCAGTTACGTGCCGCTGCGGTTTATCGTCAAGGCACTCGGCGGGACGATCGAATGGAACGACGAGTATCGGATGATTCAGGTGACGAAGGAGTAGCTTCCTTCCAAAATAGGCAATGAAAAATGGCCTATTCGCCCGATTCGGCCCGCCTCGGCAAAAATAGCCAGTGAAATCGCTGGCTATTCGCATCAGATAGCTCCCAATCAGCCCATTCTCACGAAATAGCCAGTGATTTCACTGGCTATTTCCCGTTTACCCCCTCTTTTTGCGCAAATAGGCAATAAAATCGGGCTTATTGCGCAACCGCCAAGCTTGGTTGGCGCCACAAACGAAACAGGTACCGTCCCCACGGAACGGTACCTGTTTGCTTAGAGAAGGAGAGTTACTCCGTGGCCACCGACTGATCGGCTTGCAGGCCGACAGGTGAGATGCGCACGAAGTTCGCTTTCAAGTCGGCGAGCAGCCCGTCGACCTTGGCCGCGGCTTCTTGCTGGCCGCTGGCCGCAAGCTCGTCGCGATAGGCGCCGAGCAGCTCGTTCAAGTCTTTGACGCTTTGCGCGCCCAGCGCTTCGATCTTGACTTTGGCGCCCTTGGCGATGCGGCGTTCGATCGCGGCCTGGTCGAGCCCCATCTCGGGCACGAGCCGCTGGTACACGACGCCGCCGGTCATGCCGGCGCAAATCCACGGGCCCGGATCGCCCATGACAACGGCGCGGCCGTTCGTCATGTATTCGAACGCGAAGCCTTTCAGGTTCGCGCGGCCGGCCAGCCCGCCGAGCTCATCCTGCAGCGGCGTTGTTATTTCGCCGCCGAAGACGACGTCGGCGCCGGAGAAACGAATGCACGCGCGCGTGTCGGCGTTCCCCTGGATGAGGAACAGCCCTTTCTGGGCGCCGTAGCCGAACGATTTGCCGACGGAGCCGTTGATGTAAGCTTGCGTCTTGCCCGGCGCTTTCAACACGGCGACCTTGCCGCCGTTCGCCATCTTGGCCACGCCGTCTTCCGCGCCGCCATGTACGGTAATGTCGACGCCGTTCGCGTTGAACGCGGCAAGCCCGTTGCCCGGCACCGAACCGCCGGTCAGCGACAGCTTCACCTTCGGCAGGTTCGCGTAGCTGCCGTCGAACCGGTCGCGTACGCGGTGGCTGGAGAAGCGGCTGCCGAGGATGCGCGTATCGGCTTCAACCGCGGACCAGTTGCGCTCCACGGCGCTTGCGAACGACAGCGAATCCGGGAATTGCTCTTGCCCTTCGGCGCCGGCCGCGATCCGGATGTCGGAGGAAACCTCCACGCCGGCGGCTTCCGCTTCGGCTTGTTTGGCCGAAATGAATTGCAGCGGCGCCGGGCGCAGCAGGTCGGACAAGTCGATCCGGTCGTGGGCGGCCGATTGGAGCAGCAGGTCGGAACGGCCGACCAGCTCCTGCGCGTCGGCGAAACCGAGCTGGGCGACAATCTCGCGCACTTCTTCGCCCATGGAGCCGAACAGACGAACGAGCGATTCGACGGCGAGGTCGAACTCGCGCGGCACGAAGCGGCGCAAGCCTTTCTCTTCGGCTTCCTCCATCGAGTCGATCTGCGTCGCGATGCCGACATGGCATGTATCGAGATGGCAGCCGCGGCAAGCGGTGCAGCCGATCGATTGCATCGCCAGGCTGGCGAAGCCGCAGCGGTTCGCGCCGAGCAGCATCATCTTGACAACGTCGGCGCCGGACTTGAGACCGCCGTCCGACCACAGCTCGACGCGGTGGCGCAGGCCGGCTTCGATCAAGGCGACGTGCGCCAGCTTCGTGCCGATTTCGGTCGGCAGGCCGACGTGCGTCAGCGAGTGGATGCGCGCCGCGCCCGTGCCGCCGTCGAAGCCGGACAGCGTGATGATGTCGGCGCCCGCTTTGGCGACGCCTACCGCGATCGTGCCGATGCCCGGAACTACGGGCACTTTGACGATGATTTTCGCTTTGCGGCCGCTTGCTTCTTTCAACTCGGAAATGATTTGCGCCAAATCCTCGATCGAATAAATGTCGTGATTGTTCGACGGCGAAATCAGGTCGGAGCCGATGGTCGCATTACGAGCGGCGGCGATCTTCGCCGTTACTTTCGAGCCCGGCAGGTGACCGCCTTCGCCCGGCTTCGCGCCCTGGCCGATCTTGATCTCAAGGAAAGCGACGGCGTTCGCCAGCTCGACGTTAATGCCGAAGCGGCCGGATGCGACTTGCGCGCCGCGCGTCCGCTTGTATTTGCCGAGCATGTCTTTGATTTCGCCGCCTTCGCCGTTCATCGTCACCATGTTCAGGCGTTCGCCGGCTTCGGCGTAAGCGCGGAACGCGGTTTCGTTCTGCGAGCCGAACGACATCGACGAAATGAGCATCGGCAAGTCATGATCGCCGACATTGATGCGGACTTGCGACGGGTCGAGCGGCTTGCGGCCGTCGGCCAGCGATTTGGCATAGTTGAAATCCGCCACGTGGCGAATCGAAATCGGGTTCTTCAGCTCTTCCTCGCGCAGCTTGTCGCGATAGTCGCTGTAGGGCGCGGTGCCCGCAGCGGCTTCGTTCAACGCCTTCCACATCCGGTTGAAGAAGTGGAAGTTGCGGCCGGCTTTCGCTTTCGGATTGGCGAAGTCGGCGTAGCGCGCTTCCGCGTCGGCTTCCAGCCGCGCGAAGCCCGTTCCTGCGGCGTCGCTGCCGAGGTAGTTGACGATGTCGAGCACGTCCGCCACTTCCGGGGCGAGCCCGATCGACGAGAAGAACCGCGTATAGCCGCGCAGCTCGTGCGTGCCGATCGTCGAAATCACTTTCTCCAGCCCTTTGGACAGGGCGGAGAACACTTTATGCGCGGCAGCGGGTCCGTTCTTGGCCGCCGCCGTCGCGAACAGCGCGTAAGGCGAAATCAGGTCGGCGCCGAGGCCGGCGGCGACGGCGATGTCGTGCAGGCTGCGCACCGCGGCGGAGCGCAGCACGATCGTCGCCTGACGGCGCAGGTTGTCGCCGTGGCCGAGCTTGACGCCGCGCAGCGCGATGTCGACCTTGGACACCGCAAGATGCGGGTCCAACCAGAGGCGGTCGTTCGTGTGCGCGTCCGTGTCGTCGAGCACGACGAGCGAAGCGCCGCCGCGAACGGCAGCAATCGCTTGCGCCGCCAGGTCGTCGAGCGCCTGGCTAAGCTTCGCGCCGCGGGCGAACGTGGTCGACAGCGCCACATAAGCGCCTTCGCCGGCATGAGCGCGGAACGCTTCGAGCAGCTGCTCGAACGACAGCTGATGCAGCGCATCGTAGCTGCCTTCGCCGTTCGCTCCTTCGAGCAGGAGCGGGTAGAGCAGTTCAAGCCGCAGCCGGTCGTCCGGCTGGCTGTAAATCGCCGGGCGCGGACCGACGACGATGCGCGTCGAGAAGTGCTCCATCTCGCGGTCGCGGTCGATCGCCGGATTGGTGACGACGGCTACGCTCTCTTTAATGAAGTCCGGGATGTTCTGGCGCTCCCAGTTGATTGCCGCGTGCGGGCCGTCGTGGCCGAGCGAACGGATCGGTTCGGCGCCGGTTTCGGCCATCGTTTCGATCTGCTGGATGCCTTCGCGATCCCAGCCGAACGCGCTGTAGAACGCGTCGGTTACTTCCGGCGCGGCGAGTTGCTTCGTTGCGGCAGCGGCGCTGGCGCCTGCAAGGTGCTTGCGCAGGCCGGCGGCGTCGATGCGCGCGGACACGCGTTCCAGCACCAGCTCCTGCACGCGCGGATAGGCGACGACTTGCACCGGCTGGCCGCCGGTCAGCACGACGCCGACTTTCTCTCCCGGGGCGATCGGCTTCGGTTCGGCCACCATGTCCGAGGCAATCACGACGCCTTGCTCGGACGAGAAATAGAGCGACGCTTCGGTTTCCACCATCCAGAGCGGACGCAGGCCAAGCGCATCGACGCTGAAGATGCATTCGTTGCCGTAGCGCGAGACGATGCCGGCAGGCCCTTGCGCGTAATGGCCCCAAATCTGGCGATAATAAACGTACATATCCTGCAGCTCCGGACGGAACAGCTTCATTTCGTTGATGATCGGCGGGAACACGACTTCCATCGCCTCGAACAGGCTCAGGCCGAAGCGGTGGATGAACGTTTCGATCGTGCGGTTCATATCCTGCGAATCGCTGCCTCCGTCGACGAGGTCGACGCCGACCATGTCGGCTTCGAGGCGCATCTTCTTGACGGTGTTGATTTCGCCGTTGTGACCGAGCAGCGAAAACGGCTGCACGCGGAAGAAGCTGGACAGCGTGTTCGTCGAGTAGCGGTTGTGGCCGATCGTCGTTTGCGCCGCGAACAGCGGGTCGCGCAGATCGTGAAAATATTTCGGCAGGATGCTGGCGGCGCCCATCACTTTATAGGCGGTCGTTACGTTGCTGAGCGTGGCGACATGCACGTGGTGCTTTTTCTCGATGGCGATGTGCAGCTCGAACAGCTTGCCTTGGATCTTCACGCCGTCCGCTTCCTCGCAGGTCGCAGCGATTTGCCAGAAGACCGGCTCGTCGTGACGGCCGTTTTTGCCGAGGGCGGCGCTGTCGGTTTGGCTTTCGCGCTCCATCACGATGGAGACGCCGTGAGCGGCGAACAGCTCGCGAATATCGCGCTGCATGTCGGCGGCGGAAACGTCCAGCTTGCGCGGCACGAAGATGTGGCCGACGGAGAAGCGCGCGTCGTAAGCAAGCTTGCCGTCCAGGCCGGCTTCCTGCAGCTGCTTCTCCCACAAGGCGCGCGGAATGTCGGTGAGAATGCCGCAGCCGTCGCCTTCGCCGCCGATAAAGCCGGAGCGGTGCTCCATCTTGACGAGCGCGTCGATCGTCTTCCTTATATTGTCGCGGGACGGATAACCGTTCTTTTCGATTACGCACACGATCCCGCAGCTGTCGTGTTCGGTTTGCAGCAAATGCTGAAAGCGTCCTTCGTTTCTCATAATCGGATTCATGTCGAGTCGGTCAGAAATAGTTCTGACCCCCACCTCCCCTGATGTGTATAGATAATGAATAAAAATACAACGGTCCTGCATAAATGTGGCCCCGGAGCGGAGAAACGGGGGGAAGAGGGGGCCTGTCGGGCGCTGCCGAGCGGCGACGAATATCCGTTCGAATAGCAGCTTTTCGCGGCGATCCATCTGCCTGGAAAAATGGTAAATCATTGATGGCGCCTGGCTTAGCCAATTGCAATAAAAAGTAAATATAGGATAGCACGATTTCGCTTTTCCGACAATAGGAGACTGCTGTTTGGCAAAATGTAAGCGCTATCGAAATTGCATAATCTGTGAATAATCTAAGAATAGCAAGGATTCTGAAGATTTTTTATTTTTTTGTGAAAGACGAACGAACGGCATTGAATATATGATTATCGTTCGTAATTGACATAGGGTGTGAGATTGTTGAGGCAGCCGGAAGAAATAGCTTGTTAGCGGTCATGCGGCAAGGTATAATAGGCCACAAACGAGCCTGTTGCGCCGCTGGCGGCCAGTAAATTAACTTAATCTTTAAGTTTATGTGACGGGAGGGATCGACCGTGCGGGTGAGGGCATTTTATACGACGAACAAAATGTTTATTCGCATCTTGCTTTCCTTCCTGTCCCTGCTGCTGCCAACCGTTATTATCGGTTACATGGTTTATGTCAATGTGGCCGATCGGTTCAAACGCGAGTTCATCTACAAAATCGACATGAACCTGCGCGCGTCCGCAAAAACGATCGATATTTACTTGCGAACCGCCCAGGAGACGAGCATGAACGTGCTGTACGACAAAAACGTGCAAACGCTGCTTCGTCCTTACGACCAGTATACCCCCGAGCTGTACGCGCAAGTGCCGCAAATTGCCCCGGTGCTGTCGCGCGCGCACAATGTCATTTCCGATCTCGCCGACCAGCTTTTTGTTTATCTGGACCGTTCCAAAGTGTACACAGGGCAAGGGGTCGAAGATTTCAGCACGTTTTTCGGCATTTCCTACCGTTTCGAAAAGTACGATGCGGCATTCTGGGAGCAGGTCATTCATGACGACAGGTACGTGGAGTTTCTGGAGCCTTCGCTCGTGAATCAAAGCGATTCGATTCAGAAGCGGACGATTCCGTTCGTCATTCGCACGACTCTTAACGGAAACAAGGCCATCATGGTGGTCACGATCGCCGCGGATACCGTTTACCGCACGCTGCTGAATAACAGCGCGTTTGCTTCGACGCGTTTTGCCGTGTTCGACGGCAACGACAGGCTCGTGATGGCAAGCAGGCAGGATGACATCGTCGACAACGATTTCGTGCGCATCAACAACGAATTCCAATCCCGCCGGACGGTCTCGACGGAGATGAAGATCGGCGGCAAGATGTCCGTGGTGACCTATGTGAAGTCGGATACGTACGGCTGGAAATACTATTCGGTTACGCCGACATCGGCGTTCGCCCAGCAAGCATCCGACATCCTGCGGCTGATCGTGTTCATCTGCGCCGCGCTTGTCGTGGTCGGCGTTTTTTTCTCCTTCTTGTTCGCCCAGCGGCTTTACAGCCCCATCCGCAAAATGCGGGATATTCTCGTGCTGCACGGCGATCGGGAAGAACCCGCGGCGCCGGCCGTCGCTTCGAAGAAAAGCGAGCTGGAGCGGATCGGCGCCGGCATTTCCCGCTTGATCGAACGCGATCGCATTTCTCAAGGCCGTCTGGATATCGTCCGCACCGACTATTTTAACCATGTGCTGTATCACTGGATCAAAAGCGGCGATGCCAAAGACGAAGCCGAAATTCAGCGCATCGTTGCCGAACGGATCGGCTTCCCGGAGAACTCGCTGCAGTGCGTGCTGATCCGCTTCGGCTTCAAGGAAACGTTTTATCGCGAAGTGCAGGATGTCGACCGGTTCGTTATTATCGGCAAACTGCGAACGGTCATTCACGGCTTGCTGAATGAGCAGCTTCCGGCCTACGTGCTTGAAGACAGCCGCAACGGCTACATCTGCATGGCCGATTCGCAAGGCGATGCGGATGGCCGCAAATTGGCGAAGGGGCTGCGCAACCTGATCGAAACGTTTTCCTACGACGCCCAATTTTGTACGATCCATATCGGGATCGGCAAGCGGTATGACTCGATTGCCGGCATTCACCAGTCGTATCTCGATGCCGCAATTGCGCTTTCCCGTTGCGGTTCGCAGCGCGACTTCGCCATCGTCGACGCCGCCTCGCTGAAAGAATCCAAAGACTTCCATTACCCGCCCGCCGACGAAAAAAGGACCGCGTTCCCGGCGGAAGACAAGAGCGGCACGCTTGTCGCTTCGGTCATTCGTTATATCGATGCGCATTATGCGGACAATTTGAGCCTTGACGTCATTGCCGACGAAGCCGGCGTTTCCGCCAAATACATCTCGCGCTTGTACAAGGAGAAGACCGGGATCAATTTAACCGATTACATCAGCAGCGTGCGCATCGACAAAGCGAAGGAGCTGCTGCGGAACACGGACAGCAACGTGCAGGAAATATCCGAACGCGTGGGCATATTCAGCCGCTCGACCTTCATCCGCTTGTTCAAAAAATCCGAAGGGATCACGCCCAACGAATACCGCCGCATCGCCGGCGAATGAATGCGCCGCCCGCCGCCTTCAGGGGCAAAGGACCTCAGCTTCCACTGCAATGTGGAGGCGGGGTCCTTTTTTTCGATCGTTCCGGCAATGAAACAAAAGCGGATATTTGGCACAAGGACGGGACGTGGGGGACAATTGGCACAGCAGGGGGCGAGTTGCACGTTCCCGGCGCGGCCTGCCTGTAGGTATACTGAAGCCGACATCAACGACGGAGGGGTTGTATGAACGGCAGGCTGGTGTGGAAACGTTTCGCGGAGAGCAAATATTTGTACGCGATGCTGCTGCTTCCCATGGTGTATTTTGCGCTCTTTCACTACGGGCCGATGTTCGGCGTATTGATCGCTTTCAAGGACTACAACATGTTCGAAGGCGTGTGGGGAAGCGACTGGGTAGGCTTGCGGTATTTCCGGGAGTTTTTGCAGGATCCTTATTTCTGGAGGCTCGTGCGCAACACGGTATTGCTGAATTTGTATCTGCTGTGCTTTTATTTCCCCGCGCCGATCGTCCTTGCCTTGCTGCTGAACGAATTGCGTCGGCCGCGATTCAAGAAGGTGGTGCAGACGATCAGCTATTTGCCCCACTTCTTGTCGACCGTCGTCGTGTGCGGCATGATCGTCAATCTGTTGTCGAGCGAAGGCCTCGTCAACCGGATCGTCGTCAGTCTGGGCGGCGAGTCCGTACCGTTTCTGATGCGGGCGGACTGGTTTCGCACCATTTACGTATCGTCGGAAATTTGGCAGGGGCTCGGCTGGGGATCGATCATTTATTTGGCGGCGTTGACCGCGGTTGACCCGCAGTTGTACGAGTCGGCCAAAATCGATGGCGCCAACCGCTGGAAACAAGCGGTACATATCACCTTGCCGGGCATCGCTCCGGTCGTCACGATCATGTTTCTGCTGACGCTCGGCAATATTATGACCGTCGGTTATGAAAAAATATTGCTGCTCTACACCGGACCGACTTACGAAACGGCGGATGTCATTTCGACCTTCGTGTACCGCAGAGGGCTGCTCGGGAGCGATTTCAGCTTCGCCACGGCGGTTGGCTTGTTCCAATCCGTGATCGCCCTGGCGTTCATCGCGGCGGCCAACCGGCTGGCGCGTTTCGCCGGCTCGACGAGTTTATGGTAAAGGGGGACTGGCCGTGGAACAAAATCGCGGTTGGGGAGCGCGTCTGTTCGATGCGGGGAATGTGCTCGTCATGTGCGGGCTCATGCTTGTGGTGATTTATCCGCTCTATTATATGGCGATTATTTCGCTCAGCGACGGGTTGTACGTGGCGCGGGGCGATGTCAGGTGGCTGCCGATCGGGATCAACTTCGAAACGTATAAAATCATCTTTGCCGATCCGTCGCTGATGCGCGCTTACGGCAATACGTTGTTCTACACGGCGTTCGGCACGCTGGTCAATGTCGCGATGACTGCGCTGTGCGCTTATCCGCTCTCGCGGAGGAGGTTGTACGGGCGTTCGACCTTATCTTTTATCATTCTTTTTACGATGTTTTTCGGCGGAGGCATGATCCCGTCCTACCTGGTCGTCCATTCGCTTGGCATGGTCGATACGTTCTGGGCGATCCTCATTCCGCCGGCGATCAATGTCTGGTACATGATTATCATGCGCACGTTCTTTCAGGGAATTCCCGAGGAAATTCACGAGTCGGCCATGATGGATGGTGCGAACGATATGACCGTGTTCGTCAGGCTGGTGCTGCCGCTGTCGTTGCCGGTGCTGGCGACGATGACGATGTTTTATGCGGTATGGCATTGGAACAGCTTCTTTCCGTCGCTGATTTATTTGAACGAGAAGAGCAAATACCCGGTGCAGCTGCTGATGCGCAACATCGTCATTTCCGGCGAAATGGCCACGCAGGCGGAAGCGATGGGCGGAACGTCGTCGTCCAAAAGCTTTCTGGTCACGGCGTCGAATGTCAAATTCGGCGTCATCATCGCGACGATATTGCCGATAGTCACCGTTTATCCGTTTATTCAAAAATATTTTATCAAAGGTTCGCTGGTAGGTTCGCTGAAAGGGTGAAGCGGCTTTGACGGGCCCGCCAATGATCCGGGGGAGGGAAGCGGCAGACAAGGGCGGGCGTCAGGTCGATCCTATACGTTTCATTCACCAATTCCACAAGTGGAGGTCATGTAGCATGGCAAGAGGAAAGGTATGGGCAACCGGAGCGCTTAGCATGATGATGGCGGTTGCGGCGATTGGCTGCAGCTCCGGTTCGACAACGACAACATCCACCCCGTCGGTTTCGCCGCCGGCATCTTCTTCCGCCGCTTCGGCGGCGCCGGCAGCAAGCCCGGGCGCTTCCGGCAAGCTGGTCGACAAACCGGTGACATTCAGGGTAGTGTTGCCCGAGAACGCATCGCAGCCGCTTATTGTCGATGCGCCGGCGATTCAGGAGATTTTCCGAAAAACGAATATTAAAGTAAATCTCGAGCCGGTCCCCGGCAGTTACGACGAAAAGAAAAAAACGCTGCTCGCCACGAACAATATCCCGGACATTATGTACCTGGGCCGTTCCGATCTCGATCAGTATGCCAGAACGGGCGCGTTTCTGCCGATCAGCGATTATTTGGCCTACATGCCCAATTTCAAAAAACTGATGGACGCCACGCCGGAAATCAAAAAGCTGATGATCGACGGCAAGCTGTACGGTTTCCCGCAAATGCGCAAGTGGGGCCTTCGCAACGGGTACGAGCCGATGATTCGCACGGATATTTTGCAGAAGCTCAATGTGCCGGTGCCGACGACGTACGACGAGCTGTACGAGGTGTTGAAAAAGATGAAGGCCGCCTACCCGAACAGCAGCCCGATCACGTTCCGGCTCGGCGTCACCTATTTCATGAAATACGTGGCCTTCAACTTCGGTTCCGGCAACAAAATTTATTTCGAGCCGGAAGCGGGCAAATATTTGTACGGTCCCGCGCATCCGGAATATAAAGCGCCGCTGGAATATTTGAATAAATTGTACAAGGAGAAGCTGCTGGACCCGGATTATGCGGTCAATACGGCGCAAACGTGGCAGGAGAAGCTAAGCTCGGGCCGCTCGTTCTTCTACCTCGACAACAACCAGTTTGCGGTCAATTTCAATAAGGCGCTGCAAGTGAAAGAGCCGGAAGCGAAGTTCGAGCAAATTCCGCTGCTGAAAAATGCAAAAGGGCAAAAACGCGGCCTGGAGTATGACTTGCATTGGTGGGATATGTACGCGATCAGCTCCAAAGTGAGCGACCCGATCGCCGCCGTCAAGCTGCTCGATTGGATGTACAGCGACGAAGGCGTTTACGCGACGAGTTATGGCGTGCTCGGCGAGCATTACACGATGGAAAACGGCCAGCCGAAGGTGAAGCAAAGCGTCATCGATCAGTTCAAAGACAAGCAGGATCCGCTGCGGGCGATGCAATCGGCGCTCGGAACCGGCGCGCTCGGGTTCGCACTGTATGTCGACGAGCATCCGATGGTGGCGCTGTCGCCTGGCGATCTCGTCACCTGGAGCGATTTGTTCGCCAAGGACGCGGGGCAATTCGTCAATCCGCTGCAGCCGAGCTTTACGAAGGAAGAAACGGATAAATTAAAAGCGCTGCAGTCCAAAGTGGATACGATTGTCGATCAGGAGCTGGACAAATTTATTATGGGCGTCAGACCGCTCGACGACTTTGCGAAGTTTTCGCAGCAGTTGATCGACAATGGCGCGCTCGACATTGAAACGATCTACAATACGGCGTTGGCGCGCGTAGGGAAGTGAGACGATGACCGTCATGGTACCGCCACGTTATGAATTCATCTTCGGCGACGAGCGGCCGTTTGCCAGCTGCCATGCCTCGACCGTGCTCCCGCTCCCGGACGGCAGCGTGCTTGCCGCCTGGTTCGGCGGCACGGAGGAGGGGGCCGGGGATGTGGCGATCTGGTGCGCGATTCGCAAGGACGGCGGTTGGAGTAAGCCGGTCAATGTGACGGGGGAGCAGCATTTGCCGCATTTTAATCCGGTGCTGTTCGGACGTCAGGACGGCGGCATCGTGCTCGTTTACAAAACGGGATGGGACATTCCCGATTGGATCTCGATGGTCGTTGTTTCCGAGGATGGCGGCCATACGTGGTCTGCTGCCCGGCAGCTGGTGGAGGGCGACGATTCCGGCGGCAGAGGGCCGGTGAAAAACAAGCCGATCGTCGGCGCGGACGGCACGCTGCTGGCGCCGGCTTCGATCGAGCGGGGAAATTGGGACGCGTTCGTCGACCGCTCGCGCGATGGCGGCGTCACCTGGGCGAAAAGCGCAAGAGTGCCTTTGCACCGCAAGCAGCTGCAGCGCAGGGGCGTGATCCAGCCGACGTTGTGGGAATCGGCGCCGGGCAACGTGCATATGCTGCTGCGCAGCACGGAAGGGAGCATCTTCCGCAGCGACTCGCACGATGGCGGCCTCACCTGGGGAACCGCTTACGCAACGGCGTTGCCGAACAACAACAGCGGCATCGATCTCGTGCGGCTGGACGACGGCCGGCTGTTGCTCGCCTACAACCCGGTAGCGGCCGACTGGGGGCCGCGCACGCCACTCGTCATTGACGTGTCGCGCGACAACGGCGCCGGTTGGGAGCGGCTGCACGTGCTCGAAGCGGACGAAGCCGGCGAGTTTTCGTACCCGGCGATCGTCGCGAGCGGCAGCGGTGTGCACGTGACCTACACCTGGAACCGGCAGCGCATCGTTTATCGCCGGTTTACTTGTTGAGCTGGCCGAGCTGCCGACACACTGATGTGCAGATCGCCTTCAAGTACGAGCTCGATCTTCGGATCGAGCATCGGCTTGGAGGCGATTTTTTTTCGTGCTCGACAGGCTTGGCGGCAGGCTTGGCGGCAGGCTTAACGGGAAAACCTCCCGTTATTTTTCCGTTTTTTGCAGGAAAATGAGAAATAGCGGGAAAACCTCCCGTTAATTTTCGCCATTTGCCCGAAATCCGGGCAAACGCGGCAAAATAACGGGAGGTTTTCCTTTTATTTTGGCAAATGGACGAATTTGTCGCGAAATAACAGGGGGTTTTCCTGTTATTCGATGTGACTCGACTGAGTAAGCCGCCTGTGAGCCTACTTGCCGCGGCCCATAGTCGCAAACGCGTGTTCCGCCGCGGCGATCGTTGCTTCGATGTCCGCTTCCGTATGCGCCGCGGTCAGGAACCACGCCTCGTATTTCGACGGGGCGAGGCAGATGCCTTGCTCGAGCATAAGCCGGAAGAAGCGGGCGAACGCTTCGCCGTCGGTTCGGCCGGCGTCGTCGTAATTGTGCACCGGATGATCGCAGAAGTGGGTGGAGAAGGCGCCGCCGATGCGGTTCACGACAAGCGGCACGCCGTGCTTGTCCGCCGCTGCGGTTAAACCGCCGGTCAGCCGGGCGGCGAGCGCGTCCATCCGCGCGTAAAGGCCCGGCGCGGCCAGCGCTTGCAGGCAGGCGATGCCGGCCGATATCGAGGCGGGGTTGCCCGCCATCGTACCGGCCTGGTAAGCCGGGCCAAGCGGCGCCACCTGCGCCATGATGTCTTTGCGCCCGCCGTAGGCGCCAATCGGCAAACCGCCGCCGATAATTTTGCCGAGCGCGGTCAGGTCGGGTTCGATCGCGCGGCGTTCTTCCTCGCTGGCGATGAGCCCGGCGTAAGTCTGGGCCGCGCCGTAATGGAAGCGGAACGCGGTGATGACCTCGTCATAAATGACGAGCGCACCGTATTCCCGCGTTATCCGGCACAGCTCGGCCAGATAGCCGGGCGGCGGCATCACCATGCCGAAGTTGCCGACGATCGGCTCGATCATGACCGCTGCCGTTTCCGCGCCCCAGCGGGCCAGCGCCGCGGCGAGGGCGTCGATATCGCCGAACGGCACGGTGATGACTTCGCCGGCGATGCTGGCCGGCACGCCGGCGCTGTCGGGGATGCCGAGCGTCGACGGGCCGGAGCCGGCGGCGACGAGCACCAGGTCGGAATGGCCGTGGTAGCAGCCGGCAAATTTGATGATTTTGCTGCGGCCGGTGTAGGCGCGGGCGACGCGGATCGTCGTCATGACGGCCTCGGTGCCGGAATTGACGAACCGCACCTTGTCCAGCGACGGAATCGCCGTCTTGAGCATGCGCGCGAACGTAATTTCCAGCTCCGTCGGCGTGCCGTACAACGCGCCGTTCTGCGCGGCGCGCACGATCGCTTCGGTTACGTCCGGGTGGGCGTGGCCGAGGATAATCGGTCCGTAAGCGGCGAGGTAGTCGATGTAGCGATTGTCGTCTGCATCCCAGAAATAAGCGCCGGCGCCGCGCTTCATGAACACCGGCGCGCCGCCGCCGACGCTCTTGAACGAGCGCGACGGGCTGTTGACGCCGCCGACGATATGGCGTTGCGCTTCATCGTACAATCTTTCGGATCGCATGCGTGGTTTCAATGGGGAACCTCTTTTCTTCGTGATGGCTGCCATAACTATAGCAAACTTATCGAAAATCGGGCAACCAAAAAAACCGTCCCCCGCAACGGGGGAACGGTTTCGCAAACCGGCCGGCTACTGCAGCGCCGGCGCCGTTTGGCCGCCGGGCAAGCCCATGGCGCCCAGCCGGTAAGTCGACTCCGTCGGCGACTTCGGCGTCTGCAGCGGCTTCGGCGTGGGCTTCTTCGTCGCAACCGGCGCCTTGGTCGCCGAAGGTTTCGTCGTCGGCCGCGGCGTTGGCGTCGGCGTATAGCTGGCGCCCGGCGAACCGTAGCCGGAGGTGCCGTACGGGCCATACGTGCCGGTCGTGTTGTTGGTTCCGGCGCCGTTATCGGCCGTCGAGGCATCGCTGCTGTCGTCGGACGTGCCTGCGAACAGGTCGGCAACGTATTGCTTCAGATCGTCGGGATCGGCTCCGAGCACCGATGCGCCGCCGACGTTCATTTCCTTCAGCATATTGGTCGGCGGAATTTGCGCGCTGGCCATGCCGCTCGTTTTGGCGTCCATCGCCAGCGAGCCGAGCTTGAGCATATCCATCACGGACAAGTTCGTTTCGACGTACGGGTCGATGCTTTGCAGGATTTTCGGCAGCTTGAGCAGGGACGTCGTCGATTGCAGCTTGTCGGCGACCGCGGCGAGAAACTTGCGCTGCCGCTCCGTGCGCGTGAAGTCGCTTGTGGCGTCGTGTCGGAAACGCACGTATTGCAGCGCGGTGTTGCCGTTCAAGTGCTGCAGCCCTTTTTTCAGATCGATGTCGTAAATATGGTCGTCTTCGCTGTCGCTGTACTTCATGTCCTTCTCCACGTCGATATCGATGCCGCCAACGGCGTCAACGAGCGCGATGAACCCTTTGAAATCGGTGTACACGTAATACTGGATCGGGATGCCGAGCAAGTTGCTGACGGTTCGCATCGCCAGATCGGGCCCGCCCATCGTAATCGCGGCGTTGATTCGGTCTTCGCCGTGGCCGGGAATTTTCACATACGTATCGCGCAAAATCGACATCAAGGTCGCTTTTTTTGTCGACGGATCGATCGAAGCGACCATCAGCGTATCCGAGCGCGGCACTTCGTTTTTGGCCAGGCCGCGCGAGTCGCCGCCCATCAGCAGCACGTTGACGCGCTCCTTGCCTTCCCATTTGGGCGGAGGAGCGGGCGTTTCCGTCGAGGACATGCCGGTCAATTGCGGCGTAAAGGACGGGAAGAGCGATTCGCCCGGTTTTTTCTGAAAATGGCTGATCGAATTGTAAATGGAATAGGCATAATAACCGCCGAATCCAAAAACCGCTAAGAGGACAGATAACGAAATCCACATGATTTTTTTGCGCACGAGCCTTGCTCCTTCCCTGGATCAGTCCAATCGTGTTCGTGTTTGACTGTGCTAGCCGCACCGATATTTCCCGGGAAACTTTCGCCGTCAGAAAAGGAATGCAGCCGCTTGTTGCCTGCGTTTCGACAAGGCGACTCAGGAGTAGTTAACCTGAACCGCAGCCGCTGAATCAGCGGCGGTGTCCGCTTTACCACAATAGAATTTATAAGGTTCCGGATGAATCGGAAATGGCAAATTCTATTTGGCGATAAAACCTACCTCTGAACGCGGTCGCTCATCTTCGAAAGGCCTCGATGTAGGTTTTTTCATTTTGCGGACGGATGAGCATGAGGTATTATAGATGTTGGCCGCAAAATTGGACAATAATCGAGTCCGCTAGACAATTAGACGAAACGTATGCAGCAAAAGTTTCGTATGCCGCTTGACTTAAGCAGAGAGAGTTTAGCAAGCTAAACTCCATATATGGGGAGGGAAAGCGCCCGTGCTTGCCATCGATGTAGAAAATTTGCGCAAGGAATACGCCGTACAAGTGAACCGTACCGGGCTTTCCGGAGCGTTGCGCGATTTATTCAAACGGCAGTACCGCACCGTCACCGCGGTAAACGACATCAGCTTCCAAATCCCAACAGGTGAAATTTGCGGGTACATCGGCGAGAACGGCGCCGGCAAATCGACCACGATCAAAATGCTGACCGGCATTCTTGTCCCGACTTCGGGCAAAGTGGTTGTCGGCGGCTATGTACCTTATAAGGAACGCGAAGCGTTCGTGCGCGGCATCGGTGTCGTTTTCGGTCAGCGCAGCCAGCTGTGGTGGGACATCGGCGTCATCGAATCGTTCCAGCTGCTGCGCAAAGTATACCGCGTGCCGGAAGCCGAATTCCGCGCCCGTCTGGACGAATTGACCGAACGGCTGCAGCTGGCGGAGCTGCTCAACCGGCCGGTGCGCAAGCTGAGCCTCGGCCAGCGCATGCGCTGCGAGCTTGCCGCGTCGCTGCTGCACAACCCGGCGATTCTGTTCCTCGACGAACCGACGATCGGGCTCGATATTGTGGTCAAGACGGAAATTCGTTCGTTTCTGAAGACGCTGAACAAGCAGTACGGAACGACCATTCTGCTGACGACACACGATTTGCAGGATATCGAAGCGCTTTGTTCGAGAGTTATTATGCTCGATGACGGCCAAATTATATATGACGGCGGTCTCGACGAGCTGAAAGCGCGCTGGGGCAAAGGAAAAGAAATCGTTTTTCACTTCACGTCGCCGGTGGAAGCGCCGCGGCTGGCCGAGCTTACGGCCGGTCTGACGGTCGAGTGGCGCCGCGAGAACGACGTGACGGCCAGCGTGTGGGTTCCCGCAGAGGAAACGAGCATTTCCGAAGTGCTGAGCCGCGTCACCGCTTCGCTGCCGATTGCGGATATCCGCATCGTGGAGACGAACACCGACGACATCGTGCGCGAAATTTACAAGTCCGGCTCGGCCGCCGGCCAGCGGGAGGGTGTGCCCGTATGATCGGCGCTTACCTGGAATTTATCCGGCTGCGCTTTCTGACGATGCTGGCGTACCGGGTCAATTACTACAGCGGCATCGCGATTTATTTGATCAACATCGGTGCGCAGTATTTCATGTGGAAGGCGATTTACGCCGGCAACGACGCGATCGTCGGCATGAGCATGACGCAGATGACGACTTACGTCGCCGTCTCCTACATGGCGCGGGCGTTCTATTTCAACAACCTCGACCGCGAAATCGCAAACGACATCCGCGACGGCAGCGTGGCGATCCAGTTCATCCGGCCGTATCAATATTTGCTGGTCAAAATGATGCAGGGAGCCGGCGAAGGTTTGTTCCGCCTGCTGCTGTTTTCGACGCCGGGCATGGTGCTGGTATGGCTGCTGTTTCCGGTCCGGCTGCCGAGCGGCGTCGGCGTCTGGCTGCTGTTCCTGCTCATGCTCGTATTCAGCTTTCTGATTAATTCGCAAATCAACATTTTGACCGGGCTGTGTGCCTTTTTTCTCGAAAATAACGAAGGTTTGATGCGCATGAAACGCGTCGCCGTCGATTTGTTCTCCGGCTTGATCGTGCCGATCGCCTTTTTCCCCGCGTGGGCAAAAGATGTGCTGGAGCTGCTGCCGTTCCAGGCGATTACCTACTTGCCGGGGGCCGTGTTCAGCGGCTACGTCAGCGGCGTGTCGATGGGCAATGTGCTGGCGGTGCAGGCGTTCTGGTGCGCGCTGCTGACCGCGCCGATTGTGCTGATGTGGCGGACGGCGCGCACGCGGCTGTTCGTGCAGGGAGGGTGAGCGGCATGCGGTTCTATTTATCTTTATTCGTCGACTACTTCAAAAATTATATGAAGACGCGGCTGACATACCGCTCCGATTTCTGGGTGGAAATCTTGTCGGACTTGCTGTTTCAGGGAGTCAACCTGTTCTTCATCCTCGTCGTTTTCCAGCATACGAACCTGCTTGGCGGCTGGACGGGGGCGGAGGTGCTGTTTATTTTCGGCTTCTTCATGGTGCCGTACGGCATCTTCGGCTGCTTCTTCAACCTGTGGGGCTTCAGCGAACGGTATATCGTCAAAGGCGAGATGGACCGCATCCTGACGCGGCCGGCCTACAACCTGCTGCAGCTGGTGCTGGAAAATATGGACCCGGCTTCGCTTGCCGGTTCGCTCGTCGGCCTGATCGTCATGGGCGCCGCCTGGCCGCAAACGGACATTGCGCTTGCGTGGTACGACCCGTTCGTGTTCGCGCTGCTGGTGCTGGGGGCGGTGCTGATCTATGCCGGCGTGTATGTGGCGCTGATTGCGGTGTCGTTTTTTATCGATGCGCCGACGGGCATATTGCCGCTGGTCTGGAATTTGCAAAACTACGGCCGCAACCCGATCAACGTGTACAACAAGCTGATCAAGCTGCTGCTTACCTGGATCCTGCCGTTTGCTTTCGTCGGCTTCTATCCGGCCGCGTATTTCCTCGATCCGGCGGGCTGGACCGGCATGGCCCTGCTGACGCCGGTCGTCGGCGTTGTGTTTTTCGCGATCGGCATGACGGTGTGGCGGCATGGCGTGCTGCGGTATCGCGGGGCGGGATCGTGAACGAATAAGAAAACCCGCCAACGGGAGTTGGCGGGTTTGTTCTAAGCATGTGCGGTTCGTTTATCGATCTTTTTCATCATTTGCTCAAGGGAGTTGGAAGCTTCTTCATAAGCGATATCCTTTTGTTTGCTGTAATCTATTGGCGACTTTTCAATGGGAGCAAAAATCAAGGCGTTTTTCGGGTAATGTTTGCCTTTCACGACCTCGGTAATGTCTCCATTGATCGAAACGAACACTTTTTTTGCCACTTAGATCACCCCTTCCAAAATCGAAACGACAGTATTGAAAAACACGCCATTTTTAAGCATTATACCACTTTCTACGTGGCTACGATAGTCCAAATACATTTCGGAATTCCACTCTTCTCCGCATGGGAAGTGGAACGTCACAACAAAATCGTTTCCTTTGAGGCAAACATAAAGGCTGTTGTTGTCTTCTCGGAAGGAGATATTGTCATTTCCCGATTTCTGAGTAAGAACGACAAAAGAGGTATCGTCATCCATGTTGTAGCTTTTTGCCGTAACCTCACCCGAAGCCGCGATAAACATCATTTTGTTTTGCTCCTGTTTATAGAGGGTCACCGCGGAACAGTCGCCAATGACGCCGATTTTCCGCTGCACATAGCCAAAATCGTTGACGATCGTATTCCCCAGGGCGGAGTTTTTAAACGCTGCCAGCAAATGGGGGAGATCCGACTCAGACCCTACCCGCAGGAAAGGAATAATATGCGACATGCTTTTTTTGTAATGTTGAAGCTCTTTCGTTTGCACTAGTGTTCTTACGATATCCTTTTTGTTTCTTAGCATCTCCACCCCGTCTCGCAGCATGTCGCTGAGCAAGGTTTCCCAGTCGATTTGAACGCCGGGCAACAGATTTTCGACAAAGATTTTTTCTTCCGCCATTATTTCATGGAGAAAATACCAGACGTAATCGTCTACGTGTTGTTGCGAGGGGCTTATCCTCGGTTTATTGGTTGCGATAAAACGCACGATTTCATTGGAAGCCGGTTTTCCCGATCCACCCGATCTGCTCGTTGCTATATAGTCGTCAATGACGTATTTCATATTGCCAAGGTATTCGGCTTTTATATCCGGCTCCACAAAAACCAGAACGGGTTTTCCTTCGGCCAACGCTTGTTCAAACTCAAGGTGGGTGACGGATCGCCCGTATGACGTGATTGAACCCGCTCTTTCTCCGATGAACAAAATAAAAATATCGCATTCGGAAACCATCCGAATACACCGGGATATGGAATCTTCCCCATTATGCCATGCCCCAAAATTGCGCTCAAACATCAACGGATCGTGACCGAGCAACCGCAGTTTCTCGAAACTGGTATTTCTCGTATGAGAAAAGGACGGTTGCGATGCCGAGCTTAAAAAGATTTTGGTCTTGGGCAAAATAGACACCTCTTCCTTGATACCCTCTCACCCAATTATACTAAGGATATTCCAAAAATCTACTAAAAATGTGGGCGCCTCAATGAGCACATCGCCCAGTAGGCGCATATACTGCATCGATCAGGCTTGATTTCGATGTGGAGGCGTTTAGGATGATTACTTATGCATTCGCGGCAAACGATACGTTCGAAACGCTCGCGGTTCGGTTCGGTACGACGGTTGACGCGATTCTGCAAGCAAACGGGCTGCGCGGCGGCGAGCCGATCTTCGTCGGCCGGCAGCTGTTCATTCCGGCTGCCGGGGAGTTCCGGCAGGACAGCGGCGCGGCATTATGGCAGGCGGAGCGTCCTGTAGGGCACGGGCCGGGCGGAACCGGCGGACCGGGACACGGGCCCGGTGGGATCGGCGGGCCGGGACACGGGCCCGGTGGGATTGGCGGGCCGGGACACGGACCGTTCGATCACGGGCACTTCGATCACGGGCACTTTATCCCTTTCCCGGTCCCGATCAACGTGTACCCGTATTATCCGTACCAGCAGTACCCGTACTATCCATACCCGTATCCGTACCCCAATTATCCGTATGACAACTATCCGTACCAACCGCAATCCTACGTGTAGGGAAGCATCAAGCGGCGTTTCGATCCATTGCATGGCGATGGAACGGGACGCCGTTTTTTCTGATTTACATACATATAGGCACAACGCTCCGAAAATGGGCCGCTGCGACAGAAGCGCCGCTGCCCGTCATCCCACGCAACTCCCGCTCAGGCGGGG
This sequence comes from Paenibacillus cymbidii, assembly GCF_004764705.1. Classification (GTDB taxonomy): domain Bacteria; phylum Bacillota; class Bacilli; order Paenibacillales; family NBRC-103111; genus Paenibacillus_AN; species Paenibacillus_AN cymbidii. The sequence goes on along the minus strand of NZ_SHLX01000045.1, from coordinate 19,261 downwards.
ACATTTGGAAATAGGCCATATTTTATGGCCTATTCGATCAATAATGGCCGGCCGCGGCAAAATAGCCAGTGAAATCGCTGGTTATTTCGCTGGAAAGGGCAATTTTACGGCGGTTGGGCGGGAATAGCCAGTGTTTTCACTGGCTATTTCGGGTGGAACCGGTGAAATGGAGCGAATAAACCATTTTTCATTGGCTATTTTTGCGTCACGGAGGTGCATTAAGGGGCCGTTGACGCTGTTGCCCACAATTGAACAACCACAGTCAAATCCGTCGCCAAATTAACGTTTGTCGATCAAGTGCCGCCCCTGCCGGCCATGGTACAATAAAGCGGAGATCAACGGGCGATTCCCTTGCAAAATCGGGAGGTTATGGAGATGGCAACGGTCAGGATCGGCATTGTGGGACTTGGCAACATGGGTGCCGAACATGCGAAGTATTTGATTGCAGGCCAAGTCCCGGGGGCGGAGTTGGCGGCCGTTTCCGATTTCAGCCGGGACCGGCTCGAGTGGGCGCGTATCGCAGCAGGCGGCAGCGTGCAAACGTTTGAGCGGTTCGAGGACATGATCGGCTCCGGCGGCATCGATGCGGCGATGATTTGCACGCCGCACTTTCTGCACCCGGAGCAGGCGACGGCGGCGTTTCAAGCCGGCCTGCACGTGCTGCTGGAGAAGCCTGCCGGCGTGCATACGAAACACGTGCGGGAGATGAACGAGGCGGCCGCCGCCAGCGGGCTCGTGTTCGGCATCATGTACAACCAGCGCACCAATCCGGTGTACGTCAAGCTGCGCGAATTGATCGCTTCCGGCGAGCTCGGCGAAGTGCGGCGAATGAACTGGATCATTACGAACTGGTACCGGCCGCAAAGCTACTACGATTCCGGCGGCTGGCGAGCGACTTGGGCGGGAGAAGGCGGAGGCGTGCTGATTAACCAGGCGCCGCACCAGCTCGACTTGTGGCAATGGACGACCGGCATGATGCCTGCGCGGCTGCGCGCTTTTTGCGCGTTCGGCAAACACCGCCGCATCGAGGTGGAGAACGAAGTGACGGCTTATGCCGAGTACGCCAACGGCGCCACTGGATTGTTCGTTACCTCCACGTGCGAAGCGCCGGGAACGAACCGGTTCGAAGTGACCGGCGACCGCGGCAAAATCGTCATCGAAGACGGCAAGCTGTCGTTCTGGCGGCTGACCGTTTCCGAAACGGAATTCAACCGGACGTATCGCGGCGGCTTCGGCAGCCCGGAATGCTGGCGCTGCGAAGTGCCGACCGGCGGCAGCGGGGCCGGTTCCCATGCCGCGATTACGCGCAACTGGGTGAGCGCGATTCGCGGCGAACAAGAGCTCGTCGCTCGCGGGGAAGAGGGGATCCGCGGGTTGACCTTGTCCAATGCGATGCTGCTGTCCGCATGGACGGACGATTGGGTCGACCTGCCGCTTGACGAGGAGAAGTTCCTCGACCATCTGCAGCAGCGCATCGAACAATCGGCCAAACCGGCTGCGGGCTTGTGAACCGACAAAATCGAACGCCAATAAGGAGACTTGACCATGACGATAAAGCTTTCCGTATTTACCGTAGCCACTCCCGAGCTTGCGCCCGAGCAGCTCGCGGCGACAGCCAAAGCAGCCGGTCTGCACGGCATCGAATGGCGGTATACCGAACTTCCGGCAGATGCCGCATCGCAGGAGCCGTCCTTCTGGGGCAACAACCGCTGCACGATCGCACCTTCCGCCGGCATGGCCGAAGTCGACCGGTTCAAGGCGGCGGCGGAAGCGAACGGGCTGGCGAACGTCAGCGTTACGCCGTATTTGCGCGCCGGCGATCTGGAGGCGACCGAGCAGGTGCTGCAAGCGGCCGCCCGGATGAACGCGCGGTTCATCCGGCTTGGCGTGCCGCGTTATGACCGCAGCACGACGTTCGGCGAGTTGTTCGAACTGGGACGCCGATACTTGCGCGAAGCGAGCGCATTGTGCGGGCAATACGGCATCAAAGGGCTGATCGAAACGCATCATGTCACGATTTCGGCCAGCGCTTCGGCAGCGTACCGGCTCTGCGAAGGTTTCGATCCGGATCACATCGGCGTGCTCTACGATCCGGGCAACATGGTGCACGAAGGCTTCGAAAACTACCGGATGGGCATGGAGCTGCTCGGCCCGTATTTGGCCCATGTGCACGTCAAAAACGCCGGCTGGCGGACAGACGGCGCCGAGGCGGACGGCAGTGTCGTATGGAAGGGCGAGTGGTCGGGCGTGAACCGCGGCATGGTGCCGTGGCGGCAAGTGATGGAAGATTTGCTGGCCGTCGGTTATGACGGATACCTGGGAGTGGAAGACTTCAGCAAGGAGCACGCCGATTCGCCGGCGATGCTGCAAAGCTTCGCTGCTTATTTCCGGGAATGGACGGCGTAACCGTCCGTCAAGAAGGGCTGACTCGGGCATGAGGCCGGGCAGCCCTTCTTGCACGATTGCCGTGAAACGGGCGGCCGTTCGGGTTGTTTTCCCCGCATACGATCGGGTACACTGTGGAAAAGCCGTCCGAAGGAGTGGCCACCATGCAGCCGGCCGTCGGCCCCCGCAAGAGCGCGATCAGCTTCGACTACTGCACGACGAAGCCGAACGTCCCTTTTTATCACACGCATTCGTTGTATGAAGTGTATTATTTTCACGCGGGCAAATGCAGCTATCTGATCGGGGACAAAATTTACATCCTGGCGCCCGGCGACTTGATTCTGATGTACGGCATGACGCTGCACGGCGCCAACGCCGATCCGTCGGTGCCGTACGCCCGGTCGATCGTGCATTTTGAACCGGCGCTGCTCAGCCCGTTTCTGTCCGTGCCGAACGCCGTCGACCTGCTGCAGCCGTTTCGCGAGCTGCGCAACTATCGCATCAGCTTGAGCGGCGCCGACAAAGAAGAGGTCGAACGGCTGCTGGCGGGCATGAACGAGCACAGCGCCAAACAGAGCCCGGCCGGCGTATTTCGCATGCAGCTGGCGTTTATCGATTTGCTGGCGATTTTGTTCGAGAAGTGCTCCCGGATCACCGTTGGCGACGACCATCAGGAAGGCTCCCCGGACAAGGAGCAAATCGTGCAGCGCGTCCTTGACTTTATAGAAGCCCACTATTCGTGCGACATTCATCTCGGGGAGCTGGAGGCGGAGCTTCACTTCAGCAAATCGTATTTGGCCAAGCTGTTCAAGGACGTGACGGGCATGACGATCTTCGATTATTTGTACCGGCGCCGCATCAACCAGGCCCGCACCTTGTTCCAGCGCGATCCGCGCCGGAGCGTGACCGATGTGAGTCTGGAAACCGGCTTCAAGCATTTGGCGCATTTCTGCCGCATGTTCAAATCGCATACCGGCGAAACGCCGCAATCGTACCGTCGGGCGATCCGGGGCAGGTGACGCACGCGACAGTTCCGAACGAACGGCGATTGCTTAAAGGGAAAGCTCTCGTATATGATGGGAAGTAGCGTTTCAATCATAAGGGAACCCGGGAGGACATCAACATGATTTCATTCGAACGCATCCACCATGTCAGCATTGCGGTGCGCGATCTGCAGACGGCGAGAACGTTTTATACCGATGTGCTGGGCTTGCCGGAAATCGAGCGGCCGCCGTTCAAGTCGACCGGCATCTGGTACGCGATCGGCGGCCAGCAGCTGCACCTGATCCAGCAGCCGGACGGCGAAACGCTGCGCGAAGGCGGCATCGACTCGACCGACGGCCATTTTGCCGTATGGGTGAGCAGCTACCGCGATACGATCGCCCGGCTGGAGCAGGCGGGCGTGGCTTATGACGCCAGGCCGAACAGCGTGGCCGGATTTGCGCAAATTTACATCCAGGACCCGGATCGTAACGTGATCGAATTCGATTCGGCGTACGATTCGTAGAACGCAGCGGATATTTTGGAGAAACGGAAAGGACACAGACATGACGGAGCAATGGCCAAAAGTTGGCGAACCGGCGCCCGATTTTACGCTGCCCGCCTCGAACGGGCGGAAGGTGAGCCTGAGCGGGCTGCGCGGGAAAAAGGTGGCGCTGTTCTTCTACCCGCAGGACATGACGCCGACGTGTACGCAGGAGGCGTGCGATTTTCGCGACGTGTACGGCAAGCTGAAGCGGGCGGGGGTTGTGGTGCTCGGCATCAGCCCCGACGACGTGGCGTCGCACAAAAAGTTTATCGCCCAGTACGAGCTGCCTTACCTGCTGCTGGCCGACGAGGAGCGCAAGGTGTGCGAGCTGTACGGCGTCTGGCAGCTGAAGAAGCTGTACGGCCGCGAGTATATGGGCGTCGTGCGGACGACGTTCCTCGTCGACGAGGCGGGCATCCTGGTGCGGGAGTGGAAAGTGACGCGCGTCAAAGGGCACACCGACGCCGTTCTGGCGGCGGCGAAAGAACTGCCGAAGCAGGACGGCGGGCAAGCGGAGTGAAAATGGAAAAATAGCCCATGAAAAATGGCTTATTTTATGGCGCGAAATATTTGCCCATCGCCACGACCATGCTGCCCATGCGCTCCTCCTCGGGAAACAGCACGCGCACCACGCCTTCCTCGCGCAGCGACTCCGCCGTTACCTTGCCGACGGCGACGGCCAGCACGCGCTCCGCGAAGGCGGCTTGCACCGCCTCCAGCTTGCCGAACCGGGCGGCGCTGCCCATGACGTACCGCACCTGGATCGTGCTGGTGAAAGCGACGGCATCGACGGCCGCCGAAACGATCTCGTCGATCAGTGCGTGAGTGACGTCGTCCTCCGGCGGAATGTGCCGGTACGGCAGCAGCTCCTCGCACAACGCGCCGCGCGCCGCCAGCGTGCCGGTCAGGCGCGGCGCCGGATCGCCGTACAGCTGCAGCGCAACCCGCGCCCCGCGCAGCTCGTGCGGCGCAAGCGCGCGCAGCAAGCCGGCGGTTGTGCCGTCGTCGTCGCGGGCGGCCGGCGAGAGGCCAAACGTGCGCAGCGCATTGGCCGTTTTGTAGCCGCGCGCGGCGATGTTCATGCGGCGCAGCGCGCCAAGGAACGGGTCGGCCAGCCCGAATTTGGCCGCCGCCTGCATCAGCGCGTCTGCCCCGGCGCCGGTCGTCAGCACGATCCAGTCGGCCGGCCGCTCGATCAGCGAGCACAGCTGCCGCTCGATCGACGTATCGTCGAGATAGGCGACGCCTTGCGCCGGGCGCATCAGCGCGGTGCCGCCGAATTTGCCGATCATCCGGCCGAGGTCGTCGGCTTTGCGCGGGCCGGTGACGGCAATGATTTTGCCTTCCAGGCGGGTCATGAGCTTCGCCTCCTTATGCGATGAGCGAACGGGTTCCGCCCAAACTAAGACACCTTGGCGTCCGGACTGCCCGGCGGCGCCGCCAGCGACAGCATGACGTTACCGGATGCATCGACGGTCACCGGATAAGTTGCCACGCAGCCGTCGTCCGGCGCCTGCACGAGACCGTCCGCCAGGTCGATCCGCCAGTCGTGCAGCGGGCAGTAGACGTGACGGTCGCAGACGATGCCTTCGGACAGCTTGCCGTGCTTGTGCGGGCAGCGGTTTTCCACGGCTTTCACTTCGCCGTCCGACAGCCGGAACAGCGCCAGCTCCAGCTCGCCCATCCGGAACACGCGTCCCCGGCGCGCGGGGAACTCGGAAATGTGGCCCACCACAACATCGATCATGTTCATTTCTCCTCTCCTGAATGCAAGGCTCCGCCGGCCGCTTACGCCCCTTGCGTTTCGCCGGCGGCTGCGGCTTCCGGGTCCGCCTTGGCCGTCAGCGCGTCGAACGCTTTGCTCAAATCTTCGTTTTCGATAATTTGCTTCCACGGATCCTGCGTCAGCTCCAGCGTCTTGTCGATGCGCGCGTTCAGCGCGTCGCGGTCGGCTTTGTTTTCCAGCGCCCGTTTGACCGTATCCAGGCCGACCCGCTGCACCCATTCGCTCGTCCGTTCGGCGTAATTCGCCGTTTCGCGGTAATATTGCAAGTAGGCGCCGGTCCACTCCAGCACTTCTTCTTCGGTTTTCACCTTTGCGATCAAATCGGCCGCGCGCACGCGCGTGCCGCCGTTGCCTGCGGCATACAGCTCCCAACCGCCGTCGATCGCCACGACGCCAAAATCCTTGATCGTCGCCTCCGCGCAGTTGCGCGGGCAGCCGGAGACGGCAAGCTTCACCTTGTGCGGCGTGTTCAGCCGCTCGAACCGCTTCTCCATGTCGATGCCCATCTTGATCGCATCCTGCGTGCCGAACCGGCAGAACGTCGAGCCGACGCACGTCTTGACCGTGCGCAGCGCCTTGCCGTACGCATAACCGGAAGGCATGTCGAGCTCCTTCCACATGCCGGGCAAATCTTCTTTCTTCACGCCGAGCAAATCGATTCGCTGGCCGCCGGTAATTTTCACCAGCGGCACGTTGTACTTCTCCGCGACGATGGCGATCTTCTTCAAATCCTCGGGCGTCGTCACGCCGCCGTAAATGCGCGGCACGACCGAAAAGGTGCCGTCCTTCTGGATGTTGGCATGGTTGCGTTCGTTGACGAACCGGGATTCCTGTTCGTCCTCGTGCTCCTCGGGGAACAACATGCCGAGGTAGTAGTTAAGCGCCGGCCGGCATTTGGAGCAGCCTTCCGGATGGCTCCACTCGAGCACGTGCATCACTTCTTTGGTCGTCGTCAGCTTCATCCGTTTGATCGCGTCGACCACTTCGTCGCGGGACAGCGTCGTACAGCCGCAAATGCCTTCCTTTACCTTCGTTACGTTGCCGGCGCCAAGCGTCGCCTCAAGAATCGACTCGACGAGCGGCTTGCAGCCGCCGCAGCCCCCGGACGCCTTCGTGCAAGCTTTGATTTCGCGCAGCGTGACGCAGCCTTTGTCCGTGATCGCCTCCACGATCGTATCTTTGGCGACGCCGTTGCAGCCGCAGATGATTTCGTCGCCGCTCATCGCCGCTACCCGCTCCGCTTCGCTGACCGGCTGGCCGCCGTTGCCGCTGCCGCTGCCGCCGCCCGGGCCGAACAGCAGCTCTTTTTCGCGTCCGGAATAGTCCTGGCCCCCGCGAATGGCCGCGAACAGCTTCGCGCTGTCCGACGTATCGCCGAACAATACGGCGCCGACCGGCTTGCCGTCCTGGAACACCACTTTTTTGTACACGCCGTCGAATTCGTCCTGTACGCGAACCGACCGGGTGCCCGGCTCGTCGGCAAACCGGCCGGCCGAGAAAACGTTGACCCCCGACACCTTCAGCTTCGTCGATACGACCGACCCCTGGTAGCCCGGCGAGTCGACGGCGGCAAGCCGCTTCGCCAGCACCGCGCCCTGCTCGTACAGCGGGGCGACCAGGCCGTACACGGTGCCGCGGTGCTCGGCGCATTCGCCGACGGCATAAATGCCAGGAACCGACGTCTGCAAGTGGTCGTCGACGACGATGCCGCGGTTTACTTCGATGCCGTTCGCCTTGGCCAGCTGCACATTCGGCCGGATGCCGACGGCCATCACGATCAGATCGGCTTCGACGTGCGTGCCGTCCTTGAAGCGCAGGCCGCCGACCCGCTTGCGGCCGAATATCGAGTCCGATTGTTTTTCCAGCAGGAACCGCATCCCTTGCCGTTCGAGCTCGGCCTGCAGCATGATCGCCGCGGTCCGATCGAGCTGGCGCTCCATCAAATGAGAGTAAATGTGCACGACGCCGACTTCCATGTTCAGGTTGAGCAGGCCGCGCGCCGCTTCGATGCCGAGCAGCCCGCCGCCGATGACAACCGCTTTGCGGTACGATTTGGCCGTTTCGATCATCGTTTCGCAGTCCTTGATATCGCGGAAAGCGATGACGCCTTCCTTGTCGGCGCCGGGCAGCGGCAGCATAAATGGAAGCGAGCCCGTTGCCAGCACAAGCTCGTCGTAGTCCGCTTTGATGCCCTGATCGGTCGTAACGATCCGTTTGGCCGTGTCGATGGCCGTTGCCGTATGGCCGGCATGGAGGGTGATGTTGTTGTCGCGGTACCAGTCCCAATCGTTAAGCACGATGTCCTGCATGCCCGCATCCCCGGCCAGCACCGACGACAGCATAATCCGGTTGTAGTTGGGGTGCGGCTCGGCGCCGATGATCGTGATATCGTAGCGGTGGGGACTAAGCTTCAGCAGCTGCTCGACGAACGATACGCCGGCCATGCCGTTGCCGATCATCACAAGTTTTCGGTTCATCGCTTCTTCTCCTTCGTGATGCTGAAATGAAAAAGCCTACCCCGTCACATGGCTCGTTCGCCATGACAAACAGGATAGGCTTCATTGCCTCGTTCTTGCGGCACGCCGTTGTGCCGGCTTTCGTCTTTGCATGCCATCAGTATAAATGGCGGGTGAAATTGTGTCAATATAGTTGACGCCGAAACAGGCTGAGTGCAAAATAATTGCATGGATCCGTGTACAGTGTCAGAGGATTATGTTATATTTTATAACACATAAAAAGCCGTTCGAACGGATGGGAGGAGGTCGGTCCGATGCTGAAAGCGGTCATGATCGTCGAAGACGCGGCTCGCCTCGTTTCGCTGCACAGCCTGCAGCACCATTGCCGGCAGCTGATTCGGGTCAAGTCGGAGACGGAAGTCAAAGAGCGGCTCGAATCGGTCGAGGCGGTTGTGCTTCACGTGCCCGCCGCCAGGGCGAGCGAATGGCAGGAAACGATCGCCGGCATGCGCAAGCTGCCGGTATTTTGGTTCTGCTCCGAAACCGCTTCGCCGAAGGAGATGGACTGGGGCTATACGCTCGACGGCGTGCTGTTCGCCACGCTCGGCACTGTCGAGATGCAGTTCGCGCTGAAGTGGGGCATACGCACGTTCCAGTTGCGCAAACGATGGGCCGAGGAACGCGAGCAGCTGCTGCAGCGCATCGAGGAGCGCAAATGGATCGACCAGGCGAAAGCCGTCCTGTGCGAAGTGAAAGGCATTTCCGAGGCGGAGGCGTACGAGTTTTTGCGCAAACAGGCGATGAAGGAACGCAAGCGGATCGGCGATATCGCCGCTTCGATCGTCAAAGTGTACCAATTGATCCACGGGTAAAAGCGTACAGCCGGCCTCCAGAAAATTTTTCTGAAAATGAATGTGAACTATATTGACATCATCTCCGGGGCTCGCATATAATCCAAACTAAGTTCACAATGACGTGAATCGACGATAACGGGCGCGCACACCGTCGTGCCGCCGTTGGCAACGAAGCCGTATGGCAGTCTGATGACTGCGGTGCGGCTTTTTCTGTTTTCTGCTGTGCGAATCATCCACATTTCGAGAGGGGCGTTACCGGCATGGTGAATCGGGACGGTTTTTTGAAAAGCGGGCATACGCCTTCGCTGCTCAGCGCGTTTTTGTATTTTGACACCAGCTTCATGATCTGGGTGCTGCTCGGCCCGCTGGCCGTCGTCATTATGAGCGACTACCCGATGGACGCGGCGCAAAAAGCGAACCTCGTGGCGCTGCCGGTGCTCGGCGGCTCCGTGCTGCGGCTAGTGCTCGGCTATTTGACCGACGTGATCGGGCCAAAACGCACCGGCCAGCTCGGCATGCTGCTGACGATGGTGCCGCTCGTCTGGGGCTGGCAATTTGTCGATTCGCTGAACGAGCTTTATTGCGTCGCGCTGCTGCTCGGCATCGCCGGCGCATCGTTCGCCGCCGCCTTGCCGCTGGCCAGCCGCTGGTATCCGCCGCAATACCAGGGGCTCGCCATGGGCATCGCCGGCGCGGGCAACAGCGGCACGGTGTTCACGACGCTGTTCGCCAACCGCATTGCCCAGCATTTCGGCTCGTGGGAGCTTGTGTTCGGTCTGGCGCTGATTCCGATCGTCATCGTGTTCCTGCTGTTTACTTTTCTCGCCAAAGACAGCCCGGACCAGCCGTCGCCGCGCAAGCTTAGCGACTACGGGGCGGTGCTGGCGCAGCGCGATACATGGCTGTTCTGCATCCTGTACGGCGTGACGTTCGGCGGTTTTGTCGGCATGTCCAATTATTTGACAATTTTCTTCAATACGCAATACGGCTTGTCTCCGGTGCGCGCCGCCGACTTTACGACGATCTGCGTCATCGCCGGCAGCTTCTTCCGGCCGATCGGCGGCTGGCTGGCCGACCGCATCGGCGGCGTGCGCATGCTGACGATGCTGTACGGCATCGTGGCGATCATGATGGCGGCGGTTTCGTCGCTGCCGTCGCTTGGGCCGATGACCGGGCTGTTGTTCGTCGGCATGATGGCGCTCGGCATGGGCAACGGCTCCGTGTTCCAGCTTGTGCCGCAGCGGTTTCGCAAGGAAATCGGCATGGTCACCGGCATCGTTGGCGCAGCCGGCGGGCTCGGCGGTTATTTCCTGCCGAAGCTGCTCGGCAGCCTGAAGCTGTCGACCGGCTCGTATACGCCGGGGTTCCTCATCTTCAGCGGTGTGGCCTTGCTGTGCATCGCGCTCATCGCCGTGTTCCAACGCTCGTGGAAACGGTCGTGGATCGCCGGCGGCGGCAAAGCGCGCGCCGAACAGCCGGCGGCTTCGTAAGCCAAGCCGGATACCGTCGAAATTGCGTACACCGAGGTTGATTTTTCCCGGATGGAGGGATAGACATGGTCGCCATGCAAGCTGCCGAACCGAACCGGCCTCACACCCACTGTTGCTACTGCAGCATGCAATGCGGCATCGAGCTTGTGCGCAGCGCGCCGGATGCGGCGCCGACTGTCAAGGCGAGCCCGCACTTCCCCGTCGCAACGGGAAGGTTGTGCCAGAAAGGCATGCACGCCATGGCGCATGCCGTGCATCCCGAACGAGTGCTGGCGCCGATGCGCCGCCAACAAGCGGCCGGTCCCGGCGAAGCGTGGAGCCGCGCCGGCTGGGAGGAGGCGCTGGACGATATCGCCGCGCGTATGTTGTCGATTCAGGAGCGATACGGCCGCGATGCGGTGTCCGTCTTCGGCGGCGGTTCGCTGACGAACGAAGTGTGCTATTTGCTCGGCAAATTCGCCCGGGTTGCGCTGCGCTCCCGGTATATTGACTACAACGGCCGCTACTGCATGTCGTCGGCGGCTGCGGCGCAAATGCGCGCCTTCGGCGTAGATCGCGGGATGAGCCTGCCGCTTGACGACATTCCGCTGGCCAAGTACATCATTCTGGCGGGCACGAATATCGCCGAATGCCAGCCGACCATGGTGCCGTACATCCTCGCGGCGAAAAAAAACGGCGCCATCGTCGTCACGATCGACCCGCGCCAAACGATGACGGCGAAGCTTGCCGACATCCATGTGAGCCTGCAGCCCGGCTTCGATTCCGTGTTCGTGAACGGATTGCTCCATCATATTGTGCACGGCGGTTTGTATGACCAGGCGTATGTCGCCGCCCATACGAACGGACTTGCCGAGCTGCGCGACGCGATAGCGCCGTTCCCGCCGGACCGGGTTTCGCTCTACACCGGCATCCCGGTCGAGGTCATTCGCACGATCGCGGCCGGCTTCGCCCGCGCCGAAACGGGCATCGTGCTGACCGCGCGCGGGCTGGAGCAGCAGGTGAACGGCGTCGAGCATACGCTGAACTACATCAACCTGTGCCTCTTGACCGGCAAAATGGGCAAACCCGGCTGCGGCTTCGGCGCCGTCACCGGGCAGGCTAACGGGCAGGGCGGGCGCGAGCACGGGCAGAAGGCCGACCAGCTGCCCGGCTATCGGTTGATCGAAGATCCGGAAGCCCGCCGCCACGTCGCCGGCGTCTGGGGGATCGATCCGGACGAGTTGCCAGGCAAAGGCGTGTCCGCCTACGAGCTGTTCGGCAAAATTCACGACGGCAAGATCAAGGCGATGCTTGTGCTCGGCTCGAATCCGCTTGTTTCCAGTCCGAACAGCGCCCGCGTGGCGGAAGCGCTGGCGAAGCTGGAGCTGCTCGTCGTCGTCGACATGTTCGCCACCGAAACGGCGGCTTACGCTCACTGGCTGCTGCCGGGATCGTCATTTCTGGAGGCGGAGGGCACGCTGACCAACCTCGAAGGCCGCGTGTTCCATCGCGAAAAGGCGCTGCCGTCGCCGGGCGAAACGATGGAAGATTTTCGCTTGATCGGCCGGCTTGCCGAGAAGCTGGGGAGGGGGCGCTACTTCCGCTTCGACTCGCCGGAGGACGTGTTCGCCGAGTTGGCGCGCGCCTCCGCAGGCGGCAAAGCCGACTACGGCGGCATGACGTATGCACGGATCAAGGAGCGGCAAGGCTTGTTCTGGCCGTGTCCGGCCGAGGGCCATCCCGGCACGCCGCGGATGTTTGCGGATGGCCGGTTCGAGCACCCGGACGGGCGGGCGCGGCTGCACGGCATCGTGCCGCAGAAGCCGGCGGAAACGACGGACAGGGATTACCCGTACATCCTGACGACCGGCCGGCTCGGCAATCATTATTTGAGCGGCGCCCAGACGCGGCGAACGGAGGGCCTGCTGAAGAAGGCACCGGTGCCCGTGGCCGAGCTGCATCCGTCGGTGGCGGAGCGCATCCGGCTGCGCCACGGCGACCGGGTCCGGCTGACGACGCGGCGCGGCTCGCTGGTGTTCGATGTGAAGCTGTCGGCGGACATCCATCCGACGACCGTGTTCGTGCCGTTCCATTGGGGCGGCGAGCAGAGCGTCAACGCGCTCACGAACGACGCGCTGCATCCGGTGAGCCGGATGCCGGAGTTCAAGGTTTGCGCGGTGCGCGTGGAACGCGAAGCGGCGGAGTGAGGGTGGAGCCAGTGAGAAAGGCGTAGCGAGGCGGGGGCGAGGAGAAGCGCAGGGGCGAGGAAGGCGGGGCGTGAGAGCGGAGCGAGGGCGAAGCAAGGCCGAATCGGCCGTTCAAGCGAGAATGGAGCGGACGTTTCGCAAAACGGCTTTCAGGCAGTCCGAATCGACGGGAACGTTACCCGCCACTTTTATGTTTCGCTTGCGCACATCCAGGCTTTTGAATTGATCGGTCAAAATAACTCCCGTGAACGGCAAGCCTTCCGGAAGCGGCACTTCAAAAGCATAGTCTTTCGTTTGGTTCGTAATGGGACATACAACTGCAAATCCCGTCAATTCGTTAAATGCAGACTCGGACAAAACAATGGCGGGACGGCGCCCCGCTTGTTCCCGTCCTGCTTGCGGATCGAAATCCAACCAGACAAGATCGCCGCGTGCCGGAATGCTCAAATTAGCTCGTCCCCTTCAATACCCATATCGATTTCCTCATGGCGCGGAGAATCCGGCTTTATTTTCGCTAGCAGGCTGTTAAGATGCTCTCGCAGCTCCTCATTCGCCCCTTGCGGACGCAGCGGACGCAGCAGGATATGGTTATCCGGCGTGAGCACTGCTTCCAATTCGCTTCCTTCTTCCAAGTTCATGCGCTTCAAAAACTGATTGGGGATCCGGACGGCGCAACTGTTCCCCCATCGGCTAAGGGTTACGGTCGTCACGAGGATCACGTCCTTTCCAGTTGGATGGCTCAATTATAGCTCACCTCTTCGAAGAAGTATATCTACAAGATATACAATTTGCCACTGTACCATTCATTGCTCGCATAATTATTGATAGAATCCGGATCTTCCCGGGTGCAACCGTTATGTACTTGTCAGGGCTTACATGCATAAGAAAAACCGTCAGGGAAGATCGCCCTGACGGTCCTTTTGGGGCTTGGAGTCTGAAGGGGGCTGCTTTTTTGCCCCGCGGCCATCGGGGCATGCCCAATGTCGCGTGGCAATTTGGCTTGACCGGCAACTGCCAAGCCTCAGCGAGGCCGGGCCGATGCAGGGTAAGGCTGGCCTTGTGAGGGAGGATCGCCTCTCGTGGATCAGACACTTTGCTTCATGCGCGCCATTCCCTCATCCGCCAACTAACTACCTGCAAAATAGGCCTTATTTTCTTGCCTATTTCGCCAAAAACGGGCCGTCTATACGAAATAGCCAGTGATTTCACTGGCTATTTCGCTTGAAATGCCTATTTTGAAGCGATCTGGGTCAAATAACCAGTGTTTTCACAGGCTATTTCTGTCGAGCCAGGCGATCGAGGGCAAATAGGCCATTTTTCATGGGCTATTTGATTGCCGAGCAATCAATCGGGCCACTCAAGGGGGGCTCGTCAGAATGCTTTTTGCAGATTTTTGCGCAAGCTTCCTATTTGCCCGCCTTGACTTCGTCCAGCAGGCTCAGGTCGAGAAATTTGCTCAGGTCGAGCTCTTCCTTCTTGACGTCCTTGATGTAGCCGGCGTCGATCGACACTTTGGCCAGCTCTTCGATCGCCGCTTTGTTCACGTCGCCGGTCAGCTTCAGGTGCGAGATGGCCGCCTTGATCAGCGCGATGTCAAGCCCTTTGCCGCTCAGCTTGGCTAGCTGGTTATTGATCAGCGGGTACGCCTGGTCCGGATTTTTGTTGATGAATTCGATCGCTTCGAGATTTGCCTTGACGGCGCCCTTGGCCAGATCGCGGTGATCTTTCAAAAACTTGTCGCTGGCAGCCAGGATGACGAGCGGATAGTCGCCGTTGTTCGGCGGCACTTTATCCCACGGCACGAGCGTCGAACCAATGCCTTCCTGCTCGATTTGCGTGCCCCACGGCTCGGGAATGAGCGTGGCGTCGACCTGCTTCTGGCGGAACGCGACAAGCGTGTCGGCCGGGGCGATGGCGATCAACTGCACGCCGGAGCTGTCGGTCGTTACTTTCAACCCTTCCTGCTGGAGCAGCAGGCGCAGCGAAATTTCGTTCGTGCTGCCCTTGGTCGGGATGGCGACGGTTTTGCCGACAAGGTCCTTGACCGACTTGATGCCGGAATCCTTGCGCACCGACAACACGGCGCCGCCGTTGTTGGAGCCGGAGATGACGCGGAAGTTTTTGCTCTTCAGAAACTGGTTCGTCGCCGGGCCCGGGCCGGTGAAGCCGAGATCGATCTGGTTCGTTGCGAGCGCCGTGGAGAAGTCGGAGCCGTTGTCGAACGCTTGCACTTCGATCTTGACGTTCGGGCCCCAATATTTTTCGAACAGCTTGTTTTCGAGCGCGATGTAGCCGGAGGCATGCGTAACGTTTTTGAAAATGCCGAGCTTGACCGTCACCGGCGCCGAAGAAGCAGAAGGAGACGGCGATGCGGAAGGCGACGAGCTTGCCGCTGTCGAAGGAGCGGCGGAAGCGGACGGCGAAGGCGATCCGGCGCCGTTCGAATCTTTTTTGCTGCCGCAGGCGGCCAGCACGAACGTTAACGAGAGCATAAAGGCGAGTACAAGACCGATTTTTTTCATGGGCGGATTCCCCTCTTTCTTGTCATGGCAAAATTATTTCTTCAGGCCGTAGCGCACGAGAATGACGTCTTCCAGCCGTTTGAAGCAGAAATGGTCGGACAGCGTGCCGAGCACGGCGATGATAATGACGATCGACAGCATCAGCGCCGTGTCGCCGAGGTTGCGGCCGTCCTGCAGCAGCTGGCCGAGCCCGGCGCCTTTGGCGATCAGTTCGCCGGCGACGAGCGCCCGCCAGGCGAACGCCCAGGCGACGCGCAGCCCAGTGATCAGATGCGGCAGCGCCGCCGGCACCATCACCTGCGCGAACAGCCGCAGGCCGTTTCCGGTGCCCATCACCTGCGCCGCCCGCAAATAAATCGGCGGGATGTTCATGATCCCGGTGCGGCTGGCCAGCGCCATCGTCCAGGCGGCGCCGAGCGTCGTGATGAAGATGACGGACGTGTCGTTCAGCCCGAACCAGATGATCGCAAACGGGAGCCAGGCGATACTGGGCACTGTTTGCAGCGCAACGACGAGGAAGCCGAACGTGTCGTCGAGCAGGCGCGAGCGGGCGAACAGGAAGCCGAGCACGATGCCGGACGAAACCGAAATGGCGAAGGAAACGAGCAGCCGCCTCATGCTGCCGAGCATCGCGTCCCACAGTTGGCCGTGCACGAAGCCGTCGCGGAACGCTTCCACGGTTTGCGTGACGGAAGGAAACTTCCAGCCCCAGTCGAAGACGTTATATCCCGTCTCCCACGCCACCAGCAGGATCGCGATAAAAAGCGTCCTTCTTAAGGCGGTAGCCATCCCCCATCTCCTCCTTCAGCACTTTTTCCAGCTCTTCGGCCAGTTCTTCGAGAATGCTCGATTCCGCCCGGTGCAGCACCGAATCGCCGAGCAAACGCGGCCTTGCCGAGTGGATCGGGAACTCCCGCTTGATCCGTCCGGGCTGCGTTGCCATCACGACGACTCGGTCCGAGAGCAGTACCGCCTCGCGAATGTTGTGGGTGATGAACAGAATGGTTTTGCCGGTGCGCATCCAGATGTCTTCCAGATCCTTGTGCAAAATCATCCGCGTCTGCTCGTCGAGCGCCGAAAACGGTTCGTCCATCAGCAGAACGTCCGGATCCATGGCCAGCGCCCGGGCGATGGAAGCGCGCTGCTTCATGCCGCCGGACAGCTCGTGCGGATAACGGTCGGCGAACTTGCCGAGATGCACCGATTTGATGTGTTCGGTTGCCAGCGCCAGTCGTTCCTTCTTGGGCACGCCTTTCTGCTTCAGCCCGAACGCCACGTTGTCCTGCACCGTCAGCCAAGGGAAAAGCGCATGCTCCTGAAACACGACGACGCGATCGGCGCCCGGTTTGACGATCGGCTTGCCGTGAATCGTTGCCGTGCCTTGGTCGGGCCGTTCGAGGCCGGCGACCAGGTTGAGCAGCGTCGACTTGCCGCAGCCCGACGGGCCGAGCAAGGAAACGAACTCTCCTTTCCCGATCGTCAAATCGATTTGCTCCACGGCGACGTAACGTCCGCCGGTTCGCTGCGGGAACGATTTGCTGATATTGTGCAGCTCAATCATGGCGATAGCTCCTTGTGCAAGGTTGCGACCTTGATCTTATACCGACTAATAATATCGGAATTATATGAAATGTCAATACAAAAAACAAGACCGCGTCCCCGATCAGGGACTCAGTCTTGCCAAGGATACCGGAGCGTTAATTACGATTCGTTGACAATGAAACTTTTCGTTTCTTCGTCCCACTGAACGTCGGCATCGAACGCTTCCCCGATGAAGCGAACCGGGACGACCGTGCTGCCGTCAACGATTGCCGCCGCCGTCTCCAGCTTCACTTCTTCGCCGTTGATCGTGGCGATGTCGCTGCCGATGACCAGCTTGATGACGACGCCGTTCTTCGCGACGGTAACGGTGCGTTCGGCTTCGTTCCAATCTACCGTTGCGCGTAGAGCCGCCGAAATGGCGCGGAACGGGACGAGCGTGGAGCCGTTCCGGATCAGGGGCTGCACCTCAAAATCGACCCGCTCGCCGTTAACATACCCTTTGATAGCATGGTCGCCGCTCTTTTCGAACAGCTTGCCCAGCTTATTGTAATGCTTCAGATTGCTGATGTTTTCCTTGATCGCGTCTTGCTGCGCTTCGATCGCCTGGTCGAGTGCGCCCTCGCCCTCGTAAATCTCGGCGAGCTGCTCCAGCGCTTCGTCCGCAAGCTCGGCGGATTGCTTCAAGTTGCGCAGCGCGTCCCGCAGCGCATCGGCGTATGCGAGCAGTTCCTCGCGGGTGAGAGTCTCGCCGTAGACATCTCCGGTTACCGTGCCAGCGCCGCCGGAGGCGTATACGCTGCCGTAAACGCCTCCCGTGACGCCATACACGTAAACGGTCACCCCGTGGCCTTTGCCCTTGAGATACAGCCCGTATACAAGATCGGTAATGCCGTACCGCTCGCGAAGCTTGCCTTCAATCACGTCGGAGGCGTGTTTGCCCTGCACGTGCCCGAATGCGTTCAGCAGCCCGAAGGGCACGCTTTTCACCGGGGCGCCGTATGTATCGCCAGTCACCGATATGCCGCCTCTCGTCTCCGGCTTGCCGCGGTTGTCTTCGTTGTTTTTTCCTCCCTCGTTGCCGGAGCGGCGATCGTTGTCCTTGTTCCCGCCGTTGCCCTGCCCGTTTCCGCGGCCCCCGTCATCGTGCTGTCCGTTGCCGTTTCCGCGCGAAGGCGCGTTCGTTTGCGGGCTTTCTTTGCCGTCATGGTCGCTTTTGGCAAGCCCGGTGCCGGCGAACGTAAAGCTGAACGCCAGAACGAGCGCCAATGCGACGATCCAATCTTTCCTCAATGTCGTCCCTCCCGAGTTGAATGCTCCGACGTTTTTGCTGAAATTGTCGAAACGTCAATATTGAGTGTACCCGGGCAGGGCATTTTCGGTAAATAGTCTGAATGTCGTTGTTCGTTCCTCCAGTTGCTTGATCGGCAAGCAAACGGCCGGGAAAGGACTAGGCTAAAATAACTGTTTTGCATAAAGTGTGTCGCAACTCACAAAACAGTGATGACAAGGAGCGGAGGCGTCGGAAAAAATAAAGCGGGTGTTGCGCAGCTGCGCAAACCCGCCAAACAAATCTTACTTCAAATACCGTTCCTTGATAACTCCGATGTGATGCAGCTCATGTCCCGCGGTAATGTAAGCGAGCGCCCGCGCCGTCGTTTCGCCGTTGCTGACGTAGCCTCTTCGGGACCAAGCATCCTCCGGCAAGCCGCGAAGCAGCGTCAGCGTCGCCCGGCGCACGTTCGTCCAGTCCTCGATCAGCTCCGCCAACGTATACGAATCGAAAGCGGCTCCTTTGACGAATTCGTTCTCGTCGAATCCCGGCAGCGGCGTTTTGTCGCCGCGCGCGATCCGCAGCAGCCGGTAACTCATCACGCGCTCCGTGTCGGCGATATGGCCGACCACTTCCTTGAGGCTCCATTTGCCCGGCGCGTACCGGTGCAGCGCGCGTTCCTCCGGTATAGCGGCAAGAAAGGCGGCGTTCGTCTCCAACTGTTCGGTCAAAATCGCCTGGATGCTCCCTTCCGGAACGAGGCTGACGTACTTGTCGAAGTAGGAAGCGTAATCTTCTTTTGCCGGTCGTACGCGCATGTCGCATCATCTCCTGGCCTGGAATAGGTACTTATAAAAATAGTACCGCTGTCGGGCGATAAAGTCCAGATTGGTCTTCTGCCGTGGAGGGATCGTAAAGGGAGGCGGAGCGAGGGACGGCGTGCCGATTGATGGATGGGGCGGTGGATGGAAAAGGTGGCGCATGAAGCGAGGAGAGAAGAAGGAAGGGAGAGGACCGATTAATGTATTCAGGTTAAGGCCAAAGCAAGTTTGCATTGCTTGGAAGGTTAGCGAAATAAGGCTGATTTCAGCCTTGCAGCGGCGTTTCGGCGAGCGGTGTACCTTTGTCAAGAAAGTAGACACACAATTTAAGCGATCTGCTGTTGCTCGTAGTACCTTTTTTCGCATAAATGCGGGGTGAGGTAACCAATTGACGAATGGATGCGAGTGCGATTGTAATCAA
>NZ_SHLX01000044.1 GCF_004764705.1 Paenibacillus cymbidii | reverse complement strand
CTACGATTAGGGTAGCTCAGGCGCTAGATTCGGTCCATTTTTCCCACGATTAAAGTGGGGAATTTTGCACGATTATTTTGGGGAAATCACTTTGATCATTTTGGGTATTTTTATTCTACCGTAGACAAGATTGCTGCAATTGTGGCGATCCTTAAAGCAGGGCCCGCTTCTGGGACGAGCTTGCCCGGCGGTATGGTGCATAGACGAGAAGGAATGGCAAGCACAAGGGCAAGAGTGCTTGTGGTTGGATGAACCGGATGAACGCGCATCCTTCAAACAAATGCCGAGACTGCCGCCCTTGCATCAGATCGAGCATGTTTTTCTCGGCAAGCAGCCCTGGCCCGATGTGTTCGGGAAAATTCTTCGATAATGAGAACGGTGCTGGGGCGTAAAAAGGCGGGATGTATCCGATTACAGTCGCAGATTGGAAATCCCTCCCCTGCTCCCCAGCCAATGCCTCAATGTGGCACACAGGCCGCGACAAAGGCGGAAATTGGTGATTGAGTATCTCGTCTGTCTACGTACGGCCCTCTCTGTGGTATAATGGGAATAGAAAAATCGTTGGCCTCTCGTGAGCCGTTGGAGTTAAGACCATGAGCGAGTTGCTGGAACCGACCGTCGATTTTGTGTTTAAACAAATCTTCGGCAGCGAAGAAAATAAAGACGAGGTTTTGCTTAACTTCCTGAACGAAGCGCTGCGGGAAACCGAGCCGAAGCCATTCGTCAGTCTGACGCTGCTCAATCCGCAGCTGGACAAAGATGCGCTGACCGACAAGCAAGCTATCTTGGATGTCCGTGCGTTAAATGAAGACGGCAAACATGTGAATCTGGAAATCCGGGTGACCAATAAATTCGACATGCCCAAGCGAAGCCTGTATTATTCGGCGAAAATGTACGAGGAGCAGCTCGTGGAGGGTCAGTTTTATAAGAGTTTAAAGAAGGTTATCTCGATCAATATATTGACCTTTAATCAAATTCCAAACGATCGATTTCATAATACGTATCATCTGCGGGAAGATCATACCGGCGAGCTGTTGCTGGATGATCTGGAGATTCACTTTATGGAATTGCCGAAGCTAAGCTTGAAGTCTGCAAGGATGGATGATCGGCTGGTGAACTGGTTGATGTTCATTAGCGGCGCACCTAAAAATAGATGGGAGGAAATGGCGATGGATACCCCGGGGTTAAAAAAAGCGATGACCACGCTGGAATTTTTGAGTCAGAACAAAGAGGCACGTATGCTCTACGAGATGCGAAAAAAGGCGCTCTTGGATGAACAGTCCGCGCTGGACTATGCAGAAACACGGGGACGGGAAGAGGGAAAGCTGGAAGGTAAAGCAGAACGAGATCAGGAGATTGCGATTAGTATGCTTCAAAAAGGGCTATCCTCTGCTCTAATTGCCGAAGTAACAGGTTTGTCCCAAACAGAAATTGAAGCGTTAAACAAAAAGTTGCACTGAACAAGAGAGCTTCATTTGAGAAAGATTAAGCATGTATTCGCAGCATCATTTCCAAGGGGATCAGAGCCGTCGCTCTGGTCTTCTTTAATGCGGCTGCACTCCCTATCCCCGGAAGCGGGAGAAGACCGATGAACGTAGGCGTATATATCCGAGGTTCAACGATTGATCGTGTTCAATTCCCGATATTTCGTCCGAACCGGTTATACAAGAAAGGGGCTATACTCATTATGAAGAGTCAAAACATGCTCCCGATTCCTTTTTCACAGGAATCGCAGGAGAAGCAATTACTCAATCCACTCTTAGTGAATGGAAAATATCCACAACTAAAATTGGGGAATCAGATTTCGGAGAAAGGGGGTATCCCACAAGTCATGATAATGACGATGGGACACCCCTATTTATCCGGGCTAAACAGCAGTCTGCGCATTCCATGTTCTTCCTAATCGCACATAAGGTGTATATAATTACTTTTTTATATGGGGAACATAGCTTTCTTAAAGCAAATGTCCGCCAGACACTTCAATGTCCTGGGCTGTAACCCATCCGAAATCATCGGACAATAAGCTCACAATGACCTTCGCCATATCTTCGGGTTGGCCAATTCTTCCAAATACAGATTGCTCAGCCAGCGGCTTGATGAATTCAGGATGTTTATCGAATACTCCGTCGCCAAAATTGCTGTGCGTAGGACCGGGCGAAACTGCGTTGACCCGAATTTGGCGAGGTGCAAGTTCTTTGGCAATGTAGCGAGTCCAAGTTGAGAATGCTGCTTTTAACGAGCCGTAGACGGAGTAGCCCGGAAAGGATTGGTTTTTGGATGAGCTCGTGGTATTTACAATAGCTCCAGCATCCTCCATGAATCCGACAATTTGTTGGGTTAAAAAAATCGGTCCTTTGTAGTTCGTATTAAGAATCTTGTCGAAGTATTCTTCGCTCATCTCAGTGAACATCATTGGCCCACCGACACCGCCATTATTAACCAAGTAATCAAAAGTCGTTCTGTTCCAAATGTCTTGGAGGCTCTTTTTCACGTCTAGTACAAAGCCATCGAATGTTGATATTCGAGTCAGATCCAGCTTCAGTGCGAATGCCCGAACGCCTTTATTCTTCTCAATTTCCTTAACGACAGCTTCTGCACGGTCCTTATAGGAATTGTAAGTGAGAATGACGTTAATTCCGCGCTTGCCAAGCTCAAGCGCCGTCGCTTTTCCAATGCCGTTACTTCCACCTGTTACAATCGCAATTTTCATAAGATCCTCCTTATTTTGCGTTCGATCTGGCTTCAATTTTAGTCGCATCTGTTGCAATAAAATAGATCTAAAAATGCCTTCTGATTGCCTAAAAACACCACGTTACTTTTCTAGTGACCGGATTATCCTTTATATTTGTCATATGAAGAGCCTAAAAATGCCGAAGTACTTCAAAGCTGTGTTGAGGGATAAAAAGTCGTGTGATAAACTAAGTGCATGAATAACGTCCTCGATGAAATGATTGATCTGATGAAAGGCGCAGGCACTCGACAGATTGAAACCGGAGTACCGGGGCTAAGTATGATTAAGGGAGACATCCCCGCTCATCAACTCGCAGCGCTTTACGAGCCGATGATTGGTTTTACGGTTCAAGGAACAAAGATTCTTTCAATCGGGGAGCGTAGCACTGACCTGGAAGGGCCATCCTATTACGTGTTACCGGTGCATGTTCCTGCAACAGCGAGTGTACATCCGGACCGTTATGGCCGTCCATACATGTCCCTTGGTCTCAAGTTGAATCAGAATATTCTTCAGAGCTTATTAAGAGATCTTCCTGAAAATCTATTGCCGACTGCTTCCGAGCATTTCGCAGCCTGTGAAATGGACATTGAATTTATGGAGGCATGGCTGCGCTTATTGCGATTATCGAAAACATCAAGAGATATTCCGGCTCTTGCACCAGCTTATGAGCGCGAAATTCTTTATCGCGTTCTGATGGGACCACAAGGATGGTATTTGAGGCAATTTGGTCTGCGGGAAAGTAAATTATCCAGTATTACCCAGTCCGTAAAATGGTTTCGCGATAATTTTATGAGGCCAATAGACATTGGCGAGATGGCATCAAAATCTGGTATGGCTATAAATACCTTTCACCGTCAGTTTAAAAGGGCAACGGGTTTAAGTCCTATTCAATTCCAAAAGCAATTAAGGCTTTTGGAGGCTAGAAACCTCATTGCATTTGAGGGCTACCCAGTAGCAAGTGCCGCTTATTATGTTGGTTATCAAAGTCCCTCACAGTTTAATCGAGAGTACTCTCGCTTCTTCGGTTCATCTCCAGCCCGGGACACTGAGAACCTAAGGCGAATCGAAAGCACGAGGGATTAGATAGTTTATATTTCTTTTGCATATTCAGTATTTTCAAATGCCATCGTAAGACGCGGCAAAGGTATGCCTGCCTTTTTTGCTTCTCTCACAACTTCAAGTACCGCAAAACCTGCTTTGCTGTTGTTGTATTCCATGAAAAGTCGCGGCAAGCTGCCTTTTGCAAAAATGACCTTGTTAAAAAGTGTGCCGAGAAGTGCCGGTGGAATTTTAGTCAGCAGGAGAGAAATGGCATCAAGCCTTGCACCTCTTGCTTTCAGTACGGGGATCATTTCCCTCATGTTCAATCCAACATTTGCAAATGAGCCCCTATGGTTCATGAGCGCTGAAAAGCTTCCCCGTTTTATCACCTCGGTCTCCATCGCTGCATTCATGGCAAAGTGATTCCATAGCCAGTTTTGCATATCCTTTACCCAGCTAATTTTAAAATGGGCACTTTCAAAACATTCCTTGACCAATTGGTTAATATGCTCAGTGCCTGCCCGCGGCTTTTCAAGAAATATCATTTTCAAAAAGCCGCCTCTCAGCCTATTGTCCGCGATGCCACCTCCTGCTCCGGGGAAGCCAAAGACAACATGGTTCATTGACAATGGTGCGATAGACGACTTCAGATCTTGCCAAATGTTATTGAATATGAGGACAGGGGTATTTCCTGCAGCAGTTGATAGGAATTGTGCGGCTTCCGGAAGTTGTTCCGTGTTGACGCTCACAATAATGAGATCATAATTTGGAAGGATCTCCTCATGCAGGTTGACGTTCCAGCTTTCTTTTATTAGCTTTTTCCCTTTTCGTGCGTCCCACATTTCAAGCTCTATACTGTTTCCGAAGGTTTCTTTCCTCCCCTTTCTAACGTAAAACTCAACTGTATGCCCAGCCTGTTCGAAAGCCCACGCGTACTGGGTCGATATTAAACCTCTACCGAAGAATAAAATTTTCAAGTTAGCCTCCCCCAAAGAGTTGATAATCCTTGTTGATGATCAAACAACGTGTTGTATAATAATATTGTATGGATTCGCCATACTGTCATCAACCATCAGATTTTCAATATCTGTCGGATCATCTATTGAACCGGAAATGGAGGCAAATCATAAACAAGCAACCTGAAATAACGGACAAAACCAGGCAAACCTTTATAAATGTGTTCTGTGATTTATATAGCCAAAAGCCAATTGAAAAAATATCTATTCAAGAGATTGCCAACAAGTCAGGATATAACCGCAGTACATTTTATCAATACTTTACAGATATTTATGAGTTGCTGAACTACGTTGAAGAGAAGGTTTTGAAATCCATTAACGAGGAAATGGCAAGCAGGGAGCTTTCTACGCATACTTTCCAAGATGCGCTTCAATGCTTGGAAAATACAGAAGAAATTTCAGTCTTTAAAGCCCTTTTGGGTGACTATGGTTCTGTTCATTTTGTTGAACGCCTGAAAAGAGAAATTCCCTTTGAGAGATTGATTGTGAATCTTCCAACAAATGATATCTTGGCGCCATATCTGATTGAGTTTTACATATCAACATTACTATCTTTGTTTCGCCTTTGGATACGCAACGGCAAAGATTTATCGTCCGAAGATTTGGTCAAGCTGATCGATAGCCTATTTGCAAATGGGATAAAACCTTATCATATCTTAATCAAAGGTGAGGGTTAGTTATGCCCCAAAATGATAATATACTAACACTATGATGAAAGACCCCTCGGCAGAGGGGTCTTTGTGCTTGCATGGCTTTCAGGAGTTGACCCGCAATAAAATTCTGCCGCGGCCATGTTTTTCTTTGCTTTTCTCATGCGCTTTGTTGATTTGGTCTAGCGGGAATATGGAATCGATCTCTGCTTTGATCGTACCGTCGGCAATCAACTGCGCTATTGTCTGCAGATTCGCTTTAGTTGGAAACTTGGTGTTAAATTTAGCTTTAACACCATGGTTTTGAGCATTTTCTTGGGATGGAGGGTGCGTCAAAGAGACAAGAATTCCCCCCTGCTTCAGAACTGACCATGATCGATTCTCGGTATCTCCTCCAACGGAATCGATGACCAGATCTACTCTTTTGACAACGTCTTCGAAAGCCGTCGTGGTATAATCGATGACTTGGTCCGCACCTAAAGACGTAACGAAGTCCAGGTTAGAGGCTGAAGCGGTGCCGATCACATGAGCTCCCTTCCATTTGGCCAATTGAACGGCGAATTGCCCCACGCCGCCTGCAGCGGCATGAATGAGGACGGTTTGACCGGTTTCCAGCTCGCCTTCGGTAAACAAAACTTTCCACGCTGTTTCGGCGCCGGCCCTGATCGTGGCTGCATCCTCGAAAGAGAGGCCGTCCGGCATTTTCACCAGTTCATTCATCGGCGCAATGGCATACTCTGAGTCGGCTCCGTTTACGATTCCGGAAGCAATGGCATACTCCGCATAGGCTCCCTTTACCATTCCGAAGACGCGATCGCCTGCCGTAAATTCAGTCACTCCCGGACCTGCCGATTCAACGATGCCGGATGCATAAAACCCTGGAATGTAGGGAAATGTCTGCGGGTATACGGCCTGCATCGATCCGTCGCGGATTTTCCAGTCAAGAGGGATAACCGATGCATAATGGATTTTGACAAGCACTTCTCCTGCCGATGGGTTAGGGCGAACGACTTCTTTAAGTTTCAACACCTCCGGACCGCCATATTCAGAAACAAGAATCGCTTGCATGAAAGACTCTGACATCGTATTTACCTCCATTGATTTTTGATTTTTGAGCAATAACCTGTGTTGAATGTAGTATACTTACTAAAGTATCGAGTTTGTAAGTACGCACTTTTTCGTAACGTAGTATCCAAGTGGTAACCTTATTCGAATAGATTGGATGTGATGTGCATGAACGGTTTGGATGATAGCATGTTGGATGAGGACAGGAGTGGCTGTCCGGTGGAGGCCACTCTGTCGGTGGTTGGGGGGAAATGGAAAGCGATCATTCTTTGGCGATTAGTTGGCGGCACCCAACGTTTTAACGAACTCCAACGTTCGATTTCGCAAATTACCCGCAAGATGTTGACGGAACAGCTTCGGGAGCTGGAAAGAGACAGCTTGATCATCAGAACAGTCTATCAACAAGTTCCGCCGAAGGTCGAATACTCATTAAGCGACTATGGCAGGACGTTCATACCTGTGATGCAGGCGATGGCTCAGTGGGGGTTAGTTCACCGCGAACGCAACTGAAAGAAGCAATCCACGCCTCCTGAGCTCCATTCCAATAAGATTGACGCTACGTCAACAAAATCCGCAGCATAACCGATAAGTGAAACTCTTCGGCGACTGCCTCGAATCTTGCCGCCCCGCCATATTTTTGCGCTACAGAGGAAATGGAAGATAGGCCGATGCCCCCGCCGTCTTTTTTACGGGAAATAAAAGCTTCGCCATTTTTCGCAACAATGCCGTCAAAGCTGTTATCAACGGTAATAACAAGCATATTCTCGTACACTTTAGCGTTCAGGCGAATATACCGCTGTCCGGTTGTCATTCTTCTGCAAGCCTCGATTGCGTTTTCGATACAGTTGCCAAAGATAATGCATAGGTCCGAATCGCTGATGTCTTTTTTTCCTGGCAGCTGCAAATTCACATCCATTTGTATGCCATCATTTTTTGCCAAGCTAAAGTAATAATGCACAATGGAATTTATAGCGTAATTGTCGCAAAATATGAATTCCGTATCGATGGGCAATGAATTTTTATATTCCTTTAAATAGGCCGCCAATTTTTCGGGTTCGCTTGTGTCTATGTAAGATTGCAATACGGACAAATGGTGCCGCAAATCATGTCTTGCCCTTTTCGCCTCTTCTATGCGGGATTGCAATATTTCGTAGTGTTCGGCTTGCAGAGCCAGCTGCTGTTTGGCCATTCGGGCGTTTTCTCTTAATGCGGTGGCAGCAACAGACTGTCTCATGGTGTCGAAAAGGACATAACAAGTTATAATTGCACTGCCGCCCAATAAAAGCAGGGTAATCGAGTATTCTATGCTTGCAATATCGTCCAGCAAAAATTTATAAGAATCCACAAGACCCATAATGTAGAATAACGCAGGCACAATCCAAATAAAGCGCCAAGTGGCCAAATCGATGGACTGCAGCGCCAGTTTCAGTGTTTTATTGTAGAAGCGCAACATCAAGGGCAGGGTCACGGCAAATAATGCAAGCGTGATCACATTGTTTGTCCAAAACTTGGCTTCCCGAAGCCCATCGCCAAAATATCGGAGTTCAATATTCGCTGCAAATTGATAAATAACGCCATCATAAACAACGATTAGAAAATATTCAAACAGAGATTTAAAGAAGTGGGCTTTAATAAATAAAAATGGAAATATTAGATATACAACGGAACAAGCGAGCACATAGTACTTTATGGTCAGATAATCAATCGAAACTTGACTTTGAAGCAATAAAAACCCGGCTCCGCAAACCAAATACAGAAGAATATAAAACACGAACAACGTGTGTTTCTTTATTCTCAGATTATCCATGTGAAGATAATAGCGCAAAACGATACCCGGGGTAAGATTTAAAAGAAGATAGAACAGGATCCCAATCGTATTCCACATTATAACTCCGCCTGTCTGGCCAGCGAAAACATATAATCCGAAAACATTTGTTTGATTTTCAGCTTATCCGCTTTACGAATGGGCACCTCTACACCGTTTTTGAGCAGGAAACTATTTTCCGACATATCGGCTATGTAATGCATATTCACAATATGTGTGCGGTGACAGCGCAAAAAGTTTGGTTCTCCCAGCTTCCTCTCAATTTCGTCGAGCGTACAATAGGTTTTCACGTCGCCGGTTCGGGTATGCAGCAGACAGGTATTGGTGTAGACCTCGACAAATAAAATATCCTTGAGCAAGACCTTGACTGTCAGTCTGTTCGATAAAACCTCAATAAACCGCATCGATTCGGCAAACAGTTTTACGCATTTCAATAGAACCTTTTCCACATGATGGTATGCAACCGGTTTCACAAGGTATCCCGACGCACTTACGGCAAATCCATCTATACCATGGTCTACGCTTGAGGTGGTAAAAATAATTACGAGATTATGGTCTGTTTCTCTCATCTTCTTTGCCAGGTCAATGCCGCTTATTCCCGGCATATAAATATCCAAAAATGCGATTTGGACATTTCCTTCCACATAATGCTTCCCCAAACTCTCGCCATTCTCATAAACGGTTATTTTCACAGGGCAACTGCGTTCTTTAAAAAACCTATCTATATAATGATACAGGGCAGATCTGTCCGCCTCCGAATCATCACAGATGATAATTTCCAAAACGAAAACCCCCGATTCAACTATTACCCATTTGCCAATACGATTTTAACATGAACCCTGGCTGCTTACAAAGATTTCGTCATCTTAACTCCCGTTTCGTCACATGTCTATTGTTTCTTTCAATTAAAATTTATAGAGTGTAAGCTAGCCAGCCCAACGCGATTCTACCAACAAAAAAGGAAGGTGAGTCAACGATGCCCAATAAGAATCCTTACACAAGCAAGATACCCAAACGAGTATTGACATTGCTGCTTGCGTTGATACTGGTATGTTCAATGGCTCCGACGCCATCGTTTGCTGTGTCAAACACTTTTACCTTGTATTTTAGCACTGCTGACGGCAAGCTGCACAAAGATTCAACATCCGGCACCGTTTATACGGACAACCTCTACTACTCATCTGCTGACAACAATAATACTCTCGTGCTTGGCAAAAAGACGACCGGCGAAGTCGGCAACTTTACGTTCAGCACCTCCGCCAACGTTGCGCTGAACATGCCTCCCAACACGACCATCAAGCTTACAGACGGCAGTGCGAACAGCCTTGCAAGTACTAGTACCATGAGCAGCAGTTTTGGTATTCAGGGGAACGTACTGACCCTCGCGGGTGACACTTTGGGCACCGGCACGCTCGCTGCTACCAGCGGCACAGCAACCAACAACGCCTCCTGTGGCGTTCAGCTCTACAGCCTCGCCATGCTCGGCGGCACGTTGACCGCTACCGGCGGCACGGCATCCGGCTCAAATAACAGCTCGGTCGGTATGTGCACCTCGATTTTCAACATGTCCGGCGGCACGTTGACCGCCATCGGCGACACAAGCACTTCCTCGTACGGGGTTTCCGGCACCGTCACCATTACCAACGGAACAGTGACCGCAAAGGGCAAGACCCGGGCGTTTCTCAATGCTCCTACGGCCGCAGGTGCGACTATTACGGGCAGCAGCAATTATGCCGGCACAAGCCCAAGCACCGTAACTGACATCAGCACCAGCAACAACAGTTATCAATATGTCCATATCGTCTCCGACCCGAAGACACCTTTAACAGATGACATGATTGGAAGCATCTCATCTCAAACCTACACCGGAAGTCAGATAACACCGGCTATTACGGTCACCGATGGCAGTTCGGTTCTGACATCGGGTACCGATTATACGGTGGCCTACGGCGAGAATAAGAACGCAGGTACGGACGCCGGGAGTGTCAGCATCACCGGTAAAGGCAACTATACCGGCACCGTAACGAAAAACTTCACCATTAGCTCCAAGAACATAAACAGCACGACCGTAACACAAAGCAGCCCGTTGACTTATAACGGCTTGCAGCAAACGGCCGCATTTAACGTGAAGGACGGCGGTATCACGCTGACAGCGGGTACGGATTATACGCTCGCCAACAATCAGCAGACAGATGCAGGGACGTCTTATACCGCAACGATAACCGGCACAGGCAACTTCACCGGCACAACAAGCGGAACCTATGAGATTGCCAAAAAAGGATTGACCGTCACAGCGGATGGCTTTACCATCGCTATTTGGGATGCCCCGCCGACCTATACGGCCTCATACGACGGCTTTGTTAATAGCGAAAGTGAAGCCGTCTTGGACGGTACGCTCATCATCACTTCTACCTATGCGAAGGACGACCCTATCGGGACTTACCCGATCACACCGAGCGGGCTTACTTCGAACAACTATGCGATAAGCTTCGTCGACGGTACGCTTGAAGTTGGAAAAGCCGCTCAGCCGACGCTTCATATAACGGGTGTTCCAGGAACGGTTGCCTACGGCGATGCAAGTTTTACAATTGGCACTAGCGGCGGTATCGGCGATGGCGAGGTTACCTATGCCGTAACAAGCGGCAGTGACTTTGCTTCGATTACTCCTGGTGCAAACGATGCGGCGGTTACCATTACAGGCGCGGGCAGTGTTACGATTACCGCGACCAAGGCGGGGGATAACGACTATAAGGCGGCTGCTGCGACCGCAAGCTTTACCGTGAACAAGCGTAACCTTAGCAATGCCACGGTGGATGTAACCGGCACCTTTACCTATACCGGGGCGGCTCAAACGCCCTCCGCAGTAACAGTAACGGATACCGCGACAATCGCGGCAGGCGATTGGACCATTTCAGGCTACAGCAATAACACCAACGCGGGTACGGCAACCGTCACACTGACTGCCGCAAGCTCAGGCAACTATACGGGTACAGCAAACGGGACATTTACAATCGCTCCCAAGAGCCTGAGTGGTGCGAACGTAACGCAAAGTGAAACGCTGGTGTATAACGGCTCACAGCAAGCTGCCGCATTTAACGTGGAAGACAGCGGCACAACATTGACTGCTTCTGCGGATTACACGCTCGCCAATCATCAGCAGACAGACGCAGGGACTTCTTATACGGCAACCATAACCGGCACAGGCAACTACACCGGTACAACAAGCGGAATATTTGCGATTGACCCTAAGGACATAAGCGGAGCGACCGTAACGCAGAATGGCACACTGACCTATAACGGCTTACTGCAATCCGCCGCATTTACCGTGACGGATGGCGCTGCGCTGACAGCGAATACGGATTACACACTCTCCAATCATCAGCAGACAAATGCAGGAGAATCCTATGCCGCAACCATAACCGGCACAGGCAACTATACCGGCACAGCAAGCGGAACCTATGCAATTGCAAAAGCGGTCATTACCATTACAGCCGACAACAAAGCAGCCATAACGGGAAATGCGGCTCCAAGCTACACGTACACAGTCACAGGGCTTGCAGCCGGTGAAACGTTGGCAACTGTTCCGACACTTTCCAGCATGCCCGATATGACGGCTGTGGGAACGTATCCCATCACGGCAAGCGGTGCGGTCGTACCGCCAGGTGGAAATTATTACGACGAGATCGTCTATGTGGACGGAAATCTTGTCGTCAGTCAATCTCCGCCTTCCGACGACGGTTCGAATGGAACTAACGGCAGCACGCCGAGCCTAACTCCAACACCAAAACCAACACCAGCACCAATCGGTGTACCTGTCGTTGTGGATGGCAAGGAGGTCAACATCGGCACCGTAACGGTAACCAATAACGCAGCAACTATAACCATGAACCAGACCGAGTTTCAAAAACAGCTGGATAACGCCAAGACGAGCGTGGTTATTCCTGTAAACGCGACAGAGAATACAGTTACCGTCCAGCTTGTTGTCAAAAATATAGAGGATATCTCCAAGAAGGGAATGCTCCTTACGGTTCAGGTTGGCAACATCAGCTATAACATACCGACCGAGGCCGTTGATAGCCAAGCCATTATGACACGGCTCGGCAGCAGCGATTCCGCCACAGCACCTATAAGTATTACTATTAATACGCTTGTTGACAGCCGTACAGAAACCAGAGTTGCGACCGCTGTGGCGTCAGTTGGCGGAGAGATTGTGGTTCCAGCGATCCAGTTTACCCTTACAGCAAGCAGTGGAGGGGAAAGCTATGAAGTGAATAACTTCAGCAAATACGTAGACCGCTCCATTGAGGTCACTTCGGAACAGGCTGAGAAAATCACGACAGCAATCGTAATCGAGCCCGATGGAACGACCCGCCATGTTCCTACCCGAGTTTATGAAAAAGACGGCAAATGGTACGCCTCCATCAACAGCCGTACAAACTCTGTCTACACGTTAATCTATAACGATAAGAGCTTCACCGACACCGCGGGCAAGTGGTATGAAGCGAATGCGAATGAATTGTTAAGCCGCCGGATCATCGTGGACAGCACAGACAATAAATTTTACGGTGACAGCAATATAACACGCGCGCAATTTGCGGC
Source organism: Paenibacillus cymbidii (assembly GCF_004764705.1). Taxonomy (GTDB): domain Bacteria; phylum Bacillota; class Bacilli; order Paenibacillales; family NBRC-103111; genus Paenibacillus_AN; species Paenibacillus_AN cymbidii. The sequence goes on along the minus strand of NZ_SHLX01000044.1, from coordinate 46,997 downwards.
ATACGTTGTCAATGCGCTCGGACTGCCCTCGAATAGCGGTAGTGCTCCATTCAGAGACGTTTCAGCTTCAAGCCGGTACAGCGGCGCTATAGCGGCAGCCTATGAGTATGAAATCGTGTTGGGCAGGGGGGATGGAATTTTTGATCCCGATGCCAATATTACCCGTCAAGAAGCAATGGCTTTGATTCAAAGAGCGGCAACGGTTGCAAGTTACAATGGCGCCATCGGCGATTTGAATCCATTTGCAGATGCAGACAAACTGAGCGAATGGGCGGTTGAATCGGCCAAGTTTGCGGTGGGGTCCGGCTTGTTCCAAGGCTACAACGGATATCTTCATCCGCTGGACAATATCACAAAAGGCGAAACAGCTTCCATTATCATCCAGATTCTTAGAGCCGCGGGTTTAATAAACTAATCTTTATCAGTAATCGCCGACAAGAGCGGATAAATCGCCTCATCAATCATTCGTGAGAGCACCCTATGGGGTGCTCTTTTGACTGTGCGCCAAAACGGGTAACCAAAATAGCCAATGAAACATGGCTTATTTGCCCGATTTGCCCTGCCTCGCCGGAAATAGCCATCGCTTCCGCTTCGGGTTCTTTACAATCCGTTGGCCCCGAATGCATCTGCCAGCCCTCCAATATAATGGAGCTATTCCAACCCGCCCTCCCCTAGTATACTTAGAAATAAATTATTGTAGAGGCGGCGAGCCGGGAATGGATTTCAAAAATAACATCAAAAAAATCATGAAGGAAAACGGTTTAACGCTATACGGACTGGATAAAACCTGCGATTTATCTTCCAATACGTTACGATCGTTGGTAAACCAACCTTACCGGAATACCAGTTTGAGAAGTCTCCAGATTTTAGCCCAGATGTTGAATTGCAGCATCAAAGACCTTATCGAGGATGATCCGGCCGTTCTCTATTATAAAGAAATAGCCGAAGCCAATAAAACGAGAAGCCTTTATAGCCGAAATCAAGTTTTTAGTCCTGATAACAGGGAGTATTTAAGGAAATTGCTTTTTCAAGTTGGGGCGTCATGTCATGTTCTTCCCTATAGTCGCTATCGAGCTGCCACTGTAAGAAATGGATATGAATTAAGTCCGATCCAGATCGAGCTGAGTTTACGCGTAGTCGAAGCGGCCGATATATTGATGCTGCAAGTAGTAAGCTTTTATGTATGCGTGAATCACGTAACCCAGAATGAAGCTATCATTAAAGAGGCGATCGTACAGGCGCTGGAAATATATGCCCAAAAATTACATATGGACGAAATCCATTTCACAATCGATCAGAATTTTGAAAGAGAAGAGGATTTCCTTTCAAATGCCTTTTCCGAATTGCCGGCTGATTTTTCTTATACACTGGGTACGGAAGCCGATTTCTTTAGGAAGCATAACTATGAACGTTCGCCATACCCCTATTTTGAAGACTATCAAATCGAGTGGTGCAAAACATTAAAGTAGCGGTATGATCGGAGGCGATCGAATTGGCCAAAACGAAAACCGCAACAGCCTATAGGGGAAGTATCGTTTGAAAAGATGGTGAAGCCACGGTGAGGAAAACTGCCATATTGTTCGGAATGATCAGCTTGTTCATTATCGTTACGATTGTAAATGTGTTCCAGTGGCTTAGTCCCCGGGCATACGCCGTGAGGGCGAGCGGCGGAATGCTCGACGCGACGCAATGGGATTTTTCCAGGCAGGGAGTCCTCTCGTTGCGCGGGGAGTGGGAGTTTTATGAAGGGAAGCTGCTGGGGCCGGAAGATTTTCGAACCGGCGGCGAAATCGGAGGCCGTCTTGTTCAAGTGCCCGGCGGCTGGAAAAACCAATTGGCCTCCAAAGACAAGCACGGTTACGGAGCCGGTACGTACCGGCTGCTGATCCGCACGAACGAAGCAGCCCTGTACAGCTTACGGGCGAAAAAAATCCGAATGTCCAGCCGCATCTTCATGAATAGCATCGATTTGGGCGGCTTTTTCCAATTTGCCTCGTCCGGCGCGAACGTTCCCAAGCTGAATATTGTCTACACGACAGCGCCCGTCCAATTAACAATTCCCCATACGCGAATCGCGGCGGGAGACGGATTTACGTTGTTGCTCCAAAATGACGGTACGGTCAAAGCATATGGTCGAATTCGCGAACACAAGATTGAAGTGCCGTACAGCCTGACCGGCGTGCAGGCGGTTTACGCGTCCAACGACTGCGGCTATGCGATTCGGGAAGGCGGTTTCGTTGCGGCCTTGGGCGACGGCTGCGCGGTTCCCGCCGAAGTCCCGGATGGCAATGTCGTCGGGCTCGTACTCGATGGCGGCACCTCCGCCGTCTTGATGAATGACGGGACGATTATCAACTGGGGGAGAGAAATCCCGGCGGAATGGAAAACCATCTATGCCCCGTTCAAGTCCATCTCGGGTGGGGACGATCATGTGGCGGCGCTGACGTGGGATAACGCTGTCGTCAGTTGGGGCTCCGGCTCGACGGGGGCGACGTCCGTGCCTGATGACCTGCCGGCAACGACGGCCATCGCATCGGGGATCAATCCTACGGTGGCGCTGCTGCAGGACGGGACGTTCCGATCGTGGGGCCGCTATTACTTGGAGCCGGTCCCGGAAGCCTTGTCCGACGGCGTGGCCGTCGAGGCGAATGACAACTTTTCCGTTGCGCTTAAGCGAGACGGGCATCTCGTCGTATGGGGAGACGGCGAACAACTGCAACCGCCGCCCGGGCTTGACGGCGTCATTGCTGTCGCAGCGGGAAGGTCCCATATTGTCGCGCTGAAATCGGACGGTACCTCGGTTGGCTGGGGAAGCAACCGGCACGGCGAAACGGTCAATCCGGCACCGTCCGTCGACGGATTGTCATGGTTGCCCGGCAGCGAAATCGGCACGACGAAGGCGTCGATAGCGGACGAACGTCTGCACGACGGGCGCTATGGCGATCTGACGCTGAAATATCGAATCGGCGCCGCGGGCAGCATGAGGCAGCCTTATGTCGGCGAGGATTCATCCGATCTCGGCTATGACACGGCGCTTCAGCCGGGCGACGAGTTGACCGTCTCCCCGGGGCAGCACATTTATGTCCTGGCAGAGTACGAGGAGGAAGGCGACAAAAAAGTAGCCTACTGGTCGGATGTCGTCCTCACGGCAGGTCAGGTAAAGCAGGCACCGGACGACAATAACAATAATAACAACAATCACAACGATGATGACAATAACAACAGCAACAACAATACCAATAATAACAATAGCAATAATAGCAAGACCAATACCAACAACGGCAGCAATACGCCCGCGTCGAACAACGGCAAGGAAACGGTTTTCGTGGACGTCGTCATCGGCGGAGAGCAACCGGCCGACACCGCCAAAGTCGAAATCGAGCGAACGAAGCAAGCCAACGGAACCATATCCGACCTCGTCACGTTCGACGAAGCCAAGGCGAACGAAGTCGCCGATCGGGCCGCGGCGGCCAAGCAGCAAATAGCCAGAATCGTCATCCCCGACGCCAATGACGAAGTCGGCGAAGTTCGCATGAATGTGTCGAGCAGTGCGCTGGCGGTGCTGCAGAAGAACGGGATTGACCTGGAAATTTATACGGATAACGCGGTCATTCGTGTTCCGATTGCTTCGCTGGACGGATGGGACGAAGCGTTCTACTTCCGCCTTGTTCCCATTAGAGAGGCTGCGCTTCGCCAGGAAATCGAGCAGCGCGCCCGGACCGAAGAGGCCGTCAGGAAGATTGCCGGCAATGACGACATCCAGGTCGTAGCCCGTCCGATGATCATTGAAACGAACCTGTCGAGCCGGGCAATTACGCTGACGCTACCTTTGCGAGATGTCGAGTTGCCGCAAGACTCGCAGGAACGGGCGGCATATTTGAAGCATATGGGCATCTTTATCGAGCATACCGAGGGAGACAAAGAAGTGGTAGCCGGCAAGACGGTTGCCGGAGCGGACGGCAAGCTTGGCTTGCAATTCGACGTCGACAGGTTCAGTACGTTCACGATTCTGCATATTGCTGCGTTAACCGGCGCCGAACAGCAGGTCGGGACCCATGCCCAATATGTCGACGGCTACCCGGACGGCACATTCGGAGCGGAGCGCAACGTGACGAGGGCGGAGCTGGCAACGCTGCTGGTCAACAGCGGCATTGTACCGGCAGACTTGGATCCGGACGAAGCGTTGTTCCCGGATGTTGCGGCTTCGCACTGGGCTGCCGCGAATATCGGCCGTGCGGAGAAGGCGGGATTGCTTGTCGGCTACCCGGATGGATCGTACCGGGCGGACGCTTCGATCACGCGAGCGGAGATGGCCGCCGTCGTCTATCGGTATGTGAAGCCGGACAGCGCTCCTTCCCGCACATTCCCGGACGTCCCGTCATCCCATTGGGCAAGCGGTATGATCGCGGCTCTGTCCGGTTACCTGGATGGTTACCCGGACCTGACTTTCCGTCCGGACGCCAAGCTCACCCGTGCCGAAGCGGTAACCATTCTGAATCGAATGCTGAAGCGTGGCCCGCTTAACGGGGGCGCGAAGCCGAGCTGGCCGGATGTGGCCCCGTCCTATTGGGCATACGCCGACATCGAAGAAGCTTCGACGGATCACGCTTATACGCTGCGGCCTGAAGGCGGAGAATGGCCGGCCGAGTAATAATGTTCGGGCAGGATGAGCGGGAGAAGCAAGAATTTCGTCAAGATTCTGACTACAAGGGCACCCAAGCGGGTGTCCTTTAATACGTTAAGCTGAACCGTCGTAACATTTGACAAGCAAAACGGCCAAGGCCAACAGGTTATCAAACGGAACAACAAGGGATGGCGAAATAAGCCGTTTGAGGAAACCGCATTTGGCCTGCGAATTCCTCCGCTGAATATCGACAAACGTTCGAATCACGAGTATGCGGTAAAGTTGGAAGTGGACAGCAAGCCGGACCGGGGCACAACAGTGACGGTGCGCGAACCAGTTTCGTCAATTTGATCAGTTGGGGCGAAATAGGCAATGAAAAATGGCTTATTCCTCTTGTTTCGCCCGGCTCATCGAAAATAACCAGTGAAAACACTGGTTATTTCGGCCAAACAGCCTCAATCCGAGCAGATTGGCACGAATAGCCAATGAAATCACTGGCTATTTTGAGGCGACAGCCCATTTTAGACCAAATAGGCATAAAACATGGCCTATTTGTCATTCCCTTGTTGTTCCGCGTTGCGTCTGGGCCGGAATCGCCCAAACGGCCGACAAACGAGCGCCTGCCGCCGGTATTTCCTTTCTTCCCTTGCTTATGGTAGAATGCTGTCGAACGCACGGCCGGTTGCCCGCTGGGAGCGCCGGCAAATTCAACTTAATCGAGGAGACGAAGATGAAGCTGGAAGTCATTGCGACCAGCGTCGCCGACGCGAAGCTGGCCGAGCGGTGCGGGGCGGATCGGATCGAGCTGATATCGGGCATTCGCGAAGGCGGCGTCACGCCAAGCAGCGGTCTGATCGGGCGTGTTCTGGATGCCGTGGCCATTCCGGTGCATGTTATGGTGCGCCCCCATGCGAACTCGTTCTGCTACGACGAGGACGACTGGCAGACGATGCTGGCCGATATTCGCGCCATTCGCCAATGCGGAGCCGCCGGCATCGTGGTGGGGGCTTTGACAGCGAACCGTTTGGTGGACGAGGCGGGACTGCGGCGGGTGCTTGAAGCGGCCGATGGGCTGGCGGTTACGTTCCATCGCGCGTTCGACGAGACGGCGGATCAGGAGGAAGCGCTGAGGACGCTCGCTCGCTACCCGCAAATCAGCCGCATTCTGACGTCCGGCGGGAAGCCGAGCGCGCTGGAGGCGCGCGAGACGATCAAGCGGCTCGACAGCCTGTGCCGGGCTGCGGGGATTACACTGCTTGCGGGAAGCGGGCTGACCGTCGAGACGCTGGCGGGATTTATCCGCGACACCGGCGTTGCCGAGGTGCATATGGGAACGGGAGTCCGCCGCGGGCACGACGGACTGGCGCCGATCGACTCGGAAAAGCTGAGCGAAGCGGCTCGTATCGTCGCGCAGTTTCGTCGCGAGTTGGCCGCCAAGCCTGACCAAGCATAACGAGGCATTCATCCTGCGAATGAGGAGAGGATCACAACATGAGCGAGCTGCTTATCGAGGAACGTCGGGGCGGATTGGTCGAATGCGAGTATGTCGGGCATATATGCGGCGTGTCGTACGATGGAGAAATCGCGTACCAGTTCGGCAACCCCCGCCATTGGACTTATTTGCGTTCGGCTGCGAAACCGTTTCAGGCCATTCCCGCATTCCGCTGCAACGCACCGGAAAATGCCGGTTTTACGCCCAAGGAGATGGCCATCATGGCTGCCTCGCACCGGGGAGAGCCGTTCCACTTCGAAGCGGTTGAATCGATGATGCGCAAAATCGGCGTGACCGAAGACGATTTGGTCTGCTGCGCGTCCTACCCGCTGAATGCCAAAGCCAGAGACGCGCTGGCCGCGCAAGGCTTGCCGCCGCGCCGCCAATACCACAATTGTTCGGGCAAACACGCCGGTTTGCTCGCGCTGTGCAAGAGCGAAGGTTATCCGCTGCAAGGATACGAGGATCCGGGGCACCCGGCGCAGAAAGACATCCTTGCTGCGCTGGCGGCGCTTTCCGAGTACCCGGCCGAACAAATTCGGCTCGGCATCGACGGCTGCGGCCTGCCGGTGTTTGCGCTGCCGCTCGACCATTTAGCCAAAGCGTACCTGAAGCTTGCCCGTCCCGAGCTGATCGCCGATCCGCTGACGCGGTCGGCCGTCGAACGAATCACCCGGCTCATGAACGAGCATTACGAGATGGTCGCCGGGACGAACATGATTTGTTCCTCCTTGCTGATGGACGACAACATTGTAGCCAAAGGCGGCGCCAAAGGGGTGTACTGCTTCGGCCTGCGCAAGGAGAAGATGGCGTTTGCGCTCAAGGTCATGGACGGCTCCGAGGACAAGTGGCCGATGATCGTCGCCGCAATTCTCGAGCAAATCGGCTATGACCGCCAGGAAACGATCGAGCGCATGTACGCGCTTTGTCCGAAGCAGTTTGCCAATGGCAACGGCACGATCGTCGGCGAGAACCGGGCGGTATTCCGGCTGCGGAAGCAGGCGTAACGGGAAAACCTGCCGTAATTTTTCCGTTTTTTCGTGAAAAATCAAAAATAGATGGAAATCCTCCTGTTATTTCGCAGCCTTGAGCCGAACTTCGGCAAAAAGGCGAAAATTAGCAGGAGGTTTTCCTGTTATTTTGGCAAATTCATCATTTTGGCGTGAAATAGCGGCAGGTTTTCCCGTTATTCATCTGTAGCGGGAGGGGCGGGCACGCCGCTTCCTTCGTCGTCGTTGCCACCGGCAGCTTCGCTTCCGTTTGCCGCCATCGGCGGCAGGCGGAAGACGATGCTCGTTCCTTTGCCGCAGACGCTTTCGATGTCGATGCCGTACGCCGCCCCGTAATGAAGCTGCATCCGCTCCTGCACGTTGGCGAGTCCGAGATGGTCGGCGGATCCGACCGGCTCCCGCATGCGTTCGCGGATCCGGGCCAACTCCTCGTCTTTGATTCCCCCGCCGTTGTCGAACACCTCGATGACGACGCCTTCCGCCGTTTCATAAACGGTGATGGCGACGAAGCCTCCCTCAGGGCTCAGCTCGAGCCCGTGATACACGGCATTTTCCACAACTGGCTGCAAGCTGAGCTTCGGAATCGCGTAATCCAGCAACCGGTCCGGTATGGACAACATCAGCTTGAATTTGTGATCGTAGCGAATTTGTTGAATTTCGAAATAACGCTTCACCTGATTCAGCTCTTCGCGCAGCGGGACGATTTGCTCGCCTTGCGAGATGCTGTACCGGAACATGTCGGCAAGCATCTTGGACATGCGGGCGAGCAGCGGCACATTTTCCAGCATGGCGAGCGCATTCATCGAGTCGAGCGTATTGTACAAAAAGTGCGGGTTGATCTGCGAATGAAGCGCTTTGAGCTGCGCGTCCTTGCGGGTGATTTCGGATTTGTAGACGTCGTTGACAAGCGTTTCGATCCGTTCGGTCATCTGGTTGAAGCTTTGCGTCAGCCGGCCTACCTCGTCCGTGCGGGTAACGTCGAGCTGCGAATCGAACCGCCCCAGCTGAACCTGCCTCATCCGCTGCTGCAGCGTACGAAGCGGCTTGGTGATCCGGCCGGCGATGAAGGTCGACAGCAGCAGCGCGAGCAGCATCGCCAGCAGCCCGACGCCGACGGTGATGTTGCGGAACGCAACGGAATTGGCGGCCAGAGAGCTGAGCGGGTCGAGACTGATGAAGAGCCAGCCGGTTGCCGGAAGCTCGGCCGTATTGACGAACATGCGCTCCCCGTCGAAGTCGCCCCAACCCGGCTGCCTGCTCCGGATGTCTGCCGCTCCCGGCAGCTCCTGGCCGATTTCTCCCGTACGGTCCGAATAGACGACCCGATTGTCCGCATTGATGATCGTTACATTGCGCAAATTCAGGCTGTCCATTAGCCGGGCGAAGTCCATGACGTTGATGTCGATGACGATGCCGCCAAGTTCGACGCTTCCGATAGAATTATTGATTTTGCGGATCAGCGAAAATGTATTCGGCGTCCGGGCGCTTTGCACGGTTGCGAACGAACGGACGAACGGACCGACAATGACGACTTCGCCGTTGCGCCGGATCGCTTCCCGGTACCAGCTCTCGTCAGCGAACGCGGGATTGGCGGCATAAAGCGGCTCCTTGACAACAGTCGTCCCGTCGGGCCGCACGATCGTAACGTTCTGGATCGACGCCTTAATATTCATGTAGCCGTACCAGACCTCGAATTGCTGGAACAGGGCGCTCTTCCAGCGCGTCCGGGCGATCGGATCGCTCGGAGGACCGGCGTTCAGCAATTGCTGCACTTCGCTCGTGTAGATGACCCGCGAATAAAGCTCCAACTGATCCGTATACGCTTGCAACTGCTGCGATACGAGCTTCATTTCGACCGCTCGTTGGTCAAGCGTCTGCCGCTCCGTGACGTTCAGCATCGAGAAAAACAGAATGCTGCCGATCAGCAGCAGCGGCAGCGCGATTACGACGAAGTAGGAGGCGAGCAGCTTCTTGTGAATGCTGCTGCGGACACTATGGACGAGCTTGGCGATCACCGCTGAACTCCCCCTTGTAGCCGAGCGGCGTGGTGCCGATATGCCGTTTGAACAGCTTGCGGAAATATTTCACATCCTGGTAGCCGCATTGCTGGGCGACATCGGCGATTCGTTGCTCCGGGTCGGCGGCGATCAGCGCTTTGGCCCGCTCCATGCGCAGATGCGTGACATATTCGAGGAAGTTCCGGCCGGTGTGCTGGCGGAAAAGCGAGCTGAAATAGCCGGGGCTCATAAAGCTGCTATGCGCCAGCTCGGACAAGTTGATCGTCTCGCAGAAGTGGGCGTCGATATATGCCTTGGCCTTCTCGACGGCTTGCCGCGTTTCCAGCGAAGGCTCGTCCTCGGCCAGACGGCTGCGAAAAAAATCGGCTACTCCGGCTTGCTTGTCGGTCAGCGAAACGATGGAAGGAAGCGACTTGGCGATGCGGCACGCCTCCAGGTAATCGGGCTCGCGGATCAATCCGGATTCGAACAGCTCCCGCGCGCCGCGCAGCAGGACGTAATGATACGAGCTGTCCGCAATGTCCGGATGAGCGGTCGTTCCGATGCGCAGCAGCTCGTCCAGCTTGCGCAGCGCCGCATCGCGGTTCCCGTGGCGCAGATGGAACGCCCATTCCTGTTCCCATGCAGCGCTGATCGGAACGAAAGTGGCGGCTTCCGCGGCCAGCCGCTCGTAGGTCGCCGCCGCCGGTCGATCGGCCTTGTCGGCCGATTGGCTGGAGAGGATCGCGTAAGCATCGAACGCCTTGCCGAGCGAATCGCGGACAAGCGCGATGCCGGGCGCCTCCGGCCCGACGCCGATTCGCCGCAGCGCCCCGTTCGCCGCCGCCAACCGGGTGAGCTCGCGGGACAACTCGTCCGCCGACAAGTCGGCTGCGGCAGCGAGCAGCACATAAACGCCGCGCGTCCGGAACGCGCATACCGCCATCGTTTCGGCAAGCGGGCGGAGCGTCTCGTAGACGGCGTCCCTGTCGAGCTCGCTTTCGAATACGGCCGGAACGAACCGGGCGGTTTCCTCCGCGAACCGGATATCCGCGAATGCCGTGTGCAGCTGCTCCGGATCGGATTCATAGACACCTTCCAGCAGGAAATGAAAAAATTGCTCCCGCCACCTGCGCATGTCCTCGTCGGTTTGCCGTTTCTGCTCGCGCAGGCGGGTCACCATTCGCTCCAGCAGCGCATTGAGCTCTCCCGCGTCCACCGGCTTCAGCAAGTAATCCGCTACCGTCAGCTGAATCGATTTGCGCACATACGGGTAATCGTCATAGCCGCTAATGACGACGAAAGCGAGGTCGGGACGCAGTTCCCGCGCTTGTTCGATCATTTCAAGACCGTTCATGACCGGCATCCGCACGTCGGTGATCACAATATCCGCTTCCGCGTTCCCGATCCGATCCAGCGCCTCCCGGCCGTTCGCGCATTCTCCCGCGAGCGTGAGCTCGAGCCGGTCCCACGCGATCATTTTGACGATGCCGGCCCGGGAAAGCCGCTGGTCGTCCACAATCCATACGTTCATCGGCACAACCACCTTCGCCTTCAAGTAACACATAGTATAGCATAGGTTCGTTTGTCATAAACTACCGCGGAATCGGCACCCGGCGAAGCAAAAAATGTCCCCCACCAAGAAGAAAGAATGTCCCCTCGTTGCGGCAAACGGTTTCAAGTATAGTAAGGTCAGGCACGAAGACGGCCTGATCGACGATCGGAGGGGACATGGCAATGACGGCAACACGAAGCTTGCGCAGAAACTGGAAAGGGTATGCCTTCCTCCTTCCGGTGTTCGCCGTGCTTGCGACCTTCAAGTACGTGCCGTTTTTCAACGCGCTGCTCATGTCCTTCTACGAATGGAATGGCGCCAACGTGCGCAAATTCATCGGGCTGGACAATTTTACGGCGCTCTTTCACGACAAGACGTTCTACGTATCGCTTAAAAATATGCTGGTGTTCACCGGCGCCGGCGTAATCATTCAACTGACGGTGCCGCTGCTCGCGGCTGTGCTCGTCTTTCATGTCCGCAACAGGCGGCTGCAGAATGCCTTCAAGCTATGGTTCGTCGTACCGCTCGTCATACCGGCGATCGTCATCTATTTGACCTGGCAGTGGCTGTTGGCGGGAGATTACGGGGTGGTCAACGAGCTGCTGGAGCTGCTTGGCCTGGAATCCTGGACGCACGCCTGGCTCGGCGAAAGCAAAACGGCGATCTGGTCCGTCATCTTCGTCAACTTTCCGTGGATCGGCGGCATCACGTTTTTGCTTTATTTGGCCGGGCTGATGGGAATTTCGAGCGAACTGTTCGAGGTAGCCAAGCTGGACGGCATGAACGCCTGGCAACGGTTCATCCGGCTGGAGCTTCCGCTCGTGCGCAGCCAAATGAAGCTGATTCTCGTGCTTACGATTATCCAGCAAATTCAAAGCTTCGAAAACATTCTCGTCCTGACCAACGGCGGACCCGGGCAATCGACGATGACGCCTGCGCTTTATCTGTACATTCAGGGATTTTCCTACAGCAAGATGGGATACGCTTCCGCGATCGGTCTCGTGCTGTTCCTGTTGCTGCTCGTGCTGACATGGGCGAACAACCGGTTCATCAAAAATACGGAGACTATCGATTGAGAGGAGGGGTACCGTGCGAAACAAATGGACCGCCGTCCCTCATTACGCGGCGCTTGCGGCTTTGCTAGGACTGACGCTGTTTCCTTTCTATATGCTTCTCGTCAGTTCGTTGAAATATACCGACCAGATGATCCTGAACTTCTGGGGCATCGGATTGCCGCTGCATCTCGACAATTACGCGTCGGCATTCCGGCAAATCGGGCCGTTCATTCTCAATTCCGTCTTCATTTCGGTTTGCATCGTGGTTGGCGTCGTTGTCATTTCGTCGCTGGCGGGATATTCGTTCATGCGATTTTCGTATCCGGGCAAAAACGCGCTGTTCCTGCTCATTTTGGCGCTGATGATGGTGCCGGGCTTCCTGATTCTGATTCCGCAGTTTTTGCTGGTGCAGAAGCTGGGGATGCTGAACACGTACGAAGGGCAAATTTTCCCGCCGATGGCATTCGGCGCTTCGATGGCGACGTATTTGATGCGAACGTTTTTCGAAGGGCTGCCGCGCAGCTTGCTGGAAGCGGCCGAAACGGAAGGCGCCGGCGAATTGCAAATTTTTGGGCGCATCGTTATGCCGCTGTCGCTGCCGATTGTCGCCGCCGTGGCCATCATCAATTTCCTTGCCGGCTGGAACAATTACATCTGGCCGCTTGTGTCCACGACGGGGGAAAAAGTGAAGCCGGTCATTCTGGCGCTCTCCACCGTCACCGGCAGCATGGATCAAGGCGTCAGCGTCAAGCTGGCGGGTTATATCATCTCGTCGATCCCGCTGCTTGCGTTGTTTATGGTCGCTACCAAACCTTTCATCTCCGGCATTACGTCGGGAGCGGTGAAAGGGTAGGATAGAGTTTCGTCCGCATGCGGTTTACTGCAGGAAAGCGCGCGCGGCGAACAGGCCCGGCGGTCCGGCTATCGTCTGTCGGCACCCGGGCTGGAAGCAAGACGGATTCATCATACGAAGGGGTGTTGGCGATGTTTACTGGCAACAAGAAGGTTATGGCCCGCGGGCTCACGATGGCAATGGCTTTATCGGTCTTTCTGTCCGCTTGCGGCACAACCAAAACGGATGAGAAAAAAACGTCAGACAGCGCGTCAGGCGGCGATAAAACCGTCAATTTGACCTTTGCGGTCGAAACGCCGAAGCAAGAGGAAACGAAAGCCGTATGGCAGGAAATCGTCGACGGTTATGCGAAGAAAAAGCCGAATGTCAAAATCAAGCTCGATTATGCGCCCAATGACGGCGACGCCTTCCGCACGTGGCTGACGACCGGCCTGATCGGCGGAACTGCGCCGGAAATTGTGCCGAGCCGCTATACATGGACGCACGAGGATTTGAACAAGGATTTGCTGGTCGACTTGACGGCGGAATACGACAAGCCGAACCCGTACACGGACAACAAAGTATGGAAGGATACTTTTACGCCTACCATTCTGAGCGAAATGAAAAACCCGATTTCCGGCAAGCTGTCCGGCGTTGCGCTGCAAACGCTTGCGATCCGCGTATTCTACAACCAGGACCTGTTCAAGAAAAACAACCTGCAAATTCCGAAAACATGGCCTGAATTTATCGAGGTGCAGAAGAAGCTGAAAGCGGCTGGCGTGACGCCGTTCGCATTCGCCAACTCGAAGCCGGGCGACAACCACCTGCTCTGGGTCACGAACCTGATGACGAATCAGATTGCCGCCGACAAGGTCAAATCGTTCGACTGGAACAGCAACCGGCAGCTCGAACTGAACGAAATTGCCGCTGCGGTCGATCAAGGCGCAATCAATCTGGAATCGCCCGACTGGAACGCCGTCATGCCGATCATCAAGGATTGGTCGCAATACTGGGCCAAAGGCTATAACGGCATGAACGGCGATACCGCCAAGGAAATGTTCATCCGCGGCGACGTGGCGATGGTGATGGCCGGCAACTTCGAGCTGCAGACGATCCAGGATTCCAAAGCGCGGAAATTCGAGTTCGGAACGTTTGCGCTGCCCTATTTGACGAAGAAAGAAAATCCGAACGCGGCCGAAAAATACTATGAGCTTGGCGGTTATCCGGACATGGTGTTCACCATTCCGAAGAAGGTGACCGGCGACAAGCTGGATGCGGCGGTCGACTTCCTGAAATATTTGTCCTCGCCGGAAGTGGCGACGATTCAGGGCAACAAGATGTACACGGCCACTACCCTGGTCAATGTGAAGCTGCCTGACAATCTGCAAGGCTTCCAATTTGTCGGCGAGCGCATTCTGGTCAATTTTTACGCCGCCCATATCAGCAAGCAGTTGAATGAGGATTTGGTGCGCATTGGCCAGCTGTATCTGGAAAATTCCGTCGCGATGGACAAGTTCGCCGGCGAGATGCAGAAGACGCTGAAGAACAGCATGACGGAAACGATGAAAACGAACAATTGGACCAAGGACAATCAATACGGCAACAAAAAATAAACGCCCGGCAACCTTCCCCCGGCGCTGCTCGCAAGCGGCGATCCGGGGGATTCGCCTGACCGAGGAGTGAAATCGATGAATGCGATTGTCATCGTTTGCGACACCTTGCGTGTCGATCATTGCGGCCCTTACCATCACGGTCGGCCGCTCAACCTTGTGATGAGCCCGGAGCAGCCGGATTGGGTCGTGCCGACGCCGAATATGGACCGGCTGGCGCAGCGGGGAACGGTATTCGACCGCGCCTGGTGCGGGTCGACGCCGTGCATGCCCGCCCGCCGGGACATTTATACCGGACGGCACGAATTTCTCGAGCGCGGCTGGGGTCCGCTCGAGGACGACGATCTCGACTTGCCAAGACAGGTATCCGGTGCGCCAAACCAGTCGCTGACGTGGCAGCTTGAGCAAGGGTATCCGGTCAGCTACATGGTGACCGATCATTTTCACCTGTGGGAGCAAGGCGCGGGCAACTACCATATGGGCTACACCGGCTTCGAATTCGTTCGCGGCCACGAAGCCGACGCGTGGCGGACGGACCCGGTCGCGTTTCCGTGCCCGGACGATATTCGGCACAAGGCGGAGCGGCATCATCGGAACGTTCATTTGACGCGGCATTCGGAGGCGGATGTTTTCTGCGCCCAAGTATTCTCCCAAGCGGCCGGATGGCTGGAGGCGAACCGCGCGCACCGCGACTTTTACCTGCACATCGACTGCTTCGATCCGCATGAACCGTGGGATCCGCCGGAGGAATACGTGAAGCTGTTCGATCCGCGCGGCTACGATGTGGAGCGGTGGTCGTCGATGGTGCCTTACGACCGGTGGAGCAACCACTATACGCCGGACGAGCTGCGCCACATCCAGGCGCGTTACGCGGCTTCGGTCGTCATGACCGACAAGTGGCTCGGCGTGCTGCTGGACAAGCTGGACGAGCTGAACCTCTGGGACGATACGATGGTCATTTTTACGTCCGATCATGGGACGTACAACGGCGATCGCGGCCGGATCGGCAAGCTCCAGACGCACCAGCACGATGCGTGCGGCCATATTCCGTTCATCGTCGCGCACCCGAAGTACGGGCAGGGCGAACGGCGCAGTCAGCTTGTGCAGCTGGTGGACATTTATCCGACCGTGCTCGCCGCTGTTGGCCGCCCTTGTCCCGCAGGCCGCCATGGCGTCGATCTGCTCCCGGCGCTGCGCGATGCCGATGCCGGAACGCGCGATTACGCCGTATGCGGCATGTTCGGCCGCAGCGTGACGATCACGGACGGCGACTGGATCTTGCACCAGTCGCCGGTGGAGGACAACAAGCCGCTGTTCTGGTACAGCCACAGCCTGGCCAGGTTTATTCCTTACGATCTCGGGCCTTTCGAGCACGGACGCCGGGCGGTCGATTGCGCGTCCTGGACCGAGCCGACGTGGCTCAGCGACAAGCGTTGCGACCCGAACGAAACCGTCAACCTTGCCGCCGACCGGTCCGACAAGCTTGCCGACATGCAGCGCGCGCTGGCCGGCAAGCTGAAGGAACTGGGCGCTCCGTCGGAACAACTCGAACGGCTCGGCTTGCAGCATATGCAGCGGGCACGGTGAAATGGATCGATCACAAACGCTGCTGTGCGATTGCGAAGCGAGAAGCTTCCGCGAGCCGGCCGCGATCAACGGGAGGCGGACATGAAGAGGGACAGTTGGTTATGGGATCGGATGCGTCAAGTACATGTCGACTTTCATATGCCGGAATTTCCGCAGGACGCGATCAAACGCTTCGATGCGCAGTCGTTCGTCGGCCAGTTCGTCAGGGCGAACGTTAACGTCATCGGCGTGTTTACGAAATGCCATTTCGGCAACGCATTTTACGACAATACGGTGGGGCACAAGCATAGCGGGCTGGAAGGCGACTTCTTCGGCGAAGTGCTGGCGGAAGCGAAGAAGCACGACATCAAGGTCATTGCGTATTATTCGCTCGGCACCGACGCCCGCGCCGTGGCGGACAACCCGGACTGGTACCAGGTCGACGAGCACGGGAAAACGCGCGGCGCCGACGGAACGGTGTGGGAACTGCCGTGCATCAACAGCCCGTATCGCGAGGAACTGGTTTTGCCGCAGATCAAGGAAATTACCGCGAAGTACGACATGGACGGCTACCTGCTGGACATCCCGTACTTGCACAACCATTATTGTTTTTGCGCCTATTGCAAGAAGAAATTCGCGGAGGAGTACGGACGTGCGCTGATGCCTGAGCTGCTGGAGACCGACCGGGAGCTTGTGATCCGCTTCGGCATCGATTCGGCGGTTCGCTGCATGCAGGAAATTTCGGCAGCGGTCAAACGCATCCGTCCCCACGTACAGATCAACTGCAACGGCGCCTGGCGCATGGGCGAGCCGGCCGCGGTCAACGCTACAAGCGACTATGGCTTATGGGAGTCGCAGCCCTCGGCGACGGGTTCGTTCCACAACCACTCGATTCGCGCGCGATTTGCCCGGACGCTCGACGTGCCCGTGCAGATCATGACGGTGCGGTTCACCGAAGGCTGGGGACTCATGTCGTGCAAGACGGCGGAGCAGCTCAAATACGAATTCGCCACGATCATGGCGAACGGGGGCATCGTCAACATTGGCGACCAGGTGCTGCCGGACGGCACGCTGCAGGAAGGCGTATACGACATCATCGGCGAGGCGTTTACATTCGTCGCGGAGCGGGAACCGTACTGCATACGCGCCGAGAGCGTCCGCGAAGTGGCGCTGATCGCGAACAACACGGGCAACTGGTATCACGACAAGGACGACGCGGCCACGTTCGGCGCGGCGAAAATGCTGCTTGAGGGCCATCATCAATTCGATATTTACTATAACGATCAATTCCCCGATCTGACCGGCTATCGCGTCGTCGTGCTGCCGGAGACGGTTGCGCTGAGCGAGGCGGCAGCATCCCGCATCGCAGCGTTCGTCGAAGCGGGAGGGCTGCTGCTGGCGGCCGGGGCGGCGACGTACAGCCGCGAACGGAACAATTTCCTGTTGCGGGACGTGCTGGGAGTCGATTATTTGGATCGATCGCCGTACGGTTCCGCGTATTTGACGATCAACGACAGCTTCTGGCAAGGCATCGCCCGGATTCCGCAGTTGGTCGAGGCGCCGTTCGTCAAGACGGTGCCGACAACGGCCGAGACGCTCAGCAGCATTCAGTGGCCGCTTACGGTGCCGGCGCCGGGCCGCGCGTTCCGCCACCCGATTCCGCCGGGCGGAGTCGTCAGCGATTGTCCGGGGATTGCCGTCAACCGCTACGGCAAAGGCGTCGCGCTGTACATCGCCGCGCCGGTATTCGGCTCTTATTGGCACTCGAACCATTTCTGGGTGCGGCGAATCGTGGACAATCTGCTGGGCAGCCGGTACGTACGGTATGCGGAAGTCGAAGCGCCGACGCATATCGAGACGAACCTGATGCGCAAGAACGGCAAAACCTATCTGCATCTGATCAACTTCCAGAGCGTTCATACCGGGGAGAAAAGCACGGCGTATTACAACCCGATCGAGCAAATTACGCCCGTGCACGGCATCCGGGTACACGTTCGCGACACGGGGATCGGGAAGGCGACCGTTCTGCCGGACAACGAAACGCTGGACATCCGGCGAACGGCGGATGGAATTTCGTTTACCGTGCCGCGGGTGCACATTCATGCTATTGTCGAATTGAGTGAGGATTGATCGGTTTCCATGAACAAAGATCGGCCACGGCAATTGCTGCCGTGGCCGATTTCTTTTGACAAGGTTCCGGCTGTTCTGAGCGACTCGAAAATCATCTTGTCGGAGGATGGAACAAATTGATAAAATTCGGTAGAAAGCTTCAATTTGCGAAGCCGTGGTCAAGTGAACGGGTGACGGTGGGTATTAATGAAAAACGGAGGGGAAGTTGTGACCGCGTTAATCAAAGACTTTCAAGATGGCGCCGACTTTGTCGGATTTTATTTGATCAAGGAAATGGAAGCCAAGCAAACCAACAGTTCGGTGCCCAAAGATTATTTGGATCTCGTGCTTGCCGATTCCAGCGGCCAAATATCGGCAAAGCTCTGGGATGCAAGCAAAACCGACATTGAAACGTTCTATCCCATGTGTCTCGTCAAGGTACAGGGCGTGGTGCAGTTATATCGCGAAAAATTGCAAGTAAAAGTGACCCGGATGAGAAAAACGACGGGGCAAGACGGGGTGTCCATTACGGATTTTATCCGTTCCGCTCCTTTGGCGGCGGAAGAACTTCTTCCGGTTATTCAGCAAGCAATCGAAAGCTTGGTTCATCACGATATTCGCTCCATTGTCGCTTATTGTTACGAGAAGGTGAAAGACGCGATGCAAACCGCACCCGCGGCCAAAACCCATCATCATGCTTATCTTGGCGGATTGGCTTACCATATTGTGCGAATGCTCGAAATAGGCGAATTTATTTGCCGGCAACGGCCGTTTCTCAACCCGGATTTGATTAAGGCGGGCATCATCCTGCACGACATAGCCAAGCCGGTGGAAATGAATTCGGAATACGGCATCGTCATGGATTACAGCAACCAAGGCAAACTGATCGGCCATATCAACCTGGCATCCAACTGGATTACGGAAGCAACCTTCAAGCTCGGGATCGCCCCCGAGTCGAATGTCGTCATGGCACTGCAACACCTGGTTCTCTCTCATCATAATTTGAGCGAATGGGGAAGTCCCGTACAACCGCAATTGCCGGAAGCTGTGGCGCTTCATTATATCGATTCGATGGATGCCAAGCTGCAGATGGTAGAGGACATGCTTCAAACAACCGCGGCTGGCGAAGAATGGACACCGGTTATTCGCGGTTTGGAGAATAAAGCGATTTTCAAATTAAAGCTATGACTTCAGCCTGATCCGGCCGCAAGGAGGAATTCGGATGCCCTATGTTCAAGTGAAAGAGGCAGAAATATTTTTGAGGAAATGATTTGAGCCCGAATGGCTGATGGAGCACGAAAAAGTGGACATGATCCCTCAAAATGATCGAACGGCATGAAGAAGCGCATCGCGGCAATTGGCAGGAACATATGCGACAGGCAGCAAACGATTGGCGTTTTTACCCGCAGCTTACGAAAGAACAAATCAGCGGTATTCAGTTAACACGATTGTGGGGACGAATATGCAAAAAAACGAGTACTCCTTGTCGGGAGACTCGTTTTTTCTGTCCGGGCCGTCCCGGATCGCAACCAAACTGGCTCTTTTGACCGCCGTCGCTCCCTATCAAGTAGACGAGGACTTGATCCGGCTATACAGGTCGAACTATCCTGACGATGTACGGCTTCTTCACCTGTTGTCCTGGTCCAGTTTTACGGTCGCGTGCAAAATCGGGACGTGGTGCATGTCGCCTGGCAGTTGACCGTTTTTTTTCATTCGCCCGCCGGCAAATAAACGGCAAATGTCGTCCCTCGATCAGGTTCGCTCGCGACGCGGATGAACCCGCCGTGGGCTCTGACAAAATGATGAGCGATCGATAATCCGAGCCCCGTTCCGCCTGTATGCCGCGCACGGGCTTTTTCCACGCGATAGAAACGATCGAACAGGTGGGTCAACTCCTCGGCTGGAATACCGATGCCGGTGTCTGTCACGGAGACACGTGTATAGACGGCATTCCGCTCCTGGACCGTGTCCTCCAATACAACCGAAATTTTCCCGCCTTCCGGCGTGTAGCGGATTGCATTCGTCAACAAATTGATGAACACCTGCGTGATCCGCCTCGCGTCGGCCATCACCGGTACAGGTTTCGCTTTCGAATGAAAGCTCATTTCCAGTCCGTTCTCCTCCGCCTCCATTTTCACATCATCAACGATTTGTTCCAGTTTTGCCGACAGATCGAGCGGTTTGCAATCCAGCGCCAACCGGCCCGCCTCCGCCAATGACAATACATGAAGATCTTCTACAAGATGGCCCAGGCGGATGACTTCATCTTGAAGCCTGAGCAGCATTTCCGGGGAGACGGATTGATCGGCCTGCTGCGCATTTTCCAATTTCAGCTGCATGATGGACAGCGGCGTTCGCAGCTCATGGGCGACATCGGCCACCAACCGCCTGCGGGCGTCCTCGGCTTCCCGGAGGCGAAGCGTCATGTCGTTGAATGTATGGATGACCTTCCCGTACTCGTCATTGGATGGGACGGGAACGTTTACGTCAAGATCCCCTTGCGCGACGCGTTCGATAGCGGCAACGAGCTTTCGCAGCGGAAGCGTCAATATCCCCGAAATCCATAAACTGATGAGCAGTCCGGTTGCGATGAAAAAGGCCAAATTCCCCAGCACAAATAACTTCATTTTGCCCGATACGAAAGTTTTCAAGATTTCGATCTGTTCCCCGGGCGGCGCACTCAAATAAGCTGCATCGATTTCATGCTTGCGAAATTCATCGAACTGGGACTCCATGTACACTTGTTTGGTTACGGCATGAACGCCGCCGATAATAAGCACGATAAGTCCCATGCAGACGAATATTTTTTGCCGTACCGTCCACTTCATGATTGTTCACCGAATCGGTAACCGAAACCGTATACCGTCTGAATATATCGGGGATTGGACGGATCGTCTCCCAGCTTGCGGCGAAGATTGCGGATATGGGAATCCATCGTTCTTTCGTAACCCATATATTCGTCAGCGAGCGCGGCTTTTAACAATTGCAGGCGGCTAAACACCATTCCGGGACGAGCGGCCAACGTGTGCAAAATTTTGAATTCCGTCGGCGTCAATTGGATCTCCCGATCGTCCTGGAATACCTGGCATTTGGCCTCGGAAATGATAAGGTTGTCTCTTTCCAAAACAGTAGGTCTCTCTTCAGGTCCGCGCAAGCGGCGAAGCAGCGCCCGGATGCGCGAAGCGAGCTCGCGCAAGCTGAACGGCTTCGTCAAATAATCGTCAGCGCCGATTTCCAGACCGACGATTTTATCCGCTTCATCCGATCGGGCTGTGACCATAATGATACCGCACGACGAGGTTTGCCTGATTTCGCGGCAAACGTCGATGCCGCTTTTTCCCGGGAGCATCCAATCGAGCACAATGAGATCAGGCCGCTCGGATCGAGCAATCGCGAGCGCTTCAAGGCCGGTACAGGCGGTCAATACCCGAAATCCTTCACGTTGCAGATAGTTGTGCATCTCCTCAAGCATGCCCGGTTCGTCTTCCACAAGCAACAATTTCGGTTCCATGCCCATCCCCGCTTTCCGTTTAGTCAGTTTCAGGTTTCAAAGTGCGCGAACCCGCCACACACCCCAAAGTATACCGTGATTCAACAAGTTCTTGAAGGAATCCACGCAAAAAGAGAAGGATCTGCATAAGTTCTCGACATTTATTGTTTACACTACAGGCGAACGAGAGAAAGGAATCATTTTACTTTAACCGAAAGCGAGGACTTCCAAGATGAGCAATCTGTCCGTAAACCGCAGTGAACCTGAAGTCGGGGATCGCACAGCGGAAACAACCCGTCTATCGCCGTTCGTGGTCCGAGCGCGTTGGGTGTTTCAGGCATTGGCAAGGATATTGGCCATTTGCATTTTGATCCAGGTGTTTCTCGCCGGTCTCGCATTGTTCTGGGATTCGACGCAATGGGCCGGCCATACGGGTTTTGCCAAACTGCCGATCATCGTTTCGATCCTGATACTCGTCACTTCTTTCGTCGCTCGGCTGCCTCTTTCGCTTCGACTGCGCAGCGCGGGTCTGTTCGGCATTATCGTGCTGATCGCTGTAAGCGCCAAATTGCCGTCCGGAATCGGATATTTGTCGGCTCTTCATCCGGTATTCGCATCATTATTGTTCTTTGGCACCGTGTCGCTCGTCCAGAAGAGCGGTGGAAAGGCATGAAGGAGCGAATGGGGATCGATAAGTGGGTGGCGGGCCCAAAAACCAGATGGGTTGTTTTGCTTATCTGGTTGGTCGCCGCGTGGCTGCTCAACACGCTGGCGCCTCCCATTAGCCGGGAAGCCGTCAATAACGCTCCCCAACTGGGGGACGCCAGGCCATCCGTACTGGCAAACGAACTGGTTTCGCAGGAATACCCGAATGCGGAAGATGTTCCAGCTCTGTTCGTGTGGCATCGCCAAGGCGGGCTGACCGATACCGATTTGCAGCATATCCAGACATTTGCCGAACGATTATCGACCCGGCCCGTACCGTATCAGACAGCTGTAACGCCTTTGCATCAAATGCCGCTTCAAGCTTTGAAATCCAATCTGTCGGAGGACGGCAGCACATTCATCTCGCAAGTTTCCTTCAGTAAAAGCTCGGAAGGGGTTCAATGGAAGGAAGGCGTCAATCAAGCGAAAGAGGAAGCGGCAGTCATTTTCGGATCGGATCCGTTCGCTGCCGCCGTCGATTCGCCGGCTGACTTGAGCGCAAGGGTTACCGGTCCGGTCGGCATCCAGATCGACGCCACTACACTATTCGGTCAAGCCGACAAAACGCTGCTCATCGGTACTGTGCTTCTTGTGTTGGTGCTGCTGCTTCTCATTTACCGTTCGCCGATTCTGGCCATTATCCCGCTGGTTGCCGTAGGCATCGCTTATATGATCATCAGTCCGGTGCTGGGCTGGATGGCGCATAACGGACTGGCAACGGTGGAAAAGCAGGGAACCAATATCATGACCGTGTTGCTGTTCGGCGCCGGCACGGATTATTGCTTGTTCCTCATTTACCGGTTCCGTCAACTGCTCAAGATCGAGCCGGATAAAGGCAAGGCACTGCGGAGCGCCATTAGCGGGTCGTCGGGAGCGATCGCGATGAGCAGTTTAACGGTTGTTCTCGCGCTCCTTACTTTGCTCGCGGCGGAGTACGGTTCGTTCCACCGGCTTGCCGTACCGCTTGGCATTTCCATCTTGATTATGGGACTGGCGAGCTTGACGCTTGTCCCGGCTTTGCTCGCCATTATGGGGCGCGTTTCTTTCTGGCCGTTCGTGCCGAGGACGCCGGAAGTGTTGGCCGAACGGGCCAAGCGCAAGGGACATCCGGCCCCGTCTACGAACAAGAACCCGCGGAATTTTGCCGGTTCCCTTGTCGTTCGTCGGCCTTGGCTCCTTACGACTCTGACTTGCATCGCCCTTGGCGGACTTGCCTTATTGACGACGCAAATGAAGTTCACCTTCGATATGCTGTCCACGTTTCCGAAAACGATAGCATCCCAGGAAGGATTCGCCGTTATCGGCAAGCATTTTTCGCCTGGCGATCTCGCTCCCGTTAAAGTGATCGTGGATACCGGCGGAACGGATCGGGAAGTTGCCCGGACGTTGGCTTCCCTTCCATATGTGAAGCGAGTATCCGAGCCGCAGGCCGGGAAGACAAACCCGAATCTATGGGCTTATGACGTACGATTGACCATCAATCCTTATTCAATGGAAGCGATGGATCTCATTCCCGAACTTCGCCAAACGGTGACAGACAAGCTGAATCAATCGGGTGACGCCAACGCGGCGGAACATGTTTGGATTTCCGGACAGACAGCGGTACAATATGACACGAAAGCAACAAGCATGCGGGATATGCGCGTCATTTTGCCGCTGATCATTGTCATGATCGCCATTCTCCTTATCGCGTATCTACGCTCTTTGGTCGCCGCGGCGTACCTCATTGTAACGGTATTGCTTTCGTACTTGGCGGCTCTGGGATTAGGGTGGCTCGTCCTGCATCATTTCCTGGGCGTGGACGCGATTCAAGGTCCGATCCTGCTTTATTCGTTTGTATTTTTGGTTGCGCTGGGCGAGGATTACAACATTTTCGTGATTTCTTCCATATGGCAAAAGAGCAAGCGCATGCCGTTGAAACAAGCGGTATTGGAAGGCGTGGGGGAGACGGGATCGGTCATTACATCGGCGGGCCTCATTCTTGCGGGGACTTTCGCCGTTTTGACCACGATGCCGATTCAGATGCTCGTGCAAATGGGGGTCATTACCGCGCTCGGGATTTTGCTCGATACGTTCGTTGTACGTTCTCTCCTCACTCCTTCCATTACGCTGATTGTGGGCAAATGGGCGTTCTGGCCCGGCCGGCGTCACGCTGCGGAGAGCGCCGATTCGATATCGACGGAAACCCGAACATTAACCGGGAGTGGATGAAAAATGAGCATGAAGAGGATTGCCATCATCTTGTGGAGGATGTTCATCTTTTCAATCCTCCTTCCTCTTATGCGTTGCATCGGCAGGCCTGCCGATGAGGTGGCCCGGACAACGACGGAAACAGCGGCGGCGTTTTTTGGTGTTGTTTCATCCATAGAAGCGAGATGATCTCACCTCCACGTGGTGAACGTAAATTCGTTCACCATTTTTTTGCAAGTTGATGCGGATCGAGAAGGGAAACTTTTTGCCCGGTCGCCATACTTGCGCCATGTTCGTTCCGGATGAAATGAGCGATCGTAGAGCTTGCAAGACGATGCACCCGATTCTGATGCGTACAGTCGTAACGAGGCGAGGATATCGGGTTATCCCGCAGTGCCGTGCATGCTATGCTGCGGTATCCTGTACGATCGCTCTCATCACTCGCCTGGAAGAAACGGCGTCGACCCGCAGTTTGCTTAACAACGCGAAGCTGACGGACGAAAATCAGACGTTGTTCCGTCTGAAGGAGCTGGAGTCCCTGGAGAAAATATGCGAAAAAATTAAGCCAGCAAACAGGTAAGAAATATGCCGGTTGAAAAAAAACCGCGTGCACCGATGGAGCTGCACGCGGTTCTGCTGCGCCTTTATTGGCCGCAGCATTTTGTTTGGCTAGAAGGGTCCATTTCGAACTTCGGTAATCGCATCCCGGATGAGGTCATAACGATGAGCATGTTGAGTGCTTCGGAGCACCTTATATTAGATCGGACAACTTCAGCAAACGTTGCATGAGGGTCGCCGCTTCGGCCCGGGTGACAATGGACCCGGCTTCGAGTTTGTCTCCGTTTCGGCCGTTGACCAAGCCGGATTTGGTTGCCAATGCAATGCTTTCCTTCGACCACGATGATGCGTCGGCTCCATCGACAAATTGGCCGAGCTGGATTTCCGTATCGAACGAGCCTGTTTTCTTCGCCAGTCCGGTCCATTTCATCGCACGGGCTACGATTACAATCGCTTGTTCCCGTGTCAGCTTCTCTTCCGGGCGGAATGCGCCATCTTCAAAACCAGCGACCAATCCGAAGGAAACGGCGGTTTGAACGACGCTTTCATACCAGGCGTCCCCCGGTATGTCGCCGAAGGCGAATGAACCTTCGCCCAGCCGCAAGCCCAATCCGCGAACGACGACCGCCGTGAATTCGGCCCGGGTGATCTCCGCATCCGGAATGAACGTTGACCTGTCCACACCATTGATAACGAGCCGAGAGCCCATATCATTCACGGCATCCTTTGCCCAATGCCGCTCGACATCGGCGAAAACGAGCGGATGCCATACAACCGAATACGTACTGTTGGTCAAACTGTTAATAATGGCGTAAACCTTGCCGTTCTCTCGAACCACCCTGGTAGGTACATGACGCGTCTTACCGTCCGGCTCGATGACGACGCCTGTAGTTATTTTGTCCGGATCGATGTCTTCCGGCAAAACGATCTTACGCTCGACATAAGCGTTGAACGAATCCGCCTCAACCGTTTGATCGCCATAGGTGCCCGTGATCGTGAAGTCCAGCGCGCGGGCGACCAGGGTGAATTCGCCTAGCGCCGCAGCGCTCTCCGCCACCTTAGCCATCACGTCCGGCGTTTGCGCGATCGTCACCTTGATCTGAATGTCTGCAAGCTTCACCCGATCGCCGAACTTTCGGGACAACGCGTCGATATTGATCTCCTGCGCCGGCAACGTATAACTGGCCTTGTCCGTATGCAGTACGAGTGTTGCCTCGAGGGTTTCCATATTTTTGATCATTTGGCCGTTCAGTTCGCCGACAATGACGTTTGACGCGGATTTGACCGGTATCGTGACTACCGCATGGGCGCCTTCCTCATCCAGCTTCGCTTGCAGCTTGGCCGGATCGACGATTACATGCGTCGTTGCGATGCCGTCGACCTCCCTTGTTGTCGCTTTGCCCGCATGCTCGACTTTGCCATTGACCAGCACCTCGACAGCCTCTTCTGCGGCGGGGTTCGGGGTGGCCGGCTTCGGCGAGCTCGCCGGTTCGGGCGAGCCCTTTTCGGGCAGCGCAACGGGATCCGGTCCGGAATCCGGGAATGTCGGTTCCGCTACGACGATGGCAACCGTTTGGCCAAACTTGACCACTTTGCCGAGCTGATCGATCTCGGCAACGCCAAACTTGTCATTGTTGGCTGCCGGGACAATGCCCGAGACAGGAAGATCCGTATATCCAATCAGCGTTTCACCCACTTCCGGAACTATTGCCGTTCCGCTGCCGAAGTTGAAATACACCAGTTTATGACCGTTCGGCAAGATAGCCGAAGTCGCCAGCGCCGTTTTACCGTCCTGGCCAACGCCGCTCGGATCGCTCGACACGACGGTCAAGCCCGAAGCCGGGTTCGCGGTAAACGTCAATGTCGCTGCATGTCCGGCAAGCGAACCGTTCGTTGCGGCGATGCGTATTTTCACCGTCTTGGCGCCGGGAAATGCCGGCGGGTCGACCGGATTGTACGCCGTCCAGTGCTCGCCGTCATCCGTCGAATACTCCATCGCCGCCGTTGCGCCGACGATCGTATTGGCCGCATCGTCAGCGGTTGCATCGGGAGCGGCCAGCAGCAGAACGACGGCGGCCCCGTCGTCGGCGGTGACGGCTTTCGTTTCGCTCCGGTATCCGGCAGCTTGAATCGTTTGCGTGTCGGCAGGGAGCCAGACATAAGCGAGGCCGTCCGCCTTGGTCGGCGCGCTGTAGGTATAACTGCCGGCCAGAGCGCCAATCACCGGGGATTGGATCGTTACGGCTGCAGCAGGGTTGACGCTTACGTCCAGCATGTACACGTCGTCGCCGACGGAACTATTTTTGATCGAACGCGGGTTTCCAGTTCCCTCCATCACGATCGGCCCGACGTTGCCGCTCGCAATCCGCACGTCTTTGGCAATAATGGATCCGCGCGTGGCCGATGCCCCTTGTCCGCCGCGAACATAGACGTTCCCCGCATCGGCTTCGATCGCAACCGTTTTGCCGCTGCCGCCTCCAAAGGCCCGCAAGCCGGCTCCACCGACCCCGCCCGGCCCGTCGCCGCCGCTTGAAGTTACGTTGGCTCCGCCGCGGATCGCGATATCGCCGTTCAAAGAGAACAGCCCATGCCCGCCGTTAACGACTCCGCTGCCGCCCGCGGCGATCACTTCCGCATCGTCGATGTCGATCGTGCCGTTTACGTAAACGGCTGGGCCGCCAAAAGCGCCGGCAATCGTGCCTTGGCCTCCGCTCGCCTTAACAACGGAGTCGTGGCCGATCGTCAATTTGCCGCTTGGCGAAAAAATCCCGTACTCGTTTGCTTTGCCGTTGCCGCCCGTCGCCGTTACGGTTGCGGCATCGATCGCGATGTCAGAGGTTACGAACAGACCGACGCCGCCGTCGGCGGCATTGCTGGCCCCTCCGGTAGAGGTTACGCTCGTGGCGGACCCGGATATTTCGAGGCTGGGCGAGTACAGGCCATCCCCCCCTTTTTGCGCTTCGCTGGCGCCGCCCGTTGCGATCACGGTACCGCCGCTGATCGTTACGCTTGTATCGGCGATGATGGCTCTCCCGCCTTCGAAATAGTCGCCTTTCGGATCTGTTTCCATTGCGGCGCCTCCGGTCGCCGTTACCTGACCGCCTTCGATCGTCAACACGCCGGCCGGCTGCGGGAAATTCCAGCCGCGAAGATTGATGCCGTACCCGCCGCGCCGTGTGACGCCGGAGCCGGTAAGGGCGCTTCGGTCTCCCGACGTCTGGCCGCCGACCGCCGTTACGCTGCCGCTCTTGACAAGCATATTGCCCCAGTCGGCGAAGATGCCGCTGCCGGCGGAAGATGACAACGAATCGCCGCCATACGCCTTGACTTGGCTTTCGATGATCAGCTTGGCGCCGGCTTCCGAATTCAATGTGCCGTCCGACAGCAGATGAATGCCGTGCCCGCTGTCCGTATTCGCGGCTAGTGCCGCCAGCCCCGTTGCCTTCAGTGTGCCGCTGCCTTTGATCGTCAATTGATGGTTCGAGTCGGCATGGATGCCGTCGAAGCCCGTTACCGCGTTATCGCCGACCAGGATCAGTGTAAAGTCCTTATGACTGTTCGGTTTGATGAAGCTTAACCCGTTGAAGTTGTCTCCCTGGGGAGCGACAACAAGAAGATTCTCCAACTGCAAGGTGATCGCTTCGTCCACTTCGATGTAAACATTAGTATAGGTTATGTTCGGGTTCCCCTGAATCGTAACAGTCGACCTTTCCGGCGCCGTCACGTGAATGCGCAGCGGCGACAAAGGCGAATCGTCGGCGACAATGGCAAGCGTATCCCCGTCCGCCGTCAAAGTTGCCTCCTCCCAAGGATGAGGCGTGCCGTTGAGCTCGTAAGCGCTCGCGAGCGCAGCGGCGCGATCGACCGTTACAACATAAGCACTTGGCGCCAGAAGCGTCAAGACAAGCATAAGCCGAACCATTTTTCTTGCAAAACTCATTTTGTGGCCTCCCATTGTTGTTCTTTGCGTACGTTCCAATTCGACATCCGACATCCGACAAGAATCAGGAACAAAGTCCTATAACACTATAACATCTCTTTCTCAAAAAAAACTCACAAACCGGTCTACTTATTAACGGGTTCGGCAGTAAAGGGATCGCGATCGCGGGAATGGCATCGGAAGGGAAGGCTTATGAGCGGCAATGGCGGATGCGGCGTCCGACGAAAGGAGTTCCGTTTCCTCGTGCAGAATACATTTACAAGACCATGACTACTCTACATGTCAAGGAGGCGTTGGTGCTTGAACCTCGATAGCGTGATGCAGGAACTGGAAGCGCTAGGCAAGGAACGCTTGAAGAAGATGTATATGGCGAATGGCGCGCATGAGCCGCTGTTTGGCGTGGCGACAGGAGAAATGAAGCCCCTCTTTCGCAAAATAAAGCTCAATCAGCCGCTGGCGGAAGAGCTTTACGCGACGGGGAATTACGATGCGATGTATTTTGCGGGGATTATCGCGGAGCCGAATGCGATGACGGCGGCGGATTATGAGCGCTGGATCGAAGGGGCTTACTTTTATATGCTGTCCGACTACGTGGTGGCCGTTACGCTGGCGGAAGCGAATATCGCCCAGGAAGTGTCCGACCGGTGGATCGCCAGCGGCGACGAGCTGCGCATGTCGGCGGGCTGGAGCTGCTACTGCTGGCTGCTCGGGAACCGGCCGGACAGCGCGTTTTCGGCGGATAAGCTGACCGGGATGCTGGATCTGGCGAAAGCGACGATTCACGACGCGCCTGAACGGGCGAAATATTCGATGAACAATTTCATTTATACGACGGCCGTCTCTTACGTGCCGCTGCATGACAAGGCGGTGGAAACCGCGGCGGCGGTAGGGCCGGTCGAAGTCCGGAAGGACAAGAAAAAAAGCGTCATCGTCGCTTCCGAACGCATCGAAAAGTCGATCGCGCGAGGAGAAATCGGCTTCAAGCGCAAGCATGTGCGCTGTTAGACGGCCGCTGCTATAAAGGTTTGTTCGAATTTCCCGGCGCATTCGCGCTTGTCCGACAACGGGCCTCTTGATGGAGGCCTGTTATTTTTTTCTGGCACATATCAGAAAATTCAGATATAACTATTGTTGTAGGCCATTTCGCCTTGGGGAAAGGTGTCGTTCGATGAAGTTTCGCACGAAATTGTTCGTTGGCTTCGCTACGATTCTGGCGTTGCTGTTCGTATTTTCGTTTATCGCGCTCCGCATGATATTCGACATGAACCGGGCCATGCACGACATCGTGGACGACAGCTACTCCAAAGTCAAGTTGGCCAACATTGTCCGCAACGGCATCAACAGCCTCAATACCGATACGACGGAGCTGCTGTTCGATTCCGACGCAAGCGCGCTGGACGACAGCGTCGACAAACTCGGCACCGTCAAAGCAACCGTGAACGACTATCTGAACAGGCTCGAGCAAATGTTCGACGATCAGTCCGAAAGCCACAGGCTGGTGCAGGAGCTGCACCGGCTGGAAACTTCCTTCATCGCAAGCACGGACGCGGCGATCGATTTGCTGCGCAAGCGCAAGACGGAAGAGGCGATTGCCTGGCACAATAACGATACCGATGCGATTCGCGCCGGTTTGTTCGACACGATCAAGCAGTTCAACAGCCTGCAGGAACAAGAGATGGACAGGCAACTGGCCCGTTCGACCGGTACATACAACGAAGCCGTGAGGCTCATCGTCATTCTCGTCGCCATCACGCTGCTCAGCAGCGTGATGGTTGCCGTATGGGTGTTCCGCAGCGTCATCCGCAGCCTGGCCGGCATCATTTCGGTGATGAAGCTGGCTTCCGAATCCGAGCAGAACGACCGGCTTCCGCGGATCGAAGTGGCTTCCGGGGACGAGGTGGCGAGCATCGGGCACGCATACAATACGATGGCCGCCGCCCTCGAAGAGCACGCCCGGTTCCAGACCGAGGCGAACCTGCTGTTGCAGGAGCAGAACTGGAATAAATCGCAAGTGGCCGGCATATCGGCCAAATACCAGGGCGTTCAGTCGCTCGGCGAACTGGCGAAAATCGTGATCACGGCGATTGCGCCGGCGATCGGAGCGAATTACGGCGTATTCTACAACCGCGAGGAAACGCCGGGCCAGACGACGCGCTTTCGCAAGGGCGGCGCTTACGCGGCGGGTCTGGCGGCGATCGGCGCGGACAGCTTCGCCCTCGGCGAAGGGCTGGCGGGCCAGTGCGCCGAGGAGAATCGTTTGATCGTGCTGTCCGGGCCGCCGGACGATTACATACGCATCGGTTCGGCGCTTGGCGCCGCAGCGCCCGCGCAAATTCTTATCGTGCCGGTAGCCTTTGAGCGCCAGGTCGTCGCGGTCATGGAGTTTGCGTCCTTCAAGCCGTTTACCCGCATGCACATGCAGCTGCTGGAAGACGTGTCCGCAACGCTCGGGATCACGATCAACAGCGTGTTCGGCCATATGCAAATCCAGCGGCTGCTCAGCGATTCGCAGCTGTTCACCGAAGAACTGCAGACGCAATCGGAAGAGCTGCAGCTGCAGCAGGAGGAGCTCAAGACGCTGAACGAGCAATTGC
Organism: Paenibacillus cymbidii; assembly: GCF_004764705.1. GTDB lineage: Bacteria > Bacillota > Bacilli > Paenibacillales > NBRC-103111 > Paenibacillus_AN > Paenibacillus_AN cymbidii. The sequence continues at coordinate 15,670 of NZ_SHLX01000044.1, read as the reverse complement.
GCGAGCAATACGAAGCATCGGAGAAGAAAGGAAGCGAACTGGAACGAATCAAGCTGGAGCTGGAGGAGAAGAACAAACAAATTTTGCTCGCTTCCGGCTACAAAACCGAATTTTTGACCAACATGTCGCACGAGCTGCGGACGCCGCTGAACAGCCTGCTCATTTTATCGCAGATGCTGGCGGCGAACCAGGAAGGCAACCTTACGACCAAACAGATCGAATACGCGCAAACGATCTCCTCGTCCGGCAAAGATTTGCTCGCGCTTATCAATGAAGTGCTCGATTTGTCGAAGGTGGAGGCAGGCAAGCTGGAGGTGGTGCTCGATTGGGTAAAGCTGCTGGACGTGGCCGAATTTGCCAAACGCCAATTCGAGCCTGTCGCCGGCGAACAGGAGTTGCAGTTCCACGTTCGGGTGGACGCCGATATTGCCGATCTGATGATCCATACGGACGAGCAACGGCTGCAGCAAATCGTGCAAAACCTGCTGTCCAACGCGTTCAAATTTACGGAGCGGGGATCTGTTTCCCTGGCGATGCACCTGATGGCGAAGGAAGATGTCAAAGGGGCGCCGGCCGCGATAACGAACGATCATGCGCTGGCGATCGTGGTGGCGGATACGGGAATCGGCATTCCGCAGGACAAGCAGGCGTTCATATTCGAAGCGTTCCGCCAGGCGGACGGGACGACGAGTCGCAAGTATGGCGGAACGGGCCTCGGGTTGTCCATCTGCCAGAAGATGGCCGGACTGCTCGACGGCTTCATCCAGGTCGAAAGCGAAGTTGGCGTTGGCAGCACATTCACGTTGTATATCCCGATCGGCAAAGTGCGCGGCGAACGGATGGCGGGCGTGGAGCACGAAGCGGCGACGGCGCTGGAAGCCGGACATGTCGAGCTGCCGGACGGGATGGCGGGTCCGGTCGATCTTACGCTTGCAGGGAAAACCGTCCTGCTGGTGGACGACGACTTGCGCAACATCTATGCGCTGACAACGGCGCTGGAAATGCACCGCATCCATGTCCTGTTCGCCGAAAACGGGCAGGAAGGCATTCAACTGCTGCTCGATCACAACGAAATCGTCGATCTGGTCATTATGGACATCATGATGCCGCGCATGGACGGTTACGAGGCGATCCGCGAAATCCGCAAGCACGAGCGGTTTCTTCATTTGCCGATCATCGCGCTGACCGCCAAGGCGATGAAGTTCGACCGGGAGAAATGCATTGAAGCGGGCGCAAGCGACTATATCAGCAAGCCGATTCTGCTGGATCAATTGTTGTCGCTGGTCCGCGTCTGGCTGTGCAGGTAGGGGCAGCGGCCATGATCCATCGCGACGAATCGTTGTCTGCCCACGAGGAGATCGAGAAGCTGGAAATTGCGCTTCTGCTCGAAGGCATCTACCGGTACAACGGCTATGACTTCCGCAATTATTCGTTCCCGTCGACGCGGCGCCGCATCCTGAGCCGCATGCGCGGGGAGAACCAGCCTTCGATTCTCGCCTTGCTCGACAAAGTGCTGCACGAACGCAAAGCGATGGATCGGCTGCTCGCCGACTTTTCGGTCAACGTCACCGAAATGTTTCGCGAGCCCGGTTTTTTCCTCGCCTTCCGGCGCCAAATGATTCCTTATCTTCGCTCCATCCCGGCGATCCGCATCTGGCATGCCGGTTGCTCGACCGGGGAAGAAGTGTATTCGATGGCGATTGTGCTGCACGAGGAAGGGTTGTACCACAAGACGATGCTGTACGCTACCGACATGAACGAGCAGGTGCTGCGACTGGCGGAGCGCGGCGTATTTCCGCTGCACAAGATGCAGCTTTATACGAAAAACTACTTTCAATCCGGAGGAGAGGAAGCGTTCTCAAACTATTATTCGGTGCAGGAAAGCGGGGTTGCGTTCCATTCGTATTTGTCGGAAAACATGATGTTTTCGCAGCACAATTTGGCGGTCGATCATTCCTTCAACGAGTTTCACGTCATCGTTTGCCGGAATGTGCTCATCTATTTCAACCCGATTCTGCAGCGGCGCGTGGTCCAACTGTTTAGCGAAAGTCTCGTGCATGCCGGTTTTTTGTGTCTGGGCAGCAAGGAAGGGCTGCTCAAGACGCATGCGGTATCTTTGGAAGAATGGGATGCCAAAGAGAAAATATATCGGAAATAGGGTGAACGAGAGCAGACCATGGAGAACAAAGTCGATATTTTGATGGTAGACGACCGTCCCGAAAACTTGCTGACGCTGGAAGCGGTGCTTTCTTCTCCCGATTATCGCCTGATCGGGCTTCGCTCGGGCGAAGATGCGCTGCGCTATACGATGCGGGAAGACATGCAGAATGTGGCCGTGATCCTGCTGGACGTGCAAATGCCGGGCATGAGCGGCTTCGAAACGGCCAAGCTGATCAAGGACCGCGAGAAAACGAAGGATATCCCGATCATTTTCATCACGGCGATCAACAAATCGGCGGAACATGTGCTGCAAGGCTACCAGGCGGGATCGATCGACTACATGTTCAAGCCGTTCCATCCCGAAGTGCTGAAGCTGAAAGTCGACGCTTTCGTGCAGATGCATCGCTTTCATCAGAACCAATACGACTACTTGGAGCGCCTCGTCCGCGAACGAACCCGCGAGCTGATTATAGCCAGCGAGGAGCGGGTCGCGTGGGAGAAGGAGATGGCGAAGCTCGCCCGGCTCAATCTGATCGGGGAAATGGCGGCGGGCATCGCCCACGAAATACGCAATCCGATGACGACGATCCGCGGCTTCCTGCAAATGTCGAAAAAAAATCAATCGATGGCCGTCGAATACATCGACATCATGCTGGAGGAACTGAACCGCGCGAACGGCATCATCACCGAATTTCTGTCGCTAGCCAAAAACAAGACGACCCATTTCGAAGAGGCCCATCTCAACGAAATCATCGCCTCGATGCAGCCGCTCATTCAGGCGGAAGCGATGCTGTCGGACAAACATTTTCACGTCAACTACGGGGAAATCGGCTCTTTGCAGCTGGATGAGAAGGAAATCCGCCAACTGATCCTGAATATGGCGATCAACGGGCTGGAGGCCATGGCGCCGGGCGGGGCGTTTACGATCAGCACCTATATGGAAGGAAATGCGGTCGTTCTGAAACTGGAAGATCAGGGGAGCGGAATTAAGGAAGAGTATGTGGAGAAGCTGGGCACGCCGTTCTTCACCACCAAGGAGAACGGGACGGGGCTCGGCCTGGCGGTGTGCTACAGCATTGCCGCGCGGCACCGGGCAACCATCGATGTCAAGAGCAGCAGCAAAGGAACGGCGTTTACGATCCGGTTCCAACCAGCCGGCTGACACCGGGGACCAAACATAAAGGAGCGATTCGGATGGGGATTATGGAGAAGCTGCAGCTGCGAGGGTACGCGACGATCGTGACGGGAGGAGCCGTCGGGCTCGGCAGGGCGATGGCGGCGGCATTGGCGGAGATGGGCTCCGATCTTGTCATCGCGGACCTGAACCGCGGCAATGCCGACAAGGCCGCCGCCGAGCTGCGCGAGCAATACGGCGTGCGCGCGCATGTGGTCGAGGCGGATGTAAGCAAGCCGGAGGATGCGGAGCGGGTGTGCGCGGAGACTTTGCGCGAATTCGGCAAAATCGACGTGCTGCTCAACAACGCCGGCATCGTCAAAAATGCGAAAGCCGAAGAGATGGCTTACCAGGACTGGCTCGACGTCATCAACGTCAACCTGAACGGCGTGTTCCTCATGTCTCAGCAGGTCGGCCGCCAGATGATCCGGCAAGGCAAAGGCTCGATCATCAACATCTCGTCGATGTCCGGCATTATCGTCAACACGCCGCAGAATCAGGTCGCTTACAACGTGTCGAAGGCGGGGGTCATTTCGCTTACGAAGACGCTGGCGGCGGAGTGGGCGCCGCACGGCGTGCGGGTGAATACGATTGCCCCGGGCTATATGAAAACCGAGCTGACGGACAAATTTTTCCGCGAGGGCGGCGCGCTGATCGAACGATGGATGAGCATGACGCCGATGGGCCGTCCGGGCGTGCCGGACGAACTGCAGGGCATCGCGGTCTATCTCGCGTCGGAAGCGTCGTCGTTTACGACGGGCGCCGTATTTTCGATCGATGGCGGGTATACCGCCTGGTAAGAGGCACGCGGTCAGGCCGCGGGAAAGAAAAATTCGGTCAACGCGGCGGCAATCGCCTGCGCGGCGCGGCGGATGCCGTCTTCCGCGAGCATGGCCGCTTCTTCCTGCGGATTCGTCAAATAACCGATTTCGGTGAGGACGGCGGGCATGCTGCTATGGGTTAAAATTTTCCAATCGTTGCGTCTGACGCCGCGGTCGCGAAAGTGCATCGCTTCCAGCAGACGGGAATGAATCAACCCGGCAAGCTCGCTGCTGTTGTCATCGTAAAAATACGTTTCGGTGCCGGATACGCTGCGGCTGGTGAACGTATTGCCATGAATGGAAACAAGCGCGCTCGCGTGAAGCTCTTCGGCCAGCGCCGCCCGGCTGAGCAGCTCGACGTACGAATCGTCGCCCCGGGTCAAATGCAGCTCGAATCTCGAATCCGCTTTCAATTCGGCGTACACCGCTTGTGCTACGGCGAGGGTGTATTCCTTCTCTTCCTTGCCGCTGGCGCCGGCGGCTCCCGGATCGGCGTTGCCGTGCCCGGCGTCGATGACGACGATGCGCGCCTGCTTGGGCGGCACGGTGGGCGACGGTTCGGCTGTCGGCAGCGGAGATGGCTGGACGGAAGCGTTCTCCCGGCGTTCCGCCAGGCTGTTGTGCTGTTTCTGTATCGTGGCGGTGGAAGTCAGCAATAGAAACAGCAAAGGCAGCACAAGGGTGCCCATGCTGATCGCCAGCGGCCTTTGTTGGTGTCGCTTCATCACAATCCCATCCCGGCTCTATAAGTCTACTTTATTAGACGCGGTTCCGGGAAAAAAGTTTGCAAGCTTCCGTTTCCGATATTTGGCGCGACAAATAGGCCCATGCCGCGAGCAGGCATGGGCGATTTCGTTTTTTTGACGCTTACATCGAAGTGGTTTGGTTCGGGTTCGTCGCTTCGGCGGACGCCGTGAACCGGTACAGCAAATAGCCGAGCCATACGTACATGGCGGCCATCAGAAGCGAGTTCAGAAACCAGCCGGAGAACGGGAACAGGATGACGAACGCCTTGCCCCACAAGCCGATCGGCAGCAGCTTCACGTCGGGCGAAACAAGCGTCAGCCAGGCGCCGGCGAGAAAGGCGAGCGCGCCGATAGACGAAAGCGGGATCGTGTTGAACAGAAAGTCGTACACGCGGTAACCTGACGAGTAGTCGAACAGAAACCGGTACATCACATCGTCGGCGAGCGACAGACCCAGCCCTCCGAACAGCAGCAGAAGACGCAGCGGCAACAACTGATTGACCCACGAGAACGAAGTCAGCCATGTTGTCAGTTGCTGCAGCAATACGGCGAATGATTTCATTGCGCTTGCACCCTTTTCCCCACGATTTTCCTTTCTTTTCCTCTATTAATAATATGCGTTCTCTAGCAAAAATATGCCCGGCCGCCGTTATTTCAGACTGGATTTCGACTTGTTGAAACGGCTGTCGCCTTGATATGATGGGAAGGACTATGAATGGGGCCGGTTACCAGTCTGCGAAGCCGGTTGCCCTTCCCGAAGGAGCCGATCGAATGCCACTGGCCGATGAAAGCCTGAAACCCGAAGTGCGCGCCTATCTGAATCGGATCGGATATGCCGGCGTGCCGGACGGCAGCGCCGAAACGCTGGCCGAACTGCAGGAGAGGCACCTGCATGCGGTGCCATACGAGAATCTCGACATTTTGCGCGGCGTGCCGCTCACGCTGGACATTCCGCACCTGTACGATAAAATTGTCGTCCGCCGTCGCGGCGGCTTCTGTTTCGAACTGAACGCTTTGTTCGGCTGGCTGTTGCGCGAGCTCGGTTATCAGACGACCGATCTGTTCGGCCGCTTCTGGCGGGATACGCCCAATTTGCCGCCGAAGCGTCGTCATCACGTGCTGCGCGCCTACGCGGGAGGGAAGCCGTATTTGTGCGACGTTGGCGTCGGCGGCATCGTGCCGCGCCGTCCCGTGCTGCTGGCCGAAGGGGTGGAGCAGCCGCAAGGCGACGAATTGTACCGGATGGAGCGTGACGCCTATTTTGGCTGGTTGCTGTGCGAGTGGCGGAAGGAGGCGTGGCAGCGCATTTATTCGTTCACCGAAGAGCCGCAGCTGCCGATCGATTTCATCACGGCTTCCTATTGGTGCGAACACGCGCCGGAGTCGATTTTCCGCAAGGCGCCGATGCTGGCGATCCGGACGAAGGAAGGCCGCAATACGGTAGCCGGCGACGAGTTTCGGATTTTTACGCCGCAAGGGGTCGACGCCTTCGTGCCAGCCCAAGGCGAAGCGTACCGGGAGGCGTTGCGGCGTTATTTTGGCATCGAACTGGAACGAGATTGAGGGAGGCCTGGCATACATGAGATTCGGCATCATCGGCACCAACTGGATCACGGATGAATTTCTGAAAGCGGCGGCGGAGCATGGCGAGTTTCGGCTGACGGCGGTTTATTCGCGCACGGAGGAGAAAGGCAGGGCATTTGCGGCGCGATCCGGCGATCCGGCGGTGTTTACCGATCTGGGGGACATGCTGGACAGCGGCCTTGTCGACGCGGTTTATATCGCCAGCCCGAACGCGCTTCATGCGGCGCAGGCGATCGCCTGCATGGAGCGCGGCAAACACGTGCTGTGCGAGAAGCCGGTCGCTTCAAACGTGCGCGAGTTCGACGCGATGACGGCGGCGGCGCGGGCGAACGGCGTCGTGCTGATGGAGGCGGTCAAATCGACGCTGATGCCGACATTTGCGGCCATTCGCGAGCAGTTGCCGGCGCTTGGCCCGCTGCGGCGCGTCTTCGCCAACGTCAGCAAATATTCGTCCCGTTATGACGCGTACAAGCAGGGCAACGTACTGAACGCGTTCGATCCGTCGCTGTCGAACGGCTCGCTGATGGACCTCGGCATTTATTGCCTGTACCCGTTGGTGGCGCTGTTTGGCCCGCCGCAGCGCGTGTCCGCCAACGCGTACATGCTTGCTTCCGGCGTCGATGGGGAAGGCAGCCTGCTGCTTTCTTATCCGGAGATGGAAGCGATCGTCGCGCATTCGAAAATTACGGATTCGTATGCGCCGTCCGAGTTTCAAGGCGAATTGGCGACGCTCGTCGTGGATCATATCAACAAGCCGGAGCGGGCGGTCGTCCATTACCGCGACGGGCGGACGGAAGACATCACGCCGCCGCTGCCGAACCGGCCGATGTACTACGAGCTGGCGGAGTTCATTTCGCTTTGCGCCGGCGGCCGGCCCGAGTCGGCGGTCAATACGCACGCCGTTTCGCGCGCGACGCTTGCCGTTATGGACGAGGCGCGACGGCAAATCGGCCTGACGTTTCCGGCCGACCGGCCGGCGGAGGACTAATCCGCGCGGGGGCAGGATACAATACGAATGGCAGAATGGCAATGACAGGGTAAGGGTGAAAATTTTGCGGGCCAGAAGGGAGTAACGTTATGTCATCATTCCATGAACAATTGGAGCGTTATGCGGATTTGATCGTCAAAGTCGGGGTCAACGTGCAAGGCGGTCAGCAAGTATTCGTCAGCGGAGCGGTGGAAATGGCGCCGCTCGTTCGGCTAGTCGCAGCCAAAGCGTACGCGGCGGGAGCGAGCAACGTTCACGTCGATTGGATCGACGAAGCATTGTCGCGTTTGAAGTACGAACATGCGGCGGACGAAGTGTTCACCGTCTATCCGGAATGGGAGACGGCCAAACGCAATGCGTTCGTCGATGCGGGCGCTTCGTTCATTTCGATCGTGTCGCCGAATCCGGATTTGCTCAAAGGCATCGATCCGCAGCGGATCGGCAATTTCCAGAAAGCGTCGGGCGCCGGGCTGGCTAATTTCCGCCGGGCGGTGCAGGCGAACAAGATGAGCTGGACGGTCGTTGCCGCGGCAATGCCGGACTGGGCGGTGAAAGTTTTCCCAGGCGAAACGCCGGACGAAGCGGTGCGCAAGCTGTGGGACGCGATCTTCGCCGCCGTGCGGCTGAACGAAGGCAATCCGGCCGAGGCTTGGGCGGCCCATAACGCGGCGCTGCACAAGAAAGTCGACTGGCTGAACGGCAAACGATTCCGCAAGCTGCACTACCGCGCGCCGGGCACCGACTTGACCGTCGAGCTGCCGGAGAAGCACCTATGGGTCGGCGCGAGCAGCGTCGATTCCAAAGGCGTGTCCTTCATGGCGAACATGCCGACGGAGGAAGTGTTCACCGCGCCGCTCCGCGGCGGCGTGAACGGGTACGTGTCGAGCACGAAGCCGCTCAGCTACGGCGGCAACCTGATCGACGGCTTCAAGCTGACGTTCGAGGAGGGCCGCATTGTGGCGGCGGAGGCGCAGGCCGGGCTCGACATTTTGCAGCGGCTGCTCGATACGGACGAAGGCGCGCGGTATTTGGGCGAAGTGGCGCTGGTGCCGCACCGGTCGCCGATTTCGCAGTCGAACCTGCTGTTCTACAACACGCTGTTCGACGAGAACGCGTCGAACCATCTGGCCATCGGCAGCGGCTACGCGTTCAACATCGAGGGCGGCAAGGACATGTCGCGCGAAGCGCTGGCCGAGCTCGGGCTGAACAACAGCGCGACGCACGTCGATTTCATGATCGGCTCGGCCGAGATGGACATCGACGGCATCGCCGGGAATGGCGAGACGGTGCCTGTGTTCCGCAAGGGGAACTGGGCGGAGTAAGCGGAGCTCTTGAAAAATAGGCCATAAAAAATGGCTTGTTGGCGCTTGATTGACCGCTTCGGAGGAAATAGCCAGCGTTTTCGCTGGCTATTTTTGTGTTAGTGGTCGTTTTTGGCGGAATAGCCAATCAAACATGGCTTATTTTGTAGAACGGAGCGCTTGCAACTTCCCTGCTGTGGCCGGCGTCTATTGGAATGACGGGAGACGCAGATGGAAGGGGAACCGGCAAGGGATGAAACAGAGAAAAGTATCGATTTTGCTGCTGCTGACGGCGAGTTTGCTGGGCGGGTGTTTCGGCGGAGAACGGAAAGAACCGCCAGCGGCGAGCGCCACGCCAACGCCGACAGCGACATCGCCAGCGGCGAGCGCCACGCCGGCGCCGACAGCGACATCGCCAGCGGCGAGCGCCACGCCGGCGCCGACAGCGACATCGCCAGCGGCGAGCGCCACATCGCCGCGTTACGTCGAAGACGGCGAACACGCGGTGGCGATTACGCTCGACGACGAACCGCGGCTGCAGGCGCCCATCCGCACAACGGTCGCCGAAACGCCGCAAACGTATACGCTGCATTTCCGCGAAAGCATGGACCGCGCCTCGGCTGAATCGGCGCTGGCCGCCAACATGACCAAACAGAGCGCGTCCCCCGCGGACGACTTCAAGCTCGCCTTCGATTGGCGCAGCGACACCGAACTGAAGCTGAGCGTCAGCTCGGCGGCCGCCGATATCCTCATTCGCGTGCAGTACACGCTGAACGCGAACGATGCGCGTACCGCGGCAGGCTTGACGCTTCGCGACACGCCCTCGTTCCACGCCATCGTCACCAAAACGCAGCAGCTGTGGCGTTTGGCCACAGACGGCGGCAAGCTCGAACGGGCGGGCACGCTCGAACAGCCGTATTGGCTGCACACGCTGACGGGCGATCCGCGCTACATGCTGGCGTCGCGCTATACGGAAACGTGCGAATGCGATGCGCCGTATCCCAAGCTGTACGGGGTATTCGACTCCGCCGAAGGCAAATTTGCCGCTTATCCGGTCGAGCTGACGACGACGTATTGGGGCAAAGGCGATTTTGTCGCCGATACGCGCGGCTTCTTCTATGCCAGGCCGGATGGCGGCCCGACGGTGCCCCCAAGCGACACGGCTTACGACGTCCATGTGGATGCATTCGTATACGGAGCCGGAATCAGCCGCGACCGCCGTTACGTGCTGATGGCGGCAGGCGAAGAGGGCCAGACGGCCGATCTCGATCTGATCGTTTACGACCTGCACACGCGCCAAACCTTCACGCACAAGAAGACGCTGCTCGGCGAACTGCAGGAAAACATGATTTCGGACGGCCGAATGCCGATTCTGTTTAAAGATGACGGGAAGTTCGTCTACACGAGCATGTATCGCCTCGACCCGGTGCGGATCAGCGTGGAAATTCTTTATCGCTACAATTGGCAAAAGGGGCGTCTGGAGAAATGGGAATCGCCGCTGCCGGAGCAGCAGTCGGCGAATGCCGGCTTCCTTGCGTCCTACGATGACGTATACCGGTACTACGACAACGGCGGCTTATACCGCGGGAACGAACAGGTTTTGCCGCCGATGCCGGGCACAAGTCCGTATTTTTGGATAGACGGCACTCATGCTTACGTTTCTGCCAAATATCATGCGGCGACCGAAGGGAAATCGAACGCTTATCACGAGTTTTTCGTCTACGATGCGGACAGCGGGGAATCCCGACCGATCGCGAAGCTGGCCGCAACCGACCTGTTTGCCTTCGTCGGCGGCAGCGGCGACGGACGCTGGCTGTATTTCACCGGCCCGGATACGCTTCAATCGCCGGCAAAATAATTACTCCTGCCGCAGGGGCAGCGTGATCGTCAGCGCGCAGCCGGCCGGATTGCCGGCTGCCGCGGCTCCGCCGCTCGCCGCCGGCAGCTCGGCGGCGTCCGCCGCGCCGATGCGCACCGTGCCGCCGAGCAGGTGCACCCGCTCCATAAGCGCGGTCAAGCCGAAGCCAGGCCGGGAAGAGCCGTACACGACGCCGTCGTTGACGAGCCGGAAGTGCAGCGTGTTCTCCCGCGCGTACAGTTCGAAGGCGAACGCCCGGCAGCGCCCATGGCGAATGCCGTTCGTAATGCCTTCCATGAGCGAGTGATACACGACGCGCCCCATCAATTCGCTTACTTGCGGCAGCGCACTGATGCGGCGCTCGAACGAAACGCCGGTGCCGCAGGTCGTCTCCGTGATGAGCTCCTGCAGCGCAACCGTAAGATCGAAGCCGCCGCCCTCATCCTTGAGCATTCGCACCGAGCGGCGAATTTCGTCCAGTCCTTTGCGCACCGAATCGCGCGCCAGATCCAGCTTCTCGACCGACTTGGCCAAATCCCGGTCCGCCAACTTGCGGGCCGCCTCCAGTTGCACGATCGTTGCCGTCAGCGTGTGGCCTACGACATCGTGGATTTCGTGCGCGATCCGGTTGCGCTCTTCCCAAACCGACACTTCCGCCAGCGCCTCCGCCGTTTCGCGCACCGAACCGGCCAGCGCCGTGTTCGCTTCCTCCAGTTCCTTCGTCCGGTCTTCCAACTCCAGCGTCCGTCCGACCAACGTTTCCGCCAGCTCTTCCAATTCTTTCGTCCGATCGGCCAGTTCCGTCGTGCGGATGCCGACGAGCTTTTCCAGCGATTCGTGGAATTCGCCCAGCTTGAGCTGGATGCGCACCCGCGCCAGCAGCTCGCCTTGCGAGAACGGCTTGGACAAATAATCGTTCGCCCCGGCGTCGAACCCTTCGGTCAAGTCGGACACGCGGTTGCGCGCCGACAGCAGAATGACCGGCAAGTCGCTCGGCCCGTGCGTTTGCCGAATGCGCCGGCATACGTCGTACCCGGTCATGCCCGGCATCATCACGTCGAGCAGCAGCAGGTCCGGCTTGATGCCCGAGTCCAGCAGCCGCAGCGCTTCCAGGCCGTCCTGCGCATGAACCAGGCGGCAAGCTTCGCCGCGCAAGTAATGGACGAGCACTTGCACGTTGATTGGCTCGTCGTCCACGATCATAATGAGCCGCTCTGCCGCTTCGTTCCCGTCGCCGTTGCCCGCCTGAACCGCCGGAGCGGCCGCCGCCGCCGCTTCCTCGTCGCCCGGCGCGAGCGGAAGCACCGGCGCAGCCGAAGCTTCTTCCGCATAGCGGGAGGAAACGACTTCAACCAGCGCCGCAGTATGCGAATCCGGCCGCTCCGTCGTCGCCAGCAGCGAAAACGAGACTCGCGTGCCTTCGCCTGGAACCGAACGAACGGCGATGGAGCCGCCGTGCAGCTGCACGAGCCGCTTGGCGATCGACAAGCCGAGCCCGGTGCCTCCTCCGGCCGCGCTTTCCGCGGCGGCGAACGGCTCGAACAGCGTCTCCATGCGCTCTTGCGGGATGCCCGGCCCCGTATCCGTCACATGGATCAGCACCGATTCGGTCGCTTGCTCCAGGGTTACGGATACCGAACCGACCACGGTATACCGAATCGCATTGCCGATCAGATTGTACAAAATTTGCTCCAACCGGTTCGTATCCGCCCGTACATATACCGGCCCTGGCCGCTCCGCACTTACGCCGAGCGCCAGTCCTTTGCGCCTTGCCAGCGGCGCCAGCGCGGCGGTGACGGCTTCAGTCACCGCACGCGCGTCGGTCGGAGCGGGAGCCAGCGTCACATCTTTGTGCTGAAGCCGATACAGGTCGAGAATATCGTTCACCAGGTGAAGCAGCCGGTTTGCGCTGTTGCGGATGAGCCGAAGATTGTCCTGCATCGGGGGGGCAACCGATCCGGCGGCGCCTTCGAGCAGCGATTCCGTCAAGCCGGCGATGCCGTGCAGCGGGGTGCGCAACTCGTGCGACGTATTCCGCAGGAAATCGTCCTTCAGCCGGTCGAACTTGACCATCTCTTCGTGCGCCGCAGTCAACTGCTCCGCATACTGCCTCAGTCGGCGGAGCATGGCGGTATAGCGCCGGAAGACGACGACCGTCAGGCACGCCGCAAACATCAGCAACCCGGCAGGCAGCACTTGCAGCACATAGTCGCCGATCGGGCCCGGAAACGCGTGGAGAATCCACATTCGGATGATCGGTATATTGTTGGAAATATGGATCGTTCCGGACAGCAGCAGCACGACGTAACCGCCGACAAGCCAGCGCATTTCCGCCGTACGTTCGTGCCGCGCGCCACGAAACAGCGTATACGTGACGATGCCTAGCACGACGGCAAAACAGAACGGCAGTCCGTTCAGCAGCATTTCGCGATACAACACATGGTTGAATATCGCGGAGACAGCCGCCGCAATAGTAAACGTCAGCATGATGCCGGTTGCGAATCGATACGGCCGCCGATGCTTTTCCCCCTGCGCGGCTCCGTAAAACCCGACAAACGCCAGAATGCCGAGCGGCAGCAGCAAATCGCGCCAATAGAACAAGTGGCGGAAATCGCCGAACCATTGCAGCGTCGACATCATCAGCCCGATGCCGATACCCGCGCTGTAAGCGAGCAGCGTGAACCAGGCGAAGATGCGCTCCTTCGGCACCCGGATGAACATGACGAGCGACACGCTGCCCGCCAGCAGGAAGACGACAACGACGACGAGCAGCCGCCAATCGGCCCCGACGAAGCTGCGAAGCAGGGCGAACCGTTCGCCGATGATGTTCCAGGCCGGCAGCAGCTGATCCCGGTCCCATTCCGCCCGAATCGTTACCAGTTTGCCGGCGTCGTCCGCCACGAGCGGAATGGGCTGGAAGGACATGCCGGCATGGGCATATTTCATGCTGAGCCGGTTGTCCGTCGCGTACACCTGCACGCCATCGATGAACACGGTGATGCGGTGCATGTCGCGCAGGAACAAGTAAGGATCGCGGCTGGCCAGCGCCGGGAGCGTCCGCTTGAACCAAACGATGCCGCGGTATTCGGCGAACCGGTCGTACATCGAAGCGTCGAGCTTCTCCCAGACGGCATCGGCGCCGGGCTGATCGCCCCAGTAGACGCTCCATTGATTCGGGTAATGGAACAGCCGCTCGTCCGTCTCGCGGCTGTCGGGCGCTGCCGCCGCTGCAAGGTCGATTGCCGTCAGGCATACGGCCGCCGCCAGCAGCAAACAGGCGAGCAGCTTGCGCGGCCATCCGGCGGTCAGTCGGCTACAGCTATAGCGTGCCATCGAGCAGCAGCTCCTTTAGCAGCACGATCGCGGCTTGCCGGTCGTTTGTGCCGATTTTGTTGTAGATGACGCTGACATAGTTGCGCACGGTGCCTTCCGTCATGAACAGGGCGGCGGCAATTTGTTTGTTCGAATAGCCGTCGATCAGCAGCAGGATGATTTTGCGCTCGCGTTCGGTGAAGACGAGCCCGTGCGACTTGATTTTGGCATCGTCGAACGTGTCGGCGCCGGACGGCACGAACGCGGCGAGCCGGGCCGCCAGTTTGGCGGCGATCGGCGCCGGCAGCATCAACTGGCCTGCCATCGCGTCGCGGACGGTTTGCACCACCTTTTCCGCGGGCATATCCTTGAGCAGGAATCCGTCGGCCCCGCCCGACATGGCATCGACGATAAATTTATCCTCGGCAAACGTCGTCAGCATGAGCACGACCGTGCCCGGCACGTCGCGCTTGATTCGTCTCATCGCTTCGATGCCGTCCATGATCGGCATTTTGATGTCCATCAGCACGATGTCGGGGCGCAGCTCGCGCACGACGCGGCAAGCCTCCTGACCGTCCTGTGCGACGGATACGACTTCCATGTCGTCTTCCAAATTCAATATCGTCTGCAGTCCGTCCCGGAGCAGACGCTGATCGTCGGCGATGATAATGCGGTGCATGCGGCATCTTCCTTTGGCTCAATCGTGTTAGTGTGCTGATGTGTAAAGTTTACCAAACCCTGACGCGGGAATATAGTCGTTGCGGCAAACGGATGACAACAAACGCGGCAATATGACAAAAGAGATGACAGCCCGTCACTGGCGGCGTTTTCGTATGCGCGGGTAAGATGGGAGGGAATGGAGTTGCGGAAAGGAGCATAACACATGGATTGGATGGTCAAACAATATTTGACGCGCTTCGACCAGACGGATTTGACCGACCTGCTGCTGTTGCGCGGCAGAATCATGTCGATGGTGGAGCATTGCGAAGAATCGCTCGATTACGGGTTTCCGATTTATTTCAGCAAGGGCAAGGCGATTGCCGGTTATGCGCGCAGAAGCGACGGCTTAATGTTTTTCCTGCTGAATCCGGATATCGTGGACAAATACAGGGACAAGCTGGCCGGTTCGGTGGAAGGCCGGGTGCGCATTTGCCTCAAACGGCCAAACGACAAGATGGACACGAGGCTGCTCGATGTGATCGACGATATGTTGTGGGAAGCGGTTTAGGCGTTAACTAATCTAGGTTGCCGCGCCTTCGCAGCCGGACGAAAAATAGGCCATAAAAAATGGCTTGTTGGTCCGATTTGGGCCGATGGAGCGGAGAGCGCAATGCTGTCAGTTAAGGCAAAGTAAGCTTGCATTGTTTGAAATGTCAGCGAAATAAGACTGATTTCAGTTACTACTTAGGTCTCCCTCTTTGAAGATGGACGTTCGATCTTCCCACGAGCGGGTACCATGGCTGAATGCTCGAGGGACGGAACCCAGCGCTCTTATTTTCGCCTGTTTTGCCTCAGTTGGTGTGTTTCCATCCAATCAGCGGCTGTGAGTTCCGTTAACCTCGATAAAAGCGGCTCCAGGAGACAAATAAGGGCTGTAGGTTCCGTCCCTCGTATTTAAGGGTATTTCTCACGAATGCTCAGCCATTCGCAGGATTTCATCGATTTTAATGTCAGATACAGCGGTGGAATGGTAGGACGCTGGGCCGTCGGTGGCGCGTTCGGGCAT
>NZ_SHLX01000043.1 GCF_004764705.1 Paenibacillus cymbidii | reverse complement strand
ATGTAAGAAAAGAGCCTTCTTGAGAGAGTTCAGGTGTCCAAAAGTTTCCGGAACGAATGTCCAAACATTAACGGAATAACTGTCCATTACTTACCGGAATGACTGTCCAAAGTTTCCGGAATACGCAGAAACCGGGCGGCAGATTGGCGATATCAGATGTTGTTTTATCAGCGACACTTCCAGAAGAGTTGCAAAACAGCATTGCAGCTTATTCTGGTTGTGTATCCGGAGCATCCCCCATTGAAGAACTGGAGTCTATGTTAGTCAAGAGCGGCTTTCAAGACATTTCAATTACGCCCAAGGAAGATTCCCATACATTTATAAAGGATTGGGTTCCTGGCGCAAATATCGAACAGTACATTGTTTCCGCGATAATCCAAGCAGTGAAGTAATGATCGATAAAAATCATCGCTCGATAAATGAGCGGTGATTTTTATATTATTTGTGACGGTATTTGTTTCGATAGTTCCGTTATCTTACACCAACAAGCAGCAGCCATCATCATACTATAGAAACTTTTTGCATGAATAACTCGACCGTTTTTTTATTCCACTGCACGGTCAACATCATAATACAACATAATACTAAGAACAATTGCCGGCGAAAGCAGCATGGATCTGCGGTCGGTGATCGGTACGCCGACGTCGGCGTACCGCAGACTCGTCCGAATCCATGGCCAGAAATCGCTCACCGGGCTCTTCCAGACCCGCTGCCAGCCATCGGCGCGCCGGCAATGACAGCCGATCGTTCAGCTGCAGCTGTTCAAAGAAAGTAATGTAGATTGAAAAATATAGTGTAGACTGGGAAAAGGAAGCATTAATCTGGAAAGGAGTTATTCTAAACGGGAGAAGTTTTGAGAAAAAGAATATAGAAGCCGCTTAAGAATACATCAAGTAAAAAGGAGCGTTGCAATTGACTTTAATTATTGCGAAAAAAAATGTAAATTATGTTACCATAGCGTCTGATACTAAACGATGTACCCTAAGTCTAGACAATGGAATTGAAAAAGAGGAATCAAATATTCGGAAGACTTATTTGTTAACACCTACTATACTTATTGCTTCTGCTGGCATGGCAGCGGAACATTCAATAGATACAATAAAAGCCATTATTGCTTCAAAAAAAGAGGTATCAAAGGATGATCTATTAAATTGTTGCATTGATGTGTATAAATCACACCATGCTCTTTTTAGAAAATATAATCCCACTATTTGTCCAACAACACAATTCATTCTCGCAGGAAAATATCCTGGTACTACCGCACCATTTCTCATTTTGTGCAATAGCAACCTTGAATTCACTCCTGAGAATAAGGAAGAAGTAATCATCGGGGAGTCTGCTACACGTGCAAAAACCATATTTGATGAAAAATTAACTGGCGAAGACATGGAATCTGTCCTTTTGGCAAGTGCATTGACAATTAAAGAAGTTTCAGAAAATGCCCGATTAGTTGGGGAAACAAGTGTGTTAACATATATCGATCCCCACAACAACGTTCGTGAAGCTTGGGTATCAATGAATCGCCAGGAATACACATACGTAGCGTCAGAATTACATAGAAAAGCATTCTAACGTGAGCAGAATGGCACACCGTCGCCGGCGGCCGGTACCTTTCAGCTGCTGCTCGCGCACCAGGCGATTCCGGTTCCAGGGCTAGCGATCGGAGCGCCGGTGAGGTAGCAGGTACCGACCAACTGCGGCTCGTGATCCGGGCGCTTTGAATCATGGCCAGAGATCGGTGCGCAGTCGATGGCGACCAACTCTGTCAAGCTGCGGCTCGTGCACCAGACGCTTCCGAATCCATGTATGTGGGGAAAGCCAGTAGAGAGCTTCTGAGCCCTTTTTGGGCAGGAACTCAGTTCTTTATGTCTGAGCCAATTGGCGAGGATCCACTGCAGTTCATTCTACTGGTGCTTCCGGATAGAGCGAGGCTTGCGATCGCCGCGCCGGCGACGATAGCCGGATTAAGAAGCTGCAGCTCATGATCCTTAATAGACATGAGGACGGGGAATGTCTCCGGCTTAAATAATTAATCCCTATTCGTCGTCTGCTGCCAGAATCACCGAAGTCGGCACGTTTCCGACTTCGCCGGCAGCGGCGGCCTTTTGGGGGCTCCCTCTTGCCGCTACGCTTGCACTCTAGCACAGCCCTCCGGTGCATCAAGAGGCTTTCGCGGCATATCCTCCCTTCGGTCCGGTATTTCACGCTCCTCTTGACTCACCGAGCCAGAGGCGAACTAGTCGAGCCTTGTGATTCCGTAGGCGCGCAGGTTCAACTGTCAGGAATACGTACATCGAACGAATCGGACAGTAGGATGAATCCGTACTCCTGCCGATCCGCAATGTCGTGCACTTCGTTTTCACTGCAAATCCGACAGTTCAAAGACGAGATCGTTTCGACACTTATCGTACACGGAAACACCGTCCTTTGTAGGACGGCGCCGATTTGAACACGAGAACCTCATCAGATGCAATCCGGAGAAAGCAATGGCCGCCAAAGGATGTGTCTCTAATACGGTTCTCGCGACGAGCAGACAGAAACGAACGCCTGCCCCTGCTACTAGTGCGGGAGGACAATCGATCCAAACAAGCGCGAAGGGTGCAACTTATGCTTTGATCAAACTTATCACTTTCGACGGCAGAAATCCCGCCATCATCGCATTTTGCTTAATTCGCATTTCAATCGCCGCGGCGCGGCACTAACTTCAGCCACTTGCCTTAATAAAGACATACTCTGTTAACAGTGAATAGATCGAGAACTGTACTCGATTACCGCATTATAAGCGAGCCCTCGAATAGCGAATCGGGTTCTATGGCGGTTGTCCACTTGCCCCACCTTCACTCGTTTATATGTTACCTTCTTATCCTAATTACAACTTTATTGGTCTGGTCTTTACAGAATGATCTATAACGAAGAAATCAGATCTGCAGCTAAAGCCCTGGACCCACTCATACCTTTAATAAATTTTAAAGCACCTTCATAAGACCAATCAATGAACTTTAGTTTCTTTACATCTTTGCTAATACGTTGATAATTCTTTTGTTTAAATTCAGAGTCAGATATCCTTGTTATTATCTCCGCTCCTATAATAGCTAGAGCATTTAAGCAAACAATATGAGTGATCCTAAACTCCTTATAATCCAACCATTCAACATTAAATTGCTCTTTTATTGTGTTGAAGTAGGTCAACGAGAGCAACAATTTCTCTTCTTTCGGCAAACCTTTAAGTTGTTCAGGCTTAAACAATAGTTCTAAGACTTTATATAAATTCTGAAGTGTAACATGCCTTCCAGAATTACGCTTGCCTGTTAATGTTCCAATGAAATGAAAAGGGCTTTCCCCCCTGATAATAAGTTGAGTTGCTACCCAACTTATGTCATCAGAATTTCTCTTTAAGTATTTACTTAACGATGCCCCTATCCCTTTTGCCTTTGTGTTAATAATATCGAATAGATTTATTTCCTCATCTTCATCAAGGTAATGGAATGCGAGGAAAGGAACATGTATTTCAGAATTGGTGTCCTTTGTATACCTTTGAATTCCACCAAGTCGATGTTGCCCATCCATTAGAGATGCTTTATCTTTGCAAATTAAGCGTCCAAATGAAGATCTGTTCTTATCGTAAGACACGAACTCCCAATGTGATTCTGCGTTTAGAAGTATTGGGGTAAACAACGAATTATCACCCTTGGATAAGTAAAGTGCAAAATCGTTGCATCTTTTACTATCTACCGGACGTTGATATCCCTTTCCAGATGGATGATCATACGGCTTTACATAAGTTAATTTAAGGGCTGCGGAAGTAGATAAATTTCCAAGATAAATGATTTTACCACGCATTTTATGCTGTAAGACATTTTCAACCACATGATGTTGAGAAAGTGATGTCATTGTCGTAAAATCCCCTTTGTGTTTAGATAATTTAATAATAGGCAATATACTACCTATTTTCAAATGGTAATAGGTAGTATATTTATCTTCCACAAAGTTTTTAACTTGCCTACTCTTAAAGAGAGGTGGGTTAATTATGTCTCAGCTTGCGGAACAAGTTGGAAATAGAATACGAATGTATCGGAAATCCTCCAATTTAACTCAAATAGAACTAGGCGATCTGCTTAATATTGATGCTTCTTATTTGGGGAAGATTGAGCGCGGCGAAGCAAACGCTACTTTAGAAATGATAAATAATATTGCTATTGCTCTTAAAATTAGTCCGTTTGAATTGTTTGTCTCTCCATCAAATAAAAATAGTAGTATTGAGAATATAAGTACTACGTTATTAGGCTTCAATAATAATGATTTAAAAATTGTTTCTCGAATAATAAAGGATATCTATTCTTTGACTGAAGGCAAATAATCCTGACCCAAATGTTACGCTACCCTAATGGTTAGAAAAATGTATTTGAAAAAGTAAAGGAGCTATGCAGGACGTATCTGCTTAACTCCTTTGCTTTTGTCGTTTATTATTGTTTTCTTCAATAAGTTCCGGGTGAGTGAAGGCTACCTGAACTCCAAACTTTCTTTCTCTGTAAGCCACGAAACAGGAATCTATTGAATCTCTGGTTACTTTTAATATACCCAAATACAGGATCCGGTTCGATCATCTTTTATTTTAAGTTACACATTCAAAACAATAAATTCTTGAAATTCTTGAAGGTTTAACGAAATAACTTCGGTAGTATAAATATGCGTTGCTCTTATTAATTGAATTTCTTCCTCTAATTCATTAAATTCAAATGGGAATGGTTCTGGTCTAGTTGTTCTCCCAAAGCCACTATTCTTATTTTTAAGGATGTACCACTCGCCATAAGTACTATCTTCTGGATTCTCAATCAAAAGGATGTTAAACCCTTTATTATTATGCTCTTTCAAATAACCCCAAGCAAGCACCTTCCGATTGTCTAGGACAGGCCTAACCACTCTTTTAAAGGTTCTTTTTCTTTCCCCAGGAAAAGAAAATTCCGCAGGAACATCTCTTACAAAATCCTCATCGAACAATGCTTTTAAAATAATTGTTAATACATTCCCTGAGAGTAAATGAATCTTTGTTGTAATTTCATCTGAATCCATCGACCCCAAGCCTGATATTTTGATCTTTCCTTGTGTGTACCTTGAATTAAACTCATCAATAAAACCTTTTAGTGGATTATATATGTCGTTCGAATATTGGTAATTAATTATATTCAAAAACATAAGCCTTTCTTCACGTTCTTTATTCTCTTTTAATTGCTGTTCTTTAATCGAGTTGTCCTTAGCTAGTCGGATATTTATCATGTTTTCAATAATTGTGGTGTTTTCAGTGTTTGGTATATCTTGAATCGTTAAATCTCTTCTAATTTCATCCCATGTCTTATACCTTTTACCAACACTCTTTTCCACCATTTTCAAAACAACTTGAGCAATGGTTGTGTTTAATGAATTATTAATTGTTTTAGGAGAAGGAGCAGTAGTAAACAGATGTGCCTGCTGCCACTGATGCATATCTGCATCTTGCTTCAAATTGTAAGGGTGCTTTAATGTGGCCAATTCAAAGAAAGTGATTCCCATAGCATAGATGTCCATCTGGATTGTGTTCTTTTCGTTTTTCCATCCTTCAGGAGCCATATATCTTAGAGCACCAAATCCTTTAAAAGTAAGTTGTCTTGTACTGTCATGAACTATTTTGGATAATCCAAAATCAGATATCTTGATGACACCTTCATTTAAAAGAATATTATCCGGTTTAATGTCACGATGAACAAGTACAAGGTTTATTTGTTCCATTCCATCAATAAGTTGATTATAATAATTTAATAACTCTGAATTCGAAAAAAATTCACCTTTTTTCTTTGCCTTTTCAATTAAATCAAACAAAGTACCACCGTTAGCAAACTCCATAATAATATATGGGGGTAATTGAGGATATGTATCGCCATCATGAATATAAACATATTTTACAACATTCTCGCCATTTACATTTATAGCCATAGAACTTTCATTAATAAATGCTTGTAACTGCTCTTGACTTGGAAAGTTAGAGGGTAGAGTTTTTAAAGCCCATACAGAATTATCGGATTGCTTTTGGATTTTATAAACGTAACCAAATGCTCCATTTCCTAATGGTTCTATAACATTATATTTTTGATTTTCTGAATCATATACAATGGAATTTGGCTGTATAATCATTGATTCGGACCCCCCAGTACTAGGAATTTATACACAACTAATTATATATTGGTATTTATTATCTTTCCATCTGAAATTGTCCTAAAGGGTATTCTGAAACCAGATATGGCTCATCACCATTAACTTAATGATTCTATTACGACAGTGTGGTCTTTCCGCGAAAAGCTCCAATTACCCTACTTGCCTCATCGTATATCCGAACCAACCGCCGCGGAATCCAGGCCGCGCGCCTCTCCACTTTTGAGCAGGAAGTAAGTCCGTAGGTGGAACTTAGCGTCTATGACCGCATGCTGGAGACCCTTGGACGGTGCAGGGCGATGAGTGTGGTTCGGGAGAGAGAAGCGCGCTGCGTACGGAAATCTCGGCCTATTGCAAAGCTGGGCTCTGCCAGCGTGCCGTGCAGCTCTGTGAGCTTGAGGCCATGCCGAAGCAGGGGGAAATTCTACATCGCGTCCTCACCGAGGAGATGGAGAACCGGGAACACAGTCGCCGTGTTGGCTCCTTAGTCGCGCCGGATTTACGGTATACAAAACGCTGGAAGGCTACGAGAGTCATGGCGTGAAACTGCCGAGTTCCTTGCAGTGAAGCGATCTGACGGAAGGCACGTTCATTGAAGCGCGACGGAATCTGGTATTGTATGGCCCCATCGGAATGGGCTTGACGCATCTGGCGATTGCCGTAGGTCTGCATGCCTACGATATGAGCATGCCGGTAAAGTTCTACACGGTAGCAGCGCTGGTGATGCGACTGGGCGAGAAACGAAGTGAAGCGCGGTGGAAGCTGAAGTATCTGTTTAGCGAGATCCAGCGAGCACAGCTGCTTATTCAGGACGAATGGGGCTACATTCCCGTAGAATAGGAAGGCGCGCAACTCCTGCTCCACGTCATAACTGACAGCTACGCGAGCCGCAGTGAGGTCATTCCGAAGAATCCGAAATTTTCCAAATGGGGCTCTGTATTTACGGACGACCAGATAGCGCGGCGATGATTGACCGCCTAGCGCATCATGGGCATTTGCTTGTGTTTGAAGGCGAAAGCTACCAGCTGAAGCATGCGTTGACGAAAGAACGCTAGATGAGGGAGGAAAACCGGATGAACGTGCAAGCAGATCAAAATGGGATCGCAGAAATGGAAGCCGCCGTCGAACGATTGCGGGAAGAGATCCGGCGTCTTCAAGCGGAACGCGATGCCTTAGTGCATGGCAATTTAACGCTTTACCGTAAGCTAACCGAGCCTGATTTTTAGGCTTGGTTGGTGGAAAAATCCCCACGATAAAATGCACGTAGCCTAGCTTGGCGGATACTTAATTTGCAGTTCCGCAGCAACTCGATGACGAAGAGCTTGAAGAACAATAACTAACGTTGAAACACTTTCAACAGCAAAAAAGACGCCTTTATTCTGGCGCCTTTTTCCCCTTAGCAACTCCGTGATTCGATTCATGCGTGCGCTACTCATTCAAGAATTTCCCTTTTTAAGTTAGTGCTCTGTATACTGGTCCTTCCCCACTATATCCTTCTATGTGATACTGGGTTATTTTTTTATTCCTCATTTTTACGGCGAGTAGCTCCGCAAAATTGTCATCGTGAGTTGAGATTATCAAATGTTTAGTATTAGATTCAGCATCTAGCAGCGCTCTCAGAACATCAATAAATGCTAAAACGTTAACATCGTCCATACTTTGAATTGGATCATCAAGGAGCAATTGATCTAACTTGCTAAGCTTTTGAGTAATTCCAATACCTAAGAAAGTACTTAATGCTAAAATATTTAGTTGCGCTTGACTAAATATCTGATCTAAATATAGATTCTCGCGAATTTCTTCACTCGTAAAATGGGCTCCTTGCTTATCCACTATCACCTTTAGATCTTTGTATTGTGAATGAGGATTTATTACATTGTATACCCATGAAATAACAGGGTGCCCGTGTAGTTTATCACCCAGTATCTGATTTTGCTTTTGAACTAACTGCTGTAGCTTACTTTTTGCTTTATCTTGTAAATCGACTATTTGCCCCAATATATCATTTAGCCTGTTAATATCAATATTCAGATTTTCATATTGCTCAAAATGATTGGCGAATTCAACAGGTACCTTCAACTCTAAGAATTTTGATAATCGTTTATGAAGAGCTTCAATAAATCTGAGGTTCCATTTAGTTGAGAATATCTCTTTAAGTAGCTCGTCAGGTTTGTCCATAAAGTAGGATACTTCGTTTAAGCCTTTTACATATTGTATTTTGGTAGCAACTTCTTCGGTTGTTGGGGGGACTTGAAATTCGATTTTTTCCAGATTTGTTTTAAACCATGTCTCTTTTGTCTTTATACATTCATTTAAAGTATTGATACTAATATTTTGTAAAGGAACATCCTCCCCAAAAATTATTCTAGAAGAATCTTTAATTCTATCCCATTGGCTCTTCAGTTGTTGGCTGTTAATTATCAATTTATTTTCTTCTATAACTAGATCATCTATTTGTTTAATTAAGTACTCACGAATACCCTCTAAAGATTTTTCACTGCTCTCCCTCATTAGTTTTATCCAGTTTAGCAATGGAACAATAACTTCTTCTTCAATAAGTTTTTTTATGTATGAATCTTTCTTTACTAATTCATTCTCCTCATTGCTTAGCTCAAGTAAGGCTCGATCTCCATTTGCTATTGTGTAGTCAATAATTGCAACTAGTTTCATGTCAGTATCAGCATCTTCTGGAATACCTAGAATTTTTTCTACAACTGAAAAATTATCACTTTTGCAAATCGGACAACTTTTAATTGGCTCACTTTGGTTTTGTATATATTGTTTTACTCGTTCTAATATTTGTTGATATTGTTGATTTAATGTGGACAAGCTCTTCTTGTTATTAATTAGATGGTCTAATTCTAAGAAACACTGATTTCTGTCCCATTCTAGATCCAGCAACCTGCTCTTCCATTCTTCTAATTGCTCCTCGTCTTTTGTTGGTAATTGCAAATGCAAATTGGGGGGCAGTTTTAAAACACTTTCAAGTTCAAACTGAAAAGTATTTAGCCTTTCGAATTCTTCATTTATTGCATTCCAAATTAATTTATTAACTGAAAGGTTTTCATTATCAATGTGTTTGTCTAAGGAATTAAACAAGTTCTGATACTCTGAAGTAGTTTCAAGCTTCAAATTAATTTCTTTCTTGTTATTTTCGAACTCCAATCTTTTTCTTTCATATTCCCCATATTTGCTTTGTAGTGAAGCGATATCGCTTTCCAACAAAAACTTTGCGTGGTTACTATTTCGAATTACTCCTTCTGTAATAAATAATAGATTAAGCAAATCTATATTTTGTTTCGCACTCTTTAATTCATTGTCTCTTGTTTGAATTCTTACTTTTTCTTGGTTAATCTTTTCAATCAAAAGTTCGGCCTTTTGGAATAAATTTATATAATTCTTAATCTCAATTGGCCCCTCGGTTACAAGCATAACTAGTGGGACAGCGTAATATCTACGTCGTCGCTTAATGTACGGTAATAAATTTCTATAGGTATTTAAAAACTGTTTCTTGTAATCGTCAATACTAGAATACCCAATATTTTGCAAGAAGTTATTAATCCTTTCTTGCTGAACTACATATTCATCTCGTTTATTCTCTAATTCTGTCTTCTTCCTAGCAAGCAAGTTTCCTCCATTAACATACCCTTTTAAACTTTCAATATGGTTCGATATTCCTTCTTGCTGTAAGAATCGCATGAACAATGATTTTCTTTCCTCAGGACTTCTTATGCGTATAAAATCAGTAATTCCATCTTGTGCTAATATATGAGCTCCAATAATCCCCTTTTTATCTCCCGAAGAATAAGCCAAAAATTCTAGCAACTCTGAGTTAGAAATTAGTTTTGCCGGATGTCCCTTTTCGGTCAATTCAACAGTGGAACTGTAATCAGTAGCTCCAATCGACCCGAGTACCTTACTCTTACTTCTCCTGATGATCCGTGTTCCATTATTAAAGTATATCTCTACGCTAATTTCACGTTCTGATTCTCCATCATCATTTGAGGTACTGGGTGAAAATTTGAGGTAATGACTCTTTTTTAATATGGGAGCAGAGTATGCCCCCCCATGAATCCCCCCTTTGTATAATTTTTCCAGACGAACAACTGTATCGGTGAGACACCATTCGATTGCTTCAAAGAATGATGTCTTTCCGTGCCCATTAAATCCATGAAAAATAACCAACTGACTATCAAGATCTTTAAAAACAAAGTGTCTATCTGGGCCTGCTTTATATTCGCCATACCCTCGGAAATTTCTAATTCTCAATTCACTTAGAAGCATAAGAGTCACTCCTATTTTGTATTCAACAATTCTTCAATAGTATTTAAAAGTTCATCAATTTCTAATGGCTCATAAGAAACTTGTTCACTTTTATAATTCTCTAATACTTGATTTAATGCTCGTTCCGGTAGTACCAATTGATTAAACTTATGAATAAGGTCCTCAGTTGTCTGGTATTCAATAATTATTTTTCTTGCAACAAAACGATTTCTTTGAATTTTTGAGACTATAAGTGGATCAAATTTATCATCCTCATTCTGAACTAGATGAAGTCCAATCACATATAAATCCCACAAAAATTTTGATAAGTGCAACTCCGGTACCACAAATAGATTTTCCTCATTGGAGATTTTTGAACTTAATTTTTCTCTCAACTGAGGTAACTTATAAACAGTATCCTTTAGTTCTTCTACATCCACTATTTCTTGTATAATCAATACTTTATCATTATTGAAATTGGAAATAAGTGCATTCTGCAATTCATCCATTACTTGAAAATCATTTAACTCTAGTAATTTCGCAATCCGTTCCGAGTCCATGACTCTCCCTCACTTCCTGAATAAATGGACATTTACCTATATATGACAACTTCATGCATTTAGAACACTTATATTTAAACGACTTATACATTTCTTGGAATTGTATATTGCTTCTTATTTTACAAATATCAATAATCAGATTATCTATCGCTTCTGCTTCGAATTCACAAACATTAATGTCTGTATCAAATACAACCGTTTCTCCCCCAGAAGCTTTAGAGATCTGGTGGTTCTCGCGTGTATGGTCGATAAAATTATTGAGAATAAGATAAAAACCTTTGTTGGCTGAACGCGCGGCAGGAAGTGTCCTCATTGAAACTGATGTTGCTTCTCCAATAGAAATGTTATTAAAGCCTTCAATATCTTTGATACTGACCTTTAAGTGTTGCAAGTCGTTTTTTACAATCATCTCACTTAGGGCTTCAAATAATTTAATTGTCTCAAGGGGGTGGCTTCTGTGGGACATTACAAATCTACCCAGAACTTCTTTCACGCCATATTCATCTATTTCAGAATATAATTCTTCTTTAAGGCAGATTATTAAAGACATAATGTCATCCAAATATTTAGAATGTCCTTCCGCAGCAAGTACATATTCATAATCAAATAACTCTTCTTCTATTTCTTTGATAATATCTTGATACTCGATCTGTTCGAAGTATTTCAATTTAGCATTTTCTTGGTCTTGTATAATTTCTTTACAAGCCTTCACCGTCAGTGTCCTAATTTTGGGATCAACTGTCGTATTAAGAAAACCTTCAAGTATTAACAACTTTATTTTAGCTACGTCTTGTTCGTTTAAACTATTATCAAATTTCAATAACTCATGTTTAATCGTTTCATTTAACCTTGATATTGACTCATACTTGGCACTTTTTTTTAATGGAAAATCAAACTCTATTGTGCTTAAAAACAACTCCAATTCAGCATCATCACAAATAAGTTCTGGAAACAAATATTTTTGGAATTCTGTAGGATCTGGGTGTAAAGCGAGATGTTGAAGCAGGGCCTGTTTATACTGCGGCTTTTTCAAATGGGGGTTCTTCTTAATGTAGTCGTCTTTGAATTGTTTATAAATATTCGTTGAGATTGGCTCTTTGTCAACTGATTCATAGATAAAGCATTCTCTTATATATTTTATTGTTTCACTCGACTTATTCCATTTGTTAAATAAGTCCGCATCATCAGGATGGATAGGAACATTACATTTAAATCGATATTTAACCGTTGGATCCTTTTTAAAGGTATTATAAAAATTATAAATACTATGAGTTATTGCTTCTTTATATCTTGTAAATACATTACTATTATAAAACTTCGCTTCCATTCGAATATCAAATGCATCGAAGATTCTAACGTCTGCTCCGAATTCTACAGCAACATAACTCTTATCTGATTGGAAATTATTTAATAACGTAATCAACTCTTTACACGCTAGCATCAACTGGTAGTAAAATCCTGCAATAGAGTGCTTTACGTCTGATGACTTCAATTTGGACACCTAAAGTCCCCTCCTTGCAGTTGGATAATAAAAAATTTTTATATTTCACATAAGACTCTTTTTGACAAAAGGTGAGTTCGTTCTACACTATAGTATATATTACCATTTACTCCAAGCTGTTTCTATGCACAATTCTAAATTCGATAAAAATAGGAAATATAATAATGATGGATCAAAAACTTATTAATGCGGGGGTACCAGATGGTCAAAATTGGACTGGCTGGTTGGGGCGATCACAATCGTCTATACTCAAAAACAAACTCTAAAAGTCGGTTAAAAGAATATAGTGAACATTTTCAAGTTGTCGAAGTCGATAGTTCCTTTTACGCTTTACATAATCCAAATCAATATGAAAAATGGGTGACAGATACCCCGAGCGATTTTGGTTTTATTATTAAGGCATTCCGTGGTCTAACTGGTCATGATCGTGGTAGTACTAATACAATGACTAAAACAGCCATGTTTCACGCATTTAAGGACTCAATCTTTCCTGCTTCCCAAAGTGGAAAATTAATAGCTGTGCTTTTTCAATTTCCACCTTGGTTTGCTTGTAATCGAGATAGTGTTCAAATGTTACGTTTAACAAAGGATTTGATGGGTCATGTACCTGTTGCTTTAGAATTCCGAAATCAAACCTGGTATACGGAAGAAATGAGAGATAAGACACTCGAATTTATGAAACAAGAAGGTTGGATTCACAGTATTTGTGATGAACCGCAAGCAGGTGTTGGTTCAGTGCCAACCGTATTAGAGGCCACGAATAGGGAACTCACCATTGTACGTATGCATGGAAGAAATGTAGCCGGTTGGAAGTCAGGAGGGCAATCAAATTGGCGTGACGTTCGTTATCTGTACGATTACAACATAGAAGAATTGATTGATTGGAGGAACAAAATAGAGAAGCTTCAACAACAGACAAATCAGATATATACGATATTTAATAATAATTCTGGTGGGCATGCAGCTGCAAATGCAAAACAACTTATGGAGTTGTTTAATTTAAAAACAAAGGATCTTCTCCCTATACAGGTAGACTTGTTCGACTTATAATACCTCTATTATTTAGAAATGTTAGATGAGAACTTAGACCAAGATCTAATTCTGATAGAGAGCTTATCAAAATATAAATGCCGAAAATATCAAAATTCAGAAGCTAGAATTATGTACAGAGGGATAAACATATTAATAGTTTAAGTACAGTCACATAATTATGTACATCTGTGAAATAACCAATTCCTACTTATATTTCAACAAAAATTATACCCAAATTAATTTTGTACACCTAAATTTATAAAGATAATGGCGGGTATTGAAACAGCACAAGCCGAAGCTTGCCGGCCTGGAGCAGCGGCTCGACCGACTCGCGGAACGCGGCGAACATCTCGGCCGTCCCGGGAAACGGATTGTCGCCGCGCAGATGGCCCGTCATCCCTTGATACGCTTTGACCACGAAGGCAAAATCGGGCGGCGTCTCCTCCGCCCACTTGGCGTAGTTTCGCGCCGGCTGCACGGCGTAGAAGGAACTATCTACCTCGACGACGGAAAAATGGGCGGCATAAACGCGCAGCTTCTCCCGCGCCGGAATGCCCGGCGGCAGCGCCAGCACCTGATCTCCCCAGCCCGCAAGCCCGATGCGAATCATTCCGTCTCCCCTCCTCTACTCGCCATCAGTTGTTTTCGATCGCTGCATCGTTACCCAATCCTCGCTGGACAGTCGCTCTCGGCTCGTTACCAATTGCTTACCCCATTGTCACATATCCGGCTCAACCCGCCACCCGGCCGGCCTGCCGAATGACGTCCCAATCCTGCTCGGTAAACAGCCCCATCCGCCACAACGATATGCCGGACAGGCCGTAGTACCGGGCCAGCCACAGCTTGCGGGCGATCGCGTCGGCGTCCTCATACCAGATCTCATGCGCGCCGCGCTGGTCCCGGAACGTGATGTGCCGCAAAAAGTAAGGCATTTCCGTCTGCGCTTGCACGCCTTCCGTTTTCAGCCGCGCTTCGACCATATCCGCCGTCGGTTTGGCGGAAGTCGTAACGCCGTCCGCAGCGGTCGTCCACTGGTTGGCTTGCTTGGAAATGCCCAGCACCAGCTTGCTCCGCGGCACGTCCCGCAACACGGCGGCGACGGTTTCGCCGACGAGCGGCAGCGGCGCCGAAGGCAGCCGGTCCGGGTCGTAGGTGAAATCGTAAGCCATCAGAATCACACGGTCGGCAAGAGCGCCGATCGCCGCCATGTCGTAGCCTTTGTAATAAAACGTCGGCTGCACCGCAACGGTCAGCGGAAGATCGCCGATCGCCCGTTTCACCTGGCGCAGGAAATCGACGTACGGGTTTTGCAGCCGTTCGTCGAGCAGCCCTTCCCAATCGAGCGTCACGCCGGTAAACGCGTCGGGCGCCGCCGCCAGCTTCTCTTGCAGCGAAGCGAGAAACGCCATCTGCGCGAGCGAATCGCCGAGGAAGGCGTCCAGCATCCGCCCCTCATTATTCGCGTACACCATCAGGTCGCGCGACACCCCGGCCGCTTGCGCCGCTTGTACGGCGGACTGCCAGTCCGCGGGAAGCTTGTACTCCGTCGTATCGACATTCAGGGATGCCGCGCCCGGGGCGGCATAGTCGAGATGCGACCAGCCGAACGCCACATGCCCGAGCGCATCCAGTTTGTCGATATCCGCATAGGAACGGATGGCGTAAAAGCCGGTGACGTCAAGCGGCGCATCCCCCGACCGCTCGTTGATCGTGCGGTACAGAATCGCCGCCGCTTCCCGCCGGGTCAGCGTGGCATCGGGGCGAAACCGGCCCGCATCGCCGACCATAATAGCGGCGTGGGCCGTCAAGTAGGCGTAAACCGCCTGCGAGACGTCGATCTCGCCGTCATCGGCGAAAGCGCGCGTCTGCCGCTCCGCCTTCCAGCCGCTGTCGCTCCAGCTCCGGCGCTCGTCCGCCGTCATATGCCCGAACAGCTCCCGGCCGACGGCAACGGCAACTTCTTCGCGCGTCATCGGCTTGTCCGGCTGGAACGCGCCGCCGTCGATCATCGCGCCGAGCAGGCCCTCTTCATAGGCGCGCTCGACGAACGGATACGACCAGCGCTCCGGCGATACGCCGGCAAGCGGCGGCAGCGCGGGCTCCGTCGCTGGAGGCGGCGGCGCAATCGGCTGCACGGGCGCCGAACCGCCGGCAGCCCCCGGCTGCTCATCCGTCGCCGCATCTTCCTGCCAGGAAGTGACAAGCATTTTCAGAAACGCTTCCCGCGTCACTTGATCGTCCGGACGAAACGTCCCGTCGTCATAGCCGGATATGATGCCTACCGCCGATAGCGCGTAGACGCTCTCTTCTCCCCAGTCCCCGGCCGGGACGTCGGGAAACGGCTTCAACTGCGAATCGTACGCCGACGCCGACGTTCCGAAGCCGCACAAAAGCATGCCGAGCAAAGCGCCGGCGATTATTTTTCCCCGCATGGGCTGTCACTGCCTTTCCGAATTGTTCTCGGCTGTCGCCTGGATCGCCCGCGTCACCGCTACTCTATGACTCTACTATAAGCAATCCCGGACTGGAAGGCCAGAAAACGACCCTCCGCCCCGCATCCAAATAGACAGGCAAGCCGCGCTAATTGTTGCGCATTCCCGCCAATTCGGATACGATGGGGACAAATCGGAGGTACCCGTTCAGGAGGACAGCCTATGCGCGGCGTCTGGAAATCGAGGATGTTTTACCGATACTTGCTCTCCTATCTGCTCATTTTCCTGTTCCCGCTCATTGCGCTCGGTTATTTGATGTACGGCAATGCGGTCGCCAGCCTGCGCAGCGAGGTCAAGGACTCCAATCTGCACAAGCTGGAGTTCGTCAAGGACACCCTCGACGGCCAAATCAAGACACTCGGACAGACCGCCGCCAAAATCGCCTTCGACCCCCAATTGACCTCCTTCGCCGTCAAGAACGGCGGCTACAACTCGCGGGAAGCGATCGCCCGGCTGCAAAATTACCGCGACAACAGCTACATTTTGGACGATGTGATGCTGTACTACCGGGGGGACGATTCGATTTATTCGGCTACCGGCCTGCAATCTTTGTATACGCTTACACACTATATTTACAAATTCTCCAACTGGCAGGAGGACGCGTTCTACCGGGACATCAACACCGTCGCCCAGGCGACCATCCGCTCCGCCGAGGTCGTCAGCGTCAACAACAACGAGTCGCGACGCGAGCTGACATACTTGTTCCCCATCCCCGTCAATGCGCTCCAGCCGCTCGGCACGGTCATGTTCCTCGTGCGCGAGTCGACGCTTACCGAGCCGATCGAACGGCTGCTCGGGGAGTATGACGGCAGCATTTTCGTCTGGGACGAGAACCGCACGCTGCTCGCTTCCGGCAGCCGCAACCTCGCCTTGAGCGATGCCGCCCGCGACCGGATCGTCGATACCCGCTACGCGACGGGCGTTTACGATCTTACGCTCGACCGGCAGTCGCTGTCGCTCGCCACGGTGACGTCGGCGGATACCGGCTGGACGTTCAGCATCGTGATGCCGGCCGATCAATTCATGCAGCGCGTCGTTGCGGTGAAAACGCTGATTCTGTACGCCCTGCTCGCGGTGCTGTTCGTCGGCGTCGTCCTCGCCGCCTTGCTGTCGTCGAACAGCTACAGGCCGATCCGGCACCTGGTCGAGCATGTTCGCAAAGGCTGGCTGAAGCCCGGCGACTCGCCGCGCGGCAACGAGCTGGACATCATCCGCCACTCCGTTCACGAAGCGTTCGACATGAATGCGAATTTGCGCGGCCAAATCGATACCCAGCGTCCGCTCGTGCGCAAGCAGACGCTGCACCGGCTGCTGCGCGGCGAAGTCCGGTCGCGGGAAGCGCTCGACCGCGAGCTGGCGGCGCTGCATATGGCGCTGGACGGGCCGACCTACTACGTCATGGTGATCGCCCCGGACGATTCGGCCGGCCTGCAAACCGTCGAAGCGAACGAGCGCCTGCAGCTGCTGCTCGACGAATTCGCCTGCGGCGGGCAAATCGGCTACGGCGTCGAACTGATCCGCGAGCACGCGTATGCGATGACGATGAGCGCGCCGGTCCGCGCCCACGACGTCCGGCGGCAGCAAGACGAAGCGGCCGCCCGGCTGCGGGAGCTGTGCCGCGACAACGCGCTGCCGCTGCCAACCGTCGCCATCGGCAAAGGCTGCGACGACCCGCTCCAGCTGCACCGCTCCTTCGTCGAGGCGTGTGCGGCGCTGGAGAACCGGGTACGGGCGGGCAACGGCAGCGTAATCTTCTTCGAGGACGTTTACGCGCGCGGCGACAACAAAGGCTGGCATTCCGCCGAGGAACAAATCAAGCTCGTGCACGGCATCAAGCAAGGCAACCGCAGCGTTGCCCTGGAAGCGCTGGAGCGCATGCTGGCCGAAATCAAGCACACCGAACAACCGCTCCATCTGCTGAAAATTTCCTGCTTCGACGTCATCAACACCGTGCTGCGCACCATGCGCGAGCTGGAGATGGACGACGCCCCGGAAGCGGTTCGGCGGGCCGCCGGGTTCGGCACGATCGAAGAGCTGCAGGCCGAGCTCGGCGCGCTCGTCGGCGTTTTGTGCGACCGCGTGGAGCGGCACAAGGAAAGCAAAAACTCGTCGCTTGCCGAAGCCATGCTGCGCCATACGCACGAGGCGTATTTGTCGCCCGAGTTCAGCCTCGAGGGCCTGGCCGATGCGCTCGGCTTGTCGGCGGCGTACGCGAGCCGCTTCTTCAAGGACCAGACCGGCCTAACCTTCACCGATTACGTCGGCGGCTTGCGGCTGACGCGCATCAAGCGCGAGCTGATCGAAACCGACGACCCGATCAAGGACATCGTCGTCCGCTGCGGCTATCTTGACGTGCCCAGCCTGCTGCGCAAATTCAAAAAAGTCGAAGGCATCACCCCCGGCGAGTACCGCCGGCTGCATGTCCTGCAGCTGCAGCGCGAACAGAACCGCACCTAGCCGCTCCCCGTACAGCACAAGACACAGCGCCCCTCCTCTCGCCCGCCCGCTTCGAAATGAAGCGCGGCGGGCTTTTTGCGGCTGGGCGCCGAATGGCCGCCGCCCCGCATGTAACCTCCCGCATATCGCCGCAACCGCCGCATATCGCGCCGCTCGGCCCGCGCCGGAAGCCGATGTAGCCTGCCGCACATCGCCGAATGAACGACAAATTTACAGCCGCTCGAAACCCGGCGTACAGTAGGCTCAAACGCAGCGAAGGAAGGGAACAGATGGGATCTTTCGGAATGAAAGCGGTTATCCGCAATTGGCAGCTTTACGCATTCGTGCTGCCGGCAGTGCTTTATTTTGTCGTCTTTCATTATTTGCCCCTGTACGGCGTGCAGATCGCATTCAAAAACTTCGTCGCCACGCAGGGGATCTGGGGCAGCAAGTGGGTCGGCTTCGACCACTTCGAAACGTTTTTCCACTCCTACTATTTCTGGATCCTGATCCGCAACACCGTGCTGATCAGCGCCTACCAACTGCTGCTGTTCCCGGTGCCGATCATCGTCGCGCTGTCGCTGAACGAGCTAAAGAACGGCCTGTTCAAGCAGCTGGTGCAGACGGTGACGTATGCGCCCCATTTTATTTCGGTCGTCGTCATGTCGGGCATGATTCTGGCCTTCCTCAGCCCCAGCGCCGGCATCGTCAACAAGCTGCTCGGCTGGGTCGGCTTCGGACCGATCGGATTTTTGAGCGAGCCGGGCTGGTTCAAGACGGTGTACGTGTTCTCCGGCGAATGGCAAAGCATGGGCTGGGGCGCCATCATTTACCTCGCCGCGCTGGCCGGCGTCAACCCCGATCTGCACGAGGCGGCGACCATGGACGGAGCGAACCGGCTGCAGCGCATCTGGCATATCAACCTGCCCGGCATCATGCCGACGATCGTCATTTTGTTCATCCTCAATATGGGCAGCTTCATGGCGCTCGGCTTCGAAAAAATACTGCTGCTGCAAAACCCGCTCAACATGGAAGCGTCGGACGTCATCCAAACCTACGTTTACCGCAACGGGCTGCTGCAGGGCCGCTACAGCTTTTCGGCCGCCGTCGGGCTGTTCAATTCCGCGATCAACCTGGTCATTCTGGTGACCGCCAACCAGGTGGCGCGCCGGCTGAACCAGGCCAGCTTATGGTAATCGAAGAAAGGACCCCACAACCATGACACCAACTTTTCTGGACAAAACGTTCGAATGGGCCAACCGTCTGTTCCTGCTGGCGCTGTTGTGCATCGTGCTGTATCCGCTGCTTTATGTCGTAAGCGCCTCCATCAGCGACCCGGTTGCCGTCAATTCCGGCGCCATGTGGCTCTTCCCGCGCGGGATTACGTTCGAAGGCTTCTGGCGCGTGTTCGACAACCGCGACATTTGGATCGGCTACCGCAACACGTTCGTGTACACCGCCGCCGGAACGCTGATCAACCTGCTCATCACGCTGCCCTGCGCCTACGCGCTGGCACGCCGCGACATGGCCGGCCGTCATTTCGTCATGGGGCTGCTGCTGTTTACGATGTTTTTTAACGGCGGGCTCATCCCTACCTATTTGCTGGTCAAACAGCTCGGGCTTGTCGATTCCTTCTGGATCCTGCTGCTGATCAATGCGGCTTCGGTGTGGAATATCATCGTGACGCGCACGTTTTTTCACAGCGCGGTGCCCCGCGAGCTGGAGGAAGCGGCCGAAATCGACGGCTGCTCCAACTTCCGCCGCTTCGTATCGATCGCGCTGCCGCTGTCGCTGCCGATCGTTGCCGTCATGGCACTGTTCTACGGGGTTGGCCACTGGAACCAATATTTTACCGCGATGATTTATTTGTCGGACCGCCATCTGTTCCCGCTGCAGCTCATCCTGCGCGAAATTCTCGTCATGAACGAAATGAGCGCAATGATGATGGACGGCTCGGACATGGAAGCGATGGCCGAACAAGCGCGCATTGCCGACATCGTCAAATACGCGGTGATGATCGTGTCGGCGCTGCCGCTGCTGGTCGTGTACCCGTTCGTCCAGCGCCTGTTCGTCAAAGGCGTGCTGATCGGTTCGCTCAAAGGGTGACGCTGCGGCAGGCGGAGGCGGGGACGGGCGCAGGCTTGAAAGGAGGTGTTGGCCATGGCAACATAGAGGGCAAGAACCGGAACGATCGGCTGGGCAAAAGGGGCTATGCTAGCGGTAGCGGCAGTACACTATAAGCGAAAGTCGGGGATACAATGAAAAAGAAAGCGACACAACGGGGCCTATGGACGTTGACGGCGGTGGCGGCGGCAGTCGCGGTGGCGGGATGCTCGGGCAACGGCGGCGGCGGTTCGTCGGACGGAGCCAAAGACACGGGCAAAGAAACCGGCAAGGAGCAGCAGGCTCCGGCCAATTTGAATACAAGCGGCTATCCGATCGTCAAGGAGCCGCTGACGCTCAAGATGATGGGGCCCAAGGCGCCCATTCACGGCCCTTGGGAGCAGATGGATCTGTTCACCGAGATGGAAAAGCGGACGGGCATCAAATTTACGTTCGACACGCCGGCGTCGGAATCGTACCAGACCAAAAAGAACCTCGCTTTCGCCAGCGGCGAAGTGCCGGACGTGTTCTTCAGCGGCCCGCTGACGGCGAACGACGAAGTCGTGTACGGCCAGCAGCAGCATATCCTGATCCCGCTGGAAGGGCTCATCGACAAGTACGCGCCGAATTTGCGGCAAATTTTGCAGCAGTATCCGGAGGTGCGCAGCGCCGTTACGCTGCCGGACGGCCACATCTATTCGCTGCCGCGCATCAATAACGTCACGCGCGACCTCGCGCCGACGAAGCTGTGGATCAACAAGAAGTGGCTCGACAAGCTCGGCCTGCAGCCGCCGAAAACGACCGACGAGCTGTACGAGGCGTTGAAAGCGTTTAAAACCAAAGACCCGAACGGCAACGGCAAGGCGGACGAAATCCCGCTCACTTCGATCAAGATCGGCGATCTTCGGCCGATGTTCCTCGCCGCCTTTGGCGAATTGAACGGCGGCAGCGGCTATATCAGCCTGATCGGCACCAAATTGAATTTTTACCCGACCCAGCCGGGGTATAAAGAGATGCTTGTTTATTTGAACAAATTGTACAAGGAAGGACTGCTCGACAACGAAACGTTCGCCCAATCGTCGCAGCAGCTGAACGCCAAAGGCAACTCCGGCGTGCTCGGCGTCGTATCGGCAAGCGGCGGCGCGTTCACCGCCGTCGGCACCGACCGGAACGACGATTATACGATGATCGCTCCGCTCACCAGTCCGGCGAACCAAACGGCGATGTACCCGCAAATGTCGAGCGTAACCCGCGGCCTGTTTTCGATCACCGGCAAAAACAAGGCGCCCGAAGCGACCATGCGCTGGATCGATTATTTTTATTCCGACGAAGGGTCGGTGCTGGCCGTGTTCGGCAAAGAGAACGAAGGCTGGAAATGGCTCGACGCCGGCAAAACGCAGTGGGAGCGGCTGACGCCAAACGGCATGCAGCCGGAGGAATACCGCGGCGGCAAAGTGACGCCGGATGCCGGTACGGCGGTGCCGACGATCCGCAAGCAGGATTTTCTCGCGAAGCGGGCCAACACCGGCCAGATCGGCCAGGTGGACAAGGAAGTCGACGACAAAATCGTCAAGGTATGGAAGCCGGTGTACCCGCTCGTCTATTTCAATGAAGCCCAGCAGAACCGGATCAGCGCGCTGGAAGCGGACATGAAGCCGTATATCGAGCAGATGGAAGGCAAGTTCATCACCGGTTCCGAGCCGCTCGACAACTGGGGCAAATACGTGGAGACGCTGAAGAAAATGGGCGTTGACGAATACATGAAAATCCACCAGGACGCCTACGACGTCTGGAGCAAAACGAAAAAATGACGCGGCGCTTAATTAAAGAAGCGGAGCGTTTGCGGAAAGGCGGGAAGGAACAAGGTGAGCGAAATGGATGGAAAAGCGGAGACGACGGCGGAGAGCGTCATGGAGCAGGCGAAGCGGCTGCCGCTGGCGGGGAGCTATGACGCGATTGTCTGCGGCGGCGGACCGGCCGGCGTGGCGGCTGCGCTGGCCGCGGCGCGTGCGGGCGCACGCGTGCTGCTGATCGAGCTGCACGGCTGCCTGGGCGGCGTCTGGACCGCGGGCGCGCTCAGCTGGATCATCGACGCGGGGAACAAGCCGGGACTGATGCGGGAGCTGACGCTTCGCATGGAGCGGCAGCGCGTCAGTCGGGACGGCGCGGGCGGTGCGGACAGCTTCGCGTACGATCCCGAGCGGATGAAGCGGCTGCTTGAGGCGATGTGCCTCGAAGCCGGCGTCGACATCCTGCTGCACGCCCGCGTCTGCGGCGCGCTGAAGGACGAAAGCGGCCGGCTGACGCACGTGCTCGTCGAGTCGAAGTCCGGCCGCCAGGCTTATTCGGCGGCGGCGTTCGTCGACGCGACCGGTGATGGCGACCTGGCGGCGCAAGCGGGCTGCGCGTTCGAGAGCGGCCGCCCGGACAACGGCGAAACGCAGCCGATGAGCCTCATGGCGCTGCTCGCGGGCATTACCTTCGATGCCGCCGGTCGCTTCTGCATGAACAACGGCATCGCCGAAGACGGGCGCAAGCTGCTGCTCGCGGAGCTGGCGCGGGTCGGCGTCCGCCCTTCGTACGCGGCCCCGAGCTTGATCCATATCCGCGAAGGCTTGTTTGCGCTGATGGCCAACCACGAGTACGGCGTCCCGGCCACCGACGCCGCCGCGATCACGAAGGCGACGCTGCGCGCCCGGGCCGAAGTGCACGCCATGGTCGACGCGCTGCGCGCCGCGGGCGGCATCTGGGCCGGTTTGGCGCTGGTCGCCACGGCGGGACAGATCGGCGTGCGCGAAGGGCGGCGCATCCGCGGCCGTTACCGCGTCGACGTGAACGACGTCGCGACGGGAGCACGGCACCCGGACGCCGTCGCCCGCGTCACGTTCTGGACCGACATCCACGCCACGAACCCGGCTCGCGGGCAGGCATACGGCGACGACGGCGTCCGCAGCCAGCCGTACGACATCCCGCTGCGCGCGCTGATCGCTGCGGATGCGGACGGGCTGCTGCTCGCCGGCCGCTGTATCAGCGGCGACTTCTTCGCCCACGCGAGCTACCGGGTCACCGGCAACGCGGTGGCAATGGGCGAAGCCGCGGGCGTGACGGCGGCGCTCTCGGCCAAAAGCGGCGCGCTGCCGCAGGACGTGCCGTGGGAACTGGTGCGGCAGCAGCTGGAGCGACTCCGCGAAGGGTGATTGACGCAAACGAGAGAGTTGCGGCAATGCGATCGGGCCGGGCTGGACTAGGCCAGCCACAGCGGGAATTCGCGGGCAGTCCAAATAAGCCATGTTTTACTGGCTATTTGGCCCAAAATGGCCAACAGCCCGAAAATAGCCAGCGTTTTCACTGGCTATTCGTGAGAAAAACGCCATTTGACAGCTGTATAGCTGGAATAGCCAGTGTTTTCACTGGCTATTTTGGAGCGGCAGACCGTTTTTGGTAAAATAGGCCATAAAACCTGGCCTATTTCACCAGAGGCCTCATCGGAGCGGCACAAAAAGCGAATTTGTTAGTTGCCGGAGGGGAGAATGCCGCGATTTTTGTGCAACTGTCTGCTTGGCGATGATTCAAACAGGAGCGAAGGGGCGGGAGCGGAGAGCGGGGGTTGGGATGGAGAAGCGGCAGCGTTCGCCTTTGTTTTCCGGATTCCCCCTTGGTCTGATTGTTCAAAGAATCCGGAAAACAAGAAGCGATCGGAATCCCATCCCCCGCGCGCAGCGGGAGCCGGTTTCGCTTACGTATTCACAGCAATTTTATACAAGAGGCCTCCCTTCCCGGGAGGCCTTTTTGTGCGTTCCTGTGCCGCGCCGAAACCCGCCCGCAGCGCAAAAAATCGGAGCTTGCTTCTCCGATCCTGTTTTCACTCTTGATTTTGCCGGGGGATGTTGTTAGACTTCTGCACAAGGGGATGCTGTATCTTTGGATGTCGCAGGCTGATTCTTGCACATTGACGCCAAGGTAGGGAATCCTTTTTGTGTTTCAACCAGGCGAGTAAAATGCGAAACATGTCGTACAATATCTGTTGTTCGACAAACATCTAATAAAAACTGCATATTTTGTCGAGATATTACCTGTTAAGTATAGTCCACTAGCCCTATGAAAGCAACGATTTTATCTGCTCACATAAACTCCTTTAACCCGTCATGGATGAAATCCGGCGCCGCCTTTTTCAACTGCTCTACCGTATGCAAGTAACGTTGGGTCGTATTGATATGCGAATGGCCCAAATTCTCCTGAACCTGCTGCAGCGATGCGCCGAACAACAGAGCCAGCGTAGCGCTCGTGTGACGCAGCCAGTGCGGGGTCAGTTTTTTGTCGATGCCGCTCAGTACGCTGGCGCTGCGAATGATTCGTTCCACCTGGCGCACCGACAACGGAAACAGCCGCTGCTCCGCCGCACGACTCATTCGCTTTCCATTGCCATACTCCTCCAGCTTCTTCCACAATTCGGCCGGCACCTTGACGTTCCGCTTCTTGCCGCCCTTGCCGTCATGAACGGCAAGCCACACCGACGATTCCGCAATGTCTTTGCTGAAATGGCCCCATCGGATGCCGGTCAGCTCGGAAACGCGCAAGCCAAGCAGCACGAATACCATGCCAATCAAATAATCGCGCGGGCTGCTCCGCCGCAAATGCTCGAGGAACCGGCCGACTTCCTGCTTGGTCAAGTAATGGTTTCGGCTCGTCACCTGAATGTGCGGGGTTCGTACGCACGAGGTCGGGTTAAGCGGAAACAACCGAATATTCGGATCGCTTCCCCACTTGTACAACGATCGCAGCGGGGCAATAAAGCTCGCCACCGTAGCCGGCGCAAGCGGTTTCTTCTGAAAGCTGAACATGCCGTTCATCAAGCCAAGCTTGAAAATCTCTATCTCTTTCCAGGTTACTTCAGAAAGCGATTTGTCGGGTACGAAGCGTCGGAAAAGATCGATGGCCCGCTTGTAATTGCGGAGGGTGTATTTGGAGCGAATGCCCGTCGACAAAAACATCTGGACGATTTGTTCATCGGTATAACCTTCGTTGCGTAAAGCAGGGTCAGGCAATCGAATCGAAACAAGTTCATGCTGACTCACCAATATTCCCCCTTCTATCGTACAACAGATATTGTACGACATTTCCAATGGAAGCGTAAGCGCATCCTCTTCCGACACTGGCATCACAATCTTCTTCAGGACGGTGAAACGTGGCGAATGCAAAGTGTGCTCATGATCAAGGAGCTGGAACAGCTGCGGAGCAAGGATGCCGACACGTACGAGCACAGCCTCCGCGTTGCCGCGATTGCCGGCAAGGCCGCTTCTCGGCTGAATTACGACGAGCGGCAAAAGTACCAGCTGGTCAACGGATGTTTGCTGCATGACATCGGAAAACTGTACGTACCGGATGAGATTTTGCAAAAATCGTCTGCGCTGACGGCCTCGGAATGGAACATCATGAAAAAGCACACAACGCTGGGGGCGATGATTATCCGGGACTATCCCCGCATCGATGAGGAAATCATCGAAACGATCGAATTTCATCACGAAAGGTGGGATGGCAAAGGTTACCCGATGGGGCTCAGAAAGAAGGAAATTCCCGTCTACGCACGCATCTGCGCCATTCTCGACGCCTACGACTGCATGGTGTCGGACCGCCCGTACCGGCCCGGGATGCCCGACGCGGAAGCGAAGAAACAGTTGCTCCAGCACGCGGGTTCGCAGTTCGATCCGTCTTACGTGCAATTCGTCTTGGAACTGCTTGAGAAGTGACACCGCGGCAACATACATATGAACAACAAGGAGCGACAGACCATGAAATGGTATACGAACTTGAAAACGGCCACGAAGCTTGTTTCGGCTTTTATCCTGGTGGCTTTGATTTTGGCGGCCACCGGAATGTATGCGCTTTCAAATTTAAGCAATATGAATGGGCGCATGAAAGTACTCTATAACAACAACCTCATCTCCGTCCGCGACTTGTCCGCGGCGGAGATTTCCTATCAGAAGATGCGCGTCACGCTGCGCGACCTCAGCATCGCTTCGACCAAAACGGAAACGGACACGCTCGCTCTCGACATCCCCGTCGCCAAGAAAGAAATTGAAGACAAATTCAACTCCTACCGGAACACCACGCTCACGAAAGCGGAGAAGGACGAACTGAAAGTGTTCGACGCCGAATACGCGGCTTATGTGAAGCTGTACGATACTGCCGCCCAGTTGGCGGTACGCGATGATCAAACGGAATTCAACACTTACAAGAACGACACGCTGAACCCCCAGGGCGCCAAAATGAGGGACAGCATGGAGCGCCTGATCGCGATCAACGTCCAATTGGCCGAGGACGCGAACCAGGATGCGGCCCATTCTTACTCCAGGTCGCGCAACGCCACGATTGCGGTCATCGTGGGTGCGCTGCTGTTCAGCATCCTGCTCGGCTACGCCATCTCGCAATCGATCGCCCGGCCGCTGAATCGCATCGTGGGCCTCGTAGCGAAGGTCGCGGAAGGCGATCTGCGGGAAAAGTCGCCGATCGTCACCAAAGACGAAATCGGCGCGCTCGCCGCTTCCGTCAATCACATGATCGACAATTTGAGCAATCTGGTTGGCGGCATTGCCCAGTCGTCGCAAAGCGTCGCCGCCGCGTCCGAGCAAATATCGGCGAGCAGCGAGGAAATCGCCAGCGGCAGCACCAGCCAGGCCCGCTCCGCCCAGAACATCTCGGAGCTGTTCGGCGAGTTGTCGAAGGCGATCAATTTCGTCGCACGAAGCGCGGAGGAAGCGGCCGAGCTGTCGACGAGCACCGTGCAGACGGCAAGCGAAGGCAGCAAAATCGTCGAAGGCGCCGTGGCGGGCATGAAGAGCGTCAGCACCTCGATGTCCCGTCTGGAGGAAGACTCCAACAAGATCGGCGAAATTATCGAAGTGATCGACGACATCGCCGATCAAACGAATTTGCTTGCGCTGAACGCCGCCATCGAAGCGGCCCGCGCCGGCGATCAGGGGCGCGGCTTCGCCGTTGTGGCCGACGAAGTGCGCAAGCTGGCCGAGCGCAGCAGCGCGGCGACCAAAGAAATTTCGACCATCATCAAAGCGATGCAGCAAAATACGAAGCTGAGCGTCACCTCGTTCAACGAAAGCATGACGCAATCGATGCAAACGGGCGAAGCGTTCCGGCTCATTACCGGGATGGTGAACGACTCCGCGAACAAGGTGTCCGAAATTGCGGCAGCTTGCGAAGAAGAAGCGGCGCAAGCGTCGGAAGTGATGCAATCGGTCGAATTGGTCGCATCCGCCAGCGAGGAATCGGCCGCCGCATCCGAGGAGACGGCCGCCACTTGCCAATCGCTCGCGCAGCTGGCCGACGAGCTGAACGTATCTGTGTCTGTATTCAAGCTGGGCAGCGTGAAAAATTAACGATCCGGATGTGAGGATATGAGCGCGTATTTGCAGGAGCAGTACATCGAACTGGCGTTGCAGCAGGAGCAATACGCCATTCGGATACAGGATATCCATGAAATCATCAAGCTGCAGCCGATTACCGAAATTCCGAATTGCCCGCCGTACGTTCGCGGCATCATCAACCTGCGCGGCGTCATCGTGCCCGTCGTCAGCTTGCGGCAGCTGTTCGGGCTGCATGAAGTGCCCTACACGAAGGCGACGCGCATTGTCGTCGTCAATCATCGCGAGGAATCGGTCGGCATTATCGTCGACGAAGTGAGCAAGGTGTCCGTCTACCAGGACATCCAGAAGCCTCCGGTGCGGGTAGGCGGCGTGAGCGGCGACTTTATGACCGGCATCGGCATTCGCGACGGCGCGCTGGTCGGCATTCTCAAGCTGGACGAGCTGCTGGTGCGCTCGTGAGTTAAACCGCGCGAAGCGGCTGCGCCAATGGAAACGGGGCTGTTCCCTCTGTCACGAACATGACGGAAGGAACAGCCCCGTTTGCGCCCGCGGGCGTCACACTTCAAACGAGCTTTTGAGCGAAACGATGCGATTGAATACCGGCTTGCCGGGCGTCGAATACTTGGAATCGACATTGAAATAGCCGTGGCGGAAAAACTGAAATTTGTCCTGCGGCTCCGCCGCCTGCATATTCTGCTCGACAAACCCCATCTTCACCGCAAGCGAACCCGGATTCAGCTGGCTGAGGAACGATTTGTCCACGGTGCCGTTCTCTTCCGCTTCTTCTTGCTCCTGCAGGCCCAGCTCCGCCTCATCCGGCAGCGCTGCCGGTTCCGCGGCTTCGCCCTGCGCGGCGCTTGCGCCGGCTTCTTTCTTGAACAACGGCTCGAACAGCCGAAACTCCGCCGGTACCGCCTGGCTAGCCTCGACCCAGTGGATCGTGCCTTTCACCTTGCGCGCGTTGAAGCCGCTGCCCGACTTGGTCGCCGGGTCGTACGTGCAGCGCAGCTCGACGACATTGCCTTCGGCGTCCTTGATAACTTCCTCGCATTTGATGAAATACGCCGACTTGAGCCGCACTTCGTTGCC
Organism: Paenibacillus cymbidii; assembly: GCF_004764705.1. GTDB lineage: Bacteria > Bacillota > Bacilli > Paenibacillales > NBRC-103111 > Paenibacillus_AN > Paenibacillus_AN cymbidii. The sequence goes on along the minus strand of NZ_SHLX01000043.1, from coordinate 32,657 downwards.
GGGGTACAACCGGTGATACTTGGGCGGCGGGTTTTCCATAAAGTCTTCGCGCTCAATGTAGATTTCGCGGGAGAACGGGATTTGCCGGGTTCCCATGGATTCGTTTTCGGTATTGTTTTCGGCTTCGAGCAGCTCGGTTTGGCCTTCCGGGTAGTTGACGATCACAACCTTGAGCGGGTCGATGACCGCCATCGTGCGCGGCGCCTTCAGCTTCAGGTCCTCGCGGACGAAATGCTCGAGGTAGCCGAAATCGATGATGCCCGCGCTCTTCGAAACGCCGGTCTCGCGGCAGAACGCACGAATCGCTTCCGGCGTAAAGCCGCGGCGGCGGACGCCGGACAACGTCGGCATGCGCGGATCGTCCCAGCCGTCGACGATGTTCTCCTCGACCATCAGGCGCAGGTAGCGTTTGCCCATGACGGTGTCGGTCAGCTTCAGCTTGGCGAACTCGTACTGGTGCGGCTTCGCCGGCGTTTCGCATTCGCGGATGACCCAATCGTAGAACGGGCGCTGGTCTTCGAACTCCAGTGTGCAGATCGAATGCGTCACGCCTTCGATCGCGTCTTCGAGCGGATGCGCGAAGGCGTACATCGGGTAGATGCACCATTTGTCCCCGGTATTGTGGTGATGGGCGCGTACGATCCGGTAAATGACCGGGTCGCGCATGTTGATGTTCGGCGACGCCATATCGATCTTCGCGCGCAGCACCTTCTCGCCGTTCTTGAACGCGCCGGCGCGCATCTGCTCGAACTGCGTCAGGTTCTCTTCCACGCTGCGGTCGCGGAACGGGCTCGGCGTGCCGGGCTTCGTCAGTGTGCCGCGCGTTTCGCGGATGCGGTCGGCGGACTGCTCGTCGACGTATGCGAGTCCTTTGCGAATGAGCAGCACGGCGCGCTCGTACATCTTGTCGAAGTAGTCCGAAGCGAAGAACAGTCCGTCCCACTCGAACCCGAGCCACTTCACATCGCGTTTGATCGCTTCGACGTATTCGACGTCCTCCTTGAGCGGATTCGTATCGTCAAAGCGCAGGTGCGTACGGCCGCCGAACTCGTCGGCCACTTCGAAATTCAGGCAGATCGACTTGGCGTGGCCGATATGCAAATAGCCGTTCGGCTCGGGCGGGAACCGTGTGACGACGGTCGACTCCCGGCCGGAGGCGAGGTCGCTTTCGATAATCGATTTGATAAAATGCGTTGCCGCAGGCTTGCTCTCCGGTTTGGTAGGCTCCACAGCGACCTCTCCCCTCTCTGGTCTGGTTCTGGCTCATTCTTTTCAGTATACCACAAATTCCCGCGGAATAAGCGATTGAGCGTATTGACGAGGGCAATCGCTTACGAATGGTTACGATTCACCGTCACCCTGCTCCTGAGGCACGATTCCATGAAATAGCGGAAAGCGGTTCCGCAATTGCCCAAAGTTGGCTGTTGAGCACCGGATAGCGGAAGGAGGTTCCGCTATTGCTCCAAAGTTGGCTGTTGAGCACCGGATAGCGGAAGGAGGTTCCGTTATTTTTCCTACGTTGGCCTTCCAACACGCCTTAGTGGAAGTCGGTTCCGCTATTGCTCCAAGGTGTTTTTGAGGCCCGGGACTATGGCTGGCTGTGAATCGTAACGATACATTTTCAGGAAGCTGGAGGACGTTCCGTACATCATTGGGATCCAAGCCGCAAATGTTCCGCTTCACACCGGTCATGTCCAGCGTCTCGTGCAGGGTGTTTTCAATCCTCCGGTGACTGGCCTACCTGCAAGAGTGGCTCGGCGGTTGTCCCTTTTCACTGTGAATGAAATAGCGGGTTTCAACCGATTGGGCTCCCGTTGTCCCGCGGCTTGCAACGGAGCTTTATCTCGCATCGTTTTTATCGTTGACTTGCAGGACATAGTCGGCCCCTTGTTCGATGATCGTGGCTGCAATCTCTTTTGGAGTGCGCATCGCATCAATCGTGATACTTCTTTTGAGATCGAGCAGGTGCTTTCATTGCTTGTTTGATCAACGGCAACTCCCCTTGTCTTTTTCCAGCTTGGGTTTACTTTCGTAAGCGATTGCCCAGGAGTTGACGCAAGCGAGGCCGGTTTCGGATCCCATTGCTTTCTTCGGCATCTTCACGTACAATCGATATGTAAATAATTTTCTTATAAACTTGCAAATATGATAAAACTATTTTCACGAAAGGCGGTGCATCCGTGTCCAGCATCACGAGCGCACTGCAAGCGGGCATGGCGCAGCTGCACCCCAAGGAGCAGGAGCTTGCCGCTTACGTTCTGGCTCATCCGCAGCAAGTGACGCAGCTCAGCATCACCGAGCTGGCGGCGCAATCGCAGATCAGCACGGCGACGATTTCGCGGTTTTGCAAGACGTTTCATTTTACGGGTTATGCCGACTTTAAAATGAAGCTGTCCGCCGAGCTCGCCGCGTTGCCCGCGGTGCAGTCGTACCAGGACATCGTCGCCGGCAACGACCTCGGCAGCATCGTGCAGGCGATTGAAACAAACCACCTGCGCTCGATCGCCGACACGACGCGGCTGCTGGACCTGGCGCAGCTGACGCGGGCGGTGTCGGCGCTGCGCGCGGCGAAGCGCATCGATATATACGGCGTGGCGACGTCGGGCGTGGTGGCGCAGGATTTTCACCAGAAGCTCGTCCGCATCGGCCGGCACGCGACCTGCTTCAGCGATCCGCATATGCAGCTGACGTCCGCCGCCAACCTGGGGCCAGGCGACGCGGCTTTTGCGATTTCGTTCTCGGGGGAAACGCAGGAGACGATCGACGCCCTGACCTGCGCCAAGGAAGGCGGAGCGGCGACGATTTCGTTGACCGGCTACGGCGCGAACAAGCTGGCCGGCTTGTCCGATATCGCCCTGTTCACGTCATCGCTCGAGCGCGGCATGCGCCGCGGCGACATGGCGTCGCGCATCGCGCAGCTGCATGTGATCGACATCCTGTTCACGTCACTGGTCAGCGAGCAGTTCGACGAGTATGTCCCGCGATTGGAGCAATCCTATCATATGGTGCGCAAATACCGCAAAAACGCCAAAACCGGCTTGTGAGCAAGCCGCAAGCCCGCGTTTGGAATTCGGCAAGATAAGGTTAAGGAGAGGGTACATCCATGAATCGGTTGATTTTCCGTTCCACTCAGGAGCTTAACGAAGCGGGAGCCGGCATTATCGTCGGGCTGCTGCAGACGAACCCGAAGGCGGTGCTGGGCCTTGCCACCGGCAGCACTCCGATCGGCATTTACGAGGAGCTGGTCAAATCGCACCGCCGCGGGCTCGTCAGCTTCCGTTCGGCGACGTCGTTCAACCTTGACGAATACGTCGGCTTGCCGCCGGAGCATTCGCAAAGCTATCACTACTATATGCAGCAGCATCTGTTCTCCCATATCGATCTGCCCGCTTCGCGCGCGAACATCCCCGACGGCACCGCCGCCGACTTGGCCGGGGAATGCGAACGCTACAACAAGCTGCTCGACGACGCCAAGCAGATCGACCTGCAGGTGCTCGGGCTCGGCCATAACGGCCACATCGGTTTCAACGAGCCGGACCAATCGCTTGTCAGCGGCACGCATGTCGTGACGCTGGAAGCGGCGACGCGCGAAGCGAACGCGCGCTTCTTCGACAAGCCGGAGGATGTGCCGACACATGCATTGACGATGGGCGTCGGGACGATACTGAAAGCGAAAACGATCCTGCTCGTCGTCCGCGGCGCCGATAAGGCCGATATCGTGTTTCGCGCGCTGACCGGCCCGATCAAGACGGAAATTCCCGCTTCGCTGCTGCAAACCCATCCAAATCTGGTCGTCCTGCTGGACGAACAAGCCGGGAGGCTCTTCTCATGAAAAATCGCCATTTGACCCGCATCGTCGGCGCCAACGTCATCCTCGAAAACGAAGTCGTCGAGAACGGCATTGTCGTACTTGCCGACGATCACATCGTCTACGCCGGCCATGCCGAAAGCGCACCGCCGCCGGCCTATGAAGCTGCAATCGGCAGCCATCATTATGAGGGCGATCCCGAACACAAGGACCAGGCGGTCGTCATCGACGCCGAGGGAGGCTGGGTGCTGCCCGGCTTCATCGACATGCACGTTCATGGCGGCGGCGGAGCCGATTTCATGGACGCGACGAGCGAAGCGTACGAAACGATCACCCGCTTCCACGGCCGGAACGGCACCACCACGATGCTCGCCACCACGATGACGGCGCCGCGCGAAGCGATCGACCGCGCCATCGCGGCGGTCGCCGCTTTCCGCACGGGCGACATGCCCGGCGCGGACTTGCTCGGCGTTCACGTCGAAGGTCCGTTCGTCAACACGGACTGGCGCGGAGCGCAGAACCCCGCGTATATCGTGCCGCCGCAGCCGGAATGGGCCGAAGCGTGGGAACGCGACTATCCCGGCCTCGTGCGGCAAATTACGCTCGCGCCGGAAATCGACGGCGCGCTGCCGTTCATCCAGTGGCTGAACGAACGCGGCATCGTCGCTTCCAGCGGGCATACCGCCGGCACGTACGAGCAGCTTGTTGCCGCGGCCGATCACGGCCTGCGCCAGGCGACGCATACGTACAACGCAATGACCGGCCTGCATCACCGCAAGCCCGGCACGCTCGGCGCGGTCATGACGGACGAGCGCGTCTACGCGGAAATTATCGCCGACGGCCACCACGTGCATCCCGCGGCAATCCAGGTGCTGGCGAAGATGAAGCTGCCGAACCGGCTGATCATGATTACCGACGCCATTGCCGCTGCCGGGCTTCCCGACGGCGATTACGAGCTGGGCGGCTTGCCGGTCGTCGTCAAAGAGGGCGTTTGCAAGCTGCGCGACGGCGACAGCCTCGCCGGCAGCACGCTGACGTCGATCAACGCGTTCCGCTATCTCGTCCGCGAAGTCGGCCTGACGATGGCGGAAGCGAGCCGCTGCGCCAGCGGCAACCCGGCGCGCCAGCTTGGCATCGCGGACCGTACCGGCACGCTGGCCGCCGGCAAGGCAGCCGACCTGCTGCTGCTCTCGCCCGATCTGGAGCTGCAGCAAGTGTGGGTCAAAGGCCGGGCGCTGCTTTAGCGTCTGTGCCAGGGCTGAGGCCGAGACCGCAGCCTGGCTGATACGCAACTTGCGTTGTCATCGAAGTCTGTCCATAAAAAAGTGGCTTTTTGCGCCACTTCACTTGTTCGGCCGGAATAGCCAGTGATTTCACTGGCTATTTCGGCGTTTCTGTCCATTTTGGCAAAATAGCCCATGATTTCACTGGGTATTCGTGTCAGTTCGCCCGGATTGGGGCTGTTTGGCGCAAATAGCCAGTGTTTTCACTGGCTATTTTTGATGAGGCACCTGAAATGATGCAAATAAGCCACTTTTCATGGCTTATTTCGCCCCGGCCAGCCCATCCGCAAGGGCATGTAACGTTGCCGCTTAAACCAAGTCCGCTTCGGTAGCCGCTTTTTCCTCATCGCCTCCTTCCTCCTGAAGTTAAGTAACAAGTATGTCGAGCAGCGGTCGCTTTACCTGACAACATCCCTCGCCCTCCCCTTATGCCGCACCGGTACAGCAACGGTGTATGTCAACAGGGGTTATTCCGACTTCGCATCCATGCTCCTGAACCGCAAAGATGTTAGAAATCGTTGATTTGTTGTATTTCCAGACGGAATTTGCGGCGCCTATGATGGGGGTGCAATCGATCACGATGCCGCTTTGCCGGCAGAAATACACAGGGGGTGTCAGGCAAACGATGAACATCGTAGTTGCCATGAATGTCCGGGATCGGTGGAACCGGATTCCCGCCGGCATGGCATGCACGTATTGCGCTCCGGACCCGCAGGCGATCGCCCGCGCCATCTCGCCGGATACGGCGGTCCTGGTAACGGACGCCATGCCGACGGACGTTTCCTCCTGCGGCGGGCTGAAGTGGCTCCATCTCGTATCGGCCGGAACCGAACAGCTGATCGGCCACCCGCTGATGAAGCGCGAGCTTCGGGTGTCCAACGCCGCAGGAATCGGCGCCGTCCACATGGCCGAGTTCGCCGTCGGGCAGCTGCTGCGCCACCGCAAACGGTTCGACGCCTTGGCGGCGTTCGCCCACGATCGCCGCTGGCCCGACCGGCTCGCCGAGTCGCGCCCTTCGCTGCGCGGCGGCCATGCGCTGCTCGTCGGCTACGGCGGTGTCGGCCGGGAAACGGCCCGGCTGCTGACGGCCTTCGGCATGACGATCACCGCCGTGCAGTCCGCCGCCGTCAGGCAGCCGTATCGCGGCTTCCTGCCGTACGATGGGATCGGCGACCCCGACGGGTCTCTGCCGGAGCGAATCGTCACCGCGGCCGAGCTGCCGCAAGTGCTGCCCCAGGCCGATGTTGTCCTGCTTTCGGTGCCGCTTACAGCGGCGACGCGCCATCTGATGAATCGCGAGGCGTTCGCGCGGATGAAACGCGATGCCGTGCTGATCAACGTGTCGCGCGGGGGAGTAATCGACACGACGGCTATGCTCGCAGCGCTCGACGCGGGAGAATTCGCCCATGCGTACCTCGACGTCTTCGAAGTCGAACCGCTGCCCGCCGAATCGCCGCTGTGGACTCATCCGCGCATAACCGCTACTCCGCACATGTCGGGCGTAATGCCGGATTCCGCGGAGCTGCAGCAGGAGCTGTTCCTGCGCAACCTGGAGCGCTTCCTGCAGGGCGAGACGCTGCTCAACGAACTGGACCGGGCAAGATTCATCTGAGCGAAAGGGATAGTGATGGAAAGCAAGCGAAAGGAGCTCAACATGAACATTACAAGCGTAGCCTGCTACTTATGCGGCGCCCGGAACGCTTCCGGCTACGAAGCCGGTTCCGCGATCGTCCGCATCGAAACGGACGAAGGATTGATCGGCCACGGCGAATCGCTGGTGGGGCTATTTTGCGGCGAGGTCGCCAAGGCGCTGACCCGTTACTACGAGCCGCTGCTGATCGGCCGCAACGCTGCCGCCATTGCCGCGATTCGGCAGACGATGTTCGATTCCAGCGTCTGGTGGGGACGGTCCGGCGCTGCGGTCAGCGTCATGGGCGCGATTGAAAACGCGCTCTGGGATATCGCCGGCAAAGCGGCGGACAAGCCGGTTTACCGGCTGCTCCGCGATAACGCGCCGGCATCGCTGCCGATCTATGCCAGCATGGGGCCGTCGCCGCAGCCGGAGGAAGTCGGCAGCGTGATCGCAAGGCTGCAGCGGGCGGGCTTCAAGGCCGTGAAGATCGGCCTCTCCTTCCGCGAGCCGGACGGGTCGCTGGTCACGCCCGCCGGTGACGAGCTGCTGCGCCGCATGGAGTCGGTGCTTGCCGGCATCCGCCGCCAGGCGGGCGACGGTTTCCGCATCCTGGTCGACGGCCATATGGGCGGCATTCCTGACCCTATCGGCCGAGAGGAAGCGCTTTCAATCGCCAAGCTGCTTGAGCGCTATAACGTCCGTTTCTTCGAGGAGCCGCTCAGCTATCTCGATCCGGAAGGCTACGCCTGGCTGCGCGAGCGCACAAGCGTCACGATTGCGGGCGGCGAAAGTCTGGCGACGGCGCGCGAGTTCGCGTCGTTCCTCTCGATCGGCGCGCTGGGCATCGTGCAGCCGGACGTCAATTACGTCGGCGGCATCGGCCGCTTCGCCGAAGTGGCGCAGCTTGCCGCCGATAAGGGCCTGCCGGTCGTGCCGCACTCGTGGTGCGGCGGTCCGGGCATGATCGCCAATGTGCATATGGCGTTCGCCTTCGCGAACGTCGAGATGCTGGAAATGGGCGAAGAGCTGACCGACTTGCAGCAGGCGACGCTGCCGGAGCGGCCGCGCCTGCACGAGGGAACGATTCTCCCGCCCACGCTGCCGGGACTGGGCATTCATTTCGAGCCGGAGCTGGCCGAACAATTCCCGTTCGTCCCCGGCACGGCGGAGCGAGCATCCGGCGTCATGAATGTGCCCTTGAAAAAGTAAGCGGGAAGGTGGACAACGAGATGAAAGAGCTGCAAGCGCTGAAGCATGCCGCCACTTTGGAGGAAAAAGCGGCGATGATCCAGCAGTTTTACGAGCGGGTCATTTTCCATGAATCGGGCATTATGTACTCGCTGATGAAAATCGACGGCGATCGCATCCGGCCGTTCACACCCGAAGATTTTGCAGGCCGGGATACGTTCGACTACAGCCAGTGGCGGATCAAGCCGGAAGGGCATTGGACGATGCTGGACAACGAAAATTCGATCACGACGTCCGGCATCTACCTGGCTTCGCAAGCGTATCGCTACGAGGCGACCGGCGATGCTGCCGCACTCGAGCAAGCGGGCAAGGCGTTTCGCTCCCTGGAGCTGATCTACGCTTTCGGGGTGCAGGACGGCCGACCCGGCTGGATGGGCAAACCGTACGGCTTCCGGCTGTCCGACCAGACGAGCGGCGATCAGTATCTCGACGCGCTCTGGGGGCTTTTCGCCTATCATCGCGTCGCGCCGGAGCCGCACAAACGCAAGATCGAACAAATGGTCATCGGGTTTGCCGATTACTGGCGAAGCATCGACTACAAAATCGTGTACATTACCACCTTCTGGGACAACAAACTGGAGCAGCATGCGTACAACATGATTTTTCTCGCGATCAACTCGGCGGCTTACGCCTTTTCGCACGATCCGGTCCATTTGCGCGAGGCCGAGTTTTTCATCGGCAGGGCGTTGTGGCACGAGGAAACGAATGTCGACAAGTGGCGCAACAAGCACCTGGCCGGCAACGACGCCGACGGCAAGTTCAACCGGCTGGTCGCAGGCCATCTGCAGCCCGGCGAGCATCTGTGCTGGGAGTCGACGATCCACAGCAAATTTGTCGCCGTCGGCGCGGAGATCGTCTACCTGACGAACCGCGAGCTGATGGGCGACAAGCTGGAGCCGACGCTGGTCAAGTGGTGGTCGACATGGAGTCTCGGCATCGATGACGATCTGCTGCCTTACTACTATTTTATCGTCAACGCGCTTACCGGCGAATGGCGCCCGGCTCCCCGGACGCCAAGACTGCCGCGGGATCAATGGCCGCTTGGCCATCCGTTCATCTCCTACGCCTCGCAGTCGCGATGGATGGAGCCGCTCTGCCGCTTCCTGTTCACCTCCGTACTGGCCGCCTCCTACGGGACATCGGTCAAGGACGAAGCACAAGCACTCGCCCTGCGGATCATGGACAGCGTCGACGACGTCCGGATGCGTTGGCAGTACGATCCGGACGGCAACCAGATCATCCGCGAACTGGATTATATGAACAACGTGCTCAGCAGCGAGATGCCGGCGACCTTCCTGGCTACGTTCTGGCGCGGCCGTTTGGAACGATTATGGTAAACGTCACGGAAAGGAGCCGCTCCCCATGGAAGCCTTGCAGCAATTGAAACACCTCCCCCTGGAGGCCAAAGCGAACCGGATTCAGGCGCTCTACGAAGCCGTCATTTTCGACGAGTCGGGAATCATGTATTCCCTGATGAAAATCGACGGCGAACAAATCCGGCCGTTCGAGCCGAAGGACTGCGTTGGCGCGGAGACCGAACGTTTCGACCGGTGGCGCTATCCGCTCCAGGGTCAATGGGAACTGCTGAACAACGAAAACTCGATCACGACGTCGGGCATTTACCTCGCTTCGCAGGTGTACCGCTACAAGGCGACCGGCGACGAAGCGGCACTTGAACAAGCCGGCAAAGCGTTCCGTTCGCTGGAGCTGATCTACGCGCTCGGCGAACAAGCCGGCAAACCCGGCTGGATGGGCAAGCCGTACGGTTTCCGGCTGTCCGAGCAGACGAGCGGCGACCAGTACCTCGACGCCTCCGTCGGGCTGTTCCTCTACCACGGCATCGCGCCCGAACCGCATCGCCGCAAGATCGAAACGATGCTGATCGCTTTCGCCGATTATTGGCGCAGCATCGACTACCAGATCATCTACTTCACCTCAACGCGCAATTACAAGGTAGACCGGCTCGCGTTCAATTCGGTCGTGCTGATGATCAACCTGATGGCGTACCGGTTCAGCGGCAACGAAGTGCATTTGCGGGAAGCCGGCTATTTTATGGAGCAATCCCGCTGGCATCACGAGAACAATCAGGACGCCTGGAAAAACCGGGTCCTGCACGGCGTGCCGATTCCGAACCGCGAGGAGACGATCCGCACGTTCAACAAGCTGCTGGAAGGGCAGCTGCAGGATGGCGAGTATTTGTGCTGGGAGTCGACGATTCACGGCAAATTCGTCGCCAAGGCGGCGGAAATCATCGCGCAGCTGAGTCCTGACTGGATGAAGGAGAAGCTGGAGCCGACGCTGGTGAAATGGTGGTCCGTCTGGAGCCTCGGCATCGGCGACGATCTGCTGCCTTACTACTACTTCATCTACAACGCGTATGACGAGTCGTGGCGCCCTGCGCCGATCACGCCGCGGCTGCCGGAGGCCGAACGGCCGCTCGGCAAACCGTTCTTCTCGTATACGTCGCAGGCAAGGTGGATGGAGCCGCTCAGCCGGTTCATGGCGGTTTCAGTGATCGCCGCCCTGCGCGCGCCATCGATCGCGGACGATGCCAAACGGCTCGCGCTCAGACTGATGGACAGCGTCGACGACGTGCGCATCCGCTGGTTTTACGACCCGGACGGCAAGCAGCTCATTCCCGAGCTCGCCTATATGAACAACGTGCTGAGCAGCGAAATGCCGGCCACGTATCTGGCCACCTTCTGGCGCGGACGCTACGAAAAGCTGTGGTGAGCGGTTGTTTGCGCAAAACTTGTAAGCAAAGCTTCTATCGTAGCACACTCACGACGTTGGCCCGGCGTTAGCGGTAACTTTTCATGCAAAATCAGGAGGAATGATCACAGAAGGCTATAACAATCTGATTTTGTTAGAAAAAGCGGATTTGTTTTATATCCAAACGGCGAATCCGGGCACTATGATGAAGACATGCAGTTTCGCTTCTTCATTGCCGGATTCCGAACACAATCGAGAAGAAAAGGGGAACGAAACGTGATCCATCTGAAAAAACGCATGACCGGCGCTTCGGCACTCATCCTCGTCGCTTCGCTTGCCGCCGCTTGCTCCGGCAAACAAGCCGCAACTCCGTCCGCATCACCGTCCGCATCCGCGGCGGCAAGCTCGCCCGCTTCCGCCAAACCGGCGGACAAAAAGGACTACGGCACCGTCATCGTCACCCGCCCCGCCGCTCAAGACAAACCCGGCAACAAGAAAGTCATCGACTATGCCAAGGAGAAATCGGGCGTCGAGGTCAAGCTTGTGTTCGGCAACGATCAGGTGGAGACGTTTAATCTGATGCAAGCGTCCGGCGAGAAGGTGGACGGCGTCAAAGTATCGATGATTCAGTTGACGGACATGATCGCCAAAAAATCGGTGCTGCCGCTGGACGACTTAATCGCCAAGTACGGCCCGAACCTGAAAAAAAACATCGCCCCGGAGCTATGGGACTGGGCCAAAGGCTCGGACGGCAAAATTTACGGCGTGCCGAGCGCCTCCGAGGTCCATCGTTATTCGCCGATGATTCGCACCGACTGGCTGAAGAAGCTGAACCTGAAGACGCCGACGACGATCAAGGAATACGAGGACGCGCTGGTCGCCTTCAAAACGAACGGCTCCGCGTTGACCGGCCAGCAAGCGAAGCTGTATCCGCTCTTCATCGATTACGAACAAACCGACTACACGATGCTCGGGTACTTCTTGCCTGACGGCATCAACTGGTGGAAGAGCAGCGACGGCACGTACCTGCCGCCGGAAATGCATCCGAACTACAAGAAATATTTGGCCACGCTGCAAAATTGGCACAAGATGGAGCTGATCAACCCGGAAACGTTCGTCAACCGCAACCTGAACCAGTTCGGCGTACGGAATATGATCGGGTCGACGCTCACGTGGTTCTCCAACTCTTTCTTCCTCGATTTCAGCAAAACACTGGAAACCTATCCCGATATGACCTTTGAAGCGGTACAGCTCAAGGGAGATGTCGACCTCGGCGTGCCGGCCTTGACGCAGCCCTCGGGCGCCTTCGTCTTGAACGCCAAAGCGCCGAATCCGGAAGGCATGATTCGCTACCTGGACTGGTCGATCTCGAACAAGATTGACTATAGCGTCGTTCGCAGAGGATTGCCGGGCATAAACTACGATGTCATCGACAAGGACAAGCTGATCTATAAGCTGAAGGCGGCGGAAAACCCGAACGACGAATACGCTCCGGCAGCGCTGCAGTATATCGATCTGCCGCTTAACGCGACGACAACGGAAATTGCCCAGGATGCGCGCTTCGAGCTCTATATGAAGTACGGCGACGTGTCCCCCAAACTCAAAGACTATCCGTACCTCGACAACAAGCTGCTGCTGAATGAGTCGACGCTGGAATCGCGCAAAAAATACGGCGCCGACATCGACAAAGCGAAGAAAGAGAAGTTCATTCGCGTCGTGATGGGCGAAGATCCGGTCGACAGCTGGGACAGCTTCATCGAAACGTGGAAAAAAATCGGCTTGAACGATCTGATCGCCGAGAAGAACAAGTTCTACAAGAGCAAGGGACTGTAATCGGCCAACAGACGGGAATCGCTGCCGCCCACGATGGAATGGCGGCGATTCCCGCCTTTATCCTAACGGAAAGGAACGTATCTTATGACGGCAGCCAAACGATGGCGAACGGTGTTGTCCTACAAAACGATGTATCTCATGGTGCTTCCGGGCCTCGTCTACTACGCCCTCTTTCATTACCTGCCGATGTCCGGCCTGCTGATCGCCTTTAAAGACTACAGTCCGCTGGACGGTTTCAAGGGCATTTTCACCGCGCCGTGGATCGGCATGGAGAACTTCGACAAATTTTTCGGCTCGTATTATTTTTCCAAAATCCTGTTCAATACGATCATCATCAGCGCGCTCAAAATCGCCTTCGGCTTCCCCGCGCCGATCCTGCTCGCCCTGCTGATCAACGAAGTAACGCATTCCGCGTTCAAACGGTTCGTGCAAACGGTATCCTATCTCCCCCACTTCCTGTCCTGGGTCGTTGTTGCCGGCATTCTCCAGCTGCTGCTGTCGCCTTCCTTCGGCATCGTCAACGACTGGATCGCCGCGCTTGGGTTGGAGCGGATATCGTTTCTCGGGTCGAACGAATATTTTCGCAGCGCGCTTGTCGCCAGCAGCATGTGGAAGGAAGTCGGCTGGGCGAGCATCATTTATTTGGCGGCCATTGCCGGCATCAATCCCGAGCTGTACGAGGCGGCGCAGATGGACGGCGCTTCCCGCTTCCGGCAGGCGATCGGCATTACACTGCCGTCGATTCGCAACATCATCAGCGTCATCTTCATTCTGAACGTCGGCCATCTGCTCGACGCGGGCTTCGAGCAGGTATTTCTGCTCTATTCTCCACAGGTGTATCAGGTAGCTGATATAATAGACACCTACGTGTACCGCGAAGGCCTCCTGCGCATCAACTACAGCTTCGCCGCCGCGGTCGGGCTGTTCAAATCCGTTGTGGCTTTCGTCCTCATTATGGCGGCCAATCGGCTGGCCAGGAAGCTGGAGGCGGAGACGTTATGGTAGGCCGCTTGTCGCAGGGCCTTATCTACGCGCTGCTGCTGCTGTTTTCGCTCAGCGTGCTGTTTCCTTTCGCTTATTTGATCGCGGTGTCGCTGACCAATGAAACGGTGTTGTCGCACATGAGCTGGGGCAAAGTTACCCTGGGCACCTACAATCTTATTTTTGCCAACAACCGGTTTTTCGACTCGTTTGCCATTTCCGTGGGGCGGACTGCCGTCGGGGTCGCGCTTAACATTTTGTTCTCGGTCCTGCTCGCTTACGGCGTCTCCAAACGGGAAATGCCCGGGCGCAAGGCGATTATGCTGGTGATCATTTTTACGATGGTCTTTTCCGGCGGCATCATTCCGACTTACATCGTCGTCACATCGCTCGGCTTTTCCAATCAGTTTCTGGCCATGATCATTCCGTCGCTCATCAACGCCTTTTACGTTATCTTGCTGCGCAACTTTTTCATGGAGCTGCCCGCTTCCGTCGAGGAATCGGGGAAGATGGACGGCGCAACGGACACCACCATCCTGTTCCGGATCATTCTGCCGATGTCGAAGCCCGTCATCGCGACGATTTCGTTGTTTTACGCCGTTTATCACTGGAACGAATGGTTTTCCGTCCTGCTGTATATTCGCCAAAGCGATTTGTGGCCGCTGCAGGTGCTGCTGCGCAACTTGATTATGGAAGCGAACAATATGGAGACGATGATGGGCATCGGCGCCGGCGATCTCGTTACCATTTCTCCCGAATCGATCAAGATGGCCACACTCATCGTCGCCACGTTTCCCGTCGCCGTCCTGTATCCGTTCGTCCAGAAATACTTCATTAAGGGCATTATCGTCGGTTCGGTCAAAGGTTGACTATAGAGGGGGGACCGTCCTTGAGAGCTCGATTGATTGTGATTCTGGCGCTGCTGGCGATTTTGCCCGGGGAGCTGCTCTGTTATTTTGCCTATACCAAAAATGTCACGGAATCGAAGACGGCCAAAATCGAAACGCAGCAGCTCATCATGCGCGGCTATGCGCAGCAAATCGATACGGTGTATGAAAATTTGCTGGAAAACGCGAAGGAGTACGGGCTCAATCAACTGTTTCGCGACTCGACATCGGCGATTTCGAACAGCGGTTCGATCGGCTCCGTGCAGAAGATCGACCTGATAGCCAAAATGCAGCAAATCCGTCTCTCCAACGCCAATATCGGCAAAATCCGCTACGTCTATCAGACAGAGCATATGGCGCTGATGTTCGATCCCGATCTCGAATACTTCTTCGCCGCTCCTGATTGGAAAGAGGTGCTGCAGCATTCGAACCAATCCATGGAGGTGCTGTTCCGCCTGACGGACGACGGCGCGGACAAGCCGGTTTCTTCGGTGATCGTTCGTTACCCGTTCCAGTCGATGGAGAAGCAGGCGATGCTGATGATCGATATCGACGTCGACCGGCTGCTGGCTAAAATAACCGGCGCCGGCGCCGACGGCATCTCCTTCATCGACGCCGGGTTCGCCGCTTCCGGACGTTATCCGCAGGCGGTGACGGACGAGGTCGGTCAGCTGGCGAAACGGGAGGCGACCGGCGCCGAGTCCGGCTACAGCCGCCTCCGGATCGACGGGAGCGACACCCTGCTGCTGATGCAAAAAACGAATTATTTGAACGGCTATCTGGTCCACTCGCTTAAGGAAAACGAGCTGTTCGCAGCGGAGAAGCTCAACGTTCGCATCATCCTGTTCGCCTCGTTGTGCGTCCTGATCATCGGTTTTCTGATCGCGTACGGGGTGTCCGGGTATGTGGCCAAGCCGCTCAATTATATCGTGCAGGTCATCCGGGCCTCTTTCCAGGGCAAGGAGAACGCTGCCGCCAAGCCGGGCTGGAAGGACATGCAGGCGCAGCTCGACCGGATGCTGAGCGAGCATAAGTCGATGAACGCCGCTTACGAGCGGTTTTTGCCGCAAATGCGGGAGCGGTTCCACGCGATGCTGCTCGGCGGACGGATCGGGGAAACGAACGACCCGGCCCCCCATGCCAAAATGCTGCAGCTAACGCTGCCGGCCGCCGGATTCGGCATCGCCGTCGTCGAAAACGATTCGCTGCCGCAGGATGCCGCGCAGCACATGCAGGCGTTGCGGCTCGCGATCAACTACTATTTGGAAACCGAATGGCAGGGCGAAAAAGACGTCCATCTGGCGGAGCTGGAAAACAACCGCTGGTGTCTGCTGATGTACAGGCATACGCCGGCCGAGGAGCGCGCCTGCTACAAATCGGCTTATGAGGCCTGCAAAAAGCTGCAGGATTATATCGACGGACAGCTGCGAATTTCGCTCTCGTTTGCCATCGGGATGTGCGGCGGGGAGCCGGCGGAAGTGTCGCTGACCGTCAAGAAGCTGCTGGCCTTGCTGAATCACCGGTTCAGCCTTGGCAGCGGCATGATTCTGAATTTGAGCGATCAGACGAACCAGGCGGAGAGCGGCGCTGCCAAAGTCAGCATTCACCCGGAAAAATGGGACAACCTGCTGATCGCCGGCGACAAACAAGCCGTGGAGCAGGAACTTGCCGCCTATTTGAACGCGTTGGCCGGACTGGGCAGCTTCCGGTCCATCCAGGAGCATCTGGTCGGCTTCCTGTATTATGTAAGCGATTTTATCGATCGCAATGGCGTCGACCGAACCGCGATCGGACTGGCGGACCGCAATCTGTATGAGGAATTGCTGCGGCTGAACAACCAGACCGCCGTCCGTCAATGGCTGCTGGCGCTGCTAGGCAACATCAGCGGACAGATCGATATCGGCCGCCATACGAAGGAAAACTTCTGGATCGGCGAAATCGTCGCCTTCATTCAAACCCATTACGCCAACCCGAATTTGTCGGTGGCGATGATATCCGACGGCATCCATTTGAGCCCCAACCACATCGGCCGGCTGTTCAAAATTATGACCGGGGTATCGCCGATCGATTATATCAACGAATACCGGATCGAACAGGCCAAGCGGCTGTTGGTCGATTCCAGCCAGAAAATTTTCGAAATTGCCGAAGACGTCGGTTTTCAGACGACGCATTATTTCAACAAACAATTCAAGACCAAGGTCGGCGTTACCCCGGGCGATTATCGCAAAATCCACGCGGCGCCGGTTCGTACGATTTTCGAGGACAATCACTGAACAGGAGCGAGTGCGTTGAAAGCTGCTTATCCACTCTATGAATATGTGCAAGATACGATCGATACGGCCGTCGGTCCGGTCGTCTACGAGCTGGGCATCCCGCATCAGCCGGCTCCCGACTGCGCGCTGCTGCTGAATGTGGCGATGGATCGCGAGCGTACCGTGAGGCAACACCCTTATTCGATCATGGCGGAATGCTTGCAGGAGCAGGGACATTACACGCTCAGCTTCGACCTGCCGTGCCATGGCGCATGGGCATGCGGCGGCGGAGAAGGTATCGTCGGCATCGCGGCTGCCGTTGCGGCAGGCGGCGATCCTTTCGCCGATTTTATCGCCGTCGCCCGGGCGATCCTGACACGCGCCTTGTCCGGTCGTGCGGCCGCATGCCGCGCGGTGTACGCCAGCGGGACATCGCGCGGCGCCTATTTTGCCTTGCGGCTGGCCGCCGTCGACGCGCGGGTTACCCGCATCGCGGCAATGGCGCCCGTTACCGATTGGCGCGAGCTGCGCGAATTCGCCGCGATCCGCGAGCGTTCCGACGTTGCGGCGCTGGCGTTGTGCGAATATATCCCGGCGCTGCTCGGCAAATCCGTCATCATGACCATCGGCTATGCCGACGAGCGCGTCTCCACGGCGCGCTGCGCGCAATTTTACGCGGAGCTATACGAACGCAATCGGGGATTGCATGACGATGCCGGGCGCAGGGAAGGCCGCGTTGTGCTGTTGATTACCGAAGACGAAGGACATCAACTGGAGGAGAAGCGGTATCGTCAAGGAGCGGCATTCCTGTTGAAGCCGTTCTGATACCGGCGGAGGTGCAAATGGGAACTCTTGTTGTGCTGCAGGAATTGCCCGACACACTGCTCGAGCGAATCGCTGAGGCCGCCCCGCACTGGCAGGTTCACGCTGCGCTGACGCCGGAGGACCGGTTGCGCCGCTTGCCTGACGCGGAAATCGTCTTCGGCTGGCATGCGGATGCCGCTGACCTGACGCTGCGGCCGGGCACGAAGCTGCGCTGGATCCAATGCTGGGGAGCCGGCGTCGACAAGTTCCCGCTGGAGGAACTGGCGCAGCTCGGCATTGTTCTGACCCATACGAGCGGCATCCATGCGTATCCGATATCCGAGGTCATCGTGATGATGATGCTCGTCTTGACGAAACGATTTCAGCTGACGCTGCGCGATCAGCAGCAGCGGAAGTGGCGGCCGGATTGGCAGCCGGAGCTTCACGGCAAGACGATCGGCATCGTCGGCGTGGGAGAAATCGGCCAGGAAACGGCCAAAATCGCCCAAGCGTTCGGCATGACGGTGCTTGGCGTCAGAAGATCGGCCTCCCCGCTCCCCCATATCGACCGGATGTATGCGATGGACGATCTGGACCGGGTGCTCGGCGAAAGCGATTTTGTCGTTGTTACGCTGCCGCTCACCCCGGACACGTATCGCGTCATGAACCGCGGCCGTTTCGCCGCGATGAAACGCGATGCTTGTTATATTAACGTCGGACGCGGCCGGACGACCGACGAGCAGGCGCTGATCGAAGCGCTGCAGAGCGGCACGATCGCAGGCGCGGCGCTCGATGTGTTCGAAACGGAGCCGCTGCCCGCGAACAGCCCGCTTTGGACGATGGACAATGTGCTCGTTTCGCCGCATCAATCGGGCGCTTCCCGCCACTACGCGGATCGTGCCGTCGATCTGTTCGTCCGCAATCTTCGCGACTATGCCCAGGGACGGCCGCCGGCAATCAACTGCATTGATTGGCGGAAGCGTTACTGAAGCGGAAAGAAACGTCCCCTCATCTGCCGGGTCCGGCGGATGAGGGGACGTTTGTCGATAGCAGCGGCAAAATCGGTCTGGCGAAGGCCGATCGGACGATCGCGCGCCTGACGATAATGTCGTGCTCCGTTTCATACCCGTTTCATTTTTATGGCGTACAATAGGGTGAGAAGCTTGCCGCCCTGCGGCGGACGGAGGGATCGAGGGTGCGCATATTGTTTGCGGAAGACGACGAATCGCTTGGCGAGCTGACGGAGCATCAGCTGCAGCGCCGCTACCATAGCGTCGACTGGGTAAGGGACGGTGCCGAGGCGAAAACGTGCATGCAGGCGGGAGCGTACGACGTGTACGTGTTCGACTGGATGCTGCCGGACAGCAGCGGCATCGAGCTGACCGCAAACGCGCGCGCTGCCGGCGATAAAACGCCGATTCTGCTGCTGACCGCCCGCGATGCCGTGCAAGATCGTGTGCTCGGCCTGCGCACCGGCGCAGACGATTACATGATCAAACCGTTCGCGCTGGACGAGTTGGACGCGCGCATCCATGCCCTGGCCCGCCGCGGAGACAGCGTGTATCGGCCTGATCAGCTGCAAGTAGGCGAATTGTCGGCCAATCCGGCCCGTTATGAAGTGACACGCGGCGGCGTTCCCGTCGCTTTGACCCGGCGGGAATTCCAACTGCTCGTCTGTCTGATGCGCCACGCCGGACAGGTGCTGTCGCGCGAGCAATTGCTCGATCACGTGTGGGGGATCGGGGCAGGGGTAACGCTGAACACGGTTGACGCCACGGTCAAGCTGCTGCGCAAAAAAGTGGACGGCCCGTTTGCCGCCAAGCTGATCCGCAGCATATACGGCGCAGGCTACCGGCTTGCCGTCCCGAACGGGGAGAAAGCCCATGTTTGAGCGGACGCGGCGGAAGCTGGCATGGCAGTTCAGCCTGACAGTCGGGCTCATTATGCTCTGTTCGGGCATTTTCGCCTACTGGCTGGTGCAGCGTACGATCACGACGACGGAAAACGATCAATTGAACGAGCTGATGGCGCTTTCTTCCGCCGAGCTGGCCAAGCTGGCGGCGTCGCCCAAGATGGATGCCGTCATCGGCAAAGGCGACGACAAGCTTCTTGTCAAAGCCGGCGGCGTCGGCTTTTTTTCCGCCAGTTTGCGACAGAATCAAGCGATCTGGCTGCTGAACGCCGGCGGAAGCATCGTGCTGGGGCCCGCCAATGACGATCCGAACCGATCCGAGGAGCTGCTGGCGCCGCACATGCCCGACTTCATGCAGATGGACAACGGGCAAATCCGCAATTTCGCCGCAAGCGGCGGCCGTACGTTCCGGGTATCCGTAGACGCCAATGTCAAAACGGCCATTATTGCGGGTCACCGATTGGTAGTCGCCCAGGAAATTACGGACGACCTTGCGCTGCTTGCCAACTTGCGCTACGCTTTTGCCGGTTTCTCCGCGCTCCTGCTGGCGATCGCCTCGGCGATCGGCTACTGGCTTTCCCGCCGCGCGATGATTCCGATCTCCGCCGCTTATCGCAGGCAAGAGCAATTTACGTCCGACGCGTCGCACGAGCTGCGTACGCCGCTCAGCATTCTTCGCTCCTCCGTCGAGGTGCTCGAGGAACAGCGGGAGCATCTGCCTCCGTTTCACCGGCAGGTATTGACGAAGATGGCGGCCGAGTCCGGCCACTTGATCCGGCTCGTCGACAATTTGCTGACGCTCGCGCGCAGCGACAACGACCGGCTGGAGCTGGCGCGCCGGACCTTCTCGCCGAAGGAAACGGTGGCGAATGTCGTCTCGCAGCTGCAGCCGTTGGCCGAACGCAAGGCCGTTACAATCGGCTGGAACGAACAGGAAGCGGATAACGGTACGATGACCGGCGACGACGTTCGGCTGCGCCAGCTGCTGACGATACTCGCGGAGAACGCGATCCAGTACAACCGCGAGGGCGGCAGTGTCGCACTAACGCTGACGATAAGCGAAAAGACGGTCCGCTTCGCCGTCGCCGACAGTGGAATCGGCATCGCCGCCGAGCATTTGCCGCGTATTTTCGAGCGGTTTTACCGGGTCGATCAAGCCCGTTCCCGCCGCAAGGAAGGAACCGGGCTTGGCCTTGCTATCGCCAGGCAAATCGCCGCCTCGCACGGCGGCATGATCGAGGCGGCGAGCGTACCGGGAGCCGGCTCGACGTTTACCGTGACGCTGCCGCGTTTTTCAGACTGATTTCATGATGTTTCCTTAGCATACAGATAACGCCGGAATCAACGGCGAATCCCCTATTAAGGAGGCAACCTTGCGTGAAGAAATCAGTGAAGTGGTATGCGGGAGCCGTGCTCGCCCTTGCCCTCGCGCTGCCGGTCACCGTATTCGCATCGGGTGGTGCCGGTTCGCCAAGCCCCAGCCCGAGCCCTGCGCCGGAAGCCGGAACTAAAGTGCTCGGCGCCCCATCCGGCGACGAACAAGCGATGCTGCTGAAGAAGCTGGAAGCCGCCCGCGCCGAAGGGCTGACGGAAGAGCAATTGGACAGTATCAAACGCAAGCTGGAGATGGCGGCAAGCGGTCAACTTGTCATCAAACGGCCGGGCGTCGGACCGAACCTGAAGCCGGCGCTTGATTTGCTCGACCTCGACAAGCAAGCGTACGGCAAGCTGTTCGAGGAAGGCAAGTCGCTCGCCGAAATGGCGGCGGACAAGGGCGTCTCGCGCGAGCAGCTGAAGGCGGCGCTGAGCGCCGACATGGAGGCGCAGGCGGACGCGCTCGTGGCAGCGGGCAGCCTTACGGCCGAACAGGCCGCCCAGGATAAAGCGAATTCGCTGCGGAAGCTGGACGCGCTCTTGGACGAAAAGCTGCAGGACAACCGCGAAGGCGGCAAACAAGCCGTTCCTTCGCCCGAAGAACAAAAAGCAAGGATCGAGAAAAAGCTCAATGCCGCGCGCGCGGAAGGGTTGTCGGATGAGGACCTGGACAATCTCAAGCGCAAAATGGCCATGGCCGACAGCGGCAGCGGCTTGCAGGCGGCGAAACGCCCAAGCGTCGGGCCGAATCTGAAAGCAGCATTCGACCTGCTGGGACTGGACAAACCGACCTACGCCAAGCTGTACGAGGAGGGCAAGTCGCTTGCCGAAATCGCAGCCGACAAAGGCGTCACGCGCGAGCAGCTGAAAGAAGCGCTCAGCGCCGACTTGGACGTCCAAGTGAACAAACTGACGGCAGGCGGCATCCTCACGACGGAGCAGGCCGCACAGGACAAGGCGAATGCGCTGCTGGAGCTGGACGGCATCCTGGACGGCAAAATCACGGACAAGGAACACGTATTCGTAAAGTAAGCGGCAAAAAGAGGAGGGGACCCTGCTGCGGTCCCCTCCTCTTTTTGCGATTCAATAATCCCTTACGGCTTCATGATCATGAAGCTGAACAGCAGCACGCCGCAGGCGGTAGCCGCGTAAAACAACCGGTTCACTTGCGCATGCAGCGACGATTGTTCGGCCGGAAGCGCGGCCGCCGCCGCATTGTGCGGATCGAATACCCAGGCGGAAAGTCGATTGGCGCGCGGCGTGATGATGGCAATGACGATAATCTGGATGATGACGTACAGAATCAGCGAACCGAGCAGCCACATCTGGGTAAACTTGCCGTATTCCCCCGCAAAGAACAATGCAAGTCCGCTAAGCACGGCCAAGCTGCCGCCCACCTTCGGGAACAATTCCAGCTTCTTGTTCATGGCGAGCGACGATCGGAGCTCGGGCAGCGTTTGGCTGCGGCGCAGCAGCACATGGGCGAAGAAGGTCGGACCGACGCCGATGATAGACGATAAAACATGAACCAACACAAGCCACTTCATTGGGATTCTCCTCCGTTTGTCCGTTAATGGCAACGCTTTCATTATACCAGTCTCCAGCTCGCCGTGCAGAGGAAAAACGACAAATTTTGCGCAACGAAAAAACCATCGTCCGGCCGGCATCCGCCGGAACGATGGTTTGGGGCTGGATAGATGAATCGGTTGCAGGCTAAAATCGGAAACTCACGACAAAGATGACGGCCAGCACGCCAACGGCCGCTACGCCCATCGTCGACAAGTAGCCGTTCAGCCGGACTCCCGCCATCGCCGCCGCACCAGCTCCGACTGCCGCGGGCGCTTTCCCTGCACTCGCCGCTTGCCCGGCGCCGCTTGCCCCTCCGCCGAGTCGTTTGGTCAGCTTGCGGCCGGCAATCGTCAGCGCGATGATCGACAGCAGCACGACCGCCCCGCCTACCCGTTCCATGAATGTCAGCCAGAACGGGTGGTCCGTATCGCTCCAGCGGTCCATCATCATCAACCCGCCGCTGACCAGCACCAGAAACGAGCTCGGATGCGTCAGCCGGTTGAACAGCTTCACCATCTTGCCTACCATCTTCTTGGCTTCCTCCGAGCGCAGATCGCGGCGGAACGCAAGCAGCATCAACCCGATCGCCGCCATCGATCCGAACCACACCGCAAGACCCGTCAAATGAATAAAGAGCATCGTCTCGAACATTTTCCTTTCCTCCCGTTCGTATTTCATGATTGCATGTAACTAATCACATATGACTAATCACCAAAACCAGTCTAGCAAAGCTTTGACCGTATAGTCAAGCGTGATTATAATGGGGATGCGGCCACCCGCCGCCAGGAAGGAGCGTCCGCCATGGACGAACGCGAATTGCTCATTCTCGGCTTGCTCATGTCGCAAAGCCAGCATGGCTACCAATTGAACGATTTCATTGAGCGCAATCTCGGACGAGTGACCGATATGAAAAAAGCGACCGCTTACGCCATTCTGAAGCGGCTCGATGCCGCCGGGTACGTCGAAGTGAAGTTCGAGCAGGAAGGCAACCGTCCGCCGCGGCAAGTATACGCCATCACTTCCGCCGGCGAACGCGCCTTCGGCGAGTTGTTGCGCAGCTCCTTGTCCGAAGCGAATCCGTCCGTTCCGCACGGCAGCATCGGCCTGATGTTTCTCGATCATCTGCCGCCGGACGAGCAGCTCGGTTGCCTGGAGCGGAAGCTGGCCAAGCTGGACGAGCTGCTGCGGCTGACCGAACTTTCCCCGCGGCACGGGCATGGGATCGGCGTCGACCTGTCGATCGATCACCGCATCAGCCTGTTACGCTGCGAGTGCGACTGGCTTCGCGGGGTCATCGTACGCATTCGCGGACAAGCGTAAGCGCGGAAGGAAGGAAATAGTCGCCATTTGTCGAACCTTATTGTCGAACCTTGTCTTGCAGCTTCATGAGAAGGAAAGGAGAATGCGACAACATGGACAACACGACAAGCCGCTCGCCTCGTGCGCCGTTCCGGCGTTTCGCGCATACGGCGCTTGCCGCCTTGCTGCTCGCCGCAGCAGTTCCGGCGGCGCCGGTGTCGGTCCCGCACGCGCAGGCGGCATCTTCCGCAGCCGGGGCTGCAGCCGCCGAAGGCAGCCTGCTTCCGGCGCGCAGCAAATCGGCACTCGCCGCGTTATGGTTCAAATGGAACACGCCGCCCTGGAAAGAGAGCGGGCTGAACCAGGAGCCCTACGAGAAGGCTCCGCTCGCAAACGCTCCCTATTCGCTTGGCGCCGTCAAACCGGACTACATCCGTCAGGCGCTTGATGCAGCGAACTTTTATCGCTATGCGGCAGGGCTGCCAGGCGATCTGGAAACGGATTCCGAGCTGAACGAACAGGCACAATACGGGGCCGTGCTCACCGCCGCCAACAACCGGATCGACCACTATGCGCCGCAGCCGGCCGACATGGACGCCGCTTTCTTCCAGTCCGGGCGTCAGGCGACGGAAAGTTCGAATTTGTTCAGCATGTCCGGTTATCCCGGCAATCCGCTGGTCAACTCCGTTTACAGCTATATGTCAGACTCCGACGCCGCCAATATCGCCATGGTCGGCCATCGCCGCTGGCTGCTCAATCCGCCGCTCAAGAAAGTCGGCTTCGGGCTGGCGAACACGCTGACGAAAGCCGGGAAACCTTACTGGTTCTCGGCGATGAAGGTATTCGACTTCAGCCGTGCGGAGGAGATCGATTACAACTATATCGCGTTCCCGGCCCAGGGCAACTTCCCGGTCGAGGCGTTTGCCCCGAACGACGCCTGGTCGGTCGAATTGAACCTGAACAAATACGCAACGCCGCTGCTTTCGCAAGTTACCGTTTCCGTCACGCGGACGGCCGACGGCCGGACATGGACGATCGACAGCCGCAACAATGATGCGAACGACTCCGGCGGCAACTACTTGAACGTAACGCCGATTGGCGTCGGCAGCGGCAGTGCCGTTGTGTTCCGGCCGGGCCAGATCGACCGGCTGAACGACGGCGATGTTCTCCGCGTCAGTATCGGCGGCGTCCGCAAACTTGACGGCACGGCGGCGACGCTGGGCTATGAAGTGAAGTTTTTCCATCTGGTCGAGGGGATTGCCGATCCGGACGAGGCCGAAGGCACTCCGGCAGGCGGCGCGAACGGTGCGGGCGGCGAAGGCGGCGGTACGGAACAAGGCGGCGGTGACGGCGGCGGGCTGGTTGAGGTCGACTTGACCGATATTGCCGGCCACTGGTCGGAGCAGACCGTCCGCTGGGCCGTCGCCAACCGTATCGTCAGCGGGTATCCCGACCATACGTTCCAGCCGGACAAGCAGGTGAGCGAAGCGGAATTTTTGTCGCTGCTGCTGAAGGCGTATGAGCCGGCGCTTGGCGACTTGCCGGCGCGCGGTCACTGGGCCGACCCGTTGTACGACCGCGCGGCGGCG
Organism: Paenibacillus cymbidii; assembly: GCF_004764705.1. Lineage (GTDB taxonomy): Bacteria > Bacillota > Bacilli > Paenibacillales > NBRC-103111 > Paenibacillus_AN > Paenibacillus_AN cymbidii. Next base: position 7,473 of record NZ_SHLX01000043.1, on the reverse strand, counting down.
CTGAACTATCCGCTGGCCGGCGATGACAATGCCTCGCAGCGCGATGCCGCCATCACACGCGTGCGCGTGGCCGAACTGATCGCCGCGGCGGACGGCGTAAACGCAAGCGGCGACGAGGCGATCCGCTACATCCTTGGGAAGCGCTACGCCTCCGGCAAATCGGACAACGCCGACATCGTTGCCGGCTTCCAGGGCGGAGACCGGCTCACCCGGGCCGAAGCGGCGCAGTTCATCCGCAACGTGAAGCAAGGCGGCTTGACGAAGCTGAAGCCGCGGCCTTAGCGGGCGGGGGCTGCGAGCCGAAACGGCGCATCGTCGCCTAACCGGCCAGAGGCAGCGCCTCATGGCCGGTTAGGCCTGGCGTCAGGCGTGCCATCCTGCAAGCTAATAATAGCCCATAAAAAATGGCCTATTCGTACATTTTCAGGTGGTTCGTTAAAAATAACCAGTGAAAACACTGGCTATTTCGACCAAATCGCCCGAAAATCGAACGTTTCAAAAGAATAGCCAGTGATTTGACTGGTTATTTCTTTGTTGCCTGCCCTTTCTGATGAAATAGCCAATAAATCATGGCCTATATTGTGAGATGCCGCGCCGGACTCAGGTTTCCCGCCCTGGCCCGGCGATGATTCCTTCGCGGCGGCGCATTTTCGGAGCGAAGCGCATATATGCACTTCGCTCCGAAATCATGATCGGGCGAGGAACCTCACACCAATCCGTCAATAATTTACTATAATTAACATTTATTATATATTAAGGGCATAACGTTCATATACCTGCCGCGGACCAGCATTTTCGGAGCGTTATGCATATATGCACATCGCTCCGAAAACCGCTCGGCCGGATATGATGCCCTTGCCTGCCGCCGCCGCAAACAAGCTTCGCACCAAAAAACGTCCCCTCACCTGCCAACATCGGCGGGAGAAGGGACGCTTTCTTTTCATATGCTGCCGTTACACCGTTTCCGATGCCAGGGTCGTACGCTTCGCCGCGGAGGACTTCGCCTCATTGCGTTGGCGCTTCGACTTGCGGAAGAAGAACAGCTCGTAAGCGCAAGGCACGATCAGCAGCGTCAGCAAGGTAGCAGCCGCCAGACCGCCGATTACGACGATGGCCAAGCTTTGCGAAACGATGCTGCCGGCTTCGCTGTGGCCGACGATGAGCGGCGTCATCGCGCAGATGGTGGCGATGGCCGTCATCAGAATCGGACGGGCGCGAGTCGTCGCCGCTTCGATCAGCGCTTCACGGATCGTCATGTGCTGCTCATTCTGACGGACGCGGTCGACCAGCACGATCGCGTTCGTGACGACGATACCGATCAGCATCAGTGCGCCAAACATGGCGGTGAAGTCGGGCGTCACGCCCGAGACGACCAGGCCGATGACGGCGCCGATCGCGGCCAGCGGCAGCGAGAGCAGGATGGCCAGCGGCGCGCGCAGCGTTTTGAACGCCACGACCATAATCAGGTACACCAGGAAGATCGAGATCAGCGCGATCAGCCCCAGGTCGGCAAAATCGCTCGCCTGATCCGCCGAAGCGCCGCCGACGTTGATCGTCACGCCTTGCGGAGGCGTCAAAGCCGCCACTTTCTTGTTGATTTCCGCGCCTACCTTCGACAGTTGGCTAGGCTCTGCCGTTACGGTGACACGTACGTAGCTTTTGCCGTCTTTATGGAAGAACGTGCTCGCTTCCTCCGATTTGACCAGCTTGGCGATCGAGGATACGCTGACCGGCCCGTTTTCTGTCATGACTGTCAACGCGTTCAGATCGTTCATCGAACCCGGCTTCACCGTCGGCTGGAGGAACACCGCCGCATCGCTGTCGCCCAGATGCACGCTGCCGATCGGCACCGGATTGAGCATCGCCTGCAGTTGCATCGCGACATCGCGCCCTTTGCCGCGCAGCGGATCGACTTCGAACGAATAAACCGGCTTCTTCTGCTCCAGGTTGCTCTGCACTTTCGTGACGCCGGCGATCGGCTTCACTTGCTCCATCACCTGGCCGGCCACGTCGGCCAGCTTGGTCGTGTCGCTGCCGGTGACGTCGACGACGATTTGTGTCGAGCTGGCGCCGGAAGCGAAGTCCATCGCGCCTGCATTCAGCTCCGCGCCGGGATATTGGCTGCGCTGAGCTTTCACTTTTTCAATAACATTCTCGGCGTTTTCGCCCTTCTTCATTTCCAGCAAATACGAAACGAGCGTCGGCGACACGACTTCGCCGTATTGCGCCGCGTCGGCGCTGTTGCCCATCGACATGGACACCCACTTCGGCTCCGGCAATCCAATCAGGAACTGCTCGAGCTTCTTGCCGTTCTCCAGCACTTTGTCCTTCGGCGTTTCGTCGGGATATTGCAGCGAAATGGTCAGGTTGGTCGCGTTCGACGAGTCGATCGCACCCTTCGGCATGTTCATGTAGGTGCCGATGGAACCGACGAACAGTACGGCGGCGATCGTCAGCGGCACCCACTTGCGCTGCAGGTTCCAGTCCAGGAATGCGGCGAACTTCCTGTTTGCCGGGCGTTCGTGATGAACCGTCTTCTTCAGCAGCAGCGAACCGAGCAGCGGCACAACGGTCAGAGCGACAAGCAGCGAAGCGAGCAGCGAATACGTAACCGTCAGCGCAAAAGGCAGCAGGAACGCCTGCAGCGAACCGCGCAGCAAGCCCATCGGCAGGAACACGGCGACGGTGGTGATCGTCGATGTCGTGATCGCGCCGGACACTTCTTTGGTTGCGTCGATGACCAGTTGCAAGGAGAATTTCTCCTTGGACATGCGCCGGTACATGTTCTCGATGACGACGATGCTGTCGTCGACCAGACGGCCGACCGCTACGGCGACGCCGCCCAGCGTAATGACGTTCAGCGTAACGCCGGATACGTCGAGCAAATAAAGCGTGAGCGCCAGCGACAGCGGAATCGATACGATCGTAATCAGCGTGGCGCGGATATTGCGCAGGAACAGCAAGATGACGATGGTGGCGAACAAGGCGCCGAGCAGCACTTCGCGCAGCATGCTGTTGACGGAACTGACCACTTGCTCCGACGTGCTTGTCAGCAGCGTCACTTCCGCGTTCGGCTCATCGGTTTTCAGCTTTTCGACGGCGTCCTCGACGCCTTTGCCGACCGATACCGCATTGGCGTTCGCGCCTTTGGAGACGGTCACCATCAGCACGTCTTTGCCGCCGACGCGGCTGATGCTGTCCTGGCCGCTGTTCATCGCGACGGTCGCGATATCGCCGAGCGCCACGCCCGGTGCGACAGGAAGCTTCTTCAAGGTTTCGAGATCGTTCACTTTGGCGATGACCTGCAGGTTGCCGGTTGCGCCGTCGATCGTCGTTTCCCCGATCGAGGCGGAGCTGGCGCGGCCGTCAAGCACGCCCATCAGCTGTTCGAAACCGACGTTCTTTTGCCCCATTTTGGCCGAGTCCGGCGTGATGGAAACTTGCGGCGCAACCGTACCGGACAGCTGCACGGCGCCGATGCCTTTGATTTTCTGCAGCTCTTCGAGCACATGCGCCTGGGCCGCCTTCTTCTCCCCTTCGGACAGCCCGTCCTTAATGCCGATCGTCAGCCACGAAATCGGAATCATCGAGGTGTTGAACTGCACGACGAACGGCTTGGATACCCGCTCCGGCAGCTGCACCTGATTGACCGCTTCCTGCACTTCGGCTTTCGCCGCTTTCATGTCGGTCTTCGAATCGAACGCAAGATCGATCTTGGAAAAGCCGTTGCCGGAAGTCGAGAAGCTGTTCGTCTTCCCTTTGATTTGCGCCAGCGCCTTCTCCAGCGGCGCCGTGACCGACGTTTCCATCGACTTGGCGTCGTAGCCCGGCCCGATCGCCGTTACCGTGACGGCCGGATTGTCGGCCTCCGGCAAAAACTCCATCGGCAGCTTGAAGTAGCTGAAGATGCCGACGAACAAGGTCATGATGACCACAATAATCATGGCCGCTTTGTTGCGAAACGCCCAATTCGTTACCCCTTGCATTTCACTTGTTCCCCTTTCGGTCCCTTGAATGTGGAACGCTCCCCGTTCCGCTAGTTCCAAGTGTACCGATTTCGCCGCTTGCGAAGAAGCGGCGAGGGGCTGACCGTCCGCTGGACCGCGGTCGAGTCTTTTCCTCGGTCTTGAGACCGAGTCGCGGCACTGCCTCCGCACCGCTTGCCCGCTCAAGACAAATTGTTATCGCTCCCAACATTTTTCGCGCCATACCGCTGTGCTATCGTGGCATTAATCGGTTGTTGCCGGGCGGCTTTCGGCCCGGGACATCGTTCGATTCGCACAAGACGATAGGAAACGGAGTGGAGCCACTTGGTCATATTAGGCATTTTGGCCGCATGGTCGAGCAAGTTGACCAGCGCGCCGTCGCCGCCGTACTTATTCGGCAAGTCGTAATTGCTGAAGAACATCAGGTCGGGCAAATCTTTGGTGGCGAACAGCTTGTTGTACGCCTCCGTCGGATCGTTGGTCGCCACGGAAACGGGTTCCAGCGTGACGCCCGAGCCTTCGCGGCCGGAGGCCGACGGTGTCGGGCTGCCCTTGGCGTCGCCGGAAGAAGGCGCCGGGCTTTTGCTGCATTCCGCTACGATGGCGAGAACGAACGCGGCTGCCAGCAGGAGAAGCTTTTTCGTCATGGATTCAAACCCCCTGCGGATGTGAAATCGCTTGCACCTTCAAAGTATCATAGCGCCCACGGCGAAAACATGTCGGTGGAAATAACATTTTGTCCTCCGGCATTTCCCGGAGGAACGTCAAATAACCCTGCCGGGCGCTTCCCCTGCAGAGCTGGATTGCAATAAGCCATGTTTGATTGGCTATTCCGTATAAAATGGGTGGCTGCGGCAAAATAACCAGCGATTTCGCTGGCTATTTTGTCGAATCACTTGATTCCGGGGCGGTTGAGCCACAATAGCCAGTGTTTTCGCTGGCTATTTCTGATGGAGCGCGGGAAAGAGGCGAATAGGCCATTTTTTGCTGGCTATTTTTTGGCGGGGAAGCGGCGGCTTACGGGCGGGCCGCCGCCTCCGGCATATGCCGCGCCAGCACGTTGCGGTACGCGGTTTTCGGCTGCAGGCCGACGAGCTTCTCCACCGGCTGGCCGTCCTTGAACACGATGACGGTCGGCATCGACATCACGCCGAAGGCTTCCGCCAAGGCGGGCGATTCGTCGACATCGACTTTCAACATCGGCACGGCGCCTTCCAGCTCCGCGTCCAATTCTTTCAGCCGCGGCAGCAGCACTTTGCACGGCGGGCACCACTCCGCGCCAAAATCGACCAGCGTCACCCCTTCCGGGCGGATGCCCGCCTGGAATTCGGCTTCGGATACGCTTCTCATGGACATGTCGTTCCCTCCCAGCGAGCGTGGAACACGCTCACGCATTCGATCCGGTTTCCATCGCGATGGCGGCGATTCGTTCCTGAAGATTCGACTTCAGCTGCTGCAGCTGGCGGAGCTGGCTTTCGATTTCGGCCAGCTTCGACTCGTAAATCGGCATAATTTCGCGGCAGAACGCTTCCTTGTTCTTGAGCACGCAGTGCAGGAAATGGGCAATTTGCTCGGTCGACAGCCCGAGATTCAAATAGAACACGATCGTGTTCACCTGCTCGATCGCGAACTTGTTGTACTCCCGATAGCCGTTCTCCTGCCGTTCGGGCGCCAGCAGCCCCATCTGCTCGTAATACCGCAGCGACCGGATGCTGACGCCGGTTTGTTTGGCCAATTCGCCGATTTTCATGCCGCTTCCCTCCGCTTCTGCCGCCGATCGCCGAATCGCCGTCAAGCCATTCGAACCGGTAGCCTTATCATAAACCATGACATTGGTGTCAGGGTCAACCCCAATTTTCGTATAAATCCACTTTTCCGGCAAAAGATAACGGGAACGCTTGCTCATTCGGAGTGGAAGGGAGCGGAAGCCCATGTTCCGCTTATCGTGTATAGGACGGTTCCTCTTGCTAGCCATCGCCGCGGCGGCGCTGCTGTACCGGCTGCCGGAGGCAGGCGCGGAACCGGAACGGCTGCCGCAAGCCGCCTTTGTCCGCGGCAGCGACTTGTGGCTGTCGATCGGCGGCGTCGAAATCCAAGCGACCGCCGGCGACCGGGCGGCCGCGCCAACATGGTCGGCCGACGGGCAGTTCGTCGCTTATGCCGCGGGTGAGCAAGGCGACCGGATTTGCGTCTACAGCGTGGCCGGCAAACAAAGCTTCCCCGTGTACGACGGAGGCGTCAACTTTAAGTGGGCGCCGGCCGGGAACCGGCTGGCGTTCCTGAGCGGCGGCTTGCTGAACGTGGCCGACATCACGGCAGCGGGCGCCGCGCCGTTCCGCAACGTTGTCGGCGGCGTCGGCAACTATTCCTGGCAAGCCGGCGGCTCCGGCTTCCTCGTATCGACGAACGCGCAGTTGCTGCCGGACGGCTGGACGAGCGTCCGGCTGTTGGAGGTACCCGCCGACGCGAACATGGACCCGAGCCGGGCAAAGCCGCTCTTCACGCTGCCGAAGCCTTCGGACAACTTCTTCGCGGTCGGCACGAGCCCGTTCCGCTGGTCCGCGGACCGCAGCCGGATCGCCTTCATCGCCCATCCGACCGCTTCCTTGTCGGCGGACAGCAATACGCTGTGCGTATTGTCCGCGGACGGACGCGATTTTCGAACGCCGGCCCGCATGCTGAACGATTACCACTGGTTTCAGTGGGCGCCGCGCGCGGGCACGCTCGCTTTCCTCGAAGGCGAAGGCCGCTTCGTCCTGGAGGACCGCAAGCGGCTGGGGCTGACCCGCTTCGCGGCAGCGCGGCGGCCCGATCGGACGCCGCCCGGCACTACCGAACGCGACTTCGCGTGGATCGACGATCGGACGATCGTCGTTTCCCGCTCCGCGTTCGCCGGCAAGGACGTTGCCCCGGCCGAGCGGCCGCTGCCGGCGCTGTACCGGGTCCCGCTGCCGGACGGCGAGCAGCGGCAGTTTACGGTGCCGCCTCCGGGCAGCGGCGACTTCGCCCCGACCGCGCTGGGCGGCGGGCGCACGCTGGCGTGGGTGCGCACGGACCGCACCCGCGCGGACGCGTGGATCGCCGATGCGGACGGCGCGAAAGCCCGCGTCTTCATCTCCGGCATCGGCGTCGGCGAAAGCTACTACGAGCGCTGGAACTGGGACGATGCGCTCGCCTGGTACGACCCGCCGCCGCTTGCTCCGCGGCAGGCCCGCTAACGCGGATAACCCTCCCGTATGCTCCTCCCCCGCCTGTCTGAGGCGGGAAGGAACGATACGGGAGGGTTATCCCGCTTCGCAGCCGGAAGCGGCTTTACGGCGTTGCGGTTTTGCCGCCGCCGGAAGGCGAAACGGCCCCGCCGCTTGCCGGCGCCGTTGGCGTGCCGCCGGCCGCAGGCGTTGCGCTCGGCTTCGGCGTTGCCGTGGCGCCGCCGCCCGCTGCCGGCGAGCCGCCTGGCGCCGTCGACGCGCCGCCGGCCGGCGTTGCG
>NZ_SHLX01000042.1 GCF_004764705.1 Paenibacillus cymbidii | reverse complement strand
CACTGAACGTTTGGTGATGATGGCGGAGGGGACCCACGCGTTCCCATCCCGAACACGACCGTTAAGCCCTCCAGCGCCGATGGTACTTGAACCGCAGGGTTCCGGGAGAGTAGGACGTTGCCAAGCGAACCCAAGCAGCCTTTTCTGACGCGAGTCAGGAGAGGCTTTTTTGTTGTTGTCCCGAAGGGAGGCATGGCTTTGAAGGGCTATTTCGGAAGGGTCTGAACGGATCGTCATAACGATGCCGAGGTTGACTCATACTAACGCATGGGAATCGAGATATTTTCCATACGAAGATGGGCAAATCAGGCACGAGGTGATGAGGATGAGCGGGCAAGGATGCCGGTATGGCCAGCTAATCTGTTTGTTAACGATAGGATTGTTTGCTTCAGGGTGTACGGCGGAACGTTTGCCAAAAGAGGAGACAAGCGCGCAACAACAATTTGCGGCTCGAATGGAAGGAATCGCTTCCGACAACCGGCAATCGCAGTTGTCCCCGTTAATGGCCTCCGCGCAGCGTCTGGCTCCTTTTGCAAATACAGACGCCAAACCAGATATAAAAGTCAAAGGCGTTTACGCGACGGCATGGGCGGCAGTAGGGGGCCGTTTTGAGCGGTTGGTGGAGCTGATCGAGCAAACCGATCTTAATGCGATGGTCATCGATGTCAAGACCGATTCGGGCCAAGTGACGTTCCCCGCCGATACGGCAATGGTAAAAGAGATCGGATCCGCGTCGCATTCGATGATCGCCGATTTGGCAGGAAAAGTCGAGGAACTGCACCGTCGCAACATTTACACGATCGCACGGCTGGTGGTGTTTAAGGACCCTTACCTGGCGGAACGGAAGCCGGAATGGGCCATGCGAACGAAAACAGGCAAGTTGTGGCGCGATCCCAAAGGTACGGCGTGGGTCGATCCATTTCGGGAAGAGGTATGGCGGTATAATCAGGAGATTGCGGCCGCCGCGGCGTCGGCGGGCTTCGATGAAATTCAATTCGACTACATCCGGTTTCCCGAGAACGGAAAACGGGTAGATGAAGAAGTAGCGTTCCCCGCAAGCAACGGGCGCTCCAAAGCGGACGCGGTGCAGCAATTTCTGCATGAGTCGCGGACGAAGCTGGCGCCGTACCGGGTGAAAGTGTCAGCCGACGTGTTCGGCATGACGGCATCGAGCGACAACGACATGGGCATCGGCCAGCTATGGGCCAAGATGGCCCCGGAGCTCGACATCATTTGTCCGATGGTCTATCCGTCTCATTACGCCGATGGCGCCTTCGGCATTGCGCACCCGGACCTGCAGCCCTATCGCGTCATCCAGCGGGCGCTTGGCGATGCGCTGGCCAAGAACGAAGCGCTGCGCAAGCAGTCGCCTGCCGCAGAGCCGGCGGCTATCCGTCCTTGGCTGCAGAGCTTTACGGCCGTATGGCTGAAGCCTCATCTTACATACGGGAACGTCGAAATCCAGGAGCAGATCAAGGCTGCCCGGGAAATCGGCATCGAGGAATTTCTGATCTGGAATTCCGGGAGCAATTATTCGTACCGGTAGTGGTTTGCTTGACATGAAAATTGGGCTTTTGATACGATGGCACTAATATACGCGAGGAAGGCGTAAATGAAGGAGTGTACCTGCTGTGTGGGAAACGAAGTTTGCGAAGGAAGGACTTACTTTTGACGATGTGCTGCTGATACCTCGCAAGTCGGAAATATTGCCGCGCGAAGCGGACGTTTCGACAAAGCTTGGCCCGCATCTCAAGCTGAACATTCCGCTAATCAGCGCCGGCATGGATACCGTTACGGAGGCGGCGCTGGCCATCGCGATCGCGCGCGAAGGCGGCATTGGCATCATTCATAAGAATATGTCCATTTCGCAGCAGGCCGAAGAAGTCGATCGGGTGAAACGTTCGGAGAGCGGAGTCATTACGAATCCGTTCTCGTTGACGCCGGAGCATCATGTGTATGACGCGGAAGCGCTGATGAGCAAGTTCCGCATTTCCGGCGTGCCGATCGTGGACGACAACAAGAAGCTGGTCGGTATTTTAACCAATCGCGATTTGCGGTTCGTGCATGATTTTTCGATCAAAATCAAAGAGGTCATGACATCGGAAAATCTGGTTACGGCGCCGGTAGGAACGACGCTTCAGCAGGCGGAGCTGATCCTGCAGAAACACAAGATCGAGAAGCTGCCGCTGGTCGACCAGGACAACGAATTGAAGGGCCTTATTACGATCAAAGATATCGAGAAGGCGATCCAGTTCCCGAACGCGGCCAAGGACAAGCAAGGCAGGCTGGTGGCGGGCGCGGCGGTCGGAATCTCCAAAGATACGTTCGATCGCGTCGACGCGCTGGTGGCTGCCTCGGTGGACGTCCTGGTGGTCGATTCGGCGCACGGGCATCATATCAACATTTTGAACGCGGTGCGTGAAATTCGCAGCCGTTATCCGGAACTGCCGATTATCGCCGGCAACGTCGCGACCGGAGAGGCGACGCGCGATCTGATCGAGGCAGGCGCCTCGATTATCAAGGTTGGCATCGGGCCGGGCTCGATCTGCACGACGCGCGTCATCGCCGGGATCGGCGTGCCGCAGGTGACGGCCATCTACGATTGCGCCACGGTGGCGAAGGAGTACAACGTGCCGATTATCGCCGACGGCGGGATCAAATATTCCGGCGACGTAACCAAAGCGATCGCCGCCGGCGCCGACGCGATCATGATCGGCAGCTTGTTCGCGGGCACGGAAGAGAGTCCGGGCGAATCGGAAATTTACCAGGGGCGCCGGTTCAAAGTATACCGCGGCATGGGGTCGCTTGGTGCGATGAAGGAAGGCAGCAAGGATCGCTATTTTCAGGAAAATGAAAACAAGCTCGTACCGGAAGGAATCGAAGGCCGCGTTCCGTACAAAGGACCGATCGCCGATACGATTCACCAGCTGGTCGGCGGCTTGCGTTCCGGCATGGGCTACTGCGGCACCAAATCGATTCAGGAGCTGAAGTACGACACCGCCTTTACCCGCATTACAGGAGCCGGTTTGCGCGAAAGCCACCCGCACGACGTGCAGATTACGAAGGAAGCGCCCAACTATTCGTTATAGCGTCTCCCATTGCAGCTTCATATTCGGACCGAAAGAGAGCGGAGCCCGCGGGCCTCGCTCTCTCTTTTTTGCGAGGTTCGGAAACTTTTTTCAAAGGGACACCTGTGTTACAATAAAACGAAATGCGATTGCCGTCCAAGGATGGCATGGAAGGAGTGTGGGTGGTGAACGCAAGAAGCGGTATCGGGCGGTTGCTGCGCAAATCGTGGCGCCGGTCGGCCATGATTCTGGCAGTGGCGATTGCGGTGCAATGCGTCATCGCGGCGTTTCCCGCTGGCGTAAGCTTGGCGGCGGATACGCCAGCAACGACGGCGCCGGCGACGGGTGCGGAGCCCAAACCGGACGCGAAAGCGGCGATTCTGATCGACGCGGCGAGCGGTCAGGTGCTGTTCGGCATGAACGCCGACGAGGCGCTGCCTCCGGCCAGTATGGCGAAGATGATGACGGAGTATTTGATTCTCGACAGTATTGCGAACGGCAAGCTGAAGTGGGAAGACATGGTTACGATCAGCGAGTTTTCATCCGTAATATCCACGAATAAGGAATTATCGGGCATACCGAAGGCCAAGGGCGATTCGTACAGCGTGAAGGACCTTTTTTATGCCGTCACCATATATTCCGACAACGGCGCGGCGATCGCGCTGGCGGAAGCGATTTCGGGCACGGAAGAAAATTTTACGAAGATGATGAACGACACGGCCGTCAAGTTCGGCCTGTCCAAGGGCGTTCATTTTATCAACACGTCGGGCCTTGACCGCGTCGACCTGGGCAAATACGCGCCGGCGTCCATCCCGGGCGAAACGACATTCAGCGCCAGCGACGCCGCTATGATCGCTTATCATTTGCTCAAGGATCACAAGGAAATTCTCGACTACTCGAAGATCGTCTCCAAGAAGTTCCGCGCAACGGACAAGGAGCCGATGATCAACTACAACTGGATGCTGGAAGGCAACGCCGACAACGCCAATTTTAAAAAATACGTTTATACCGGATTGGACGGCTTGAAAACGGGCCATACCGATAATGCCGGTTATTGCTTCACCGGGACGGCAGAGCGGAACGGCGTGCGTTATATTTCGGTCATCATGGGGGCGAAGACGCGCGACGCCAGCTTCAACGAAACGAAGAAGCTGCTCGATTACGGCTTCAACAACTTCGAAACGAAGAAGGTCGTCAATGCCCAAACGACGATCGACTCGCTGCAGACGGTGCCCGTGAAGAAGGGCGTCGGCAAGTCGGTATCGCTCGTAACCGCAGGCGATCTCAGCTTCATCGCGAAGAAGGGCGCCAAGGACGAGGAGTTCGTGCGGACCACCCAAGCGATCGACGAAAGCAAAATCGTCGCTCCGATCAAGCAAGGCGACGTGCTCGGCACGCTGACGGTGACGTACAACAACAAGTCGCAGACGGTTAACATGGTGGCGGCGGAAGACGTCAAGAAAGCCAGTTGGTGGCGGCTCCTGTTCCGCGGCATTGGTAGCTTCTTCAGCGACCTGTTCGACAGTATAAAAAACTTGTTTTAAAGACAAAACAATTCCTAGCATATCGCATTGTATTCTCAGAAGCCATGCGGTAAAATGTCAAGTTAGACGAATAATCACAAGGGATTCGATACAGGAGGGCTTACTCAATGGAAACGGGAACATCGCGCGTTAAAAAAGGAATGGCGGAAATGCAAAAAGGCGGCGTCATCATGGACGTCATGAACGCGGAACAGGCGAAAATCGCCGAAGCTGCGGGCGCTTCCGCCGTTATGGCATTGGAACGGGTACCGGCGGACATTCGCGCGGCAGGCGGGGTTGCCCGTATGGCCGATCCGACGATCGTCGAAGAAGTCATGAAAGTCGTTTCGATTCCGGTCATGGCGAAAGCCCGGATCGGCCACTACATCGAAGCCAAAGTGCTCGAATCGCTCGGCGTCGATTATATCGACGAAAGCGAAGTGCTCACTCCGGCGGATGAAGTGTTCCACATCAACAAGCGCGAGTTTACGGTTCCGTTCGTATGCGGCGCCAAAGATATCGGAGAAGCGCTGCGCCGCATCGGCGAGGGCGCATCGATGATGCGCACGAAAGGCGAGCCGGGCACGGGCAATATCGTGGAAGCCGTTCGCCACATGCGCCTCATTCAGTCGCAAATCCGCAAAATCCAAGGCATGCAGAAGGACGAGCTGATGACCGAAGCGAAAAACCTCGGCACCCCGTACGAGCTGCTGCTGCAAGTGCACGAAACCGGCAAGCTGCCGGTCGTCAACTTCGCCGCGGGCGGCGTGGCTACGCCAGCCGACGCTGCGCTCATGATGCACCTGGGCGCGGACGGCGTGTTCGTCGGATCGGGTATTTTCAAATCGGACAGCCCGGAGAAATTCGCCAAAGCGATCGTTGAGGCCACGACGCACCACACCGATTATGCGCTGATCGCGCAGCTTTCGAAGAACCTCGGCACGCCGATGAAAGGGATCGAGATTTCCAAGCTGAACGCTTCCGAGCGCATGCAGGATAGAGGCTGGTAATGAAAATCGGCGTTCTGGCGCTGCAGGGCGCGGTAGCCGAGCATATCCGCATGCTCGGCTTGGCCGGCGCCGAAGGCGTCGTTATCAAACGGACGGAACAATTGCAGGATATTGACGGGATTGTTATTCCCGGCGGCGAAAGCACGACGATCGGCAAGCTGATGCGCACATACGGCTTTATCGATGCGCTGCGCGAGTTTTCGGCGCAGAAGAAGCCGATCTTCGGCACTTGCGCCGGTCTGATTGTCGTTGCCGACCGCATCGCGGGGCAGCCGGAGGCGCACCTGCAGCTGATGGATATTACCGTGGCGCGGAATGCATTCGGCCGCCAGCGGGAAAGCTTCGAAACGGAGCTTGCCATCGACGGCATCGACGAGAAAGTGCGCGCCGTCTTCATCCGCGCGCCGCTGATCGAGGAAGTCGGTCCCGGGGTGCAAGTGCTGTCGACCTATAACGGACAAATCGTCGCCGCGCGCGAGGGGCATCTGCTCGTCGCGTCGTTCCATCCGGAGCTGACGGACGATTGCCGGATGCACGCTTATTTCCTAGAGATGGTGAAAGAGAGCCGTTAAAACCTGGAGGGGTCTCCGTTGTTCGATGCAAAGCTGCTCAGAAACGAATACGACCGCGCCGAGCGGGCGATGATGAACCGGGGCTTCCCGCTGGAGGAGATCGGGAAATTCTCCGATCTTGATACGAAGCGGCGAGAGCTGCTGACGGAAGTCGAGCAGCTCAAGAACCGGCGCAATGTCGTCTCGCAGGAGGTTGCCGCGAAGAAACGGGCGGGCGATCCGGCGGAGGCGCTCATCGAAGAGATGAAGCACGTCGGCGATCGGATCAAGGTGCTCGACGATGAAGTGCGAATCGTGGAAGCCGACTTGAATATGGTGCTCTTGTCGCTGCCGAACATTCCGCACGACAGCGTTCCGGTAGGCCGTTCGGAAGCCGACAACGTCGAAATTCGCCGCTGGAGCGAGCCGGCATCGTTCGCATTTGAACCGAAGGCGCACTGGGACATCGCCCAGCAGCTTGGCATCCTCGATTTTGAGGCGGCGGGCAAGGTGACGGGCTCGCGGTTCGTGTTCTACAAAGGGCTCGGCGCTCGTCTGGAACGGGCGCTGATGAACCTGATGATGGACTTGCACAGCGGCACGCACGGCTACGAGGAAATGCTCCCGCCGCTGATCGTCAATCGCGAGAGCATGACGGGCACGGGGCAGCTGCCGAAGTTCGAGGAAGATGCGTTCAAGCTGAAGGATCACGATTATTTCCTGATCCCGACGGCGGAAGTGCCGATTACCAATTACCATCGTGACGATATTTTGTCCGTGGAGGATTTGCCGAAGAAGTTCGTCGGCTTCAGCGCCTGTTTCCGCTCCGAGGCGGGAGCGGCCGGCCGCGATACGCGCGGGCTGATCCGCCAGCACCAGTTCAACAAGGTCGAGCTGGTCAAGCTGACGCTGCCGGAGAAGTCGTACGAGGCGCTCGAGGAGCTGACCTCGCACGCCGAGAAAGTGCTGCAGCTCCTTGGCCTGCCTTACCGCCTGCTGACGCTGTGCACGGGCGATATGGGCTTCATGTCGGCGAAGACGTACGATCTGGAGGTATGGCTGCCGCAGAGCGGCACGTACCGCGAGATTTCGTCCTGCACCAACTTCGAGGACTTCCAGGCGCGCCGCGCCAACATTCGTTTCCGCCGCGAGCCGAAGGCGAAGCCGGAGTTCGTACATACGCTGAACGGCTCGGGGCTGGCGATCGGGCGTACGGTAGCGGCCATTCTCGAGAATTACCAGCAGGAAGACGGCAGCGTCGTCGTACCGGAAGCGCTGCGCCCCTACATGAACGGAGTTACGGTAATCGCGCCGCGTCCTTGACGGACGGGGCGTTTTTCTTTGTTTTAGGGAAGGGAGCCAGCTTGCACAAATTTTTCGCTTTGTGGTACAATGCTCAATGTGACGTGGAGTGCTTTCGCCTGTGCGGCCAACGCGCGGCGGAATGTCTTTCACGGAGAGGTGGTCGAGTGGTTTAAGGCAGCGGTCTTGAAAACCGCCGTGTTCGCGAGGGCACCGTGGGTTCGAATCCCACCCTCTCCGCCATAACAGAACCATTAAAGAAAGTACCGTGGGAAAACGGCCGCTGTCCCGGACAGGTCAGCGCGACCGTTTTCTCTTGCGAAGAGGGAGAATGCGCATGAACAAGCTGTGGAAAGAGCTTCGCGGGTGGATCGGCTCGATCGCGCTCGCCTTTATTCTGACGCTCATCATCGGCGTCTTCATCGTACAGCCCACGAAGGTTTCGGGCCATTCCATGGACCCGACACTGCATGACGGTCAGCGCGTCTACATATCGAAGCTTCCTCACACGTTCGGCTATACGCCGAAATACGGCGACATCGTTATCGTCGACAGCCGCACCACCCGCAAACGGTCGCTGCTCGACGACATCAAGGATCACCCGCTCTTCCATCTGTTCGAGAAAAACAACGAAGAACACATCATCTTCATCAAACGCGTCATCGGCAAAGCGGGCGACGAGCTGCGGTTCCAGGACGGCCACGTGTACCGCAACGGCGAGAAGCTGGACGAGCCCTATTTGTACGAAGCGATGCATTATTCGTCCAATGAAACGGTGATTGTGCCGGACAACTTCGTCTTCGTGATGGGCGACAACCGCAACCACAGCCAGGACAGCCGCGCGATCGGCTCGATTCCGCTGGACCATGTGCTCGGCTCGAAGATCGGCGCCAAATAAGCGATATCGCAAAACCTTCCTTACGCTCCTTGCGGGCGAGAGGGAGGTTTTTTTCGCATAAAAGGGCGGCGACTTCCGCAATTTAAAGTGGAGGAGGTGTTGCCCATGGAGATCGAACAGGAACGTCTGGCTGCCGCATGGCGCAAAATGATGCCCGCGGTATTGCATGAAGGAGACGAAGCCACGGTGAACGCCGACGAATCGGACCCATCCGGGCTGATGATTACGATTCGCACGGCCGGGCATACCGGGTTTTCATTCGATTTTCGCTGCCGCTATGTGGATGATCGGGAAGTGATGGTCGAACTGGTCGATGCGGACAAATACGGACGCACGATCGACGAGCGGCCGGAGCGTGTGCAGCAGTTGGTCGAGGACTACGTACGGCATATTCACGAATGCGCCCAGGCGCTGCAATCGATTACGCGCGCCTAGGGCAACGGCCCCGCGGCGCAAGGAGGATAATCGTTCATGAGCAAACGGCAAGGAGCGGCCGACAAAAATGCCCGCAATGTCGTCAAGGATCTGGAGCAAACGCCGGTCAACAGCCACCAGGCGCAGCAGCTGCAGCAGCAAACGAACGACCGCAGGCACCAGGACGCGCTCAATCACGAGGAATAACCGGCGGAGGTGATCGCAGATGGCGAAGAACAAGGCGGTGCCGGTGAATGCGCCCGGCGGCGAGAACAACCGGCGCGAACGCGGCGGAGCGCAGCAGGAGCCGCTGTCCGGCTCGAAGAAGGTCAAGAACCAGAACCATACCCGGCATAACAATGGGGAAGGCTGAAGGCTGACGTGCAGCAGCTCCTCCGGGCGCTTGGCGCAAAAGCCGGGCGCATAGAACGGCGGAGACGGGACATACTATTGGTGACGGTGAAAGAGAGGTGTGGTTCCATTGAACGACAGTGGGCAACAACCGAAAGGACTTTCCATCTCGACATAGAAGCTGGAGGGATGTGCCAAAGACACGTAAACGGTAGTCTGAGACACATGATTGTCGAAAGACAATAAGACGAAAGTTGCTATCGCCGAAGTAAAGCTCCGAAATCAATCACCGTCGGAAGGGCCCTGTCAACAGGGTCCTTTTCCGCATGTCAGGGCCAACGGTCGTTCTTTGGGTGCATACGGCTCCTCGCGGGTTGGCGCGATCTGGGACCAGAGCCTTGTGATCCGGCTGAAGCGAGTAGGCTCGCCGGCGGTGAGACAGGTTGGGATTATTTTGAAAATAACGCAATTCGACAACACCGTTTGCTAAACTTTTCACGGACAATCGCCTATATTATTTACAGGCATTGGTCATTTTGTCATTCAAGGGGGCATCCACGAATCGAATGTTATCAAAATGGAGGAGGTTCTTATGAGAAATAAACCTCACGAAATGGAACATTTGGTCGGTCAACGGCTGAAGCGGGATTTGTTCAGCCCTAGCGGAGTGCTTGTATTGCCCGCGTATACGGTGCTTAGGGAGGAGCATCTGCACAAATTGGCGGTGCGGAACAGCGGGCTCACAGCGAATGACGTTCACGATTCGAAGGGATTGGAGGCCAGCCACATTGTCGAAGAAGCGATAGAGCAGATTCGGCAAATTTTTCGCGAGACGCACCACTTGCGGCGGATTCCGCTGATCGAGGTGCGCAAGCGGGTGATTCCCGCGATTCACCAGGCGGCGGAGAATGGAAGCATCTTCAGCTTGCTTAACGAATTGCAGGCCAAGGACGACTATACATATCGACACAACATCGCGGTCGGCGTGATCTCAGCGATGATCGGCAAGTGGTTGAAGCTGAGCGAAGCGAATTTGACGTCGCTGACGATCGCGGCCACGCTGCACGACATCGGCAAAATCAAGATACCGCTGCATATTCTGAATAAACCGGGTCCGTATACGGAAGAAGAATTCGAAACCATGAAGGAGCATACGTGGTACGGCTATGAGCTGCTGACGAACACGGTCGGCATTTCGCACCGCCAGGCGCTGGTTGCGCTGCAGCATCACGAGCGGATGGACGGCAGCGGCTACCCGCACGGTCTGAAGGGCGATGAAATCGAGCTGTTCTCGCGCATTGTCGCGGTCGCCGACGTGTTCCACGCGATGACGTCGGATCGCGCCTATCACGAGGCGGTGCCGTTCTACAAGGTGCTCGGCGAAATGCACCGCAACGCATTCGGCAAGCTCGACCCGACGATCACGACGCTGCTGATCAACAAGATCATGAACTCGCTGGTCGGCAACGAAACGATGCTGTCGGACGGACGGCAAGGCCGGATTGTGATGGTCAATCCGCACAATTTTGCCAAACCGGTCGTCTTTACCGGCAATGAGTTCATCGACCTGAGCAAAATGGACGATGTGAATATGGAACGAGTCATCGGCTAATCGATGGTGAAAGCGCTATTACGACTTGCTTCCCGCCGGCCCGCGCAAGCGTGAAACGACCGTAAACAAGAGCAGCATGACGGCGAACAGCGCGGCCAGCAGCCACTTGGTTGCGCTCGTATCGAAGGTGTCCATGCTCCAGCCGGTGAGCAGCGGCAATACGGCGCCTCCGACACCTCCCGAGGCGATCAGCGTGCTCGTCGTACGCTCGGTGGAGCCGGGGAGCGCGGCATTGGCGAAGATGAGCGCAATCGAGAAGATGCCGGACATGGCCAGGCCGAGCAGCAGCACGGCGACAAGCGCCAGCGCGGCCTGACCGGACGCGGCGAAGATCAGCGCCAGCGCAAAGGAGCCGCCGCAGCTGACCAGCAAGTAGCGCGCATACGTGTAGCGCTCGGCAAGCAGGCCGGCGAACAGGCGGCCGATCGACATGGTCAGCCAGAACAGCGTCACGCCCAGCAGGGCGGACGTACCGGTCAAGCCGTACGATTCTTCGAGCATGGATGGCAGGAAGTTGACCAGCCCCATCTCCAGCCCGACGTAGACGGCAAAAAACAGCACCAGCAGCGCAATCAGCCGGCTTCTTCCCGAAGCGCGGCTTTGTTGCTTGCTGCCCGCCGCAGGCCCGGGGTGCGCCGCGGCGGCCTGCTGCTTCGCTTCGCGCAGCGCCTGGTTCACGGCATGGAACGGCATTCGCCACCAGGCGACGGCCACGGCCAGCGAGAGCGCGGAAAGCGTAACGAAAGCCCATTGCCAGATACCGGCGGCAATGAACCCGCCCGCGGCCAGCGGCATGAGCAGGGCGCCCAGCCCGAAGCACACTTCGAGCCGGCTCATCGCGACTGCCTTGCGTGTCTGGATGACGTCGATGATGACCGAACCGACGACGGTTTCGACGATGCCGAAGCCGAACCCGGCTGCGGGAGCCACCGCCATCATCAGCGGCCATGCGGGCAATGAGCCGTACACCGCCTCTGCCGCACAGAGGACGACGGTGGCGAGCAGCAGCGTGTTCTTGATGCCGAGGCGCTTCGTTGCCAGCGGCGTGCCCAGCACGCCGATCAGGAAGCCGCCGAACTGGGCGAAGACGAGCGTTCCGCCGTATTTGTAAGTCAGGTCGTAATGATGCAAAAGGTCGGTCATCAGCGAGCCGACAATCACGTGAGCGAAGCCGATCAACAAGTAAGAGAAACATCCCATCCAAAGCAGGCGATTCATGGCAAACTCCATTTCGTAAGGCAGAATGTGCAAGTTGCAAAGCCTTTCTTAACATATCAAGGTTCTTGCCCGATGTACAGTAGTGTCGACTGGTGGAATGTGTTATATTGTACGCAATTGGGTGGACAATACCCGAATGCGGACTCGTTCGGACAGGGAAAAGGGGCGGCAAGATATCATGGGGGACCACCATACGGCGTCGTTCGGCGTCGTTATTGCGCAAGGGCCGCAGGCATGGGCCATCATCCAGCAGGAGCAAGGGTTCGGCGCGATTGCGCTTGCCGGCGTCTGGTCGCCGGCGGATCAGAAGGAGCCGCAGGAGCCGGCCGTTTACGCGCGCGTGGTGCGCGAAGAGGACGGAAGCGCGGTTATGCCGTGGCAGCGCTGCGAGATGCTGCCGGATCGCGGCTGGCGCACGGTGCTTGAACGTATTCCCGCGGGCGGGCTGTACCGGGTGGAAACGTGTCTCCAGCCGGATCATCGCATGACCGATATTACTTGGGCGCTGCGCGGCGACATGATTCACCATATCGGCGTCGGCGATCTGTTCGTCATTGCCGGCCAAAGCAATGCCGCCGGCTACGGCCGCGGCCCGCACCAGGACGCGCCGGAGCTCGGCATTCATCTGATGCGCCATAACGGGCGCTGGGATTTGGCGTCGCATCCATTCAACGAATCGACCGCCACAGTTCATCCCGCGAACCGGGAAACGGCCAATCCGGGCCATTCGCCTTATCTGGCCTTTGCGAAGCTGGTGAAGCGGGAAGCCGGCTATCCGATCGGGCTGCTGATGACAGCGCTCGGCGGGTCGCCGCTGCGGAAGTGGAACCCGGACGAAGACGGCGATCTGTACCGGAACATGATGAATATTATTGCCGCCGCCGGCGGTAAGGTGCGAGGCATGCTGTGGTACCAGGGCGAGTCCGATTGCGCCCCGGACGCAGCGGACACGTATCTGGACCGCTTCCGCAGCTTCGTCTTGCATTGGCGCCGCGATCTTGGCGATGCAGGGCTGCCGGTGTTTACGGTGCAGTTGAACCGCCATACGTGGGCGCCCGGCACGGATGAGAACGACCGTTCCTGGGGCAAGGTGCGCGACGCGCAGCGACGGGCCGCCGAAACGATGGACGGCGTGTATGTCGTGCCGGCGCTCGATTGTCCGCTGTCGGACAATATTCACAACAGCCCGGCCGGCAATATGACGATCGGCGAACGAACGGCGCATGCGGCGCTGGCGGTGCTGTACGGGCGCGGGACGGCTTATCTGGCGCCGACGATTGCGGAGGCGACGTACGGCCTTGTCGACCGCGACGGGCTGCGCACGATTGCGCTGCGCTTCAACAACGTCGTCGAGGTGCTGCGGCTGATTGGTGCCCCGCAGGAGCGGGTATTCGCCGTGGAGGATGCGGAAGGCGCGGTGGAAGTAAGCCGGTGGCGCATTACCGGCCGCAACGAAATCGAGCTGACGCTCGGCCGGGAGACGGCCGGACTTACGTTCGTGCATGCGGCCTATGAAGCGAACCCGCCGGTGACGCGTCTGCCGCTCGATACGGCGACGTATTTGCCGATGCTCGCCTTCTACGGCGTAGCGGTGAAGTAGCAAGCGAGTAACAAGCGGGGCGCTGCCCGAACGGACGGAGGGACGGCCGATGAATCCGTATTTGTATCACCAGCTGCCGGACACCATGTCGCCGCCGCTGGGACCGTTGTATGCGAGCCATTTTGTCGAGTCGTACGGGTATTACGGCCGTCGGCCTCACGGGACGAAGGACTGGCTGCTGATCTACACCGTTTCGGGCGAAGGCGCGTTCCGCATCGACCAGGAGGTGCAATTGTCCGGGCCCGGAGACGCCGTCATTTTGCCGCCGGGCACGCCGCATCATTATGCGACGCCGGAGGGCAAGACGTGGGAGCTGCAGTGGGTGCATTTTCTGCCCCAGCCGGAATGGACTCGCTGGCTGCAGCTGCCGCGGCTGGCGGGTCAGCTCATCTATATGCGAATCGGCGATCTCGAGTCGCGGGGGCGGATCGAGGGCGCTTTCACCAGACTGATCGCCGATTGCCGCAGCATGAACAAGTTGAACGAGGAGCTCGCGCGTATCGCGCTGGCGGAAATTCTCGCGATCCTGTACCGTGAACACGCGAAGAGCCGCATGAACGTCTATGACGAGCGGGTCGAAGAGGTGCTGCATTATTTTGCCGAACGGCTTGCGGACAAGCATACGCTGGCCGACTTGGCGGCCATGGTGTCGCTGTCGGAATCGCGGCTCGGCCATCTGTTCAAGCTGCAGGTCGGCAAAGGCGTGATGGACACGCTGCTTGCCATGCGGCTGCAGAAAGCGGCCAAGCTGCTGGAGCTGACCGGCCGGCCGATCGGCGATATCGCGACGGAGGTCGGGTTCGAGTCGCCGTTTTATTTTACCCGGCGGTTCCGGGCGTTCTTCGGCGTCAGCCCGACGGCGCATCGCAAATATGCGCAGGAGAAATGGCGCTACGACGGAGAGCCGTAAGGAAAGAAGGGGGCGGGGGGCGATGACGCCGAGGTTGGAAACGGAGCGACTCGCGCTCCGGTTGTTCGAATTGGCGGATGCGCCGGAGGTGCAACGGCTGGCCGGCGCCGCGGAAGTGGCGCGAACGACGCTGTCCATCCCGCACCCGTACCCGGACGGGGCGGCGGAAGCGTGGATCGAGCGGACGCGGCAAGTTTATGCGAGCGGGAGCATTCATGCGTTCGCCGTGGAGGCGAAAGTGCCGCCGTTGTCGCGGGAAACCGGCGAGTTGGCGGGCTGTGTGAGCTTGCGCGTCAACGGGGCGCATCGCCACGCCGAGCTGGCCTATTGGATCGGCCGGCCGTTCTGGGGGCGGGGCTATGCGACGGAAGCCGCGCGAGCCGTAGTGCGGTATGGCTTCGGCGAGCTGAAGCTGAACCGGATCTTCGCCGCCGCGATGACGTCCAATCCGGCCTCTTCCCGGGTTATGGCCAAACTCGGGATGAAGCACGAAGGCACGTTTTCGCAGCATATTTGGAAAGACGGCAGCTTCGCGGACTTGGTGTACTATGGCGTGGTGCAGGGAGAATGGGAGGATGGAGGCGCGTTGTCGGTAATGCGATAAGGGTAACCTTCCTCCAAGGAATAGACGCCGCCGGGTATTCCGCTAATCGAAATTGCTGTTGGGAATATGGCTGCTTGTTTGTTGGATCCCAGCCAGACTCTCCTGCAAGCGGACAAAATCAACAACCCCTCTTCGTCCCCCACAGCAGCAAACGTGTCATTCCGATCCTTATAGAATTCGATCAGAAGGCTGGTTTGCAGCAACTTTATGGTTCCTGGAACATCTTTCACGGCGAGCCCGATTTCGCTAATATTCAATAAATGTTCTGCGGAGAAGGGAGTATCGGTTTTATTTGCCAAGGAGTGTCTGGCGATTAGCTCGACAATATTTTCCGCAGGGTCATAAAAATAGATGGATGTAGCATGCCAGCTTTTCGAGTAAATCCGATACGAGTTGTTGGGCAACAAATTCAGATGAACCCCTCTGCCGTTCAGCCAGCTTACGGCTTCGTCGATTTTATTTTCCGGAATGTCGAAAGCGAAATGGTAAAAGGGGCGTCGTCCGCGGTCCGATGTCTGTTCGAAAGTTAAGGATGATTGGCCTGCCTTTACCGTAAACGAATCCTGCAATTCGGCCAGCAGCGGCAACCCAAGATCAAGTACGTAGTAACGTTTCAATCGATCCAACTCTCCTGTGAGCAGCTTTACCCCGTCTATTCGCACGAAAATCCACTCCATTTCCGCTAATTTGAATGTATGTTTCCCAACAAAACTTCCAAATGGTCTATGACTCGGCGGTCTTTTTTGAAATAAGTCATTATTCATGGCCTATTTAATGAAAAATGGGCCGCCTCTACAAAATAGGCCATGATTTCGCTGGCTATTCGGTTAAAGGTCACCGAAAACAGGGTGACTTGGTGCGAATAAGCCATGTTTTCACTGGCTATTTTCGATGCAACGGGTCAAATACGGCAAATAAGCCATTTTTTATGGGCTATTTCATTCGTTCAACGATCGTACCCCATCAACTCGACCTTCGTCATTTAGCGGTCGCGCCAAATACATGGTTACCCCCCTCATCGTGTTGATGCATTTCCATCATCATGCAGGGAACGGAACAATAATGCAAGGATTTCCGGTTCTTGTGGCGAATTTCCTATTATTCGCATGATTCGATGTAGCAGAGGAGATCAGCGTAAGGATGATTCAGTTTGCAAAAGGACGTCGGCAGGTTTCGGCGCTGCTTATTATTTTTGCCGCGCTGCTGCTGGCCGGGTGCAGGGAGGAGCGGGAATCGGAACCGATGGCAAGTGCGGTTCCCACCGATTCGCGAAGCATGGATGTCGTGCTGATCGGCTCCGAGATTGAAGGGGTTTATTTGGCTAACGCTGCCAAAGAAGCCGGTTTGTCGGTCGTCATATTGGATCCGCGGGACGAACCGGGAGGCCAGCTCATCCAAGGGGAAATGCATTTTCTCGACGAAGTGCAGGATGGCGAAGGCCACTCCTTGCTGCAAGGCAAGGTCAAGGAGTTGTTCGACGCTTACAAAAAAGGCACGATCCGCAAAGCGCCCGAGTTTCGGAGCTATTACGGGAAGCTGCTGGAGGGAATTCCGATCGAGTCCGGCATCACCGTTGCTTCTGTGGATTTCGGCACCGACCCGGCAACCGCGAAAAAACGAATCCAGTCGCTACACTACCGGACCCCAAACGGACAAGCCCAAACGATTTCCGCGAAATACTGGGTGGAAAATAGCGATTTTGCCGCTTTATCGAGCAAGCTCGGCCTGAATCGCCTCCCCGGCGTTGAAGTGGTATTCGGCGGCGACAAGGACTACATGGCTTCATCGCTGATGATGAAGTTCAAGAACGTGGACTGGGCGACATTCAAGCTGGAAGTGAACAAGCTCGGCAATGATGAGCGCGAATCGAAGTACGGGAAAACGACCACTGTGACGGATATGTTCACCTGGGGCTTCGGAGATGTCGGAGGAAGGTACAAGCCGACAAGCCCGCAAGTATTTCTCCGCGGCTTGAATGCGGTTAACCAGTTGAACGGCGAAGCGCTGATCAACGCCTTGCTGGTGTACAATGTCGATCCTTCCGATCCGGAATCGATCCGTCAGGCGCTGGAGCTGGGCAAGCGCGAGTCCGGGCTGATTTTGCAGCATCTTCGTCAAGAGCTGCCGGGATGGGAAAAGGCCGAGCTGAACGGCTATCCCAATTACTTATACGTACGGGATTATGACCGGTACGAAACCGAGTATGTGCTTCGGGCAACCGATCTGATGAGCGGCCGCATGTTTCCGGACAATGTGAGCATTGCCGGCTACAAGCTGGATCTGCAGGGGACGCAGCACTCCGTCTGGGGCAGAGAAATGGGACATCCGGACAAATATGGCATGCCGCTGCGCGCTTTTCTCCCGAAGGGATACGCCAACGTCATCGTCGCGGGCAAAAATGCAGGAGCCGCCGGCATCGCTTACGGAAGCGCCCGCATTCAGCAGAATACGTCGATTGCCGGCGAGGCAATCGGTTATTTGCTCGGCTATTTGGAGAAAGGCAAACTTCCTCTCACCGGTCTTACCGATCAACAGATGGCGGAGTTCCAGAAGACGTTGCTGTCAAAAGGCATTACGGTTACGGGCGTACAAGGGAAAAACAAACTCGACGAAGCGGACGCCGGGAACAGGGAGCTGTACACCCGGGAGGCGTCGCGGATCAAGTAACGCCCGGGGCCGATCCATCCGGCAAAAGCGAAAAACCCTCCGTGAAGGAGGGTTCTGTATCGTTCCGGCCGTCGTCTGTTATCCGTTCTGCCATTCGATGGGCTGGTTGTTCGCTCCCCGCAGCTCGATCGGCACGTCGTTCGGCAGCGCCACCGTGATCGACGGATAGGAGTAAGACCGGTTCCACCCGTTGCGCTCCGGAGGCTGTTTGAGGGAGATGTACAGTGTATTGCCGACGGTCCGCAAGGTGGCCGCATCGCCGGTCATCGGCGTTTGTTCTTTTCCGCCTTGGAATTGGGCGCGGTAGCTGCCGAAGATGTGCACCTCATGGGTGGCGACGGTGTCGATCCGCGGCAGCATCCCTGCAACTTGCACGACGATCCGGTCGACGCCGGCCGGCAGCGGCTGCTCCAGCGCGGGCCACTCGACGGTGCGCTCTTCGCTGCCGATTGCATAGCGGATTTCCGCCGCCAGCCCCGTTGAAGCCGCCAGCGCATAGCCGAGGCACGCGATCAGCAGCACGCCGACGAACAGGATGCTGAACACGTCGTAATAGACGACCGGCCGCTCCCCGCGCGAAAGCGCGACGAACAGCAGCAACTCCAGGCCAAGCAGAATGAAGATGACCGGCCACCAGCGGATCAGCGCATCAAAAGCGGACCAGCCGTTCCAGGTCGAGCCGAACAGCGCCATGCCGGCCATGATCAGCGACAACCCCATGGACATGGTCCCTACCCGCCAGCGTTTCATGGCGATTCCTCCCCTCGTTTGGCCGACTTGCTGCCCAGCATCAGCTTCAATCCGCCGAGAATGAACAGCACCGACACGACGATAATTTGCGCATAACGGTCAAACCAGTAGGACAGCCGCCATTCCGGATACGCCTGGTCGATCAGCCGCAATACCGCCCCATCGAGCAAATAATATGCGCCTAGCGCCAGGAGCGCGATGCCGACCCATTTTTGATAATTCATCAGTCCGTTCACCAAAGGGACATCCTTCAGTTCTTCCTCCTCTTGCCTCGATACGTGCTGCATGGCGTCAAACAGGCTGAAAAACCACAAGATCGGAATAACGAACATGAACAGCGTCAACCGCAGCGCGTCCATCAGGTAAATCGCCAGCAGAAAAGCCGCCATCAACTGCAGGCCGCGCTTCTGCAAGCCGAGGTACAGATGACCCGCGCCGGGGAAAATCGACAATGTCAATGCGACGATTTTGCTCTTGCGGCCGTCTTCGCGCGTGCGGTCGAGGTCCTCGAACAACGTTCGGTCCACGAGCGTTTCGCCCCGCTGCTTGCGGGACTGCAACTGCACGGCGTCGAACAGGCCGTAGAACATGATGACGGGCAGCGCCAGCAGGAAAATGAAGAAGCCGTCGACATGCGTTACGTAGCTGACGAAAACGGTCATTGCGAACAGCCCGAAGAAGCTGAGCAGGAAGGTCAGGCCGCGCTGCATCAACCCGAGCTGGAAGTGGGCGAGCCCGGGAATGAACGACAGCACGATGGTGAAGAAGCGTTCGTTGTGATGGCGATAGTCCAGCTCGGCGCGCAGACGTTCGGCGGCGTGCGGATCTTCCTCTTCCATCCGGGCGGCGATCACGGCGGCCGACAAATCGTCTGTCTGTTCGACGTGGCTCGCGTAGGCGTGGCGCTGGCGATAGCCGTGTCCGTTCCCGCGTCCGGGCGAAAGCAGCGAAACGATCATGTCCAGCATGTTGACGACTCCGAACGCGAGCGAAACGAGCAGCATAAACACGGCCAGATCGTCCGGAGGCAGGTTGTTGACGATCGCGGCGAACAGCAGCAGGGCAAGCGGTCCGAAGAAGCCGCCGCCATACAACACGGCGCGGATCGGGCGGCCCCAGTACAGATGGCCCAGGCCGGGGATAAACGATAACAGGAACGCGATCAGCGGATTTTTATTCACGCGGGGCTCCTCCTTCGGTGCGGGTATGGATATTGTCGAGCACGGCTGTCGTTTTGACCAGCAGCCGCTCGGAGAACGATTCTTCCTGGCGGTCCGATTTTGCCGCCGAATCGAACTGATCGACGCGTTCGCCGATATGGCGGAAGACGCCGGATGCCATGAGCAAGATAGTGATGGCGGCTGCAATCGCATACTGCACCAGCGTTCTCCTCAGCGGCGAAACGGGGCGGCGGCCTGCCGGATTGTACGGACGATGCCGCGCCGGATGAGCGGCCTTCGTTGCCGCGGCGCCCGCGGCTTGTTCGGCGGGGCTCGCTTGCGCGATGGCGAGCATGACGCGATCGGCGAAGCCTGCGCCGACCGGCTGCGCGCGTGCCGGCTCGCGGCCGGTTTCGGGCGCCGGTTGCGTTTCGAGCTCGTTCATGAACCGCTGCAAGCATTCGTCGCAGCCGTACAGATGCTCTTCCAACTCGTCCCGGCGCTCCGCCTCCAGCTTGCCTTCGCGATAAGCGCGCCATTCTTCGGCCGGGATCGGGATCGCTTTGCATCCATTCATCGGAAATCGTCCTCCTTCCAATGTTTTCTCATCCAGCTGCGGGCTCTGTACAGCTTCGATTCGACCGTCTTCAGCTCGATGCCTTGTTCGGCGGCGATTTGCCGCTGCGACTTGTCCTGCATATAGAAAGCGACGACGATTTCGCGATGGCTGGCCGGCATTTCGTTCAAATAACGCGCAATCAACCGTCCGCGCTCCTTGCGCAGCAAATCTTCCTCGACCGATTCCGGCGCTTGCGATTCATCGTAGGGAAGCGATTCATCGTGCGCTTCGACCTGGTACAGCGTCTCCTTGCGGCGCCCCAGCTTGCGGCGGTGATCGATGGCGGTGTTGACGGCAATGCGGGTGAGCCAGGTTTTGAACCCTTGGCCCTGGTAGCCCGGAAGAGAGAAGTAGAGTTTGACGAACGCCTCTTGCGCGGCGTCCTCCGCGTCCTTCGGGTTGCCCAGCACGGCCAGCGCAGCGCGGTATACATGCGATTGATAGGCTTCGATTATGGCGCGGAATGCGTCGGCGTTGCCGGCGAGCGTCAGCCGGATGGCATCTTCGTCCCGAATGTTCCTCTCCTCCTTCCCCATGACAATAGACGCGCGTTTCGGGACAAACCACTGCATGTTTTGCAAAAATATTTTTGGCGCGGGTTCGGATGGTTCCAGGGAAGTGTATCGCGGGAGGACGAGTGGCGAACTCTTGTTCTCTTTTGCGAAAATGGGGTATAATGGGGAAGTGTGACTTTTGCAGCGGAGCGGGAGTGGAGCAGGATGGCGGAGCCATTGAAATATTTGTACAACGAAGCGTATGTGGGGCAGCTCGGAAGCGCGCTGCTGGCGGAGTATCCCGCGTTCGACGCCGCGGCGTTCGCGCAAGCGGTGCTGGACGAAGCGTGGGAGGAACGGGAATTGAAGCAGCGGATGCGGCATATTACCGGATGCATGCATCGTTTCCTGCCGGGGGAGTACCGGGAAGCGCTGGCGATTCTGCAGCGGGCAATACCGAGACTGCCGGGCCGGGGGCTGGAAAATATCGTGTTCCCCGATTATGCGGAACTATATGGGTTGGAGGATTGGGAGGCGAGCCTTGCGGCGCTTGCGTTGTTCACGCAGCATTCGACTTCCGAGTTTGCGGTGCGGCCGTTTATCGTCCGGTACCCGGAGGAGACGATGGCGCGCATGTTAGTCTGGGCCGGCAATGACAACCATCACGTCCGGCGGCTCGCGAGCGAAGGCTGTCGGCCGCGGCTGCCGTGGGGGATGGCGCTGAAGCTGTTTCAGCGAGATCCGGGGCCGGTGCTGCCGATTCTCGAGCGACTTAAGGACGACCCGTCCGAGTATGTGCGCAAGAGTGTGGCCAACAATTTGAACGACATCGCCAAGGATCATCCCGATGTTGTGCTTGCGCTTGCGCAGCGCTGGCTCGGACAGAGCGAGCGCACCGATTGGATCGTGCGGCACGGCTGCCGCACGCTGCTGAGGCGCGGCCATGCGGAGGCGCTGGCGCTGTTCGGGTTTGCGTCCGGCGGCGGGACGATCGCGGTGGAGCAGTTCGAGTTGGAGCGGGCGGAGGTAGCTATCGGCGAGACGCTCGCGTTTCGCTTCGCGGTGCGCAACGACGGCGACGCGGGCCGCAAGCTGCGCATCGAGTATGCGGTCGATTATCGCAAGGCGAACGGCAAGCTGTCGCGCAAGGTGTTTATGGCGGCGGAGCGCTGGTGCGACAGCGGCGGGCGCGTGGCGGCGGCGAAGACGCAGTCGTTTCGCGACATGACGACGCGGAAGCACTACGAAGGCGAGCATCGGTTGACGCTGCTGGTGAACGGCGAGGAAGCGGGGGCGCTTGTTTTTGCGGTGACGGCGGGGTAAAAGGGAAGAACGCGGAGCCTCTTCCTCGCTCAGGCTTGGGCCAAGGCCAAGGCAATACCCGGGCCAAGGCTCAGGGAAGCTGCTCCGCGTACAGAATGAATCGTTTCGGCGCGTTGCCGACGTAATAGAACGGGTAACAGGTAATGAGCGTCAGCATTTGTTTGTCGCTGTCGAGCGGGACGCTTCGGCTGTCCTGGTCGACGATCTCCGAACCGGTGACGCGGTACGTGTACGCGCCTTCGGTCGTTTCGACTTGGATTTCATCCCCTTCCTTCATTTCCCCCAGCCGGCGGAATACGCTGTCGCGATGGCCGGCAAGCACAGTATATCCGGTGCCGCCGGGGAGCACGCTCTCCGCGTAGTGGCCAACGCCGCGCGCCAACTGAGGCAAATCCGTTCCTTCAATGATCGCATAGGCCAGATCGAGCTTGGGAATAACGACTTTTCCGATCACCTCCCCTGTGGTTGGCCGCTTCTTGGGCGGCGGTTGTTCGTCGCCGTTGGCGGCTAAGGTTGCTTTTGGCTGCAGCTCCGACTCCGGCAACGGATTCCGTTCCGTTTCCGGCGGCTCCGGCCGGCTGGGCTGTGCCGACTGCCGGAATATCGTTTCCGCGAACGGCGCGATGTCCTCCAGCGGGACGGCAGGCAGCGGCTCCGGAAGCGGCGCGCTCAACTGCCGCCTGTCCCATTCGAGCAAGGCCCGGTCGGCGGCGGCGCCGGCCGAGCGAATGCGGTGGTAAGCATAAACCATCACGGCAACGGAAAGGACAAATACGATGCCGGCGACGGCGATGCTGTACGTTTTGCGTTTGGCCGCTGCGCTTCTGCCGGTTCTTGTTCTCGCTCTCATAGGCGCTTGCGCCGCTTATTTGCGACGGAACGTCTGCACGCGCCACAAGGCGACGATGGCGGAGAATACGGCGCCGATGAAGCCGAACAGCAGGATGTTGTACCACGGTTCAGCCGTGTCCGGCAGCTTCACGGTGCGCTGCTGATCCGGGCTCGGCATCGGCGTGTCGGACGGCGCCGGCGGTGACGGTGTTGGTGTTGGTGCGACCGACGGCGATGGTGTCGGAGTCGGTGTAGGCGTCGGCGATGGTGTAGGTGTCGGCGATGGTGTAGGTGTCGGCGATGGTGTAGGTGTCGGCGATGGTGTAGGTGTCGGCGTTGGTGCAGGCGTTGGCGATGGTGTCGGAGTCGGCGATGTTGTAGGCGTAGGCGACGGCGATGGTGTCGGCGTAGGTGTCGGTGTTGGAGTCGGTGTTGGAGTCGGAGTCGGTTCTGGTGTTGGTTCTGGTGTTGGTTCCGGCGTTGGTTCCGGTGTCGGCGTCGGTGTCGGTGTCGGTGTCGGAGTCGGAGTCGGTGTCGGAGTCGGTGTCGGAGTCGGTGTCGGTGACGGTGTCGGTGTCGGAGTCGGTGTCGGCGTCGGAGTCGGAGTAGGTTCCGGTGTCGGAGTAGGCGTCGGTTCCGGTGTTGGCGTCGGAGTAGGTGTCGGGCATCCGCAGGCTACTACGATCTGTCCGTTCGCCATGGCGCTGGCCGCAGATGCGGCGGCCGTGTCGTGCGATGCGAAGCCCGACAGGAACCAGAACAACAGAGCCGGCAGCGCGATGGCAACCATTTTTTTGCTTGCTGCTTTCATTTGTTTACTGCCTCCTTAAAGGAATTATTGATTGATACAATATGTATCGTTGTGGATGAAGTTGAAGAAGCCTGACCGATGATCAGACAGCAGTAACGCCGGGAAAATATTCTTGGTGGGACAACTGGAATGGTGACTAATCAACAAACATGGGCAAAACAGCAACTTTTCAGTCAGCAAAGAAGGGTTCGGTGCCAGTTTGGGCATCGGCGTCATTTTTGCTTAATAAATGGCGGTTTTCTTTGGCGTTGCATGTCTCCCCAACGAAATAGCCCATAAAAAATGGCTTATTCGCACCGTTTTACTCGTCTTGATGGAAATAGCCAGCGAAAACACTGGCTATTGTAGCCCAGATCGCCGGAAAATCGAATTTGCTGCCGAATAGCCAGTGAAAAGACTGGCTATTTCGCGAATACCGGTCCATTATTACGGAATAGGCAATAAAACAGGGCTTATTTCACAATAGAGCCTACACTTAGCTGATCTGATAGATACATAATGTATCTAAAACAATAATATGATACAAATAGTATCGTGTCAACAAAAAAATGATCCGAATGAAACCGGATCGGAGGGGGCAGCGCCGAGCGAGGTGCAGGATCGGCCGCTTACGCTCGTTTGGATGCAGCCGGCCGATCCAGTTCGCGGTATTGGCCCGGAGTCATGCCGACCATTTTGCGAAAGTGGCGGATAAAGTTTTGCGAGTTCGTGTAACCGATTCGGGCCGCTACCGCCTGCACCTGCAGGTCGGTTTCGCGCAGCAGCCGGCGCGCCGTACTCATCCGGTAATCCGAGACGTAGTCGGTGAAGTTTTTTCCCGTGCGGGAACGGAACACCCGGCTGACATAGTCGGGATGGTAACTGAGCCGCTGCGCGCATTCTTCGAGCGTAATTTGCTCGGCTGCCTCCTCCTGCACGAATGTCATCACTTGGCGCACGATCTGGGCGTAATGATCCTCCTGGCGTTCCCGCAACCGGGCGATCGCCGGCGCGATCACGGCTCGAAAAAACCACCGTTCGATTTCCTGGGCGCTCGTCAGCTGGAACAGCTGATCGTACAAGTTGGCTTGCAGCGGCGGGAACGAATCGGCCGTTTCGCCGGATTCCTGCACGACGCGAAGCAGGCCGGCCAGCAGCTGCGCGGCGCAAAGCCGCTGGCGGCCGACCTCGGCCGACTCCTGGTAGATGGCGCCGAGGCACTCC
Organism: Paenibacillus cymbidii; assembly: GCF_004764705.1. GTDB lineage: Bacteria > Bacillota > Bacilli > Paenibacillales > NBRC-103111 > Paenibacillus_AN > Paenibacillus_AN cymbidii. The sequence continues at coordinate 39,212 of NZ_SHLX01000042.1, read as the reverse complement.
CGCAGCGCCGTGGACGCCTCGCCTGCATCGGCTTGCCGAACCGCTTCGAACAGCCGCCTCTCGGCGTCGGCCGGAAGCGAAACGACTACCTTCGGTCCGGAGCGCACATCGTCCCAGTACAGGATGGCGCCGCTTCCGAACCGGATGCGCCACGTCAGGGCGCGCACCGCTTCCTCATAGGCGGCGGCCATGCCGTCGGCCCCCTGGAACGGTGCGCTGACGCCGATGCTGATGCCGACATGAAGCAACCGCGCCACTTCGTCCCGAATGCGCGTCAGCATCGCGCCCTGTTGCTCGCGGAATGTGCGATCGTCCAGACCGGCGCTGCGGAGCAGGGTGACCTGCATACCTGCGTGGGCAATCGGCTTGCAGCGGTAAGCGGTCGGCACGATGTCGCACACCATATTGTTGACGGCAAACAGCAGCAAATCGAGATCGCAATCCGCAAACTTGGCATGCTCCAGCGATTCGATCCTCACGACAGCGACGCAAAGTCGCTCGTTTGCCAGCGAATACCCGAACTGGCCGAGCGTTTCCGTAATATCGGCGGGCCGTACGAGGCCCTGATAAGCGCGCATCAAAAAATATTCCTCCAAATGGCCGGCCTGCTTCCGGATTCGTTCGGCAAGCCGGGTCTGATTCGTGTTCAGCGACGAAGCGCGTTCGAACAACACGCTCATTTCGTCGCACATCATCCGCCTTCTCCTGCGCTCCGGCTCCGTATAACCGGCTGCTGCCGCCGGCGAAGCGGCGCCGGCGGATGTTCCCGTTTCAGCGAAGCCAAGCGCCTCATGCAGCCTCCGCACCGGCCGGTACATCACCCGCGTTCCCCAGAAAGCGAATCCGGCGATCGCCGCAATCATAAGCGTGCAGATGGAGACGGTGAACCAGGCGATCCGGCTCGCGTCGCGGGTCACTTCCTGAATGGAATACACGGATACATACCGCCATCCATTGAAAGCGGACGGGCTGCTCTGCACCACCATCGTTTGATCGTGCCACGGCAGCTCGAAGCGCGCGGCCGAGTCGGCTCGATCCGCAAGCGCGGCGCTTACCGACTCGTACAGATCGCCGTCATCATAGGCGCCGTTCTGGGCAATAAGCTTGCCGTTCCGGTCGAACAGCAGCGTGGCGGCATTGTCCCGGGAGGTGGAGATGAGCCTGCGCAAGCTGTCCGCGCCAATCTTGGCGATCAGGACGCCGCGCGGCTGCAGCGAGTTGACGGGCAAATTTTTGACCAGCCACCATTCGTCCGTCTGGCCGTCAAGCGCCGAAGTCCAACTGGACGGGGCCGGCTGCCTTGCATACGCGCGCAGATCCTGCATCTCCGTCGCATCCGGGTGAAACTCCAGACCGGCATTGCTGATCGACCAGCCCTCGTCGTAATTGATCAGGACGATGTCGCGGATGCCGAGCTCGAACGTCTGCAGCCGGTACAGCGCCGTCTTTAAATCTTCCGTATCGCGAAATTGCAGCAGCGTCAGCGGCCAGTTGAGCGAATTGTTAATCAGCGGCGTCGTAGTGAATTGCGTCAGCGAAAAATCGATCGCCCGCAGCGTCTGCTCCACACGGAGCTGCTTCTGCAGAAGCACCTGGCCGTTGCCCGATTCGGATTGCCGCTGCGCGTCCTGCGCGGAACGATGGTACGAAAACACGCCCATCACCAACACCGGCACGATGCTGATCATCAGGCTGAAGACGAGCAGCCGAAGCCGATAAGAGCTGCGCAAAGCGATCACCTCCGAAGATCTAGCGATAAAAGAACAAGGCCGAGAAACCGTAAGGGCACGAAAGCATTATATCATTGCATCGTATACATTGTATACAATAAAATGCAGCCGGCATCGGACGATTGTCCAAATGCCGGCTGCCGAATGCTTCGTTATTTCTTCTGCCCTTTTGCCCAGGCGTCTTCGTATTCCTTGATGATTTGGTCGCCGCCGCCTTTGCGCCAGGAGTCGATCGCCTTGTCGAGATCGGCTTCCTTGATCGCGCCCATGATGTATTTGATCGCGGCATCCTTCATCGACTGATCCAGCTCGTTTCCTTTGCTCACATACGTTTCGGAAATCAGCGCATAAGCCGGATTTTCGACCAGGTTCGGCTGGTTGTCGAGGTAGCTCTTGTTGATTTTCTGGCGAATCGGCGAGAGACCCTCAGCCCCGGTGCGAAAAATAATATCCCACGTGCCGCGGAGCTGGCGAAGCGGGTTGATTTCGTCCTCGAATTTCTTCGCTTCGGTCGTCACCGGCTTGCCGCCGTCCATCTTGTAATGCTGCCCTTCGATCCCCCAACTGAGCAGATTGGTCACTTCGGGACCGGCCAGCTTGTCGAAGTAGGACAAGATCGCTTTCAGATCGGCTTCGGTTTTCACTTTCGTTTTCGGGAAGACGTACAAGCCGTCATAACCCGGCTGCGCCGGAATTTTCGGCCCGCCCGGCCCGCTGATGCCGGTGACGAGATCGACCTGATTCTGCTCGAGCGCCTTGGTCGACAGCGCCGCGTCGGACACCGCCGCTTCGTACATGGCCGCTTTGCCGCCGAAGAACAGATCCTTCTTCTGGTTCTGCTGCAGCGTGGCGAAATCCTGGTTCATCAGCTTCTCGTCGTACAGCTTCTTGACGAAATTGATCGCCTGCTTGTAAGCCGGCGTCATGAAGTCGGGCGTAAATTTGCCGTCCTTCTGCTGCCACTTGTTCGGGCCGCCGTACATCGTGATCGCCCAGGTCAGCAGCTTGGCTTCGTTATGCTCGGCGAACGCGACCGTGTCCTCCTTGCCGTTGCCGTCCGGATCCTTCGTCTTCATCGCGACCATCGTGTTGTACCATTCGTCGATCGTAGTCGGCGCCTTCATGCCCAGCTTGTCAAGCCAATCCTTGCGGATAATCAGACCGCCGTCAAGCGCTTGCGGCCGGCCGCGGTAAATGCCGTACGTTTTGCCGTCGATAGAGCTGTTGGCGACGATGCTTGCCGTCATTTTGTTCAGGTTCGGGTAGTCTTTCAAATACGGCCCGATTTCCCAAAACATGCCCGAACGCACCGCGTTGATGAAGCCCGGCGACTTGTCGAAGGGGATGCCGACCATGAGCACCTGCGGCATTTCGCCGGATGCGATCGTTGCGTTCAGCTTGTCGGTGTATGTGGCGCCCGGCACCCAGTTGATGTCGAGGTTGGCGCCTGTCGTTTTCTGGATGATTTGCATGGCGTCGCTCGTCGTTTTGGGCGATTCGGTTACCCACAGCGTGTTCATCATGGTGATGGTAACCGGGGCAGCCGGTTTGGAGGAAGCGGACGAACCGCTTGTCCCCGACGCATTGTCCTTGCTCGAGCATCCGGCCAGCGACAGGCCGGCGACGGAGACGACAACCGCCGCCAATGCCGTCCGTCTGCGCCAGGTATTGCCGTTCCACTTGCGCTTGCTTGCACTCATGAAGAAACCCTCCCGATCAATCGTATTTGCGGACGGACCGGAGAATGGCCATCTGCGGGCAATCAACCGTCCGTTCCTTTTCCCATCCTAGGAGATGGGTTCGGTGCCGTCCATAATCATGTTCCGACGCGTTTGCGCTGCGCGCTCCGGCTGCCGCTGTGCGGAAAGTGATTATAGACGGCACTTTCGGCGCCGGGTTACGCTCGGTTCGATCAGAAGAGAAGGGGAGGTCGCCATGCTGCGCCGAATGACGAGAAACCGGTGGATGTATTTGCTGCTGCTGCCGGGATTGGCTTATTTTATCGCTTTCAAATACGTGCCGATGTGGGGCATTATCATCGCTTTTCAACAATACCAACCGTTCAACGGGATTTGGCACAGCCCTTGGGTAGGCACGGACCACTTCGAGCGGCTGTTCGGCGATCCGCTGTTCTGGCGGCTGTTCCGCAATACGATCGTGCTGGCGATTTACAACATCGTATTCTTTTTCCCGCTGCCGATTGTGCTGGCGCTGATGCTAAACGAGCTGCGGAAAGAATGGTTCAAGCGGACGGTCCAAACGCTGGTTTATGTGCCGCACTTCGTTTCGTGGGTCGTCGTGGCGGGCATCGCCCAACTGGTTTTTACGACCGAGGGCGGCATGGTGAACGAATGGCTCGTTTCGGCCGGCTTCGAGAAAATCCCGTTCCTGCTGAGCGAAGGCTGGTTCCGGCCGCTGGCGGTCGGCGAAGTGGTGTGGAAGGAAACCGGCTGGGGGACGATTATTTTCCTCGCGGCGCTGGCCGGCATCGACCCGAGCTTGTACGAAGCGGCGCGTATCGACGGAGCCAGCCGGTGGCGGCAACTGCTGCACATCACGCTTCCGGCGATCCGCAGCACGATCGTTATTCTGCTCATTTTGCGGCTCGGCAGCTTTCTGGACACCGGCTTCGAGCAAATTTTCCTGATGGTCAATCCGATGAACCGCTCGGTGGCGGAAGTGTTCGACACGTACGTCTACACGATCGGCATTACGCAAGGACAGTATAGCCTCAGTACGGCGGTCGGGCTGTTCAAATCGGTTGTCGGCCTCGTGCTCGTCGCCGGCGCCAACGCGCTGAGCCGACGGCTGGGCGAGGAAGGCGTGTATTAAGATGATGGATAAAGAGGTGCATTCGCAATGAAACGCGCTACTGCCTTTTCCCGTCTGTTCGACGGCCTCAATATGACGGTGCTCGCCGTGCTCGGCATACTGACCATTATTCCGTTTATCTGGATCGTTGCCGGTTCGTTCACCGCTTCCGAAGAGCTGCTGCGCAAGCAGATTGTTTTCTTCCCCGAGCAGTGGTCGCTGGACGGGTATCGTTACGTGTTCTCCGCGTCGACGATTCTGCGCAGCCTGCTCGTCACGATCGGCGTGACGGTATGCGGCACGCTGCTCAACCTGCTGTTCACGGTGACGACCGCGTATCCGCTCGCGCGGCGCGATCTCGACGGACGGCGGCCCGTCATGTTCCTGATCGTGTTCACGATGCTGTTCAGCGGCGGCATGATTCCGACGTTCCTGATCGTCAAGGCGTTCGGCCTGATCAACAGCCCGCTGTCGCTCGTCGTCCCGGGGCTGATCAGCGCCTTCAACCTGGTCGTCATCAAAAACTTTTTCCAACAACTGCCCGAAGGTCTGGAGGAAGCGGCCAAAATCGACGGCTGCCACGACATCATGGTGCTGTTCCGCATCGTGCTGCCCTTGTCGTTGCCGGCGCTGGCCACCTTTTCGCTGTTTTATGCGGTTGGCCACTGGAATTCGTATTTTCAGGCGGTGCTGTATATCAACGATTCGCATTGGTGGCCGATCCAGGTATGGCTGCGGCAAATCGTCATTCTCTCCCAAGGCTCCGGCATCGGCGATTCGAGCCAACTGGACGCGGAGTTCGCCATTCCGCCCGCGCCAGTGCTGAAGATGACGGTCATCGTCATCTCCACCGTGCCGATCCTGCTCGTCTACCCGTTCCTGCAGAAGCATTTCGCCAAGGGAGTGCTGCTCGGTTCGGTAAAAGGGTAAGGCCGAACACCCCCGGTCCGCAAAGGACGGGGGTTTGCTGCTGTTTTCTACTGCAGCTTCGCGTATTTGTCGTATACGCTCAGCCACAGGGTCGGGAACATATTGATGGTGGCCAAATCGTCGGTGTCCGTTCCGTCCAAATTGAACTTCCCCTCGTTGCGGTTCATGATGTAGTATTGGCCGGACGTATTTTTTTCCAGAAACAGCGCATACCGGCTATTCTGACGAAGCTCGATGTAATCGTCCATGCGCAGCTTCTGCCGCGTTCCCAACGTCGTAAAGGCGAACGTTTCCAGCACGTCGAACGAATCGCCTTCTTTCAGCGCCAGATCGGACGGAGCCTTGACGACCTTTTCCACGACCAGCTTCGTTTCCGTATAGAAATCCTCGATGATCCCTCGTGCGTCCCAATCGTCAGCCGCGCGTTGCGGCGAATACGATGAATGCGATCGGCAGCAGCAGGATGGCGCCGAGGATGATCCAACTGAGCGGGTGGGCCATGTTGAACGTCGAGCCGATGCCGATGCGTTTCGGCACGAGCAGCGCCGGATTGTCGCGGTTGAAGTAAAAGATGTCGCCCCGCCAGTAGCGGTCCTCGCCTTCGGCTCCGGAGACCGATCCTTTGCCGCGGGCCAGGTAAATGGGCAAGCCGATGGCGCCGGCAATGACGATCACCGGCAGCAGAAACGCGACCCACTTTGCGGCGCCCAGCGAGCCGCCGAACAGCGAGGTCGCCTGCAAGTAGCCGATCAACACGACGATCGGCAGCGAAATCGCCATCATCATGATGATTGCCGAGCGGTTCATGCGCCCGGCCGCCGCCTCCGGGGTGCCGGGTGCGACCAGGGCGCCGCTCCGCGCCGCGAAGCGGATGATGCCGTCGATGAACGTGAACAGCAGCAGGAGACCAAGCTGGATGAAATTCGGCAGGAAGACGGTGCCGATCGACTTGGCTTCATATCGATCCGGCTGTCCGCTGACGCCGAAATGGGCGGGCACCGGGTCGGGAATGCGATCCCAGAACACAATAGCCGCCAGTGCCGAAAGCGCGACGACGAGAAGGTGAAGCAAGTACCAGCGGGCGCGGGGAATGGGGGTGTTGGACATGGAAATCGCCTCCTTTGTCTCCAGTATACCCGATTGTACGTCAAGCTGGAATCGGCTGGACATTGGTGCGCGTATCTTTTAAAGTTAAATTCAGTATACTTGATGAAATGGGGACAGGAGTCTTGGACAAGTGGAGCGGCAAAAGCTGGGCGACGCTCGGCGACAGCATCACCGCGGCAAACGGCTACCAGCCGATCGTAGCGGCGGCGCTTGGCTTCGCGCGCGTGGACAATTACGGCAAGAGCGGTTGTCCGATGACGGCCGGCGGGGAAAGGGATGCAGGCTCGACGTTGCGCGTGGGGCTGGCGATTGCGTCCCCGTACGACTGCGTCACGATTTTCGCGGGTACGAACGATTACCGACTCGGCAAGCCGCTTGGTACGGTGAACAGCCGGGACGAGCTGACGTTTTACGGGGCGTATCGCACCGTGGTGGAGCATCTGCTGTCGGTTCATCCGGCGTGCCGGATCAGCTTGTGGACACCGCTGCAGCGGGACAAGGACGGCTATGATACGGAGCGGCTCAACGACGCCGGCTGCCGGCTTCCCGACTATGCGCAGGCCGTCCGCGACATCGGCAAGCTGTATGCGCTGCCGGTGCTCGATCTGTACGAGGAAAGCGGCTTCAACATGCTCACCTTGGACTACTTGACGAGCGATCGGCTGCATCCGAACGAATACGGGCACAAGCGGATCGCGTCGATGGCGATTTCGTTTCTGCAGCGGTTGTAGGATGAGGGGGGCGTAAGAGTCCGCGGCTTTTTTATGCGAGAGGGCGCTTGGTTCCCGTGCAGGTTTTGTGGTAGAATGGATGATGCTGTGGCCCCGTAGCTCAGTGGATAGAGCACACGTTTCCTAAACGTGGTGTCGGATGTTCGAGTCATCTCGGGGCCGCCATGTTGGCGCCGATTTTTTTCTCCGCATGGAGGTTGAAATCGTTCGGCAATCGTAGTATCATAGAAATCCGGAAGACATGATGCGGTGCGAATCGCTCGTGCGGGACATTATCGAGACGTGGCTCAGCTTGGTAGAGCGCTTGGTTCGGGACCAAGAGGTCGCAGGTTCAAATCCTGTCGTCTCGACCACCATACAAACAACGGAATCGCAGCTTACGGGCTGCGGTTTTTTTGCATATCTTGAGTGGCCAGCTTTCTTGCTGGGCAACCCAAATAGCCCATGAAAAATGGCCTATTTCACAAGGGGGCAGTTGGCGGATGAACCCTACAACCGATTATATGGGTACTGCCGCGGCAGGTTGATCCGGAACACCGTTTCCACGTTGGGCGTACTGCTCATCTCCACGCTGCCTTGGTGGGCAAGAGCAATGTCCTTGACAATAGCCAGGCCAATCCCCAGTCCCTCTCCCTGTCTTCCGCTGTCCACCCGGTAAAAACGCTCATAAATATGAGCTTGATGTTCCGGGGCGATTCCTTTTCCTTTATCCTTCACGATTACGCTCACGGTATGATCGTCCGCCGTCAAGTGAATGCCGAGGTAACGGCCCTCTTTTCCATATCGGATCGCATTATCGATCATATTCCGCAGCGCTCTTTCCGTGAGCGGCGCGTCAATCGGGAGATGAATATCTTCATCCGGGATTTCGATATCCAGTTCAATGTGATCGCCGTCCAGAATCATGATATATTCGGCCGCCATTTTGCGCACGAGCTCGGATATGTTGTGAGTCTCCAAACGAATGGCCAGGTCGCCCGCATCATGGCGGGAAATGTCCAGCATCTGGTCCAGCAGCTTGTCCATGTAACGGCACCGTTGCAGAATGATTTTGGCTCTGGCCTGGAGTTCTTTCTGGTCCTTGTAATTGCCGGTGCGAATCATTTCGGCGCAGCCGAGCATCGTCGTCAGCGGCGTTCGCAGATCGTGCGACAGATTGGACAGCAGCAGCTTGCGCTTGCTCTCGAACTGCTGAATTTCCGCAAATTGGGTTCGAATCCGATTCGCCATCGAATTATAATGCCGCGTCAGCTGGCCAAGCTCGTCTTTAGATGTATCTATCAATTCCACAAGAGGAGAATCGCTCTGGATATTGAGCCGATTCAGAGCGAGGTTCAGTTTGCGAATGCGTTTATTGAGAAAGGAGAACAACCACAGGGCCACCAGAAAAGGCAACAAGAACGACAGAAACAGCGGCAACACCAAGGTGAGCAGCGATGTCGTCTTGCGAATGAGAAAATAAACCTCGCCTTGCTTCATTTCGGAGGCCGGAATGCTGATGAGCAGGAAATACGATTGCCCGTCCTTTGTTGCGGGTGTGAGGATAGGAACGTTGTCTTCCTTGAAATATTTCTCCGGCATATTCTTCATCAGCATCGCCAGGTCGTGAAAAGTAAAGGTCGGATTAAGCCCCGCCGTATCGTAAAGGGACTGTCCTTGATCGTTTATCCATAGAAAGCGGATGGCCGGGTGTTGTTCGCGCGCGCGCTCCAAGGTTCTTTTCAGCGCGTCTGCACCGAAATCAGGCTGTTCCTCGATCGAATCGACAATCGATTGCGCAAGCGGATTCAACTCCAATAGCGCGTACCCTTTGTTCGCCGCTTTCCCGATCCAAACGGTCATATAGCCGAACAACACCATACTTAATGCGGCGCTAAGTACAAGCGACAACCACAGCTTGGTGCGCAATTTCATATTCCGGCTCCCGTCAACCGGTAACCGACGCCGCGTACCGTTTGAATTTCCCAGGAAGATTGCGCTTGCTCCAGCTGTTTGCGCAGCCGGCTCATGTATACGCTCAAGTTATTGTCATCGTACCGCTCATGCTGCCAGACCTGCTGATAAATTTCGAGCTTGGTCATGACGCGGTCCGGATTTTGCATGAAAAGTTGCATCAGTCCGCATTCGATCATCGTCAAGGAAATCTTCTCATTATAGATGAGCAGCGTAAAATTATCGAGATCCAGTGTCATCGGGCTCAAGCGAATGGCCAAAGGGGAATGGTTCGTGAGCGGGTATCGCCTGCGCAGAACGGCTTGAATGCGGGCCATCAACTCCAGCGGGCTGAAGGGCTTGGTCATATAATCGTCCGCCCCGAGGCCAAGCGTGGCGATCTTGTCTTGTTCCTGCCTTCTTGCGCTGACCACGATCGTCATGGTGTCCATTCGGCGGTGATGCAAATAGCGCAGAACCTCGAAACCGTCGCGGTCATCCATCATGAGGTCAAGAATGATGACGTCCACCGGCGCCGTTTCCAGCTGTTCAATCGCTTGCCGCCCGGACTCGGCTTCGATCGGGTGCATGCCCGCTTGTTCGATATGGGTACGGATCAATTCGCGAATTTGCGGATCGTCGTCAACCACGAGAATGCGTTCCATTTATCGTCGTCACCGCCAAAGATTTCAGATTAGCTTATCATAGCACGATTCCTCCGGAATTTGTCTTTGCGAGGGCGATGATGTCGAATCCTTTAAGATTGCTTTAAGAGTTCCGGGCATATCGCCGATAAAAACGATTCGCCTGCAAGGCGGTTTTTCTGCGGGGCCGCCCGCTTTACCTTTTGCTCACGACATTCTGTTCGTAGGCGGCTTCTTGTTCGGCGCTCGCTTGAGGAAGCGTCATGCCTTTCTCCCAGATGACAATCCGGTCGCCTTTCCCTCTTCCCTCGTAGAAGATCGCGGTAATGTCCCCGGTGCTGCCCGGATTGCGCAGATTTACCCATCTTTCGGGCAGGGCGACGCTGCTGGCGGATTGGCCCGGAGAGAAGCGCCTGTGTTCGTAGAGCCGGAAGATGTCCGAATTGCCGTCGTTGGTCGCGGTAACGTTGCCCAGGTAGCCCTTCACGCTCGTCGAGATCCGGTAATGAATCGAACCGTCCTTCATCTGATACACATCGCTGATCGTGACTTGACTGCTTGGAACCGGGAACTGCCTTTGACTAATATAAGAAACGACACCGGCAAAAATCGTGATGGCGACCAGCACACTGATCGAAGCGATTATCCATTGGCGGCGCTTGATTTTTTTCAAAAAATTGATCTGCTTCTCCGTGGCCTTGTCGACCGGCTGGACTTCGTTCGTCATGGTCGCCAGTTCCTTTTTGCAATTGCTGCACGATGACAAATGCTCTTCAATCGCGCTTGTCGTCAAGTCGCTGGTCAAGCCTTCAATATAGCTCGGCAGAAGGTCCTGCACGACGTTGCAATCCAGTTTATGACCCATTTCGTTCCCTCTCCTTCATCATCTTTTGTTTGCCCCGGTAAAAGGTTACGCGAGCCCACGTTTCGCTTTGCCCCACGATTTCCCCGATTTCGGAAAAGCTTAAATCGCCGGAAAGACGCAAATACATCACTTCTTTTGTTTTTTCGTCGAGTCGGTGCAGCAGGCGAAACATCGCGAGCTTCTCCTCGTTCTGCAGCACATCGGCTTCGATGTTCTGCCCGGCGGGAAGTGGGAATTCCAGCTCATGGATCGTAAGAGAGTTCCTTTTCTTGTGCTTGCTCAACTCTTTATACCAAGCCCGCTTGGCGATTTGGCATAACCAGACGGACATTTTGCAGTCGCCGCGAAAATGGTGAATCGTTTTCATGGCCTGGTAGAACGTTTCCTGGGTAAGCTCTTCGGACAGCTCGGCATGCTGCGTGAGGCTGTACAAGAATTTATAAACGGTTTGAGCATACGTTTCATAAAGATGCTCCATACTTTCCATCCCTTCACCTCCCACACCATAAGTGCGATCTTGCGGCACTTCGTTACAGGCTTGCACAACTTTTTTTCGGATGAGGCGATGAGATGGGGGAGGAAGGGGATGAAGGGGAAACGCGCCAATCGTCAGGGGTGAAAATGGGGGACGGTCCTATCCGGAGAGGAGGGCCGCCGCCTCGGCGGTTTGTCTCCCTCTCCACGAGTCGGCAAAAAAACATATGGATAGATAACCGGAGGATCGTGGAACGTGGATAGATTCACAATGCTTTTCGGAAAAATAGATATGAGTCCGACGCACCCGCCCACTTGATGACGATGCGCAGTCCTTGACCATACAGCTGCTTCAGCGGCTGCCAGTTTCCGGGCACACGAAGGAGATCCGGTCTGGCAAGCTTTCCCGGATCTTGCATGTAAAGTGCGTATGGGTAGAAATCCCATTCGCCATTCAACGGGATTGCCCGGTTCGACGAAAGGTCCCACTTCGTCAAATCGAGGGCGCCCTGAATGGCGTAGGGATGGGAGGGCGGAGCCATCACGGCGATCCAGACGAGGCGGATGCCGGTGATGGCAGTCAGGAACGCAACCAGGATGAGCGCGAAATGCTTCGTTTTCATAACCAGCTGCATTCGACGGCCCAATGGGATATTCCTTCGACCGCGCCGGGCTTCGGGCAGCTTAATCGCCGACGATCGTCAACTCCGGCATCCGGCTGCCGACAAGGGCGGCGACTTGCTTGCCGAAAGCGGCGGCGTTCGGCAGTTGGTCCGTGCCGGCGTCGCGGAGCGGGACAATTCGGAACTGTCGCCAGTTCGTCATGTGGATCCAGGTCGGCAGGAAACGGGGATTGCTCACCGTTACGGTACCGCCCCGCTTCTCGATGTCGAGCTGCAGAATGCCGCCGGTTTGCGTTCGTGCGCCGTCCTGCGCGGCGATAAAGTTGCCGAGCGAATAAGCGACGAACGTACGCCGGCCGAATGCCGTTTCGATCCATTCCATCGGCTGCAGCACGTGCGGGTGATGGCCGATGACAATATCGGCGCCGGCCTCCGCCGCGGCGCGGGCGAACTGCTCTTGCGCTTCGCTCGGCTCGTCCATGTATTCGACGCCGAAATGCGCGCTGACGATCACCACATCGGCGAGCTTGCGCGCCGCGGCGATGTCGGCCGCCGCCCGGTCGTTGTCGATCAGGTTGACCAGATACGGTTTGCCCTTGGGGACGGGAATGCCGTTCGTGCCGTACGTGTAAGATAAAAAAGCGAAAGTAAGGCCGTTCTTCTCCACGACACGAATGCGCTGCCGGTCGTCCTCGGACAAATAAGCGCCCGTATAAACAAGGCCGAGCCCGTTCAAATAATGAATTTCGTTCGTGATCGCTTCTTCGCCGCGATCGAGCGTATGGTTGTTGGCCAGGTTGACGATATCGAAGCCGACCGCTTTCAGCGTATCCCCTACTTCGTAAGGGCTGTTGAAGCGGGGGTAGTCGGACAAGCCGAGCGCTTCCCCGCCGATGACGCTCTCCTGGTTGACCATGGCGAGATCGGCCGATTCGATGTAGCGTCGGATCGGCTCGAACATGTGCGTAAATTCGTAGCCGCCGCCGGCGACTTGCGCGTCCTTGTAGATGGAGCTGTGGATCAGCACGTCGCCTACTGCCGCCAAGGTTACTTTACGCGCGGCGTCCGAAGGCGACGGCGAAGGAGTCGGCGATGCCGCAGGCGAACCGGACGGCGACGCAACCGGCGCTTCCGTCCCGACCGGGGACGAGCTCGGCGCGCCTCCCGGCTGGGGCGAAGCCCGATCGTCCAGCAGCCGGCAGCCGGGCAGAAGCAGTACGAGCAGCACAAGCAGCGATAGCCCGCCGGCGAATGCGGTCCGGCGATGACGCAGAAGGTTCGTGACGGCACCTCCTCTCGGGTGAATAGGCGTTACCGCGCCGCGTCGGAACGGGACGGATCGCAAGTGTTCCGGTCCGGGCAGGTTAGTGTTCCTCTTTTAGATAGACGATTTGTGTGACAAAATGTTGCAGCGCCGCTTCGCGCTATACCGCCGCGTTTTCCCGCTGCTTCGCCACAAGGCTGCTGTAGACGCGCCCGGAACGCAGCAGCTCGTCGTGCGTGCCTTGCTCGGCGACAGCGCCGCCGTCCATGACGAAGATGCGGTCCGCGTTGCGGATCGTCGACAGCCGGTGGGCGATGATGATCGTCATCCGGCCCTGGCGAAGCCGGTCGAGGCTCTCCTGCACGCGGCGCTCTGTCTCCAGATCGAGCGAAGACGTCGCCTCGTCGAGAATGAGCACCTCCGTGTCGCGCAGCACCGCCCGGGCCAGGGCCACCCGCTGCCGCTGCCCGCCCGACAGCGTTACGCCGCGCTCGCCGATCGTCGTGTCGTAGCCATGCGGCAGCCCGGCGATGAAGTCGTGGATGTGCATCGCCCGGCACACCTCGATCATACGCGCCTCGGACACGTTCTCGCTGCCGAGCAGCAAGTTCGTCCGGATCGTATCGGGGAACAGGTACGGCTCCTGAAAAACGAGCGTGACCCGGCTCATCCAGTCGGACCGGCGAATCGATGCGAGCGGAACGCCGTTGACGTCGATGGTGCCGCCCGTCGGTTCGAAGAAGCGAACGAGCAGCCCGGCGATCGTCGATTTGCCGCCGCCGCTGGCGCCGACAAAGGCGATTTTGCCGCCGGCCGGCAGCGTCAGGTCGAGCCGCTCCAGCACCGGCTGCGCATTGTAGGCGAAGGCCACGCTATCGAATCGGACGGAGCGGATCGGCTCCTGCAGCGGCAGCGTGCCTTCTGGCACCTGCTCCTCGGCGAGCACGTTGCGGACCCGGTCGACGGAAGCCATCTTGCCCGACAGCCCGAGCGCAAACTGGAACAGCCCGCCGATCGAATCCATCATCCGCAGCGTGAACTGGAACGAGATGACGAACATGCCGAGCGACAGCTGCCCCTGCAGCACCAGGGCGCCGCCGAAGCCGAGCACGAACAGCATCGAGCCCCACTTGATCGGATCGCTCAGAATCAGCTGCTTGTTGATGAGCTTGCCTTCTTTCATAATGCTGGCGAAATAGGCGCCGAACTTGCTGCGATACGCTTCCGCTTCCCATTCCTGGCGGTGGAAGGCGATCACCTCGCGCGTCGCGGAGACGCCTTCCTCCAGATGGACGAGCAGCGCGGAACGATGCCGGCTCACTTCGGCGGATACCGCCCGGCGGGCGGGGGCGAACAGGCGCCCGAGCGCGAGGTACAGCGCGCTGAACAGCAGCATTGCGCCGAGCATCCACCCGCTGGCGGATGCCATGATGCCGACGATGATCGCGGCGGTGACGAGCTGCTGCACGAGCCGGGGAAAGTCGGCGCCGATCATATTGGCGCAAACCTGCAAGTCGTTCGAGAAATGGTAGACAAAATCGGCGGTCCGCTTCTGCTGCAGCCGGCCGACCGGAATCCGGTACATATGCCGCATCAGCTCTTCGCTCATGGAAGTGCGCAGCCGTGCGATCGTCAAGTGAATCGCGTGCGGACCGAAAGTGAACAAGAGCGAGTACACGGCATAAGCAGCGGCGATTTCCAGCAGAATCGGCCAGAATCGCTCGTAATGCCCACCGGTGAGCACCTGGTCGATCATCGCCTGGTTCAAGGCGGTGGCCGCCAGGTTGGAGCCGGCCTCGGCCGCCATCAGCAGCAGCGCCAGCAGCAGCAAGCCGCGTGCGCCGGAGGTGTGCGACCATAACCATTTCCAGTTAGCCATGAGCCGCCTCCTTCTCCGCTTCCCGTTCTTGCCCTTGCACCAGGTGTCGGAACGCGCCATCCAGGCGCATCAACTCGTCGTAGGTGCCGATTTCGGCGACGCGGCCGTCCTCGATGACGGCGATGCGGTCAAAGTCTTTCACCGTGCTCAGCCGATGGGCGACAGCGACGACCGTACGGCCGTGCAGCAACGACCCGAACGCTTTCTGCACCTCGGCTTCGCTTGTGTTGTCCAGCGTGGAGGTAGCTTCGTCCAACAGGACGACGGCGGGATTCTTGATCAGCATGCGGGCGATGGCGATGCGTTGTTTCTGTCCGCCCGACAGCTTGACGCCGCGCTCGCCGACGATCGTGTCGTAGCCGTCCGGCAGCGCTTCGATAAAATCGTGCGCGTACGCCGCGCGGGCAGCTGCCACGACCTCGTCTTCGCCGGCCTGCGGGCGGCCGAACTTGATGTTGTCGCGCACCGTCGTACCGAACAAATACGTTTCCTGCATCACGTAGCCGAGCGATTGCCGCAAGGAGGAGAAGGACAGCCGATTCAGCGGCACGCCATCGATCGTGATCTCCCCCTCCTGCGGATCGTAGAAACGGCCGATCAGCTTCAGCACGGTCGATTTGCCGTTCCCGGTCGTGCCGACCAGAGCGAACCGTTCGCCGGGACGCACCTCGAGATCGCACGATTGCAGAACCGGCTTTCCTTGCCCTCCTTGCCGATAAGCGAAAGTCACGCCGCGGAAACGGATATGCCCGCGCGGCTCGCGCCAGTGAACCGGCTGCGCCGCTTCCTCGACCTCGGGCGACTGCCGGACGAACCGGTACAGCCGCTCTGCCTGGTACATCAGCACCTTCTGCTCGGTCACGTTGGTGACGACTGCCGTGAGCCGGTGCATCGCCGTAAAATAATACAAGATGAATGAAACGAACGCGCCTACCGACAGCGAGCCGCCCTTCAGCAAATAGAAGCCGTAAATAAAAATCGCCACCGCCCCGACATTATAGGTCAGCCGGCGGTTCGTGCCGCGCCAGTAAGCGTACCAGTACGTGCGGATCATGCTGGCGTTGAAGGTGGCGACCTTCTCCAGGAAGCGGCGCAAATCCCACGGCTCCGCGGCAAATACGCGCAGCTCCGTCAACGCCGACACGCTTTCGTAAACTTTCTGGTTCTCCGCAACGCGGTGCTCCGACATGACTTTGCCGGTGAGCGACGCTTTGCGCTCCAGCATCGGCCCGAACAGGTAGTAGAGCAGGAAGCAAGGAATCACGACCGCCGTCAGCCGCAAGCTGAGCGACGCCATCATGGCGATGGAGATGAGCGAAAAGATCGAGCCGCTGATCATGAAGGGAAAATGGGTGCGGTACATGTTCTGAAGCGCGGCGACTTCGGTGTTGAGGAAGGACAGCGTTTGCCCGACGGGATTTTGTTCGTAGTAGGCGAAGCCGAGCTTGCGCAAGTGGGTGAAGATCGTATGCTGCAGGTCGCGGGCCGCTTTCTCCTGCAGGTGGCGCTGCAGCAAATTGTTCAGCATGCTGGCGCCCAGCACGAGCAGGATGACACCGCCCAGACCGGCGAGCAGCAGATGGAAGCGTCGCCAATCGCGCTCCGGCACAATCTGGTCGATAAAGGTGCGGATGAATTGCGGCACGATCAGCTCCGCAGCCGACAGGACGCCCATCACGAGCAGAAGCAGGAGGAAGAGGCCGGCGTAAGGCTTCAGGAACGAGACGGACCAGACGTAGACGGGCCAAAGCTTCGGAGGCGCGCCTTCCGGGGCAGCGGGCGAGACGGGAGCGGCAGGCGAAGCGGATGATGCGGGACTGCGGGATTGTGTCTGCAAGCGGCGCACCGACCTTTACGGGAAATGGCACTCGGGTTTCTATATTATGGAATAATAGAAAGGTTGTCAACAGTTAGTTGCCGATTCGCCGCCGGCAAAACGGCGGACTGCCGCGGACGCCTATTCCGCTGCCGCGTCCGCCGACTTCGCCCGTTCCCGCCGCAAGCCGCGGAAGAAGTCGCTCAGCAGCGCCGCGCATTCTTCCTGCAGGACGCCGGAGACGACGTCCGTGCGATGGTTGAAGCGCTCCTCCTGCAGCAGGTTCATCAGCGTGCCCGCGCAGCCCGCCTTCGGGTCGGCGGTGCCGTAAATGACTTGCGTCACGCGCGATTGCACGATCGCCCCCGCACACATTGGGCACGGCTCCAGCGTCACGTACAGCCGGCAGTCGAGAAGCCGCCAAGCGCCAAGCGCCTCGCTCGCCTGGCGGATGGCGATCATTTCGGCGTGGGCGGTCGGGTCCAGCGACGTTTCGCGAAGATTGTGCCCGCGGCCGATAATCGCGCCGCCCTGCACAATCACGGCGCCGATCGGCACCTCGCGGATCGCTTCCGCCTTGCGCGCTTCGGCGATCGCTTCGCGCATCCAGTATTCGTGGGTATCGCAATCGGATGCGAATAGTTCCATGGCGACAGCTCCTTTTCCACAAGTTATCTACAGGTTGTTCACAAGTTTATGTGGATAAACCGGAACGAACATGTATTCGTTGTTAACATGCTGGGGATAACCCGGTGGATAAGTGGGGGTGTTATGCACATTTGCAGGTCAAACTTGTGGGAAAAGCCGGGATAACTCACCGATTACGCACATGAATCGGCTTCACTTTCTCTATTGTACGGCGGCGTTCCGCCGCACGGCAAGTTGTGGACAACCGGTGCAGTCGACAAAATGAAATAAGTTCGGCAATATTTCATGAAAATTAATGAAATATCAATTGAAACCGGAGAAAAAATTGACTATACTGAACGTAATTTCATCGTTTCGATCAAGGCAAACTTGCCGAAAGGCAAGGACGCAAAGCCGAGGGTCTACCGCCCGGATTCGCTTCCGGACCATGACAGCCTGGCTGCCGAAGGGAAGTCGAGCATTTTTTCGCGTACAACGCGTACATTCGGCCGCTTCGTTCCAGAAGCGGTCTTCTCTTTTTTCTTCCATTCTCCATGAAAGGTGGTCTTCCAATGTCGAACAGCGCCGCGAACTCTGTCCGCATGGAGGCGGGCGACGGCAAGCCGCTGCCGGCTGCCACGATCTTGCTTAACAGCCGCACGGTCGTCGAGCGGAAGGATTTCGTTTCCACCGGCATCTTGATCCACTTGGAAGGCGACATGCTCGAAATCGAGATGGGCGAAAGCAAGCGCTATGAGCTCGGCGACTCGGTGCGGATCGCGATTTATTCGCCGATCGGGCTGTGCATGTTTCAATCGACGGTGATCGCCAAGGACGACGAGACGCTCATCGTCATCAATCCGCCGGAGAACCGCCGGAAGTTCGCCGAGAAGCGGGAGCATCCTCGCGTCGACATCGAACGTCCCGGACACGTGCACGCGATTGAAACGGCCGGAGATGCAGGGGGATCAAGCGAGCAAACGATTCCGTTCACGGTCAACAACATGAGCGTCAGCGGCATCGGGTTCACGATCGAAGGCGAATGGAGCATTCCGGAGAAAGCCAAGGTCGGCTTAACCGTGCAGCTGGAGAAACCGCTGGTGTGCGAAGTGGAAATTGTGCGCCGCGACTCGGCGGCGAACGGCGTTTACTACGGGGCGAGATTCGTCGAGCTGTCCAAGGATTCGCTGAACACGCTGCGAGGTTTCGTGCTTCGGGCGCAAGTGGAATCGCATGCGAGCCGCAAGAAGACGGAGACGAAGAAGCGGACGTTCAAATAAAACCCGGCGCAAACAGAACCACCCCGGAAATGGATCTTGAGGTCCGTTGCCGGGGGTTCTTCTGCCGGTTATGTCGATTGAATCTCGATTTCGCTGCCGCGCGCCGCCGACTCGTAGATCGCTTCAATCAGCGACAAGGCGCGCAGTCCGTCTTCGCCGGCAACCAGGGGACGCCGTCCTTGTCCGGCGCTGTCCAGCCAGTCGGCGATTTGCCGCTTGTGCTGGTCGATCGGGAAGTCGTTCGGAATCGCCACTCCCCCCGGATGGAAATCGTCGCCCGGCGACTCGGGCGGTTCCACGCCGGGAACGGTCCAATGCACGATCCGGTTCGCCTCCAGCTTGATCGTGCCTTTGCTGCCGTACAGATGCAAGCTCTGCGGGAACCCGGGCTGCAGGTTCGTCGAGGCCAGCAGCTTGCCGAATGCTCCGTTCCTGAACGTAATGAGCGCCAGCCCAAAATCCTCCGCTTCCATCTGGTGGAGTTGCGTTGCCGTTTTGGCGAATACCGACTTCGCCTCTCCCGCCATCCACAGCATCAAATCGATAATGTGGATTCCCTGGTTCATCAGCGCTCCGCCGTCCTCTGCAATCGTGCCCCGCCAGGAAGCCGAATCGTAGTACGCCTGATCGCGCCAGTAAGGGCAGGCTGCCTCGACGAACAGCAGCTCGCCGATAGCGCCGGACGATACCGCTTGTTTGATCGCCGTCGTCTGCGGCTCGAAGCGGCGCTGCGATACGACGGCAAGCGTCAGCCCGCGGCTCGCGGCTTCCGCGATCATGGCCCGGGCTTGCTGCGCGTTCATTGCCAGCGGTTTCTCCACCAGCAGATGTTTGCCTGCCTGCAGCACCTCCATTCCGATGGCGTAATGGCTGCCGCTGCTCGTCGTCACGCATACCGCGTCGACATCCGGGTGCTGCAGCAGCTCCCGGTAATCGGTTGTCCACAAGCAGCCTTCCCGTTCGCCAATGGCACGCGCGCGTTCGGCGCTCCGGCTATGAATGCCGATCAGCCGCGCTTGTTCCAGTTCCTGCACGGATTTCAGATGAAAACTCCCGATCCCGCCGCATCCGATCACGGCGACTCCCCAGCATTTCATGTCGGCTTCGCTCCCTTCAATAAGCGCAGTGCAGGATAAGCACAGTATAAGCGCAGTATAAGAGTTGCCGCCGGGAGCCGTCTAGTGAATCGTTGTTCGGCGCAAGACAATATTTGTCTTCCTCCTCCGCTGAAAGAAGCGATGCCGACGCAAAAAGGACGACGGCCGGCAGCCGTTCGTCCCTTTTCGCGCATGGCAGCATTACAGGATGCGGCGGCGGACAAGCACGATGCGGAAGCCGCTGCGGAAGACGATGCGGAACCCGTTTGTCAGCAGGCAGCTCAGGGCAATGAACACCCTTCCGCCGGGGAACAGCGTGCTTGTGCAAGGCCGGGCGCTGCCGATCACACTGACGCTGACGATCCGCCTCACGCCGTTCACGCGAACGAAACGGATGATGACCACATCGCGGTTTTTGGCGATGGACATCGCAATCACCTCCCTGCGATCGATGGTCGCGAAGGAGCATCGCTGTCGCGAGCAACGGCCCCTTCCATTTACTCTATTCTCGCAATCTAGCAGTTTCGTGGACGGATGGACGAGGAGATTCATTTGATTTGTACGAGGGGCGGCAGCGCGTTTGGCGAGAAAGATGACACCGTTCGGGAAGTGCTATATAATGAATGGAGTCATTTTCAGAAAATTAAGGGGTGTACTTATATATGGCACTGAAAGCCGGCATCGTCGGATTGCCGAATGTTGGAAAATCGACGTTGTTTAATGCAATTACTCAAGCAGGCGCGGAATCGGCCAACTACCCGTTCTGCACGATTGATCCGAACGTGGGCGTGGTGGAAGTTCCCGACGAGCGGCTGGGCAAGCTGGCGGCGATCGTCGATCCGCAGCGGATCGTGCCTACGGCGTTCGAATTCGTCGACATCGCCGGCCTCGTGAAAGGCGCGAGCAAGGGCGAAGGGCTCGGCAACAAGTTTCTTGCCCACATCCGCGAGGTGGATGCGATCGTGCACGTCGTGCGCTGCTTCCAGGACGAGAACATTACGCACGTCTCCGGCACGATCGATCCGATCTCCGATATCGAAACGATCAATCTGGAGCTGATCCTGGCCGATATTGAATCGGTGGAGAAGCGGCTGGAGCGTTCGCGCAAAAACCTCAAGGGCGGCGACAAGAAAGTAGTGGCGGAAGTGGAATGCCTCGAGCGGATCAAGGAAGCGCTGTACGCCGACAAACCGGCGCGCAGTCTCGAGCTGGGCGACGAAGAGAAGCTGCTCGTGCGCGACCTGCATCTGCTGACGATGAAGCCGATGCTGTTCGCCGCCAACGTCAGCGAAGGCGAAGCGGCGAATGCCGACGGCAATCCATACGTGCAGCGCGTGCGCGAGTTCGCGGCGCAGGAAGGCGCCGAAGTCGTGCCGATTAGCGCCAAGGTGGAATCGGAAATCGCCGAGCTGGAAGGCGAGGACAAGGCGATGTTCCTCGAGGAGCTCGGGCTGGCGGAGTCGGGTTTGAACCGCTTGATCCGCGGGGCTTACAAGCTGCTTGGGCTCTATACGTATTTTACGGCCGGCGTGCAGGAAGTGCGTGCCTGGACCATTCGCGCGGGCATCAAAGCTCCGCAGGCGGCGGGCGTCATTCATACGGACTTCGAACGCGGGTTCATCCGGGCGGAGGTCGTCTCTTACGACGATCTTGTCGCTTCCGGCTCGATGAACGGCGCGCGGGAGAAAGGGCAGTTGCGGCTCGAAGGCAAGGAATACGTCGTGCAGGACGGCGATGTCATGCATTTCCGCTTCAACGTCTAGCGCGGCGGGGCGGGGGCATACTGGCAGTACAGGCGCCTTCGGTTGACGGGCGCCTATTTTGGAGCGGAGACAAGAAGAACGTGAAGACGTAAATGAGGTGATGCCCGTGTTGGACCGGTTGCAATCGCTGGCGGACCGCTACGAGAAGCTCAGCGAGCTGCTGTGCGACCCCGATGTGGCGAACGATGCGAAGAAGCTGCGCGAGTATTCCAAGGAGCAGTCGTCGATCCAGGAAGCTTACGAAGCGTATATGGAGTACCGCAGCGTGATGGAACAGCTCGATGCTGCCAAAGAAATGCAGAACGAACAGATGGACGCCGAGATGCGCGAAATGGTGAAGCTCGAAATCGACGAACTGAACGAACGCAAGGAAGAGCTGGAGGAACGGATCAAAATTTTGATGCTGCCGAAAGACCCGAACGACGATAAGAACGTCATCGTCGAAATTCGCGGCGCGGCCGGCGGCGACGAAGCGGCATTGTTTGCCGCGGACTTGTACCGCATGTACACCAAATTCGCCGACGCCCAGGGCTGGCGCGTGGAAGTGCTTGACTCCAGCCTGAACGATCTCGGCGGATTCAAGGAAGTCATCTTCATGGTGACCGGCAAGGGCGCGTACAGCAAGCTGAAATTCGAGAGCGGCGCGCACCGCGTGCAGCGGATCCCGACAACGGAATCCGGCGGACGCATTCATACGTCGACCTCGACCGTGGCGGTGCTGCCGGAAGCCGAAGAAATCGAAATCGAAATCAAGGAAAGCGACATCCGCGTCGATACGTTCTGCTCGAGCGGCGCCGGCGGCCAGTCGGTCAACACGACCAAGTCGGCCGTGCGCGTGACGCATATTCCGACCGGCATCGTCGCTACATGCCAGGACGGCAAGTCGCAGAACTCGAACAAAGACAAGGCGCTGCAAGTGCTGCGCGCCCGCATTTACGACAAGTTCCTGCAGGAGGAGCAGTCGAAGCTGGCCGGCGAACGGAAAAGCAAAGTCGGCACCGGCGACCGCAGCGAACGCATTCGCACCTACAATTTTCCGCAGAGCCGGGTGACCGACCACCGCGTCGGCTTGACGCTGCACCGGCTCGACGCCGTGCTGGACGGCGACATGGAGGAGATCGTGTCGACGCTCACCATGACGGCGCAGGCCGAGCTGCTTGAGAAGGGCGAATCGACGCTGTAACGGTTGCAGCCGAGTCGGGAGATAGTTGGGAGGAGCCTGCAAATGGTCAAGGCAATGACGATTCGGGAAGCCTATTTGCAGGCTTCTTCTTTTTTGCGGGAGCGGGGCGTGACGGACGACGCGTCCTGCGCCGAGCTGCTGCTGCAGCACCTGCTCGGGTGGGACCGCACCGGGCTGCTGCTGCGCTGGGCCGAGCCGTTCCCGGCGGAGCTTGCGGCGCGCTGGGAGCGGCTGCTGGCACGCAAAGCGGCGGGGGAGCCGCTGCAATATATCACGGGGCGGCAGGAGTTTTACGGCTTGCCGTTTCGTGTGACCGGCGACGTGCTTATTCCGCGGCCGGAGACGGAATTGCTCGTCGAGGCTATCGTGGCGCACGGCCGCCGGCTGTGGCCGGACGGCGCGCCGCTGCTGGCCGACGTCGGCACCGGCAGCGGCGCCATCGCCGTCAGCGCCGCGGTGTTGTGCCCGCGCTGGCGCGTCGTCGCTTCCGACTTGTCGGCGGCGGCGCTGGAGGTGGCGCGCGGCAACGCGGAAGCGAACGGCGTCGCGCCGCGGATCGACTGGCTGCGCGGCGACTTGCTCGCCCCGCATATCGAGCGCGGGCTGCGGATCGACATCCTCGTCTCCAACCCGCCGTACATCCCTTCGGGCGACATTGCCGGGCTGCAGACCGAGGTGCGCGACTTCGAGCCGCATACCGCGCTCGACGGCGGAGCGGACGGGCTCGACCTGTACCGGCGCATGATCGGTCAGCTGCGGTCGCTGCCCGCCGTTCCGCGGCTGGTCGGCTTCGAGGTCGGCCAAGGTCAGGCCGCGGATGTCGCGGACATGCTGCGGGCGGCCGGGCACTGGGACGAGGTCGGCGTGGTGGACGATCTCGCCGGCATTGGCCGGCATGTAGTGGCGGTGCGCCCGGCCGCTGGCCCTGCAGCGTCGCAATAGACCGCTTTCTGCCCGGTATCCCCTTGGCTCAACGCTCCGTAGGAGTGGCGATGCCGGGGAAAACAGCCATCGAAGCCGCTCGCGATGCGGACCTGGCTTTGACGGCAGGTTTCCATGCCATGGCGAACCAACATTCCGTGTGCTTGAACGTTTCGCCGTCGTACCTCTATGTTCGTATGCGGGCGGACAAAATAGGCCATAAAAAATGGCTTATTGGCTCCATTTCGCCTGTCGCGTCGGAAATAGCCAGTGAAAACACTGGCTATTAGGGCCGAATGGCTATATTCCGGGCATTTTTACGCGAATAGCCAGTGAAATCATTGGCTATTTCTTGGCTACTGGCCGTTTTTGGCGAAATAAGCCATAAAAAATGGTTTATTTTGATCATTCCCGTACTCGAGCAGGCGGGTTTACACGGCAAGCGCCCTGATCGGGGAGCTTGCGGAGGGATGAGCCGGCGCTCCGTTCCGCTGAAGCCGGAGCCGGGCGCGGCTAACTGCCCGGAAGCTGTCGGGCGTTACCAGGCGACCGGCAGCAAGGATGCCGATGCCCGGTCGAGGTAGAGCGACCATTCGGGGTGCCGCTTCAGCATCGTCGCCGGAACCGTCGGTGTCAATTCGCTCGCGAGCGTCATCTGGATCGCATTCGCCTTGACTTGCCCCGGCACGCACGAAATGATGCGGCGGCAGCGCATGATCTGCTTCACCGTCATCGAAATCGCTTGCGCGGGAACGTCCGCATTCGTCGCGAACCAGCCTTCGCGCACTTGCTGCGCCTTGCAATCTTCGTCCAGATCGACGATTTTGTAGGCCGTGTCGGTGTCAAAATCGGCCGGCGGGTCGTTGAAGGCGATGTGCGCGTTTTCACCGATGCCGATGAGGCCGAGATCGAATGGCGCTTCCGCCGCAGCGGCTTCCAACTCGGCGATCATCCGCGCCGCATCGCCTTCGCCGTCGATCAGATGGGCTTTGCGCAGCGGTACGCGCGAGACGAAGCGCTGCCGCAGGTAGCGGCGGAAGCTGGCCGGATGTGATTCCGGCAAGCCGATATATTCGTCGAGATGGAACATCTCGACAGCGGTCCAATCGAGCTCCTGCTTGACGAAATGCTCGAAAAAAGCGAATTGCGACGCTCCCGTCGACAAAACGACGCGGGCTTTCCCCTGCCGTCCAATCTGTTGCCGAAGCCAGACGGCGGCTTCCTCCGCGGCTCTGCGGCCCAGTTCGTCGGCCGTTTCCAGTATGTTCAGCTGCATGCTTGCCACTCCTTATCGCATTTATAGTAATCGATTACTATTCCGCGTTAAGCTTACCACAACGCTTCGGAAGCCCGCAACCGCAAATTGCGGCGCGGGCACGCGGCGTCCTTCTTGCTAGACGAGCGGAGCTGCTACCGATTCGCGGACAACCAGCTTCGGTTGCAGCATAATTTCCATCTGCGGCATCGGTTTGCCTGACAGCCTGTCCGTCAGGAATTGACAGGCGAGCCGGCCCATTTCATAGTCGGGCTGCTTCACGGTTGTCAGCGGCGGCACCGTCATCCGGGAGAACGCAATATCGTCGAAGCCCATGACCGACATCTCCCGCGGCACCTGAACGCCGGCCGCCATCAGTTCGTTCATGACCCCGACGGCGGTCATATCGTTGCAGGCGAGGATGGCGGTCGGCCGGTCGGAGAGCTCCAGCAGCCGGCGCGTCAGCCGTTTGCCGTTGTCGAATTCGTAGACGCCGTCGTAAATTTCTTCGCTCTCGGCGACCTGGATCGTCGGAGCCAGCCCGTGCTCGCGCAGCGCGTCCTCGTAGCCGCGGCAAATGCTTCTGCGGCTCGGCCGGTCAAGCGGCGACGTCACGTAGGCGATCCGCCGATGGCCGCTCGCAATCAGGTGGGCGGCTGCCAGGTACCCGCCCTTGCGATAATCGAATTCGATCTGGAGTATGCCGTCCTCCTCCAGCTTCTGATCGAGCGCGACAACGTGCAGCCCTTTGGCGATGTACCGCTTCAGCAGCTTCGTGTCGGCGGAGATTGAGGAGATAATCAGCCCCTTGACCTGCTTCTCGAAAATCGACTTCACGTATTCGTCCTCAAGCCGGGCATCCTGCAGCGAGTTGCAAAGCAGTACCTGATAGCGGTTCTCCCGGGCTATTTCTTCGATGCCGAGCACGACCGAGGAGTAGAACGGATTCGTGATCGATGGGATGATAGCCGCCAGCGTCATGTTCGTGTTCGTCTTCAATTGCTTGCCGAGCAGGTTCGGCACGTAGTTCGTTTCTTTGGCGATGCGCACTATTTTTTCGCGGTTCGCGGCACTGACCGGGTATGTGCTGTTGCTCAGCACGCGGGATACGGTAGCGGAGGACACCCCGGCCATTTTGGCGATGTCGTGGATGGTGAGCGATTTGTTCACTGGACAGGCCCCTTCGGCAATCGATTTCTGGCAAAAGCTGAATTCCCGCTTCTTATCCCTTTCGTCTATTTTACTCCCCTGCATTTTTTCTGTCCAACTTCGTGCAAACGGCCCGGCTGGTTGCCATTCCGGCCTGCTTTTTGCATTTCCGTCGAAGACCTGAACATTTTGCTATGGAGACCTGAACATTTTTTTAGTTCGGCGCCGGCAATGTTTCTATACTTGTACTAGCGGCGCCGGCAGCGCTATCCGATCGTCCGTGCCAGCGATTATAATGAAACAGACAACGCTTCGTCCTATACACATCTGAGGGTATCGGGAGGGGACCGGGATGTATCGGGTGCTCATCGTGGACGACGAGAAAAAAATTCGCGAGCGCGTGGCGAGCAAAATGCCTTGGCAGGAATTCGGTTTCGAGGTGATCGGAAGCGCGGAAAACGGGGAAAAGGCGTGGCGGATGATCCGCCAGCTGCAGCCGCAGGTGGTGCTCACCGACATCCGGATGCCCGGCATGAGCGGGCTCCAGCTGGTCGAGCGCATTCATCGCGAATACCCGCATATTCGTACGGCGATCATGAGCGCGTACGACGATTTTGCCTACGCGCAGGAAGCGATGCGTTTCGATGCGCGAGGGTATATGCTGAAGCCGCTCATTCGGCGGGAGTTCCGGCAGTTGTTCGGGAAGATCGCCCGCGAGCTCGGCACGTCGCCGCTGAAGACGGCGGGGAACGAGCCGGCAGGCGGCCCGCCTGCCTCCGGCGGCGATTCCGCAATCTCCGGAACCGGGGAAACCGCGACCGGGGCAAGGACGCAGCTGGAGCGTAACCTGTACATTGCGGAAGCGAAGCGGTACATCGACCATTTTTACGAGGACAAGATCCGTTTGGAAGATGTGGCGGGCCACCTCCACCTGAATCCGAACTATTTCAGCTCGTTGTTCAATCGCGAGACCGGCTACAGCTTCGTCGACTATTTGAACGAGCTGCGCATCGCCCGGGCGACAGAGCTGCTGCTCCGCACGGACGGCAAAATCAGCGACATTTCCGTCAGCGTCGGGTTCGCCAGCTTCTCTTACTTCAATAAGGTGTTCAAAAAAATTACCGGTGTCACTCCCCGCGAGTATCAGGAAGGCAAGGCGGCCATGCCAACGAATGGCCCAGCCGCCGCATGGGCGGAGGAGGATGGCGTGTGAACCAGCGCCCTGTTCCGCTCACGCGGTTCCTCATGCTGTTTTCGCTGCTGACGGTATCCGTGCTGCTGTTGATTGTCTGTGCGGTGCTCTACTTCAAGACCAAATCGTTCATCGACCAAAAGGTGAACGACCTGCTCGAAATCAAACTGAGCCAGACGACCGTCGATACGAAAAAACAGTTCGAGGATGTTTATCAGGCATTGGAAGGGCTGCGCGGCAATGAGCCGTTCCTTGGCACAATCGACCGGCTCGCCGGATCGGCCGCTTCCTCCTACGAGCGGGTTACGCTTTCGCTCGACGTGGAAGCGGCTTTGTTCAATTTCAAGAAGGACAACGATTTTATCGCCCGCATTGACGTGGTTACGACGTCCGCACAATACGGCACCGACCGGCCGTTGTTCGCGTATCCGCTGGACAAGCGCCTGCCGGATCTGTTCCGCCCGATGCGGCAAATTCGGCTCGTACCCGAAGGAGAAACCTATGCCGCCCTGGGCATAACCCGTGCCGACGTAACGGAGCCGCAGCTGCGGGATAACCTGGATCGGCTGAATCAGGCGGTTTATTTGGCGGGCTCCATTCCATCGTTCGGAAGCGGCGGCGGCTACGGCATGATTATCATCCAGCTTGCGCCGGACAATTTGAAACATCGCATTCCTTACGACGAAGCGATCGCGATTGTTGCCGGCGACGGGAACGTGCTGTACCGCGGCGCCGGCGTGGCGGCCGATGTCGCGCCGCTGCAGGCGCCTGCGGCCTGGACGAAGGGGAAGTGGTGGAAGGGCAAGCGCTACTATACGCGCGATATCGGCTTCTCCGACTTGTATCTCGTCTTCGCCGAGTTCTCCGGCAATGTGCTCCGCCCCCAATTGCCGACGATCGGCGCCTTCTTCGCCGCCGCTTTGCTCGGCTGCGCCTTGCTTTCTTTCGTGTTGGCCACGCTGCTGCGAGACCAAATGCTTCGCCCGCTGCACGGCCTGATCCGCTCGATGGGCCGGTACCATCAGCTGCGCGACCGGTGGAGGCAGCCGGCAGGCGCCAATCTTAAAAGATCGCGGGTCACCATGCGGGATCGGCTGTTTTTTTATTTCACGGTCACCATCCTGCTGCCAATCATCCTGTTCGTCGCGCTCGTCTTCCGGCACTCCACCCAAATCATATCGCAGGAGCTGCGGCGCACTTACGAGGCGACGTTCGAGAAGACGGTGCACCGCATCGAGCTGTTCGTCGAGCAGAAAAAAATCGTGCTCGCCCGGCTCGCCTACGACTCCGGCGTCATCCGATTCGTCAATCGGCCGGAAGACGCGGAGCCGTTCGCCCCGATTATGATGGCGCTCCGCTCGTCTCCGCTCGGGCAGGATACCGTGGCCATCTACACCGCCGACAACCGCTTGCTGTATGCAAGCCGCAATCCGTGGAACAACCGGCTGCCGGAACCCTTCTACCTCCAGATGCATTCGGAGCGCAGGAATCTGTTCTACTATGCGCAAGCCGGCAGCGGCTCCACCGCGATCAGCCTCGGCATGGCGATCGTCGCATTGAACCGCACGGCGGCAAGCCCTGACGGGTTTCTTGCGGTCGATGTGGAGGAGGTATATTGGTCCAACCTGTACGCTTCCCTGGAATCGTACGGAGGGACCTCGTTCATCGCCGACGAGAACGGACGCATCCTGTCTCATCCCGATCCGGAGAAGATCGGTTCCACCGCGCCGCTGCCGCTTCCTGTTTCGCAGTTGAACGGGTACGCGTCGGGAGGGGAGACGGCCTTGTATTTTGCCAATCGGATCGGCGATTTGCCTTGGTATCTTGTGTCGCGTTACGACTATACGGCGATGCGCGGCCAAGCCGAGGCGATCATCTACGACGATATTTATTTGATGGTTATCGTGTTGCTGCTGGCGATGCTGCTTGCGTACGGCTTGTCGCAGTATTTGCTGAGCCCGTTCGCCGCCATGAACGCCCGGTTTTTCCTGCAGCAGCCGGATGGATCGATCGGGCCTATCCGCGAGGAGCCGTATGCGATCGATGAGGTCGGCCAGCTGCAGACGTCGTTCAACCGGATGCTGGAACGGATTGAGCAGCTCGCGGGCGAACGGGTGCTGGCCGACCGCCGCCAGATGGTGCTGCAGATCGATGCGCTGCAGGCGCAAATCAACCCGCACTTTCTGCATAACACGCTGGAAAACATCATGTATGCGATCGAAGAAGGGGACGGAGACGGCGCCGTGGAGATGATCGGCCTGCTCAGCCGGTTGTTCCGCTTCGCGATGGGCAAGGAATATCCGCTGACGACGCTGGGGGAGGAACTGGACTACGCCAAGGCGTATGCCGACATCATGGGCTTCCGCTTTGGCGATCGGATCGTTTTCGTCTGGGAGGAGGATGCCGCGCTGAACAATTGCACGGTAGTCAAAATGCTGCTGCAGCCCCTCATCGAAAATGCGATCCGCCACAACGAGCAGACGGAGGAGCGGACGCTGCGCGTCGTTGTCTCCTGCCGCCGGGAGGATGACATGCTGCTGCTGCAGGTAGCCGACAACGGTTCGGGCATCGCGGAGGAGCGGCTGCGCGCACTGCAGGCGGAGCTGACGCAGGAATCGGGCGTTCGCGGGCATGTGGGGCTGTACAATGTGCACAGCCGCATCCGCCTGCATTTCGGCCGGCCTTACGGCCTTGCCGTCGACAGCGCCGCGGGGGAATGGACGTCCGTTGTGCTGCGTCTGCCGTACCTGCGCGAAAGTGCTGAACATTTTGCTAACGAGAGCTGATGATTTTTTTAGTAGCGTCGTTTCCCGCTTTTTATACTGAAGAGGCAAGGTCATCGCGACAAAAAGGGGAGGGCGGAAGAGATGGGCAACAAACGGGTAGTACAAGCCGGGGCGGTAATGCTCGCGGCGACACTGGCGATCGCGGGCTGCAGCAAGTCGCCGGCGGCGGATTCCGGCGCCGGCAAGGGGAGCGCGAGTCCGGCTGCGTCGGCAGCGGCAAGCGCTTCTACCGGCACGACGCCAAGCGGCGCCGATTTGTCCAAGAAGCTGGAGATCGAGTGGCTTGGCGCAGGGGCAAGGGGCAAAATCGAAGACGGCAATCCGGTGCAGAAAAAACTCGAGGAAAAGTTCAACGTCAAGCTGATCAACAAAAAGGTGGACATCAACAACGCCGATCAGACGAATCTGATGATCGCTTCGGGCGGATTGCCGGAAATGTCGTTTACGTACGTCGACCCGTACAAAATGGTTTCGGATCAGCTGACGCGGACGATTCCGATCGAAATGATCAAGAAGTACGCGCCCCAGTACGCCGCGCTGCTGACCAGTCAGCCGACCGGCTGGAAGGTCAACAAAGCGAAAAACGAAGAGTCGCTTATCGCACTGACCGGGTTCGAGGAAGCGTCCGGCAACGTCGGCTGGTTGCACGCGTACCGGCTGGACTGGCTGGAGAAGGTCGGCATCGCGCCGAAAGGCCAGCTGACGCCGATGGGCAATACCGGCGAGTTGTCGCGCATCTTCTTCTCGAAGCAGGCATTCACCCTCGCGGAAGAAGAGAAAATAATGGATGCCTTCGTGAACGGCGACCCGGACGGAAACGGCCAGAAGGACACACATGCGATCACGCTCAACACGAACGCGCTAAACTACGCGCTGACGACCTATGCCGGCTCGTTCGGCTTTGGCTGGAACTACAACATCGAGGAGAACGGCAAAGTCGTCGAATACAACATCAGCGCCAAATACAAATCGCTGCTTCAACAATTGAACGCATGGTACAAAAAAGGATATATCGATCCCGAGTTTACGACGCTCAATCTGGCCAAAACCTGGGAGAAGTATGCAGCCGGCAAGTTCGGCATCACGCCGGTCATCGCCGACGCCGTCGCGATGATTCCGTACACGAACGGACGGCCTCCCGGCGTGCTGTCGCTGAAGGATCCGAAGTCGAAGTTCCTGATCACCCCGCCGCCGATCGGCGCGAACGGCGCGCAATTCATTCCGTCTACCACGCAGGTGGACAATTTCAATTACAGCATGGTCGTACGCAAAGGCGTCTCCGACGAGAAGCTGGTTCGCATGCTGCAGATGTTCGAGTACATCAATTTCGACAAGGACATGCACGTGCTGGCGACGTTCGGCGTGGCGGGCACGGACTTCGACTGGGAAGGCACGCCTTACGATTCTGCGGTCGTGGCCAAGCCGAATGTCGCGCTCGAGCCGAAAGGATCGACGTACTACAATTTCGTCGTCCGCTCCGGAGTGACGAGCCGTTTCCTGGATTTGGCTTCGAAGCGCAAGCTTAACGACATGTTTACGGCGACGCCGGAAGGCAAAAGCCTGTTGATCCGGCCTTACAAGGCCGATCGCTTCAACGAAACGAAGTATAAGGATCTGCTTGCCGCGAGCGGTGCGAAGTTGAATACGATCCGCGACGAATTTTTCTACAAAGCGGTAACGGGCGAGGTGGATGTGGCCAAAGACTGGGACGGGTACGTGAAAAATTGGCTTTCCTCCGGCGGCAGCGAGGTGCTTGCTGAACTGGAGAAGGCCCCCACTGTGGCGGATCTGTTAAGGAAATAGCGCCGAAGCGGCCCATGGCCACTGCGGAAGGCAGGATAGCGGGGCGGCGTCCGCCGGTGCACGGACGTCGCCTTTGCCGTCTCCGTCTAAACGCAGAGTTGGCGAAGCGGGCACCGCATCTTGCGGAAAGCCCCGAAAGGAGGTAGTGCGATGACGGCGCACGCGAAGTCGGTCCGCAACAAAATGTTTCGCATGCGGGCGCTTTATTTGATGCTGCTGCTCCCGGTCGTCCATCTGGCCGTATTCCATTACGCGCCGATGTACGGCGTGATCGTGGCGTTCAAAGCTTATAAGCCGGGGCTCGGCATTTGGGACAGCCCCTGGAATCAAATGGCTCATTTTCGCATGATGTTCGAGGATTTCGCTTTTTTGCGGGCGCTCCGCAATACGTTCATCATCAGCTTTTTGCGGCTGATCGTCGGGTTCGTCCTGCCGATCGGGTTCGCCCTGCTTATCAACGAAGTGATCCACCACCGCTTCAAGCGGCTGATACAGAGCATTTCCTATCTGCCTCATTTCCTGTCCTGGGTCATTATCGCCTCGATGGTCGTCGAGGTATTCTCGCCGGAGCGGGGTGTCATCAACTATCTGATCGTGCAGTTCGGCGGCGATCCGGTTCATTTCCTGTCGAACAAGGGCTATTTCGTGCCGCTGTTGATATTGACCGATGCCTGGAAGGAGGTCGGCTGGGCGTCGATCATCTATCTCGCTTCGATATCCGCGATTTCGCCGGAACTGTATGAAGCGGCCGAAGCGGACGGCGCCAACCGCTGGCACAAGATGCGGTTCATCACCTTGCCGTCGCTGGTACCGGTCATTACGATCCTGTTCCTGCTGCGGCTCGGCAGCATCCTGTCCGGCGGTTTCGACCAGGTGCTGAATTTGTACAATCCGCTTGTATACGAAGTGGGCGACATAATCGATACCTACGTGTACCGCGTCGGCCTCGAGCAATTCCGGTTCGACTATTCTGCCGCTGTCGGCCTATTCAAAAATGTCGTCGGCGTCGTCTTCCTGGTGACCGTCAACCAGATCGTGCGCCGGCGCAGCGATTACGGAGTGTGGTGATATGGCGGAAATAAAAATGAACGCCGCGCGGGTATTGACGGCCGGCCGTGGCCGGCGCGTGCACACGGGCTGGTTCGACATCGTCAACTACGCGGTGCTGCTGCTCTTCTCGCTGCTGATCTTGTATCCGTTCTGGCAGATCGTCGTCATCGCGTTTTCGACCGGCAAGGAGGCCAGCTCGCTCGGGCTTCACGTCTGGCCGAAGGTTTGGTCCGTCAGCGCGTTCCAGTTCCTGTTCTCCTACGAGGAGATCGTTCGTCCTTACGTCAACGCACTGCTGCGCACCGTCGCCGGCACCGCGCTTGAGCTGCTGTTCACGATTCTGGCCGCTTATCCGCTGGCGAAGCGGGAACTGCCGCTTCGCGGCTGGCTGACGACGTATTTCGTCATCCCGATGTTTTTTACCGGCGGGCTGATTCCGACGTATTTGCTGATACGCAGCCTCGGACTGATCGACAATTTTCTGGTCCTGATTTTGCCGGGAGCGGTGGCCGTCTTCAGCATCATCATCATGCGCAATTACTTCATGTCGCTCGACCCGGCGCTGGAGGAGTCGGCGCTGATCGACGGCGCGGGCTACTTCCGGCTCGTGTTCCGCATCGTTGTGCCGGTGTCCGTTCCCGTGCTTGCCACGATCGCCCTCTGGGCCGCCGTCAGTCACTGGAATGCCTGGTTTGACGCCATGATCTACATCCGCGACCGCAAGCTGACGGTCATCCAGGTGATCATGCGCGAGATGCTGGCCGCCGTCGACATGTCGGTGAACAATGCCGTGTCGCTTAATCAGACGGCCGAGCTGGCGCAGCTGTCCCTGCTGAATGTGCGCTCCGCGATCGCGCTGCTGTCGATCGGACCGATCGTGCTCGTGTATCCGTGGGTACAGCGCTATTTCATCAAAGGCATTATGCTCGGCTCCATGAAAGGCTAGTAAGGGGAGGAAAAGAACCGATGACGACAACCTGGAAACCGGCCGCTTATGGCGAGAAAATCCCGATCCGCACGCCGCATGGTCCGATATCGTTCGGCCTGACGATGGCCGGCGCGATCATCCCCGGAACGGGCGGACAAGGCAAACGGCTGCTGCTGTCGCGGATCTGGGAGGGCATCTTCGACTATGCGACGGAGGAGCTGCTTGACGGCGAGCTGCAAGGCGAGCCGACGCTCGCCTTCGAAGCCAAAAGCAAGGAGCAACTGTTCGGGCTGGCCGACTGGAACCACGACGGGCGGGAGGACGCGGTCGTGTCGGAACGGTACGGGTTCCTGCACCTGCTGGAGCGCCGTCCGGACGACGCAAGGGTGGCCTTCGACTATGCGGGTGTGATCGTCGACCGCGACAGCGGGCTGCCGTTCAATCTGCCTTACGACAATCCGAATTATTTGACCGATGCGCTTGCCGGGTATACCGATCCGTATTTCTACAACTATGCTTACCCGATCGCCTATCCGAATCGGCACCGCCGCGCGACCGATCTGATCGTCGGCGACATGGCCGGCAACTTGTGGTGGATGCCCGACGTGTCAACGGCCGGCGAACGTCCCGCCTACGTCGGCGTTGAATACGAGAAGCCGGCGCAGGCGGCGTCCGAGTACGGCCGACGCCTGCGGGAGCAATACGGCACGCGGTACGTGCGGCCGGCTGGCAAAATCGCCGACGAGTCGGGCGTTCCGTTCCTGCTTGGCGTCGGGTTCGAGAACGGCAAGCGGTTCGCCGGCGGCAACGTCAGGCCTGTCGTGTACCGCAACAAGCGGACGGGTAGCGACGATTTGCTCGTGCTGACCGGCTACATGGAGCTGAAGGCTTACTACTTGCAGCGGGTGAACGACGGTGAGGACGGGCAGCCGGCGTTCCGCAATCTGGGTGAAGTCGCCCTGCACGGCGTTCGGCATTTGCACCCGTTCAGCTTCCACGACAAGCTGATCGTCGATCCGGAGCGGGATGACGAGCTGCTGCTGACATCCGGCAACCATATCGCCCGCATGACGAATACGCGTCCGGACGGCATCGTGCCGGAATTCAGCTGCTCCGGCCTGATCAGCGCGGACAACGCGATCACGTGCGATTATCATTATACGGAAGTGCTGGAGGACCGGCAGTGCGGGAAGCGGTATTTGCTCAACGCCGGTTTCCGCGACTGGACGGTGCGCGAAATCGTTGGCACTGCGAACGGGATTATGCTGGCGAGCGGGTCTGCGCCGCTTCTTGACCAGAACGGCCCGTTCCATGTCGACGGGGAGACCGATCCGCAGGTATCGCCCGAATGCGGCTGCCATCATGCTTCCCGGTGGGACTTTGACGGCAGCGGCAGGCAGCACCTGATCGTGGGCACCGACATGGGGCATCTTTATTTACTCGTCGATGAAGGGGAGGTCGGCAAGGACGGGCAATTTCGGTATCGTTCGGAAGGTCCGCTCCGGGATAGCGGCGGGCATATCATTCGCATTCACAACCGGCTGAGTCCGATCGGCATCGATCTCGACGGCGACGGCCGGGAGGACCTGCTGGTCGGCGGTGCGACCTACCAGCGCGGCTTCGAGACGGATCCGGCCCCGGGAGCAGGTATTTACTACTTGCTGCACAAGGGAATCGACGCGGCGGGGCTGCCGATTCTGGAGCCGCATGCGCCCGTGCCGTTTGCCGGGGAACCGTGTCCTGTCGTCACCAATCGGATGGTCGAGCTGCAGCTGGCCGATCTTGACGAAGACGGTGAGCGGGAAATCGTGATCTGGTCGGTGGCGGATCGGTTTTCCCGCGTATACAAGCTGGTCAGGGAGAAGGGAGAAGGCGGCTTCGCGCTCGCGCTTATCGGCACGCTGCCGGACATGACGCTGCTCAAGCGGCTGCACGATCTCGACGGGGACGGCAAGCCGGAGATGGTGTACGGCGGCGGCGAGCCGGGAGTGGCTTATTATCAGCGGATGCTGTGAAGCGACAGCCGGAGAAGAACAAAGCGAAAGAATGCGGGTGAAAAATAAATGGAAATAATAGGTAAAGGCGTCGTGTACCGCGCTGAAACTCCTTCGAATACACAAAGCGCCGCGTTTCCCGGCATTTGTGTTCTGCCTAACGGACGGTGGATATGCAGCTTTCGGGCCGCTCCGGCGAAAACGCCCTTAACGGGACAGCATATCGTCGTGATGATGTCGGATGACAACGGAAATACATGGAGCAAGCCGGCAACGCCCTTCGACCCTCCAGCCATCGAGGGCAAGCCGGGATCGTTCCGTACCGCATACGTAACGGCGCTTGGCGGAACCCGTTGCATCGCCGCCTTGTGCTGGGTAGACATTTCCGATCCGTCGCTGCCCTACTTCAATCCGGAGACCGAAGGGCTGCTCGACACCAAAATCATGATCTCCCGCTCGGAAGACGGCGGAAGCAGCTGGACGCGGCCCGAGCTGGTGGATACGTCACCGTTTCATGTGCCTGTGCCGTTGACGGGACCGCTGTTGTTGCTCGGCGACAGACGGCTTGCATGCCAATTCGAGCTGAACAAGCCTTATCGGGAGACGGCAGTGTGGCGCCATTCGTCGGTGCTGCTGTTCTCCGGCGATGAAGGGAACAGTTGGACCGAGCATGTCATTACCAGCAACGACCCGACCAATCGGCTGTTTTATTGGGATCAGCGGCCGGGCGTGGTGAAGGAAGGAAATTTGCTCAATCTGTTCTGGACGTACGACGCCGCAGCGGCAACGTATTTGAACATTCACGCACGGCAATCGGACGATTTCGGACGGACGTGGTCCGACTACCGCGATATCGGCGTGCCGGGGCAGCCGGCGCAACCGGTGCGGCTCGGCGACGGCCGGATCGCGATGGTGTATGTGGATCGGACGGCGCAGCCGGCCATTATGCTGCGGCTTAGCGCGGACGGCGGTCTCACGTGGCCGGTCGAATCGGAGCTGCCGGTCGCCAGACCCGTGCCGGATAGCCAAACGGCAGCCAAATCGTCGATGCAGGATACGTGGGCGGAGATGAGCCGATTTTCCATCGGGCTGCCGGCAACCGCGTTGACGCCGGACGGCCGTTTGCTTGTGGTGTATTACGCCGGCGCGCGAACCGACGAAACGGCGATCGAATGGGCGCTGCTGCAAAGCCGGTAAACGCGGCCGGATCTACGAGCCGATGAATAAAATGCTAGATTGCTAGGTTTAGCTTTTGCCTCGCCTGCCCATACTTGGAGTATGGGAGTTGGGAAGGGGAAGCTGAATATGGTTAAACGGACTTCATACCGTCATTATTATTACTTGTTGTTTGCGTTTCTCGTGCTGATTGCCAGCTGGGAGTCGAGCCGGACCAACGCCGCGGCGTTCGAAGGCGACATCCCGAACCAGGCGATCCGGCTTCGCATACTGGCCAACTCCGACGC
The DNA here is from genome assembly GCF_004764705.1 of Paenibacillus cymbidii. Taxonomy (GTDB): domain Bacteria; phylum Bacillota; class Bacilli; order Paenibacillales; family NBRC-103111; genus Paenibacillus_AN; species Paenibacillus_AN cymbidii. The sequence continues at coordinate 1,915 of NZ_SHLX01000042.1, read as the reverse complement.
GCTGCAGGACCAGGCGGTCAAGCGCGCCGTCCGCGACCGCGTCATGGCCGTGATCGACTCGTGGCAGGAGAAGCCCGCCACGATCGAGGAAGAGCGCGAAACGATCCGGCGGCACATGCCGGAGATTGAAGCGGCCGTCGGCGCGCAGCTGCGGGAGAGCGGCTACGCCTACGGGTTCCGCGCCGAGCTGGGCGAAGTGCCGTTCCCGATCAAAACGTTTGCCGGCCGCATTTACCCGGCGGGCGACTACGAGGCGCTGCGCATTACGCTCGGCGCCGGGGCGGGGCAGAACTGGTGGTGCGTGCTGTTTCCGCCGCTGTGCCTGGTGAGCACGGTGACGAAAGCGCCGGACAAGAAGGCGAACGTCGTATCGGCCGCGTCCTTGTCGCAAACGTCCGCCGCCGATTCGGAAATCGCCGTCGCCGCGCCGGAGCCGGAGCTTCACTCCTATGTGTGGGACAAGATGAAACAACTCCGCTCCTGGGCCAAGGCGAAATGGTAATGGTTTGGGGATTGTTGTCAAAAGGAGAATCGGCACGCGCACGTTGGCGTGGCGGTTCTCCTTTTTTCGCGCTATAATGGCAAGAAAAATCAAAGGATGAACGGTTCATGACGCAAACGCACTACTGGACGGTCGGGCCGGCCGGCGATCCGGGGCAGCCCGCCATCCGCGAAGCGGCGGCTTTGCTGCGGCAAGGCGAGCTCGTTGCGTTTCCGACGGAAACGGTATACGGCCTGGGCGCCGACGCCCGCAATACGGCGGCGGTTGCCGCCATATTCGCCGCGAAGGGCCGCCCCTCCGACAATCCGCTGATCGTGCATATCGCCGATCGTTCGCAGCTGGCCAATCTGGTCGAACGGCCGGACGAAACGGCCGAGCGGCTGATGGACGCCTTCTGGCCCGGCCCGCTGACGATCGTGCTGCCGGCGCTGCCAGGCGCGGTATCGCCGCTGGTCACGGCCGGCCTTGCCACCGTCGGCGTTCGCATGCCGGCGCATCCGGTCGCGCTCGGCTTGCTTGCGGCCGCCGGCTGCCCGGTCGCCGCGCCCAGCGCAAACCGCTCCGGCCGGCCGAGCCCGACGCAGGCGGCGCATGTGCGCGCCGATCTGGACGGCGCCATCGCCGGCATCGTCGACGGCGGCGCCACCGGCGTCGGGCTCGAGTCGACGGTCGTCGCCGTCGAAGACGGTGCGGTGCGCATCCTCCGGCCCGGCGGCGTCACCGCGGAGCAGCTGCGGGCCGCGCTGCCCGCAGGCACCGCCGTGCTCGCCGGCGCGGAGACGGCCGCCGACGCTGCCGATGCGCCGCGCGCGCCCGGCATGAAGTACCGCCACTACGCGCCGCGCGGCAGCATGGCGATCGTCGCCGGCGACGATGCCGATGCGGTAAGCCGCACGATCCAGCGGCGGCTCGACCAGGCCAAGCGAGAGGGCGAGCGCACCGGCGTGCTGACGTGCGAGGAGCATGCGCATCGCTACCGCGCCGATGTCGTGGCGGTTTGCGGCCGGCTTGCGGAGCCGGAATCGATCGCCCGCGGCTTGTTCGCGGCGCTTCGCCGCTTCGACGACGAAGGCGCCGCGTTCCTGCTGGCCGAACCGTTCGGCCATGGCGGGCAAGGCATCGGCGCCGCGGTCTGGAACCGGCTGCGCAAAGCCGCCGAAGGCCGCATCGTATCGGCCGACGAGGCCGGCCGCAGCGAAAACGCCGGCCTATGACCGGCCGAAGCGCGCCTTGCCAAATAGCCCATAAAAAATGGCTTATTCGCCCCTTTTTCCTCGTTACATCGAAAATGAGGCTGTCCCAAAAGTAACTTCTGAACACCCGCGGCAAACAAATAGGAATGCATTCGGAAGAAATCAAGGGGCTAAGCGGCCTGTTCTCGCTTAGCTCTTTGGTTTTTGGTATCCACTGCTG
>NZ_SHLX01000041.1 GCF_004764705.1 Paenibacillus cymbidii | reverse complement strand
GAAATATCTGAAATTCTAGGTAGGGCAGGTTTAGTTTGCGTTTGCCGTTTTTCGGGACACCCCCTGAAAAAGTGACGGTACGCGAGAATCTCCTTCATTCAGGGTCTTGACATCGTACCGCTGCTCTTATGATGAGGCATGCGGTATGGCCGAGGCCGGCACCTGCAGCTTGAACAGCTGCTGCGGGTTGTGGTACAGAATGCGCGAACGCACTTCTTCGTTCGGTACGGCGGACTGGTACTTGGCCAGCTCCACAGGCAAGTTGTCGAGATGGTCCGAGCCCATAATGAGCCGCCCGGCGCCCAACTTGTCGAGCATGCGTTTCACTGCGTATACCGGGCACCAGGACGGCTCCAGCACGATGTTGCCGCAAACGCCGGCGGCGACGATCGCTTCGTCGGTATAGACGGCGAAGCCGGCGTGAGCCAGAATGAACGTTACCTGCGGAAACCGACGGGCCGGCTCGATCACAAGCGCCGGCAGCGCGTTCGGCGCTCCCAGGCCCGTATGGACGATAACCGGCACGCCGTAGAATGCCGCGGCCTCGTATACTTTGTCGCAATAGGACGACAAAGGGGAAATGTTGTGCCCGAGCGGGTGCAGCTTGATCGCCACGAAGCCGTAATCCTCCATGCATACCGCCATCTGGCGCCGGTATTCCGCCGCCTCCAGCCACGGATCGATGCTGGCGATGCCGTAAATGCGGCCCGGATGGGCGGCGGCAAACCGGGCAATGCTGCGATGCACGGCCGGAACGTCCTCCAGGGTCGGCTGCGGCATAATCAAGCCGGCAGCCACCCGGTGCCGCTCCATAGCCTGAAGAATATCGTCCTCCGTTGTGGTCACGCCGCTGAACCTGGACGTCCCCAAATGCATATGCGTATCGATGATAATCATGCTGGTCACCCGTATCGCCGAAATTTGGCCCGCTGAAGAAAAAAGCCTTGATTTTCCAACCATTTTGTAGCCATTTTGTTTCCATGATGTGACTGTACTTATTGTATACAATGTATTCAAAGTGTACCTTGCAACTGCAATTCCTGTCAACGAAAATTTTGCGCATGCGCGCGAGGCTGAAGACAGCGGCCTTTCGCGGTTAGTTAAATAAGCCATCTTTTTTGGCCTATTTCGTCAAAAACGGGCCGTCGCCACGAAATAGCCCATGTTTTCACTGGCTATTCATGTAAATCTGCCTTGACACAAAACCATATACAGTCTCGCTTATTTTTGGTAAAATTGGGAAGTCGCCTTGCATATCATTGTTCATCCATTCCCGGGGGTTTGCCTGCATGATCAAACGCGCCGCCGTCGTTTTGTTTGCCGTTGCTTTTCTTGCGTGCCACGTCTGGCTGCTGCAAGTGACGTTGCGTTATCCGCTTGTCAATATTACCGTTTCGCCCAGCGCCGACCAGCGTTGGCTCGTCGATGGGATCGATCCGGACGCAGATCAAATTCCCGTCCCTATTCACATCGGCGATGAAATCGTACTCGTCAATGGCAACCCGCCGGCATTCTTCCCCTCCGTCATCCGTTGGCATACGCTGGACCAGGCGAAGACATTGACGGTTATGCGGGACGGCGCATCTTTCGAACTGAAGTTCGGATTGGAAAAGTTTTCGCCTTATTTTTACTTGCCGTTCATCGGCGGCACGCTCGGGTATTTTTTGGCCGCCGTACTTTTTGTGAAAATCCGCCACTCCCCTGCAGCGCGACAGCTTGCGTTTCTCTTTTTCGTCTTTGGCTTTATTTTTATAAGCCTGGGCGCTTCGACCCGCGGAGACCCCTTGGGAAAAATATTGGTTGCCGTCGGAACCATTTCGACTCCTTTTCTGTTCTTGCGATTCATTATTCGACTGGCGCAAGAGAAAGACGGCCTTCCGATGAATGATCGTTTGCAACATAATGATCGGCTGCTCATTGCCATTTTGTCAGTCCCCTTGCTGCCTTATTTTGTATCAAACGCGTGGAGCTACGGGTACTACATATTTTCCAAAATCGTGATTATAGCCGCTTTTTTTGCCGGAATCCTGCTCAATCTGGCGATGATGCTGCGCATCCAGTACAACGGCCGCACATCCCGCGGCACCTATATGTCGAACCTGATCCGCAACATCTGGATCGCGTTGTTCATCTCGGTGGCGCCTATTGCCGCATTCGATTTTTTCCCTTGGCTGATTACCGGGAATACCATCCCTTCAAGGAATTTCAGCGCCTGGTTCCTGTTGTTGTTTCCCGTCTCCGTCGCTTATCAGATCGTGTCCAAGGAGTTGTACGACATCGGCATTTTCCTGCGCCGGGCGATGATTACCACCTTGTTCTCGCTGCTGCCGGGAGCCGTCATCGTCGCCGCATTGCTGCCGTTCGTGCCGCTCTCCTATATCGGCCTGTATTTCCTGATTATCGTCATTCTGCTGTCAACGACGCTGTATCTGATGGAAAACGTGTTCACCCGAGTGGAAGCCGTGCTCTTCCCGCGCAAGCACTACTTGCAAACCTCGCTGAAGCAAGTGGCTCGGAAGCTGGAGACGATCTCCAGCTTCCGCGATTTGAAAGACGTGCTGCTGTCCGACATCGTTTCCATTCTGCACGTATCGGGCGGAGCGCTCGTCTTCGTCTACAAGGACGCGACGGAAACGATCGGCTCCGGGACCATCGATATGCCGGAAGCGCTTCGTCTGGCGACGGCCGACAGTCGCCAAGAGAGCGAGTATTTCTGTTTGCCGATCACCCGCAACGAAACGTATGCCAGCTGCCTCGTCGTCACGAGGAAAAAAAACGGCCTGCCGCTCATTTTCGAGGAAAAAACATGGCTGGCGACGATCGTCTCCTACCTGGCCGTCTGCCTGGAGAACATCCACCTCGTGCGGAAGCTGACCGTCCGGCTCCAGCAATTCGCCGCCTACGTGCCGAGCGAAGCGGAAGCCCGCGAATTGAACTGGTTCCGCAAGCTGACGTTCGAGCTGCAGGAGAACGAGCGCAGGCGGATCGCTTCCGATCTGCACGACACGACCATGCAGGATATCCTGTTCTTGCGGAACAAGCTCGCCGCTATTTTCGAACCGATGCAACTGGATGAAGCGACCAAACGCCGGGTCAGAAGCGTCTATGAATACATCGATATCATCAATGCGAATTTGCGCGAAAGCTTCTTCGAACTGTTTCCCCATCTGCTGCAGGAAATTGGCCTCGTTCGCACCATCGAGCAGTGGCTGGCAAAGGAAGCGGTCGGCGCCCCGTTCGAAATCCGCTTCCAGGCAAGCGGCAACGAGGCAATCGAGCGATACGAGCTGGAGACGAAACGGCATATTTTCCGCGTCGTGCAGGAGCTGCTCAGCAATGCGAAGAAGCATTCCCGCGCCGCGCATGTGTCATTGGGCATCGCCATCCTGAACGGTTCGCTGTCGCTGACTTATGCCGATGACGGCGTTGGCTTCGAGCCGCAGCCAAACCCGACGTTCAAAGCGGATTCGACCGGCATGGGCATCGAATTTATGCGCAGCAGGGTGCATTTTTTGCAAGGCGCTATCGCCTTTGACACCGGGCAGGGCCGCGGTTTGAAAGTAACGATACTCATTCCGCTGCGGGAGGAGCGCATTGCATGAATCGAGACATTCATCCTCGCAAGGCACCCGAGGCCGCCATTCGTTTCTCCGGCAAGAGGCGGGTCGGAGCAATCGGATTGGCGCTTGCCTTTATCGCCTGCCACGTGTGGCTGCTGCAAGTTACACTGCGCGTTCCATTCTTCAATGTTGACGTCGTTCCGTCCGCCGACCAGCGCTGGTATGTCCATCCGCTTACCCCGCTCGCCGATCAAGTCATGCTGCCAACGCTGAAAGCGGGCGATGAAGTGGTGCGCATCAACGGAAACCCTCCCGCTGACTTTGTTTCGGTCGTACGGTGGCATACGCTTGATCAGGCGCGGACCGTGTCAATCGTCAGGGACGGCGTTCCCATGGAGCTGACCATTCGGCTGGGGAAGTTTCCTCCTTACAACTATTTGCCGTTCCTGGGCGGTACGTGCGGTTATTTTTTGGCGGCTGTCTGCTATTTCAAAATTCGCCCATCCGCTGCCGCGCGGCAGCTGGCGATGTTATTCCTGTGCTTTGGCGTTACTTTCACCAGCCTAGGCGCTTCGGCTCGGGGAGACGCATTGGGCAAAGCGTTAGTACTGATCGGGATCATAGCGGCTCCCCTGCTGTTTTTGCAATTCATCCTGAAATTGGCGCAGGAGAAGGACGACATAGCCGTCGACACTCGCCCGCTCAACGTTTACCGGTCGCTCATCGCCGTGCTGATCCTGCCGATGGCGTTCTTTTTCATCACGAGCAAGTGGAGCTACGCCATCTATTCGTCGGTGAAAATGGCGGGGGTTGCGGCATTCATCGGCGGCATAATCGTCAATCTGGCCGTCATGCTGCGCCTCCATATTCGGCTCCGCCAAGCTCGAACCTACATGTCCAAGCTGATAAGAAACCTGTGGATCACGCTGCTTGTGTCCGTAGCGCCGATTACATGGCTTCATTTTCTACCGTTGCTTCTGGTCGGGAGACCGCTGCTGCCGGTTCATTGGACGTCGTGGACCTTGTTCATTTTCCCTGTCGGCGTGGCCTACCTGGTCGTGTCGAAAGAACTTTACGATATCGGCGCCTTCCTGCGTCGGGCGATGATCACCACGTTGTTCTCGCTGCTGCCGGCCGCCGTGATTGTCGCCGCGCTGCTGCCGTTCGTGCCAACGGTATACGCCGGGCTCTACTTCGTGATTATTGTCATCCTGTTGTCGGCCACGCTTTATTTGATGGAAAATGTATTCGCCCGCGTGGAGGTCGTCCTGTTCCCGCGCAAGCACGAGCTGCATGCGTCGCTCCGGCAGATGGCCCGCAAGCTCGAGACCATATCGAACTTTCGCGATTTGCGCGACATTTTCCTCAGCGACATGGTTGCCGTGCTGCGCGTTCGGGGAGGTGCGATCGTGTTCGTGTACAAGCATTCGACGGAAACGATCGCCTTCGGCGAGATCGACCAAGCGGAAGCGCTCCGTTTGGCGACGGCCGGCAGCCGCGAAGAAAGCGAACTGCTCTGTTTGCCGGTCACGCGCAACGAAACGTATGCAAGCTTCCTGATCGTGACGAGGAAACAAACCGGCCTGCCGCTTATTCTCGAGGAAAAAACTTGGCTGACCGCCATCGTCTCCTACCTGGCCGTCTGTCTGGAAAATATCCGCCTCGTGAGAAGATTGACCGTCCGGCTGCAGCAGCTCGCCGCCCGCGGGCCCGGCGAAGCGGAAACCAGCGAGCTGAATTGGTTCCGCAAGCTGACTTTCGAGCTGCAGGAAAACGAACGCAAACGAATCGCATCCGATCTGCACGACACGACGATGCAGGATATTTTGTTTCTGCGCAGCAAGCTGACCGCCATTTTTGAGCCAATGTGGCTGGACGACGCAACATACCGCCGGGTTGCAAGTGTCTATGAGTATATCGACGTCATTAATGCCACTTTGCGCGACAGCTTCTTCGAGCTGTTTCCCCACCTGCTGCACGAAATCGGCCTCGTTCGCACGTTGGAGAAGTGGCTGGAGAACGAAGCGGTCGGAGCCCCGTTCCACATTTGGTACCGATCGGAAGGCGAAGAGGCCATCGAACGGTACGAGCCCGAGACGAAGCGGCACATCTTTCGCATCGCGCAGGAGCTGCTTAGCAATGCGAAGAAGCATTCCCGCGCCGAACAGGTATCCTTCACCCTTACTGCCGCAGGCGATGCCATGGTGCTGGTCTATCGCGACGATGGCGTCGGCTTCGAGCCGAAAGCGGAGACAGCGCCCGACATTGAATCGTCCGGCATGGGAATCGAATATATGCGCAGCAGAGTGCACTTTTTGAAAGGGGCGATGATGATGGACACCGGCCGCGGCTGCGGCCTGCAAGTGACGATTACGATTCCATTAGCAGGGAGAGTTTAGCAAGCAAGCAGAGAGAGTTTAGCAAGCTAAACTCCCTATATTGCCCTATAATTAGGAGGACCGGATAGGATGAATGCAACCAAACGTTTAACCGCGATCATCGTGGACGACCACCCCGTCATGCTGGAAGCGATGAAAACGATCATGCTCGGCGTGGGGAATATCGATATTGTCGCTACTGCCGGCAACGGCGAGGCATGCCTGCGGGAATGCGGAATCCACAGGCCTGATCTCGTTTTTCTCGACTATAACTTGCCGGATCTGCTCGGCAGCGAGGTGGCGCGCCGCATCGTGCAGATTCGTTCCAGCACGCATATCGTGATCTTTACCGGCGTGGACGTAATGCCTTTCTACAACGAGCTGCTCGATATCGGCGTCTCCGGCATCATGTCCAAAGCCGACGAGCCTTCCACCATCGCCGATATGATCCGGTCGATTCAGGGCAATCACACGATCATCCCGATATCGGTCTATCATCAGCTGCGCATGCAGAACAGCCTGCAGGTCCCGGGACCGGAGCTGACCGAGGACGAGACGGAAATTTTGAAGCTGATTATCAAAGGGGAAACGTTGGAGGAAATCGCCGTTCGCATTCATGTAAGCAAACGTTCGGTGGACAACTATTTGCGACGGGCGTACGAGAAGCTCGGCGCGAGGACGCGTTCCCAGGCGATCGAACGGTTCATCCGGTCGCGCTACCACAATCCCGAAGCGAAATAACCGCCGGTCCGGCGGGCGGCAGTCGCTAGCGGAACAGTTGGCCGGCGCGCTGCCGGTATTGCAGCGGCGTGACACCGACAGAGCGGAGAAACATTTTGCCGAAGTACGACGCGCTGCCGAAGCCGACTTCTTCGGCGATGTCGCGCATGCTCTTGTCTCCGGCCGTCAGCAGGAAGATGGCCTGCCGGATGCGCCTTGCGTTCACATAGTCGGCGATGCCGCTGCCCGTATCGCGCTTGAACCGGCGCGACATGTAATGCTTGGACAAGTGAAACCGCCTGGCGAGCTCGTCCAGGCGAATCTCCTCGGCGTAATGCCGCTCGATCCACTGCATGATTTGCTCCGAATGGGCAAACGGCCGCGGCGCAGGCTCATTGTCCTCCTTCGGCCAGACCGCTTGCAGGGCGTGCAGCAGCTGGATGACCAGCAGCGGATACTCCTCGTGCTTCGGCTTCAGCTGGGCCCAATGCCGACCGAAGTGGGCGACAAGCTGCGGGTACAGGTCGCCGAGCTCCTCCCTCCGGATCGTTGGCGCCGGGAGCTTGCGGTCGCGCAGCCGCTGGAGAAACTGCAGCAGCCCCGGATAGGCGGCCAAATGCGGCTCTACCGCCGCCGGGTCAAATGTAACGATCGTGCGCATGTAAGGCGTGTCCGGGCCGACCGTCAACTGTGTCCGGTGCAGCTGGAACGGCTGGAACACGATCAGCATCCCCGGCTCGATCTCGCGAATTTGCTGATCGACGACCACCTTGCCGGTGCCCTCCTGAACATACAGCAGTTCAATCCCCTTATGCGCATGAAAATAGCCGGTAAAATTCGTATCCGCGACTGAGCCGAACACAAATTGAAAAGCCGTGTCGATGGAATGCACGACGCTTCGTTCCTGCTTCATCATTGCGATTGCCGCCTCCGAGCCGCTGTCCCATTAGGACAATATGATACCATTTTAGCACACGGAATTGCTACGGGCATCTGCCCGGCCTCTGCTACAATGGTAGGCATACAATTGTTTGCCCGGAGGGATCGCCATGACATTGCCATTGGAACAGATGAAAGCTTTTATCGTGGACAAAACGCGGAGCAACGCCGTTGCCATCGGCGACAAACTGCCGGCATCGACAGTGGACGGCCTCTTTCAGTTTCGCGAAAACGGAGGCTGGGTCGGAAGCTTCTGGACCGGCTTGAACTACTTGTGCTACGAGCTGAGCGGCGATGAGACCTTTATCGAAGTTGCCCGACGTTCGAGGCACCGGTTTACGAAACGACTGTACCAAAACCCGGAAACGCTCGATCACGATATCGGCTTCCTGTACTCGCTGTCGTCCGTGGCGGACCACAAGCTGACCGGAGACGCCGAAGCGCGCCAAGTGGCGATCGATGCGGCCAAGGCGCTGGCCGGGCGTTATCACGAAGCCGGTCGGTTCATCAACGCCTGGCCGGTTTGGCATCCCGGGGAGGAATTCAGCGAGGGCAACCGCGGACGGATCATCGTCGATTGCATGTACAACCTGCCGCTGCTGTTCTGGGCGGCCGAAACGACCGGCGACGCCCGCTTCCGCAACATCGCCGAAGCGCACGCGGATACGAGCGCGCATACGTTGGTGCGACCGGACTACTCGTGTTTCCACACGTACCTGTTCGACCCGGAAACCGGGGTGCGGCTGCGCGGCACGACGTTCCAGGGGTATGCCGACGATTCGATTTGGTCGCGCGGCCAATCATGGGCGCTCGGCGGGTTTACGTACGCTTACCGGTATACGGGCAACAAGCTGTTCCTTGACAGGGCCGTCGGCTGCGCCAAGCTGTTCATCCGCGAGCTGGAGGCCGACAGCGTGCCGATGTGGGATTTCCGGCTGCCGTCGAAGGAAGGCGAGCCGCGCGATACGTCGGCCGGCGCCATCGCCGCGGCCGGCTTGCTGGAGCTGGCGCAGCTGGCGGAGCCGGACGATGCGGCGCTGTTCCGCGCCGCGGCGGAGCGCATCGTCGGCAGCTTGTTTGCGCATTACGCCACCGTCGGCGCGCCGGAGGAGCAAGGGCTGCTGCGCGAAGCGACCGGCTTCCGGTCGCGCCATGTGGAAGTGAATGTGTCGCTCATTTATGGCGACTACTATTTCGCCGAAGCGGTCGCACGGCTGCTCGGCCGCACGAAGGCGTATTGGTAGTTTTTTGAGTTGACACGGAAAAGCAGCAGCCTCGGACTTGAAAATAAAGTCCTGGACTGCTGCTCTTTTAATCGAGCTATCGTTCTCCGTTAGCGTAATACTCGCCTTTCTTTACTTTGGGATTGGAAACGATAGTTCCGCGTGAGTGCATTACAAATTTCGTTGTTCAAACACGTGGAGGAAGCTAGCGGAACCCAGCGCCCTTATTTATGGGCACAACCCGATGAATCGCATCGCAACGGAACTCAGCGCCGTTATTGGGCGGTTAACAGGCGCATTTGCACCATTTTTGCTGAATAACGGCGCTCAGTTCCGTTAAGTGGCTTATCACCTATTATTTCGTCCGGTAGCGGCACTCAGTTCCGTCCCTCCAGTTCGAACTAAACTGTCCGTTAGTTGAGCGACGACCAGAAGCGCCGACATCTCCCGGGATGTGTCCCCCAAGAATATTTCGTCGTATTGTTTAAACTATCCCGCCGTCCTTAATGAAAAAGGAATAGTCTCCAGCAGCGGAAATCTGTTCCTGGTTCTTTGCACTGTCGTTCCTCATTACAATTACTGATGGACTTTAGGATAATTCCTTTAGAGCCTCCTCAACAAGATTACCAATCCTATGAATATCGGCAATGTAATCAAAACCATTCTTTCCACCGAAAGTCCAAAGACTATTCGTCATTCGAACAACCAGACCAAGGGACGCTTAGGGTCTGGGACGTTGATAGACATCCGGTACGTCCTCCATGCGAGCGACAAACTCCCCCGAAACTTCCGGGATACGCCATTGTTTCTTCAGCCAGTTTGTTTTTTCATCGCGCGCTGTACGGTCATATGCGAGATCTCATCTACGATTTCCAGTTCGACCAAGCGATCGGCGAGCAACCGAACCGACCATCTGCTGCAGCCTTCCGAGGGCCGGCTCATGTGATTGCGATCAGTTTCGCTTCAGCCTCCCCGTCTAACTTCTTCCTGCAATTGGTTTGTTTTTCACGCTCCAACCTCACCTTCATGGGCTTTCAGCAACATATGCCCATGTTTGATTTTATATCCGACTACTTTCACTTTATTGATCAGTTGTTCTAAATGTTTGCGTTCTTCTTGGCTTAATTGAATTACCCATCCTAATTCCATCTCCAGTCCCTTTATTCTTTTTATTGGATATACACTGGATTTCCATGCGACACACCCTTGCTACCTTTCATTAGTAAATAAAACGTCCGCACGCGTAAACACGCAAGTTTTCGTAACCTAGAAAAACGAATGCAAGCGACAAATCGCAGGCAGAAAAGGTTGAAAATAGTTCAAACTACTCCGCCGCGCAATATCTTATTAAAATGAACTTGCATCATCAGCAAATTCAAATACGAAAGAAGGGAAGCCAGTATGGAGCAGAGGTGGAGATTCCCCCGCACCGCCATAACGGCGATGTCCATCGCGATCGGCATCATCCTCTGGTATTTGCTTTCCAGTGTCTCCGCAATTGGAAGCATCATTGCCGATCCGGTCACCATTGTAAAAGCGTTTATTGCCGAAACGCAGTCCGGCAGAATGTGGACCAACATCTGGGCGAGTATTATGCGCGTATTGGGCGGCTTCGGGCTTGGTTTATCCGTCGCGTTGCCGGTCGCTTTTCTGATGGGATGGTACCCGCTCGTCCGATCGTTGATTGAACCGTGGATTCAATTTTTCCGTACCATTCCTCCGATTGCGCTCATTCCGCTCGTGATCGTGACGCAAGGAATAGGCGAATCGGCCAAAATTTCAGTCATCTTCGTCGCGACGTTCCTGATTATGGTCATTTCGATTTTTCAGGGCGTACGCAATGTCGACCCCACCTTGATTAAAGCGGCAAGAGTGCTTGGTGCAAATGATAAAGACATTTTCTTCGAAGTCGTCGTTCCCGCTTCGTTTCCTTACATTCTGGTCGGCGTTCGGCTCGGACTGGCCAGCGCTTGGACGACATTGGTAGCCGCCGAATTGACCGGCGCATCCAAAGGGCTCGGCAACATGATCATGGAAGCCAGCTTGTATTTCCGCATGGAACTCGTCATTCTCGGGATTATTGTGATCGGAATCATCGGATTATTGATGGACAAAGGGGTTCTTTATTTGGAGAGGAGGCTGACGGGATGGCAGGAACTGCGCAAGGAATAGGAAACGGTTCGCATCGTCAAGCAGGGGCGGATCCGGTTGCGAAAGTCGAGATTGCCAATTTGTCCAAAATATACACCGGAAGCAGCGGGGACGTTGTTGCTTTGGAACAAACGAACTTGTCCATATTCCGCAACGAATTCGTTTGTGTCGTCGGACCAAGCGGCTGCGGCAAAACGACGCTGCTCAACATCATCGCCGGTTTGGAAAGCAAATCGGCCGGTTCGGTTGCCGTTGACGGCGAGGAAGTAAAGGGGCCGGGCAAGGATCGTGGCGTCATCTTCCAGCAATACGCCTTGTTCCCCTGGAAAACCGTACAGAAAAACGTCGAATTCGGCTTGAAGCTCAGAGGGCTTGGCAAACAGGAAAGACGGGAGAAGGCGAAAACCTACATCGAGCTCGTCGGACTGAAAGATTTTGCCCATGCCTATCCGAAGGAGCTGTCGGGGGGCATGAAGCAACGCGTAGCTATTGCCCGGGCGTATGCGGTACAGCCGGATGTGCTGCTGATGGACGAGCCTTTCGGAGCGCTGGACGCACAAACGCGCGCCCAACTGCAGGAAGAGCTGCTCAAAACGTGGGCGGCGGAGAAAAAAACGTGCTTCTTCATCACGCACGATGTCGAAGAAGCGGTGTTGCTCGCCCAGCGGGTCGTTATCATGAGTGCACGCCCCGGAAGGATCAAAGAAATCGTGCCTGTCGATATCCCTTACCCGCGCGATCAGGCGACCAAGCTGGACGAACGATTTATCCGCATCAAAAACGAAATATGGTCCAAGGTATACAAAGAATATTTGGAAATCGCCAAATAACTCCGCGCCCGCTTGGAGTCCCGCTTCCCTAGCAGCCCCGCACTTTTTGAATCAATGGCTCAAGGTTCAGATCCCGGAGCAGAGCGACAACCTCCTTCGTTCTTCTCCGGTCGAATTTTTTCAAAATAATGTTGATTTGCGACTTCAGCGTCGACATTTCGACTTGCCGGATCTGCGCAATTTCCGCCACCTTATGTTCCTTCAGCAGCAAATCGAGAATATCCATTTCCGTACGCGTCAACTGCGTCAAAAGAAGCATCGCCTGAAACAAGATTTCTTCGTTCCGGCGGATGCGGGTAAATTCGCCCTTCACCTTGCCGGCGATCGCCGGCCGGATTTGCGAGATGCCTTCATGAGCGCGGCGAATGCTGCGCACGATTTCCTCGTCGGAAGCCGTTTTCGTTATATAGTCGACCGCATCCGTCTCGAAAGCGCGAAATACCGTTTCATCATCCTCGTGAACCGTCAGGAAAATAATTTTTATTCCGGGATGCATACGGAACAAGGCAAGCGCCGTCATGATGCCGTCATGCTTGTAATCCATCTCGATGTCCATCAATACAACGTCGACCTCGTTTGCCTCCGCCATTTCCAGCGTCCGTTTGCCGCTGGAAGCTTGGCCGGCCAGCACCATATCCGGTTGCTTGACGATCAATTGACTATAATAATTCCGCAGCACATCCAAATCTTCGGCAACGAAGACGCGCACAGGTTTATTCATCCGAATCTCCTCCTTTTTCCACGTAATAGACGGGAAGCAGCATATGGAACTCGCTGCCGACCCCCAACTTGCTTTCTGCCTGAATGCGGCCGAAATGACCTTGTACGACCTGCCTGGCGTAGGACAGTCCTACCCCCCAGTTTCTCGTCGTGTTTTTGCTTGTAAAAAAGGGGTCGAAGATCGCTTCCAACTGGTCATGCGGGATACCCGAGCCGTTGTCGGCGACGTTGACGATGAGCCAATTCCTCTCCACGTGGGAAACGATCCGCAGCTCTCCAGGACGATCCTCCGGCATCGCCTCGAGCGCGTTGACGATCAAATTGTAAAGCGCTTCCGTTAAATGGGCTTCGTCCGCAAGAATCGTAATTTCTTCTTCCGGCAACGTGCATTGCAGCGTCACATGCCCGGGGATGATGCCGAGCCGGTTCAAGGATTTGCCGATAACGTGCTGGATGGATACCGTCCGCAGCTGGAGCTGCGACGTTTTAAACGAATTGTACAGCTGATCCAGCCTGTACAGCGTTTGATTGACAATTTCCGATACCTTGTCCAGCTGTTCCTTTCTCCGCCCTTCTTCCGATGAGGAGTCCTTCGGCTCCTGTACCTGCCGAATCAGGAGCTGGATCATGAGCAGCTGATTTTTAATCGCATGAGTAAACACTTTGGCGCCCATGTTGGCCGTCTTCAGCTTTCTGTCCAGCTGCAGATCGGCATTGCCAAGCTGCTTCTCGATTTTGGTATATTTCCAGATGGCAATAATCCCGGTCAAGGATGAGATACCGGTCAGCCCGATGCTCAAATACCATTCGAACAGCTTCAGCGGCGGATTGAAATTGGAAAAGTCGGAATATAGCACGTAATACGTACGAACATCGAAAACTTGCAACGGTCCCATAAACCCGAGGTAAAAATAAAACAGCACAAGCGAAAAAACGCCGAGCAGGATGGATTGAAGCTGTTTTTTGATCCAATGGACCGTCGTCCGTTTATACCGCATCAGCAGCAGGGCGATCGCCACCGCCGCCGATGCGATCAACCAGCCGCGGGTAAGCCAGCCGATCGTATAAGTGAATTCGCGGTCGAGCATGCCCAGTGCGCGTTTATACACAACCGGCTCATAGAAGAACACATTGCCAAGCGGAAAAATGGCGCTCAGCACATACCATTTCCACCCTTCTCTGAACGGCTTGTAATAATACAAGGAAATGGACAGCCCGAGCAGGCTGAAAATAAACAGGGAGCGGCCGATAGAAATCATCCGGCTCACTCCTCCGATCGACAGCGGAGAATGGAGCAGCCAGTTACGGATATCGTCGGTGAAGAACAGCACCTGATTGACTTTATAATAAAACCCGCCGTATTTGGCGAGGAATAAGACAAGCCCCGCCATGCTCAAAAACCAGCCCAGCAGCACAAGCGCCATCCAATAAGCGGAAGGATTGCGCGCTTTCATAATAAACAAGGTGATGGCCGCAGCCATCACGAATATCAACAGCACCGTCATCCGCTTCACCCGCATTCATGCAAGGAACGACAATAGGCGGAGAAACTCTTCTCCCGCCTATTGCCGTCGTTATGATCATATCGTTATATATTTTTGCAAGTCATCGGCCTGTTTATCCCAGCCTTCTTGGCGCAATCGCCCGACCCACGTATGCGGCTGCATGTAACGGAAAGGTCCGGTTCGGATTACTTCCTGCATCGGATCCACAATGTGACCGTGCTTTCTGGCATTATCCTGCAGCCAAGCCGAGAGGCGGTGATCCATCAGCTGCACGATATCCGGATGCTCGGCCGCCACGTTGGCCGTCTGATGCGGATCGTTTTCCATATCATACAGCACCACAGGGTCGAATTCGTAGAGGCCTTCGTGATACGTACGGATAAAGTACCAACGTCGATCGCATACCGCCCGCTGGCAAGCGAACAGGCCGTGTTCCAGCACGAGGTAATCTCTGCCTTGCCACGTTTGTCCGCGCAGCACCGGCAAAAAAGACTGGCCGTCCCACCCTTGCGGGATGTCGAGTCCGACCAACTCCGTCAACGTACCGATCAAATCGACGTTATAAACGAAATCGTCCACGATTTGGCCGGGCGACGTAACGCCGGGAATTTTGATGATCAGCGGCAAATGGTGCACCGACTCGGTCGCCATGCCATGCTCCATGTAAATACCTTGTTCGCCGAACGATTCGCCGTGGTCGGCGCTGACGATGATGCACACTTCCTCTTCGATTCCCAGCTCGCGGAACGTTTGCATGATCTGCCCGATATGATGGTCGGCATAACGGATGCCGCCGTCATATCCGTTGATTAAACGGACAAAATCGTCGCGATTGTTCAGCTCGTAGGGCATTTTCTGCGGAATTGGGATGTCCCGCGACCATTGCAGGAACGTTGCCGATCGCGGATGCGACATGCTTCTGTGCTGTGCGATCGTCGCCTCATCGGGGAATTCGCTGGTCGGCTGGCCTTGAAACTGATTCGCATATTCGTCGGGACACGTATAGAAGCCGTGCGGATCCCAAAATTGGATATGCAGAAAATAGTTGTCCTCTGTGCCATGCTGCTTTAGCCAAGGAATAACGTGCTCCGCCACTTCGTTCGCGTCTTCATTGCCGCATTTGAGCGTATGCGTATGGATCTCGTTCCATCCGGCAAAATACCACCACGCTTTATGACGGTCGCCAAAGCTCGAGAACGTGATTGCCTTGTAGCCCGCTTCGCGCAAGTAGCGAGTGAAGAACGGATACTCCCCGGAATGAGGATCGCCGTCAGGGTAGTACAATTCGCTGCCCGGTCCCCAATGGGTGAGCGCTCCATGATTGATCGCAAACCGCCCGGTCATGAAGCTGGCACGCGACGGCACGCAAGGCGAGGCGGCACAGTATTGACGGTTAAACCTTACCCCCTGGGAGGCGATATTGTCAATGTTCGGCGTCGTGTTGCGCGGATACCCGTAACAGCCCATATGATCCGGTCTCAACGAATCGATGTCGAAATAAATGATTCTCATTTGGCCTCCGCCTCTAGCTCCTTGACGATTTTAGGGAACAGCTCCGTGTCGATAAACTCGCTCGCGGGTACGGCTTTTGTCATCTTTTCATTCTTCACGAACAGCTCCACCAAATGGTCGTACCATTTGATGATCGTTCCGTCCTGGAACTGGGCCGCTTGTTTGGCGGAGTCGATCCATTCCATATTGGCAAGCTGACTGCGCAGCGAGTCTTCCGGAACTTGCGTATATTTGGCCACCAGCTTGACCGATTCGTCAAGGTTTTTGATGTGATAATCGTTCGCTTTCACCCATGCTTTGAAGAAACGTTCCACTACATCGCGCTTCTCCTCCAGAAATTTCGGCTGCACGACCCAGGCTCCCGGGAATACATAGTCGGGATAGAACGACTTGCTGCCTCCCACTTCCACGAAATTGTCTTTGCCGACCTGCTTTTCGATTTCATCTGTGTATGGCGACCAAATCGCGACAGCATCGACTTTATTGGCGACAAAAGCGGATACCGCCCCGGCCACGTCCATATTGACGACATTCACGTCGGACGGCGACAACCCGGCTTTCTCCAGGCCGAGATTCAAGATCATTTCCCCTGAGGTGCCTTTGGGCGTTCCGACTGTTTTTCCTTTCAAGTCCTTGAACGCTTTAATGCCGGATTTTTTCGTGGCAAGCACTCTGTCCCCGAATCCGAGACTGGTCAAAGCGATTATTTTCCCTTGTCCCTGAGCGGCGAGAAACGTTGCGCCGGGCCCAATAACCGCAATGTCGATGTCCCGTGCCGCCATCGCCTGAAACTCCGGCGGGCCGCTCAAAAATTTAACGGCGTTCACTTCCAGCCCGTATTCTTTGAAATATCCTTTCTCTTCCCCCAGAACGATCGGCGGTACGCCGTTCACGTCGGGCATGTAGGCGACATTGATTTTGGCGATTGGCGGCTTCGTCTTGTTATCCGCCGTTGTCGCGGGTGACGGCGAATTCGTTCCCGTGCTGTTCGCCGCTTCTCCGGACGGCTTGCCGCCGCACGCGGCAAGTGCCGCCGTCAGACACAAGACGAGAAAGCCTGCTGTAAATCGCAATCTGACTTTTGCTTTCATGCTCATATTCCCCCTGTATGCATCGATTTTTGGTAGAACCCGTTCTACACACCCCCATTGTAACGGGCATTCACTTTTTCATATAGTTTGGTTTTTTTTCAAACTTATTTCCCTGTCGGCGATGCATTACAGTGATAGCGTGAGAAGATACGGCCGCGCCGTCTTTAGTTGACGGCACCATTTCTTCGAAAAAATAGAAGATTACGTTTAAAGGTGACAAGAGAAATGGAGGAGTCCGCATTGAAAATGGAACTGTTGCAGCGAGGCTTGATCGTATCCTGTCAGGCGCAGCCCGACGAACCGATGTACGGTTCGCCGATTATGGCCAGATTGGCGCTGGCAGCCCAAACGGGCGGCGCCGTTGGCGTCAGAATCAATACTGAGGCAGATATTCGCGCGGTCAAACAAACGGTAACGGTACCTGTGATCGGCATTATCAAACAAGTGTATCCGAATTGCCCTTGCTATATTACGCCCACGCTCGCAGAAGTAGCCAAGGTCGTAGAAGCGGGAGCCGAAATCGTCGCAGTGGACGGCACGCAAGCCGCCAAACCGGACGGCAAAACGACCGAACAATTCATCTACGATAGCAAGAACCGGTTCAATATTTTGCTGATGGCCGATGTGTCTACCGTGGAAGAAGGGATCGCCGCTGCCCGTGCGGGTGCGGACCTGGTAGCCACGACCTTGTCCGGATATACCGAACAAACCCGCAATCGTTTAACGAATGTGCCCATCGAATTGCAGCAGCCCGACTTCGACCTGGTATCCGCGCTCGTGGATAAAATCGATATTCCCGTCATTGCGGAAGGACGGTTCTGGGATGGCGCCAACGCCGTCAAAGCCATGTCGCTGGGGGCGTACGCCGTCGTCATCGGAGCCGGAATTACACGACCGCAGATCATCACCGCCAAACATGTAAACGATATCAATCGTTTCCTGAAAAATGGAAAGGACCGCTGATTATGTTATCCATCGGCATCGATTTGGGCGGAACAAAAGCAATCGGCGGATTGGTCGACGCGGTTGGCACGATTGTGCGAACGGAAGAACGCGAAACGGATATTGCGAAGGGAAAAGATCATGTCCTTGGGGTAATTGCCGACATTGCGGCAAGCTTGCTGAATGGTTCCGCTGCTTCGGTCATCGGCATCGGCAGCGCGGGAAGAGTCAATTGCGACAACGGTACCGTTTATTTTGCCACACCGAACTTGCCCGACTGGACCGGGGTAAATGTGAAGCAATTCATGGAAAGCAAATTCGGGCTGCCCTCCGTCGTCGACAATGATGTCAACGTGGCGGGAATTGGCGAAATGTGGCTCGGGGCCGGCCGCTCTTATTCGTCATCCGTATGCCTGACGCTCGGAACCGGGCTCGCCGCAGCCGTATTCGTCAATGGCGAGTTGATTCGGGGCGCGCATTGGAGCACGGGAGAAATCGGCCACATGATTCTATACCCGCACGGCAAGCCGTGCAATTGCGGACAATGCGGGTGCTTCGAGCAATACTGCTCCGGCACGGCGCTGTGCCGCAGCTACAATGACCGGACCGGAAGCGATAGGCTCGTTTCCGGCAAACAGTTTTTCGATCGCCTGCATGCCGGCGATCCCGTTGCGGCGCAAGTGCTCGATAAATTCGTCGGCGACCTCGCGATCGGTCTTACCAGCTTGTGCAACGTCTACGATCCGGAGGCATTCATCATCGGCGGCGGTTTGATCGAAACGAGCGGGTTATGGTGGGACGCGTTGCGGGAAAACATCCGTCGCTATGCCAACCGGGCCGTGAACGAGCCCGTTCTCTTGAAGGCCGCATTCCAAAATCGGGCGGGCCTTCTCGGTGCAGCCAAACTGGGGATGGATTATCTGGCCCTTAAATAATCAATATTGCCAGACCCTCGACTGCGCCGGATCGGCCACGTTGGCTGTCGCGGCCAAGGCCGTGCCTCCTTCGCGTTCGATCTGCCGCTTCGTCTCCTCGGCGCGCAACGATTTTATCATGGGAATGTGCAATATCATCAGTTCCCGTCAACATGATAAATGAGTTGAACAACACCCGAGGAGAACGTTCTGGTATGAACCATTTTTAAATTCAACCTCTGTTTTATATCCACAAACAGCGGTTTCCCTTCTCCCAAAACAACAGGGTGAACAGATAATCTAAATTCATCGACAAGTCCTAAATTGATAAAAGTTGTAATAAGACTTGCTCCACCATATAACCAGATGTCTTTACCAGGTCTATTCTTTAATTTATTTACTTCTTCGAGAATAGAATCATTTATGAAGATTGCTTTATCATCAGTCCCCTTCTGCGACTTGGAAAACACATATTTCTTTTTACTATGAACCAATTCCCAAAATTCTTTTTCAGCATCCGTATGTTCGATTTCAGGAGTAAATTGTCCCCATAAATCATAGCTTTTTCTTCCATATAGAATGGTATCAATTTGATTTAAAAAATGATTAAACCCCATCTCGGAGTCCATAATGCACCAATCAACTTCACCATTTTTCCCTTCAATAAAACCATCTAAAGTAACCGCTAAATCCAATATTATTCTTCGTTTCATGATCTGATACTCCTTTCGTTGATCTACCAACCATTATGACCTTCAAATACGTCACCTTATGTCATATTAAGAAAAGAGAGGATATCTTTTTATGCTATAAGCATTTCTTCTACGTGGGTTCTTATCGATAATGGTTGAGTATTTCCGCTACATATCGCTGGAACTCTTCCACATATGAGAGGGGCGCTACGATTTTAAGCTCCGTTCCGAAGCCGGCTAAATGTCGAAAGCTGATTTGACTTTGCGGGATATGGATCGTTGCCGACAGCCACTCGGCACTATGAGGCTCGATGCACTTGCTGCCGTACCTTTCAATGAATTGATCTTTGATCGCAGGCGAGATCAGCGCCCTTACTTTAGTAAGTTTCGGCCATATTCCTTCTGCGAACCCCTGGTCCGCTGCGTCCGTTCTTGGAACAAATGACTTCTTGTCCAGTGCCAGATTGTCGCCAGGCAGTTCGCAAAGGTGGGACTATCCAAGTCACCGGGGTATACGGCGGACGCTAAAACGGATTCCCGCTCGGCGACATCATGCAACGCAACGTGAATATCCGTTCCGGACAAGCTCCGGTCATTCACTACATGCCGCATATGTACGAGCTGGTTGCGTCGGGCAAAGTAGACCCTGGAGATATTGTTACGCACGTCATTCCGCTTGGCGAGGCCAAGCACGACTATGAAATGTTTGATACGAAAACGGACAATTGCATCAAAGTAATCTTAAAGCCCTGAATATGGGTAAATACAGGGGAGGACAATCCGAATGAACTCCAATTACGCTTTGCATGAGATGCTGGAGGTTCATGAAATGGCCGCGTTCAAGACCGTTTGCATGACCAAATCCAAAACGATGCAAGCTCTGGTAACCGACCCGGAGCTCAGGCAAATTTTGCAGCAAGACGTGCAATTATCACAGCAGCAGCTTCAGGAGCTCGGCGGAGTGCTGTCTAAAGTGACCCTAACCTAAAGGAGATAGAAACATGAACACCCTATTGGAACACTTGACAGGTCTTCATACGCTGACCGACGACGTAATCGCAATGGATTTTTTGATGAAACAGCTCGACGAAGCTATCGACTCCCATGAAAAGATAACAAACTATATAGAACGCAAGTAACAAACGAACCTGCGACGCCAACCACCAAACGGGGTAATAAATAGTAACAAAAATTCGGTGGTGATGAAAATGAGTACCGCAAAAATCGAGCAACTAAATGTGTCCATGAGAGAAACAGCAGATAAACGACTTTACGAGAGGTACCTGGCGGTCCGCCTTCGCTTTGAAGGTCACTCGTTTGATGAGATCGGCCAATTACTCCATCGTACGCGCCAAACGATCAGTCTCTATTGGCAAGCGTATCAGGAACACGGTCTAGCGGGACTGGAAATGGATCATTCCCCCGGACAACCGACAAAACTAACGGACGAGCAACGCAGTCAGCTAGGTGCCATGCTGGAACAGCAAACCCCAGCCGATGTAGGTTTTGAAGCGCGCTACACCTGGACGCTTCCGCTGGTAGCCGAGTGGATCAAGATGACGTTTGGCGTTACCATGAGCGTGCGCGGCATCAGCGCGATGCTCAAACGGATGAGCTTCAGCTTTACCAAAGCGACCTATTCGCTGGCCAAAGCCGATGCGGATGCCCAAGCATTTTTCCGTAAACAAACCTTTACTCATCTCAAGAAACAGGTGGAAGCCGAAGAAATCGATCATCTGCTGTTTGAAGATGAATCGATGATCCGTTCCTATCAAGCACTGCAATACAATTGGTTCCCGCGCGGCAGGCAACGGAAAGTGCCGACCTACGGCAAGCATGAAGGAGCCAAGTTGTTTGGGGCGATCAACTACGAAACGGGACAAGTGCATCATCGGGAAGAGGAGAAAGCGGATGTAGCTGCCTTCGTTCGCTTCTTGGAAGATCTCCTCTCTGCGTACCCGTCTGGAAAAATAGCCTTGATTTTGGACAATAGTCGCATTCATCACGCCAAAGCTTTACAGCCGTTTCTCACAGAACATCCTCGTTTACAGTTGGTCTTTCTGCCGCCTTACAGCCCAAATCTTAATCCGGTGGAAGGCTTATGGTTATGGCTCAAAGCTGACGTAGTCAATAACGTCTTCTTTGAAAAATTCTATACGATCAAGCTTCATGTGAGCCAATTTATGAAGCAGGTTAATACGCATCCGATGCAAACCATCGATCGTCTGCTTGTTCGGTTATGATCTTATTTGCGGTCTATATACATGATGCAGCGGGGCCTATACCATCCGTACCATATTTCGGAGCAAATTCAGCTCGATCTGAAAAATATTCAGACCGCTATGAACATTCCGTCCTGACACCGTAGTTCATCCCGATAAAACGCGCAAAACCACTATGGTTCAGGCGCGTTTTTGATTTTAGCCGAAGACACCTCATGCGGCCTATGCTACCATCTGACTAAAGAAATTATTGAACGAAACAATACAATACAAAACCTTGAACTATTAATGAGAACTGCCATGAATAAGGGATACCAGCTTTTCATATCGCCCCACTATTTATACCCTCATGATTATGGCTGGCAATTTACAGGAAATGAACAAAAGATGCTATTAGGTCTTAGATTGTATCAAGTGGCAAATGCGTTTACTCCACCGTCATTTGGAGCTGATTTTGTTCATTCATTCATTCATTCAAACCTTATATTTTTGACAGAAGAACCGTCATTGCAACTCCCCACAAGGTTGCCAGCCCACAAACAAATGACTTGGAATATCAGTTGCGACAACATAAAAAAGAGAAGATAATTATTGCAGGGGTGCTTTCCAACGTTTGTGTAGAGTCCCATATGAGGCATCTGATCGAAACTGGTTTTGAAACAGCTGTTGTATACGATGCCACCGCAACAATTAGCGAAGAGGATTTTCAAGCTGCCGTTACCAATTATAAAGCATTTGCCAGTGCTGCCTGGACGACACAGGAGGCTATTTCAAAATTATAAATCTTTATCCCCAATGGTAATTCCCTGTTCAACTTGTCCAAACGGTCCCCAAGTGGTTGCTTTCACAAAACCTTCACATCACCAAATCGACAAGCTCGGCCAATCGGTTGCCGATGCATTCGTTGACGAAGGGGCTCGGATGGGTCGCATCGTCATACAGAAATTCGGGATCCAGCCCTCCCTGCCCCGCCAGATCGCGAAAATACGCCGCGAAATCGACGAACCCGATGCCGCTGCGGACAGCGAATTGCCGCGCAGCCCGCCAATAATCCTCATATCGGATCGTGGCCGACGGCTCATTTCCATAACAGATGCGCTTGTCGCCAAGGGTGGTGAACAGCAGAATATCCCCTCCGCCTCCGGCACCGTCCGCTTCGTTCAAATGCCGCTTCAGCATCCGAACCACTTGGCCAAGATGCTCCTGAAACGCTTCCGTTGGCGTTTGCCCGAGGTATTCGTTCACAATCGGCGCCTGGATCAGCGTCAATGTCGGCGTGAACGGCACGTACGCCAGCAGCTGCTCCAGATGCGGAGCCGACGCGTCATGATAGCTGGCGGTGCCGTCCCCGAGCCATTGCCCAACTGTATGCCCGCCCATCGAAAAGTTGCGGACCGCACACGCATCGAACACGATTCCGCGCAAACGAACGCTCCCCATCCGCACGCCATCCGAGGCATCGCCTATCGCCAAACACAACCGCCCTTGCTGCTTCTGCCCGTAGTCGATGCAATAAACGACTTCTTCGTCCGCATCCGGACGATACGTGTCGAGGACCACCCGGTCCTGCAAGACGCACGACCCTCCGCTGCGGTCCGGCACATGCATGCCCCTTTCCACCCTCGTCACCGTCGGATAGCCCGCCCGCTCGCGATACAAGCGGCCGGCGGCATTGCTCCCGCTCCCGTCCCGCCGCTGGAAGAACACCTCAAGTCTCCCTCCGGATATTCCGGCTATTACACCAATATAAACCTTGCGGGCATGTGCCTTCATGTCGATATGGCAAAGCGCTTGCCCGCGATTGTCCGGACCGATGACCCACACATCCCGGCCGAACTTGTTGTCCTGCACCAGATAGCCGAACGTGTCCGCGTCCGCAGCATCCGCACCGTACGGAGCGTAAAAGCCGGTCGCCGGCGGCCGACCGTTGATATCGACCGTCGTCCGATGATAGACGCCGCGCACCGTTTCGATCCCGTCGGCAAAATAACCGCATTCCCGGTTCGCAACATCGTCAGGATACCAATCGTATTTGGCGATGAGGTGCCGCCGCAATCTGGCGTAGAAGCCTTGATTGTACGGGGCCGGCATATGCGGCGTATACGGCGCGACACAGTCGTAGCCCGGCGACCCTTGCCCCCATCCGTGGCTGTCGCCGAGCAGCAATATTTCCAGATCCGCAGCATGATGCGACCGGCGCCGATTCGTCACCGCCGGGAAATGAGCCGCCGTCAGGTTGACGGCATAGTTCGATAGAAACTCCCGTTCATCCATTCGTTATCTCCTAAAAAATAAGTTTCGATTTGGCCAAAATGAGCGCTCCGTAAATGCCCTCTCTGTCGCCAAACGAGTTCTTCTCCACATTGAGAATGATGTTGGCGAAGCGGTTGGCGCGCATGCGGATCGTCCGTTTCATCTCGTCGAGCACAAGCGGCAGGCTCTCGAACAAATGCCCGCCCACATAAATATAACGGGGATTGAACAAATTGACGACATTGCTCAGCGCGATGCCGATCGCGTTGCCGGCTTCAATGCAATAATCGAGCGCGGTCTTGTCCTGCTTCTCGTACGCTTCCAACAAGTTGGCATAAGCGCCGCCCTTGTCCTCGTACCGCTCATCGATAATTTGGAACGGTCCGTACATTTCCAGGCAGCCGTAGTTGCCGCACATGCACCGCGGCCCCTTCTCGTCGACCGTAATGTGGCCGAGCAGCCCTCCAACATTGCTGGCCCCGCGGAGAATCTGGTCGTTAATCATCAAGCCGGCCACAATGCCTTTGCCAAAATGAACGACGATGAAATTGTCGACTTCCTTGGCTTTGCCCACGAGTTTCTCCGCGAGCGCCATCGTCCGCCCCCCTTCTTCGAGGAAAACCGGGCAGCCGAATGCCGCTTGCAGCTCGGCAACGATCGGCAGATCGTCCCACTTGTTCACGTTCGGGATGTTCAGAATGTGCGTCAGATCGGCATTGACAATGCCGGTCACGCCGATGCCGATGGCATCCAGGGAACCGGGCGTTACCTCGCGCTCCTGCAGAAAAGCGTGAATGCGCCGGACCAACGCCGCCAGCTTGTCGGGCTCATCCTTGTACTCGGCCATCGGCGTGTCCAAATAATGCAGCACGTTCAAATTGTTGTCGGATATGGCAAAGCGCACCCGGTAACCGCCAATATCGATGCCCAAATATTGAAACCGCTCCGGATTGGATTGCAGCAGCACTTCCTTGCGCCCGGGTCCGCTGCTGCTGCGCTCCCCTTTCGCCAGAATGTATTTCTGCTCGATCAGCTCTTTCGTAATGTTGGTCACGGCCGCTTGCGACAACCCGGTGCGTGCGGCCAACTCCTTGCGGGAGATCTCCTGGTGGAGATCAATCAATTTCAAGATGGATAATTGCGTTTCGGACAGCTGCATGGGGAGATCCTTTCGACATTTGATTAACTAAATAAATTATACTATTAAACTGCTGTTATTGCCAATTCAATCGCTAAAAAATTGCATATTTACATTTTCGCAAACCCGATTGTATAATTGATTAAGTAAGTGAATGAATAATTATAGGGTCAATTCCGTGCCATTGATTTTCCAAATGATGTAATGGCGGGGAATGGAAGAAAGGGGGGGGGAACGATGAGCGTTTCGTTCGGAATCGCCGGAACAGGATGGGTATCGGAGCAATACCTGAAATGGATCGCCCATCACCCGCAAGGCAAGATAGCCGGCATCTTCGGCGGCGATCCCGACAGAGCAAGAGCGAGGCTGCACGGTCTGCAGCTGGACGGGAAAGTATACGCTTCCTTCCGCGACATGGCGGACGACCCGGATGTCGATGCCATCGTACTCTGCTCCCGGCCGGACTCCCGGCATGAGCAGGCCATACTGGCGGCGGAGCTCGGCAAACATCTGATTATCGAGAAGCCTGTCGCAATGGACAGGGCGAATCTGGCGCGCATGGGCGAAACGATCGGCAAACAAGGGATCGTAACGACGGTCAGCTTCGTCCTGCGCTGGAATCCGTTGCTTGAAATCGCCAAGTCGTTGACCGGCAGCGGCGCCATCGGAGACGTCATCATGGCCGGCGTCGATTATTGGCATGCGATCCCGTCGGACAGCTGGAGCGCCTCCCGCCGCCAAGGGGGAAGCAGCTTGCTTTCGGCCGGCTGCCATGCGGTGGATGCTTTGCGGTATTTGGCCGGGGAAGTGGAGGAAGTGACGGCTTACAGCCACAGAGGCCCGCATTCCGGATACGAGTACGATCCGAACGTGCTGGCAGTCGCCAAGCTGCGAAACGGGGGCATGGGCAAAATTTCGTCGCTGCTGGAATGCGCCACGCCCTATAAGTTCAATATCCAACTGCACGGGACGAACGGCACGCTGCTGAACAACCGGCTGTTCTCGTCGATTTTTCCCGGCCAAACCGATTATGCGGAAATACCGACCGTGCTTCCCGACAGCGGCGAAGTCGCCCATCACCCGTTTCAAGCGGAAATCGACGAATTCATCCATGCCGTCATCCATCGCTCCGGGACGAGGTGCGATTTTGCCGACGCCGCCCGCTCGATGGAGGTATGCTACGCGATCGATGAATCGGCCGCAACCGGAAGAACGATCAGAATCATCGCCTAAACAGACAGCAGACAGACCTGCGCATGAAAGGAACGGATATGTTGAGAAACCAGACCCGGCTTCAGGAGTGGCGCTTTCAGGTAGACCAGAACGATCTTGGCGTACAGCGCGGCTGGCATCGCCCCGACTTTGACAAATCCGGCTGGATGACGGTACAGGCAGCCAAACCGTGGGACCTTTACGAGCCTGCTTTCTGGGGCTATGAAGGCATCGGCTGGTTCGCCGCCGTGCTGCCGGCGCACAGTGTCGATCCGCTGAGCTTGCAACGCATCGTCTTTCACAGCGTAAGCGGCCATTCGCAAATATGGGTGAACGGCAGCTATTTGGGGGAGCATTTTGGCGCCTACTTGCCTTTCGACTTTGCGCTCACCCCCTATCTGCAAGCGGACGGTGTCAATGAAATCGTCTTGCGCGTCGACAACCGCCATCAGGAGCATTGGCTGCCGGGCGGTCCGGTCGTGGAATGGATTCAATACGGCGGCCTTCTGCAGCCCGTCACGCTGGAAACCGTCCCCCGCACCTACATAAACGAGCGCCGCATTCGGACGCGAATCGGGGACGACCGCACCGCCGTCGTCCAGTGCGAGATCAAGGTGGCCCACACGGCCTCGGCACCGTTCCGCGGCATGCTCCGCATGGAAATCGCCGCCGGCGCGGGAACGATCGTTGCGGAAACGCCCCTCTCGTGCGGCGCGGCCGAAACGACCGCCGTCACCGTCTCGCTGACCGTCCCCGATCCCGTATTATGGGAGCTGGACAACCCGCATTTGTATACGATTGCAATGCAGCTGTTCGACAGCGAGTCGCCGATCGACAGCATCGAGCAAAAATGCGGCATCCGCACAATCGCCACGATCGGCAACCAAATCGTGCTCAATGGCAAGCCGATTGTCATCAAAGGCTTCAACCGGTACGATGAATATTTGCAGTACGGACCGTCTGCGCCGGCAAACGTCATCCGCGAGGATCTGATGAAGATCAAGCGGACGGGGGCCAATCTGATCCGGGTGCATTATCCCCAGGATCCGGTGCACCTCGAGCTGATGGACGAAATCGGCCTGCTGTTCATGGAGGAAATTCCGCTGAACTGGTGGCTGTCCGAAGGCCGCGACCGCCCCTATATCCCGGAAGTGGTCGATCGGGCGGAGATCGCGCTGGAAGAGATGATCCGTCGCGACGGCAACCATCCGTGCGTCATCGCCTGGAGCATGTGCAACGAATCCGGCACCAACTCGGAAGAAGGAATCGCCGCCATGCGCAGGCTGCTCGGCCGCGCCCGGCAGCTCGATCCGGACCGGCTGGTGACGTTCGTGACAACCGGTTCCCCGGGCCACCTCGCTTTTGAAGATGCCGATCTGGTCTGCGTCAATTTGTACTACGGCTTGTTCCATCAGAACGTGGCGCTCGACATTCCGTCGCTTGACGAGCTGGTGCGTGTGCCGACGGAGAAGCATTTGCGGGCAACCGCGGACGAATATGCCGGCAAACCCGTCGTGATGACGGAATTCGGAACGCATGGCATCCTGGGGCTGCAAAGCGAGGACCGGTTTTCGGAGACGTACCAGGCGGCCTATCTGGAGAAAGTATGGCAGGCGATCCTCGACGCCGGCATTCAGGGAGGAGTCGTCTGGAGCTGGGCGGATTACTACCATCGCCGGGATTTTGTCGGCACGAGCGATACGATGTGGAAGTCGCCCTACGGTCCTTACGGCGTCGTGACGATCGACCGCAAGGAGAAAGCGGCCTACCGCACCATCAAACGGCTGTTCGACGCCGCTACCGTTTGAACGCTGCCTCATTTTTGAAAGAGAAAGGAGACGGGGCCCGTGAAATTGTATGACGCCAACACCATGATCGGGGCTTATGTCAGGGAACAGGTGTCGATCCGCGACGAAGCGGAATGCATCCGCATCTCGACCCCATTCGGCATCGAAAAGACGGTCGCCTACCATGCCGACGCCCGCTCGCTGCATCCAGCAGCCGGCAATGCCAAATTGGCCGCTCTATGCCGGAACGAGCCGTCTATTGTCCCCTGTTTCGTCGTATCGCCGCACTATAAGTACGAGCAGGGCTGGGCGTACCTGGAACAGGAATTGACCGCCCATCGCGTTCGCTTCGTGCGGATGTTTCCCCGCGAACACGGCTATACGCTCGGCTCCGCCCACGTGACGGAGATGCTGGCCATCGCCCAGCGGCTCGGCTTGACGGTCATGCTGTCCTACGGCGAAATCTACCAGGAAGGCGATATCATCGGGGAAAACCCATTGTTCGAGCAGCTGTGCCGGCAATACCGGGACGTCGCTTTCGTGCTGACCGAAGCCCCGCACCGCCGGAATATGATGTGGTACAGCTTCCTGGAGCAGCATCCGAACGTCTACGTGGAAATGTCCGTCAACGACAACTGGCTGACCTACGAGCGCACCGTCGCGCTGTTCGGCTCCGAGCGGCTGCTGTGGGGAAGCAACCGGCCGTTCAATTCGCCCGGCCCTTCCGTGACGATGCTGGCTTACGCCGAACTGCCGGAGACGGACAAGGCAAACATCGCTTACAAAAACCTGGAGCGTCTGATGGAGAGGTGAACCGAATGACAACCGTTGCGGAGCTTGCCCGAAGCGGACTGCCGCTGCACGACATAACCTTGATCGACATGCATTGCCATCTCGGCGCCTACCCCAATCTTTACCTGGCCTATGCCGATGAAGACGAACAACTCGTTCATTATACCCGCACGATGGCGCGCGTGGGAGTCGATTACTCCGTCATCTCGATGCTGAGAGGGCTTGCGAGCGCCGACCTGCAGGCCAATCTCGATCTGGGCGCCTACATGCTGCAGGACCCGAAGCTGCTCGGATGGATCACGTATATCCCTTACTTGCCCGAAGCGAGTCTGGACGCGGCGGCCCGCTGCCTGGCGCTGACGAAACAGTTTATCGGCTTCAAGGTTCATCCGGAAATCAACCGGTATCCGATCTCCGGGCCCGGCTACGCCCCGATGTGGGAATACGCCGACCAAGCCGGGCTGATCGTGCTTTCGCACGCCTGGGGCGCCCATTCGGAGCCTTCCATGTTCCGCGACTTGGCCGCCCGCTACCCGAATGCCAGAATCCTGCTCGGCCATTGCGGCGGCAGGGAGCCCGAATTATCGATTGCCATCGAACTGGCCAACCGGTTCGACAACGTTTACCTCGACTTGAACGGCGCGTTCATTTATTCCCGCACGACGGCCGAACGCTTCGTCCGCGAGGCGGATACGAGCAAGCTGCTCTTCTCCAGCGATACCATTTACAACAATATCTGCTGGGAGATCGGCAACGTGGCGTTCGCCGCTATACCCGAATCGATCAAGCTGGACATCCTGGGGCGCAATGCCAAGCGGCTGCTTGCGCTTGCCTAGACGAACCAAACGTACGACAACAATTATGAGGGGGTCGTTGTTTCGATGAATAGCAAAAAGTGGTCCGCGCTCGCCCTGATCTGCCTGCTTCTCACTGTCGTCCTCGCCGCCTGCAGCGGCGGCAATGCCGGGAAATCGGGCACCGCGTCCGGAAGCCCAAGCCCTGGCGCCAGCACCGGCAGTACCGCCAAGCCAGGCGAAAAAGTGACGCTCACCTTCTGGAAAGCTCCCCATTTTGCCAACGAAAAAGATGTCTGGGCCACGATCATCCAGAAGTTCGAAGCCGCCAACCCGAACATTCATGTCGAATTTCTGGAGACGCCGTGGGACAGCTGGGATCAGAAGTATACGGCAGCCTTCGCGGGCGGCAGTCCGCCGGACGTCTCCTACATGCCGGAGTATTTCGTCAAATTCGCAAAGAGCGGGCAGCTTGCCGATCTTGCCTCTTACTTTACGAGTGCGGAGCAAGCCAAATATTCCAAAAGCGTCATCGACTACATGCGCATCAACGGCAAAATATACACCATGCCTTTCGTAGCGGCCAGCTCGATCATCCTGTACAATAAAGATTTGTTCAAGGAAGCGAACGTACAGCCGCCGCAAACGTGGCAGGAAATGATCGACGTCTCCCAGAAGCTGACCAAGGACGGCCGCTACGCCATCGGCGGCATCTCCGAGCAGAACGTGATCGCCTGGATGGGCCAGGCCGGCGCTTATCTGTACGCCGATCAGAACAAGGACATTACGAAGCTCGGCTTCAACACCCCGGAAGGGCAGAAAGGGCTGCAGTACTTGACCGATCTGGTGGTCAAATACAAAGTGGCGCCCAAGCCGACCGTATTCCCGAACGACGATCAGCTCGGCCAGGCGTTCTATAAGGACAACAAAATCGCCATGATTATGGCGCAGGCGGGCTTCATCTCGACCGTGCGGACGAACGCCCCCAACTTCCCGCTCGGCGCGTTTCTCAATCCGGCGGGCCCGGCAACCGATCCGGCCAAACAACGGGAAGCGTACGGCGGACTCGGCATGCTGGCGATCGCCGAAAAATCGAAGCACAAGGACGAAGCCTGGAAATTCATCTCGTTCGTTACTTCCAAAGAGAACGCGAAGCTGTATCTGGAGAAAGCCAACTTCCTCTCCCCGCTGCCGGAAGCGAACGACAGCATGTACGTGGGGGACGAAGTGATGGACGTCGTCAAAAAATCGATCCAAACCTTGCAGTTGTACCCGCCGAACGACCGGTTCAGCAAAGCGTTCGACATCGTGCGCAACATGCGCGATGCCGCGCTGCTGGAGGCGAAGTCGCCGGCGCAAGCGCTGAAGGACGCCGTAAACGAATACGCCAATTAAACCAACCCGTTGGAACGCGGGAAAATAAGACCGGGCGAGCGGGGCTGCCATAACAGCCTCGCTTGCCGCCCGAGCGAAAGGAGGGTCATGTCGACGGTGCATGCAAAATGGAAACAGACGCTCATTTCGTATACGTTCGTATTGCCTTATTTGCTGCTGGCCGGCGTCTTTTCCATCCTTCCCATCCTGTTCATCGTCATTCTCAGCTTTACGCAAGGCAGTTTGCTGAATCTGGACGCCATGGAATGGGTCGGATGGGCCAATTTTGCCAAAGTGTTGTCCAATGCCCGGCTGTATCTCGGGGGATTTCTGAACACGCTGTTCTATATCGTCGTCATCATTCCGTGCGGCCAGGCGATTGCCCTCGCGCTCGCCTTGCTGATCCGCCGCAAGAGCCGTGCCGCTGCGGTGTACGAGACGGTCTTTTTTATGCCGCTCATCATCTCGATGGTTGCCGGCGGCATTATATTCGCCTATGTCCTCTCCCAGGCCGGGCCGCTCAACTACGTGCTCACTTCGCTCGGCATGCCGGCAGTGGACTGGTTCGGCAGCCCGCTCATGGCCAAGCTTGCCGTATGCATGCTGGAAATCTGGAAAGGCGCCACGTTCTACACGTTCATCTATGTAGCGGCGCTGCGCAACATCCCGGGCGAATACGGCGACGCGGCCCAAATCGACGGATGTACGCCGTGGCAGGAGTTGACTCGCATCACCTTGCCGCTGATCAAAAACGCGATTCTGCTCAATGTCGTCATGACGTCGATTTTTATCGGCCAAATTTTTGATTCCATCTTCATTCTGACCAACGGCGGCCCTGTACGGGGGAGCGAAAGCGTCGTGTTCTTCATCTACCGGGTGACGCTGCTGGACGACCGGATCGGCACCGGCGCCGCCATGTCGATGATCTTCCTCGCGTTCATGCTGGCGATCGCCTTGGTGCAAATGAGGGTGTTGAAATCGGATACGGAATATTGAACCCGCGGGAGAAAGGAGGAGACAGGCGTTGAAAACGAGTCGGACGCGGACCGTCGTCAAACATGTCTTGTTGGCGGCGACAGCCTTGGGCATCGTATTGCCCGTCTGGCTGTTGCTCGTTTCGTCGTTTCGCCAGACGACGAATCTGCTCGCTTATCCGCCCAAGTTTTGGCCGGACGACGGCAGTTGGGCGAACTATCTCGCCTTGTTCGAAGGGTCGTCCCGCTTCGGCCGATGGTTCGCGAACAGCGTGATCGTTTGCGGGGTAGGCGCTGTTTTTATGCTGCTGGTCAGTTCCATGTCGGGTTATGCGTTCGCCAAACGGGAATTTGCCGGCAAACGCCCGATGATCGCCGTCATGCTGGCCACAACGATGATCCCGGGCATCGTGACGATCATCCCGAGCTTCCTCATCGTCGATCGGCTCGGCTGGACCAACTCGTATTGGGGCTTGATCGTGCCGACGATTCCCAGCGCGTTCGGGGTATTCCTGATGATGCAATTCATCCGCGTCCTCCCGGGCGAGCTGCTGGAATCGGCCAAGCTGGACGGCTGCGGCGAATACGGCCTGTTCTTTCGCATCGTGCTGCCGGTGATCCAGTCTTCGCTCGCCGTGCTGACGATTTTCTATTTTATCCTGAACTGGGGCAATTTGTTGTGGCCGCTCATTATTACGACCGAGGAGAAAATGAAAACGCTGCCCGTCGGCATCGCCGGCATGCGGTCGTTCGGACAAGTCACTTCCGGCGAAATGATGGCGGCTACCTTCCTCTCGTTCATTCCCCTGTTCGTCGTTTTCCTGTTCGCCAGGGAACGGTTTATCGAAGGCGTAACGGCAGGTGCGGTGAAAGGATAAATCAGTTTCTATCGGCGCCCGCGAAGGCGCCGATTTTTTTTTGACAATTGACAGTGCCCGGCTAGTCTTGGTATGTTGTATACAACATAAAACATGAAAGGAGATGACCCGATGGCCCCTGCGGATCAACCGTCCGCGCAGCGGCTGCCGAAGCTGCAGGTCGCGAATATTTGGGACCAGGCATATCAGCTGCTGAAGGAGCGGATTCTGGCGCGCCAGTTCGGGGCCAATGAGAAGCTGCTCATTCCCGAGCTGGCCGAGCAGCTCGGCATCAGCCGCACGCCGATCCGCGACGCGCTCATCCGGCTCGAGATGGAAGGGCTCGTGCGCACCGTGTCGAAGGTTGGCACGTTCGTCAATCCGGTACAGGAAGACAACGTGATCGACATCATGGCATGCCGCGACATGATCGACAGCTGGACGATCGACCGGCTGGCGCTGCTGCCGCAGGACCGGCTGCGGTCGGTGTTGGCGGAAGCCGCCGCTATCGTAGAGATCGCCGAGCAAGCGATACTCCGCGCCGATGACGACAACAAGGGGCAGGCGAATTTCGATCTCGACTTTCATCTCGCTTTCGTCGGGGCGGCCGGCAACCGCAAGAACGTCGAAATGTACCGCAATCTGATGCATTACCGTTTCCTGAATTTCGGCGGCGCGTTAGTCACCCGCGAGATGATGGCCCGCGCGGTCGAACAGCACCGTGCCATCCTGGACAGCATGCTGACCGGCGACAGCGAAGCTACCAAACGCGTGCTGCGCGAGCACCTGGATTACTCCAGCCGCAACATCCGGCTGGCGATCGAGCAGAACGGCGGCGAGATTTAAGCCGTCGCAAGCCAATCTTATTTTGCCAACAAATGATGGAGGTTATGACCGATGTCGTCGCATTATCAACCGAACCGGGCTGCCGCAGCCGCCATTCCGTCGGTCCGCTCGACGGACACCTGGATTCCGCCGCGCTGGGCGCTGCTGGAGCACCATCTGATGCAAACGCTGAACAAGGCGGCGGAAGAATTCGCCGAACGTTATATCCGGCCCGACGGCACGCTGACGTGGCGGAAGGACTGGCCCGGCATGGACGGCTCCGACGATCCGTACGAAGGCTTCATGTACTTGTCGCTGCTGTACGTGCTCGGCGGCAGCGAAAAGGCGCACCAGCTCGGAAGGCTGGCGTGGGAAGGAATCACCTGGCAATGGACGCAATACGGGCAAATTTACCGCGATTTCGACGCTTACTACGATTGGATGCACCATGGCGAAGGGTACTTGTACTTCTACTTCCTCGGGCTGACCGATCCGCTCGTGCTGAAGGACCGGCAGCGGGCCCAACGTTTTGCCGCCATGTACACGGGCGACGATGCCGAAGCCGACAACTACGACAAGGAACGCAAGCTGATTCGTTCGCCGATCACCGGCAGCCGCGGCCCGCGCCACGTGCTGACCGAAGAGGACTGGTGCACGCACCGCGGCATTCTCGACAATTATTTGGCCCCGTACGAAGATATTCCGGGCGTCGACTTCGCGTCGGGCAAGTGCCAATGGTCGAACGACGAAATTTACGGCCATATTGTGCGGCTGATGAACGAACGGATGACGCGCGGCGACGTGCCGCTCAACCTGAACGCGACCGGGCTGATTACGCACGCGTTCCTGTACTCGGGCGAGGAATCGCTGCGTCAATGGGTGCTGGGCTACATCGACGCCTGGAGCGAACGCGCGGAGCGCAATGGCGGCATCATGCCGGACAACGTCGGCCTGAACGGCGAGATCGGCCAGTTCAACGACGGCAAATGGTGGGGCGGCTACTACGGCTGGCGTTGGCCGCACGGCTTCATGACGATCATCGAGCCGCTCGTCAACGCCTCGATGAACGCGGTGCTGCTGACCGGCGACCGCGACCGGCTGCGTCTGGCGCGCGAGCAGATCGACCGCAACTGGGCGCTCGGCCGCGAGGAGAACGGCAAGTGGGTGACGCCGCACAAGCATTTCGATACGGGCTGGGCAGCTTACAAGGTGCCGAACCCGGTATATCCGGTGTACCTGTGGACAGTGTCGATGGCCGAAGAAGACGCGCAGCGGCTGGAGCGGATCGCGATCCAGGACTACCACCTGTACGTCGACGTGCCCAACTATTCCGGCGGCAACCCGCGGACGGGCAAAGAAACGAAGCACTACATCGCCAACACGGTGCCTTGGTTCCAATACATGCGCGGCCAGCGGCCGGATTATCCGGAGCGGATTCTCGAAGCGAACTGCCAGCTCGTTTCGCTTCAGCTGGAGAAGCTGCGCTCTCCCGAGGGAGACCCGGCCGGCTGGACGGAGGACGGCTTCAGCGAAGGCGCGCTGTCAAGCATTCACAAGTGGCAGGAGATGTGCCCGGTTTATTTTGAAGGGTTGCTGCAGCTGATGCTGGGCGCGCCGATGCACATTTCGCATGGCGGCTTGCAGCACGGGCGCGTGCGCTATTTCGACGCGCAGGGGCAGCGGCCGGGCTTGCCGGAATCGGTCGCCGCGCTGGTATCGGAGCTGGCGGACGATTCGGTGACGCTGAGCCTGGTCAACCTCGACCTGTTCGCGGAGAAAGAAGTCATCATCCAGGCCGGCACGTTCGGCGAGCACCGATTCGAGACGGCGTACGTGCTGGCTTCGGAGCAAGGCACGACGGCGGGCGCGGCGGCGGGCAACAGTGGACCGAGCGCGGACGCGGCTGTACAGGCGGAAATCGCCGTCGGCGGCAAATGGTTTGCCGTGCAGCTCGCCCCGGGCGCGGGCATTCAGCTGCGGATCGCGATGCAGCGGTACGTGAACCAGCCGACGTATGCGACGCCGTGGGCCGATCCGGCCGATGACGCGGCGCTGATCAGCGGCCGGGAAGTGTAATGAAAAAAATAAAAGCCAACGGCGGTCTCCCCAGGGAGGCCGTTTTGGCTTTGCGCCTTACAAAGATGTGCCGCCGCGTTAAAAATGCCCGATTCTCCGCGACAGTTGGGAGGCCATACTTTTCACCATAATCAGCAGCTCATTCATTTTTTCATCCGAAATGCCATACCCGCTCACGCTGATCGCCGCAATGACATCGCCGTCCTTCCCGTGAATCGGAGCCGCGCAGCTGCGGACGGCGGGATTCGCCTCCTCGTTCTCCGTCGCGTAGCCCATCTTCCGAACGCGGCTCAGCTCGGAGAGAAACGCATCCAGAGAATCGATCGTATTGGCAGTCGTCTTCTCGAACGTACACTTCTCCAATACTTTCAACACATGCTCTCTCGGCATCCAGGCAGTCAAACATTTCCCGAGCGCCGTATTATGGATCGGTCTTCTCTGTCCCGCCGCGCCAAACAAATACTTCAAATGATCGGGCTCCACATTCACCAGGTGAAGAACGGAATCTTTGTCGAGAATGGCAAGGTGCGCGGTGAGACTGGTGCGCTCGACCAGCTCGATCAGCGTTTTTTTGCCGGAGTCGACCAGATCGGTCGAATTGGTGTAAACCGAACCAAGCTCGAACGCCTTGGGACCTACCGTATATTTATCCGTCTTTTTGACTTGCTGCAAATAGCCGTGAATTTGCAAGGTCAGCATCAGGCGATGCACGACGCTTTTGTTCAATTTCAATTTGCGGGCAATTTCGCTCACGCCAAGCGGGGAACGGTCGTCAATGAAGCATTGCAAAATATGCAGTGTTTTATCAAGCGATTGAATCACAAAATAAGGGGTGTCTTTCGTTGTTTCGTTCTTTTCTTCCGTTTCCATGCGATGCGTTCACTCCATTTCCACTATAAAACCATCCATAATTCGGAATTATTGTGATTTTCGTTGTTTTAATTATACCATACTACTTTGGCAAAATCAGACACCCCGCCCGGTCCGTTAAAAATCGCATGCGCAAGAAAATTTTCAGTAAATGCCCCCGTTTTTTGGCCGTGGTTCGAAGCGAAGTCCCGCTGCGCCTCAGCCCTTCCGCGCAGCGGCCAGCCAGGAAGCTCTACGAATCATTCCTCTTCTTGCTTGGGCTCTTCGTCGGGTCCATATAATAAAAATTGCGTTCCCTTATGATACCAAAGATCGCCCATCGTATGTCCCGCATCGTCGGTTACGAAAAACTCGATCAACGACTCCTCATGTCCGCGGGAAGCGTTGTGCGCCGCCAGTTCGACATGAAGCTTGCAGCAGCTGAACGTGCTCACACGCAAATCGTGATTGCCGATCGCCATAAATATCGGCTTTCCCGCCAGTTCGTCCATGTAGCGGAGCAAATTTTGCGCCCCGACCGTTTCCGTATCCTTCACGGCCGCAAATTCCCGCAAATATTGCCAATCCGTTACCGGAGCGAAAGCGGCGGCTCTGCCGACCCTCGCATCCGCAGCCAGCAGCCGCAGCGCCAAATAACCGCCGCGGGATGCGCCGCAAACGACGATCTGGTCGTCCTTCACCACCCCTCGGCGAATGCAGTCGTCGATAACCGTGCCGGCATCCTCGATGAAGCGCTCGAAGGGATCGTCCCCCTTCAGCAAGGCGGCGCAAAGCCCTTCGATATGTTCCCCGTACGGCTTGGTCCGCTCCCCGTGACAAGGGGTATCGAAGCTGAGCACACAGTGGCCGTGAAGGAGGAAGGTATCCGCCGTAATCCGATAAGGCTCCGTATACAAGGAACGGATCCACTCCATCCCTACCGAAATCAGCAGCAGCCGTTCCCCGATCGGAGCCAGATGCTCCGGCGTCCGTACGTAATATTTGATTTTTTCGCCGCGACTGATGACCGCATGCTCCGATAATTTCTCTTTTCCCATCGCTTTCACCTCGTCTTATGATAAGCAGCAGCCGTTACCCCTTCAGAGCGCCCAGCGTAATCCCTTTCGTAAAATACTTTTGGAAATATAAAAAAATGATCAGAATCGGCCCCGTGGCAAAAACCGCGCCGGCCATCGCAACGCCGTAATTAATCCCGAACTCGGTGACCTGCTGCGCAATTTTGACGCCGACCGGCAGTGTGTATTGGCTTCGTTTCGTTAAAATGATCAGCTGCCATACGTAGTCATTCCAAGAATTTACGAAAGTGAATATCGCCAGAACGCCAAGTCCCGGTTTGGCCAACGGAACGATGATGCTGGTGAACAGCTGGAATTCGCCGCATCCGTCGATTCGGCCCGCTTCCATCAGCTCGCCCGGCAGCGTCTGAATAAATTGCTTGAGCAGGAAGACGCCGAACGGCCAACCGACCAGCGGCAGAAGCGCCCCCCATAACGTATTGGTCAGGCTCAACTGGTTCATCAATTTGAACAGCGGAATGAACAGGACCGTATGCGGAATCGTCATCGCTGCAACCATGGTACCGAACACGATGCTGGCGCCTTTAAACCGCAGCTTGGCGATCGAATAAGCCGCCAGCAAGCTGACTGTCAGAACCATGACGGTACACACAGTCGAAATAAACAAGCTGTTGCCGAGCCAACGCAGCGTCGGGAAATCAGTCAGCAGGATGCGAAAATTATCGAACGTCGGATGCAGCGGAAACCACTCCGGCGGTATTTGCAACGAAACCTGCAGGTTTTTGAAAGAGCCGATGACCATCCAATAGAACGGCCAAAGAAAGAACAACGAGCACAAGTAAAGAATCGCTCTCTGAACCGTTAGTAAAGCCCGATTAGTATGCATGGCGACCCCTTCGCATTAATATTCGATATCGCTCTTGAACAGCTTGAATTGCAGAAAAGCGATACAGCAAATGATCAGGCACAGGATGATCCCCATCGCATTCGCCATGCCGAAATTCATATTGACGAAGGCTTGCTGGTAAATCAGCATCAAAATCGTCGTCGTTTTGAATGCCGGGCCGCCCGCAGTCATCAATAAAATAATCGCGAATACTTGAAACGATGCAATGGTAGTCGTCACGATGACGTACAGCAAGCTCGGGCGGAGCAAAGGCAGCGTGATGTAAAAAAACTTCTCCATCGGCTTCGCGCCGTCAAGCGATGCGGATTCGTACAGATCTCCCGGGATCCCGTTCAAGGATGCTGTAAAGACGACAATCGGATTGCCGATATTGATCGTAATCAGAATAAGCGACAAGGAGCCGTATACCCAGTTGACGCCAAGCCAGTTGATCATCCCCTCGTGCCCCAGCAGCCGCAGCAAATAGTTCGCGAGCCCGAACTGGTTGTTGAGCATATAGCCCCAAACCAGCGTAATACTGACAATCGAAGTGACGGCCGGAATATAAAAGACGGCTTTAAAAAAAGCTTGCGCTCTCATGGAACGATTGTTGATGAACAACGAAAGCAGCAGCGATATCACGGTTATCGAAGGAACCAGATAAGCGACGAAAACAAGCGTGTTCTTCATCGATTTCCAGAAGAGTTCGTCGGCGAACAGCGAGCGGTAATTATCAAGCCCGGCCCAATAATAATGGCTGAAGTCGAATCCGTAAAAGCTCGTCCGGATCGAATCGAGAATCGGATACAACACGAAGAGACCAAAAAAAACAAGCATCGGCAAAACGAACAGCCACCCGATGGCCTCCTTCTTGAAACCAGTCCAACTGAGCGTCCTCAACCTGGCAGACCCTCCTCGAAAAGATTGGCAAGGCGGGCACGGGCAAACCGAAACCCGCCTTGAGCGCCGTTATTTTTTATATTTCGTTATGATATCGTTGAACTTCTTGGAAATCGTGTCGATCGTCTGTTTCGGCGTCGATTGGTTGATAAACATTTTTTGCATTTCGGGAAACATGGCTGCCCGCATTTCGGGATATCCCTTGATGCCATAACCCGGATCCAGAACCGGCCAGTCCTTCGCTTTGGTCGCCAGCTTGGCGAGAAACTGCATTTCCGGATCGTCCTTGGTCCACTCCGGCGCTTCATTCGAGAAAGGGTTGAACACTTTCATCGCATTTGCATAAGTTTTGCTTTTGGTCTGCGACCAGTATAAGAAATCTTTCGCCCACTTTTCTTTGTTCGCATCGCCGTTTTTGAATACCGTGCCGTATCCGATCTGCATATTCAGCGCCGATTTCCCTTCCGTCGGCGACGGGAAGCTTACGTACATATATTCATGCGGTCCGACTACGCTCCCGTCCTTTAACCCGCTCTTGATAATGTCGGCATGTGTAGGGCCGCCCAGAATCATCCCCGTCTTGCGCTGCTTCCAGAAGTCGACGATATTAACCGCAGAAATGCTTTCCGGGTGCGGGTTGACAAGACCTTCGTCAACCAGCGACTTGATCATGCTTAACGCTTGCTCCGCCTGCGGAGAATCCGCCGCGACATATTTCGAATAATCGTCGTTGAACAAGGTGGCGCCATAAGAAGTGAACAACGAATTGTACAGGCTGTCGCCCTGTTCGTTCAGCGCGAACATGCTGGCGCCGTAGATGCCTTTGTCTTTATTTACTACCGCTTTGAGCGCGGCTTTGAATTGCTCCGGCGTCCAGGTGCGGAACTCGTTGCTCGGCAGCAGCTTCTCCGCGTTCGCGTCTTTCCAAATCGATTTGTCGACGATGAGCGCCAGCGGATTGGAGGAATAAGGCATCGTGACCACTTTGCCGTTCACCGTAACCATTTTCATGATCCCGGGATTGTTATGGATTTTGTCGAGATCCTCCTTCGGAATAATATCGTCGAGTGTGGCCAACGCGCCCATCTGCCCGTAAGCCAGCGTTCGGGAAGGCACGTCGAATAAGAGATCGGGTGCGGATTTGGAAGCGATCGCCGTCGTAATCTTCTCGTTAATGCCGTCGAACGGGATGATTTCCACCTTGATTTTTACGTTCGGATGGATCTCATTCCATTCTTTGGCCAGGTCTTGCTCCACCCATTCCCCCGCTTTTTGGCCCGACAGCGTCCCTGTT
Organism: Paenibacillus cymbidii; assembly: GCF_004764705.1. GTDB lineage: Bacteria > Bacillota > Bacilli > Paenibacillales > NBRC-103111 > Paenibacillus_AN > Paenibacillus_AN cymbidii. The sequence goes on along the minus strand of NZ_SHLX01000041.1, from coordinate 29,061 downwards.
TGCGTCGTCCATAACGTCAAGGTCAATTTCGGGTCTTCCTTGGGCGTCGCCGATGCTACGGATGCGGCTGTCGGAGAAGCGCCGGAAGCGGCAGGCGATGCAACGGGATCTTTGGAGGATTTCGAGCTGCAGCCTGCGGAAACGACAAGTATGGCGATCATGACGGCAAGCGTCAGGAACGAAAACCGTTTCTTTGGATAGCTCATTAAGAATGACATGGTAAACCGCCTCTTTCCGTATGAGTTAGGGGTTGCATCATATCCGTTTCGAGTTTCTTTAATCAGCCACTTTCACATCGTCATAGTAGTAAGTGCCGACGGCACTGTCTGCCCACCAATCTCCCATCGCAATCTCGCTTACGGCGGTTACCCCCGTCGGAGATGCCACCAGCACGCCGTCAATATACATATCCACCTTCGTGCCGGAAGTGTAATCCCATTTGAACTGGTGCCAGCCGGTAACGCGAGGTACGCTTGTCGCCGTTTCCGTTCCATCGATTCTGACAGCGTAATGCGTGCTCGATGCCGCCGTAATGACGCCGAGCCCTCGCCAGAAGCTGCCGTCCCATCCGCTGTCATCGGCCCGGGCCACGCTGTCCTGCGTCGTTTGGCCGGCATTATCGTAGAACTGCAACGTAACGATCTTGTTCAAGCTTGCCCCGAGCGGATGCGAGACGACATCCATATCCTCATTCGTCACGTAACTGTTCAGTCCGCTATAAGCGTGCGCGGTGCTTGCGGAAGCCGTTCCTTTTCTGGCGATCCATGGACTTGGCGAGCCTTCGAAGCCGTCATAAAACGCCATCTCGTTGGCAACGGATACATAATCGAACGCCGCTTCCGGGATGGTGTACAAGGCTATTCTCCCGGTGGAGAGCGCGGCGTCCGTCGCAGTCAGCTTCAAAGCGCCATTGAGATAGACTTTGAGACTCGAGCCGTGCATGGACAGCTTGATGTTGTACCAGGAGCTCGTACTGAAAGGGTAAGAAGCCGATGCCAGCAGCGTGACGGTTCCGCCGATAATCTTGTAGAGCGCAACCTGCGACGTATCGATTCGTGCCATGTAGTACGTATTGGTACTCTGATACCTGCCGAAAACCCCTGCACTGTTGCCGGTGGGTTTCACTCTTGCCGACACCTCATAGTCAGTCCACGAACTTGATCCGGCCGTCACGAAAAAATATTGCGACAACCCCGTCCCGCTCTGCTGCAGCACATGGCTGTAACCGTTCTCTACCGTCCAGGGCCCGTTGCCGTTCGGATTGGACCAATTGGACGGCGGATACGCCCCTGTCGAATAAGCTTCAAAGTCGTCCAAGAATAAGGAAGAATCCGGCTTCACGGATACACGATGCAATTCCCCGCTTACGGAATTTGCGGGGTCATACGCTCCTCCGCCCCATTCCATATCGGTATAGTAGATTTCTTCCCCGGTGGGCGCCCAATCAAAATTTCTTACCGCACCGGTGATATTCGTCAGCTGCCTCACATTCGAACCGTCCGCATTCATCACAAACAGCTGCCAGTAATTGGCTCCGACCTTCCTGATAAAACCGATTCGGGTACCGTCCGGACTGTATTTTCCTTTGGCCGCCCATGTTTCTCCGTTCGTCAGCTGCGTTTTGCCGCTGCCGTCCATATTCATGGTGTAAAGCTGCGGAACGCTGCCCACATACTGCGAATATAAAATTTTCGTTCCGTCGGGCGATAAGCTGAGTTCTTCGCTGGCGCCGTGCGTATCCAAGCTCGATAAAAAATACTCGTAGGCGAACAGGTTGTTGTTCGTCAAATTGGTTAAACCGGTTCCGTCCTTATTGACGATATAGATATTGCCGTAAATATCGGAGGAGCCGTATTTCTGGGTGAACACGATCTTCTGATCGTCTTTCGTAAACTGAGGCACGTACGTATCCGTTAAAGCGGGGGCTAGCGTAGTAATCGTTTGCGTGGCCACATTCTCCAATTGAATTTTGTAGCCCAGCGAATTGTTCGAAAATACGATTTCCGTGCCGTCCGAGTTGGCGGACGCCATATAGGTGTACTGACCCGACGTGCTCACAACGACCGGGCTCGTGCCGTCGGCATTGGCCATGACTACTTTCGCATACGTGCCATTGTGCGAGGAATAAATCAACTTGCTTCCATCGACGGACAAGGAAAGGCCGTAGCAGGAATTTCCGCTGTTCACGCTATAGCCGGCCGTCAAATTCGTATCCCCGCTGCCATCGGGATGCATGCGATATACCGCTGAAACCCCCGACTTGTCCGACTGATAATAGATCCAGTTGCCATCCGGACTTGCTTTCGGATTCTGGCTGAATCCGCTTCCGAAATGGGTAATCTGTCCTCCGCTTTGCCAATCGGCATAACTCGTGTTGCTTACTGTGAGAAGAAATAGGGCACAAATCAAACTAGTCTGAAGGAACCGACCGAAAGCACGTTTTCCCCTGATCCCCAACTGCCTTCCCCTCCCTTTTCATGGCTGGTAATTCGGATCTATGTAAAATGCAGCCGCCTGACTTTCCAGACATCTGCATATGAAAACAAAGGCAGCTTTCGCTTTCGAACATCTTTCGAACACATTGTATCTCATTGTGTTACGATATGTCTATATAAATTCTGTTATACCGTTATAAGAACCGTTGTGTGCTATTTCATAGCAAAAAAGCACACTCGCATGCTCGAAACATCGAACACGCAAGGTGCTTTTCAGGGGCATAGCTGCCATACGATAAAACAGGCTGCGTTCTCGGAAATAGCCTATAAAAAATGGCCTATTGGCCGCGATTCGCGCGGTTCGCCGGAAATAGCCAGCGAAAACGCTGGTTATTTCCGCCAAGTCGCGGCAAAATGGCCCGTTTCTACGAAATAGCCAGTGAAATCACTGGCTATTTCGGTGACCAGGCCGATTTTTTGCAGAATAGCCAATAAAACATGGCTTATTATGGCGGAACAGATCCAATGCGTCGTATATTTACGACTTGTAGGTCAGCGCCTGGCGGCCTAGCTGCTCCCATGCCGCTATGAAGGCCGACTTGTCCGCTTGCTGGTCTTGCTGCCCCGTCAGCGGGTTGTTGACATACACGTAGCGCTCGTCGTAGCCCGTCAGCAGCACCGTATGGATGCGGAACGTAGCCGCCACTTCCTCCCCGGACGACGTCCGCCATGCCACCCATTCGTCCGTCGGCGCCAGCGTTTCCGTCGTCCAGACGATGACGGGTTTCCCTTGCGCAATCGTTTGTTCCAGCACGGCAAAATCAGCCGCGCCGGTCAAATCCAGACTGCCGGGCTTGTACACGGCGTCCAGCACCCGGGCCAGCGGCTGGTGGTACACCGCGTAGCCGAAGTCGTCGCCGCGAATGTCGCCGACGAAGCCGGCCGCCGGGTCGCCCCAGGACACGATCGCCCCGTCCGCATCGCGGACAAGCGGCGACTCGTCCTTCGGCAGCAGCCGCTCCAGTTCGAGCTTGGTTGCCGCAAGCCCGAGATAGGCGGTCAGCATCGCCAGGCTCGTCACTTCGCAGCCGTTGTAGAACTCCGGCAGCTGGGACAAGATCGGCGCGCTCAATCGCCGAGCGTTCGCAGTCGCGGCCGGAGTCGCAGCGGATGGAGCCAGCGTGGCGACGGGCGAAGGCGATGCGGCGAGCACGGCCGCAGTTGGAGGCGGCGCGCTTGGAGCCAGTGCGGCGACGGGCGAAGGCGTAGCGAGCGCGGCCGTAGAGGGAGCCGGCGCGCTTGGAGCCGGTGCGGCCGGCTGCTGCGCCGCCCTCGCGCGACCGCTCGCCGCTCCGGCCGGCGGCCATAGCCGCGCAGCCGCCATCGTCCCGGCGACGACGGCAATAACAAGCATTCCGCTTGCAGCGGCAATTCTGCCGTTTCGCTTCACCTCATGCCGCCTCCCCGCTTGGGCGTTCCTGCCCTTTCGCTTCCGCCACCGCACCGCCGGCTAGCCGCGATAAAACGCGCGCAACGGCTCCTGCAGCGCCGCATAACCGCGCTCGTACAGATCAAGATAGGCCGCATGGCGCTGCGCATCCGGCAGCACGAGCCTCGCCTCGCGCTGCGCCACCGCCGCCGCGGCTTCCTCCGCCGACGCGTACACGCCGCTGCCGACGCCCGCGGCCATCGCGGCGCCCAGCAGAGTCGCTTCGGCGATCGGCGGCAGCTCCAGCGTCACGGCGGAAACGTCCGCCTTGATCTGCAGCCACTTCGCGACACGCGTGCCGCCGCCGACGACCAGCAGCCGGTCGATCGGCTGCCCGGCAATCCGCTGCGCGCCGCGGCGGATCGCTTCCAGCTGATACGCGGCTCCTTCGAGCACGGCCTGGATCAGCTCCGTTTTGCCGTGATCCTTGGTCAGCCCGATGAACGCTCCGCGCGCCGACGCATCCGGCAGCGGCGCCCCGCTGCCGGCCAAATACGGATAATACAAAATACCCGTCGGCCCCGGCTTCGCCTCCTCCAGCAAAGCAAGCAGTTCGACATAGGATAACGCTTCGTCGGCCAGCAAGCCGCGCAGCCACTCCACCGAGCCGCCGGACATCGAGTTGCCGCCCATCCAGAAATGGCGGTTCGGCGCGATATGGCAGCCGAACGACAGTCCGGTGGCGAACTCCTCCCGGCCAAGCTCCCGCTCCGGCAGCGTGCCGACCAGCGTCTCCGCCGTGCCCATCGAATCGTATACGAGGCCGGGCACGATCGAGCCAACGGACAGCGCAGCCGCAACATGGTCGTGGCCGGCGATGCCGACCGGCGTTTCCGCCGGCAAACCGAGCGACGCCGCCAGCGTTCCGCCGACGCGGCCTACGGTCGCCCCGCCCGGCACGGCAACCGGGAAGATCGACTCGCGGAAGCCGAATTGGCGAATCCACGGCGCATCCCATTCCTTGCGATCGATCCGGAACGCATACGTCCGGGCCGCCAGCGAGTAGTCGAACGCCATCTCGCCCGTCAGCCGGTAGGCGATATATCCGGACGCCGACAGCCACACCGGATCGCCTTCCAATGCCTCGGCCTGGTGCTCTTGAATCCAGAGCAGCTTGGCCAGCCCCAGCTTGAAGCTGCCGTGCAGACCCGATGCGCGGAAGCGCTCGAACGGATCGCTTTCCGCCGCGATCCGCTGCGCTTGCGGCTTCGAGCAGGTGTCGAACCACGGCATGAACAGCGACTGCGGTTTGCCGCTGGCCCGATCGACCAGCAGCCCGCTTTCGGCCATGCTGGCGATGCCGATCGCCGCAATGCGTTCGGCGGGATCGACTTTCGCCGTCGCTTCGCGGATGGCGTCCGCGATGGTGCGCCACATTTGCTCCGGATCGTAATAGGAGACGCCGTTCTCGTTCTTGTGCGTCACCGTCGGCCGGCTGGCGATCGCCCTCGCCTGGCCGTTCTCCGTAAACAGTCCCGCCTTGCTGTTCGTCGTGCCTATATCAATGCCTAGCAGCAGCATAGTAGAATCCCCTTTTTCCCCGTTGGTGTATGGCCGTCCTAATGACGCCTCATTGCTCACCTTATTGTAACGATTTCGCCGAATAAGAACAATTCCCTTTGTATACGAAATAAACAAAGACGCGCCGCACCCGCTCCCCTCCCAACAAGCAAAACAACCTCAAGGCCGCCTTCCGGCCCGGAGGTTGTTTTGGTACCCAATGCCCGCCAAATCAATGCATCGCCGCGCCGGTATCCGACGTGCGGTCGAGCTTCTCGCGGCTCATCGCCAGCGAAATGACGAGCGCCAGCACCGCCGGGATAATCGTCCACGCGAACGTGTACACGATGGAATCCGACAAGCTGTTCGTAATAGACCCAAGCGCTTCCGGCGGAATTTGCGAACGGCTTTCCGGCGACAGCAACGCGTGCGGATCGCTTGTGTCGACGCCGGACGGAAGCGACTGGCCCGCAAAGGCGTCCGCCAGCTTCCTCGTCAGCGAGTGGCTCTGGATGATGCCAAACACGGTGATGCCGATCGTCATCCCGAGCGACCGCAGGAAGTTGAGCGTCGAGCTGGCCGAGCCGCGCTGCCGCATCTCGACGCCGTGGATGGCGGCGTTGCTGAGCACGGAGAACGAAGCGCCGATCCCGAGGCCGACGACGATCATATAGACGGTGACGAGGAACCGGCTCGAATCCGGCGTCAGCGTCGTCAGCAGCGCCACGCCGCCGAGCAGCACGATCGAGGCCGGGATCATGAGCGCGCGGTAGCTCAGCTTGCCCATGAGGAAACCGCCGGTCGACGCCGTAACGACAGAACCAAGCATCATCGGCAGCAGGACGAGGCCGGAGTTGGTCGCCGAACCGCCCAGCACCCCCTGGACGAAAATCGGGATATAGACCGATGCGGTAATAAACGCCGCGCCGCCAAAAATCGCCAGCCCGTTGCTCGTCGCATACAGCCGTTTGCGGAACATCGGGAACGAAATAATCGGCTCCGCCACCCGCCGCTCCACGACGATGAAGAAAATCGCCAGCACGGCAAACCCGGCGAACAAGCCGAGAATAACGCCGGAATCCCAGGCGAACTCCTTGCCGCCGAGCTCCAGCGCAAACATCAGGCAAACGATCCCGCCGACCAGCGAAACCGCGCCGGCCCAGTCGATTTTCTCCTTGGTATGCACTGGCGACTCGTGATAGAAGAACGCGATAAACACAAACGCCAGCAGACCAAGCGGAAGATTAATATAGAAGACCCAATGCCAATTGATATAGTCGGTAATATACGCGCCCAGCAGCGGGCCAAAAATGCTCGACATCCCGAACACCGCGCCGAACAAGCCGCCCAGCTTGCCCCGCTGATCCGCCGGTACGGTGTCGAACATGATCGTGAACGCGATCGGCACCAAGGCGCCGCCGCCGATCCCCTGAATCGCGCGGTAAATGCTCAACTGGACAATGTCCTGCGCCGTACCGCACAAGATCGAACCGATCATAAACACGATCAAGCCGAAAATGAAAAACCGTTTCCTACCGTACATATCCGACAGCTTGCCAAAAATCGGCATGCCCGCCATTTCCGCCACCATGTAGGCCGACGTCACCCAGACGAATTTGTCCAAACCGCCGAGCTCGCCGACGATCGTCCCCATCGCCGTGGCCACGATGGTGTTGTCCATGGAGGCCATCAAAATGCCGAGCAGCAATCCGGCCAAAATCATGCCCAGACTGTTCTTTTTCCCTGCCATTCGTTTTCACTCCTTCAAATTTCCGATGCCGGCGCCGCGCTTCACTGCCTCGCCGAAACAGCGTAACATAACATTGTTACGTTGTAAAGAAAAGATTCGGGCGCATTTTCCTGTCGCTTATTGCTTATTGTACCCTTGCCGCCTCACTCGATAACTCCGCCTCCAGCATGATTTTCGTTCCGTCTCCTGATGGAATCGTGCGTAGTGCTTGTCACGGGAAAAGCCCGACCGTCGTGGCCGGGCTCCCCTCTTGCGCGCTTATTCCCCATTCGTCTGCCGCTCCGCCATAAGGCGATCGACGATGGTTTCCACGCGCTTCTTGATCGCCAGCGCCTGCTGCCAGCGGTCGGTAATTTCCGTATCGTTATAGGCGTTGACCGTACGCGTGAGGGCATACGGCGGGGGACCGAGCTCGACAATAAACGGCAAAATATCGCCCGGACCCGCTTGCTGCAGCCAATTGCGCATTCCCGTCTCCCACCATTTGTAGAACCGTTCGGCCTGCGATTCCGTCCCTTCCGGACCGATATCCGCCTGCACCTGATGGCCGTTCGACACCCGCGCATGAATGCTGGACGTACGCTGCAGCAGCAGCTGAAAGTAGCCCTCGGCGGTTTCCGCGGTTTGCGGCACGAACCCGTCCAGCTCGGTGTTCACCACATAGTGCGAAAAATCGATCGTCAGACGCAGATCGGCAATTGCTTGCACATAATCCGCGGTGCGGATGATATCCTGCGTAATGCGGCCGCGGTGCGTCTCGACAAAGTGCGGCATGCCGATGCGCGCCGCCAGCTCCGTCATCTCCGCAAGCCGGCGGATCGCTTCCTCGCCGATGACGAAATTGTCGAGCACCTGCGAGTTAAAATACATCGAGCCATTGTCTTTCGCCCGGCGAAGCATCGGCTCCAGATCGCCGGCCGTCCAGGGGAAGCCGCCGCCGCCGTATTTGAGGCCGTACCGCTCTACGCGCTTGCGCGCTTCCTCCGTGGGCGGAGCGCCGGTGATGCCGGTAAAGCCCGCTTCGGCGATTTTATCCAGCTGCTCCTCCAGCGTCCAAAAGCGGCCGTTCTCCCCCAATCCGCTCATTCCCCACATCGCTTGGTGAATTTCGATCCGTGGCGGATTTTGACTGCCGTCATTCATCTGCAGGCTCATTCCATAATCCCTCCCGGCTCAGCTTACCTTTCGGCCAGCAACTGGCGCATATACTGTACATACTGCGGAAACGCCACTTCCGGCTCCGCGATGTCGGGGAACCAGCGTTTCTCCCACTCGAGCGTGCACCAGCCGTCGTAGCCGCCCTGGCGGAGCACCGCGGCGATCTGCGCCAACGGAATGTCGCCTTCGCCCATCAGCGTGTACCGGTGCGTCTCTTTGCCTTCCCCCGTCGGAAGCGAATCCTTCCAGTGCGTGTAGCCGATCCGGTCGCCCAGCGTCGCCCACGTATGCTCCGGCAGCTCGCCGAGCATCCGGTTCGGATGATGAACGTCCCACAGCACGCCGACCGCGTCCGGCGAAGTGCCGTCGACCAGCGCCAGCATATCCTCGCACCGGATCCAGTCGTCGTGCGTTTCGACCATCAGGCGCACGTTCGCCTGCCGGGCGATCGGCTCCATCCACGCCAGCCGCTCGCGAGCGACGGCCAGCGCTTCGGCCCGCTCGCGGCCGAACAAGCCGCCGCCGAACACCCGGATGTACCGGGTGTCGAATGTCCCGCACAGCTCCGCGTAACGCTCCAGCTCCTCGCGCAAATCCTCGTCCTTGACTTGGGCGGCCAGCTTGATCGAGCTGGAGAAGCAGGATAGCGCCAATCCCCCCGCCTGCAGCCGGTCTCTCGTCTCCTTCAGGCCCGCGGCGAACGGATGCGCCTCGTATACGTTCATCTGCTCCTGCAACCCGCGCATATCGATGCCGTCATAGCCGTATTCGGCCGCCTTGGCCACAATCGTCTCCATGTCCCACTGCGGACATCCCAATGTCGTAAAAGCCAGTTTCATGGTCGATGTTCCTCCCTTGCTTCGCCTGTTTCCTTTTTGGCAGCCTACAAGGAAAGTTTACCTCGCCCGGCGAATAAAAGCACGCCGAACATTCCCGCTCACCGCTCGTCATCCCGCAGCGGCCGCTCCGTTGCTTCGTCCGCTTCTTCGACCAGCCGCTTGAGGGCGGCCATCTTGTTGTCCCAGTACCGCTCGTAATACGCCAGCCAGCGCTTCAGCTCGAGCAGCGGCTCCGGCTCAAGCCGGTACCGGGTTTCGCGGCCGACCTTGCGCTCCTTCACGAGCCCCGCATCGGCCAAAATATGCAAATGCTTGGACACCGCCGTCCGGCTCATGGCAAAATGGCTCGACAACTCCGTCACCGGCATTTCGCCGCGATCGAGCAATTGCAGCAAGCTGCGGCGCGTCGGATCGGCGATCGCCTGAAAAACGTCATGCTTCTTCGCCGGCTCCGTCATTCAGCTTTGGGCCACATATTCGGCCAGCTTCGTCCCGATGCCGGCCCAGCCGCCCGCCATGCGTTCGCGGACTTCGGCGTGCGTTTGGCCGAATTCGGTGACCTTGTTCGGATCCCAGCCGTCGTGAATAAGCGTAAACGTCGTCGTCGCGTCCCCTTCGGCTACCAGCTCAAATGTGAGCGACCAATCTTTGCCCCAGTTGAAGGTCAGCCGGTTCGGCGGATCCAGCTCGGTCACCTTGCACGGGGACATGCCGAACGGCCCGGCGTTCAGATGAAATTCGTAGCCCAGCACCGGCTGAAAATCGTTCGGCATGAACCAGGCGGCGATGCCGTCGGCGGTAGCTACCGCCTTCCATACTTTGTCGATCGGCGCGTTAAGCGACACTGTCCGGCGGATGGCCGGAAGCGTTTGAGCAGATGAGTTGTCCATGAATGAGTCCTCCTTCAAGTGGCTGAAAAGATAGCTGAAAACCGCGATGGCCGTCCTTTTTCCAGCGGCGTTATTTTGCGCCGAATCGGAGCGGTTAATCCCGCTGCATTCATCGTCCAATACGAAACCAATTGGTTTCGCTTTTTATTATAGGAAACCTTTTGGTTTCATGTCAATAGCAAAATTCATCCACCTTCCGGGCCCCCAAAAGCAGAAAAAAAGGCCTGCGCCATCGCAAGCCCCTCTTTTTCCCGCAAACAGGATCAGAACGTAATCGACAACCCGCCGTCAACCGGAATCGACGCCCCGCAAATGTAGCTTGCCGCCTCCGAAGCCAGGAATACCGCAACTCCGGCGATTTCGTCCGGCTGTCCGGCGCGGCGTTGGGCGATTTTCTGATGGCCGACGTAGATAGACGTAAACCAGTCCGTCTCCAGCTCGTTGACGCCGTCGACCATCGACAGCTCGGTTTCGATGAAGCCCGGATTGATCCCGTTGACGCGGATGCCGTGATCCGCCAGCTCCAGCGCCATGCAGCGGGTCAGCTGATCCATCGCGCCCTTGGCCGCGTTGTAGTGGCTGGAATCGCGCAGCGCCCGGGAGGAGTTGATCGAGGAAATGTTGATGATGCTGCCCTTAATTCCGGCATCGATCATCTGCTGCGCGGCGATCCGCGAGCACAGGTACGTGCCGTCTGCCGTTACGTTGAACACCTGACGCCATTTGGCCGTGTCCGGCGACAGGAACGGGCGCGTATCCGCTACCGCCGCGTTGTTGACAAGAATGTCGAGCCGGCCGTACCGCCGCACCGTTTCGCCGATGAACGCCTGCACGCTCGCCTCGTCGGCAACGTCACCGCGGACGAACGCGGCTTCCAGCCCTTCCTCGCGCAGCTTCGCTTCCGCCTGCTTGCCTACCTCCTCGCGTCGCCCGACCAGCACAACCTTCGCTCCCGCACGCGCGAACCGCCCGGCGATCGCATAACCGATGCCGGTGGCGCCGCCGGTAACAAGCGCAACTTTGCCTGCGAATTCCATTGATCCCGCTCCTTCCAGGTCCGGTTCGTGCCGGAATCTGTCCATGTCCACTTAGTGCGTGTCTGAAAACCCGCTCGAGGTCATCTTGCACCGCCTTTTCGCCCCCTGCTGCGTCACTTTTGCTTGACTTACCCCCGGTAAGCCTGCACAAAACTTCCTTGCATGGAACGAAAATTCGGCACAATCTGTTCCCCTCGGAGTATTCAGACACGCCCTAATTGACGCGGTATTTCTCCAGCACTTTTTCGTCGATGGCGACACCAAGTCCTGCTTTTGTTTCGGGCACATGCACATAACCGTCCTTGAACACGATCGGATACTCGACCAGGTCGCGCGCAAGCGGCGAATCGGACACCGTATGCTCCATCAGGAAACCGTTCGGAATCGCCGCCGCAAAATGCGTGCTCGCCGCCACCAGAACGCCGGTTTTGAAGGCGTGGGGCACGACTTTTTTGTGGCGGTCGTAGGCCATGTACGCGATCCGTTTCCCTTCGGTCAAGCCGCCGCAACGCGCCAGGTCGGGCTGGATGATGTCGAGATGCCCTTCGTCCAGCAAGCGCTGAAACGCCATCCGGCCGCTCTCCTGCTCGCCTCCCGCAATCAGCAGCGACGTCCGGTCGGACAGCTCGCGGTACCCGGCAATATCGTTCGAATGGAGCGGCTCCTCGAGCCAGTACACCTTGTACTGCTCATAGACGGCGGCCATGCGCAGCGCGCCCTTCAGATCCCACGCCAAACCGGCGTCGATCATCACGTCGATGTCGTAGCCGATGGCGCCGCGAATTTCCTTGATTAGCTGTTCGTCGAGCTTCGGATCTTTGCCGATCGGCCCCCAGCCGAACTTGATCGCCTTATACCCTTGCTGCGCGAAGCGCTCCGCCGCCGCCGCGGCTTCCCGCGGGGTGTCGGGCATCAGCAGGCTGGCGTACGCCTTGATCCGGCGGTTGAAAATGCCGCCCATCATCTCACAGACAGGCCGCTTCGTTACTTGGCCGACGATGTCCCACAGCGCGATGTCGACGCCGCTGATCGCATGGATCGCCGGACCGCTGCGGCCAAAATAAATCGTGCCCTTGTACATCTTATCCCACAGCCGTTCGATTTCCATCGGATTCTCGCCGATCAGCAGGCTGCGCAGGCCGGTGGCGATGGAATGGGACGCCGGAGCGTCGACAACCGCCTTGACGACGAGCGGGGCGGAGTCGATTTCGCCAACGCCGGTGATGCCCTCGTCCGTATGAATGCGGATCAGCAGCGTGTCCTGCGTGCCGTCGCACTTCTCGGCATCCAGATCGGGCAGACGCAAGTAGACCGTTTCCACTTCAGTGATTTTCATGTCTATACCTCCTGATTGTATGGGGATAGCCTTTTGTATTGAGTATAGAAAGGAAGTTTGAATATTGTCAACAATATTTTTGTGTCAATTGACATTGGCGCGGCGAATCGGATACAGTCATTTATATACCATTGTCGGAAACAAGGACGGAGATCGCCATGGAACAACAGCCGCTGTTCGACAAACAAGTCAACGTGTCGCTGCGGGAACGGGTCACCAACGAAATTCGGCGGGCCATTCTGACCGGCAAGCTGCGCCCCGGCAGCCGGATCAAGGAAGCCGACATCGCCGAGCAGATGGGCGTCAGCCGCGGCCCGGTCCGCGAATCGATCCGGCAGCTCGAGCGCGAGGGACTGCTGGTGTCGCAGCCGTACAAGGAAACGCTGGTCGCGAGTATGAATTACGAGGAAGTGCGCGATATTCTGCTGCCGATCCGCTTCCATCTCGAATGGAACGTGATCAAAAAATATATTGTGCCCATGCCCGCGGATTCGCCGTATTTTGCCGAGCTGCAGTTGATCGTCGATCAATTCGGCTTGCCGTCCAAGGAAGAGCATGCCGACCGGCTGGTGGAGCTGGACATGGCCTTCCATGAAAAGATCGTCAGCCTCGCAGCCGAACGAACCGTAGCCTTGACGTGGAAAAGCATTTCCAATCAGCTGGCGCTGCACTTCTATTTCAATCTGCCGCATTACGAGGCCGGCAAGTTCCAGCAAGATCACCAGGAGCTGCTGGACGTCATGAAGGCGGGGGACCTCGAGACCATTCGCAACGCGCTGATGACGCACATCGCCGGAGAGGGATCGTTCCTGTATTTCGCCTGAGCAATCGGCATGCGGAAGAGGCTGCTTTTTAGCCCCGCGGCCATATGGGCAAGTTTCATGAGCGCCATTCCCCCAATCGCCAACTAACCCCTTGCCAAATAGGCCCTATTTTCTTGCCTATTTCGCCAAAAACGGGCAGCCTCTTCAAAATAACCAGTGAAATCACTGGCTATTTCAGGCGAACTGGGCAATAGAAGGAAAATAGGCCATTTTTCATGGGCTATTTTGGTTGCCCAGCATTCTTATCTATTAAAAAAAGGCAGTCCGTATCCCCGTCGGGGTTACGGACTGCCTTTTCCCTGAGCCGCATTCATCAGCCCAGCAACTGCCGGATCGCCTCGCCAAGCGGCGTCGCCGGACGGCCGAGCAGCCGCTCCAGGTCGTCGCTGGCGATGTCAAGCTCGCCCTCGCGGATGTTTTGCTGGATCGAAACGAACATCGGGATTGCCGCCTCCGGCAGCCCGGCTTGCTTCAGCACGCCGGCGTAAGCTTCGTCGTCGATCGGCACGACTTGAACGTCCCGCTGCATCGCCTCGGCGAAAATCGCCGCCAATTCCTCCTGTGTACGCGGCTGGCCCGACAATTCATAAATCTTGTTCTCGTGCCCCTGGCCGGTTAACACGCTGACTGCCGCATCGGCAAAATCGCGGCGAGTGGCCCAGCCGACTTTGCCCGTTCCCGAAGCGGAAACCCACGGCGCTCCGTTCATGACCGCGTGGAAAGTGCCTGCTTCATTTTCCAAATACCAGTTGTTGCGCAGAATCGCGTACGGTATTCCCGACTCCCGGATTGCCGCTTCCGTCTCTCGATGGTCCTTGGCCAGCGCAAGCTTGCTCGCCGCGGCGTTCGGCGCGCTCGTATAAGCGATAAACCCGACATTCGCCGCCCGGGCCGCACGAATGGCCGCCTTGTGCTGGCTGACGCGGTTGAACAGATCGTCGGTCGAAATGAACAGCAGCCGATCGATTCCGGCAAAAGCGGATACGAGCGACGCCTCGTCGTTGAAATTGCCGTACCGCACGTCGACCCCAAGCTCGCGCCAATGCCCGGCTTTCTGCGGATCGCGCACGCTGACGGCGATGTCGGACGCCGGCACTTGCCGCAGCAGCGCTTCGACGACCAAGGTGCCAAGCTTTCCTGTTGCTCCGGTTACGAGAAGTTTCACGATACATTCCTCCTTATTTTTGGGACAAGTAGATGTAGCTTAAAACTGAAAACTGAGCGACGTGCCGGAGCCGTGCTCCAGCGAATCGAACAGCACGCGGATGTCGCGGCCGGGCGTGCCGCTTCCGAGCGCGATCAGCAGCGGCACGAAGTGCTCCGCGCGCGGAACGGCCAACGCCGCATGCGGGGCGAGCTCGTCGTAGCGGCTTAACGCCTCGATATCCCGGGCCAGCACCTTGCCGGTGATCCACTCCTTGAACTGCACCGCCCAAGGGCGCGGCGGCGCATCCTTGTCGCGGTCGAACTCGCGGAGGTTGTGGGTCAGGAAGCCGCTGCCGATGACAAGAATGCCGTCCTGCTCCAACCCTTGCAGCGCTTCGCCGATGGCGATTTGCTGTCTGGCGGGGAGGTACGGGTTGACGGATACCGGCACGACCGGAATATCCGCTTCCGGATAGGCGTGCATCAGGATCGGAAATACGCCGTGGTCCAGGCCGCGGTAATGCTGCCGGACGGGGATGTTGTGCCGCCGCAGCCGTTCCTCCACGAGAGAAGCGACAATCGTCGACCCTCTCGCCGGATACCGCACCTGATAAAAGGGCGCGGGAAACCCATAATAATCGTACACCATCTCGTGAACATCGTCGGTGGCGGCAATGGTCGTCACTTCGCTTTCGAAATGCGCCGAAAAGATGACGATGGCCTTCGGCCGGCTCGATTGCCCGAACCGCCGCAGAAATGCCGTAAACTCGGACTGCTCAAAAATCGTAAATGGCGAGCCATGCGCCAAAAAGACGGGTGAAAGCATGACGGTTGCCCCCTTTGGATGCTGCTGCTCCGCTCCTTAGCGGCTCATCGTGCAGCGTCTCCCCTATAATCTGCCCGAAATGTGTTACCGGCCTTGTTTGTTGTCGCGGGGCTAAGTATAGCGCTATAATAATCCCAACGGTCCATTGCCGGAAGTAGGCACATGAAAGATACCTGGTATCCATTTCGATACCATACGGATGATAAGGGGGAGCGCAACAATGGCGGACAATTGCAAAATGGAAACGGCGCTGGAGATTTTGGTCGGGAAGTGGAAGCCGGTCATTTTGTTTCACCTGTTCTCGAGCGGGACGTTGCGGTTCAGCCAACTGCAGAAGGCGATTCCGGACATTACGAAAAAAATGCTGACCTCCCAGCTGCGCGAGCTGGAGTATCACGATATTGTGCACCGGCAAATTTATCGGCAAATTCCGCCGAAAGTCGAATACTCGATCACCGAGTACGGCAAAGGGATCACGCCGCTGATCCAGGCGCTGAACGATTGGGGCGTGGCCCATGTGCAGCACTTGAACGAGCTGTACGGCGAGGAGCGATCGGTGGAATCGATCGAGGTCAACGAAGACCTCGCCTTGAAATAAGCCGCGGCGAACCAAAAAGCCTTCGCCCCTGTGACCGGGGCGAAGGCTTCTGTGTTCATTCGCGGAAGCGCCGGCCTACATGGCCGGGTGCAATTCGCGGTTCAAGCCGAGCGATTGCGACGTGGAAGTATGAATTTGGCGAATCAGATCCGGATGTTTCAGCAGCGGTACGCCGTAGGAAGGAATCATTTCCTTCAATTTCGGTTCCCATGCCTTCATGTGCTGCGGGAAGCATTTTTTGATCAATTCCAGCATGACCGATACGGCGGTCGATGCGCCCGGGGAGGCGCCAAGCAAGGCGGCGATCGTGCCCTCGGCGTCGCTTACCACTTCCGTGCCGAATTGCAGCGTGCCTTTGCCGCCGGCGTCGGTGTCCTTGATGACCTGCACGCGTTGGCCGGCCACGAGCAGGTCCCAGTCCTCGCTTTTCGCGTTCGGGATGAATTGCCGCAATTCTTCCATGCGCTTCTCTTTCGACAGCATGACCTGCTGGATCAAATATTTGGTCAGGGACATGTTCTTGGCGCCCGCGGCCAGCATCGTCCCCAGGTTATTCGCCTTCACGGAGCCGATCAGATCGAACATCGAGCCGGTCTTCAGAAACTTCGGCGAGAAGCCGGCGAACGGTCCGAAGAGCAGCGACTTCTTGTTGTCGATGAAGCGGGTGTCCAGATGCGGCACGGACATCGGCGGCGCGCCGACCGGCGCTTTGCCGTACACCTTGGCGTGATGCTGTTCGACCACTTCCGGATTTCTGCACACCATGAACAGGCCGCTTACCGGGAAGCCGCCGATATTTTTCCCTTCCGGGATGCCGGACTTCTGCAGCAATGGCAAGCTTCCGCCGCCCCCGCCGATAAAGACGAACTTGGCCGTATGACGTTCGACGGTGCCGGTGTCGAGATTGCGCACCTTCAGCTCCCACGAGCCGTCGTCCGTCCGTTTCAGATTGTCCACGCTGTGCTTGAACTTCATTTCAACCTTTTTGCTCTTTAGATGATCGAACAAGAGACGCGTTAAAGCGCCAAAGTTGACATCCGTACCGGAGTCGATTTTGGTCGCGGCGATCGGTTCTTGCGAGGTTCTGCCTTGCATGATTAACGGAATCCATTCCATCAGCTTGTCCGGATCGTCGGAAAATTCCATTCCCTGAAACAGCGGATTCGCCGCCATTGCCTCGAACCGTTTGCGAAGGAACGCCACATTCTTCTCGCCTTGCACCATGCTCATATGGGGCAGCGGCATGATGAAATCCTGCGGGTTCCGAATTTGCTTCTTGTTGACCAGGTACGACCAGAACTGCCGGGATACCTGGAACTGTTCATTGATTTTGATCGCTTTGCCGATGTCGATGGAGCCGTCCGCCTTCTCCTCGGTGTAGTTCAGCTCGCACAGCGCCGCGTGGCCCGTTCCCGCGTTGTTCCACTCGTTCGAGCTTTCCTCGCCCGCGCTCGCCAGCTTCTCGAACACGGTAATCTTCCAGTTCGGCACCAATTCCTTCAACAGCGTTCCCAACGTCGCGCTCATGACTCCGGCACCAATTAAAATTACGTCGGATCTTGTTTGTTTGTTGCTCATAATAACCTTCCTTACTTGATGATAGTGGCGGACATGGCAGGTCCACCTGCTTGCAGCTTCATGGCAAGCCAGGGTGGGACCGAGTCACACCCCTTGTCAGGACCTCTATAACCAATCCGTCCGTAGCGAATCTTGTCAAACGATTCGTTCTATCAACTATTATATGCTAGTTGGAGGTGATTTAAAAGCTGGTAAATTTCAGCGCGGCAGCGATTTTGCTGTCGAAATGGGGCGCTCCGCCGCTGCCGCACACGCCAGCAAATGCCGATACGGTTCCTCCAATCCCGCCAGTGCCGCGGCATCGTGAGGGTAGTGGCGATCCGCGGGAGAAACGTTCAAATAATTGCCGTGTACGCGGACGGTATCCTTGCGGCCGGGAATTCCTTTCTGGACATGGTAAAAATACGCCTGCACCACGTTGTACACGATATTTGCGGTTATTTCGATGCCGCCGCTTCCTTCATCCAAATAAATGCCGCCGGGAAACCCTTTTTTGTGCAGGACGGATCGGTCCGGAATATCGCCGGTTTCATCGCCCGCCGCGCCGCCTTCGCCGTTATCGTGGATCAAATTGCCCTTGATGACGCTGCCGGGCATCATCGACAGCGTATAGATGCCGGCGCCGTCATTCAATCGTTCCATTACCTGGCTGATGCGGTTGTACTCGATCCGGTTATTGCGCGCTACCGTCGGTTTATCGTACCTTGGCAAATCGCCGGCCCATTCATCCTCGCGGCCTCCTTGATCCCACACTCCCCATCCCCAACCGACGGATATGCCGGAATAGGCCACATGGGCGATGTCATTATGCGCAATGACAGTTCCATCGGTATACCCGGCCAGCACCGCAACACTGCCCTTGTATTCGACTCCGATCGATCGAAATACATTGTTCGCGACCGTGTTATGGCGGACGGTTGTCCTTTCATCCTCCGGGTGAGCGTCCTTGTGGTTCACATCGCCGATCTGGACCGCGCTTGCCGCAATGTCGACAAAACAACAGCCCCGCACTGTATTGTGACAAGAACCATTTTGAATGTCGATCGCGCCGCTTCCCAAACATTCAAACTCGCATCCTTCAAAAACAACCGATCGGGCCGCATCCAATACAAGGGCCGAAGGCGTTTTGAGATCGTACGTATGGTGCAGGTCGATGGCCGGATTTTTAACGAAATTCGCTTGTATTTCCGCATGCCCGATCACACTCGGCCGCAAAAAGGTCGAATGCCGGAACGATATTCCTTCAAAGCGGATGCCGCTGACGGGTTCATCCAGCGTACCCTTCAATTCAAGCAATCTTTCGAGCACAGGTACGATCGTTTCCGCCGATTCCATGTCTTCGTCGTCCCGCGGGATATAATAAATCGTCTGTTTCGACCGGTCCTGGTACCACTCCCCGGGTTCGCTCAGCAGCTCGAACGCATTCCGGATGTAGTTAGGGGCTCCGATTTGAACGCCGCCCTTGATCTGCGCGTCGCGGAATGCGGGCTGTTTCATCCGGATCCATACACTGCTGCCGTCGTCAAGCGGCGTGACCCGATCCACCGGGAGGATGCAATGCGTCCAACCGACATCGTAAACGAACTCAATGTCGCCGACATTGCCCCAGTTGGCCATGGCGGTATATGCGCCTGTCGCCCGATAGCCTTCGTATACCTTCTTCTCGCCCTGGAAATCGGTCACCGTCTCCAGCAGGTTGTAAAATTCCATATGGGGATCGACAATCAAATCCCATGCAACCGATTGCACAACCGGCCCTTTGGCCCATTCGGCCCTTCTGCCGTTTACGTACAGATGGCGCGTATGCGCATTGCCGGGCACTTCGGCCATCCACAGGTTGGCAAGTACGGGATGGTTCACCTTGCGCCAGCCGCCAAGCTTTCTTCCGCCCGACATGATCGGCTTCTCGCCCGGATATGCCCGATAGATCACCTGATGTCCGTTGCTTCCCGAATCCCGCTGATCAAAGCTCAATGTCTCCGTCATCTCATAAACGCCTTCGTGCAAATACACCACGATATCGCCGGTCTGGTTGCGATTCGTTTCTCTGACGGCTTGCTTCGCCCGTCCGGGCGTCCGGAACGGCTGCTCGCGCGTTCCGGGATTGTCATCCTTGCCTTGCGGCGACACATGCAGAACAAGCTGAACGTTTTCCGGCATAATTGGGAAGACCCCTCCATTCAATCGGACGCAATCGGGACTCGCATGGCTTACTGCGATTGCCTCCTCCAATTTTACCATTTCATTGAGCTTATTTGTCTAGCTGCTTGTAAGAGGATTCCCCATCGTACGGTTCATGAACATAATCGTCGAAATACCTTTTTGCCGGTGCGGTTCCGGTACGGTTAACATCCCGCGGTCGACCAGATGCTTGAGTACGTAGGCGCGCATGAAGCCCGACGCCATGCTGTTCTGGGACCAATAACGCACATATTTGTGCGCATGTTCGGGCTGGCCGTCCAGATGCAAGCGATAGACCTCCTGGTCCAATGCCGCTGCGGCTTCTCTGATTCGTTCGGACGGTTGGGGAATCGCCGCATGCAGCCGCTCTCCCGTTTGTTTATCCTTGCAGTAAACAATATTGACTTCCAAACCCGCTTCCGTTCGCAGCAAGTATTGTTTGTCGAACAGACGGCGGTAGGCGTCGAGGTTCGGATGATTTTGCGGCAAATCTCCCTGGATGACGTGCATCAGGCTAATAAAATCGGAACTCAAATTGTCCCTCCAACCGTTCTGCCTGCCGCACCAGCACGTGTCGATTTGCCATGCCGTCATTGCGGGCTCGTCGGAATCCCGACTCATATCGCCGCAAACATAATAGAGGTTGCGGTCGAAACTGACGTCGAATGCCTTGTCGATCGTAGCATACGCGACGTAATGGCCGCCGTCTTTACGGCTGACCGAAACCTCTTGGTGACTCACCTTGACAAGTTCTTTGAAGCTCAGCCGCTTGCCGGCATACGGAATGAGACTCCACAACAGCAGATTGATGTCATCGCCTGGAATATAGACACCGGTTTCCCGAAATACTTCAGCCATCGAGAACAACGCCTTGAAATAATGCTCTACGGCAATCCCGGCATACGATTCGAACAATCGGTGCAGCGCCTCACTTTCCGCCGGGGACGGATCTTTAATGAACATATTTGTACGATATTTACCGCCTGGCAGTTGGTCCAGAAAACCGTATTCCTCCAGCACCTCGACTTCATCCTCGATAAATACGGGCGAAACGCCCAACTCTTCCGCCATTTCTTTGACCGTACGCGGCTTGTGATAAGCGGAGAACGCAATGTTTTGCCGGATGGCCGTCGCCAGAAAGTCTGAGGTATCGCCTTTGTTGCCCGCGGACCCGCTATGTCCCAAACCTGACAAGCGGATCGGATTGATGCCGAGATTGCCCATCGATCGGATGGTGTTCATCTTGATCTTCAGCTCCTTTTTCGCCTCGAATAAGTGCCACTTGACCGTACCGCCGGAAAGCCCCATAACCGCCGCGATTTCGCTGATTTTCATTCCGTCGTAGTAATACTTGACTACAATTTCCCGCTGCTGATGGGATAAAAAAGCGATTTCCCGGCGCAACGCCCCGGCTGCTTCTTGCCGGAGGATCGCGTCGAAGCCCTCGTCCCGGGACACCGCCTCGTGGTCATCGATCCGCAATTGGTTGATCGCTTTGACTTTTTCACCGACGTATTTCGCCCACACGTAATGCGCGATTTTAAAGACGTAGCTGTTCAGGTCGAGAACCTCCGTCTTTTTGAGCAGCGCCTGGTAAACCTCCAGCGTTATTCTTCCCGCAAGTTCCTCGGCTTCGGCGATCTTGCCCGTTCGGTTCAAAGCAAACCCATACAGCGGCTTGATGTAATCCTTGATGACACGGTCGGCTTGTTGTTTATCCATGACAATGGCTCCTTCTTTCCGGGCGGCACTCGTCTAAATACTGCGGCCCGAACGAAAAAGGTTGGGGAGTGAGAAAAAACTTTCTTGTCGGACGCATCTTCGACGTCAACTCTGGCTTTTCGCTGCAGCAGGCGAAGAAACGCGCCCTTCCATCGCCTCAATCGCGTAGCGCAGTTCCACATCCAGCCCTTCGACGTACTTCTCGCGGAAGGTCTGTTCGTTTAGCGGAACGACCACGTCCGGCACCGCTCCGCCGCGGCCCGTGTAATCGCCGTCTCCTTGAATGACATGGTCCCGGTTCAAGCTTCTCCCGTCGGCCGATTCCACGATATACCCTTCCGGCATGACCACCTGGATGGGACTGGTTTGCACCCCAAACGAACCGTTCGTCCCGGTAAAACCGACAATCGTGACGTTCGGCTGCCCTTTCAGAACAAGCGGCAATCCTTCCCCCGAGCTTGCCGTCCGCCCGTTGACCAGAAGGGCAATATTTCCTCCATAATTGGGCTTCGACGGTTGAACGACATACTTCTCACCGTAGTTGATAGAGAATTTTTTTACATTCCGGTTGTAGTAACTCGCATAGCCGTACAGCTTCTTCTCCTTGCTTAAATGTCCCGCCATCCTTGTGACGATGCTGTCTTCCCCGCCGGGGTTGTCCCGCAAGTCGATGACCACTCCTTTGGCATGCTGCGCTTCGAACGATTGCAAGCAATCGGCAAGCAAGTCGACAGGATCGGGGGCAGAGGAGCCGGCGAACAGACTGGTCAGACCGGCTTTCGGCACCTCCGCCGTATTTGCAAGAAAGCTCGATATTTTCACATACCCATATCCATTGCTCAGCATCTTGCCTTCAACGGGAGGCGCTCCCCTCACGATGCTCGCTTTCGTTTGCTTCAGCGTCGCGAACTGATCGTCATACGCCTGCAGTGTCGTCTTCACGGCTTGTCCGGCGCCCGGGTTTCGGTACTCCACCTCGACTTTCCGGCCAACCTCGGCTCGGACCATAAACCGGCCGCGATTGATCGTTTCGTTCTGATTCGTGTTGGGGGAGTCGGTCCACGTGGTCTGCCGATAGGCATCCTTCGCCGCCTGTCCGTCCCACTGCAAAATTTCCGCGCCAAGCCGAATGCCGCTCCGGCCGGCCGGACTATCGTCAAGCACAAGCGTGACCTGCACCCGGCCATCATCCAACTGGAGCGTGCTTAACCCGAATCCGCCGCCGACCTCCGCTTTGAAAATCGGATTGCCCGCATACAGCTTCTCGTTCGCGATCCGAACGTGGCCGTCCCGCAGCGAGAAGAGGTATTCGCGCAGCGTCTTGTAATACAGCGTTCGGTCATTAACCTGGTCCGCCTGCGCGAAGATCGGCTCGTATTCGCGGCGTTTGGCCTCCCAGTCGATCTTCTTCCATTCCCCGAAAGGATATTCGACGGCAAAACGATCGTTCAATCGGACAAAAGCTTCCGCATAGCCCAGATGGCTCCAATCGCTGGTCGGATTGTATCGCAGTTCTCCCGACGACTGAATGGCGACGCCGATCACCCCAATGCCGCATACGCAAAAAACGGCCCGAATCGTGCCGGCAATCAGGCGCCGTGGCGCCGCAACGCCGTCACCGGGCTTGAACAGACGCCTCAGCGTACACAGGAACAGCACGGCCGTAACCGCATCAATGGCTATCGCCAGCAAGGTCGTATCGCCGGTCAGCGCACTGACCGCGGCGATGACGACCCCCATGCCGGGCATAAAATCAATCCACCTGTACCGCCTGGCGACAGGCAAGGCATACCAAACCAGCAAAGCCGCATTCAGCGCACAAAGCAACATTTCGTACACGGTCAACCATTTAAGCGAATCCATCATCGTCATCTTCCCCTCGTTCCCGAATTCCGCATCGCGCGTTCATTCGAGAGTGTGGGGGAGAAATATGAACGGAGCATGAACAGCGGCTGCGGATCATGGCGACGGCGGCATGACCGGAAGCGTGACCGTCATCGTCGTGCCCTGACCGGCCTCGCTGCGCACCTCGATGTCGCCATGGTGGAGGACGACGATTTTCTTCACGATGGCAAGACCAAGACCGCTGCCGCCGCCGCTGCGCGAACGATCCGTCTTGTAGAAGCGCTCGAATATGCGATCCCGCTCTTCCGCAGCAATGCCCGGCCCGGTGTCGCTGACGGCGACGGTCAACACGCCGCGCTCCTCCGTGAGACGAACGGCGATCCGTCCGCCCTCGGGCGTGAATTTCATGCTGTTGCCGATCAGGTTCATCCATACTTGGCGGAGCTGATCCGCATCCGCTGTAATGTTGACCGCGGCAGGGAGCCGCAAGTCCATTCGAATGCGTTTGGCGGACCATTGAGGCTCGCAAGCGACGACAACTTGGCGAAGCTGCTCGTCGAGATGGAACGTACTGAGTTCGAAAGGATGATGCTCCGATTCGAGCGAAGCCAGCTTGAGCAGATTATCGCTCAAACGGGACAATCTTTCGCTTTCCGCCACAATAATGTCGAGATAACGATTGCGGTTGGGTTCTGTCACCAGCTTGTCGTCTTTGATCGCCTTGGCGAAACCGGATATCGAGGTGAGCGGCGACTGGAGCTCGTGCGAAACGTTCGAAACAAAGTCCCGCCGCATCGTCTCCACCTGTTTCAGCTCGAACGCCATTTCGTTGAAGCTTTGCGCGAGCGCCCCGATCTCGTCTTTGCGCTTCACTCGCACCGCCACGTCGAAGTCGCCCTTGGCGAGCCGTTTGGTCGCTTTTGTCAGCGCTTTGAGCGGTTTCACCAAGTAGCCTGCGGCAAACAGAATGCACAAGCTGCCGATCAGCAAGGCGAAGAGCAGCACCGTCAGGAACAAAGAAACAATCGTTCCTTCATTCTTCGACGAAGACAGCAGAAACAAGGCATACGGCCTCGCCTGGTGGCGAAACGGCAACCCGATGAATACCTCGTCGTTCTTCGCATCGGCCTGGTAAACCTCGCCGTTCAGCACTTGCCGGACGGCTTCCGGAGGGATCGCCGCTTGGTCGGGACGATTCGCACCCAGGTACGATTTCATGTTGCCGGCATCGTCGTAGACCCGAATGGGATAGGACGTGAGCGGCCCGACACTGCCCATAAACCGGTCCAGATCGTTGACCTCCGCCGCTTCGTAGGCGCGAACAATATTCTCTCCGGCGACTCGCATCTCGTTATGCTGCAAGTCGTTCAACTCCCGTTCGAACACGACAAACCCCAGCAGTGTCGCTCCCAGCAGGGCGATAACAATCGTAACCAGAAACGTCAAGACGACACGAACATACAGCGTCTTGATCATCGGCTCGCCACAAGCCGGTACCCGAGGCTACGGGCCGTTTCGATCCGAAAATGCAGCTTTTCGGCGGCAAACCGCACGCGCAAGCGGCGAATGTGCACATCGACCGTCCGATCGTCGCCCTCGTAGTCCATCCCCCAGATTTGTACGATCAGCTGCTCGCGGGTGAAAATTTGTCCGGGATGGCTCGCCAGCTTAAACAGCAGCTCGAATTCCTTCAGCGGCAGCGTCAGTTCCTCTTCTCCCCGCACGACCTTGAACGTCCGCCTGTTAAGCACAATGCTGCCGAGCCGGATGACCTGGGAAGAGGCGATGCGGTATCGTTTCAGCACCGCCTTGACTCGCAGGACCAGCTCCACGGGATCGAACGGCTTGGTGAGATAATCGTCCGTCCCGAGCTGAAAGCCCTTCACCTTATCCCCTGACTCGCCCTTGGCCGTTACCATCAGGATCGGAATATCCCGTTCTCCGCCGCGAAGCTGCCGGCATAAATCCCAGCCGTCCATCCGCGGCATCATAATATCCAGAATCACAAGATCGATCTCCGTACGCTCCACGACAGCCAGAGCTTCGACCCCGTTCGCCGCTTCTTCGATAGCAAATCCTTCATTTCGCAAATACAAGCCGATCAGTTCGCGGATATGCGCTTCGTCCTCGGCGATCAAAATGGTGGCCATTCCGTTCCGCACTCCCTCGCCCCTGTCCCGTCCCGCCATCGAGCCGGCAGACCGGACATGCCAATTGCCACCATCATACCATGAATATTTCATTGAAAATAAATCGCGCTGCAGAGCCGCTCCCCCCGCCGAAACGAAAGAAGGGCACCCTTTGCGGATGGCCCTCAGCCTGAATGTCTTCAAATAGCCCCAGTGGGAGCTTTCTCTCACATTGATTCTGCTAATTTAAGTGCAAAAGCCTTTGGTGCAACTTTTCTGCTTGGGAGCAAAATGTTCTTATATAATCCCACTTCTCAATGACAACAGGAACGCATTTTTCCCTATACTCTACTTGATTCTTTTTTGCTTTTCCATCCTTCCTCCTAATTGCTCTAAATGGCAGCTTAGAAAGGATATCATCTGGCTTTTGT
Source organism: Paenibacillus cymbidii (assembly GCF_004764705.1). Lineage (GTDB taxonomy): Bacteria > Bacillota > Bacilli > Paenibacillales > NBRC-103111 > Paenibacillus_AN > Paenibacillus_AN cymbidii. The sequence goes on along the minus strand of NZ_SHLX01000041.1, from coordinate 3,347 downwards.
GTACATTCAATAAACTTTGTTCCACCGTGATAATGCATTAAATCATCCAGACCTGTTAATATCCAAGATTCAGTACTATCTGACGGTACGCAGCAAATAATCTTATCATCAAAATCATTAATTTTAAGCTTTTGTTTGATTAGTTTTTCGATTTCTATTACGGTATCCTCAGCTTGTGGGCAAGGCTTAGCACAGTTAATTTCTGACTCTCTTGAAATATCTGCATCGACTTGGATTATCAGAATATCAATACTAGCGGCATTTAAAAAATCATTGATAGTCATGTCCGCCGACGAAGCCTCACACCATGATAATACACCTCTCCAACCATTGCTATGCCTGGTGTTGGATCCTGACCCTAGCCCCTCAGTTTCTGAAAGATCCGGCTGAATAGGAAGGAAAGTATGATTATCTGGTACTACTTCCATTATTATGTGGGTAATAACGTCAAAATCAGTCGGTCCTTCTGATACAATACCAAAAGTGTATGGCCTCATAAGTTTGGAACTCCACCTAGCATGCCCATTACCCATAATTTCGATAAGCTATTACCCGTTTGAAGCAGTCTCTCATTAACTACAACTCGATTTACTTGAGTATGTCCGTATATATTTCTATCTACAGTAAATAATCTTATCCTGTCATCATTTAGGTTTAAACCATCTAAAACTAGTGGATTGTGTGTCGTAATAAATGCTGTTTTGTTATTTTTAATCATCTGATCGCAAAATACTTTTGTGAGTGAACGTGCTAACCGTGGATTTAATGCTTGGTCAAAATTATCTATTGAAAACATTTTGGGAGCCTTTTTATGCATTGCCAACGATAATAAAAAGAGTACATATAACGAACCCTCGCTTGCATCATATGGCGTTAATTCATTTCTACCCTCTCGCATAAATCGGTCAGTAAAACGTATTGTTTTAGGCGTCATAGGTACACTTGGTGATACTATATCTTTGGATGTCTTTCCAATATCAATTGTTTTTGTCCATTGTAGCAAATCAATTAAATCATACAAATCCATTGTACCGAATATTTCTTCATTAACATTTAGAAGATCATCAATAGCTTCTGGCAACCTTCCTCCCAACAAACCCACTGGCTCTCTTTGAAAAGGGTCGGCTTGAATACCTCTTAATGTAGTTGTATTCGGTGTATAGATTGCATAGTCTCTAAACAGTTCATATAGATCGTTCGCATATCCTCTAACCTCATCATGTTTTAATCCTTGTAAAAAGGATAGCAGTCCTTTGTATGCATCAATCTCAAGTTCAGGAAAATTTTCAAGTTTATATCTGGAAGCTCTAGACCTTCCAAACACTTTTTTTCCATTAACATTGAGCAACTCAGAATAATATTCCCAAGCAGGTTTAGGCTTTTCAATTGGATTACTCAAGTGAACCGTATAATCACACTTATCATTCTTATACTCCCAATGAACATTAAACTCTATTGTCACAGGTAGTCTGTCTTGGTCTTTAAATGATGATTTATACAAGGAGGGGGTCCCTAATCTTACTCCTTTGTTGCTTAATATAGCATCATCAACCTTTTCAGCAATTGCTGCACTCAGTACTCCTAATGCCTCTAACAACGCACTTTTCCCAGTGCCATTCGCTCCTATAAAAACATTTATTAGCCCTGGCTCTAGAGAAATATTTGATAAAGACTTAAAATTACTAATATTTATAACCATATCCATGTTCAACACCACCTTCCCATACAATTTGTTACCAGTTATACCCAATCAACATTTCACTTAATCATACAATTCGATTTGATCTGTTGTTTTCCTGCCGAAGGCTATCTTGATAGGATACCAATCGATGCTCTCATGAAATCGGACTATCTGCGAAAAGTGCACGCAGCACTTTCGATTCAACGGTACGATCACTGCTTCATTATCAATCGGCCCACTCCTACCCCCTGCCTGCAAACGGCTGGTTGTTGTCCGGTTCGGTGGCGAATCGCAGCACATGTCCGTCGGGATCCTCGACGTGCATTTCCAAGGCCCAGGGATAGTTGGTGGGCGGCCGGCTGATGGTGACTCCTTTTGCGATCAGTTCGTTGTACACGGCATGGATGTCCCCGTCAAACCCAAGCCACAGCCACGTTCCCGGCTGGCCCTGAGCGCCTTGGCACAGGTAGATGCAACTGGAGTCGCGGGTTACGCATGTAAACTGATCGTCTCCCCACTCCGCCTCCCGGAAGCCAAGTACCTCCACATAAAAATGCCTGCTGACCGACATCTCCTTCACACGAAGGATCGGATTAATGCATTCGACTCGGAATAAGGGGTGGTTGCTTTCACGGGAGTTTGACATAAGCTCAACCTTTCATGGTTTCCGATCGCTTCCGCGCGAACGGCACGTAGAGCAGCGCGAAAATAACAAGCGCCACCAACTCCATCGTGCCGATGTACCATGGCCACGGGCCCAGGTAGTCGATCAGCGACGCCGTCGACGGTTTGCGCGCGAGGAACATGTAGTTGCTGCCGGTCAAACGGTTCACGATAATAACGACGACGGCATAGACGTTCAAATAAAGCATGGTTCGGCCGATCGAACCGAGCGTCGGGCGAAACCCGCAGACAAGCACCATATATAGCGAAGCGGCGATAATGCCGATGTGCGCGAGGAAAAAGTGAAAGTAAATCAGATGGGGAAACGTATACGCCAGGTTCGGCGTCAGCAACGCCTGCAGCGCGCCGCCAATGCCGGCGAAGTACAAGCACTCGAACAACCGGTAGCTGCGCGTCCATAGCATAACGGCGGACAGCAGCAACGTCACGCTGCACAACTGCAAGGGCAAGCCGTAATCGACGGCCCACTCCCCATTGGCGACATGCCAAATCTGCAGCACGACCTCGCTCAGCACAAGCCCCGCAGCCAGCCCATGACGCACGCGTTCGCCGCTCGCCGTCCGCCGCAGACGACGCCTGCCCAGCACGAGCAGACTCAGCAGCACAACGGCCGCAACCAACGCGGCAATATGCGCGTTCGACAACATCACAAACATCAGATCGGTATCATCCGCGCCAAAATAACGCCCCATCGGCAACGCTCCATTACTCCCAGGATATACCTCCAGTTTACACCAAACAGCCCTCGATTTAATAGCCATCGAGGGCCGTAAGGAGCCTGAAGTGCCGCCAGGCTCGTCAGGCTTCGAAATAAGCCATGTTTTATTGGCTATTTCACCGAAAGGGGGCACCAACGGATGACGTACAATAGTGTGTGTAACCAAGATTTGGAGCCTAGCCAGGCAACAAAAAAGTAGGGTATTCTCGGGATGGTCAAAGTCACCAAGAAAGGAACCCTACTCGATGACTACTATAGCGGAAA
>NZ_SHLX01000040.1 GCF_004764705.1 Paenibacillus cymbidii | reverse complement strand
CCCGGCGCCGGCCTCGCCGCAGCCGGCGCGTCGCGCCTCGCGCGCACGGCGGAGCGCGTGCGCCGCGCGGCGGCGCTTGTCGCCGGCGTGCCGGCGATGCAGTCGCTGGCGCTGTCGCTGCAGAGCAAAGCCGAGCGGCTGGCGGACAGCCGCTTCACGATTGCGCTGTTCGGCGCGTTCAGCGCCGGCAAGTCGTCGTTCGCCAACGCGCTGATCGGCGAACGTCTGTTGCCCGTGTCGCCGAATCCGACGACGGCGGCGATCAATACGATCGTGCCGCCGGGCGAGTCGCTGCCGAACCATGCGGCCCGGGTGCGTATGAAGCCGGAGGCTGTCGTGTTCGAAGAAGTGAAGCACTCGCTCGACATACTCGGCGAGCCGTGCAGCGACTGGGCATCCGCCTTGCGCGAAATTGCCGCGCTGCGTCCCGAACGCGTGGCGGCGGGCGGCAAGCCGCATTATTCGTTCCTAAAGGCCGTCGAGCGCGGCTTCGCGACGGCGCAGCCGCTGTTCGGACAGGAGCTCGTCGTGCGGCAGGAGGAATTCGCCTCCTACGTCGCCGACGAACAGAAATCGTGCTTCGTCGAAACGATTGCGCTTGCGCACGACAACGAGCTGACGCGCCAGGGCATGACGTTCGTCGATACCCCCGGCGCCGATTCGATCAACGCCCGGCATACGGGCGTCGCCTTCAACTACATCAAAAACGCCGACGTCATCCTCTTCGTGACCTATTACAACCATGCGTTTTCGCAGGCGGACCGCGAGTTTCTGCTTCAGCTTGGCCGGGTCAAGGACAGCTTCGAGCTGGACAAAATGTTTTTCGTCGTCAACGCCGCCGATCTGGCGTCAAGTCGCGACGAGCTGCAAGCGGTCGTCGCGCACGTGGAAGCGAACTTGCTGCAGCATGGCATCCGCAAGGCGCGCATTTACCCGCTGTCGAGCCAGCAGGCGGTCGAAGCCAAACAAAACGGCAACGCGGCCCTCGCCGAAGCATCCGGCATCGCCGCGTTCGAGCGCGATTTCATTCGTTTTACGGTCGGCGAGCTGAGCGATATCGCCATTCGCGCCGCCGAGCTGGAGATGGGCCGCGCCGCCCTTGAGCTTGACGACTGGATAGAAAGCGCGCAAGCGGGCGAAGAGGAACGCGCGCGCCGGCTGCTGACGCTGGAGAACAGCCATCGGCAAGCGATAGCCGGTCTGGAGCGGCTGTGGGCGGAGGAGAACCGCACACCCGAGCTGCTGCAGGAAATCGACGAGCTGCTGCACTATGTCAAACAGCGGACGATGTTCCGCTTCGGCGACTTTTTCACGATGTCGTTCCATCCTTCCGCGTTGCAGGACGACGGCCGCGACATGCGCAAGGCGATGCGCGGCTGCATGCTCGAGCTGCAGCGGCTGTTGTCGTACCAGCTGTCGCAGGAGCTGCTTGCGACGACGCTGCGCGTCGAGAACAAGATGCGCCGCCTGCTGGCGACGCGCAAGAACGAGTCGACCGCGGCCGTTCGCGAGGCGCTCGCAACGTTCCGGCAGGAGGACGACGCCATGGCGGCGATACCGACACCGGAAGTGGACGAAACGCTGGCGGCCAAAGCCGACGAGAAGTGGCTGGCCGGCTTTTATCGCAGCGGGCGGCAATTTTTCGAGAACGGAGGCAAGGATCGGCTGCGGACCGAACTGGAAGCGAAGTTGATGGAGCCGATCGACGCTTACATGCGCAAGCATGCGGAGCAGTTCGCCGCGTATTACGCCGAGCGTCTGGCGGCGGAATTGTTGCGGCAGCGGGAGCAGGTGCTGGAGGCGGCCTTTGAGCATGCGGCGAGCCGGAAAGCGGCGCTGGAGATGCGCGTCGACCTGGCCGGATTGGCACGCACGCGGGCGGCGCTGGACGAATTAATCGCCTCGCCGGAACAAGAGTAGACGCCCTTTCGGGGCCGGACGGAAAGCCAGGCGCTTTCCTCCGGTCCCTTTTTGTGCGAAACCGACAGAAACCGCTTCCATACCGGGGGATTCGGACCATTTGAAAGATTGGCGCAGATTGACTCCCCTTTTCATTGGCTCAGCCGAACGTAACCGAGTTTATGCCCGTTTCTACTCATTGCCGCATTGTACATAGGGTGATAAGATTCATAAAAGATTCACAATGTTAGATTTTGGCGTCACAGGCATCATCATTTGAAAGACCGATCTGCATAACGCCAGTAGCCAAATGCCGGGATTTCGGCGATTTTCGCCAGAAATCGGGGAGGAACGAAAGATGAACGTGTTTAAGCAGTTGAAACAGTTTTATTGGAACGACCGCAAGTTTTTGTTTTGGCAAATCGCTTTTTTGACGCTGGCGACGGCACTCGGTCTCGTGTATCCGAATTTGCTTCGTTACCTGATCGACGACGTCATTGCGAAAGGGGAGTACGGCAAGGTGGCCGGACTGGCGCTGCTCGTTGTGCTGGTCGTTTCGATCAAAGGCACCTTCATGTTTCTGCAAGGCTTGTTCGGCGGACAACTCGGCAACCGGGTAGCTTACAACATGCGCAACGCGCTGTACGATAAGCTGCAAGTGTTATCGTTCCAATATTACGACAAGGCAAGAACCGGCGATCTCATGTCCCGCCTTACCGCCGACCTTGAGGCGATGCGTCAGTTCATCGGCTTCGGCTTCGCCCAGTTGCTCAACGTCGGCATGATGTTTCTGTTCGGCATTACGATGATGCTGACGATCAACTGGCAGCTGACGCTCATGACGCTGGTGGCGATGCCGTTCCTCGCGGTGGCGGCCATTCGCTTCGAAGGCAAGATCCATCCGGCCTTCCGCAACATTCGCCGGGCGATGAGCGACCTGACGACGGCGGTGCAGGAGAACATCACCGGCGTGCGCACGGTCAAATCGTTCGCCCGCGAGCCGCACGAAATCGACAAGTTTTCCCGGCGCAGCGACGATTACCGCGACACGAACGTGGCGTCGTCGACCATCTGGGCGTCCTACTTCCCGGCGATGGAGCTGCTCGCCAACATCAGCATCATCGTGCTGCTTGGAGCCGGCGGCTACATGGTCATCCACGACCGGATGACGACAGGCGAGCTCGTTGCCTTTTTCAGCATGATCTACTACATTATCAGCCCGCTGTGGGGCATTGGCTTCCAGATCAACAACTATACGCAGTCAAAAGCGGCCGGCGAGCGAATCCTGGAAATTTTGCACCAGTACTTGCACGTGAAAGACAAGGAGAACGCCAAAGACTTTCCGGACGGCGTGATGAAAGGCCATGTGCGCTTCGAGGACGTTACATACGCGTACTCCGAGCAACCGCCGTCGCTGAGCCATCTGTCGCTCGACGCGCCTCCGGGTACAGTGATCGGTTTGCTTGGCGGCACGGGCGCCGGCAAATCGACGGTCATTCAGCTGCTCATGCGCGCCTACAACGTCAGAGAAGGCAAAGTGACGATCGACGGCATCAACATCCAGGATTTGAAGCTTGAACCGCTGCGGCGCCAAATCGCGACCGTGTTCCAGGAGACGTTCCTGTTCTCGTCGTCGATCCGCAACAATATCGCATACGGCAGCCGCGATATTTCGATGGATGCGATTATCAAGGCGGCCAAGCTGGCCAAGGCGCACGACTTCATCATGGAGCTGCCGCTCGGCTACGATACGATCGTCGGCGAACGCGGCATGGGGCTGTCCGGCGGGCAGAAGCAGCGGATTGCGATTGCGCGCGCGCTGCTCAAGGATCCGCGCATCTTGATTCTCGACGACGCAACGAGCGCCGTCGACATGGAAACGGAGCACGAGATTCAGGCCGGCTTCCGCGAGCTGATGCAAGGGCGGACGACGTTCATCATCGCCCACCGCATTTCTTCCTTGCGTCACGCCGATGAAATCATCGTGCTGGATAAAGGGAAAGTGGTGCAGCGCGGCACCCACGAGCAACTGATCAAGCAGCAAGGCCCTTATTTGGAAACGTACAAAATCCAATACGCCGACCGTCCGGTAAATTCGGAAGAAACCGGCGCGGCGGAACAGCCGGAGCATGCTCACGAACGCGTCGTGTCGTTTGAGCACCGGATGCAGGAACGGAGGTTGGCGAATTGAGCGGGAACAAGGAAAACGCGCAAACGGCCAAAGAGCAGGCTTCGCAATCGCCCAAAGCCGAAATGGGCAAAAACGAACGCTTCGTTTACCAGGACGACGAAACGATCGAAAAGCCGTTCAACTGGGGGCAGGTCAGGCGGTTGTGGTTGTATTTGAAACCGTACAGCCGGCAACTGCTGCCGGTCGTGCTCATCAGTATGCTGCTCGTTACACTGACGAAGCTGGCGATTCCGTATCTCATCACGATGTCGATCGACCAAGCGATTCTGAAAGGCGATACCGGCAAACTGTTTACGATTGTCGGCATCATGATCGCCGTGTACTGCATCCAGTGGCTGGCGAACAACTATAGAATCCGCTATACGAACACGATCGGCCAGAAAGTCATTTACGATTTGCGCAAGCATCTGTTCAGCCATATCCAGAGCCTGTCGTTCCGCTTCTTCGACAAGCGACCGGCCGGTTCGGTGCTCGTACGCATCACGAACGACGTCAACTCGCTGCAGGATCTGTTCACGAACGGCGTCGTCAACGTGTTGATCGACTGCGTGCAATTGCTCGGAATTATCGTCATTTTGCTGATGTTCAACGTGAAGCTGGGGCTTGCGATCATTATTACGGTACCGCTGATGTTTCTCGTGTCGACGTCGCTGCGCAAGCGAATCCGGCTGGCGTGGCAAGGGGTGCGGATGAAGCAGTCGCGGCTGAACGCGCACTTGAACGAAAGCATCCAGGGCATGAAAGTGACGCAATCGTTCACGCAGGAAAAAGAAAACTTGCGGTTCTTCGATCAAATGAACATGGACAACCGCAAGTCGTGGGATAAAGCGTCGCGGCTGAACCAGTCGTTTGGTCCGCTGATTGAAGTGACCGGCGCGATCGGCTACTGCGTTCTGTTCTGGTACGGCGCGCACCTGGTGCAAACGGGCGAAATTTCGATTGGCGTGCTTGTCGGTTTCGCCACGTATATCGGTCATTTCTGGGATCCGATCAACCGGCTCGGCCAAATGTATTCGCAGCTGCTGGTCGCCATGGCTTCGTCGGAGCGCATCTTCGAATTCATCGACGAGCAGCCGACGGTCGCGGAGAAGAAAACGGCGATCGAGATGCCGCCGATCGAAGGCAATATCCAATTCGACCATATTGTGTTCGAATACGAAAAAGGGCGTCCGGCGTTGAAAGGCATCAGCCTGGACGTGCGCGCCGGCCAATCGATTGCGCTTGTCGGCCACACCGGCTCCGGCAAAAGCACGATCATCAACCTGCTCAGCCGGTTTTACGATCCGGTGCAGGGCAAGGTCGTCATCGACGGTCACGATATTCGCGACGTGACGATTCAGAGCTTGCGCTCGCAAGTCGGCATCGTCATGCAGGACACGTTCATTTTCTCCGGTACGATTCGCGACAACATCCGGTTCGGTCGGCTTGACGCCACCAACGAGGAAGTCGAACAGGCGGCGCGTGCGGTGCATGCGCACGACTTCATCGCGGCGCTGCCGCACGGTTACGATACGGAAGTGCAGGAGCGCGGCAACGTGCTGTCGATGGGGCAGCGTCAGCTGCTGTCGTTCGCGCGGGCGCTGCTGGCCAATCCGCGGATTCTGATTCTCGACGAGGCGACGGCCAGCATCGACACCGAAACCGAGCTGAAAATCCAGGAAGCGCTGAAGACGCTGCTTGTCGGACGCACCTCGTTTATCGTGGCGCACCGGCTGTCGACGATTCGCAGCGCGGACGCAATTGTCGTGCTCGACCACGGCAAAATTATGGAAGTCGGCGATCACGAGCAGCTGATGCACAAGCAAGGCATTTACTACGGGCTCATTCAGGCGCAGTACAAGTTTTTGAGCGAAGCGGGCTAAGGTTTGGGGAAAAGAAGCGGCTGGCGATTGCGCCAGCCGGAATGATGGAGGAAATGGCGGGGGCTGCCCCGCCATTTTTTTGCGTTCACCTTTATTGGAAATTTACTCAAACTTCAGAATTCCTTCAGAGTTTTCATCGTTTGATCCGCACATTTGTCCATTACAATGGGGTCATCGGAAAAACAAGGCGCACTGAGGCTTTCATTTACGTCAAGCAATCTGCGATGCTCGATGGCGCCGGCGCCATTATGCTGGCTGAACTGCTTTTCGCATTCGTAAATCGTTTGGATGCACTCCTGACGAACCGGCGTCTCGGAAAGGGGAAAGCGGCGCATGAGCTGTAAGACGGGAATCGGTTATTGCAAGAATCGGTGCGCATATGCAAAAATAAGGGTGCTCCGCCGCGGCGAAGCAGATGCCCGAAAAGACCGAGGCGCTGCCGAATGACGGCCAGCGACGCGCGTCTTCAGATTTGGCTGGGGTCGTGCTAATTGCAGGGTTGTTTCGATCATCCGGCTGTTCGTTCGCAAAAGAAGGAGCCGAAGGAGAGATCCGATGTGACGGTCAACATTCTGGTAACGGACGACGATCCGGAAATTCGCGACGTCATTGCGATTTATTTGCGTAACGAAGGGTATCGCGTCATTGTGGCCACGGACGGGGCGGAAGCGATCGAAGCGGTGCGGCGAGAAGCGGTCGATTTGATCATTTTGGACGTGATGATGCCGGGAACCGACGGCATTAAAGCGTGTCTGAAATTGCGGACATTCACCAAAGTGCCGATCATCATGCTGTCCGCAAAAGGCGAGGATATCGACAAAATAACCGGTTTGACCACGGGCGCCGACGACTATGTAGCCAAACCGTTCAATCCGCTGGAGCTGATCGCGCGGGTCAAGGCGCAGCTGCGGCGGGCGACCTTTGCCGGAGGCGTTCCTGCCGGCGGAGAATCGGACGTTATCGAAATCGACGACATGACAATCGATACGAAGCGTCATCTCGTGACGGTGCGCGATCGCGACGTGACGCTGACGCCGATCGAATTCGCGATTCTGAAGCTGATGGCAGGCCGCCGCGGCCAAGTGTTCAATGTGGAGCAAATTTATCAGCTGGTGTGGAAGGAAGACAAATTTTTGTCCGATAACACCATCATGGTGCACATTCGCAACATCCGCGAGAAAATCGAAGACAATCCGCGCGAGCCTCGGTTCGTCAAGACGGTATGGGGGGTCGGCTACAAAGTTGAATAAACATCTGCTGACTTCGCTCAACTGGAATCGCAGCATCCGCTTCAAAATGCTCGGATCGATTCTGGCCAGCTTCGCGATGATGGCGATCGTTACGAACATGATTGATTATTACTTAACCAACGTCACTTCGGTCGTGGGTTACTATTTATCGTTTATGCCCGATTTCGTTGACACGACGCTGACGCTCGTCTTTTATCTGTTCTTCTTTTTGCTGTTTTTTTTCCTGCTTATGCGCGGCACCGTCCGCTACTTGCGTATCCTTTCCGAAGGACTCATGAAAATTGCCCAGGGAAATATGGAAACGCGCGTCCCCGCGAAACGCCAGGACGAACTCGGCGCAATCGCGCAAAATATCAATTTTATGGCCGAGCAGTTGCAGGACACGATGGCGAGGGAGCGGCGGACGGAAATGTCGAAGATGGAGCTGATCACGCACGTGTCGCATGATCTGCGTACGCCGCTTACGAGCATTATCGGCTATTTGAATTTACTTCAAACGGATCGCTACGAGGACATGGCGGCGCATCGGCGCTACATCGACAACGCGTCCAAGAAAACGCAGCAACTGAAGAAGCTGATCGACGACTTGTTCGAATACACGCGCCTGACGGGCGGCGACGTTAAGCTCGACCTGCGGAAGGTCGATGTGGGCGGGCTGCTCGCTCAAGTCGGCAATGAATTTGAACCGATCGCGCAGGAGAGCGGGCTCAAGGTAACGATGAATCGGGAGGAGCGTGCTTATTGGTGCCGCATCGATCCGGAACGATTCGTTCGTGCGCTCGACAATTTGCTCGTGAATGCGCTCAAGTTTTCCTTGAGGCCCGGAAACATCGCGATAAGCCTGGAGGAAAAGGGAACAAACGTCTTTCTGGCCGTGGAAAATTGGGGCAACCCGATTGCGAAGGAGCAGGAACAGCTGTTGTTCGAGCGGTTCTACAAGGCGGAGCCTTCGAGAACCGATCCGCTCATGCCGGCGGGAGCAGGTCTCGGGCTTTCGATCGCCCGAAACATTGTGTTGTTGCACGGCGGCAAGCTTGATTTGACACACGAGAATGGCCACTTTACGTTCACGATCGAGCTGCCCCGGTGCGATGCGGATGAAGCGGCTTCCGGATCGGCCGCTGCCGGTCACACTTCAAGCTTGTAAAAAGCTTTTGCTTTTTTCGTCGTCCGGTTCGATGGAATCTGAAAGAAGGTTGACTTCGTACGGCGATTTTTTTACACTGTTAATGTTAACGTGTGCATAATAATTGGAATTCATCATTTTAAACTAGAAAGAGGAGATGAACTTACCATGAAACATAAGTTCGCCGCACAATTGTATACGCTTCGCAATGAGCTGGAGCAGGATTTTTTCGGTACGCTGCGCGAGGTGAAGAAGATGGGCTGGGCCGGCGTGCAAATTTCCGGCTTGCGCGGGTACAAGGCGGAAGATATCGCCGCCGTTCTGAAGGAAACCGGGCTCGGCACGGCCGGCGTGCACATTTCGTTCGACCGGATTACGAACGATCAGGCCGAGGTGCTGCGCGAAGCCGATCTGTTCGGCACGAAAGATTTGATCGTGCCGTCGCTGCCGGAAGCGATGCGCAATGAAGCAGGCTACCGCAGCTTCCGCGCCGCGCTGAACGACATCTCGCGCAAGCTGGCGCCGCAAGGCTACCGGATCAGCTACCATAACCATGCGTTCGAATTCGATACGACGGTGGACGGCGTATCGGCGCTCGAATACTTGCTTGCGCCGACGGCGGACAACGCGCTGTTGGCGGAAGTGGACGTTTATTGGGTGAAGAAAGGCGGCCAGGACCCGCTGGCGTTCATCGCGCCGTATGCGAATCGGATGCCTGTCATTCACTTGAAGGACATGACGAACGACGACCGCCGCACGTTTGCCGAAATCGGCACCGGTTCGATCGACTTTGCGCCGATTCTCACCTGGGGCGAGCGCAGCGGCATCGAATGGTACGCGGTCGAGCAGGACGTCTGCCCGGGCAACCCGATGGACAGTCTGCAAATCAGCCTGACCAACCTTCACAAGCTGGCCGATCAACTGGTGGGCAAATAAGCACCGGTTCAGGCCGGACGCATCGTCGCCAAAGCCCCGTTATCGCGATCGCGGTATCGGGGCTTTTCACATATCCAAGTTTATTGCTCGGCAACCGGAATAGCCAATGAAAAATGGCCTATTCGCCCGATATCGCCTGGTTAGGCGGAAATAGCCAGTGAAAACACTGGTTATTTCCCCCAGATCGCTTTCCGATCGGTATTTCAAGCGAAATAGCCAGTGAAATCACTGGCTATTTCCTATGGACGGCCCGTTTTTGGCGAAATAGGCAAGAAAACATGGCTTATTTGGCAAGGGGGAGTTGGCGGAGGGGAGAATGGCGCGTCATCATGGGAAGAATCGGGAAAACGAGAGATGCTTTTGGTGAAAATTATTTTGCCTGCGGCTCCGAAGGCGCCTCCCAAGGCCTACATGCGACCCGAAATGTCGCCGATATAATGGATAGACGCGCAAGCGGACATGCGAATCGTCCCGAGAGGAACGATAGCAAACATTCATCGGCGAGGTGACGATCGTGACGGGCAAGCTGCACATGTTTTTGGAGACGATGGAGACATATCAGAAAGCGATCGCCGACGATTCCATCATTGCGATCACCGATCGCGAGAAGTTTATCGGGTATTTGTCGATCCCCGGGCTTGCGGTGAACTTCCCGATGGGGACGCCGATCGACGCCATCCCGAACTCGATCACCCGGAAGGCGCTAAACGCGCAAACAACGCTGCGGGAGGAGCGTGGGCCGGAGGCGTTCGGCTTCCCGTATGTGGCAACCGCTACGCCGATCTGGGAGAACGGCGAAATTGTCGGCGCGCTGACCGTTTCCACGACCACGGCCAAAATGACGACGCTGCGCGGCGTATCCGAGCATTTGGCGGCGTCCGCCGAACAGATGACGGCCACGACCGAACAACTGGCCGGCGCATCGGCGGAAATGGCGGAGCAGGTGCGTGCGCTGGCCGCGGAATCCGAGCAGGTGCTGCGCGAGCTGGACAACATTCGTTCGATTGCGCAACTCGTCAAGGAAGTGTCGGAACAGTCGCATCTGCTCGGCTTGAACGCGGCGATCGAAGCGGCGCGGGCCGGCGAGCACGGGCGCGGCTTCAATGTGGTCGCCGGCGAAGTGCGCAAGATGGCGGAGCAGAGCAAAAGCTCCGCTGCTTCGATCGACGGCGAACTGGACAACATCGAAGCCGCCGTCAAACGGATGAACGCCGACATTCGCGGCATTACCGCCAAGTTTGGCGTACATGTAGCCAGCATTAAGGAACTGCAGGCCGCTTACGAGCATGTGGCGGCTTCGGCGGACGACATTTTGCAGGCGGCACGTACGCCGCAATAAGCGTTTTCCGTTTTGCGCAAGCAGAAGGACCGGACGCCGGACACGCGCGTACCGGTCTTTTTCCGATACGTGCATTTGCAAAAATGGACGCGAACCTTTACTCTAAAGAAAAGCATGGCCCGCGGCAACCAGCCAGGGACGAAGTTTCATCAAGCGCAACAAAAGCAGCCTAAGGAGGACATCCATGCGGGGAACGCGATGGTTGTGGCGGACGACAGGTTTGATCGGCTTGCTTGCTTTGCTGTTGTTTGCCGGCGGTTTCGTTTATGCGATTCACGACATTTTGTATCCGCAGCCGTCGTCGTTTGGCGTTCCGGCCGGCACGCCGCCGCCCAAGGAGGAAACGGCGGCAGGCGACGACATCCGCATCGTGGCGCTCGGCGACTCGCTGACCAAAGGGTTCGGCGATACGACGGGCGAAGGCTACGTCGGCAAAGTGAAGAAGAAGCTCGAAGCGGCGCAGGACAAGCCGGTCTACGTGCAAAATTATGCCGAAAACGGCTTGCGCGCCTCCCAGCTCGATCCGCGGCTCGACCCGTCCGGTCCGCTGGCGGCGCTGATCAAGCAGGCGAATGTGATCGTGTTTACGATCGGCGGCAACGATCTGAACGAGCTGTTGACCGGATCGGCGCAAGCCGGCGCCGCTGCTGGCAGTACGGCAAGCGCAAGCCCGTCTCCGGCCGCCGCGGCGGCGGATGCGGCCAAACCGAACAATGCGAGCGGCGAACAGGTGATGGCCGCCGATTTTGACTTTGCCAGGGTGGCGGGCAAGCTGCCGGATATCGCCAAACGGTTCGATTCGATCGTCGCCAAGCTGGCCGCGATTAATCCGACGGCGCGCATCGTGTATGTCGGCCTGTACCATCCTTATCTCGACCTCGATCCGCAGCGGCAAGGCTCGTTGCTGCTGCAGCAGTGGAACGACGCGACGATCCGTACGGCCAACAAGTATCCGAACGTGACGGTTGTGCCGACTTACGATTTGTTCCAGTTTGGCGGGACGAAATTTTTATATGACGATCATTTCCATCCGAATCAAAGCGGCTATGAGCGGATCGCCGAACGTGTGGCGCAAGTGCTGGTGCCGTAACCATCGGGCGAAGGAGGCGGGCGGCGTGGCGGAAGCAAGCATCGTGCTTGCCGTGGAGCAATTGACGAAGCGGATCAAGCGCAAGGATATCATCAAAGGCATTTCGTTCGAGGTCCGGGCGGGCGAAGTATTCGGCTTCCTCGGTCCGAACGGCGCCGGCAAAACAACGACGATCCGCATGCTGGTCGACTTGATCAAGCCGACAACCGGCACGATATCGATCTGCGGCGTCCCCTTGAAGGACAAGCCGGACGAGGCGCTGCGCCATGTCGGCTGCATCGTCGAAAACCCCGAGCTTTATCCGTATTTGACCGGTTGGGAGAACCTGGAGCATTTCGCGCGCATGCTGGAAGGCATTGGCGAAGCCCGCATCCATGAAGTCGTTTCGATCGTCGGCATGGACCAGCGCATCCACGACAAAGTGAAAACGTATTCGCTCGGCATGCGCCAGCGGCTAGGCATCGCCCAAGCGCTGCTCGGCCGTCCGAAGCTGCTCATTCTCGACGAGCCGACGAACGGGCTCGATCCGCAAGGGATCAAGGAAATGCGCGAGTTTATCCGTACGCTTGCGGCCGGCGGCATCAGCGTGTTCGTATCGAGCCACTTGCTGAGCGAAATCCAGCTGATGTGCGACCGCGTCGCGATCATCAGCCACGGCAGCGTCATTGCCGTCGGCGACGTGCAGGAGCTGATCCGCGAGCCGGAGCCTACGGTCGCCTGGCGGTTCGAGCCTTTCGAGCCGGGCCGGCAGACGCTGCTCGCTTGCGACGGCGTAACGGCGGAGGAAGCGGAGACCGCCGCCGCCGGCAACGGCGAACTGCGCGTGCGCATGAGCCGCGAGCGCATCCCCGAAGCGAACCGCCGGCTGGTCGCCGCCGGTGTCGACGTTTACGCGATAACGGTGCAGCACGTGACGCTGGAGCAGCTGTTTCTGCGGCTGACGGAGGGGGAGACCATTGATTAGCCTGTATCCGCTTGTCCAGAACGAAACGGTGAAAATGCTGAAGAAGCGCCGCTTCCTCGTCGTGGCGCTCATTATCCTTGTCCTCATCCCCGTCTTTACATACGGCCAGATGAAAGTGGCGGAACGAACGCGCAAGCAGCTTGGCACATCGGATTGGCGGGCGACGGAGCTCCAGAACATCCAGCGCTACACCGACCGGCTCAGCAGTCCGCGCACGACGGACGAGTTTCGACGTTATCTCCAATTTGCGCTGGAAGTATCCAAATATTCGCTCGAACACAACATCAACCCGAACGTACCGAGCGGCGTCACGTTTACGCGCGATTTCGCCAAAAACGCGCTGTCGCTGTTTTTGCCGCTGATGGTCGGCGTGCTTGCCGCCGATATCGTCTCCGGCGAACAAACCGCCGGCACGATCAAGCTGCTGCTAACGCGGCCCGTCAGGCGATGGCGGGTGCTGATGAGCAAGGCGCTGGCGCTGATGTTGTTCGTTTCGCTGATTTTGCTGATGACGGTTGTGCTCTCCTACCTGATCTCCGGGGCGGTGTTTGGCTACGGCGGCTGGAACGCGCCGGTATTGACCGGCTTCAGCGTCTCCGGCACCGATGTCAGCACGGCAAACGCACATGCGATCCATCAATGGCAATTTTTGCTGATGGAGTTCGGGCTTGCCTGGTTCTCGTGCCTTGTCGTCGCGTTTATGTCGCTGATGGTGTCGGTGCTGGTGCGCAGCACGGCGGCCGGTATCGGCATCATGCTGGCGACGCTGATTGCCGGCACGATTCTGACCAATATGGCATCCTCGTGGGAAACGGCCAAATATTTATTTATGGTAAATATCGACACGATCGGCTATTTGACCGGTTCGCCGCCGCCGGTGGAGGGCATGGACCTCACCTTTTCGCTGATGGTCCTAGCGGTGTGGGCGCTGGCGGCGCTGGCGACAGCTTTTACGGTCTTCACCCGGCGCGACATGCTGAGCTAAACCCACCAAAATGAAGATAAACTTCGAAGCAAAACCCGGGACTTTCGGCATGGTTCCGGTCGGCGGATTTCGCCGATACTTGGGTGGATGGGGCTCTCGCATTTGCGCCGAGCCGTGCTATAATGCTAAATAGTTCCGAAACGTTACAGAGGGGGCACATGCATGGCCGAACAGTTGGACATGTTCGCAGGACAGCGGCAGCCGGAGGCAACCGGCTACGATGTCGATGACATACAAGTACTCGAAGGACTTGTCGCCGTACGGAAGCGGCCCGGCATGTACATCGGCAGCACCAGCTCGTCGGGGCTGCACCATCTTGTCTGGGAAATCGTCGACAACTCGGTCGACGAGCATCTGGCCAAATTTTGCACGGAGATCGCTGTCATCATCCATAAAGATCAATCGGTAACGGTGCGCGACAACGGCCGCGGCATCCCGACCGGCATGCACAAAACCGGCGTTCCGACGCCGCAGGTCGTCTACACGATGCTGCATGCGGGCGGCAAATTCGGCGGGGCCGGCTACAAGAAGTCAGGCGGCTTGCACGGCGTCGGCGCATCGGTGACGAATGCGCTGTCGGAGTGGCTGGAAGTGGAAATTTCGCGCGACGGCAAAATTCACAAAATGCGCTTCGAATATTGGGTCGACAAAAACGGCAAGGAGCACGTGGGCGAACCGGTCACCGGGCTCGATGTGATCGGCACGACGAACAAAACGGGAACGAAAGTGACGTTTAAGCCGGACAAACGCGTCTTCCAGGGCGGCACGGCGATTAATTACGATACGCTGGCGGAGCGGCTGCAGGAAATCGCGTTTCTCAACTCCGGCCTGAAGGTGACGATCAAGGACGAACGCGCGGACAAGCAGGAAACGTACCAATATGCCGGCGGCGCCAGCCAGTTCGTGCAGTTTCTCAACGAGGACAAAACGGTGCTGCACGACGTCATCCATTTTGCCGCGGAGAAGGACGAGATCGAAGTCGAGGTGGCGCTGCAGTACAACGACGGCTACACCGAAACGATCGCCTCGTTCGTCAACTCAATTCCGACGCGCGGCGGCGGCACGCACGAAACCGGCTTCAAAACGGCTTACACGCGGATCATGAACGAGTATGCGCGCAAAGGCGGCATCCTCAAGGAGAAGGAAAAAAACCTCGACGGCGCCGACTTGCGCGAAGGCATGATGGCGGTGCTGAACGTCAAGATGAGCGACGTCGAATTCGTCGGCCAGACGAAGGACCAGCTCGGCAGCGCGGCGGCGCGCGGTGCGGTTGACGCAGTCGTCGCCGAGAAGATGGCGGTGTTCCTCGAAGAGAACCCGCAGGTGGCGCAGTCGATGCTGAAGAAGGCCGTGCAGGCGGCCAAAGCGCGCGAAGCGGCGCGCAAGGCGCGGGAAGAAGTGCGCAGCGGCAAAAAGGGCAAAAGCGAAAGCTCGAACCTGAACGGCAAGCTGACGCCGGCGCAGTCGAAGGATTATGCCCGCAACGAGCTGTTCATCGTCGAAGGAGACTCGGCGGGCGGCTCGGCCAAGCAGGGGCGCGACTCGAAGCACCAGGCGATTCTGCCGCTGAAAGGCAAGCCGATGAACCCGGAGAAGGCGAAGCTGCTCGATATTTTGAAGAACGACGAATACAAGGCGATTATCGCGGCGATCGGCGCGGGAATCGGTTCGGAGTTCGACCACGAGGAAAGCAACTACGGCAAAATCATCATCATGACCGACGCCGATACAGACGGGGCGCATATTCAGGTGCTGCTGCTGACGTTTTTCTACCGCTACATGAAACCGCTCATCGACAACGGCAAAGTGTTCATCGCCCATCCGCCGCTGTACAAGGTGACGAAGAAGGGCGGCAAGTCGCCGGCGTTCCAGTACGCTTTTTCCGACGAGGATTTGCAGACCGTGATCAAGGAGTACAAAAACGTCGAGCTGCAGCGGTACAAGGGACTTGGCGAAATGAATCCGGAGCAGCTGTGGGAGACGACGATGGACCCGCAGAAGCGCAAGCTGTTCCAGGTGCAGATCGAGGATGCGGCCAAAGCCGAGCGGCGCGTGTCGACGCTGATGGGAGACAAGGTCGATCCGCGCAAGCGCTGGATCGTGGAGAACGTCGATTTTACCGAGTTTGAGGAATAGGAGCGTTTGACGGATGAGTTTGCAAGAACAGCTGTTGCCTGCTTTTCTCGAGGACGTGGTCGGCGACCGGTTCGGCCGCTACTCCAAATATATTATCCAGGATCGCGCCATTCCCGACGTCCGCGACGGGCTGAAGCCGGTGCAGCGCCGCATCCTGTACGCGATGTACGATTCCGGCAACACGCCGGACAAACCGTACCGCAAGTCGGCGAAAACGGTCGGCGACGTGATGGGCAATTACCACCCGCACGGCGATTCGTCGATTTACGAAGGCATGGTCCGCATGGCGCAGCCGTGGAAAATGGGGCACGTGCTCGTTGACGGGCACGGCAACTGGGGCTCGCTCGACGACGATCCCGCGGCGGCGATGCGGTATACGGAAGCGCGGCTGTCGGAAATCGCGATGGAGCTGCTGCGCGACATCGACAAACGTACGGTGCCGTTCAAGGACAACTTCGACAACACGACGAAGGAGCCGGTCGTGCTGCCTTCGCGTTATCCGAACCTGCTCGTAAACGGCGTCAGCGGCATTTCGTCGGGCTTCGCCACGGAAATTCCGCCGCATAACCTGCGCGAGGTGATCGACGCCTGCATCGCGCTGATGGATAAGCCGGACCTGACGCTCGAAGAGCTGATGCGCATCGTGCGCGGGCCGGATTTTCCGACCGGCGGCATCATCATGGGCGAAGAAGGCATCCGCGAAGCGTATTTGACCGGCAGAGGGCGCATTTACATTCGCTCCCGCACGGCGATCGAAGATATGCGCGGCGGCAAGCAGCAGATCGTGATCACCGAAATTCCGTACCAGGTCGTCAAATCGCGGCTCGTGACGGCGATGGAGAACATCCGGCTGGAGAAGAAGGTCGAGGGCATCGCCGAAGTGCGCGACGAAAGCGGCCGCGAAGGGCTGCGCATCGTCGTCGAGCTGAAGAAGGATGCGGATGCGCAAGGGATTTTGGCGTATTTGCTAAAGAAGACCGACTTGCAGGTTGCTTACAGCTTCAACATGGTGGCGATCGTCAACAAAACGCCGAAGCAGCTCGGGCTGAGCGACATGCTGAAGGCGTATATCGAGCATCAGAAGGAAGTCGTCACGTTTCGCACCAAGTATGAGCTGGAGAAGGCGGAAGACCGCGCCCACGTGTTGGAAGGGCTGGTCAAAGCGCTGAACATTCTCGACGATGTGATTGCCACGATCAAGGCGTCGAAAAACCGCCAGGACGCGCAAAACAACCTCGTCGCCAAATACGGCTTTACGGAGCGGCAGGCGGACGCCATTCTCGTGCTGCAGCTGTACCGGCTGACGAACCTGGAAATTACGGCGCTGGAGAAGGAACTGGCGGAAGTGCGGAAGACGATCGCTTATTTGCGTTCGATTCTGGACGATCCGCGCAAGCTGATCGGCGTCATCAAGAAAGAGATAGGCGAAATTGCCGCCAAGTTCGGCATCGCCCGGCGCTCCGATATTCAAGGCGAAGTCGAAGAGCTGAAAGTCAATCTCGAAGTGATGGTGACGCCGGAGGACGTGTTCGTAACGCTGTCGAACGAAGGCTACGTCAAACGGACGAGCAAGCTGAGCTACACGCGTTCGGGCGGCGAATACGCCAATACCGGGCTGAAGGACGGCGACTATGTGCGCTACCTGCTCGACGTCGGCACACTCGAGACGCTGCTGCTGTTTACGCAGAAAGGGTTGTTCTTTTCGCTGCCGGTGCACCAGATTCCGGAGTACAAGTGGAAGGACAACGGCACGGCGATCGTCAACATCATTCCGATCGCCAAGGACGATCGCATCGTCAGCGTCATTCCGGTCAAGGGCTTCAGCGATGCGGCGGGCAAGTCGCTCGTGTTCGTGACGCGACGGGGCCAGGTCAAACGAACGGAGTTGGCGGAGTACGAAACGAACCGCACCGGCGCGATCGCCGCCTGCAAGCTGGCGGACGACGACGCGGTCGTCAAGGTGCAGCTCAGCGATAACCTGCGCGATATTGTGCTCATTACGAAGCTGGGGATGGGCATTCGTTTCCGCGAGATGGAAGTGAGCGTCATGGGCCGGGCGACCGGCGGCGTACGCGGCATCCAGCTGCGCGACGACGACGAAATTGCAGCGGCGGAATGGGTCGACGGCGACGAAGGGGAGATTATGGTCGTGTCGGACGGCGGCTACGCCAAGTCGTCCTTGCTGATGGATTATCCTATCCAGGGGCGAGGCGGCAAAGGGATTATTTCGTTTGAGTTCAAGGAAGGCAAACGCGTCAAACCGAATGGTACCAAGCTTGTCCAGGCGTATTATGTCAAAGACGGTTATGCCGTGATGGCGGTGACGAGCGCGGGAGCCAAATACAGCTTCAAGACGGAAGCGGCGCCGATCGAAGACCGCAAATCGCCCGGCAAGCAGCTAGTTGTTGTGCAGAAGGGCGAAGCCGTAACGGATGTGCTGAAGCTGCCGATTCTGTGATCGGCCTTGCGCCAACAGGTACCGCCCCGATCCCGTATGCCGGGGTCAGGGCGGTTTTGTTTTGTCCGCGGCTGGCACGGGGGCGGATTCAATCGTAGGTAGCGTACGAAGGTTCGGTTTGTTCGAGCAGGCGCAGCGCAATATCGAGTACGACCCAAGCCGGCAGCGGTTCCTCGGGGTGCTCGATATAACGGCGGTCGGCAAGCAGCCCTTTGGCATAAGCGCGCTCCATGATGCTGCGGTACAACTCTCTTTCCATGGCGATCAACTCCTCGTTCATTGTATGTAGAACGCTGTCAAACGGTGATTGATTGTATCGGTTAATGTAATAAAGTATTAACCAACCTAAGCTTCAAACGAGGCGAAGTCAATGTTATAATGAAGGAAACCGAACGATACGGAGTGATCGCATTGGTAACCAAAGAATTCGCCCGGCTCTGGTCCAAGCTGTCGAAAGATTTGCACGCCCATATGGAAGAGAAGCTGGCCCCCACGCTGACGGAAGGCCAACTGAACGTGCTGGAGCTGCTGTTGTCCGGCGACAAGATGAAGCCGTCCGACTTTATCGCCCACCTGGAAACGACGCCGGCGGCGATTACGACGCTGCTCGACCGGATGGAGAAAGGCGGGCTGATCGTGCGCGAACGCGACGACAAGGACCGGCGCATCGTGTGGGTCGTCGTGACGGAGCTCGGCCAATCCGAGTGTGCGCGCGGCATCCAGGTGCGGCAATCGTTTCTGGAATCGTACCTGAACCGGATTTCGTCGCACAACCAGCAGGTGCTCGTTTATTTGCTCGGCAAGATCGCCAATTGACAGAACGGGGATTATCGCATGCCGGCCGATTCGATTTTGGATCAGGAGCTGCAGCCGTATATTCGTTTTGCGGACCAGCTTCAATTTCACAACTGGCGGACGCCGCTAAGAATTATCACGGACTACTTGCTCCTCTATGTTCTGGAGGGGACTTGCCGTCTGGTCATGGAGAATGACGAAGCGCATACCGTGGAGACGGGGCAATTTTGCTTCGTGGAGCCCGGCACCGTCCACCGGTTCGAGGCGGAGGGAGATGTGGAGCTGTTGTCGCTGCACATGGACTGGTTCCCGTCAGCGGCAAGCCCCAGGCCCGGTCTGCTTGTGCCGGTCGAGCCGGGCAAGGCGGTGGATGCCGCCGGTTTGCAGCCCGGTTTGGTGCGTTTTGCCGATATCGTCATCCCGCCTGTGCCGCAGCCGCCGGGTTCGGAGTGGCTCGCGGAAACGATGCGCAAGCTTGTTGCGCACCGGCATGGCGGCAACGCCGTGGACCAGCTCCAGGCGCAGCTGCATGCGATGGAAATTGTGCTTTATTTGGTGAAAACGTATGCTGCTCCGAATACGAGAGGCAACTCGCTGCAATGGGTGCCGTCCTACATGCAGTACCGATTGTCGGAACCGCTGTCCGTCGAAGAGATGGCCCGCAAGGCACTGATGTCTCCTTCCTCCTTTACCCACCGCTTTCGCCGCAAGTTCGGGTTGCCGCCGCATCAATATTTGCTCAAGCTGCGCTTGCAATATGCTACGGAGCTGCTTGGCGCCACAGACCTGCCGCTTCAGGCGATCGCGGAGAGCTGCGGCTTTTCGAGCGTGCATCATTTTTCAAAAATGTACAAGCAGCACATCGGATACCCGCCGGGCAAAACGAGACAACAGCAGCAATAGGCGGGCCGCTCGTTTTGATAAATATTCGCCACGATTTGACAACGCCAAGCCGCAAGCCTCCTTCTATAATGAAACTATGATCGATGTAAGTCAGCGAAGTTGGCCCGGCGCTAGAGGTAACCTTCATTGCCGATTGGACCTGAGATGCGGTCCAATGCGGTAATGAAACTATGATCGATGTAAGTCAGCGAAGTTGGCCCGGCGCTAGAGGTAACCTTCATTGCCGATTGGACCTGAGATGCGGTCCAATGCGGTAATGGAACTATGCGCAGGAGCATGGATTTCATCGTGTGGAGGAGGAATCAACAATGGCGGATAAGCGTGGTGGTTACGATTTTCACAGAAGCATTGCAACCTACGACCGGGCGGATGTTGTCGTGATCGGCGGGGGGCCGGCGGGAACGGCGGCGGCGATCAGCGCGGCGCGCTGCGGGCGGAACGTCATCCTGCTGGAAAAATCGGCTCAACTCGGCGGCATGGGGACGCTGGGCAATGTGAGCATTTTTATGCCGATCGGGAATGTGACGGGGCTGTATCGGGAAATCATTCGCGAGGTGCTGGCGGAATATTTGCCGGAAGGGCACGACACGTCGATCGCTCCGCAGTACTCGCCGTTTTTGTTGCGGTATTATTTTAACGAGAAAATGAAAAAAGAAGGCGTGCGCGTCATCTACCACACCGAATTTATCGGCGCCGTGAAGGAAGGGGAGCGTCTGCAGGCGGTTATCGCGTCTACGCGGGAAGGGCTGCGGGCTTTCGAGGCGGCGCAATTCATCGATTGCACCGGGGACGCGCGGGTGGCGATCGACGCCGGGGTGCCGTATACGTCCGGCCGCGAGGAGGACGGGCTGACGCAGCCGATGACGCTGATGTTCATGATGCAGAACACCGGCAAGCCGGTGGTGCCGATCCTTCCGGAGGGCTGTTACCGGTATGAGGACGTGTCCGAGCTGCCGCAAGGGCGGCGCTTGTACTGGGAGCGCAACAAGGACGGGCAATTGCTGGTGAACATGACGCGGGTGAAAGGCAACGGCGCGAAAATCGAGGATATCAACTTTGCCGAGGCGGAGGCGCTTCGCCAGGTGTTTTCCGTTGCGAACTACTTGCAGCGCAACGGATTCGAGACATATGCGCTTGCTCATGTCGCGAATCAGGTCGGCGTGCGGGAAACGAATCAGATCCGGGGACTGTACACACTGACCGAGCAGGATGTGGTGGAAGGCCGGCGGTTTGCCGATGTGGTGGCGCAGACGAATTACGAGATCGACATTCACAGCCCCGACGGGAGCAAGACGACCGACGAACGCCACGTCAGCGGCTACGACATTCCGTATCGCTGCATGGTGCCGTCGGAGCTGACGAACTTGCTTGTGGCCGGACGCAGCATTTCGGCGACCCATGTCGCGATGTCGTCGATGCGCGTGCAGCCGACGTGTTACGCGCTCGGTCAGGCGGCCGGCATCGCCGCGTCCCTTGCGCTGGCGGATGGCTGCGATACGCGGAGCGTTTCGATCGAGAAGCTGCACGAGCGGCTGCAGGCGGGCGATGTCCGCCTGTATAAGCCGGCGGCGAAGGCGTAAGCGCCGAATGGTCGGGGCGGTTGGCGCGGTTGGTTGGTGCGGGCGCCCGGCCGGTTGCGGTGCGGTAGCCGGCCCGTAAGCCGGTGGTTTTGCAGCAGCGTGATCGAAATAGGCCATGTTTTATTGGCTATTACGCCCGAAATGGCCGCGAGTAAAGAAATAGCCAGTGATTTCACTGGCTATTTCTTTGAAACGTACCATTTTGCGGCTGATCGGTCGCAATAACCAGTGTTTTCACTGGCTATTTTCGCCCGAGCCGGTAAAAAGGTGCGAATAGGCCATTTTTTGTGGGCTATTTTGTTGGGTGAAGTGTGTTTCGGACGGTTCAATCAGCTTTTATTCGTATTAGGTGGGCGGGTGCATGGTGTGCATCCGTTTTTTAACGGGTACCTTACTTGTTTTGTTTTATTTAGTGGACATTGCCGGAAGCAGAAGAAGAACCGGAAGCAGAACCAGAAGCAGAACCAGAAGCAGAAGCAGAAGCAGAAGCAAATTCACACCACAACCGCAACCCGAACCACAACCCGAACCGCAACCGCAACCCGAACCACAACCCGAACCACAACCCGAACCACAACCCGAACCGCAACCCGAACCGCAACCCAAACCGCAACCCAAACCACAACCATACCCTAACCCAACAACCATACCACGATAACCACAAATTTTACTGCATTAATACACTGAAATTCGCACCTAACAGCAGATTTAAACGGCTTAACTGTATAAGCGCACTTAATATCCTTGTGAATTCCAATAAATGGGCATATTCTATGGATTTCAATGCTTTTTTACACTTAAAATATAGAACGGACCTTTCAGGCCGTGGTTGAGTATTTTTACGCTTAAGCCATAATCGGCGCTCATCGAGGTGCCAGTTTTTTGTGCGGCTGTTTGAAAAGTGAGCACCGCGGGGAGGGTGTCCGACGATTTCACAACGATCCGGTGAAGGATCAGGTGAGACACATGTGCGAAAGCGGGCAGCAGAGCGAGCATTTGTGTACTGCAAAAAAAGGGTGAGGAACGGGAGCGGAGCGGGAGGGTTGGTCCGGAGAAACGATAGTGGTCGCCTTTGGCTTTCGGATGGAAACCGCTGAATATTGTTCAGATCCATCCGAAAACAAGGAGCGATCGGAGGACCAACCCTCCCGCGCAGCGGCATGCCCTCACGGCCTTGCCAATCCGGCATGCCCTCACGGCCTTGCCAATCCGGCATGCCCTCACCGCTCTTACTATCCCAACTAGGAAAAGAGACTCACCCTTTCCCCTAACCGGCAGGATTTTCGCCATCCCGTGTCGAATCGTAACGATTGCGAAACATTTCTACCTCACAAAGAAAGCATGGGGATCAGTACGATGACGAAACGAAAACAGGCAAGCGGATTAACCGCTTGTTGCGCCAAAGCGCTGCTGGCGATTGTTGTCGCCGGCTCGGCCATAACGCCGCTGCCGTCGATCGGCACGCAGGTCGCTTTTGCGGAAGGCGGGCCGACAAGCCAGGACGCCGTATTCGCGGCCGATTTGAAAGTAAAGGGCGGCACGTCCGTCACCATCGCCAGCTCCGGCGTATCGTCGAACCAGATCTGGTTTGCGCCGGCGGGGACGACCAGTTTTGTAGCCGGCGTCACAATGACGAGAGCGACGAACGGCGTAGCGACAAAAATCAATGCGCCGAGCCGATCCGGTACCTATAAGCTGTATGTGCTCGATTCCGCCCGCAGGGCATCGCTCGCTTCGATCGCAACGCTTACGGTCGACAGCGATGCGCCGACGACGCAGAATGTGGTGTTTTCTGCCGCCAGAATGGTCAAGGGCGGAGCAACGATGCCGATCAACCCGTCCGGCGACGAAACGAACACGATCTGGATCGCCCCTTCCGGCACCAGCAAATTTGCGGCCGCTGCGAACATGACGCGGTCCGTTTCCGGCAATGCGACGGAAATGTCGGCGCCCGCCAACCCCGGCTCCTACCGGGTGTATGTCGTCGATGAGGTGGGCAACGTATCGCCAGCCTCGACTGCCGTCCTCACCGTCAAAAACACGCCGCCAACGAATCAGAATACGGTGTTTCCGGCCAGCGTCAAGAAGAAAGCGAACGGCGATGTGCCGCTCAGCAGCTCCGGCGTCATCGGGAACAGCGTGTGGTTTGCTCCCGCAGGCACCACTTCGTTCGCCGAAGGGCCGACGATGACGAAAGCGGCTAACGGCACCGCCAGGACGATCAAGGCGCCGGGAACCGACGGCGTGTACAATCTGTACGTGCTGGACGAGGCGGGCAATGTCTCTGCGCCATCCAAGGCGGTATTGACCGTCGACGGGCAGTCGCCAACGAACCAGGATGTTGTGTTCTCCGCCAACGTTTCCAAAAAAAGCGGGGCATCCGTCACGATCGTCAGTTCGGGCGACACAACGAATCAAATTTGGTTCGCGCCCGCGGGCACGACGAGTTTTGCGGCGGGACCGACCAAAACGAAAGCGGCAAGCGGCACGGCGACCACGATCCTCGCACCGTCGACAGTCGGCCAGTACAAGCTGTATATCGTCGACTCCGCCGGCAACGTATCTCCCGAATCGGCCGCTACGTTGACCGTAGACAATTCCGTCAGTTCGGTGCAAAATACCGTGTTCGCCAGCAACCGGACCGTCAAGGGCGGGGCGCCCGTAACAATCGTCAGTTCGAACGTTGCAACCAACGAAATTTGGTTCGCTCCCGCATCGGCGAAATCGTTCACCGCCGGCCCAACCATGACGAAAGCGGCCGACGGCTTGGCAACAACCATCAACGCACCAACTACGGCGGGCACGTACAAGCTCTTCGTCAAGACGGCGGCGGGAGACATTTCGCCGGCTTCGACAGCGGCGCTGACGGTGGACAATACCCCGCCGACGAATCAAAATACCGTCTTCTCCGCCAATACGGCCAAAACGAGCGGCGGCGCAGTGAAAATCGGCAGCGCGGGAGACGCGGGCGGCTTCGTATGGTTTGCGCCGGCAGGTACCACCGTATTCGCCGAAGGGCCGACGATGACGCGCGCGACAGGCACGGCCGTAACGATTGCGGCGCCGGCGGTCGAAGGGGCGTACAAGCTGTATGTGTTCGACACGGCGGGCAACCAGTCCGCGGCATCGAACGCGACGCTGACGGTCGACAATACGCCGCCGTCGAACCAGAATGCGGTATTTCCGTACAACGTGCTGCAGAAAGGCGGAGCAGCCGTAGCGATATACGGTTCGGGCAATGCAACCGACCAGATCTGGTTCGCGCCGGAACAGGCGCCGTCCGCTTTCGTGGCCGGTCCGACCATGACGAAGGCGGGAAGCGGAACGGCCAGCACGATTGCGGCTCCTTCCGCGGCAGGCGTATACAGGCTGTACGTCGTCGACGCTGCCGGCAACGTGTCGCCGCCTTCGACGGCGACGCTGACGGTGAACAACGCCGTGCCGACAAGCCAGGACACCGTGTTCGGCGCAAGCGTCCGCGTTCGCGGCGGCGCATGGGTTTCCATCGCCGGTACAGGCGATCCGTCGCAAGAAATGTGGTTTGCGCCGAACGGAACGAAGACGTTCACGGACAACGGCACGACGATGACAATGACAAGCGGTTCGGCTACCGGCATCGATGCGCCGACGACGAACGGGGCGTACAAGCTGTACATTCGTGATTCGCTCGGCCGCGTGTCCGCGCCTTCGGCAGCGACGCTGACTGTAAGCAACGCGCCGCCATCCAACCAGAACGCCGTATTCACCGCCAGCATCACGCGGCAAGGCGGGGCGGACGTGACGATCAACAGCTCGGGAGACCCGAGCAACGAAGTTTGGTTCGCTCCTTCGGGAGCCGTGTCGTTCTATGAAAGCGACACAATGACGATGGCGGACAGCGGACTGGCGAACACGATCGCGGCCCCGAACAACGAAGGCGTGTACAAGCTGTTTATACGCGACTCCGCCGGCAACGTATCGCCGGAATCGACGGCGACGCTGACGGTGCGCAATTCCGGGCCAACGGTGCAGAACAACGTATTCCCGCAAAATACGTGGCGCAAAGGCGGCACATCGGTTGCCATCGCAAGCGCGGGCAATCCGGCCTACCAGATCTGGTTCGCGTCGCCCGGGACGTCCGAATTTTCGCCGGATTCGTCCACGACAAGAGCGGCGAGCGGAACGTCGACCAGCATGCTGGCGCCTTCGGACGAAGGCGAATACAAGCTGTTCGTCGTGGACGAGCTCGGCAATGTGTCGGCGGAATCGAATGCTTCGCTGTTTGTCGACAATACCGCGCCATCGCTGAGCTCGAACGAAATCGACGGCTCCTTGCTTACGCTTGTTTATGACGAGCCGCTGCTCTCATCAAGCGTACCGGCTGCGAATTCGTTCGTCGTTGCGGTGAACGGCATCGCGCGATCGATTCAGTCGATCACGATTGTCGAGGACGCAGTACGCATTCGTTTGCTGTCTCCTGTCACGTCGGAACAAACCGTCACCGTCGGCTATTCCCGCGGCGAAACGAAGCTTCAGGACGCCGCCGGCAACGCGGCGGACAGCTTCAGCGAGGAAGAGGCTTCCAACATGACGTCGGAAGACGGCTCGGCGGATCCGGGCGAAACGCAAACGGACGGGGAGCAGACGGGGAGCGGCAATTTGTCTGTCGCCAGCAATGGCGTGACGATTTCGGCTTCCTCGACGCCGGTCAGCCTGCGCAACAAATCGTACGCCAAAGCAGCGATCGATGCGACTACGCTTACCGGCGCATTCGATGCTTGGAAAGGACGCAGCGGAATTTCCCACAAGCTGCGGATTGAAGCCGACGATTCGACGGGCGCCGCACGGATCGAGCTGGCGGGCGACGCCTTGGCGGCCGGGCGCAAAGCATCGGCAGACGCCGTCGTGCGAGTAACGTTTGGCGCCGCCAGCTACGAGTTGCCCGTTCGTGCGATCGATCCCGACGCCCTGGCGAAGTCGCTGGGCGTCGCAACGAAAAATGTGCGCATCGTCATTCAGGCGGAACTCCTTTCCGGCGACGAAGCGCAGCGCATCGCCGATCAGGCAGCGGCGGCGGGAGCGACGACGGTCAGCGGCAGCTACGATTTTGTCGTGTATGCCGAAGCCACCGGCAAGACGCCGCTCGAAGTCAAAACGTTCGCCGGGGGCTACATGACCCGCACGATTGCGCTTGACGAGGAAGTGGACCCTGCTCGGGCGACCGGGGCGATTGTCGATCGCGAGACGGGCGAACTGAGTTTCGTACCGACGATGTTCGAATCGCCGGGCGGCACTCCGATGGCGGTAATGAAACGGCCGGGCAACAGCACGTATGTCGTCGTTACGGCGGAGAAGTCGTTTGCCGATCTGGACGGCCATTGGGCGCAGGACGATATCGTGATGCTGGCTTCGAAGCTGATTGTCAAAGGCATCTCCGACGACGAGTTCGGCCCCGACAATAAAATTACGCGCGCGCAGTTTACGTCGCTGCTCGTCCGGTCGCTCGGCATGGCGGAAAATCGCGATGCGGCGAACTTTCTCGACGTGGCGCAAGGCGCCTGGTATGCGGGCGCCGTCGGCGCGGCGGTCAAGGCGGGCATCGTTTCGGGATACGACGACGGGCGATTCGGTCCGGACGACAACATCACAAGAGAGCAAATGGCGGTGATGGTAGCATCGGCGCTCCGGGCGGCGGGGAAGGAAGCAGCCGTCGGCGACCGTCAGGACGAGCTATTGGAAGTGTTTCTGGACGCGCCGTTCATCTCCTCGTGGGCGCAAGCGGCGGTCGCCATGTCGGTGGAAGCGGGCATCATTAACGGCATGACCGATATTACATTCGAACCGGCCGTCAATGCGACGCGCGCCCAAGCGGTTGTTGTGCTGCGCAAGCTGCTCCAATACGCCGAGTTCATGAACTGAACAAGCCGTCGCCAGCCGGACGAATGAAGGGGCCGCAGCCAGCGGTCCGCCCGAACGAACGATTCGTTCCGGCGGATCGTTGCTGCGGCCCTGTTGGTCAATATCCCCAACGTCCCGGGCTGATGCCCGGCGCGTCGCGTCTCATGCCGGTCGGCCGATTCGGCACGTTATAGTCGATATGGCGCGTATTCCGGCTTTTGAACAACGGCTTCACATGCTCCGGCAGCCGGGCGACGCGATTCGGATCCCAGTCCTCGATGTCTTCGATCGGTCCGGCCCATGCCGGCCGGTAAGCGATCGCCAGCAAGCCCCGGTCTTCCGCGCTGACGTTCGGGAAGTTGGCATGAAAGACGGTTTGATTGATGATGGCCGCCGAGCCCGCCCGGCACGTCACCGCTTTGGCGTCTGGATGACCGATGTAGCGGCTGTACGGATTGCCGTCGGCGTGCAGCGACAAGTGCGAGCGGGGGATGACGAGCAGCGGCGCTTTTTCCAGCGTCAAGTCGTCCAAATAATACAGCACCCGCACCAACCGGGGCGAACTGGCTTGTTTGCCGAAAATGCTGGAGCCGTACGGCTGCGCATCCGTATGAATGGCGATGCCGGGATGGCCGGGCCGAGAAAGCGCATAAACGCAAGAAGTGAATACCAACTCGTCGCCAAAAAGCCGTTCCAGGAAGGAAGTCACTTCCGGATGGGCAATCGTATCGATGACTTGCGGCGAATCGGTCCATTGAACGTTTTGCGCGCCAAGCTGCTTGTCGCTGTAATCGGTGGCGGCAAGCGGCAATCGTGCCAGCTCTGCTTTAATCGCGCGAAGCTGTTCCGGCGTCAGCAGGTCCGGCAGCATAACGAATCCTTCCAACTCCAGCCATTTGACCCGTTCGGCGTGCGAAAGGGCGGCCCAATCCATCTCAAGCAGTTGATCGTGTGCGGCAGGCAGCATATCCATAGCGGGATCCTCCGTTTCAAAAGTGGTTGCGGCAAAAGGGGGCCTACCATTGCAAATGCGCAAATGGGAGCAATTGAACGTCAGCGTGAGGCTGGGCTCATTGAAGTTCGATCTGTTGTTCAACCGGACGTTGGAGCCCGGCTATTCGTCTGCTTACAATCCGAAGCACAACCATTCCGTTTACGAGCTGCAGTTCATTATCGGCGGCGCCGGTACGCTGCATATCGGTGAGGACGCTTACGAGCTGCAGCCGGGCACCGTTCACTTGATCGGTCCGTATGTCTTTCATACCATCAGGAAGCGCAAAGGGAGCGGCATGACGAACGTTGCGATTCAATTCTCCTTTCATGAAGCCCATGATCGCGCCGATACGTTCCCTGGCGAAGAGGCCAGGCAATTGAAAGCAACGCTTGCGGCTGCCGGTCACATTCCTTTCGCCGAAGTGTCCGCCGCAAGCAACGCGGCGTTGTTTCGCCTGATGGAGCAGATGCGGGCGGAGCTGCTGGCGCCTTCTGCCGGCGCTTACGCCCAAATTCAAGGGCTGTTTCTGCAGATGCTGGCAGCGATCATGCGGGCGGACCGCAGCCGCGATTCGGTTTCGTACGCGTTGCCGGGCAAAAGCAAGGACGACTTGCGCATCCCGATTGCCGAACAGTTTTTTGCCCGTTGCGGCGAGCCGCTCACGCTGGGCCAACTGGCGGACCAGCTGCATCTTGGGCCGAAACAGGCAAATCGTTTCCTGCAGCGGACGTACGGCCAATCGTTCAAAGAGAAGCTGATTGAATCCCGACTGGAAATTGCCAAAGATTTGCTGCGCGGCAGCGACAAAGCAATTGCGTTCATCGCCGGCGAAATCGGGTATTCCGCCGCTTATTTCACTCGTTTGTTTACGGCCCGAATCGGTTTTTCTCCGGCGCAATACCGCGACCGCGGCAAAAGGGGCAGCACCTCCTGAAACGTTTTGTTTGCGAAACCCGGAGCGGGAAACAACTTCTGCCGGTTCGACGTCAGTGTACCAAACGGCAGCCGGGCTCAACAGCGACGAACCGGACTTCTTTTGGCCAAACGGGACCGATTTCGACAAGGAGGTACGGGAGGGAATGGAGGGGCAAGCAATAACGCCGCAAGCGGACATGTCCGGCTGCGGCGTTTGCGTTCAATGGGGGGCGGCTTCGCTCAACTGCGCCTCCGTCCACAACAGCCACGGAAACGCGCGCGGGGGCAGCGAACGAAACGTCAGCGTCTCCTCGCTTCGCACCGGATGGGGAATGCCTAGCAGCGTCGCCCACAGCGCGATTTGTTCACCGGGTCGGCTGCGGCCGCCGGCATAACGCTGGTCGCCGAACAGCGGGCAGCCAATCGCCGCGAACTGCACCCGGATCTGATGCGGCCTCCCGGTGACGAGATCGACGGCGACAAGCGAGAAGCCGTCTTCGCTGCCGACAACGCGGTAATGCAGCACCGCATCCTTGCCGTTCGGGTCGCCTGCAGGCACGACGGATACGGTGTTGGTGCGCTCGTCCTTGCGCAAACGGTGCGTCAACGTGCCGGCAGCGGCCGGCGGCTTGCCGTAAACGACCGCCACGTACGTTTTGCCCAGTTTGCGCGTGCGCACGGCATCGGACAGGCGGGAGGCGGCTTTCGACGTCTTCGCGAACACCATAACGCCACCGACCGGCCGGTCCAGCCGGTGCACCAGACCGAGATAAACATTGCCGGGCTTCTTGTGCCGCTGCTTCAGATCGTCCTTCAGCAAGGTCAGCATGTCGGCATCCCGGGAGTCGTCCTCCTGGACGGGGACGTTCGGGGGTTTGACGACGACGAGCAAATGATTGTCTTCGTAAAGGACGGGAATGGCCGGCCGATCGTTCATGCCTGCGACTCCCAGCGACCGAGGATGCCGCACGGCAAATAAAGTCCGGAAGCGGTAATCGGCAACCCGATTTCGCCGCTGGTGATCGTGCCGCCATACGAACGCTTCAGCGTCATGGACAACACATTCGTCAGGACGCTGGCCGAAATGCCGGTCGTATACGAGTTGATGAGGAAAAACAGCGGGTTGTCGGACAAGATCGCTTTGCACGATTCGACGAACGGGTACAGGTGCGTTTCCAGCTTCCACATTTCTCCGCTTGGTCCCCGGCCGTAGGAAGGGGGATCCATAATGATCGCGTCGTACAGGCTGCCGCGCCGCTGCTCGCGCTGCACGAACTTGAACACGTCGTCGGTAATATAGCGCACCGGCTTGTCCGCCAGACCGGACAGGGCGGCATTTTCTTTGGCCCATTGCACCATGCCCTTGGCGGCGTCGACATGGCATACGTCCGCGCCGGCGCTTGCGCAAGCCACCGTAGCGCCGCCGGTGTAAGCGAACAGATTCAGCACGCGGATCGGACGATTGGCCAAACGGATTCGTTCCATCATCCATTGCCAGTTGACGGCTTGTTCGGGGAATAGGCCCGTATGCTTGAAGCTGGTCGGTTTGATATGAAATTTCAGCTTGTCGTACGAAATCGTCCAGCGGTCCGGCAGCTTGACGCGCTCTTCCCAGTGGCCGCCACCGCTCGAGCTGCGATGATAGTGTGCGCTGGCCGACGTCCACATGGCGTTTTCCCGCTCCAGCGGCCAAATGATTTGCGGGTCAGGCCGCCTGAGCACGAAGCCTCCCCAACGCTCCAGCTTCTCGCCGCCGCCGGTATCGAGCAATTCGTAATCTTGCCAATCGTTTGCCGCGAACATGGCACACATCCTTCTGTTTGTGATAAACGCCCGTTTCGCTTGCGGGCCGATACGCTCCATTGTACACGATGGCAACGGCCGTTTCCAATGCCCTGCATACAAAAAAGGACGCCGGATTGCTCCGGCATCCTGATCCTGCTGCGGCTCGTGCCCGCGTGATTACTCCGCTTCGAGGTTGACTTCGACAATCAGGCTGGGCAGCTCGATCTGCTTGAACTGCTCCGTCAGCGTCGGCAGCACGAGATCGCGCAGCTGCGATTTGACGTCGTCCAGCTTCTTCGTCGTCCGGCTGTCCACCTTCACGATGTAGATCGCGCCGTCGCCTTCGACCGGGCCGCTGATTTCGCCGATCGGCAGCTCGATCGCCGCCTCGCGCACGCCTGCCGGCAAGTCGCCCACATTGACATTGTCGCTCTTGATCGTGGTTTCGTCCGAGTATTCGCCGGCGATTTCAGCGAAGCTTGCGCCGTCAAGCAGCTTCTCCTGCACTTCGTTCGCCCGCTCCATAGCCGCGTTTTTGGTGCGCGACTTGGTGCTGATGGCGATTTTTTGGACGGTGGCGTAGTCGAAAGTGTTGTCCGCCTTGAGCAGGTCATACTGCGTTTGCAGCAGCGCGTCGTCGGCCGTTTGCTTCAGCGCCTGCGTGGCGACGATCTGGGTGCCGACGTAGCTCAGAATGTCGCTGTCGGACAGCCTCAGGCGGCTTTTCTCCCGATCCCAGCCGGAGCCGATCGCCGCTTTTGCCTTGATTTTGGCCAGTTGTGCCTGCAGCACCGATTGGTCTTTGATCGCATTTTTGACCGAGGCGTCGCCTTGGGCGTACAATACGCGCAGCGCGATCATGTCGTTGATCGCATCGATTTCGTCGATTTCGTCTTTTGTTTCCTTCACCAGCGACTGAATGGCGACAAACTTCGCGAATTGTTTCTTCGTAATCGTTTCTTCGACGTCTCCGTTCATGTACGTGGCGACAATCACTTTATGGTCGACCGTAATCGTTTCGGTATCGCCGTTGTAATCGACTTCCTGGTTCAATGCTTCGCTTACGAAACGAAGCGAAACGTATGTAGTGTCATCATAGATGAACGCCTTCTGGTCGGATGCCGGCTGCTTCTGCGCGCCGTCGAAGAGGAAGGTGATGTTTTTGAAGTAAACGTCGATGGAAGATGAGTCTGCGGCGAATGCCGCCGTTCCGGTCAACATGGCGCCGATCCCGATGCCCATGACCAGTCCTTTCAGCTTGTCTTTCATGGTATCCCTCGCTTATGATATTTTTGTCATGACTATATTCTACCTTTGCCGAGCGAATCCTCCTTTGTTCGACAATTTTTTGCCGCTTGGCGATCGCCAGAGACCGGAAAGGATTGATTTCCCATGATTCAGACGACAATACCAGGCAAAAAGTTGCGGGGGCGCGCCGCCAAATCGGCAGCCATCGCCATTCCGCTCGCCGCAACGCTGTTTTTCGCCTCGGGCGGAGCCCCTGCATACGCGGACATGTACTGGGACGCGGAGCTGAAGGCGCAAGCCGAAGTGAAGGCGGGCAATACGGCCGGCGCGGTGCCAAGCTGGAAGCTGCTGCTGGAGCACGACGCGGAGACGGGGAATTGGACCAACGCGGCGCTGTACGCAAAGCGGCTGGGCGAATATTTCGACAGCATCGGCGATTACGAGACGGCCATTCCTTACTACGAGAGGGAGAACGAGTACTGGCTGAAGGCGGGGGAAAATTGGGGGGCGTCCGACCTGCAGCGCGCCGAACAAATTCGCACGACCGTCGACCTTTACGTAGAAAACGAAGATCCGGCGGCGGCCGCCCGGCTGGCGGCGCCGGCAAAGGGCGGACTGGCCAAGTTCGAGCCGGCTTACGGTACTTACATCGGCTTGTATTCGGAGAAAGATCCGCAGATGGGCAACGTGTTCACGCAGGCAGAATCGGTCTACGGCAAAAAACATGCCATGTTCCTCGCCTATTCGAACTGGGGGCAGCCGTTCCCGGCCCGTCACGCGCAAAATGCGAAGGCGGCCGGCGGCGCGCTGCAGATCGGCTGGCAGCCGATGGGCGGCCTGGACGAAGTGGTGGACGGGCCGTATTTGCGCCAGTGGGCGCGCGACGCGAAGGCGGCGGGCATTCCGATCTTCCTCCGCTACGCGTGCGAAATGAACGGCGCCTGGGTGCCGTGGCACGGCGATCCGCAGAAATATATCGAGAAGTTCCGCCTCATCTACAACGTCATGCGCGAGGAGGCGCCGAACGTGGCGCTCGTATGGAGCCCGGGCGACGTGCCGCGCTATACGATGGACGCTTATTATCCCGGAGACGATTACGTCGATTGGGTCGGCGTCAGCCTGTACACCGAACCTTACGGCAACGGCGATCCGAACGACCCGATGGTTGCCGGCAGCCCGATCGAGCGGCTGGACGAGCTGTATTCGCTGTATGCGTCGCGCAAGCCGCTCATGCTCAGCGAAACGGGCGTTTCGCATGCGGTGCATACCGACGGCAGCAATTTCCAGGCCTACGGGCTGCTTAACCTGGAGCGCCTGTACGAAATCATGCCGAAGAAATACCCGCGCCTGAAGGCGATTACGTATTTCAACGTCGATCAGGGGAAGACGGAATCCCACAACGACTATTCGCTGCGGGGCGATCCCGCCATACTGGCCGCGTACAAACGGCTGATCGCCGCGCCGACGTTTCTGAGCAAGGTGGAGCAGGGGGCCAAGCCGGCGGTGCCGCTGGCGTATGAACGGAACGACGGGGCGGCGGCTTTCGTGCGGGAGACGCGCATCGTGCCGTTCGTCAAAATTCCCGACATCTACATCGGCAAGCTGGAGTATGTGCTGAACGACGTCGTCGTCAAGACGGAAACGAGCCCGCCTTACGCGCTTTCGCTGAAAGCCGGCGATGTGCCGGAAGGATCGACGCTGCAGCTGCGCGTTTACAACCGGGAAGGCCGTCAGGTCGCTGCGCGCACGCGGACGTTGTCGTCCGAAATCGCGGTGGCGATCGACGGCGAGATATACCGTTTCGAGCAGCCGCCGGTCATTCGCGACGAGCGGACGCTGGCGCCGGTGCGGGCGATCTTCGAAACGCTCGGCGCCACCGTCGGATACGACGACGCGACCCGGACCGTTACCGGCCGCAAGGGCGGCACAACGGTCGTCATGCGCATCGGCGACAAGACGATGACGGTCAACGGAGTGGCCACGGATATGGATGTGCCGGCACAGCTGATAGACGGCCGCACGATGGTGCCCGCCCGTTATGTCGGCATGGCGTTCGGCGGCACCGTCACGTGGGACGACGACTTGCGCACGGTGAACATCGCCACGCGCTAAGCCAAGGCTATGGCGTCGCCTTGGCACGCTGCGCCATATGGCGCTGTTCGAGCGGCGGCGCTATCGCTTCCTTGGCCAGAATGTACATCGCCGTGCTCCAGCCGAGCGGCGTGTTCGGATTCGGCACCGAGGTGCCGGCATAATACAATTCCGGCCATACGCCCGGCTCGAGCATGACCGATTCCGTCAAGGCGAGAAACCGCTTCGCGTCGTCGTCCTGACCAAGCTCGCGACAGCAGAGCGCCAGCCACGGCAGCCCGAACGTCCATTCCGCTTCGCTGCCAAGGTAGAAGCCGGCAGGCTGGCTGCGCCCGTAAGCCCGTTCGAGTGTGCTGTAATAGCTGTCTCCTTCGTAGCGGATGACCCCGCGGGCGCGCAGCAGCCGTTCGCGCACATTGGCGACAATCTTGCCGCCGAGGAAGCCGGTGAACAGGCGGTACGGGTACACGAGGCTGAGCAGGGCGAGGTCGCACGGTTTGCTTTCGCTTTCCCGCGGAAACAGCGTCAGCAGCGTGCGCAGCCCGCGTTCGATCAGCGTTTCCGGCACGTTAACGTACGGCTGAACCGCCTTGAGGCCGGCGACGCAGGCGCCGACGGAGGAGGCGTGCAATTCGCGGCCCTCCTCCCACATGCCGTTGTCCGGATCGTGCCAATATTCGAGCCGCTCGAGGTAGGCGACAAGCTTGCGCACTATGTCGATGTCCCGGGGATCGCGCAGCATCCGTTTGCCTTGGCGCAGGCCGAGACCTGTGCCGTACAGGAAGGCGCCGATCATGTCGTGCTGCGCGTGTCCCCATTCCTGGTTGTGAATTTCTTTCAGCTCGGCGGAATAGCGGGCGTGAATGTATTCCCAGACGTGTTCGGGACGCCGCGTGCACAATTGATCCAACTTCCACTCGTAGGAGAGAAATAAATCAAACAGACGGTGATAGGTTTGTTCATACCGGCTGTCAGGCTTGTTGGCATACGGAAGCGACATATATACGGTATCCCGGATCCAGACGTACCGATAATCGTCCGAGCTGCTGGCATAAAAAACGTGCTCCGGATGGCGCAGTCGCTCGAGCACGGCGTAGCTTTCCTTCAGCATAACGAATGGCAACCCCTTCCGAAGCCGGGTCGGACCGAACGATGTTGGCCTCGCCTGTCTTCGTTTATCGTAACTTATGATATGAAATGATGCGAGAAGCGTCAACGCCCAATCGCATGCGCGAGCGGAAAAAAATTCCCCCATGAACCCGGGGTCAATTTATGGTAAAATGTTGCTAAACCTGACATAGCGCAAACAGGAAAGGAACATGCCAATGGACTGCGAAACGATTCCTTCCGCACACGATATGCACCTGTTTCACGAAGGCAGCCTGTTTCGCAGCTATCGCATGTTCGGTGCGCATATCCGCACCGAAGGCGGAACCGCGGGCGTTCGTTTCACCGTTTGGGCGCCTAACGCCGCGGGCGTCAGCGTCGTCGGCGCGTTCAACGGTTGGCGCGGCGACAGCCATCGCATGCAGC
Source organism: Paenibacillus cymbidii (assembly GCF_004764705.1). Taxonomy (GTDB): domain Bacteria; phylum Bacillota; class Bacilli; order Paenibacillales; family NBRC-103111; genus Paenibacillus_AN; species Paenibacillus_AN cymbidii. The sequence continues at coordinate 40,402 of NZ_SHLX01000040.1, read as the reverse complement.
GGTGCAACGACTCCGGTTTGTGGTCCTTGTTTATCCCCGGCCTCGGCGAGTGGACGCTGTATAAATATTACATCGAGCCGAAGACGGGCGCCCCGTTTCAGAAGTCCGATCCGTACGCGTTTTTTGCCGAGAAGCGGCCGAACACCGCCTCTATTGTCATGCGGCTCGACGGCTACGCTTGGCAGGATGACGAATGGATGGAGCGGCAGCAACACGCCAGCAGCTTCAATCGGCCGCTGTTGATTTACGAAGCGCACCTCGGCTCCTGGCGGGTGCATGGCAAGGAGCAGTTTTATACGTATGACGAATTGTCCGATACGCTGATCGACTACGCGGTCGAGCTCGGGTATACGCATCTGGAGCTGCTGCCGCTGGCGGAGCACCCGTTCGACCGCTCGTGGGGCTACCAGGTGACCGGCTATTACGCCGTCACGAGCCGCTTCGGCACGCCGCAGGCGTTCATGCGTTTCGTCGAGCGTTGCCACCGGCGCGGCATCGGCGTCATTATGGACTGGGTGCCGTGCCACTTCTGCAAAGATGCGCACGGCTTGCGGCTGTTCGACGGCGAACCGGTTTACGAATACGCCGATCCGCGCAGGGCGGAGAAGCCGCAGTGGGGAACGCTCAGCTTCGATTACGCCCGTCCGGAAGTGCAAAGTTTCCTCATCTCGAACGCCATGTTCTGGATGGACCTTTACCATATCGACGGTTTGCGCGTCGACGCGGTCGCCAGCATGTTGAGCCGCAACATGGACAAGCCTGTCGACATGTGGACGTACAACGAGGACGGCGGCACGATCAACCGCGATGCCGTCGCATTCCTGAAGAAACTCAATAGCGCCGTATTCGCCGCTTACCCGCAGGCGCTCATGATTGCCGAAGATTCGTCCGATTATCCGCTTGTTACCGCTCCGGTGCAAGGCGGCGGTCTCGGTTTCAATTACAAATGGAATATGGGCTGGATGAACGACATGCTGAAGTATGTCAAGCTGGATCCGGAGGAGCGCCGGCTGCAGCACAATCACCGCCTCATTACCTTTTCGCTCCTGTACGCCTTCTCGGAAAATTTCGTGCTGCCGCTTTCGCACGACGAAGTGGTGCACGGCAAAAGGTCGCTGCTTGGCAAGATGCCGGGCGACTACTGGCGCCAATTTGCCGGCCTGCGGCTGCTGCTCGGCTATATGATCGGGCACCCGGGGAAGAAGCTGCTGTTCATGGGCGGCGAGTTCGGCCAATTCGACGAATGGAAAGACCTGGAGCAGCTCGATTGGGGGCTGCTCGAGTTCGATATGCATGCCCGCATGCGGCAGTATGTCTGTGCGCTTCAGCAGCTGTACCGGCGGGAGCGCAGCTTGTGGGAGATGGACCACGATCCTGCCGGGTTCGCCTGGATCGACGCGGATAATGCGGCGCAAAGCATCGTGTCGTTCGTGCGTTTCGGACGCAAGGAGGAGCTTGTGGTGCTGTGCAACTTTTCCCCCGACGCGTATCACGATTACCGCATCGGCGTGCCGGCCAAAGGGACGTATCGCGAGCTGCTGAACAGCGACGCGGAGCGTTTCGGCGGTTCGGGCGTGACGAACCCGCTGCCGCTAGAAGCGGAAGCCGTCGCTTGGCACGGCCGGCCGCACAGTATCGCCATGAGCGTTCCCCCGCTGGGCATCGCCATGCTGAAGCGCGAGTAACCTGCGGGCAAGCGGGAAGGCTCGCGAGGCGGGAGCCAATACAGGAGAGGAGCGAGCAAAGATGCAGCGAAAAGAATGTGTCGCCATGCTTTTGGCAGGCGGCGAAGGAAGGCGTCTCGGCGCGTTGACGAACAATTTGGCCAAGCCGGCCGTCCACTTCGGAGGCAAATACCGCATCATCGATTTTACGCTCAGCAATTGCACGAATTCCGGCATCGACACCGTCGGGGTGCTGACCCAGTACCAGCCGCTCGTGCTCAACGCCTACCTTGGCATCGGTACGCCGTGGGATCTCGATCGCAAGGAAGGGGGCGTCGCCGTTCTCCCGCCGCACGTCAAGAAGAAGGGCGGCAGCTGGTACAAGGGAACCGCCAACGCCATTTACCAGAACATCGGTTTCATCGAGCAATACGATCCGGAGTACGTGCTTATCATTTCCGGGGATCATATTTATAAAATGAATTATGACGCGATGTTGACCTATCACAAGGAGAAGCAGGCGGACGCGACGATCGCCGTGATCGAAGTGAAGTGGGAGGAAGCGAGCCGGTTCGGCATCATGAGCACGGACGGCGACATGCGCGTGACGAAATTCGCCGAGAAGCCGAAGCAGCCGGAAAACAACCTCGCTTCGATGGGCGTGTACATTTTTTCCTGGAAAGCGCTGCGAAATTACTTGATCCGCGACGAGAACAACAGCGAATCGAGCAACGACTTCGGCAAGGACGTCATTCCGGCGATGCTGGCGGACAAGGCGAACATGTTCGCTTATCCGTTCGACGGCTACTGGAAGGACGTCGGCACGATCGAAAGCTTGTGGGAAGCGAGCATGGACCTGCTCGAACAGAAGCCGATGCTGGACCTGAACGACCGCTCGTGGCGCATTTATTCGCTTAATCCGAATCAGCCGGCGCAGTACATTGCCCCCGGCGCGAAAGTGAAAAACTCGCTCATCAACGAAGGCTGCATGGTGTTCGGCAAAGTCGAGCACTCCGTGCTGTTCTACGGCGTTCATGTCGGCGAAGGCAGCATCGTCAAAGATTCGGTCATTATGCCCGGCGTGAAAATCGGCAAAAACGCCGTGATCCGCAAGGCGATTATCGGCGAAGGCACGACGGTCTCGGACGGCTGTCTCGTTGGCAGCGACGATTCGGACGACATTACGCTTGTGGGCAGTCATGAAACGATCGGACGATGACGGCCGCCCCGCATGCCATTAGCGAAAGGATGAATGCTGGATGAAAAACGTAATGGGCGTCATCAATCTGGTCAACGAACTGGAAAGCCTCGAAGAGCTGACCTACGGCCGCTGCGCCGCTTCGGTGCCGTTCGGCGGCAGATACCGGCTGATCGATTTTGTAATGTCGAGCATGGTCAATTCGGGCATTGGCAACGTCGCCGTATTCACGCATACGAAATACCGCTCGCTGATGGACCATCTCGGCTCCGGCAAAGATTGGGACCTCGACCGCAAGCGCAGCGGCCTGTTCCTGCTTCCTCCCGCCGTCGACGAACTGCAGGAGATGCTGAAGGGCGATCTGTACCACTTCTACCGGCACCGGGACTATTTTCATCGCAGCAAGGAAGAATTTGTCGTCATCTCGCGCAGCCACATGGTATGCAACATCGATCTGCGTCCCGTTGTCCGTTCGCACATCGAGCGGAACGCCGACATTACCGTCGTATACAAAGGCGGCAGCGGTCAGTCGCACGCCAAGACACGCAAGCTCGGCGTTCGCGAAGACGGCCGGATCGAGGCGATGCAGGACCACGGCGGCAAACTCGAAAGCGGCAATGTGTCGATGGAAATGTTCGTGCTGCGCAAAGAGCTGCTGCTCGACCTGGTGACCACGACGCTGGCCGAAGGCTACGACCATTTCGTGCGCAACGCGATCATGCAGAATACCGACCGGCTGGCGATTTTCGGTTACGAGCACCAGGGCTACCTCGGCGTCGTCAATACGATCGCCAGTTACTACGAACACAGCATGAATTTGCTGAATCCGGACGTGTGGAGCGAACTGTTTTTCAAACCCGGCCTGATCTATACGAAAATCAAGGACGAACCGCCGACCAAATACTTGAAACACGCCCAGGTTGGCAACTCGCTGATCGCCAACGGCTGCGTGATCGACGGCAAAGTCGAGAACAGCATCCTGTTTCGCGGCGTCAAGGTGCACAAAGGGGCGACGCTGAAAAACTGCATCGTCATGCAGAACGGTGAAATTCATGCCGGCACCAGCATCGTGAGCGCCATTCTCGACAAGGAAGTCGTAGTGGAGAAAGGCCGTGAGCTGCGCGGCGACTTGTCGGCGCCGTTCATTGCCGCGAAGCGGAAAGTGATCTGAGCAAAGTAGGCCGCAAACAAAGGAGGCGCCACCATGAACGTGCTGTTCGCCGCATCGGAGGCGGTGCCGCTCGTCAAGTCGGGGGGACTCGCCGATGTGATCGGCTCGCTGCCGCAGGCGCTGCAGGCAAGCGGCGTCGACGTACGGGTGATCCTGCCGAAATACGAAGATATCCCGGAACGGTACAAGGCGGCGATGGAAACGATCGCCACGCTGTCGGTGCGAATGGGATGGCGCGAGCAATATTGCGGCATCCAGCGGCTCGCCGTCGATGGCGTTGTCTTCTATTTCATCGACAATGAATACTATTTCAAACGTCGGGGGTTGTACGGCTACGGCGACGAGGCGGAGCGCTTCGTGTTTTTCAGCTTCGCCGTGCTGGCGGCGCTGCCGCATCTCGGGTTTGCGCCGGACATCATTCATTGCCACGACTGGCAAACCGGCCTTATTCCGTTTATGCTGAAGAAGCAGCTGGCCGGAACGGAATTTTACGCGCCGCTGAAGACGGTATTTACGATTCACAATTTGAAATATGCCGGCCATTTCCCGCGCGAGGTGCTGAAGGATTTGCTGTCGATCGGGGATGAGCCGTTCACGTACGACGGCATCGGCTTCTACGACGGGGGAAGCTGCCTGAAGGCGGGACTTATGTACGCCGACTGGCTGACGACGGTCAGCGAAACGTATGCGCGGGAAATCCAGACGCCGGAGTACGGCGAGCAGTTGGACGGCGTGCTGCGGTGGCGCGGCGACCGGCTGACGGGCATCGTCAACGGCATCGATACGGAAACGTTCGATCCGATGACCGATCCGCACATTCCGAGCCACTATCGCGATTCGCTCGCCAAGAAGCGGCTGAACAAGGCGGGGCTGCAGCGCCGACTCGGTTTGGCCGAACGTGAGGAGCCGGCACTGATCGGCGTCGTGTCGCGGCTCGTCCAGCAGAAAGGCTTCGATCTGATCGAAGCCGTGTTCCCCGACATCATGCGCCTCGACGTTCAGTTGGTTGTGCTCGGCACGGGCGAAGCGCGCTACGAGCAGTTGTTTCGCGACGCCGCCTGGCGATATCCGCAGCGGGTATCGGCGCAGCTGACGTTCGACGACGCGCTGGCGCGCCACATCTACGCGGCTTCCGATCTGTTCCTGATGCCGTCGCTGTTCGAGCCTTGCGGTCTCGGGCAATTGATTGCGCTGCGCTATCGTTCGATTCCGATCGTGCGCGAAACCGGCGGACTGAAAGATACGGTCGAGCCGTTCAACGAATATACCGGCGAAGGGCGAGGCTTCAGCTTTACGCATTACGATGCGGGCGACATGCTGTACACGATTCGCCGGGCCGTAGCGATGTACGGCGACGGAGCGACGTGGCCGCGGCTGATGGCCAACCTGCGCGGCGCCGATTTCAGCTGGAACCGCGCCGCCAAACAATATGTTGCCGTGTATCGCAAGACGCTGGACGCGGAATAAAGACGGCTTTTCAGCACCGAAAAGGTTGCGAGAACCCGAAGAAGGAGTAGCGGAGTTTAGGATGAACCTAAATGAGCAACGGACTTCGAGGGTGAACGCAAGATTCGATGCCGAATACGCTTCCGGAATTGCTTCGTGATCAATAGTCTTTTAAATGCAATAAAGGCTTAGCGCGACGATGCGATACCGTCGGCTAAGCCTTTTCCCTCCAGACGCTGGCAAGTCCGTTCGTTCGCGCCAGCTTACCGGTTCGGGTGAATGGGCAGCTTGCGCCTTGTAATTTCTGAATATAGCAGGCGGATAAACGCTTCGTCGAGCTTCATATCCACCGCTTGCAGGTAGCATTCGATTAAATAGCGATCCGACAGTTTCCGCATAGTTGCTTCACTCCTCCACTTCGGTTGAACCGGGTCGTTTGGCGGCTGTTCCGCTCAGGTCTGCACGTTCTGCACGATGTCAGGAAAAGACGAAAGATCTTATGTTCATCTTATACGGAATTGGGCATAGTTTCGACGCAAATTTGATGCATCCCGATGCAATTCGCACGCTCCCGCCGACAAAGCTCGCAGCGCTTGCGGGGAACCTTATGCGAAACGGAAGACGATCCCCATGATAAGAAAAGCACGGTACGGCTTGTTCCTTGTTCTCCTGTTGCTGATCCAGATCAAATTTGTGCTGTTGGTCGTCCACTACCCGATCGTCGGCATCGACGTCGAATGGAGCGAAGGCAATGGCGAATGGGTCATTTCCGATTTCGACCGGACGAGCATCGGCCCGCACTTCGGGCTGGCGCCCGGCGACGCCGTCGTACAAATCGACGGACAGCCGGCCGAAAGCAACGCGCTGCTGCAAAAATGGGGCAGCGTCGCGCAAACAAACGAGCTGGTTGTGGCCAGGGAGGGCATGAATCGTGTCGTGTCGCTGGAGGAGATGCCCCGGGCGAGCAATTACGATTTGCTTGCGTTTGCCGGCGAGCTGATCTGTTTCGCCTGCGGGGCGATGTTTTATCGCAGCGTGCGCGGCATGCCGTCGGCCCGGCTGCTAGTTGGCCTGTTTCTGCTGATGGGCGTTATTTTCTTGTGTCTGGTCGCTTCGGCTCGCGGCGATACGCTCGGCAAATTCCTGATTCTGAACGGCGTCAACTTGCTGCCGACGGTCATGTGCCATTTCGTCCTCGCCTTTCTGCAGGATCGCAGCGATGTGGCCGTTACGCGCCGCTGGCTGTACGCCATGTATGCAATCGACGCGGCGGCGATTGTGACAAGCGGCTCGTTGTTTTTCCGGGAGGCAGGGAGCCGGTTTTACCCAAGTGCAACGCTGATTACCGTTTCGCTGTTTCTGCTCGGCCTCGTCCATTTGTTTGCGATGCTGGTTTACGTACATGTCAAATACCGCAAGCGGGAAACCTATCATGCGCCGCTCCTGGCAATTATCGGCATCTCGCTGCTCGTTTCGATTGCGCCGTTTGCGCTGCTGTCGTTTTTGCCGCTGCTGCTTGGGGCAGGGCCGATTCTCGACACTCATGCGACCGGCTACTTGTCGATGCTGTTCCCGATGACGTTCGCTTATTTGATCGTAACCAAGCAGTTGTTCGATGCGCCCGGCGTGTTGCGGCGATTGGCGTTTACGGCGCTGCTGGCCATTCTGCCGAGCTCGCTGGCGACCGCGATCATGTGGCTGTTCGTGCGCGAATATGTGCCCGGCTTTCCATTGTTCGGCGTGTTCGTTTCCGTTTGGACGGTGTTCACGCTTGTGCTGTATGCGCTGGAGTTCATGACGACCAAGCTGAACCCGCTGATGTTCCCCCGGCAGGAGGAGCTTCGCGCCGCCATGAACCATATCGCGCACAAGCTCGAATCCGTGTCCAGTTTCCGCGAGCTCAAGGAAGTGATCCTGGTCGACATCGCCCGTGCGTTGCAGCTGCAAGGAGCGGCGATCGTGTTCCTGTACCGCGACGTGCCGGAGACGATCGCCTTCGGCAACATCGACGAGGAACGGATCGAGCGGCTGGCGATGGCGGGCATAACGGAACACCCCGACTATCATTTGTTCGAAGTGACGCGCAGGGAAGAGTATACGTGCTTCCTGATCGCCACGCGGCTGCATTCGAACAAGCGGCTTCCCGCCGAGGAAGCGCAGTGGCTCAAGCTGATCATTTCGTATTTGGCGGTCAGTCTGGAGAACATTCATTTGATCCGCAAGCTGACCACGCGGCTGGAGCAGCTCGCGTCGCAGCTGCCGAACGAACAGTCGGCGAGCGGGTTCGAATGGTTCCGCAAGCTGATGTTCGAGCTGCAGGAGCGGGAACGGATTCGCATCGCCAGCGATTTGCACGATACGACGATGCAGGATTTGTTTTATTTGAAACGGAAGCTGGCCGCATTCGCGAATCGCGAACCGTTGTCCGACGAGTCGGCCGAACTGCTGCGCAGCCACATGGAGTATGTCGATATCATCAATACGAATTTGCGCCAAAGCTGCTTTGAGCTGCATCCTTATTTGCTGGAGGAGACCGGATTGGTGCCGTCGCTGCAGAAGCTCGTGCGCCAGGAATCGTACGGGAACCCGTATACGATCCGCTTCGACGCAAGTCCCGTCCCGGGCATCGAAGCGTGCGATCTCGAGATGAAGCGGCATCTGTTCCGCATCGTGCAGGAGCTGCTGCATAATGCGCGCAAGCATTCCCAGGCCACGTCGCTTGATCTGTCGCTGCTTATTCGCGACCGCCGGCTCGAGCTGGCATACGAGGACGACGGCGTCGGTTATGAAACGAACCCGAAGGAAACCGCCGCTTTGTCGACCGGGGGCTTCGGGCTGGAGCAGTTGAAATCGAGAGTGGCGCATTTGCATGGCACCTTGCTGATCGATTCGCGCATCGGAAACGGCGTCCGCGTCAGCATCACGTTACCCCTTAAGGAGAGAGCCAGCGCATGAAACCTCGGGCAACATGCCGTCTGCTGATCGTCGAAGATCATCCGCTGATGGCGCAAGCTACGCAACAACTGCTGACGAAGCTCGAATGGCTGGATATCGTCGGCATCGCCGGAAACGGCAAGTCGTGCCTGGAGATGGTGGAGCAGTTCCGCCCCGATATCGTTTTGCTCGATTTCCAGCTGCCCGACATGTCCGGCCGGGATGTGACCGAACAAATCAAAGTGCAGTATCCCGAAACTCATGTCGTCATCTTCACCGGCAAAGACGTAGGCGACTTGTTCAACAAGCTGGCCGATCTGCAAATCAGCGGCATCATGTCCAAGGAAGCGTCCGAGGCGATGCTGGTGCGTCTGATCGAAAGCTTGCGGGAAGGGGCGACGGTCGTGCCGCTTTCGCTGTTTCACCGGATGCGGCTCGGCGATGCCGCTTACCAGGCCGATCCGGTGCTTACCCCGGACGAATTGAATATTATGGGCATGGTGCTCGGTGGGATGACGCACGAGCAAATTTCCGAACAAATTTACACGAGCAAACGATCGGTCGACAATTATTTGAAAAAAATATATGACAAGTTCGGCGTCTCCTCCAAAGCGCAGGCGATCGAACGGTTTATTCACAGCAAATATTACGCCGGCTACATGTCGCAGGCGGCCGGGCGTCCTGCGCCGGCGCGTAACGGAAAGGGAGAGAGGCGTGACGATGATTTCTGACGAAGAGCGCCGCCGAGAATCGTTGCGCGTAAGCGAGGTGGTCGGGCGGATCGGCGGGCGGCTGGAGAAGCTGAAACGGGACGCGGTCGAGAGCAAAACCGAAGTGGTCGACATCCGCAAACATTTCTGGAGCGACATTACGGTCAATATCGAACGCGGCGACGACCGCATGGAAACCGAAGCTGGCATTCGCCAGCAGACGGCGCTGTTGTCCGAACGGGAGCGAACGCTGGCGTTCGCCCAAGAGACGATCGGCAAGCTGGAGCGACTGCGGCAGTCGCCTTATTTTGGCCGCGTCGATTTTGCCGAGCGGGGCGAGGCAACGACGGAGCGGCTGTATATCGGCCTGGCTTCGTTTCTGGACGACAGGACGCAGCAGTATTTGGTGTACGACTGGCGGGCGCCGATTTCCAGCCTGTATTACGACCATGCGCCGGGGCCCGCCGCTTATGCGACGCCGTCCGGCACGGTTAGCGGCACGATGGAGCTGAAAAGGCAATTCGTGATCAAGCAAGGCAAGCTGGAGCTGATGTTCGACACCGGCGTCGCCATCGGCGACGAAATGCTGCAGCAGGCGCTTGGCGGCAGCGCCGATACGCATATGCGCAGCATTGTGGCGACGATTCAGCAGGAGCAGAACGCCATTATCCGCGACGACCGCGGCAAGCTGCTTGTCGTGCAAGGGGCGGCCGGCAGCGGCAAAACGTCGGTCGCCCTGCAGCGCGCGGCGTACTTGTTGTACAAACATCGCGAATCGCTTCGGGCCGATCAGATGGTGCTGTTTTCGCCGAACGGGCTGTTCAACAGTTACGTATCGACCGTGCTTCCGGAACTGGGAGAAGCGAATATCGAGCAGACGACGCTGCAGGACTATTTGGCGTTCCGACTGGACGGCCTGCTGCAGCTTGAGCATCCGTACACGCAGCTGGAGTACGCGCTGACGGCGCGCGAACTGCCCGGCTACGACGCGCGGATGGCCGGTATTCGCCACAAGGCGTCTGCCGATTTCTACGAGACGCTGGAGCGCTACTGCGCCTTGCTGGAGCAGCGCGGCATGCGTTTTCGCGACATCGTGTTCCGCGGAAGAGTGCTCATCCCGGGCGAGCGGCTGGCGGCGCAATTTTATGCCATGGACAGCGGCATCAGGCTCCACAACCGGATCGAAGCGTTGCAGGAATGGCTGCTTGCGGAGCTTGCGACGCTGGCGAAGGCGGAGCGCAAGCGCAAATGGGTGGAGGCGGCGATCGAGCTGCTGGACAAGGAGGATTACGCCCGTGCCGTGGCGCAGCTGCGCAAGAAACGGCCGGCCGCGGACGAGTTGTTCGACGACTTTCAGCAGGAGCGGGCGCTGCTGGCGCGGGCTGTTGTGAGCAAGCGGTTCAAGCCGCTGCGGGCCGGCATCAAACGGAAGACGTTCGTCGACGTGCCGGCGCTGTATGCGCAGCTGTTCGCCGATCCGGAGTTGTTCGCCGCAACGAACGGCGGTCGGCCGCTGCCTGCGGACTGGGACGCCATCTGCCGGCAAACGCTGCTTCGGCTGGAGGCGGGCGAGTTGGCGTACGAGGATGCGACGCCGCTGCTGGTCATCCGCGAACTGGTGGAAGGCTTTCAGACCTATACGCATATCAAGTACGTGATGGTCGACGAAGGGCAAGATTATTCGCCGCTGCAGTACCGCTATTTGAAGCGGCTGTTTCCGCGGGCGAAGCTGACGGTGCTCGGCGATTGGAACCAGGCGATCATGCCGCACCGGACGGCGCTGCTTGGCGAAGCGGGCCGCACGCAAGGTGCGGCGTCGATGCAGGCGCTGTTCGGCGAAACGAACGCCATCGCCTACCGGCTCGGCAAAACGTATCGTTCGACGCAGGAAATCGTCGCGTTCGCCAGCCGCATCCTGCCGGATGGCAGCGCGATCGAGCCGTTTCGCCGCAGCGGCGACCGGCCGACGATCGCGGTGGCGGACTGCCGCGAGCAGCTGGCGGCGCTGATCGTGGCGGAAATTGCCGCGCTGCAGGCTCGCGGTGTCGTCTCGATCGCCGTCGTCTGCAAAACCGCGGCGGAAACGGAGCTGGCCTGCGAGCTGCTGCGGCCGCATGTGCCGCTCGCTCGGGTGACGAAAGAGACGAGCGCGTTTGCGCCCGTGACCCAGGCGATGCCGGTCTATATGGCCAAAGGGGTCGAGTTCGACGCGGTGCTGCTGTTTGACGGTTCGCAGGCGGTTTACGGCCGCGAAAGCGACCGCAACTTGCTGTACACCGCTTGCACGCGGGCGATGCATCATTTGCGCGTTTTTTCGCTTGGCGCGCCTTCCGTTTTTTTGGATCATGGCGTAAGGCCGAGTGATTTGTGAGAAATTTGTCAGAATTCCCAGCTATACTGGTTTCACCAGGATAGGGGGCAGACGATGGGAATGATGGACAGCAAGATTGCGAAGGATGCCGATATCACGACTCCGCCGGTGGACGGCGACGAATCCGCCGTTGCGGCTGCAGCGTCGCAATTGGCCGTCGGGCTGAAGCCGGGCGATACGGATGCGCGCGTCACGCGCCATGTATTTATGCCGGGTCTTGGCTTGCACGGCACGCGGATCGACTGGTCCAGCTCGGACGCGTCGGTCGTGTCGAATTACGGCATCGTGCACCGGCGGTCGTACGGCGACGTGTCCGTTGCGCTGACGGCGACGATTCGCCGCGGCGACGCGGCAGCGACCAAGTCGTTCCTGCTGACGGTGGCTGCGCAAGAGCCGGAGGACGATCCGATATTTTAGCAACAATTGATAAGAAGTTATCCGATCCGGATAAAGCTTTCGCAGCTTGTTTCAGTACAATGAGAAGTGAGCAAACGCTTGCGGTTTCCGATCATTCGACTGAAAGGGCTGAGTGGCTTGTTTAACGGACTGGGAATGGGATTGGGCAATTTGTCGCTGTTGTCGCGCGCCAAAACCCGCTCGATCAGTGCAGAGAACCCGACAGGGGAGAAGGGCAAAGGAGCGATGGCCACGGAAGGCACCGGCGCCGGCTGCGCCCGCGATTTGGGCGTCGGCTGGAAAGTGTCGCCGTCCGTCGTCGTCAAAGCAGGCACGGTTCATACGATGGGGGCCATCGAAGGTCCGGGCGTGATCCAGCACATCTGGCTGACGTGCGCGCCGACCGCCTGGCGATACATGATATTCCGCCTCTATTGGGACGGGGAGGACCAGCCTTCCGTCGAAGTGCCGGTAGGGGACTTTTTCGCGAACGGCTGGGGCGAGCGGATTAACGTCAACTCGTTGCCGATTGTCGTGGGTCCGGCGGGCGGATTCAACAGCTACTGGGAAATGCCGTTCCGCCAGTCCGCCAGAATCACGATGGAAAACATCTCCGGCGCCGATGTAACGCTGTATTATCAAATCGACTATTCGCTCACGGACGTGCCGGACGAAGCGGCTTATTTCCATGCCGAATGGCGGCGCGTCAATCCGCTCCCGTACAAGGAGGTGCACACGATCGTCGACGGTGTCAAAGGGCACGGGCACTACGTCGGCACATATTTGGCGTGGCAGGTGAACAGCAATCGCTGGTGGGGCGAAGGCGAAATCAAGTTTTACCTCGACGGGGACGGCGAATACCCGACGATTTGCGGCACCGGAACGGAGGACTATTTTGGCGGTGCGTGGAATTGGGAGCATCCGAAAGGCGAATATTGCACCTATTCGACGCCGTTCCTCGGCATGCACCAGGTTATCAAGCCGGACGGCTTGTACAATGCCAACCAGCGCTTCGGCATGTACCGCTGGCACATCATGGACCCGATCCGGTTCGAGGAAGACTTGCGCGTGACGATTCAGGCGCTCGGCTGGCGGTCGGGCGGACGGTATTTGCCGCTGCAGGACGATATCGCTTCGGTCGCGTACTGGTACCAATCGGAGCCGCATGCTCCGCATCGCCCGCTGCCGGATATCGACAGCTTGGAAATTCTCTGAAAAGCGACTTCCCCGCTCGTAATGGCGGGGGAGTTTTTTGTATGATGGGGGGGCGGCGAAAAAAGGGCTGCTCCTCCGATCTATTGTTGTTTTCGGATGCCGGGAATCGATGGCCAAGGAAACCATCCGAAAACAAAGGCGAACGGAGCATGGGCTTTCGAAGCAACCAAAATAGCCCATGAAAAATGGGCTATTTGCCCGATTTGGGGTGCCGCCTCGAAAATAGCCAGTGATTTTACTGGTTATTTGCCCCATATCGCCTTCCAATAGGCACTTTAAGCGAAATAGCCAGTGATTTCGCTGGTTATTTTGAAGAGGCTGCTCGTTTTTGGCGAAATAGGCAAGAAAACATGGCCTATTTGGCAAGGGATAGTTTGTGGATGGGTGGCAAGTAAAGCGAGCAAAGCCATGCGGTGGCGAGCTTCAGGAAGGGGGGAGTAGCAATGTTGTAAGGTCAAGCGAGGGTAGCTGTCCCGGTCTACTGCAAGGCTGAAATCAGCCTTATTTCGTCCGGCGTTCGCCGAAACGCCGCTGCAAGGCTGAAATCAGCCTTATTTCGTCCGGCGCTCGCCGAAACGCCACTGCAAGGCTGAAATCAGCCTTATTTCGTCCGGCGCTCGCCGAAACGCCGCTGCAAAGCTGAAATCGGCCTTATTTCGCTAAGTTTCCAAGCAATGCAAATTGCTTTCCTTAACTTTATAACATGTTGATCTCCGGAGCTTCCTTTCTGCCCGCTATCCCCTTGACTCAATCTCCAGTATCAATAACTTGTATCCCATTTCTAGAAAGGTGCCCCCTGCTATGCAGTGACACCATTCAGGTATACGCTTCCCAACTCGATACATCCAAACGGTAACTTGAGCCAACGGGATAAACAGCAAACACATGCTTCCGTTGACCACCGCCGCCTCGCTCCCCTCCTCTCCCCATATACTTACTGCCACACCAGTCTGAGCCGACGGGATAACCAACAGACACGAAAGGCTGCCGAATATACGCACGCTCGCCGCCGTGCCAGCTTGAATCGATGGGATAACCAGCAAACACATACGTCAGTTAACCACTTTAGCATGGCTCGGAATGTCAGCGAACGATGGCTGTGTTCAGCCTTGTGTTAATGGGTAAAATTACTATTTCTTAACCTGATAATATTTGGGTAAGCAGGGGTGGGAGCGGAGAGCGGGGCTCGGGAAGGAGAACTTTTCACCGTCCTGTTGTATAATGGAGACGGTTTTGCACTCGTGGCATACCGGCCGATACATAGCAAACGGACAAAGGAGATTACGAGCATGACATCAACCGTTGAGGATAGACGCAAAGAGCTGCTGCTTGCTGCTGCGGAGGAAGCGAAACGACTGCCGCTGCTTGCGAGCGGCTTCTGGTTTCATGGTGATGTGCGCGACAATTTGTATTTCGCCATGCATTTGTATGCGGCTTGCGCGGAAGGGCTGCTGGACGCGGCCGAAGCTGCCCGCAGTGAAGAACAGGCGATCGCCATGCTGAGAAGCGTGCTGTCGCTGCAGAACCGGGACAAGGGCGACGCGATGTACGGCCATTGGCCGCTCGGTCTCGCTCCCGACCCGTGGCAAGCCAAACCGCACGCGCTGCCGGTCGAGCTGGCCGGCTGCCTGCTGGCGCTGTTCGAGCGCCGCTACCGCGACAGCGCAACGACGGAGACTCGCGCCGCGTTGTGGAGCGAGATCAATGAGGCGTGCCGCCACATCTACGAAGCGGGCGCTTATCGCAAGGCGCTGATCCATTACGGGCATCACGACGCCAAATATATCGCCCAGCAGCTGATCTGGGGCGCCCGGTTCGGCGACGGCGCGCTGCTCGCGGAAGGGCGGCAGCATTTGGAACAGCTGCTCGCGTACATCAATGAATGGGGGCGCTGGGAATACGGCAGCCTGCCCTGGTTCTGGCATTGGATGCAGGCGTTCACCTGCGCGGCGGAGCTGGCCGAGGACGAAGCGATCGCCGCCGGGCTCGACGATGTGCTGCGTTTCTTGTGGAGCGAACGCGTTCTGTACTACTGGCGCGGCGCGTGGGTAGGCCCGCACAACCGTGTGCTGCCTCACGACGTGCCGCTCGATCGCAATCATCTGTTCGACTATGTGCAGTTTGGCGATTTTCCGCTGCCTCAGCGGTTCGACCGGCTGGAAGCAGCCGGACTGCTGCGGCGGGAAGCGCCGGTGGACCTTCGCGCCGCAGCCGTTCGCGCCGGCAGCGAGGTTAGCGAAGCCAAAGTTCGCATCCCGCTGCCGCCGCCGCGCGAGCAGGAAGGAGCTAGGCACGCGTACGTGTACAAGACGGCAGCGTACGCGCTTGGCGGCATGTGGGAGCGGGCGGAGGAGTACGCCAACGAGCAGCACCGCTGGGACGTGACGGTAGCCGGCGGAGCGCAGTTGTTCTTTTTCCCGCCGGGCGATGGCTGGCGGGCCGGCGACCCGCGTCATGCGAGCGAACATGGCGAAGTGCTTCTGCATCGCGGCGTTGCCGCGGCGCTGTATCCGCTGCCGGCAGACGCAGCGTCGCCACTGCTTGTCGGCTGCCTGCCGCAAGGGGAGTGGGTCCGGCGGGAGCGGTTATTGGCCGGACGAGTCGGGGACGCGTGGCTGGTCGTGCATTTGCTGCGCGACATCGGCACGTGGACCGAACGCGACGGCTGGATCGAATTGACGTGCGAGGGCACGGCACATGGCGTCGTTGTGGAAGCGCTCGGCGCTGCGGAGGCGGCGGCGTTCGGGTGCGCCAGCGCCCACGCGCTGGCCGATGCGGCAGCAGCGCGGGCGCCGCGGTTTGTTGCGGAAGCCGGCGACGGCGGCGGGCCGCTTGCGGCGCTTGGCGTCGCGTACGCCAGCTTAGGGGGCGCAAACCTTGCGCTGCGAACCGACGCCGCAGGCGCGCTGGCAAAGCGCACGATCGACGGGGCTAGCGTCGATTGGTCCGCATACCGGATTCATCGCAGCGAGTAATAAGTCGACTATGCTGCCAAATTCCGATTATGAGCGGTAGACTCTCCCAAGCAACAGATAACAGCGGCAGCCTGGACGAACAATTAAGTTCTGGACTGCCGCTGTTTTGTTGTACTATTTCCGGCGCAGTTCAGTCAACTACCGTATTTCTTTCTCCAGTTTTCCAACCATTCTATATAAGTCAGCCCGGTTACTTCCTCCAATGTTTTTCCATCTATTGAATAGGGCGCCCCCATTAAAAGCATTTTTCCTTGAACGGGGAATGAAGTTCCGCCTATTACTTTGCCTTCGCAAAGTAAGATAGAAACGTTAGTGTCGATATTGTATTTTTTTTCTAGTGGATGATTTTTCACTGTGAATCGATATACGGTTATTACTTTGCCAAAATACGTATCGGGCTCCTCGGTTTGAACCCCCCAGCTTTGCTGGTATGGTATCGTTTCAGTGCTGCCGTATAGTTTGCTTTTGTCCAAAACGTATTGTTGAACTTCACCTTTTCGAGAAGTAATTTTATATCCTTGTTGTTCAATATATTGCTCGGCTGTTTTTTCATCGCCTGTAACTTCTTTGCCGCATCCGGCAAGGATTAAGAACAACAACCCCAACATAATCCCTAAATTTGCATGGATCCTTCTTATCTTCCCCACTTCCTTTAACAAATTCGATAGGGTTGCAAAAAGAAAGAGAAAAGCCCCATAGCGGGGCTTGCTCGGGGCAACATGAGGTTGATGCTGCCGAAAAAATTACCCCTGCATCGCCGTCGCCATATCGTTCAGCTTGCGTACGGTGTTCCAGTTGCGCGTCGTGGAGCCGGTACCGAGCTTTTGCAAACAGGGGGCATAATTCGTATCGAGCATGCTTTGACGGAATAAAAAATAAATGCGGCGATCGTCGACGCAATATTCGTCCGGCCCCGGGTTTACCGCCTGAAGCATATCGCGTTTGGCTTGCGGCAGCTGCTCGTCCAGCAGCGTCAACTGAATGGTCCATTTTTCCTGAAGCTCGATTGGGTCATAGGGACAGGCTGCGATAATTTGCTTCCATTCTTCATGTGTTCTCAGGAGCACCGAACAAGCGATGCCGAATGCCGATTTGACTTCCGCCTGGAATTGACTGCGAAGCGATTCGGCATCCTTGTCCGATTCGAACAGAACGTTGCCGCTCTGGATATACGTTTGTACGCGCTCGAAGCCTGCTGCAAGCAAAACGCGCTTCAGCTCCGCCATGCTGATTTTGTTGTTGCCGCCGACATTGATGCCGCGCAGCAAGGCAATGAATACCGCCATCGTTCGGCGCCTCCTCCTCGGGTTCATTTGCGTGCAAGTTCCTGCTTCTACCATCATATCGATTTGATGTATGCTTGTACAGCCAGCCACAGCGACCATGAGTTCGACGGGGCGCTGGACTTTGTTGCCGTCAGCCGGCGAGCGGGTGATTTCCATTTTTGCCATTGCCAAATTCGCCATTTCCTTTATAATGATAATGAAATTCATTTTCATAAATTCCAACGCTGCGCTACCATCAGGAGGTTTCGGAAATGACTGCCGAAGACGCACGCGATTTGCTCGAAAACTACTTTGCCGTCCTGGCGGCGCCGCCCGAAAGCCCCGTTTTTTCTGCGTCCGCGGCCGATTTGCCCGAACGGGGGAACATGCTCGCCTTATTGGATACATACGGCCCGCTGATCAAAGCGCTGGACCGCTCGGCGGCGGCCGTTTATTTTGCCAATTTGTTCGGCAATCTCGCTTCCGGCTTGCTCGTATCGTTATCCTTGTACGGCCGGTCGTTTGACGCGTCGCTCGGCAACATGACGATCCACCTGTTCCACGCCGCGAACCATTACCGCTTCGGCTACCAGCTCGCCGACGCCACCCTGCGCGCCATTCCTGACGGCGCCGCGCGCGAGCAGGACGTGCTGGCGGCGCTCGGCCGTTTCTTCGGGCAAACGGTCCGCCCGCTGTACGAAGCGTGCGCCGCTGCCGGCGACGTGCCGCTTGCGCATGCGTGGGGTTTGCTGCCTTCGCGGATGCTCTATTTCGCCGAACACTACGCCGACAAGGCTACCCAGGCGGGCGACGCCGCCGGAGCCGCCAGGCTGCGAAGCGATTATGCCGCCATCAAGCGGCAGCTCGGCCTGGACGTTTTCGGCCTCGCCAAACATCCGTTCGACATTGTCATCCGCACCGTCGAAGATTTGGCCGATCCGGCCAAGCAGATGCGGATGAAGAACGCCTGCTGCCTGTACTACCGCACCGAAGGCGGCGACTATTGCTACACGTGTCCGCGCCTGAAAGAGTCGGTACGGGCGGAGCGGCGCGCCGCCTACCGCAGCAAAGCCGAGGCGGCACGCTAACGGACGCCACTACGAGAGGAGACAGCACGACCGATGCTTCGTCGTTTTTTTGCCTACTATCGTCCTTATAAAAAATTGTTCCTGCTCGACTTCTCCTGCGCCGTCATTGCCGGATTGCTGGAGCTCGGGTTCCCGATCGCCGTCAACCAGTTCGTCGACAAGCTGCTGCCCGGCAAAGACTGGGAGCTGATCGTCTGGGCGTGCATAGGGCTGCTTGCCGTGTATGCGCTTAATGCCGGCCTGCAGTACGTTGTTACGTACTGGGGGCACATGCTTGGCATCAACATCGAAACCGACATGCGCAAGAAGCTGTTCGACCATATCCAGAAGCTGTCGTTCCGCTTCTTCGACAACAACAAAACCGGCCATCTGCTGTCGCGGCTGACGAACGACCTGATGGAGATCGGCGAAATGGCGCATCACGGCCCGGAAGATTTATTCATTGCGGTCATGACGCTGATCGGCGCGTTCAGCCTGATGCTGGCGCTTAACGCCAAGCTGGCGATCCTTTCGTTCATCGTGGTGCCGATCATTGTCTGGCTGGCGCTGTACTTCAACCGCCGCATGACGCAAGCGTTCCGCCGGCTGTTTACGGATATTGCCGATTTTAACGCCCGCGTCGAGGACAACGTCGGCGGCATGCGCGTCGTGCAGGCGTTCGCCAACGAAGAGCTGGAGAAGGAGCAGTTCGCGGTCAACAACGGCCGCTTCCGGACGACCAAGCTGCTGTCGTACAAAATCATGGCGTTCAACTCGTCGATCAGCTACATGTTGAAGCGGCTCGTCACGTTGTTCGTGATGGTGTGCGGCACCTGGTTCGTCATCCAGGGCGAGCTGTCGTACGGCGAGTTCATCGGGTTCCTGCTGCTGGCAAACGTCTTCCTTGCGCCAATTGAAAAGATCAACACGATCGTCGAAAGCTATCCGAAAGGCATCGCCGGCTTCAAGCGCTATACGGAGCTGATCGACACGCTGCCCGACGTGGCCGACGCGCCGAACGCCAAACCGGCCGGACCGCTGCGCGGCGATATTTGCTACAGCGGCGTCACGTTCGGCTACGACAACCAGGCGAAGGTGCTGAACGGCATCGATTTGACGATCAAGGCCGGAGAGACGATTGCGTTCGTCGGCCCGTCCGGCGCCGGCAAAACGACGCTGTGCAGCTTGCTGCCGCGCTTCTATGAAATCGACGGCGGCAGCATCACGATCGACGGCACCGATATTCGCCGCATGACGCTGGCGTCGCTGCGCAGCCAGATCGGCATCGTGCAGCAGGACGTGTTCCTGTTCTCCGGCACGATCCGCGAGAACATCGCTTACGGCAAACGAAACGCAACGGAGGAGCAGCTGTGGGAAGCGGCGACGCGGGCGCAGTTGGCCGACTTTATCCGCGCGCAGCCGGACGGGCTCGACACGATCGTCGGCGAACGCGGCGTGAAGCTGTCGGGCGGCCAGAAGCAGCGCCTTGCGATCGCCCGCATGTTTCTGAAAAATCCGCCGATCCTCATCCTCGACGAAGCGACGTCGGCGCTCGATACGGAGACGGAAGCGGCGATCCAGCAATCGCTCGCCGAGCTGTCGGCGGGCCGTACGACGCTGGTCA
Organism: Paenibacillus cymbidii; assembly: GCF_004764705.1. GTDB lineage: Bacteria > Bacillota > Bacilli > Paenibacillales > NBRC-103111 > Paenibacillus_AN > Paenibacillus_AN cymbidii. The sequence goes on along the minus strand of NZ_SHLX01000040.1, from coordinate 20,366 downwards.
TCGCGCACCGCCTGGCCACGATCAAAAACGCGGACCGCATCGTCGTCGTCACCGAGGACGGCGTCAGCGAGCAGGGCAGGCACGAAGAGCTGGTAACCGCCGGCGGCCATTACAGCAGGCTGCACCAGGCGCAGTTCGGCTGATCCGCACGAGAATGGAAAAAAGACAGCTTCCGCCAACCGGCTTCAACCGCCGTGGGGAGCTGTCTTTTTTTGCTAAACCACTTAAAGCACCCGTCTTGCCGTGACGTACCGGCTTGCCCAATAACCGCTCGTCAGCGACGAGGTCATAACGCCGTCTTCCGACGGGCTGTTATGTATGAACTGCCCGTTGCCGGCGTAAATGCCGACATGGCCGATTTCCTTCGAGCTGCCGACGCGAAGGAAGACGAGATCGCCTTTCTTCAAATTCGCTTTGGCGACGAACGTGCCGGCATCTTTCTGGTACCGTGTGCCCCATTTCAGGTTGACGCCGAAGAAGCTGTACACGTATTTGACGTATGAGGAGCAGTCCAGCAGTGTCGGCGCCTGGTTTACACCGTATTTGTAATGGGTAATTCCTTTGAGCGACAGCGCCTTGGCAATTACTTGATCGGCTTTGGACGATTGCGACGAGCCCGAGTTGCCCGAGCCGCCGGAGCTTGTCCCGCCGGTGGATACATAGCCCGTGGAGACGTAGCCGGTTTTGCCGCCGACGCTCACTTTCAGCCAGTAATCGTTGACTTTGCTGAGCACCGTAAACGAGGTGCCTGATTTCAACGTGGAGATGACCGAACTGTCCGTATTCGGCGCCGTGCGGAAGTTGACGGACCGATCGACGGTGCCGGAAGCGGCGAATGCGTTGGTGGCGATCGTAAGCGACAGGACGGCGGATGCGGCCATTAGCATCAATTTCTTGTTCTTCATGAATCATCCTCCTTACCCCAATTGTAACCAAGTTATGATGGGGAACCAGTCCAAAAATGTTGGCAAGCGAGTAAAAGTAACCCATCCTGCGCATGCTGATTGCGGCAAGATGAAGGGCCGCGGCGCGCAAAGCCGCATAGAAAGCGGTTTCGCGGCAGGAAGGATTTGGGCGGGTGAGCGGCGAATACGAACAAAATTCGTTAGTAGGGAGAGTTTAGCAAGCTAAGCTCCCTCTATTAGGACCGAAAGGCGGGAACATCATGGAGCACAGCAGCAAAAAGATTCTATCCGAGGAAGGGCTTGCGATGGAAAGCAAGGTGAGGTCGATCGTCGCCGGTCTGCCGGAAGCGGAGGAAACGATCGATGGTTTTGGCCATACGGTGTTTAAAGTCCGCGGCAAAACATTCGTGATGATGGGAGAAACGGGGGAAGGGACGGGACTGTCGATCAAGGCGACCAAAGAATCGCAGGAGCTGCTGCTGGCGCTCGGCGGCTTCGTCAAAACGCCTTACATCGGCCATCACGGCTGGGTATCGCTTGCCAAAGGAACGCCGCCCGACTGGAGCCGGCTGGAAGAACTGCTTGTCGAAGGCTACGCGCTGGCGGCCCCGAAACGGCTCGCCCGGCAATGGAAGAAGGACGGCGGCAATCAACCGGATTGACGGTACGCCTTGCGGAAGGCTTGCGGCGTCGATTGCGCGACGGTTTTGAAGATGCGTTCGAAGTGGCCGATATGCTCGAAGCCGACGGCGGCGGCAATATCGGAAATTTTGTCGTCGGTGTCCCGCAGCAGCCGCTGAGCTTCCTTGACGCGGGTCAAATGGACGTAGCCGGTCAGCGTAAACCCGGTTACTGTCTTGAACGTGCGGCTGAGGTAGGACGGGCTCATGAAAAAGGCGGCGGCGACGCTCGACAGCGTCAGGTTGTCCCGGTAGCAGCCGTTGATGTGGCGGACGATGTCGGCGATTTTGGCATGGACGGCGCCGGCCGGAGCGGGCTCTGCCGCTTCTTCGCGGCCGCGCTGGCGCGAGCTGAACAACAGCAGCTCGAGCAGCAGCAGTCGCAAATACGTCTCGTAGCCGTGCGAACGTTGGCTCGCCTCGCGGCCGAGCTTGCCCAGCAGCTCCAGCACAAAGCGCTGCTCGGGCTCGCGCAGGCGCAGCACGTTCACTTCGCCGCGGAACTGCGCGACGAGCCGTTCCGGATGAAGCGGGGCGCCGGCGCCGAGGAAATCGTCGCTGAAGTTGATCACGACCCGCTCGTGGGCGGCTTCGCCGAGCACGGTCGACTTGTGCACGTCGTATTTGTCGATGAGCACCAGGTCGCCGCCTTCGATCCGGTAGGAGCGGTCCTTGATGAAATACGTGCGTTTCCCGCTGATCAAATAGTACAGCTCGTACGTGCTATGATAATGTTTGACGCGTTCGAACGGTTCGGTACGGCGCACGTGGTGGAAATAAAACGCGCCTTCCTCGTGCCCGTAAGCAGCCAAAATGTGATCGCTCATGGCGGTGCCCTCCGGCAATCGTCTGGTTTGCAAGCATTGTAGCAGAATGGCCGCCCGATGGAAAGTTTCCAAAGTCAAAATCCGCATAGTTTCACGTAAAACAAACAAAAAAGCGCAAGATCATCGGCCGATTTTGCCCTATACTGAAGGAAGGAACGACGAACTATCGCCGCAAAGGGGAGCTTGCTGTTGAAACCGTTCATGGACGACAACTTTTTATTGACGAATGCTGTTGCGGAGCGCCTGTACCACGGCGTGGCCAAACCGCTGCCGATTATCGATTACCATTGCCATTTGAACCAGCAGGAAATTTATGAAAACAAGCGGTATCGCAATTTGACCGAAGTGTGGCTGTACGGCGACCATTACAAATGGCGGGCGATGCGGGCGAACGGCGTGGAAGAGAAGTACGTGACCGGAGGCGAAGGCGTAAGCGATTACGACCGGTTCCTCGCCTATGCGCGCACCGTGCCGATGACGGTCGGCAATCCGCTGTACCATTGGTCCCATCTGGAGCTGCGCCGGCTGTTCGGCATCGAAGAGCTGATCAACGAGAAGAATGCGCCGATTATTTGGGAAAAAGCGAATGCCAAGCTGAACGGCGAAGGGTTTGCGGTGCGCGATTTTATTCGGATGAGCGACGTGCGCGTCATCTGTACGACGGACGATCCGGCCGATTCGCTCGACTACCACTTGAAGCTGAAAGAAGAGCAGGACCTCGGCTTCGTTGTGCTGCCGTCGTTCCGCCCGGACAAGGCGCTCGAAATCAATCGTGCGACGTTCCTGCCGTGGCTCGGCCGCCTCGAACAGGCGATCGGCGCGCCGATTCGCGACTACGAGGCGCTGCTGGCCGCGCTGGAAGCGCGCATCGCCTTTTTCCACGAAGCGGGCTGCCGCGTCTCCGACCATGCGCTCGATTACGTGCCTTACGCCGAAGCGACGCACGAGGAAGCGGCGGCGATTTTCGCCAGAGGGCTGGCGGGCGAACCGGTCAGCCACGAGGATGAGATGAAGTACAAAACGTACACGCTGCTGTTCATGGGCCGGCTGTACGCCGACCGCGGCTGGGCGATGCAGCTGCACATGCACGCGCACCGCAACAACAACTCGCGCCTGTTCGCGCAGGTCGGCCCGGACACGGGCTTCGATTCGATCAACACCGGCCAGTTGGCCGTGCCGCTGGTCAAGCTGCTCGACGGGCTCGACCGCGACAACAAGCTGCCGAAAACGATTCTGTATTCGCTCAATCCGGCGGACAACGACGTGCTTGCGGCGATGATCGGCAGCTTCCAGGGCGGAGGCGTCATCGGCAAAATCCAGCACGGCGCCGCCTGGTGGTTCAACGACACGAAGGACGGCATGTTGGCGCAGATGAAGGCGCTGGCGAACGCCGGGCTGCTGAGCCGTTTCGTCGGCATGCTGACGGACTCGCGCAGCTTCCTGTCGTACACGCGCCACGAGTATTTCCGCCGCATCCTGTGCAACCTGATCGGCGAATGGGTGGAAGCGGGCGAAGTGCCGAACGACGAAGAGCTGCTGAACGGTTTGATTCAAGGCATTTGCTACGAAAATGCGGCTTCGTACTTCGGCTTCGGCCAATAAATCGGCGCCGGGGCGGGGGAGCACAGCGATGAGCGGAGAAGACAAGAGGATGCCGGCAGAACGTCCGCGGCTTGACCGCGGCGCGCTGACGGGCGAAGCGTTGGCTGCGTTCGAGCGGATGCGGCAAAGCCCGGTGAAAGTGTTGCAAATCGGCGAAGGCAACTTCCTGCGCGGCTTCGTCGATTGGATGCTGCAGAAGAGCCGCGACGCCGGCCTGTTCGACGGCTCAGTCGCGGTAACGCAGCCGCGGCCGCACGGTGCCGCCAAGCTGGCCGAGCTGAAGCGGCAGGATGGCTTGTATTACCAGCTGACGCGCGGCATCCGCGACGGGCGGCAGGTGGAGGAGCGCGAGCTGATCGGCGTCTTCGGCGCCATCGTCGATCCGTACGCCGAGTGGGAAACGTTCCTCCGGCTGGCGGAAGGGCCGGAGCTCGCCGTCGTCGTGTCGAACACGACGGAGGCGGGGCTGGTGTACGCGCCAAGCGAATGGAACCCCGCGCAGCCGGTCGTTTCGTATCCGGCCAAACTGACGATGTTCCTTTATAAGCGGTTCGTTCATTTCGGCGGCAAGCCGGAAGCGGGGTTGCTGCTGCTGCCGTGCGAGCTTGTCGAGCGGGCCGGCGACAAGCTGCGCGAGCTGGTGCTGCGTCATGCGGCTGACTGGCAGCTGCCGGAGCCGTTCGCGGACTGGCTGCGGGCGCATAACCGCTTCCTCAATTCGCTGGTCGACCGCATCGTCACCGGGTATGCGGAGGACGCGGCCGAAGCGCTTGCCGCCGAGCTCGGCTTTGCGGACGGGCTGCTGAACGCGGCGGAGCCGTACTATTTGTGGGCGATCGAAGGCGAACCGGCGCTGGACGATGTGCTGCCGCTGGCCAAGGCCGGGCTGAACGTGCGCTGGGTGGGCGAGCTGGCGCCGTATCAGCTGCGCAAGGTGCGCATTTTGAACGGGGCGCATACGCTGCTTGCTTCATTGTGCCTGATTAACGGCGTTAATGAAGTTCGCGAAGCGGCCGAACACCCAGTGTACGGCCCGCTGCTCTTGCGGGCGCTGGACGAAGAAATCGTGCCGGCGGTGCCGCTGCCGCAAGCGGAAATGAAAGCCTATGCGGCAGACGTGTTGGAGCGGTTCCGCAACCCGTTCATTCGTCACCGGCTTGCCGATATTGCGATGAACAGCTTGTCCAAGTTCCGCACGCGGCTGCTGCCGACGCTGCTCGGCCATCTGGAGCGGACGGGTGAGCTGCCGCCGCTAGTTACTGAAGCATTGGCGTCGCTGCTGCGCATGTACCGCGCCTGCCGCGAGGGCGAGGGCTTCGTCGGCGCGCGGCTCGACGGTTCGCCGCTGCCGCTGCGGGACGACGCGGCAGCGCTGGCGGAGCTGGCCCGGCTGTGGGCGGCGGTCGACGCGGGAACGTCGACGCTGGAGCAGCTGACGGCCGAAGCGCTCGGCAACGCGGCGTGGTGGGAGCGGGATTTGAACGAGCTCCCCGGCTTGGCGCAGGCGGTGGCCGCTCATTTGCGGCGGATGGAGACGACGAACCGGTGAGCGAAACGATTGTTGTTGCATCCGGAGCCGGCGACGGCTCCGGTTCCCATTTGTGCCTCGCTGTGGTATGCTGTGGAGCATAACCTCTAGCAGGAACGGGTGGAAGCATGGCAGACAATAAAGTCGAACTGACACGTTTCGGCGTGTCGTTCCCGGGTGCGCTTATCGATCAGTTCGACCGCTATATCGAGGAACAGGGCTACACGAACCGCTCCGAGGCGATTCGCGACATGGCCCGCAAGGCGATGCTCGAGCCGACGCGGATGAACCCGGAGGCGCTTGTCGCCGGCACGATCGTGATGGTATACGACCATCATGTCAGCGAGCTGCCCTTGGTGTTGACCGAACTGCAGCATCAGCACCATCATGCGATCATCTCGACGATGCATGTGCATCTGAACCATGCGCAGTGCCTCGAGGTGATTGTCGTGCGCGGCAAGCTGGCCGGGCTTCGCGAGCTGCTGCAGCAAATCCAGGTGCTGAAGGGCGTCACGTATGCGGAGCTGTCCGTCACGTATGCGGACGAGCATGGCCAGGCGCACGGTCATGAGCATACGCATGAGAGCGCGCATGGGCATGACCATACGCACGAGCAATAGCGCAGCAAAGAGGCAATCTTCCGGGGGGAAGATTGCCTCTTTGCGCCTAACAGGTGCCGGCCGGGTAGCGTCAACATAGCAGTGGATTAACCGTATAAATCGCCGAAAAGAAACGGAGAGGGGATCAGCCATGCAAGCGGATTCGCAAACGCAAACAGAAGCGCCGCAGCCGGAAACCGGCACGGGAGGAACAAGCGGCCTGGAAATACTCGCCGTATCGGCCAAATTGGGGCTGACCTCGTTCGGCGGGCCGATCGCGCATCTCGGCTACTTTCACAACGAATACATCCGCCGGCGCCGATGGCTGGACGAGCGCACCTACGCCGACCTTGTCGCCTTGTGCCAGTTTCTCCCCGGCCCGGCGAGCAGCCAGGTCGGCATCGGTATCGGCATGCTGCGCGGCGGCGTTCGGGGCGGCTTGCTCGCCTGGCTCGGATTTACGCTGCCGTCCGCCGTATTGATGATCCTGTTCGCTTATGTGCTGCAAAGCTTTGACATCGCCCAAGCCGGCGCGGTGCACGGCCTGAAAATCGTGGCCGTGGCCATCGTTGCGCAAGCCGTGCTCGGCATGGGGCGCAAGCTCGCTCCGGACCGCACCCGGGCGACAATCGCCGTCGCCGTATGCGCCGGTTCGCTGCTGTGGCATGCGGCCGTCGGCCAACTGGCGCTGCTTGCGGCGGCCGGGGCAACCGGCCTGCTGCTGTATCGCCGCGTTGCCAGTCCCGCGCTTCCGGCGCTGCGGGTGCCGGTCGGCCGCGGCTTCGGCGCCGTCTGCCTGGCGCTGTTCTTCGCGCTGCTGCTCGGGCTGCCGCTGCTGCGCTCGTTCGGCGGCCCGGCGTGGCTCGCGCTTGCCGACAGCTTCTACCGGACGGGCGCGCTCATCTTCGGCGGCGGCCATGTGATGCTGCCGCTGCTTGAACGCGAGTTCGTGCCGTCCGGGCTTGTGTCACAGGCCGATTTTCTCGCCGGTTACGGCGCCGCGCAAGCGCTGCCGGGGCCGCTGTCGACGTTCGCCGGCTACCTCGGCGCGATGATGAGCGGCTGGTCCGGCGGACTGCTCGCGATTGCGGCTATTTTCCTGCCCGCTTATTTGCTCGTGGCCGGCACGCTGCCGTTCTGGAACGGCCTGCGCGCGAATGCCGGCGTGCAAGGCGCACTGACCGGCATCAATGCGGCGGTCGTCGGCATCCTGCTGGCGGCGCTGTACGATCCGCTGTGGACAACGGCGATTCTGGCGCCGGCCGATTGCGCCGTCGCCGTGCTGCTGTTCGTCATGCTCGAATTCTGGAAGCTGCCGCCGTGGACCGTCGTGCTGGCCGGTTTGCTCTGCGGCACCGCAGCCGCCTGGCTGTAAGGCCCGGCTTAACCGACAATGCCCGGCAGCACGTCGACCAAGTCGCGCAGCGAAACGATCGAACGATGCGGCACGCCGGGGTCCGGCGCCGACTTGCCGGCGGGGTTGACCCAGACGCCATGGACGCCGAGCCTTGCGGGCGCGGCAATTTCCCATTCGAAGTTGTCGCCGATCATCCCCGCGACCGCCTCGTCGAGACGCGCTTCCTCCGGCGCAAGATGCTCGCCGCAAACCTTTCTCCAGCAGGCGTTAACATCGAAGCCGTGCTCGTAAGCGATAATAGTATCGTCCATGTCGATTAGCAGCGCTTTGGGCTGCGGCAGCCGTTCGTTCATCTTGTCCTCCCGGTTACGGTTCGATTCGTTTGGAAAACAGCAGCGCGCGTTTCTCGAATTGCAGATGCTCGTAGAACAAGTGCGCCTGTTCGCGATGGAAGCCGGAGTCGAGCTCGATGCGGCGGCAGCCTTCCCGAGCGGCAACGGCGGTCAGTTCGTCGAGCAGTCCTTTGCCGATGCCGCGACCGCGGCAGGCTTCATCGACGACAAGCGTCGTCACGTAGCCGACGAACGATTGCTGCCAGAAGCTGTTTTTGACGACGAGGCTGCCGAAGCCGACGACTCGGCCGGTCCCGTCTTCTGCACAAATCATATGGTCGCTGTCCGAGGATAAGCAGCGGCTATAGACGCTGCCCGTTTCCGCAAGATGGAGCGGTTGATGCGGCCATAACTGCCGGAGCAGCCCGAAGACGGCTGCAAGATCTTCCGCCAACGCCTTGCGATAGACGATCTCCATCGTTCTTCCCACCTTCACCTTTCATTTCATTTGTTTCACGGCTTCCCGCAAATCCCGTAAAAAAACAGATGCACCAACCCTTCCAGCAGCTCGTCCATATGGTCGGAAGCCTGCGCGATTTCGAGCAGGGTCTCGTATTGGCCCATGTACAGCCGCATCATCGTCAACACGCTTTCGACGGAAACGGCAGCGGAAATTTCGCCGCTTGCCTTGCCTTCTTCGATGATGCGCACCGTAAGCGGAATCGCCCGCTCCTTGTACAACATGTCGATGTAGTCGCGCAGCTCCGGGTCCTGGCCGACCAACTGGCGGATCATGCCGGGAGGAAAATCGTGGTACGTCGTTTTCTCCAGCGACAGGATGTGGGCGATTTTCTCCTTGACCGTGTGGCCGTCATTCAAAAACGCTTCGAATTCGGCGACTGCCTGATCAATATAGCCTTTGAATACGTCGCGGACCAGCGCTTCCTTGCTCCCGAAATAATTGTAGATCGTCACCTGCGAAACCCCGGCGTTTTTGGCGATATCGGCGATCCGCATCCCGGCCGGATCCGATATGCGCATCATCTCGAGCGTTGTCGCCCGAATCTTCTCTTTGATGCGCAGCGCGCGTTTTTCGAAACCGTTCATCGCGGCCTCCTGCAATTTTTATGAAATATTTACACGCCAATAGTTCATAAAATGATTGACGCCTTGTTGGCATAGGTATATTATAACATATGAAATATGGTCGTCATAAGAGTTCATTTCTTTATGCGGAGGTGCCGGGATGTTGATCGTCGACCGTCTTACGAAAACATTTTCCAGCGGCAAAGGCATTTTCGACGTGTCGTTCGCGGTGAACAAAGGGGAAGTATTCGGTTTCCTCGGGCCGAACGGGGCCGGCAAGTCGACCACGATCCGCCACATCATGGGATTCATGCGGCCGGATCGCGGGCAGGTGAGCATAGGCGGTCTGGATACGTGGAAGGAGCAGGGGAAAGTCCAGGCCTACGTCGGATACTTGCCGGGGGAAATTGCCTTCTTCGACGGCATGACCGGCAAGTCGTTTCTCGGCTTCATGGCCGCGATGCAAGGAGTGAAGGACCGCACGAAGATGAAGCGGCTGGTCGAGCGGCTGCAGTTCGACGCCGGCACGCCGATCCGCAAAATGTCCAAAGGTATGAAACAGAAGGTCGGCATCGTTGCCGCCTTCATGCACGACCCGGAAGTGGTCATCCTCGACGAACCGACCTCGGGGCTCGACCCGCTGATGCAGAAGGTGTTCATCGACATCGTGCTTGAAGAGAAGGCCAAAGGAACGACGTTTCTTATGTCGTCGCACAGCTTTCCGGAGATCGAACGCACGTGCGACCGCGCGGCAATCATCAAGGACGGCGTCATCGTCGCCGTCAAGGACATACACGAGCTGCAGCAGATGCAGCGCAAGCTGTTCGAGGTGACGTTCTACCGCGAGCAGGACGCCGCGGCATTCGCGCGCGCCGGGCTGCAAGTCGAGTCGCAGGCGGGCAATCGGGTCAAGGTTGCGATCCAGGGCAATTACGACCAGTTCGTTCGCGAGGCGGCACGCTTCGACGTGCACAGCATCGATCAAACGACGCAAAATCTGGAGGACGTCTTCATGAACTATTATGACCGGAAGGAGACGGTCCGATGAACGCCACGCTGTACAGGCAAATGATGAGCGTCTATTTGAAAGGTTTCCTCAATTATGCGTTCGGTTCGGCCTTTTACATCCTGCTCATGTTGTGGCTGTATCCCGGCATCGCGGACAATGTGAAAGCGATCGACGATATCGTGAATTCGATGCCGGCGGGAGTCGGCCGGGCGTTCGGGCTGAACGGCTACGGCACGGCGGAAGCGTTTATTTCGGGGGAATATTACGGACTGATTCTTGTGCTGATCCTTGCGATCGTCTGCGTGCAGCTGTCGACGCAGCTGATGGCGAAGCTGGTCGATCAGGGCTCGATGGCGTATTTGCTGTCCACCCGTACGACGCGGGCCAAAGTTGCCGTTTCGCAGGCGGCGGTGCTCGCCTCCGGTTTGCTGCTCATCTTCGCGGTGACGATTGCCGCCGGCGCGCTCGGGAAAATGTGGTTCCTCGGCGACAAATTTCCGTTCGACATGGGGCGATTCCTGGTGATGAACGCGGCGGCGTTTCTGCTGTTTTTTGCGGTGGGCGGCATTTCGTTTCTGGTGTCGTCGCTTGCGAACGACGAGAAGAAGGCGATGGGTGTTTCCGGGGCGATCACGTTCGGCTTCTTCAGCCTCGACCTTCTAGGTAAGCTGAGCGACAAGCTCGACTGGCTGCGCGACGTGTCGATTTTTGCGCTGTACCGGCCGGGAGAAATCGTGAACGGGACCGCACATCTGGCGCTGCCGTTCGTTGCGCTTGCCGCGATCGGGCTCGCTTCGTTTGCGCTGGCCGTCGCGCTGTTCCGCCGCAGAGATTTGCCGCTTTAACCTCCGACACAACGAGAAGAAGCCGGGTGTAGACACGTTCTACATCCGGCATATTTCTTTCGGGCAATTTTCGCAGCTGCATACATCGCGCAAGTAGGCGATATTTTTCACCGTGATCGTGCCGTCCTGCAGCGAAATGACGTTGTCCTTCCTCATGTCGCCCAGCATCCGGTTGACGCTTTCGCGGGTGGTGCCGATCATGTCGGCCATTTCGCCGTTGGTGATTTTGCAGTCGATCCGCACGGCGTCGCCTTCGGGCACGCCGTACGTGTTGCTCAGGCGAATCAGCAGCGAACAAAGCGCGCCCGGTTTGCCGAACATGAGCAGGTCGCGGAATTTGGACTGCGTCATCCGGTGCATGAGCCCCATCCATTTCATAAATTCGATCGCCAGATCTCCATGCTGCCAGAGCAGCACTTCCAGGTCCTTCTGCTGGATGACGCCGATTTCGCTGTCCTCGATCACTTCGGCGGTAAAAATTTGCGCGGAATTGCGGAACGGATCGATCTGCCCGAACAAGTCTCCGGCCTTGTGGATATACAGGGTCAGGGTGCGGCCGTTGTCCACCGTTTTGGAGATGCGCACCTGGCCTTTTTTGACATAATACAGTTTGTCCGCCGTATCTTCTTCCCAATACAATCGGGTTCCCGCCTTGGCCGATTTGGCATACATGACGCTGTAGAGCCGCTCCATATTATCCTCCGAAAAAAATGCAGCAATTCCCGTCTGTACCGCTTCGCTATTTGCGTTCGTCACGTTCAGCCGCCCCCTTGCGTTTCCTTGTTTCTATCTTAGTGGAAGGCAGGTCGTTTTCCTATCGGGGAATGACCTGAATTTGCGGGAGGGAATTCCCTGTCGCGCTGTGATAAATGTCACAGCCGGCCGCGGAAGCGCGCGCTTACAATGGGGGAAGGAAAGGAGGCGATCGACGTGATCACATGCCAGGAATGCGGCAAAATGAACGGCAGCGGCCAAATTGGCACCAGTTGGATTTGCGAGGACTGCAAAGTCGAGCAAACGAATTCGCGCGAGCAGTCGGATCCGGAACACGCCCCTGCGCCCGCAAGCGACGACACTGTCCAATAAATCCGACTATATGCCAACTCCGCCTGTCAATGCCCGCCGAGCGGGCTTTTTTTGTTTGGTGTGATTAAAATTACATCGCCGGCGCGCCGGACGGCGTACAGTAGGGAGACAATGAACCTGGAAGGAGAGACGGTTATGATGACAGGCCTCATTCTGGCGGGGGAACCGGACAAACGAATGGGAGGAAGGAGGGAGTCGCTGCTGCCGTTCGGCGGCGAACCGCTGCTGGCCAGGCAAGTCCGGGAAATGCGCCGCGTCTGCGCCGAAGTGGTGATCGCGGCGGACAACCCGCGCCCGTATTTGCGCATCGTTGACGCGGACGTGCGGATCATCAGCGACTATTACTCTGGCAAAGGGGCGATCGGCGGCATGCATGCGGGCTTCAGCCTGGCGCGGCACGACGCGGTATGGGTCGTCGGCTGCGGCATGCCGTTCCTGTCGGCCGCCGCGGCCGAACTGCTGTGCGGATTGAAGGAAGCGGGCGCCGACGCCGCGGTGCCGGTGATCGGCGGCAAACCTTCGCCGCTGCACGCCGTTTACGACAAACGCTGCTCCAGCCAGGCGCTCGAAGCGATCGAGCGCGGGGAGCGGCGGGCGGAAGGGCTGCTGCGCGCGCTGAACTGGACACCGGTCGATGAGTCGTTGTTTGTCGCCGCCGGCATCGAGCCGCACTTCGTCGCCGCGATCGGCAGCTACGCCCGTTACACCGCCATGGCGCAGGCGCTGGAAACCGATAAGTTCGAGTTCAAAAAGCCGGCTTTTCAGCACCGAGAAGGTTGCGAGAACCTGAAGAAGGAGTAGCGGAGTTTAGGCAAAACCCGATATAGGGAGTTTAGCTTGCTAAACTCTCCCCGCTAACGAAATGAGCAACGGACTTCGAGGGTGAACGCAAGATTCGACGTCGAATATGCTTCCTGAAATACTTCGTGATCAAAAGTCGGCTTTTTGAACAACCGAATCTGTGACGGAACGATGACGGTTTGCCGGCAAGTGTTGCCGATCCGGCTTTAGTGTGAAGCAGATCACAGCGGCGCGGGCGGCCGGTTCGATAGGATAGCTATGCAAGCAAGAGATCGTTAGGTGAGGAGGACGGCGAATGGACAAGCGGGAGCAGAAGCGGCAGCACGCGGAGGAACGGGAGCGCGGCGGCGAACCCGCCTTGAAAGGAACGTTCGTCAGCGTCATGCTGCTGGGGGCGTTCCTGATCGCGAGCTGGGTGGCGGTATTCGTGTTGTTCGCGACGCGTCAATAAGGAAGGGGGAACTCGAAAATGCATATGCAGCGGTTGGAAAAAATTTGGCTCGCGTTCGGCGTAGCCATGCTGGCCGTCTTTTTGCTTGTCATCGGCGTGTCGGCATTCGCCTTGGGCGCTCAGCCGCCGAGCGAGCATCATCACATGATCGACCCGACGAAAGTGAACGAAACGGCGCCGTTCGATCAACCCGGCGTCCGGCAAGTGGCAAAGGACGAATACGAGGCGGTGATCGTGGCCTGGACGTTCGCTTATACGGCCGGCACCGGCGAAGACGCGAACGTGGTTCGGGTGCCGGCCGGCTCCACGGTCCATTTCACCGTCACCAGCCAGGATGTCGTGCACGGCTTCGAAATTCCCGGCACGAACGTCAACTTTATGGTCGAGCCCGGACAAGTGAGCCAGGCGTCGCACAAGTTTACGAAAAAAGGCGAATACCTCATCCTGTGCAACGAATACTGCGGCGCCGCTCACGAGCTGATGATGATGAAGCTGATCGTGACGTAACGGGACCGGCGAGGTAAAAATCCCTGTTTTCGAACGTAGAGAGAGGAAGATGGCGATGACGGAGCTTGGCAACGAACGGCGGTTCGACGCACAGGACGGAAAGCTTGTGCTCGCTTACATCCTGTTCGCGTACTTTGCGCTGACGCTCGGCGGCGTTGCGGGGCTGCTGCAAAGCGTCGTGCGCGGAGGCATGTACACGCTGCCCGGCGGCATCGGCTACTACCAGCTGCTGACGGCGCATGGCGTGCTGATGGCGATTGTGTTTACCACCTATTTTATTATCGGCTTCCTGTATTCCGGCGTCTCGCACCAGATGGGCGGCAAGCTGCTGCCGACCGTGCGCGGCATGGGCTGGTGCGGCTTCGCCCTGATGACCGGCGGCGGGCTGCTTGTGCTGGCGATGATCTTGCTGAACCGGGCGAGCGTGCTGTATACGTTTTATGCGCCGATGAAGGCGGATCCCGTGTTTTACATCGGGCTTGCATTCGTTGTGATCGGCAGCTGGATCAGCGGGGCCGGCATCTTCTATCAATACCGGTACTGGCGGCATACGCACCGCGGTCGGGTATCGCCGCTGTTCGGCTTTATGGCCGTCGTTACGATGCTGCTGTGGCAAATCGCCACTATCGGCGTCGCCATCGAGGTGGTTGTGCAGCTGATCCCGTGGTCGCTCGGCTGGACGGAAACGATCAATGTGGTGCTGAGCCGCACGCTGTTCTGGTATTTTGGCCATCCGCTCGTTTATTTCTGGCTGCTGCCGACTTATATTTGCTGGTATGTCATCATTCCGAAGCTGATCGGCGGCAAGCTGTTCAGCGATGCGCTGGCGCGGCTGTCGTTTATGCTGCTGCTGCTGTTTTCGATTCCCGTCGGTTTCCATCACCAGCTGATGGAGCCGGGCATCAGTCCGCTGTGGAAATACATCCAGGTCGTGCTGACGTTTATGGTTGTCGTGCCGTCGCTGATGACCGCGTTTTCGCTGTTTGCGACGTTCGAGCGCGCCGGTCGGGCCAAAGGAACCACCGGCCTGTTCGGCTGGCTGAAGGTGCTGCCGTGGCGCGACGTCCGCTTTTTCGCTCCGTTCATGGGCATGCTCGTCTTCATTCCGGCCGGCGCGGGCGGCATCATCAACGCCAGCAACCAGATGAACGCCGTTGTGCACAATACGCTGTGGGTGACGGGCCACTTTCATTTGACGGTGGCGACCAGTGTGGCGCTGACGTTTTTCGGCATTACGTATTGGCTGCTGCCGGTCGTCACCGGCCGTGTGCTGACGCCGGCGATCAACCGCCTCGGCATCGTGCAGACGCTGCTCTGGTGCGTGGGCATGCTGTTCATGTCGGGCTCGATGCATATCGTCGGCTTGTTCGGGTCGCCGCGACGCACGGCGTATACGACGTACCAGGATCACCCGGATGCCGTCATGTGGATGCCGTACCATGTGGCGATGGCGATCGGCGGCATCATCTTGTTCGCGGCGCTGCTGATGATGATCTATAATGTGGTCGCGCTGTTCCGGCTGCCGCAGGGCGAAACGGAATACCCGATCGCCGAGGCGGAGGAGTCCGAGCAAACGACGCCGCGTTTCCTTGAGCGGTGGGGGATGTGGATCGCGATTTCGGTGATTCTGATCTTGTTCGCGTACACGATTCCGATTATGGACATGATCGGACCGATGCATCCGGGAGCGCCGGGCGTGCGCACGTGGTAAGCTGCTTCAACAAAAAGGACCTCGACCTCCACCAGGCAGTGGAAGGCGAGGTCCTTTCGTGCAGCAAGGGAACGTTACTTCGTCTTGCTCAGCAGCCACGTATAAATGGCCGGGTTGCCGTACGCTTCGTCCCAGCCGCCGTGTCCCGTCTGCTGGTACACCGTAAACATCGGCGACGGATCGGGCGTCACCTTGCTGTTGACCATCAGCTTCAAAATCGCTTCCGTCCCTTCCCGGCCGACAGTCGGGTCGTCCGCATTATTGAATGTCCACATCGGAACCCGGTTCAACCGGAACACGTTCGTGTCGTTGATGAACGGCTGGTTGACGATTTCGATGTTGTTTTTGCCGGCGACAGGAATGACCGCCGCCACTTTTTCGGGATGCTCGTCGGCATAGTAGAACGCGCCGCCGCCGCCTACGCTGAGGCCCGTCACGTAAATGCGCTGCGGATCGATCGGGTACCGCTTCATCGCATCCTGCACGAATTCGTCGACGAATCCCGCCGTGTACCAGTGGTCGTTCACCCGTTTTTGCGGCGAAATGACGATGAACGGCAGTTCCTGTCCTTGCGCGATCAGCATCGGCGGACCATGCAATTTGACCGCGTTCAGATTGTGCGACGCGTCGAACGACTCGCCCTGGCCGTGCAGGAACAGGAGCAGCGGGTACTTGGCGTTCGGGTCGCGATAAGCGCTCTCCGGTTCATACGCCAGGTAGTGGAACGTGGCGCCCATCACCGCGGAAGCGACAGCGATGTCTTTCTGCTTCACCTGCAGCGTGTTCGTGGCGCTATATACTGTGCCGAGCGAAGTCGTTTCGCCGACCCAATACGTGTAGTACGTCGCATTCTCCGGCAGCGCGGCGATCGCGCGCACGAGCTCGCTGCCGGAGCTTCCGGCCGTTACGGCGATCGTGCCGTTCTTCACGAGCGCGCCGCCGGTCGCTCCTTGCGCCGCCGCTTTTACCGCCGCTGCGGTCGGAGTGCCCTGCGAGGCGTTATACACGACATAGTAGATGTTGCCGGCTTGCGCCAGGCTCGCATGCAGCTCCAGCGACGACGCGCCGCCCGTTACATACCCGCCGGCCGGCGCCGCTGTCGCGGTCAGCGAGGCGACGTTCGACAGCGCGGAGACATTGCCGACCTCGTCGATCGTTTTCAGCGCAAAATAATACGTCGTGCCCGGCTGCAGCCCGCCCACCGTCATCGTTTGGCCGGAGCCGGCCGCCAGCGGCGCCGGTTCGCCGAACGCTTCGGCGGCGCTGTCCCAGTTGGCGGCCGTGATGGCCGACGTGCTGAAGCGCACGTCGTACGCCGCCGCCGTTCCGCTGCCGCCGTCGTCGCCCGGCGCGGTCCAGGACAGCTGCGCCTTGAGCAGGCCGGCGTTCGCCGCGCTCAGACCCGAAACGGCAGCCGGCGCAGTATTGTCCGCCGTGCCGGTCGTTGCTGCGCTCGCCGCGT
The DNA here is from genome assembly GCF_004764705.1 of Paenibacillus cymbidii. Classification (GTDB taxonomy): domain Bacteria; phylum Bacillota; class Bacilli; order Paenibacillales; family NBRC-103111; genus Paenibacillus_AN; species Paenibacillus_AN cymbidii. The sequence continues at coordinate 3,578 of NZ_SHLX01000040.1, read as the reverse complement.
TCGAGACCGGGCCCGCATTGCCGGCTTCGTCGATCGCCTTGACCGCGACATAATACGTCGTGCCCGGTTTGAGGCCGGCGACGGTCAACGCTTCGGCGCCCCCGCGCGGCTGCGGAATGACCCAGATGTCCGCCTTGCTTGCCGCGTTCCAGTTCGCGTCCGTTATGGCGGCCGTGCTGTAGCGCACTTCATAGGCGGAGACCGCGCCCCAGGGGCCGGTCATGCCCGGCAGCGCGATATCGTCGTCGCCCGGCGCCGTAAAGGTCAGCCGCACACTGGATGCGCCGAGCGCGGAAACGGCCGCGTTCGTAATCGCGTTCGGGGCGATCGTATCGGTCAGCGCCGTCAGCCGCGGCGTGTGGATGATTTCCTTCGACTGGCTGGCGCTCGACCAGCTCGTTTGCAGGAAGCTGCTGCCGCTCGCGCCGTAATATTCCGCCCGGACTTCGTATGCCTGGTTCGCCGTCAGCGCGATCGTGCCCGATTGCTCCGTTGCGGTCGGACTGCTCCACGTGTCGACGAGAAGCTGCCGGTTCACCCACAGGCGCACGCCGTCGTTTGCCGACGTTTTGGCATAAAAGGTATACGTCTGCGAATACTGCGGCGTCACTTGGCCGGTAACCCGGCTGCCGAATGTATTGTAATCCGATACGATCAAATCCCACGGATGGAACTGGAACGAGCCGAGCGCCACGCGGCCCTTGAACGCCGTCAGCCCGGTATCGTCGTACGATTCGGCGACAAGCCCGGCGGAAGCGCCGGCGCTGTCCCAGTTCGTCATCGTGGCGACGGAATCGGACAGGCCGGAGGAGTTGTTCGCTTCGTCCTTCGCCTCGACGGTGAAGCTGTACAATTTGCCCGGCTTCAGCCCCGTGACCGTCAACGTTTCCTGTTGACCGGCCGGCTTGGGCACCAGCGACTGGGCGTAAACCGGCGCCCCGGTCCACGTATCCTTGCCCAGCTTCGTCATCGTCGGGTAAAAGTCGCTGTAGCGCACCTCGTAGCTGGTCGCCTGCCCGGTGTTGCCGTCGTCCCCGGTGGCGGTCCATTTGAGCGTAATGGTGGTGCCCGTTTGCGAATCGACGGAGAGGCTCGTAATTGGCGCGGGCGCGGTCGTATCGGCGGCGGCTGCCGTCGTCGTGGCGCTGGCCACGTTCGACAGCGCCGACACGTTCGGCACTTCATCGCTCGTCTTCATCGCAAAATAGTACGTCGTGCTCGCCGCAAGCCCGCTCACGGTCTTCGACTGCGATGTGCCCGCCGCCGCAGGAGCCGGTTCGCCGCTGACCGGCGTGGCGCCGGCCCAGTTGGCGTCGGTGATCGTCGCCGAGCTGTAGCGGATGTCGTACGAAGCCGCCGTGCCGGCGGCGCCGTCATCGCCCGGCGCGGTCCACGTCAGCGTCACGGACGACGAAGTCGGGCTGCCCGCCGCCAGGTTCGCGACGGCGGCCGGCGCCGTTGTGTCCGGCGTTGCCGTCGTTGCGGCGCTGGCCACGTTCGACAGCGCCGACACGTTCGGCACTTCATCGCTCGTTTTCATCGCAAAATAGTACGTCGAGTTTGCCGCAAGGCCGCTCACCGTCTTCGATTGCGACGTGCCTGCCGCCGCAGGAGCCGGTTCGCCGCTGATCGGCGTGGCGCCGGCCCAGTTGGCGTCGGTGATCGTCGCCGTGCTGTAGCGGATGTCGTACGAAGCCGCCGTGCCGGCGGTGCCGTCATCGCCCGGCGCGGTCCACGTCAGCGTTACGGACGACGAGGTCGGGCTGCCCGCCGCCAGGTTCGCGACGGCGGCCGGGGCCGTTGTGTCGCCGCCGCCTGTTGTCGCCGCGCTCGCCACGTTCGACAACGCCGACGTGTTGGCGCTCGTCGTCGTTGGGTTGGAATAATTCAAATCGCTCGCTTTCAGCGCGAAGTAATATGTGGTGCCTGCCGCAAGCCCGCCAATCGTCATGGATTGGCTCGTGCCGGCTTCGGTCGGCGTCGGTTCGCCGGTTGCCTGAGTGGCGCCGGCCCAGTTCGCGTCCGTGATCGGCGACGTGCTGTAGCGAATGTCGTAGCTGTTGGCGAAGCCGACCGGGTCGTCGTCGTTGCCCGGCGCCGTCCAGGCGAGCTGCACGGACGATGCCGTCGCGCCGCCGGCCGTCAGGTTCGTCACCGCGCCAGGCGGAGTCGTATCCAGCGCTGCGCCGGAGCCGACGAGCTGGATCTCCGACAGCTTGGCATCGCCGCTCGGCGACGTCAGCGCGAAGCGGAAGTCGGACCCGATCTTGTTGACGGTATGGGTCAACCAGCCCGGCGTTCCCGTGAGCGTATCGGTGTACAGCAGGCTCCATTGCCCGGGACGTCCGGCATAAACGGACAGGGTGCCGGTGCCGCCGGTCGTATACACCTTGATTTGGTTCACCGACACGATATTGTTGTACAGATAGCCAAAATTGACGTTCATGCTCGCCGGATAGCCGGTCGGGTCCCACGTGGTCGCCGTATTGCCGTCGATCAGCTTCGTCAGGTCGCCGCCGCCCGCCTCGCTGACCAGTTTCGACGCATCGAGCGTCATGCCCCAGGCGGCGTTCGTTTTTTTGCTGCCGACGTTGGACAGGCCGGATTCGTTGCCCGCTTCATCTTTCGTTTTCATGGCAAAATAGTACGTCGTGTTCGGCGTCAAACCGCGTACGATTTTGATTTGCGTCGTGCCGGCTGCGGCTGGCACGGGCACGGTCGCCACCGGCGTGGCGCTCGCCCAGTTGGCGCTTGTGATCGTCGCCGTGCTGTAGCGGATGTCGTACGATTGCGCCGTGCCGGTGCTGCCGTCGTCGCCCGGCGCCGTCCAGATCAGCTTCAGCGACGTCGACGAGCAGTGCCAGAAATCGCACGTTGCCGGGTCGCTGTCGTTATCGTCCTGATCGACGGTTACATTCGTTACCGCCGCCGGCGGCGTCGTATCCCCGTCGGCGCGCACCAACGCTGCGGGCCCCCATGCGCCCGCCAGCAGCGATAACGCGAATAACCCGCTTGTCACACAAGCGGTAAGTCGGGTTTGCCATCTTCTCATTACGGTCCAACTCCTCTCGTCGCGAACGTATTGCCGTGTCCATTCGAATTAGAAAGCAGCTTCCGGAAGCAGCGTGCAGCATCTTCGTCAGCCTTTTCCGTCGCCTCCTTTGTCGCAGCCGCAGCCGCTTGTTTCGCCGGGGTGGAGCGCAAGGCGCGCGTCCGCCGAAAACAAAAAACGCCGCCGACAAACCCCTCATGCGGAATTGTTAGCAGCGTTTTCCAAAACCTGGCGTACTTCTATCATCTCGCACCGCATTGCGTCCGGCAATGTCACAATCATATCTTTCGTTATCCTTCGATACCTTGTTCCGCCGGACAAACCGCCCCGATAGATCGTAATATAGTAGCTACACTTTCGACACAACACTTCTATAAATCATTCGCTCGCTGCTTGGCGAAGTGTACCTTTGTCAAGAAAGTAGACACACAATTTAAGCGATCTGCTGTTGCTCGTAGTACCTTTTTTCGCATAAATGCGGGGTGAGGTAACCAATTGACGAATGGATGCGAGTGCGATTGTAATC
>NZ_SHLX01000003.1 GCF_004764705.1 Paenibacillus cymbidii | reverse complement strand
AGCGTGCCGTTGAGCATTCAGGCGAAGTACGCAATGGCGTACCTTCTGTTCCCGCATGCCCGAACGCGCCACCGACGGCCCAGCGTCCTACCATTCCACCGCTGTATCTGACATTAAAATCGATGAAATCCTGCGAATGGCTGAGCATTCGTGAGAAATACCCTTAAATACGAGGGACGGAATCTACAGCCCTTATTTGTCTCCTGGAGCCACTTTTATCGAAGTTAACGGAACTGACAGCCGCTATCGGATGAAAAAACATCCCATGAGACGAAACATGCGAAAATAAGAGCGCTGTGTTCCGTCCCTCAAAAATAAGGTCGCAATCTCCTAAATAAGAGCGGTGAGTTCCGTCGAGCATCTAGCCATGGAAACCAGCTCGTGAGAAGATCGAACGTCCACAATTAAGGTCACAAACTTTACAGGCTGCAAAAAAAATCTCCCCTTAAAGAGGGAGACCTAAGCAGTAACCTTCTTTTGGCCTATTTCTTAATGAGGTTCGATGTAGCAGTGACGCAAATGGTAGCTCGAAATAACATGGAACGTTGCCGATTGAGCCGCCGCCCCGGAGTGTCGGTCAACCAGCATGTTGAGCGGCAATCGCTTAACCTGCCGACAACCTCTCCCCCCTACTTGCGCGTGCCATACGCCCGCGTGCGCCGCTGCCAGTCGCGCTCCCGCTGCCAGCTCCGCATCCGCTTCACCTGCCGCAGCCGCTCCTTCGTCCGCTCGCCGACGCCCAGCGCCGTATGCAGATGCGCCGAAACGATCACCAGCGCCAAACAAATCCAAACAACGGCAAAAACGGACCCTGCGGTAAGCCCCTCGCCCGCATGAAGCCGCGGCACCGCGTAAGCAAGCATCCCCAAAGACAAGCCGAGCATAGCGGCATTTTTCAATACATTCATCGTCATCTCTCCTTCCCCCGACTCGGTCGGTTAAGACAAGTTTATTCGCGCCGGCAGGAGCGTATGACGAATTTCGGCTTGCCGGGCGCGTCCTTCGCCCTCGCAACCGCCGGGCCAAGATATCCGCCGAAGACCCGATCCGGACACCGGGAACGCCTGCAAGTTGGGCATCTGTCAAGCACCAAGGGATATATGTCCTCATATGATGAACTGTTCAGCCGCTGCACGGAAAGGAGATTGCGGATGGCAACAGTTAAAGTGCCGATTCATGTTCACCACGGCAGCATGCATTGGGACGATCATGTGATCATGCTCGGTGAATCGCTCCTCAAACGTTGGAAAATTCCCGCCAATCAACCCATAGCGCTGCAGTTCGGTTCCTTTCGCTTCGAAGTAAAAGTCGTTCCCGTCGCCAATCTGAATGCGTTGCGTCTCCAGCAGTCACTGGCCGAGCGGCTCGGCATTCATCACGGCATCACGCTCGCCGCCGTTTACCGGCCGAGCTCGCGATTGCTTCGGCTCGGGCCGGTCATTTCCGTGCTGGTCAGCCGGATCAACGCCGCACCGGATCGCCCGTTCGGAACTATGACCCCGTTTTGCCGGGAATTGACCGACGCTTGCAGCAAGCTGGGAGCGTTTGTTTACTTTTTTTCGCCGGGCCAAATGGTTTCTCCGGCCCAATCGGTAGAAGGCTGGTGCTACGCCGGACGCTGGGTGAAGCGCAAAATGCCCGTCGGCGACATCATCTACAACCGGTTGACGACAAGGAAGCTGGAGAACAAGTCCGGCGTGCAGCGATTTTTTCAGGAAGCCAAATCGCGCTACGGCTCGGTGTTGTTCAACGAGAAGTATTTGAACAAAACGGAAGTGTTCGCGGCGCTCGAACAGGACGCGGCGCTGCGCGGCTATTTGCCGGAATCGCATCTGTTCAAAAATTACGCCATGCTCAAATCGATGTGCGCCCGGCATGGCATCGTGTTCCTGAAGCCGATCACCGGCAGTCTCGGCAAAGGCATCATCCGTATTTCCCGGCAGTCGGGCGCATCGTACGTCTGTCACGCTACCCACCTGAACGGCGTGCGCCGCTCCTCCTTTGACAGCCTGTCCGCCTTGTTCGCCAGCATTGCCGGCAAGATGCGCTCGGCCCGCTATCAGATCCAGCAGGGCCTGAGGCTCATCGAAGTAAACGGCAGGCCGGTCGACTTTCGCGCGCTCGTGCAAAAAAGCGGCGAAGGCGAATGGACGATTACGTCGATGATGGCGCGCATTGCCGGCAGCAACACGTTCGTCTCCAATCTGGCGCGCGGCGGCACGATTTGCACCGCCGCCGAAGCCGTTTCCCGCTCCAACGTAAGCTCGCAGCAGCGCGCTTCCGTCGTGCCGCGCCTGCGCAAGGCCGCGCTGACGATCGCGGCCGGCGTCGAAGCGCAAATCCAGGGCCACTTCGCCGAGCTCGGCATCGACCTTGCCGTCGACGAAAGCGGGAAAGTATGGCTGCTGGAGGTCAATTCGAAGCCGTCCAAAGATCACAACACGCCTACCGAGGACAACAAACTTCGTCCATCCGTCCGAATGATCGTGAAGTACGCGCACTATTTGGCGAAATTTTGAGGTGAGCCTATTGCCGCTCGACGATTACGGAACCCGCTCCGTCGGCATCATGACCTGCGACCGCGACTTGGCGCAAGGCCCCAAGCAAGCGTGGTTCGCAACGCTTGCGGCCTGCGGCGGCGAACTGGGCCTGCTCGTGTACTTCTTCGCTCCGGCAGGCGTCGCGCCGGACGGCCGTTCGGTCCGCGGCTTCGCCGCCGCGCCCGGCAAGCCGGGAGCGTGGCGGCAAGGCGATTTCCCGCCGCCGCGCGTCATCTACGACCGCTCCTTCTGCCGGAGCGGCGAAGAACGCCGGCGCCAGCGGGAGGCGCTCGCGCTCTTGTCGGAGCGCGGCGCCGTTCCGCTCAGCCGCGGCGTCGGCGGCAAGCTCGCGATGCGCCGCGCGCTCGCCGCCGACCCTGCGCTGGCGCCGTACGTGCCGCCAGCCGCCCCGCTGGAAAGCGCCCGACCGCTGCTGCGCCTGCTTGAGGAACGCGGAAGCGCGTTCCTCAAGCCCGATGCGGGCATGCAAGGCTGCGGCGCGCTGCGCGTCGCGGCCTCCGGCGGCTCCTGGCGCGCCGAAGGCCGCGATGCGGGCAACCGCCCGTTCCGCCTCATCTTTCACGACTTTCCCGCGCTGTGGCGCTGGCTCCGGCGCTTCACCGCCGGACGGCGCTACGTGCTGCAGCCGTATTTGCCGCTCGCGCTGCCCGGCATCGGCGCCTTCGACGTCCGCGCGCTCGTGCAGAAGGACGGCGGCGGCCGCTGGCGGCTCGTCGGAGAAGCCGTGCGCATCGGCGCGGCGGGCAGCGTAACCGCCAATGTGCACGGCGGCGGAACGGCCGCTCCGCTGCGAGAATTTCTGCGCGGGGCTTTCGGCGACGACCGGGCCGAACGCATCGTCAGGCGGCTGCGCGGGCTGGCGCAGCGCATTCCGCCGGCGCTGGAAGCGAGCTGCGGCCGGCTCGCCGAGCTCGGCCTCGACTTCGGCGTCGAGGAATCGGGCCGCCTCTGGATCGTGGAGGCGAATCCGAAGCCGGGCCGCACCGTGCTGCGAATGCTGGGCGACGAAGCCGCCTACGCCGCCGCAACAACGAACCCGATGCGGTATGCGAATCATTTGCTCCGTCTCAAGCTACCGAAGCCAGTTTTGCACTTGCCAATCGTGCCCGGTTCGCGGGCGCAAAACGTTCAGGAGGTTACCTCATGAGTTCGACCATATGCACGGTTGCGGTTTCGCAGCAGGAAGGTCGCGCGGTGACGATGACGCGCGCGCTCAGCAAGGCGCTGCAGCTGTCCGGCGGAAGAACGATTCTGCTCCGGATCGGCTCGAAATCCGTAAACGTGCCGCTGAAGCTCGTTAACCGCGCCGGCTTGATCTGTACGATGAGCGCTCCCGTCGCCGCTTCGCTTCGTTTGCCCTGGAGAGGCAAATGCATGATTCGCAACGTCGGCAACCGCGAGCTGCAAATCGGCCCGCTGATCGGCATTTTGACCAATACGCTTCCGGGTTCGGCCAATCCGTTCGGCTCCCGCAGCGGCTTTGTCCGCGAATTTATGCACACCTGCCACGGCAAAGCGTTTTACATCGGCTTTTCGCCCGGTCAGGTGGACTGGGAGGAAGAAGTGGTGGTCGGTTATGTTCCGGGGGAAGGCGGGCGCTGGGTTCGCAAAACGACGCCGCTGCCCGATGTCGTCTACAACCGGCTGACGAGCCGCACGGCGGAAAAATCGATGTCGATGGACCAGTTCAAAAACCGCTTCGTCCGTCGCAAAATTCCGTTTTTCAACTGGAGCTTTTTTGACAAGTGGGATGTGTACCGGCTTCTACAAGGCGAAGAAATCAATCGGCACGTTCCCGACTCGATCAACAGTCCGAAGACGGAAGACATCCAGCGCATGCTGGAAAAGCACCGGTTCGTCTACTTGAAGCCAACCGCCGGCAGCCTCGGCATCGGCATTTACCGGCTGACGTACAACCCCGGACGCGGCTATTTTGCCCGCTTCCACCGAGGCGGAACGAATATGCTGCTTCGTTTCCCCCGCTTCGAGGGGCTCGTTTCCCTGCTGCAGCGCCATAATGTAAGGCTGGTCAATTACGTCGTGCAGCAGGGGATCCGGCTGATTGAAATCGACAATTGTCCGATCGATTTCCGGTTCCATATGATGAAGAACGGCAACAACCAGTGGGTGCCGGTCGGCATTGGCGCCAAAAAGGCGGGGCGCGGCTCCGTCACGACGCATGTGCGGACGGGAGGTCAGTTGATGACGCCGGAATACGTGCTCGGGCGCGCCTTCGGCGGCAAAGCCGACCAATTGCTGCAAAACGCCAAAGACGTGTCCGTGAAACTTGCGGAAGCGATCGAAAAAAACTATCCCCATTCGCTCGTCGAGCTCGGCTTCGATCTCGGGATCGACCAGAACGAGCGCGTCTGGATGTTCGAAGCGAACGCGAAGCCGGGCCGCTCGATCTTCAAGCACCCGTCGCTGAAGGCGCAGGGCAAGGCTACCTTTACCCATTTGCTCGACCACATCTTATACGTCAGCCGGTTCCGCGCAAGGAGGGACAGTTAGGATGAACCAATCGCTCCACGACGACGACGAACGCACGAACCTCGCCATCCTGACGATGCACGACGAGCATCGCCCATTCCGCGGCAACCACTTCAATTTCATCGATCTGATCAAAAAAGGGCGGGAACTGGGCGCGTTCGTCTACGTGCTGACGGCGAAAGATATCAAGCGGCGAGCACACAAATGGAACGGGTACGTATACAACGCCGAAACGAAATCGTGGACGCGGCAGCTACTGCCGTTGCCCCACGTCATGTACAATCGCATCCCGACGCGCAAGGACGAAATGCTGCCGGAGGTGCAGCGAAAAATTCGCTTCTGCCTGAAGCAGGATAGCGTGCGGGTGTTCAATCCGGCGTTCTTCAACAAATGGACGCTGTTCGAATGGCTTAACAAGTCGAAAGCGACCAAAAAATTCATTCCCGCCACCAAGCGGCTAACGTCCCCGGACGATCTGGAATCGTTCCTCGCACTGCATCACGACATTTATTTGAAGCCCGTGCGCGGGAAAGCGGGAAAAGGGATCATGAAGGTGCAGGCGCTGCCCGGCCAGCGGCTGCCGTACCGGCTGTCGATCCAGAATGCGCGCAAAAGCCATCATTCCCATCACGGGACGATCGCCCGGTTGTGGAGCACGTTCAAACAGCAGATCGACGGCGAAGACTATTTGATGCAGCAGGCGATTGCGCTGACCAGCTACAACAAACGGCCGTTCGATCTGCGCGTGCTGGTGCAAAAAAACCAATATGGCGAATGGACGATCAGCGGCATCGGGGCGCGGGTCGCCGGACGCTCCAGCATTACGACGCACGTGCCGCGCGGGGGCAGCATCGACGAGCCCGAGAAGCTGCTGTCGCTCGCTTACGGACAGGAAGCGGCGAAGCTGACGCTGCAGCGCGTGCATCAGGCCGCCCATATGATCGCTCGCCAAATCGAGCGGGCATCGGGGCAAACGCTCGGCGAAATGTCGATGGACCTTGGCATTGACAACGCGCGGCGCATCTGGTTTTTCGAAGCGAATTCCCGTCCGATGAAATTTGACGAACCCGATATCCGCAAGCGCTCGCTGGAGCGCATCATCCAGTTCAGCCAATACCTTGCCCGAACGAAAACGCGAAGCAGGTGAAGCGCATGCCCCATCCATTGCTCGGCGTGATGGCGCTTTATTTGAATGGGAATTTGCTGGAGGAAAAAGATTATTTTCGCCGCTTGAGCGAGCAAGGCAACCGGCTCGGGCTGGATGTGATGGTGTTTACGCCGGAAGACGTGAGCCAGGACGGCCGGCACATACGCGCGCATCTTTATGACGGCAAGGAGAACCGCTGGATTCGCCGGCACATGCCGTTTCCGGCGCTTGTCTACGACCGCTGCCGCTTCCAGCGGACGCCGCGCTTTGCGCAGCTGCGGCAATTTCGCGCCAAGTACCCGCAGTTGACCTATTTGAACCGGCCGATCGCCCACAAGTGGGGGGTGTATCAGACGCTGGCCGGCGACGATGCGGTGAAGCCGCATTTGCCGCGTACGGAAAAATACCGCAGCGAAGCGGACTTGCTCCGCTACTTGAAAGAGTTCCCGCTCGTTTATTTGAAGCCGGAGGACGGCACGGGCGGACGCGGCATTATCCGCATCCGGCGTTTGGAGGACGGCCTCTTCGTGCTGCAGGGACGCGACCGCAGCCGCCGGATCGTCGGACCGCATAAGCTGAAGCAGGAACAGATCGCCGCGCGGCTGCGCAGCTGGGAGATGAAAGACCGCTACTTGATTCAGCAGGGCATCTCGATCGCGCTCAAAGACGGCCGCGTGCACGATTACCGGCTGCTGATCCAGAAGAACGGCAAGGGCGAATGGCAAGTGACCGGCTGCGCAGGCCGGGTCGGACCGGCGGGCAGCATTACCTCCAACCTTCATGGCGGGGGGGCTGCGGTGCCGATGCGCAGACTGATGCGGCAGCGCTTCGGCTCGGAAACGAAAATTGCCGATATCGAATCGACGCTCGGCAAACTGAGCCATAATGTCGCCCGCCGGCTCGAACAGCATTACGGCCAGTTGTGCGAGCTTGCGCTCGATATCGCCATCGATCCGCAAGGCGGGGTGTGGCTGCTGGAAGTGAACCCGAAACCCGCGCGCGAGGTGTTTCGGCGGATCGGCGAGTCGGAAACGTACCGCACCGCCATCTCGCGGCCGCTCGAATATGCGCTTTGGCTGCATCGCGGCAAGTTCGGCGGCGCGAAGAGCGGCAGAAGATCGAGGCGCCAGGCGGTGCCGATCATTGCCGGCATTGCCAAGCCGAAGCCGGGCAGCGGCGAAAAATGAATCAGCCAGCGACGGGCCGCTCCAAACGCGGCTTCTTGTCGCTGGCTGATTCGATTTCGTTAACGCGCGCGTTACAGCACGCGTTTGGCTCCAACGTAGCGCGGCCCCCAATAACTGCTGGCCAGGCTGTCCACCCGGACGCCGCCCGAAGTGGTCGCCGAAATGAACTGGTTGTCGCCGATATAGATGCCGACGTGGTTGACGATTCCTTTTGCGAAAAAGACAAGGTCTCCCGCCTGCAAATCGGTGACGCGTTTGCCGGCCGTATCGTACATGCCGACCGACGTACGCGGCAAATCGATGCCGCTTTCGCCGAACACGTAGCCTACCAGACCGGAGCAGTCGAAGCCGGTTGGCGACTCGCCGCCCCATACATAACGAACGCCGAGAAATTGTTTCGCTTCCTGCACGATGAGCTGGGAAAGCGGCGGCGTTTTCGGCGCGTACCAGGCCGGGGCGTGGTACTTGCCGTCGGCATCGATGATCGCGATCCGATTGTCCCCGTCCCATTGCACATTCAAGCCGAACGTTTCCGATACGAAGCGGATCGGCACAAAGACGCGGCCGTCGACGAACTTGGCTTGCGGCAACGGAGCGGCGGCTTTGGCCGACGCCGCAACAACCGCATCCTTGACCGGCTGCTGCGCGGCGCTGCCGTCGCGCGTGGCCAGCAGCGTTACCGTTTCATTTGCTTTGGCGATGGTTACAGTAACTTGTGGGCCTTCGACGGCCGCCTCGACCTTGTAGCCCAATTTTTCCGATACGATCCGGACCGGCACTTGCGAAATACCGTCCGAATCGATGAACGGCTGGGCGTCCGGAAACGAAACAAGTTCGTCGTTGACTTGCACCAACACGTTCGATGCGGCGGCCGCCGCGTTTTTCTGATGCAGCATGAACCCTAGCGACAACAACAAGAAAGCAGCACAAAACAAACGGACAACAAGACGCAGATCCTTTTCCTCCTATTTGCCTCCGAGGTTAGTTGTCGGGTTCGGGAAGAGGTTGCTCCCTAAGCCGGTTAAAGCACCGGCCATTCACCCCATAAATCGGAAACGGTCCGCCCCCTGCAAGGAGCGGGACCGTTTCCCGAAACGCCCTGTTGCACCAGGGCGTTTCGGTTCCCCCGTACCGGCAGCTTTGCGCTGCCGGATTCGGCATTATTTTCATTTCAGCATTTCTTCATTCCTCAGGCTACCATAGGAAGGAAATCCGTTTCAAGCCTTTGGCCGGCGGTAATTATTGACAACGCCGGTGCGACTTGGATCGTCACGCCCCGGTCATCCGTTCGTAAAGCCGCGTCATGACCGCATTCGGCTGCAAATCGAGCTCCTCTCTCAGCATCGTTTTCATCTGTTCGTAATGCTTCAGGAACGACACCCTATCCTGTAGTTCCGCGTACGCTTGCAGCAGCAGTTCATGCCCTTCTTCGTCGTACGGCACCTGGTCCAGCAGAGCATGAAGCGTATCCGCCGCCAGCCGGTGACGACCGCCAGCCGCATAAACGCGGGCCGCCTTCTTGCAGATGGCGGTGAAATGGCGCTCCAGCCGTTCCCGCTCGGCGATGCACCAGTTGTAGTCCTTGTCGCCGAATAATGCCCCGCGATACAGTGCAATCGCCCGGATGCACGCATCCGCTTCCGGCTCACCCCCTCCGCCGCCTTCGCCGGTTTCCGCCAAACAGCGGTTAAACTCGCCGTAATCGCTGAGAAACCCGCCCGTGATCCGATAGCTGCCGCGCTGCGACTCCATCTGAATGTCGACATTGTGTTCGACCAGCGTTTTTTTGAGCCGGTATACGGTCGTGTGCAAATTTTGCTCCGCTTTGTCGGGATCGGTATCCGGCCACAACCGGTCGCTGATCGTCCACTTCGGAATATAAGAGTCGCGGTTCATGCTCAGGAAAGCGAGCAGCTCCTCCGACTTGGAAGTCGGAAACCGCAACGACACGGCGCTGCCTGCGCCGAACAGCTCCATTCCGCCCAGGCACAAAAGCCGGGAAGGCTCGCGCGGCGCGGCGGCGATTGCGCCCGGCGCCCGGCGGCGCAGCTTGTCCGCGCAGCGCGCCAGTTCCTCCGGGGTGATCGGCTTCAGCAAATAATCGATCGCATTGACGCGAAACGCCTGCACCGCATAGCTGCTGAAGGCGGTGACGAACACGATCTCCGTTTCGGGGTGGCGATCCTTCAGATGATTGGCCAGCTCCATCCCGCTCATGCCGGGCATTTCGATATCGAGAAATACGACGTCCGGCTTCAGCTCGCCGGCCGCTTGCAGCGCTTCCGTCGGCTTAGTGAACATGCCGGCCACCTGAAAATCGGTATGCGCGGCAATCAGCCCCGCCAGCACGCGCAGCGCCGGCTTCTCATCGTCAACCAGCATGACACGGGTCATCGTTGTTTCGTCACTCCTTCGCTTGATTTCGCTTTAAGTTCCGAAATGAGGAACGATACGGTAGTGCCGCTCCGTTCGACGCTTTCGATGCGAAGCCCGTCGCCGTACAAATGGCGCAGCCTGCGGTGGATGTTGGCCAGGCCGATGCTTCTTCGCCTGCCTTCCTGCAGCGCTTCTTGCAGCGCTTCCTCGCGAAGCAGCGAGCGGCGCTTGTACTCCGGCATGCCGACGCCGTTGTCCTCCACCTGCACCAGCATGTCCGCGCCGGCCCGGCGGATCGTCAATGTGACGGTGCCGCCTTCTTCCCGCTGCATGATGCCGTGCCGGATCGCATTTTCGACGAGCGGCTGAATAGTGACCGGCGGCAAATTGGCGTGCAGGAGCGACTCGTCGATGTCGTAGACGATCGTCAGTCTTTCCTCGAACCGCGCCTGCTCGATCGCCGCATAAGCTTTCACCAGCTCCAGCTCGGCAGTCAGGCTGACGTTCGCTTGTGTCTGAAACACGTCGAAGCTGCGGCGCAGAAAGCTGCTGAGGTGGGTAATCAGCTCGGCCGCCCGGGCGCCGTCGACCAGACAGAACGATAAAATCGCGTTCAGCGCGTTGTACAAAAAATGCGGTTTGATTTGCGACTGCAAAAACGCCAGCTCCGCCTGCAGCGCATGTTTGACGGACGCCTTCAGCCTGAGCAGCGTCGCGACGCGGGCGCGCACTTCCCTCGCGTCGAACGGCTTGACGATAAAGTCGTTGGCTCCGGCCTGGAAGCCGGCCGCCAGCTCCTCGGACGAGCTGCGCACCGTCAGCATCACCACAGGCAACTCGAACAGCGAGTACTGGCGGCGAATGCGCCGGCACGCTTCGTAACCCGACAGCCGCGGCATCATCACATCGAGCAGTACCAGGTCGATATCGCTGCGCTTCTGCAGCAGTGCGACCGCATCTTCCCCGTTCGAAGCCGTGACGACGCGAACGCCATCCCGTTCGAATATGTTCCGCAGGATCAGCAGGTTCGCCGGCTCGTCGTCAACGGCCAGCAGCGTCGACGGCGCGATACGCGGCGATTCGTACGAAGCGGCGGCAGACTCGCGCCGGGCTGTCCGCTCCGGCGGATCGGGCTGGTCGACGTCGCCCGGGTCGCCGCCGGCCCATTCGCGCAGCAGCTCCGTCTGCGACGAACCGCGCGTTGTCCCTTTCGGAACATGAAGCGACATGCGGGTGCCGAAGCCGATCTCCGACCATTCCACTTCGAGCCGGCCGCCCATCAGCCGCGCCAGCCGGCGCGAAATCGACAGCCCGATGCCGGTGCCCCCGAACTCCTGGGCGAATTGCCGGTTTTCTTGCCCGTACAGCTCGAATATGGCTTCCCACTTGCTTCGCTCGATGCCGATTCCCGTGTCCTCGACGATTAATTTGACCGTTTCGTCCGTTTCCTCGGCGGCTACCGTGACGGTGCCGCGATCGGTGAACTTGATCGCATTGCCGATCAAATTGAACAAGATTTGCCGCAGCCGATTTTCGTCGGCAACCGCATGCGGGAGCCCGGGATCGACCAGGCTGACAATGCGCACGTTTTTGCCCGCCGTCAGAAACTGCACCACTTCCAGCACGACGGAAATCGTCACGCGAACGTCCACTTCGGCAGGCGCCAGCTCGATTTCGCCGCGCTTGATTTTTTCCATATCCAGAATATCGCGAACGAGCGAAGACAGCTTGCGCGAGGTAGCCAGCATGATCGACAAATGGTGGCGCTGCCGCTCGCCGACCTCGCCTGCGCCGCCTTCCAGCATAAATTGCGACATGTTGATGATGCCGTTCAGCGGCGTTTGAAATTCGTGCGACGTATTGGCAAGAAATTCGTCCTTCAGCTTGTCCACGTCGATCAGCTTGCGGGATATCGTTTCCACCTTCGTGTAAGCCTCCGAGTAGCGGAACGCCAGCAGCAGCGAAATCAGGACCGAATACGCCCACGTGCTCCAGACGGTCAAATCGACGCGCGGCACCCAGCCGACCAGAAACATGCCGCTGTCCATCATCGTAACGAGCAGGCAGTACATCCCCAGAATAAGCATGAACATGCCGCGCCGGTTGAAGCTGCCGTAAGCGCCGCGGCGGAATGCCAGCACCAGGGTCACGATCATGAAAGCATAAGCGACCATCTGCAGCGGAAGGATCAAATAGGACCAGGCGTTAAAATAGCGGAACGGCACGAGCAGTACAAACACGATGAACGCGCCGTAGATGGCGAACATCGAGCGTGTGAACAGGCGAGGCAGCAGGCCGCTGCACATTTCCTGCATAAACAGCAGCAGCAGCAGCATGGAGACATGCACGATCGTTCCTTGCAGCTTGTACAGCAATTCAAACGGCAGACCGGGAAACATCTGCATAAAAAGCTTGTTGCCGAAGGTGGACAACGCCAGTCCGGCGAACAGGCAGTAGAGGCCAAAGTACAAAAAACCGCGTTCGTTGCGTCTGCCCATATAAGCGCCGATATGATAAATGCCGAGCATCAGCAGCGCCACGACCGTTGCCAGCTCCATGCCTCCCATGTGCGAGGCCGCTTGATCGACGGCTTCGGCCGTGCCGAACAAAATATGCTGCCCGATGCCGCCGAACGTATTGTCAAAATTGGCCACCTGAATGACGATGTCGGCGGTGCCGTTCGGCATTTGGAAATACACTTTGTACGGGATGTTGAGCGGTTCGTACGCCGCGCGCGTCAGTCCCGGCAGGCCGCTGCCTCCCACCCTGACGCCGTTTATGTAAATCGTGCTGGACATGTGGATGTACCCGATGCGCAGGGCGAAAACGCGGTCGGTCGGCTTCGTCTTGAGCGCGAGCCGGTAGGTCGCGACGCCTTTGCCGGTCAACTGCCGGCCGTTCAATTCGCCGGTCCAGCGCTTCGGCACCTTGTAGTAGCCGGTCAGGTCGGACATGGCGCCGGGCATGAGCAAACGGCCCCAATACAGCTCCCACTGGCCGTCCAGGTTCAGCGCCCGACCGGAGGTTTCGTCCCAACCGGTTAAATCGATGACGCCTTGCCGCGCTTGCGGGTTGTCGCCGGTCTTGCTCTTATTAGAAATGTTTCCGTAATAGGCCAGTTGAACGAACGCGATGACAAGCATACAGGCAATCAGCAAGGCAAATGAACGCTTCAACGTTGTCAACTCCCGCGCCCGTGCAAACGATATCGCTATTGTAGCACAGGAGCGCCAGCTCGCGTGAGAAAACCTCCGACGGGCTTTATGAAGACGATCGGCCGCTCTCCCCCGGCAGAGGGAGGTTTGTCGCCAACGAGCAAGCAGGCTCCGCTTTTCCGATGCGACAACAAACAACCTCCGACGGTTGACCGGTGCGGAGGTTGTTTGTTATCGCACTATTTGCTTTGCAGCAATTGGAGCAGTTGTTCGCCGATATTGCCGCCTCTGCCGGGGAAGCCCCCGTTCGCGCCGCCCTGACCGCCCTGGAACTGGCCGCCGCCTTGGCCCCGCGGTCCACCTTGGCCGGACTGCCCGCTTCCGCCGCCTTGGCCGTCCTGGCCTTGGCTTTGGCCGGCTTGGCCGCCCTGGAACTGGCCGCCCTGGCCCCGCGGTCCACCTTGGCCGGACTGCCCGCTTCCGCCGCCTTGGCCACCGTTGCCGCCTGCGCCGGCCTGGCCGCCCCCGTTCGGGCCGGCGCTCGGCGCCGATTGCCCTTGACCGCCTTGGCCTTGGCCCTGCCCTTGTCCTCCTTGGCCTTGGCCTTGCCCTTGACCGCCTTGTCCCTGCTGCCCTTGCCCTTGACCGCCTTGTCCGTCCGGCCGCCGCGCGCCGCCGGCGCCGTTGAAGCGCTGCTGCATATTGGCGGCATTGTCGTCAAGATACTTGACCTGAGCGGCGCTCAACGCCGACGACAAGGCGGTCAAATTTTCCGATGACAGCTCGTTTTTGGCGATGCCGTCCTGGACGATCGGAATCAGCTTCTGCGCCTGTTCCTTCGTGATTGCAAGCCCGTCCGTACGATCCATCTGCAGCATCGACGAAAACGTCAGCATCATCTGCATTTGCCCCGACATCTCCACGTTGCGCTCGTTGTTTTTCGGCTGCTGCTGCGCCGCTTGCGGACCGGGCGAGGCGCTGGCGCCGGGACTTGCCGTCGCTTGCCCTTGCGCCGCCCCCGACGCCGCCTGCTGATCCGAATCGCAGCCCGCCAGCAGGAAGGCGGCCATCAGCCCCGCTCCCGCCCAGTAAACCGCTTTTTTCCGCTTCATCATCCCAAACTCCTCCGTCCGCTATCCTTGCTTCTATTTGCTGTCGGTCTCCTCAGCTTACCCGGGAATCCGGCCGAAACCGGAATGATATGTAGATCCGGTCCATCTTTTGACATGGGCCCATCTGCCTTCATGCCCCTTCATTATAACGAACCGCACTGAAAAATAGCTTAACCGAACATAAATTTTCGGTTAGAAACGCGCTATCCGGTGGCCTCAGCACAAATAAGCCATGTTTTATTGCCTATTCCCTCTAAAAGATGTGGGAACGCCAAAATAGCCAGTGAAATCACTGGCTATTCGTTGAAAAAGCTCCGTTTGACGGCGATTCGGATGAAATAACAAGTGAAATCACTGGCTATTTTCGCAGAAGCGGGTGAAAAGACGCAAATAAGCCATTTTTCACTGGCTATTTCCGCCGAACGGGCTGCCGCATGCCCGCGATCGGCATCTGGCTATTTCCGCTGAACGGACCGCCTGCTCGCATTCGGCACCTGGCCTGCCCGCCGCACAAGCCGCCCCGCACGCGCACGCCCCCGCCCCAACTAGCCGTCCTGCTTCATGCTGCCGACCAGCGACTGCAGCGTTTCGTCCGCCGCGTCGTACGGCACCTGGCAGGTGCCCGCCGCCTTGTGGCCGCCGCCCCCAAACTTCAGCATCAGCGCGCCGATATCGGTGTTCGATGTGCGATTGACGATCGAGTGGCCACAGGCAAACACGCAGTTTTGTTTGCCGCGCCCGTCGACGATCCAGATCGACACGTTCTGCTCCGGATACAGCGCATACACCATAAACCGGTTGCCCGGGTAAATCGTCTCCACGCCGCGCAGATCGGTAACGATCACATTACCGTCCGTGCGCGTATAAGCGCCGAGCATGTCGCGATACTGCGCGTCCAGCTCGTAGTAGCGCTTCACCCGCTCCTGCACGTCCGGAAGCTGCAAAATTTCTTCCACCGTCATCGTTGCGCAATGGTCGACCAGTTGCTCCATCAGCTGGTAGTTGCTGATCGAATAGTCGCGATAACGGCCAAGCCCCGTGCGAGCGTCCATAATGAACGAAAGCAGGTCCCAACCGTGCGGATCGAGAATATCCTCCTTGCTGAACCGGGCGGCGTCCGCCTTGTCGACGCCGGCCATGATGTCGTCCAGCTCCGCGCCAAACTTCTCGCGGCCGCCGTAGTAGTCGTACACGACGCGCGCTGCGCTGGGCGCGACCCGCACTTCGCCTTTGAACGGCTGGGAAGCGCCGCCGCGCTCCAGCTCGCTCGAATGGTGATCGAACCACAGGCCGCAGCCCGGCACGAACGGCACATTGGCGAGAATATCGTTTTCCGTCACTTCGATCAGCCCGTCCTGCATATCTTTGGGATGAACGAATTTCATTTCGTCAATCATCCCCATCTTTTTAAACAGCATCGCGCACACCAGTCCGTCAAAATCGGAACGAGTAATCAAACGCATCGTTACGTTTCCCCTCTCCATCGCACCTAGTTCTTTAGTCGCATTTTGCACTCTCCCCTATTTCGACAATTGCCGCACAAATCCCTTCCGCCCGCCGCCCGTTTGGCAAAAAAATTGTTGCACGCTCCGTTCCCCCTCTTCGGCCTTCCGCTCCTCCAGTAGCGCGCCGTCAAGCAAATGGGGTATTCTTGAAGCAGAACGGGAGGCGGTGCTCTTTTGAAAATCAACGTGCTGATCGCCGACGACAACTCCTTCATCCGCGAAGGGATGAAAATCATCCTGACCAGCTTCGCCGAGTTTACGGTCGTCGCGACTGTGGCGGACGGCGCCGAAGCCGTCGCCTATTGCGAAGCGAATCCCGTCGACGTCGCGCTGCTGGACGTGCAGATGCCGAACATGAACGGCGTGGAGGCGACGCGGCTGTTGACCGAACGAACGCAAGTGAAGTCGCTCATCCTGACGACGTTTGACGACGAGCGTTTCATCGTCGACGCGATTAAGGCGGGAGCGAAAGGCTATCTGCTCAAAAACAACGATCCGGAACGCATCCGCGACGCGATCCGCAGCGTAGCCGGCGGCCATCGCGTGCTGCAGGACGTGGCGCTGGATAAACTGCTGCAGGCAGGCAGCCCCCAGCCGCCCGCCGCCGCGGAAACGACGGCTCCCCGGCAACCGACGCCGAACGCTGGCGAAGGCTTCATCGACCGCAGCCTGTTCACCGAACGCGAGCTGGACATCATGGCGCATATCGCCAAAGGGCTGTCGAACAAGGAAATTTCGAAACGGCTGTTCATCTCCGAAGGAACGACGGCCAACTACATCACATCCATCCTGAACAAAACCGGCCTCGAGCACCGCACGCAAATCGCGATCTATTATTTGACGGGCGAAACGCATTTGCCGGAAGAGTAGGAGCGACCGATGGAGCGATGGACGCTCGGCTTCAAAACAAGCTTGCTCGGCTACCTGATCGTCGTTACCTACCCGCATGCCGCCGGCGATGCGCGCTGGTACATGCTCGTGTACTTGCTTACGGTTATTTTCAGCTTCGCCTATCCGGTCTGGAAGCGGCCGCTGCCTAGGCGTCTGCTGGCCATATGCGCCGCGGCGGTTGCGACGACGAGCGCGCTTGCGCTCGATCCGCTGTTCTGGCTGCTGCTGCCTGCTTGCTGCATCGATTGCATCGACTCCTTTCCCGGCGCAAGCAATTGGCTGCCCCTGTTTCCGATTGCCGTTTCCGCCGCTTTCGTCCCGGCTGCCGTACTGCCGTTGTATGGACTCATTGGCATCTTCGGGTTCATGCTCAATATGGGGTTTCGCGCGAGCCGGGAGAAGGCGGTCAAGCTCGAAGCCGAACGCGACAAGCTGCGGGCCGATGCGGAACGCATGCAGCGCATGCTGCGCGACAACGACGAACTGATGCGCCAGTCCGAATACACGTTCAAGCTGGAGGAACGCAACCGGCTGTCGCAGCAAATTCACGACGACGTCGGCCACGCGATGGCCGGCGCGCTGATTCAGCTGGAGGCGGCGCGCACGCTGCTGGACACGGACAAGGCCAAAGCCGCCGCGCTGATCGGCAACGCCGTCGCCATCTCGCGCGACGGGCTTGAACGAATCCGCCAAACGCTGAAAAACATCAAACCGCAGCAGGAAGAGCTCGGCATCGGAAGGCTGCGCCTGTTCGTGGACGAGCTGGCGGCCAAACACGCCGTCGCCGCTACGCTGACCTATGACGGCGAGCTGGAAGCGATCACGCCGGTGCAGTGGCAAATCATCCATAGCAATGCCACCGAAGCCGTCACGAACGCGCTCAAATACAGCGGTGCCGCCCATATTCGCGTGGAGCTGCGCGTGCTCAATACGTTCGTCAAAGCAACGGTGGCGGACGACGGCAAAGGAGCGGACAAAGTGATCAAGGGGCTTGGCATCGTCGGCATGGAGGAACGTGCGGCGGCGGCCGGCGGCAATGTCATCGTCGACGGCTCGAACGGCTTCCGCGTGACGACCTTGCTGCCGCGAAACAAGGCGTGAGTGTTTTCACATGCGCTCACGCATCAAAACATGAATTTTCTCATACCCCAAGGGTGAACTTATGCACTGACATAAGGTCATCCTTTTTTATTAGGATAGAAGCAAGAGATAACACTTATTAGGAGTGAACGCCATGAGCAACGTCCTGACCATCCGCAACCTGACCAAAACGTTCGGCGAATTCGTCGCCGTCGACAACATGTCGCTGGCTGTGCGCGAAGGAGAAATTTTCGGCTTCCTTGGCGCGAACGGCGCCGGCAAAAGCACAACGATCAGCATGATCGCGCAGCTGCTTCGGCCGACCAAGGGCGAGATCGAGCTGCTTGGCAAAAGCGTCGCGAAACACAGCGCATTCGCCAAGTCGAACGTCGGCATCGTGCCGCAAGACCTTGCCATTTACGAAAACATGACCGCCTACGAAAACGTAAGCTTCTTCGCCGGCTTGTACGGCTTGCGCGGCGCCCTGCTGAAGGAGCGCGCGGAGGAAGCGCTCGACTTCGTCGGCTTGGCCGACAAGAGCAAACAATACCCGAAAAACTTCTCCGGCGGCATGAAGCGCCGGCTCAACATCGCTTGCGCCATCGCGCACCGGCCGAAGCTGATCATCATGGACGAACCGACCGTCGGCATCGACCCGCAGTCGCGCAACTATATTCTGCGTTCGGTGCAGAAGCTGAACGAGATGGGCTGCACGATCATTTACACGAGCCATTACATGGAGGAAGTCGAAGAAATCTGCACGCGAATCGCCATCGTCGACCATGGCAAAATGATTGCCGACGGCACCAAGGAGCAGCTCAAGACGATCATTACCGACAAGAAGGAAATTTGGATCGGCATCAAGGACGACACGACGCTGAAGCTGGAGAAGCTGCGGCAAATTCCGGGAGTCATCGCCGTCCGCGCCGAAGAGACGACACTGAAGATCAACTCCCGCGGCGAAGTGAACAACCTGAACCGGATCATGCAGCAGCTGATCGAGGATCAGGTGGAGATCCGCTCGGTCGAAGAGCAGGCGCCCAATTTGGAAGCCGTGTTCCTGACGCTGACGGGCCGCAATCTCAGGGACTGACGACAAGGGAGGAAGCCGATTATGAAAGCCTGGCACATTTACAGCATCGCCAAAAAAGAAATCGTCGGCGGTTTGCGCGATACCCGCTCGTTTGCCTTCATGCTTGCGTTTCCGATTGTGCTGATGCTCATTCTCGGAACGGCGCTGACCAACGCGTTTTCGAGCTCGGCGACGGTTGCGCATCTCGATCTGTTATACCGCGGCACCATTACGAACCAGGCGCTGGCGGACAGTTGGAACGGCTTTGCCGAGGCGATCGGGGCGCAAGGCATCAATCTGGTGCAGGCGCAGCCGGACGAAGACGGCCGCGAAGCCGTCAGAAGCAACCAGTACGGTGCTTATGCCGAAATCTCCGACGACGGCATCCAATATTTCGGAAGCACCAAAGAAACGATTGCCAGCAACATTCTCCAGGGCATGCTGACCGTCTTCGCCGACCGTTACGCGCTGGCCGCGGCGGCATTCAAGGAAAGTCCGGCGGCCGGGCAGGCCGTCCTGGCAAGCGGCGGCGACGGCGCGCAGCTTGTGCGGGAAACCGCGCTTGACCCCGAGAAGCAGCCGGGCTCGATCGATTATTACGCCATGGCGATGACGACGATGATCGCGCTGTACGCCGGTATGTCGGCCAGCTTCCTGATCCAGGGCGAACGCTCGCGCCATACGGCCGTCCGTCTGGCGGCCGCTCCGGTCGGCAAAGGCAGCATTTTCGCCGGGAAAGTGATCGGCAGTACGATCATCAACGCCATCTTCGTCTTCGTTGTCATGCTGTTCGGCAAGTTTGTCTATCAAGCGGATTGGGGCGACCATATCGGCGCGGTCGTCGCCGTGCTGCTCTCGGAAGTGCTGCTCGCCGTCAGCCTCGGTCTCGGCGCCAGCTTCCTGTTCAAAGGCGAATCGGCCCGCTCCTTTATGCTGATCTTCACCCAGATCGCCTCGTTCATCGGTGGCGCTTACTTCCCGATCGCGGGCGCAAGCGGCTGGTTCGCCGTACTCGTCAACTTGTCGCCGCTGCACTGGGCGAACACGGCCTTGACCGGCATCATTTACGAGCACGACTGGCTGGCGATGCTGCCGGCTGTCCTGCTCAACCTCGGATTCGCCGCACTGCTGCTGCTTCTTTCGATCCTGACGCTGCGCAAACGGGAGGCGCTGTAACATGAACAATTTCATCTGGTTGATCCGCAAAACGGTACGAACGACCTTTCGCCGCAAAATGAGCTGGTTTCTGTTTTTCGTGCTGCCGATTATCGGCGTGATGCTGGCAATGCTGATTAACGGCAACGGAACAAGCGGCACCTTGCGGGTGGGCATCGTCAATCTCGACGGCGGCGAAACGATCGCCCGGGATGCAGCCGCATTCGTCACCGGTCTGGACAACATCGATTCGACCGAAACCGACGAGGCGACGCTGAAGCATGACATCGCTGCCGGCAAGCTGGACAGCGGCGTCATCTTCGAGAGCGGCTTCTCCGCCGCATTGCGCGGCGGTTCGAGCGAGCCCCATGTGCGCATCGTATCGGTGAAAGGCGCGCAGGCGACAGCCTACGTCAAGTCGCTGCTGCAAAACTACGCGGCGAACGTCGCCGCAATCGGCAAAGCGTCGCAAGGCGATTCGGCCGCCTTCGAGCGCATGTATGCCGGCTATCGCCAGCCGTCGTTCAAGCTGACCGCATCGATGCTCAAGGATACGTCGAACAACAAGGATGCGATTTACCAGTCCATCGGCTACTTGATTACATTCATGATGTTTTCCGCCGTCAACCTGACCGATCTCATCCTTAAGGAAAAAGAAAATCGCACCTTCCTGCGGCTGCTGTCTTCGCCGCTGTCTGCCCGGACTTACGTGCTGGCCAACGTGGCGGTCAATTTCTTCATCCTGCTGCTGCAAATCGCCGTTGTGCTCGTGTGCATGACCTATGTGTTCCACATCGACACCGCCGTGCCGGCGTATCGGTTCCTCCCGGCGCTGCTGCTGTTTGCGCTGGCCGCCATCTCGCTGTCGCTTGTGGTTGTCGCCTTCGCCAAATCGAGCAAAACGGCCGGCGCCCTGCAAAACCTGATTATTACGCCGACTTGCCTGCTGGCCGGCTGCTTCTTCCCGATGGACATCATGCCGGACACGATGAAACGCATCGCCACATTCATGCCGCAGCACTGGCTGCTCGATACGGTGAACAAGCTGCAGGCGGGCGAAGCGTTCGGCAGTTGGTCGCTCAACCTGGCGATTTTGCTCGCATTCGCCGCCGCATTTGCGATTATCGCGATTTACCGCTTCAGCCGCAACAATGACACGAGGCAGTTTGTGTAGAGGTCCGTATGGTGTAAAGAGGCCTCCTCAATGGTCCGTTCGCCGGATCCTTGAGGAAGCTTTGCCGTTCCTTTACCAGGTGATATGGTACGTGCACGTTTCGCCGCCGTGCTTCTTGCAAGGCGCGGCGGGATCGTGCTCGACCTTCGGCTGGCAATCCCTGCTGCGGAATTTATTCGTAAACGCCTCAAAGGCGCCCCGCTCGAAATCGCACGGCATCGGATTCGGGCACGTGATCGTGCCGGATCGTTCCCCCGTTTGCTTATACTCGATATGGCCGATTTCCCCTCCGCGATGATTCATCTGGTACGAGGCGTCCAGCAGCGGCAAAGCGCTTTCGATTGTGTCGAAACCTGGCGGCAGTTGAATGTTTTCGGGAATTTTTTTGCCGATCTGATAAACCGTCTTCGGACCGATCATGTCCTGGATCAGGTGAAACGCATCCAGCCACGCTTGCTGCGGGTACCACCCGTCGGGGCGCAAATCGGTGATGCCGCACCCTCTCAAGATGATCATGCCGCGCGTTCGGAAAGGCCCCATCCCGTCGAGCACCGAATAAACGGTGCTGCCATTCACTTCCGCCGCCGGTGAAAACGCTTTAAATACCGCCATCGCCAAAACCTCCGTTTGTGAGGGTTCAAGATCCGACCGTGTAGGTCTAATGGCATGGATTCCACGCGGCAACCCGAATTCCTTCCGACTGTGAAAACATTTTATCCGGCGCACGACCGGCCGGGCGCAAAATAGGCGGAGACCCAGGAACCGTTCGCTTGCGCCGGGCATATGCTGAATGCGAGCCCATAGGCATTGACCCAGCGTCATGCCGCGCATAAGGAGGATGCCGACAAGTGAATCAAGTCCGTTATTATGAGCCGTTCGTCGGTCCGTTCGATCCGTGTCCGCCGATTCGCGTCAAGTCATACGTCACCCCGCCCAATTTGTTCATCACGTTCCAGCCGCCCGGCTGGCCGCAATTTCCGCCGCACGAGGCGCTCCGCGCCGGCACGTTGTGGCCTGCGCTGTTCAGCCCGTACGAACCGACCCAGCGGCCGACGGCAAAAGCCGTCCGCAAGGAAAGGAGATAAGCCCCATGCATACGCATACCCAGCTCGGCAACGACTATTATCGGCAGCTGGAGCAATTGCAGATGCTCGACTTCGTGCTGGTGGAGCTGACGCTGTACCTCGATACGCACCCGACCGATTCGGCGGCGCTGCAGCAATTCAATCAAACCGCACAGCAGCGGCAGCAGCTGGCGGGCGTCTTCGAGCAGCAATTCGGACCGCTCCTGCAATTCGGGCTCAGCTATTCTCGCGACCCGTGGCAATGGGTGCAAACGCCGTGGCCCTGGCAAGTGTAAACGGTTAAGCAAGCTCCGAGGAGGATCATTCATGTGGGTCTATGAAAAGAAGCTGCAATACCCGGTGCGCGTCAGCAAGTGCGATCCGCGCATGGCCAAATTTTTGATCGAGCAATACGGCGGGGCGGACGGCGAGCTGGCCGCGGCGCTGCGCTACTTGAATCAGCGGTATTCGATTCCGGATAAAGTAATCGGACTGCTGACGGACATCGGCACGGAGGAATTCGCTCATTTGGAAATGATCGCAACAATGGTTTATAAATTGACAAAAGACGCATCGGTTGATCAGCTGATCGAAGCCGGACTCGGCGACCATTACGCCAACCACAATCGCGCGCTCTTCTACCAGAACGCTTCCGGCGTGCCGTGGACGGCTTCCTATATCGCCGCCAAGGGCGATCCGATCGCCGATCTGTACGAAGACATCGCCGCCGAGGAGAAAGCCCGCGCTACTTATCAATGGCTGATTGACATGACCGACGATGTCGATTTGATGGACAGCCTGAAGTTTTTGCGCGAGCGCGAAATCGTTCACTCGCTGCGCTTCAAGGAAGCGGTGGAAATACTGAAAGCAGACCGCGAAACGCAAAAAGTGTTTTGACGATTGCGACCCCGATCCGGTCATCTGTCGCGGATGGCCGGACCGGGGTCGTCAGGGTTGCTTTTGCGGCGGGAAACGGGTAAAATCTTGGTCTTGATCCCGCCTTGCCCAAAGGAGATGTCCCTCATGCGCGCCGACCGACTGCTGACGATTGTGCTGCTGCTGCAAAACCACCGCCGTCTGACCGCCCGCGAGCTGGCGGAGAAGCTGGAAGTGTCCGAACGCACCGTGCACCGCGATATGGAAGCGCTCGGCGCCGCTGGCATCCCGGTGTACGCCGAACGCGGCAACGGCGGCGGCTGGCGGCTGCCGGACCGCTACCGGACAAGCCTGACCGGCCTCAACCGACGCGAAGCCGTATCGCTGCTCATGTCCATGTCGCCCCACCTGCTGGGCGATCTGGCGATGCAATCGGCCGCCGAAGACGCGGCGCTAAAGTTGATGGCCGCGCTGCCGGCTGCGTTCGAGCGGGACGCCCGTTTCGCCCGCGAGCGCATCCACGTCGACGGCGCCGGCTGGCACCGGCGCAGCGGCGAAACGGTGCCTTTCTTGCTGCTGCTGCAGGAAGCGGTGTGGCAGGAACGCCAAATCGCCATGACCTACGGCCACGGCGAACAAGCGACGGCGCGAACGGTCGGGCCGCTCGGGCTGGTTGCGAAAAGCAATACCTGGTACATGGTCGGCACATCCGGCGACGATATTCGGTCGTACCGGGTGTCGCGCATCGCACACGCCGAGCTGACGGACGAACCGGTGGAACGGCCGCAGGGCTTCGTACTGGCCGACTATTGGGAGCGGTCGACGGCGGAGTTCCGCGCGAATTTGCCCAAGCTGCCCGCCGTCGTGCGAATCGCCGCGGATGCGCTTGAGCAGCTGCGCGCCGCGCGATATGCCGCGATTGTCGGCGAACCGGCGCCCGACGGGCCGGATTGGTTACGGGCGGACATGCTGTTCCAGACGCTCGAAACGGCCGCCGCGATTGCGCTCGGCTTGGGCAGCCGCGTCGAGGTCATCGAGCCGCCCGCACTGCGCGAGCGAGTGGCGGATGAAGCCCGGCGCACGGCGGCGCTGTACGCCCGCGATTAAACTGTTTGCTAAACCTTCCGGCAAGTACAGAAAGAGCAGCACCCGCACCAGTCCAAACGAATATACTCGAAAAATCATACATAATGAGCAGCGGCCGCACCAAACCCAACAATTATAGTAAACAAGCGGACTTTTAAACCGCCTCTCAGGCGTCGGCAGCGCAGCGGAATCCCATGTTGCCTGTGGAGCTGTCCGGCGTATTCGAGCTTCTTGCCGCCAGCCGGTACCGGTTGCAATACGACTTGTGGCACAAGTACGAGCCCCCGCGCATCGATCTCGCTTGCCCGCTCGGCGGTCCTTGCGGATTGTCCCGCGACGCTGTCAGATGATGGTTCGGGCTGAACCAGTCGGAGCACCACTCCCATACATTGCCCGACATGTTGTACAGCCCGTACCCGTTCGGCGCAAACGACCGTACCGGCGCCGTACCGACGAAGCCGTCGCTGGCGTTGTTTTTTACCGGAAACTTGCCTTGCCAGATGTTGCACTTGTGTTCGCCGTCCGGCTTGAGCAAATCGCCCCACGGATACCGCTTCTGCACGAGCCCCCCGCGCGCCGCATACTCCCACTCCGCTTCGCTCGGCAGCCGTTTGCCCGCCCAGCGGCAATACGCTTCCGCATCGTTCCACGAAATGTGGACGACGGGATGGTCCTCCCGGCCCGCCACGCCCGAGTCGCCTCCCTCCGGACAGCGCCAGCAGGCGCCGCGAACGGCGAGCCACCACGGCACGTTTTTGACCGAATCGATCACTTGCTCCTTCGCCGATTCCGGCAGCAGCAAATGAAACACGAACGACCAGCCGAACGCCTCCGCTTCCGTCACGTAACCGGTAGCTTCGACGAATGCGGCAAATTCGCCGTTCGTCACCGCACACGGATCGATATAGAACGGCCGCAGCGTCACTGCCCGCACCGGGCCTTCGCCGTCGGCCGGAAACCCTTCGTTGTCGTCCGTTCCCATCAGAAACTCGCCGCCGGCCATATAAACCATACCGCTGCGATCGGCGGTCGTTTGCTTGTTCGCCCGCATGCGCAAATTGGCCGCCGGAATGACCTGCGGCCCCGTCACTGCCGCATCCGCTCTGCCGGCCGCGCAACAGCCGCCCGCGACTTCTTCCTCTTCCTTCATGCTATTCTCTCCCCCTGCAACGAATCGCCCGGCACAAAACATTGGCCCGCGTCAGTCCTATCCCAAGTGTAGCCGCAAAAGGACGAGCCGACAACCCGGGCCTCCTCATCTCCCGCAAAATCTCCCTGCGCTTTCTTTTTCTGGCCGGAATATCTATCCCCAATAATTCCTATCGAAGTAGTAAACTTTTTTTCGCCAAAATATAGTCGGAGCGGGTAAACTCATGTATAATCTACCTATCGTCACTTGACCGATGGAGGCTACACAGGCAATGAATGCCGTCACTTCCCGCATTTCCGGGCGCAAGCATAAAGATGTGTTCGAATTGATCCGCAGGCAGGACCACATTTCCAAAATCGAGCTGTTGGAGCAAAGCGGGCTGCCGTCCAGTACGTTGACCCGCATTCTCGAGGAGCTGCACGGCACGGGTTTGCTCGTCGAAGCCGGTTTCGGCGAATCGACTGGCGGACGCCGGCCGATTCTGTATGGCATCAATCCCGCTTACGGTTACGTGTTCGGCCTCGATATTTCCCGCTTCCACTCGATGATGATTCTGTGCGACATGCAGATGAAGAAGCTCGATTCGCGCCGCTGGCTCATGGACGAACGCACGACGCCGGACGCGCTTGTCGGCGAAATCGTGGCCGCGGCTCGCGGGATGCTGCAGCAGCGGAACATTCCCGCCGACCAAGTCATCGGCATGGGCATCGGCGCCGTCGGTCCGCTCGACCGCGGCACCGGCACGATCCTCGACCCGCAGCACTTCCCGGCGGCGGGCTGGCGCAACGTGCCGATCGCGGCGATGCTGGAGGAGCGGCTCGGCTTCCCGGTTGCGCTCGACAACGGCGCGAACACGGCGATCATCGGCGAACATTGGGCGTCGCGCGACCGCGAATACCGCCACCTGCTGTATGTGCACGCCGGGGTCGGCCTGCGTTCGGCGATGATGTCCGGCGGCAAAGTCGTTTACGGCGCCGTCGACATGGAAGGTTCGATCGGGCAAATGATTATCCAGACCGACGGGCCGCGGCTGCGCGATGCCGGCAACTTCGGCAGCCTGGAGACGTACGCTTCGATCTACGCGCTCGAGCGCCAGGCCCGCTCCCGGCTGCTCCAGGGACGCGACAGCACGTTGGCCCAGCTCGCCGAACCGGACAAAATAACGTTTCCGCATCTCGTGCAGGCGCTGCACGAAGGCGATCCGCTCGTCACCGAGCTGTTTACGCAAGCCGCCGTCTATTTTGGCATCGGGTTGTCGAATCTGTTGAACATTCTGCATCCGGAAAAAGTGATTTTGGGCGGTCCGCTCATTAGCTGCCACCCGCTCATGTTCGAAACGGCGACCAAGGTCGCGCTGCAGAACACGTACTACCACCCGGTATACCAAGTCGTCTTCAGCCAGGGCACGCTCGGCGAAGACGCGCTCGTCACCGGCGCGGCGGCGATGATGGTCGGCATGATGGCGGAATGAACGTAAGGCGGCCGGGCGGCCGCCTTATTTGGTTGCGACGATTTTGTCGTACGACGCTATCGTCAAAGCGTAATAAACAAAATAGATCAACGCGTACAACGCGAGACAAACGGACACCGGCACCGTCAAATCGAGACCGGCCAGCCCCGAATAAAGAAACGTAAGCGACCGCAGCAGTACGGCGCTGTGCACCAGACCAACGGCCAGCGGCAGTGCAAACACGAACAGCGCCATCAGGGCGATCGAACGACGGATGTCTCCGGACTTGGCGCCGATGTGGCGCAAGATTTCGAAACGTTCCCGGTCCTCGTGCGCTTCCGTCAGCTGCTTGAAATACAACACGCTCCCTGTCGCCGCCAGGAAAACGAGCCCCAGAAACCCGATCAGAAACAGATCGAGCGCATTCGATTGCCGTTCGCCGGTATAGACGTCGCGATACGATTGCAATCCGGCCGGCTCGCCACCCCATGTCGCCAGCTTGCTTGCCGTTTCGGCAGCCGATCGTTCCCTTTCCACGAGATACTGCTTGTAGACGCTCGGCTCCGTTTGCGCGGCAAGCGCCGCAAATGTCCGATCGCTGACGACGAGGTAAAAGTCCGGGTAAACCCAACTGACGATCCGATCCTCGAGCGGGTCCACAAACGTAAGTGTTACGGATCCGTCCGGCGTCAGCAGCGAGACCGATTTTCCTTTATAATCGTTCTCCCGCTCCGTTGTAAACAGCGGCTTGACGACCGCCGTCTCATGGTCCTGCAGCCGCACGTCCGCTTGTTTGCCCAGTGCGCGCATCGCTTCGTTGTATTTGCTTGCCGAGACGAGCGAAATCGGCTTTTCCCCGGCAAACCGCTCCAGCAAATAAGCGAGGTAATCCGGCAAGTTGGCCGCATTCCGGTCGCCTGCCGCGCTTACGACGGGCAAATCTACTTCCGCCTTGAGCGAATGCGCCTTGTCGTCCGCGATAATGCCGGCGATTTGCCGGTCCGTAGCTTCGTCCACCGAAAGGTGGGTGTAGCTGAACGGCATCGCCCGGTCGACTTTCCAGCCGATCGTATAGTACTGGCTGCCTGTCAGCGCAATGGCGAGTATCGTCACGCCGCTGAGCAGGGCAATCACCGTCAGCATGCGGGCATTGCTGCGCACGCGGTACATCAGCAGCGAAACCGCCACAAGATTCGTGCCGCTGCCGTACCATCGTTTGCTGCCGCGCAAACGAACGAGCAGCATCACCGCAGCCGAGCGAAACAGCATATACGTGCCTGCGATCAGCGTTATCGTCACGAACAGCATCGTCAGCATAATCGACGTTTCCGTATGCGCCCCCGGAAACAGCTTCAGTGCGGCGGCGTAGCCGCAAGCAAGCAGCAGGACGGCAACCGCCGCCGTCCGCCACGACGCGCGCGGCGCCATTTCGCCGGTTCGGGCGGCGCGCAGCAAATCGGCGAGCCGGTTCCGATACAGCAGACGGACATTGTGCAGCGAAGTAAGCAGCGCAATGGCAACGAAAACGACCGCCGTTTGGGCGAGCGCTTGCGGCGAAAATCGCAGCTGCACCGGGATGGCCGATCCGGCCAGCTTGACCAGCAGCATCGCGAACAGCTTGGACAGGAACGTGCCGAGCGCCACGCCCGCCGCCAGCACGAGCAGCGCCACAATGGCGTTTTCGTACGCCAGCATCAGCCCGATCGTCCGTCTGCGTACGCCCATCAACGCGAGCAGAGCAAGCTCCTTTTTTCTCCGGCGAATAAAAAAGGCGTTGGAATACGCAACGAATATGGCGACGAATACGATCAGAATGATCGAAGCCTGCATGAAGATGTCGCTTGCGTTCGGCAGCGCCGCCATCATGTCCAGAATGTCGGGGTTGTAGCGCAGCGAAACGAACGTATAGTAGATGACGACCGCGCACAGCATCGACAGAAAATAAATCGCGTACCCCGCGACGTTGCCGCGGATGTTTTTGCGCGCTACGCTAAACAATGTCACCGGCTCCGCCTCCCAACACGGACAACATATCCAGCACTTTGCGGAAAAACGGCTGGCGCGCCATCCGCCCCTTCACCAGCTCCGCAAACGCCTCGCCGTCCTTAATGAATACGATGCGCTCGCAGTAGCTCGCCGCAAACGCGTCGTGCGTCACCATCACGATCGTCGTCCGCTCCGCCTCGTGCAGCTCCTTCAGGCTTTCGAGCAAATCCGTCGCCGACTTGGAATCGAGCGCGCCGGTCGGTTCGTCGGCCAGCACCAGACTGGGTCTGGCGACGATGGCGCGGGCGGCCGCCGTACGCTGCTTCTGGCCGCCGGACAGCTGCGCCGGATAATGATTCAGAAACGGCCGCAGCCCGAACGTATCGGCGATTTGGTCGACGCGCCGTTCCAGTTCGTCCGCCTGACGCCGCGCGAGCGCCAGCGGCAGCATAATATTTTCTTTGACAGTCAGCATGTCGAGCAAATGATAGTCCTGGAACAGGAAACCGAGCTTGTCTCGCCGAAAATCGGACAACTGCGCCTCCTTCATCGCACTGACATCGACGCCGTCGATAACGATGTGCCCCGAAGTAGGCCGATCGATCGTGGCCAGCAGCTGCAGCAGCGTCGTTTTGCCTGCGCCCGACGGTCCCATGATGCCGACAAACTCCCCTTGCGCCACCGTCAGGTCGAACTCGCGCAGCGCCGTGTACGTTTGGCCTTTGGCGCCGTATACTTTTTTCACCCGTTTCGCTTCGACGATTGTGTTCATGTATTCCTCTCCCCTTCCCGGCCCCTGGCGAGTCCGGTTCGCTTCGGAACCTATTGTACCTCAATTCATCCGTACGCAAGCTTACAAGCCGGCCTTCCAACCTTACAATATTGTCACGGCGGCGTATCGGGCCCGGGGCGGTATGCTAAAATAGCAGCATGGAGGGATCGGATGAAAATCATGCTGGTGGAGGACGACAGGACCATTGCCGATTTGGTGGCGGAAACGCTAAGCAAGTGGGGCTTCGCGACGGTTTTGGCGACCGATTTCGAACGCGTGCTGCCCACGTTTCTGGCGGAACGGCCGCAGCTCGTGCTGATGGATATCGGCCTGCCGTATTACGACGGTTTCTACTGGTGCGACCGGATCCGCGAAGTTTCGAGCGTGCCGATTATGTTTCTGTCTTCGCGCACGACGCCGATGGACATGGTCATGGCGATGAACCGCGGCGGCGACGACTACGTGCAGAAGCCGTTCTATACGGACGTGCTGCTGGCCAAAATCAATGCGCTCCTGCGCCGCGCTTACGCTTACGTGGGCACGGAGGCGGACGTGCTCGAGCATAACGGCGTCGCTTTGCATGTGCTGAGCGGGCAAGTCGTCGCCGGCGGGGGCAAGACGGAGTTGACCAAAACCGAATGCGTCATTATGCAGCAACTGATGCGCTCCAAAGGCGCCATCGTCAGCCGAACGAGCCTGATGCGGCGCTTGTGGGAGGACGAATCGTTCGTGGACGACAACACGCTCACCGTCAACATCGCCCGCCTGCGCAAGAAGCTGGCCGAACTCGGGCAGGAAGATTTTATCGCCACGCGCAAAGGACAGGGGTACATCGTCGAATGAGATTCCGGGACTATTTGCTGGACAAGCGTTATTTTGCCGGCTTTTATGTTGCGCTGATGGCGTTCGTTTCGCTGGTCATGCTGGCCGGCGCCGAATCTCCCCATGCCGCGGACAATGTGCTGTATGCCAATGCAGGCGGGTTGTTAGCGGCGGCGGCGTATGTGGCGATCGGGTATTGGTATCGCAGCGGCTATTATCGCGAGCTGGAGCGGATGATCGGCGGCGCGGCCGATGCGGCCGAAGCCGATCCGCCGGCGCCGCAAACGGCGGCCCAGCGGCTGCAGCTGGCGCTGGCGGACAAGCTGCGCCGCGACCACGATGCCAAGCTGTTCCGGCTGGCCCAGGAGCGTCGGGAGCAGCAGGATTACATATTGTCGTGGATTCACGAAATCAAGCTGCCCATCGCCGCTTCCCGGCTGCTGATCGACAACATTGGCGGCAAAACTGTCGAAGAACTGACGGACAAGTGGGAAGACGAACTGGCCAAAATCGATCATCTGGTCGATCAGGCGCTTTACTACTCGCGGATCGATTCGTTTGCAAGCGATTATATGATTGCGGAGCTGCCGCTCCGCCGGATTGCCAAAGAAAGCGCGCGCAAATACGCCAAGCTGTTCATCGCCGGCCGCATCCGGCTGTTGCTTGACGAAACCGGCGGCGATCCGCATGTGCGCAGCGACGGCAAGTGGCTTGCTTACATCGTCGACCAGTTGGTCGTCAACGCATTGAAATATACGGCGGCGGGCGGGACGATCGCCATTCGCTTCGAAGAAGACCGCGTGGAGCGGCGGCTGCTCGTGCGCGACGACGGCGTCGGCATCAAGCCGGAAGATATCGGCCGCGTGTTCGACCGCGGGTTTACCGGATCGAACGGGCGCCAGTTTGCCAAATCGACCGGCATGGGGCTTTATTTGGCCAACCAGTTGGCGCGCAAGCTCGGGCATGAGCTGTCGGTCCGTTCCGAGGAAGGCGTTTTTACCGAGGCTGCCGTTCATTTTCCGAAGCTGAGCGATGCCGTCCGGCGGCGATAAGGTTAGCTTTCGTCGCCTCCTCCCCCCTGTCTAATGGTGGATTAATGAAGATCGGGTATACTGACATTATTCAGGTTCCGGAAGCTTTATTAATCGTTGCGGGCGGGAGGAATTGCGATGAACGGAAAATGGAAACGTTGGCCGCTCGCGGCACTGCTCATCGGCAGCTTGCTCACGGGAGGAACTGCGGCGCTCGCCGATTCGATCGCGCCGGCCAGTGCGGATTGGACTTCCAACCGCATGATTGCGCATGCGATGGGCGGCATCGACGGCGAAGCGTACACGAATTCGCTCGATGCGTTCGAACGCAGCTACAAACGGGGGTACCGGGTGTTCGAAGTGGACCTGCTGCTCACCGACGACGACAAGCTGGCCGCGAGGCACGACTGGTCGGAGGACGTCCAGCCCGGTTTGCCGGACGATCTGATCGGCGACTCGATCAGCCTGGCGGAATTCAAAGAGCAGCCGATTCTGGACAAATACAAACCGCTGTCGTTTCGCGACATCGTGCGGCTGATGCTGCGTTATCCCGACATTCGCATCGTGACCGATACGAAAGAAACGGATGTCGACCTGGTGCGCACCCAGTTTGAATACATGAAACGGACGGCGGCGATGATCGATCTGTCCGTGCTCGACCGGATCATCCCGGAGCTGTATACGCCGGAGATGTATGACGCCGTCATGGCCATCTATCCGTTTCCGGACAAGTTATATTCGCTTTATTTGAACGATTCCACCAGCGGCGAAGTTGTGCGTTTCGTGCGCGAGCACCAGATTCGCACCGTCGCCATGCCGGTCAATCGCGCGCTGCTCGACCCGTTCCTCGTGCGCAAGCTGAACGATGCGGGCGTGATGACGTACGTGCACGCCGTCAACAACAAACTGGAGATGAAGCTGCTGCTCAGCTTGGGCGTGTACGGCGTGTATTCGGATTTTCTGGCGAACGATGCCGACTACTATACCGGCTACATCGAGCTGCCGATCCCGCGCAGCGAATCGACAGTGCTGCTGTACGCGCTGCTCGCGACCACCTTCGCCGCCGTAGTGCGGCGCATGCGGGAGAACCCGCTGGGGCTGCGCTGAAGCGGTTGGCGCGGTAGTTGGACAGGCGGATGCAAGCGCCTGCCTTTTTTGTTTGGCGTTTGGCGCTTGGCGGCCCGATTAGCGGGGCCGCGCCGCGGTGGGTGCGGGAAATAAGCCATGTTTTATTGGCTATTTCGCTAAAATGAGCGGGTACTGGAGAAATAACCAGTGAAAACACTGGTTATTTCGTTGATAAACCCGATTTGGAGATAGTTTGGGGCAAATAGCCAATGATTTCACTGGCTATTTTCGATGAAGCATGGGAAATGAGGCAAATAAGCCATTTTTTATGGGCTAATTTGGGAGGCTACTGGGCGGAACGTCTGG
Organism: Paenibacillus cymbidii; assembly: GCF_004764705.1. Classification (GTDB taxonomy): domain Bacteria; phylum Bacillota; class Bacilli; order Paenibacillales; family NBRC-103111; genus Paenibacillus_AN; species Paenibacillus_AN cymbidii. Next base: position 385,236 of record NZ_SHLX01000003.1, on the reverse strand, counting down.
GCGGAGCGTTTGGGCGGAGCGTTTGGGCGGAACGTTTGGGCGGAACTAGTCAACGCAACGCTCCGCGCCCGGCGCCGCCCTCCGCTACCCCTGCGACTTGTCGGCGCGGTCGGTCTTGTAAATATGAAGCCGCACAATCCGCAGCCGGTCCACCTCGGCCACTTCGAACATGTGCTTGCCCACTTCCACTTTCATGCCTTTGCCCGGCGCGCCTTCCAGCTTCTTGAACAGCCAGCCGCCGATCGAATCGACCTCGTCGTCCTCGATGCCGAGATCGAGCATGTCGTTCACTTCCTCGATCAGCATCCGCCCGTCAACGGACGTCAGATGCCCCTTCACTTCCAGCACCGGCCGCTCGTCGTCGAACTCGTCCTGCATGTCGCCGACGATTTCCTCGAGAATGTCCTCCGCCGTCAGCAGCCCCGCCGTGCCGCCATACTCGTCGATCACGATCGCCAGCTGCGAGCGGCGCTTCTGCATCAGCCGCAGCACGTGGCTGATTTCCATCGATTCCGGCACCGTCAGAATCGGCCGAATAAAATCGTTCAACTCATGCGGCTCGCCCGGATCGCAAGTAAGCAGATCCGAAATATGCACGAAGCCAACGATCCGGTCCTTGTCGTTCATCGCCACCGGGTAGCGAGTATGTTTCGTTTCGTGCACCAGCTTCAGGTTCTCCTCGTACGACAGGTCCGTAAACAAACAGTCCATATCGATGCGCGGCAGCATCACCTCGCGGGCGAGCCGGTCGGAAAACTCGAAGATGTTGTCGAACAGCTGCATCTCGTCTTTGTCGATATGGCCGCTGCGGGCGCTCTGGTTCATCAGGATGCGAATTTCTTCCTCGGTATGCGCCGCTTCGTGCTCGCTGGCCGGTTCCACGCCGAACAGACGCAGCAACCGGTTCGCCGCGCCATTGAGCAGCCAGATGACCGGGAAGAACAGCTTGTAGAAATAAAGCAGCGGAAACGCCAGCCAGAGCGATGTGGCGTCCGCCTTCTGGATGGCCAGCGACTTCGGCGCCAATTCCCCAAGCACAATATGCAAAAACGTGATAACGGCGAACGCGATCGCAAACGACAGCGAATGGCTGAACACGGCGTTCTCCCAGCCGAAAGCAGCGAACAGCGGATCGACGATCAGCTCGGAAATCGACGGCTCGCCGACCCAGCCAAGTCCAAGCGAAGCGAGCGTAATGCCGAGCTGGGTAGCGGACAAATACGCGTCCAGCTTGCCGGTCACCTTGAGCGCGTATTTCGCTTTGACATTGCCGTCGTCCGCCAGCTCCTGCAGCCGCGTCGACCGCACCTTCACCAGCGCAAATTCGGCAGCAACGAACAAACCGTTCAGCAGCACGAGAACGAGCACAAGCGCTGCATGCCACGCCATTTTTCCGAATTCGAAGTGTGCGTTCACGGTTCGCTCCCCTTTGCCAACGGACCGGCGGCGGTCACAGAACCGCCCGTCGCTTTTTGAAATCGATGTCTTCGTAATACATATGCTTCACCAGCAAGTTCGGGCCGCAGCAGCTTGCGGCGGGACAATGGCAGTTGACCGCCTCGCTCAGCTCGTGCCGCTCCCAGCGGGCGAATACGTCGTCGAGCCTGTCGCGCTGCACGTTGCCAAGCGCCGGGATCGCCGCGAAGTCGGTCACGTATACGTCGCCGGTGAACAGGTTGACGTTCAGCCGGTTGCGTCCGTCCGGATCGTTGCGCACGGTAACGTTCGGCTCGGCAGCAAGCCGGCGGATCAGCTCCCGATCGGCCGCATCGCCGCTGCAAGCAAAAAACGGCAGCGTGCCGAACAACATCCACATCTCGCGGTTGCGGCTGTCGAGCAGCCGGTGGATGGCCGCGCGGAACTGCTCCAGGCTCAGCATCGGCAAATCGGCGGCAAACGCGCTCGGATACATCGGATGCACCTCGTGGCGCCGGCAGCCCATTTCTTCGATCAGCTTATGAATGCCCGGCAGTTTCTCGTGAGTGCGGTAATTAATCATCGACTCCGCCGACACGAACATACCCGCGCGGCTGAGCTCCCGGGCGTTGTTCATCATTCGCTCGTACAATTTGGCCGAGGCGGCGCTGCCGACAGGCCGGTTCGTCTTCGCAAATCCGACCTGGTGAAAATCGTCGGCATTCAAGTAGTTGAAGGAAATGTGCATCACGTCGAGATACGGGGCCATCGCTTCGTAACGCGCCAAATCGAGCGTCACGTTCGAATTGAGCTGCGAGCGGATGCCTCGCGACTTGGCGTATTGCAGCAGCGGGACAATGTAGCCGGTCACCGTTTGTTCATTGTACGACGGTTCGCCGCCGGTGATGCTGATTGTCTCCAGATGCTCCACTTCGTCAAGCCGCTTCAGCATGAGCGCAAGCGGCAGCCTGGCCCCTTCCGCCATCGTCAACGCATCGCCGACGGCACAATGCTCGCAGCGCATATTGCACAAATTGGTGACCGTCATTTCCACGCTGGTCAGCGTATGCCGGCCATAAGCCTTCAGCGAGCGCAGCGGGTCCCACGGATCGTAAGCGGGACTGAGCGTGCGCGCCGCGGCGAACAAGTTGTCTTCTTTGATCATATATTCTCTCTCACCCAACCCATTTCACGCAGCTTCCCTGCAGGTTCGCCCATTATTGTATCGCAACCTCGCGCAAAATGAAACCGAACGCCGCTATTGACCATGCCGGCGCAGCCAGCCCGGTGCCCACCAATTCGCTTTGCCCAGCACCTTCATCAGCGCCGGCACCATCACGATCCGCACGAGCGTCGCATCGATCAGCACCGCCAGCGCAAGGCCAAGCCCCAGCGCCTTGATGATTTCAATATCGGTGAAGATGAATGAGCCGACCACCGCGATCAGTATGAACGCCGCGCTCGTAATGAGGCTTCCCGTGCGGGTAAGCCCGGCAGCGGTGCTCGCCTCGTTGTCGCCATGCTTGTCGTATTCCTCGGCGATCCGCGAAATGAGGAACACTTCGTAATCCATCGAAATGCCGAAAACGACGCAAAAAATGATGATCGGCAGCGTGGCGCTTACGTAACCCGTGGAGGTGATGTGCAGCGCTTCCGCCAGCCAGCCGTGCTGGAAGACGAGCACAACCATGCCAAGGCTGGCGCCCAGGCTGAGCATGTTCATCAGCACCGCCTTCAGCGGCAGCAGCGCGGAGCGGAACGCCACGAACAGCACCGCGTAGGTGACCAGCATGACGAAGCCGACCACATAAGGAATACCGGCGGAAATACGCTGCAAAATGTCAACCCGGTACGCGGTTGCGCCGGAAACTTGCGTCTCGAGCTGGCCGCGCTCCATCGTGCGCAGCCGGTCCACGAGCCGTTCGCTGTCGCGGCTGTCCGGCCCCGACTTGGCAGTGACGGCGATAAAAGCGGCATGCCCCGACGCCAGATGAAGCTGCTTCAGCTGCTGCCTGCGCTCGCCCGCCGCCAGCAGCGCCGCCGCCTGTTCCGGGTCGTCCGTGCCGAGGCCGGTCAAATAGCTTTTCACTTCTTTTACCCCGGGATCGGCGGCGATACGCGCGGTGTAAGCAGCCATTTCGCGGATGGAGGCCGCGGACCAAATCTCTTCCTTCGTTTGCACAAAAACTTGAATCGGGAAACTGTCCGCCGGATCGAATTCGCGATCGAGCAAATCGGAACCGTAACGCGACTCATACGAAGGCGGCAGCACCTCCGCGTTCGGCAGCCCGAGCCGCATGCCGCCAAGCGGCAGCATACAAACGACGAGCAGCGCCGCCACCGCAACAATCAGCGTCACCGGGCGCTTCATTACTCCGTACGCGATGCGCTCCCATAGGCGGCCGCCGGACGCGCCGGCCAGCATTCGCCTCGGCACGAGCCGCAAGCGGTCGATGCGGCGGCCGAACAAGCCGAGCAGCGACAGCAGCAGCGTATTGGCCACCAGCACCGACACCAGGACGACGATCACGCCGCCGATGCAGAGCGAGCGGTAGATCGACAAATCGACGAACATCATGCCGAACAACCCGATCAACACCGCCAGCCCGGAGAAAAAGATCGATTTGCCCGCAGTCTGGCTCGTCACCGCCACGGCTTCCTCCACGCTTGCGCTTCGCTTCAGCTCTTCGCGGAACCGGCTGACGGTAAACAGCGCGTAGTCGATACCGACGGCAAGCCCGAGCATGGTCACCATATTCGGCAAAAAATTCGAAAGCGATTGCGTTTGCGCGATAAAATAGGTGAGTCCGAGCGTCACCGTGACGCTCATGACGCCGACGATGAGCGGCAGCAGCGCGCCGAGCGCCGTCCCGAACACAAGCACGAGCACAACGAGCGCAATTGGCAAGCCGACGATTTCCGACTGGGCGATGTCATGTTTGCTTGCGGCTTGCATGTCGTACAAGATCGCCGTTCCGCCGGTCACGTATACGTTCATGTCCGCGGGTGGCTGGATCAGGCTGCGGATGTGCGGGTATTGCTCCAGCGCCGTATCCGTATCAAGCTTCAGCGGGACGGTTATCGCCGTCAGGTAGCTGCCGTCTGCCAGCCGTTTGGCCGCCTGCGGCTCGACGGATACGACGTATGCCAGCTGCTTCACTTCTTCCAGACTGGCGTAAATCGTCGCCTGGTTGGCGGCTTCGGTCAAATCGAGCTTGTCGCTCGTGTAGACGATCGATAACGAAGAAGCGGGAAAATCGAGCTGCCGCTGCAGGTTGACGAAGCCTTGATCCGACTCGCTGCCGCGCGGCGTAAAGCCGTTGTCCTTGAGCAGCTCCGGCGTCATCTGCGCGAACAGCCCCAACACGACGAATGCGGCCAGCCAAATTGCCGCGATGCCTAAGCGCAGCTTGTACATCCATTTGCCCCAAAACCAAAACCATCCGCGTGTTGCCGTTTCTTTCAAAATAGGCCCTCCGTCCTGGCCGAATCTCCCGCTATTGTCCCATTTTTTGGCGCACATTACAAATGAAGCGGGCTAAACCGGGCCGGCGCGTACGTGTCCGCCCAGCGCGAATCGGACCTTATCCATTCATGTGCGGTAAAAAATTTTTTTCGCCATTTCCGCCGTAAACATATACGCAATGACGATCAAGCCAACCGCCGCCAAAATGCCGCCCGGCAGCGAAGTGAATCCAAAAATGCCCCCGAGCGGGGTGAACGGCAGCACCAGCGTCGCGGCAACGACCGCCAATGTCGCGCAGAGCAGCGGCTTCCCCGGCCTGCTTCGCAAAGTGGATTTCTGCGTACGAATGACCAATACGATCAGCGACGCCGACACGACGGATTCGATGAACCAGCCAGTGCGGAATTGCTCCTGCGTTGCGTGCAGCCCATATTTCAGAACGCCGAAGGTAATAAAATCAAACACCGAGCTGACGATGCCGAACGTCATCATAAATTTGCGGATGAAGCCAATGTCCCAGCGCCGCGGCCGATCGATCATTTCCTCGTCCGTCTTGTCCGAAGCGATCGTCATCTCCGGGAAATCCGTCAGCAGGTTCGTAAGCAAAATTTGCTTCGGCAGCAGCGGCAGAAACGGCAGAACGAGAGAAGCACCTGCCATGCTGAACATATTGCCAAAATTCGCGCTTGTGGCCATAAAAACGTATTTCATCGTGTTGGCGAACGTTTTCCTGCCTTCCCGGACGCCTTGCACCAGCACGTTCAAGTCCTTGCCCAGCATCACGATATCCGCCGCTTCCTTGGCGACGTCCACCGCGGTGTCCACGGAAATGCCGACATCCGCCGCGTGCAAGGCGGAAGCGTCATTGATGCCGTCTCCGATGTAGCCGACGACATGACCCGATTTTTTGATCGCATGAATGATGCGTTCCTTCTGGTTCGGCTCCACTTCCGCGAATATATCGAACACGTTCACTTGATGCATCAGCGCTTCGTCGTTCATCGCGGCCAGCTCTTTGCCGCTCAGCACCCTGGGGGACAGCAAGCCGATTTGCGCGCCGATGCGGGCGGCGATGAGGCAATTGTCGCCCGTTATCATCTTCAGTGCAATGCCAAGCTGCTTAAACCGCTGCACCGTCTCCGCGATTCCCGGCTTTGGCGGATCTTCGAACAGCAGAAAACCAAGAAACGCCATATCCCGCTCATCGTCCTTGGTCATCTTCTCCAGGCCATCTTCCCGTTTCACGGCGACGCCCAGCGTCCGCAGCCCTCTTTGACTGAACGCTTCAAACTGCGCAACGATCCTCTCCCTTTCGGTGGCCATCGAGGTTTTGGTACCGTCCTCCTCCTGAACGAAGGAGCAGATGTCGAGCACGTTGTGCAGCGCGCCCTTGGTCACCATGAAGCGCTGCTCCCCTTCTTCAACGAGTACGCTTAACCGTTTCCGCGTAAAGTCGTAAGGGATTTCATCCAGCTTGGTACAGCCGCTGACGTCGAACGATTTGTAAGCGATGATCGCTTCGTCGATCGGGTTCGCATACCCAGACTCGAAATGCGCGTTGAGATAGGCGAATCGCTCCAGTTCCTCGCTGGCGGCCCCTCCGGCGTCGACAACGGAATCGATCCTCACCGTGCCTTCGGTCAACGTTCCCGTCTTGTCGGAGCACAGCACGTCCATGCCGCCGAAGTTTTCAATCGAAGCGAGCCGTTTGACGATGACGTTGCGGCGCGCCATCATCTTGGCGCCATACGACAGGTTGATGCTGATGATCGCCGGCAGCAGCTGCGGCGTCAACCCTACAGCCAAAGCCAACGAGAACAGAAACGAGTCGAGCACCGGCCGATCCAGAAACAGATTGACCATGAAGATCGCAAATACGAGGGCGATCGTAATCTCCATCAGCATGTAGCCGAATTTGCGCACCCCGCGCTCGAATTCGGTCTCGGCGGGCCGCAGCTTCAACCGTTCGGAAATTTGGCCGAACTCCGTCTTGTTGCCGATCCGGACGACCAACGCTTGCGCCGTGCCGCTGACCACATTGGTCCCCATATAAAGCGTGTTGGTGCGATGCGCCAGCGGCGAATCCGCTTCCACAACGCCGGGAACCTTCTCGACGGGAAACGTTTCGCCGGTTAGCGCCGCTTCATTCACGAACAACAATTTCGCCTCCAGCACGACGCAATCTCCCGGCAGGATGTCGCCGGATTTCAACATGATCACGTCGCCGGGAACGAGCGTCTCGGCGGGCACGTCAAGCGGGACGCCGCCCCGGATCGCGCTTGACTTGATCTGGACGATCGCCAGCAGCTTCTTCATCGCGCTCGCGGCTCCCCGCTCCTGCAAGAAGCCGAGAATGCCGCCGATCAGGACGATCGCCAGTATAATGACCGCATCCGTATTATCGCGCAAAAAAAACGACAGCACGGCGGCGATCAGCAAAATCAACGTAATCGGACTTCTGACTTGATTGAAGGCCAGTGCAAGCATGGCGAATCGCTGCTTCGGCTTGATCAGGTCCGCTCGGAACCGTTCCAGTCTTGCCGCCGCCTCGTCTTGCGTTAACCCTTGAAGCGTCGTGTCCAGGCTTTTCATCAATGACGCCACCGATTGATTCCAGAAGCTTTTTTGCAGCGGATCGCTCATGCGCGGGCCTCCCGTTTTATTCGAAATCAAGCCAGATCAGTTCGGCGACAGCAAGACCAACGGCGATGACGTTCCCCACGATAAAAAACCACTTTCTCATTTTGCGGCTCACGGGCTCTGTCGACATGAGCCACTCCCATAGAATGATGCCGTTCACCACCACGATAATAATCAGCGCCAACCACCAGTTAACTGCCATTTCGATTCCATCCTCCCGATTCGTGTGCTTCATCCATCATTTTATTGCAGACTGTCCGATTTTACATATAAAAGATGTTGCGATTCTTTGTCCCGGGTTGCCCGCGAAATAAAAAGCCCCTTTTGCGCGTCGGCGCAACCAAGGGCTTCGCAATTTATAAAGGCGTATGAAGTCCGACGGCGGCAATCATGACGGAAAGCTTCTTCGACAAATCGATTTCGTAAGGCTCCTCCAGCTCGTGCCCGTCCGGGTCTTGCAGGATGCGTACGATCGGGCGCTGCGGCATCGCCGCGTTGAGATCAATCACGACCCCCGCTTCGCCCGTGCTGAGCGTCACGGAGACGCCAAGCGGGTAGATTGCGATTTTGTCGCGAAACTTCTCGATCTTCTCCTTGTCGTACAACGTTCCCGCGCCGGTATACAAAATTTCCATCGCCTGGTGAGGCAGCATCGCGTCCCGATATACCCGGTGCGTCGTCATCGCGTCGTACGAATCGACAACGCCGATCCAGCGCGCATATTCGGTGATCTGCTCGCCGGCGATGCCGCGCGGATAGCCGCTGCCGTTGATCCGCTCGTGGTGCTGGAACGCGCAATGCGCCGACAGCAGTGAAATGTTCGGCTCGTCCTTCAGCAACCGGTAGCCGTACACGGTATGCTGCTTCATCGCTTCGAACTCGTCATCCGTCAGCTTGCCCGGTTTGGTCAAAATCGCCGGGGGCAGCTGCGTTTTGCCGATGTCGTGCAGCAGCGCGCCCAGGCTGAAGACGGTCAAATCCTCGCGCGACAGCTTCTGCGTCAGCCCCATGATCGTCGCGTAAATGCAAACATTAAGCGAATGCTGGTACAAGTAGTGATCCGCAAGCTGCATGCTCGTCAGCATAATCATCGCGTCCGAATGCCGGCTCAAATCGTCGATCAGCAGGCCGACCACTTCGCGGAACGCTTTGCCGATTTGCTGGTTGACGGCCTTCTTCCGGTTGGAATCTTCCATCAGCCGGCGAAAATGGGTGCGAATCGTCTGCATCGCCACCGCCCGCGTTTCGTCTCGCAGCAGTTCCCTGACGACGATGTCGTCCGTTCGCGGGTCATCTATGTAGAGAAAACAAATGCCGTGCTGCGTCAGGCGGCGGAGCAGCGCCTCCGTCAATTCGACATGTTCGCCGAGCAGCACGAGCCCTTCTTCGTTGTAAATCTTTTTCCCGAGACGCATACCGGGTTGGCAAAGGCTGATTGGCAGCAAACGCATGTTGTTCTCCCATTCCCTTTACGCTCTTATGCAGATGGTTCTTGTCCTCTTGTCTCCTTACTGTAAAGGATAAGCCGCAAAAGAGCAACGGCACCCGGCAAGGAAAGGACGGCGGAACTAGCTTAATTTGCCCGCAAGAACGAACACCAGCATAACCGCTGCCAGAATGAACCGGTAATAGGAGAAATAAGTGAGCGAAAGCCGGGAAACCAGCTTGATGAAAGTAGCGACGGCAACGAGCGCCACGATGAACGAAACGATGAAGCCGGTGACGAAAAAGCCGATATCGTTCGAGCTGAAGCTGTCGATGCTTTTGTAAAAGTCGTAAGCCGAAGCGGCCACCATAAGCGGAATCGCCATCAGGAACGTAAAATCGGCGCCGGCCGCACGGCTCGTTCCCGCCAGCATGCCTCCTGCGATCGTCGCGCCCGAGCGGGAGAAGCCCGGCCACAGCGACAGCACCTGGGCAACGCCGATAAAGAAGCTTTGCCGGTACGTAATTTGGTCCATCTTCTCGGCGGTTTGCGTCCCCCGCTGCTTCTCCGCCACGATCATGAACAAGCCGCCGACGACAAGGCCGATCAGCACCGTTTCCGGCATGAACAGCAGCTTGACGTATTTATGCAGCGCGAACCCGATGAGCCCCGCCGGCAAAATGCCGATCAGGATGTGCAGCAAATTGAGCTTCGGCCCCGGCTGCAGGCGCGACGCCTTGTCCTGGATGCCGAACAGGCGCAGCACCCGCCGCCAATACAGCACCGCTACGGCCAGAATGGCGCCGAGCTGGATGACGATTTCGAACGTATCCGCCTTGTCTCCGGTAAACCCGATCAGATGTCCCGCCAAAATCATATGTCCTGTCGACGAAACAGGCAAAAATTCGGTCAATCCTTCCACAATGCCGATGACAACGGCAATCCACATATCCATCCGCGTTCGATTCCTCCATCATTATGTTTTGCCCCCGCTTGTCCGGCGCAACAAGCTGCCGCAGGGAGCGCCGCTGCCCAGCTTCAGCTTCGCTGTGCCGTCCAGCGCGGTCTGGCGCAATCGACAAGCGCTCCTGTGTCGAGCAACTCGGCCGCGAGCACGTCGCGAATGAATTCCGGCAAAAAATAGCGGATTCCGCCGCCTTTGCCCAGCGTCGGATAACCAACGCCGAAGGTAAACATGTCCAGCGTGGCGATTTCGTAACTGTCGTCCGGGCGCAGCTCACTGCCGCCGATCCGCACCGACCGCAGCTTCGCATACGGCTCCGCATCCGGATCGAAGCGGACTTCGATGCCGTCGAGGCATAACGTGCCGAGCACTTTGCCGCGAAACCCGTAGCCCATCAGCGGCTTCGTCTGAAATTCCGGCAGCAGCGCTTCCTCGAGCGCCTGGGCGATCTGCCCGCCCTGCAGCGTAAGCAGGCACGGATTGATCGGCGACGGACACAGCCGGAGCAGCGTTTCGCGGGTCACCGGTCCGGCCTCAAGGCCGTCCAGCAGCTGACCCGCGTTCACGAGCGCCGCCGCCGCTCCCGTCCAGCGGCGCAAGCCGGCGGCGAGCAAGTTGCCGAGCTGAGACTCGTGCGACCAGTCGTTATGAAGCGGCTCGGCCAGCGTCGCCACCGTATCTGCGAGCCGCCTTGCGGCGACAGCCCGCCAATCGGCGATCAACGCGGCGATATCGGCGCTGGCCGGATAATCGCTGGCCTCCAGACAGCGGCCGCGAACTTCGTGCAGGCAGCCGCGCTCGCCGTCGAACAGCAGTTCGACTTCGCCGACGTAGCGCCCGAACTTGCCTGCGGCGCACAAGTACGTATCGCCGATGCGCAGCGGCTGCTCCAGCAGATGATGCGTATGTCCGCCGAGGATGACGTCAATGCCTTCCACCTCGCGGGCGATCCGCTCGTCGGTGGACAAGCCGAGATGCGACAGCAGCACGATGGCATCGACTTGTCCGCGCAACTGCCGGACGAGCCGCGCCGCAGCGGCCAACGGTTCGCCGACGTCCCAGCCGAGCGGATGGTAGAAGTCGTTGAAGCTGGCCGTAATGCCGATCAGACCTAGCCGGACAGACCCGCACGTCATGATGCGATAAGGCGCGAACCAATCGGGCGTCAGGCCCGATTGCCGCTCCGCAATGTTGCTGCCAAGCAGCGTAAACCGGGCTTGCCCGTCGTAGGCGGCGGCAAGCGTGCCGGCGGGAAACGTCAGCCCTTCGTTGTTGCCGAGCACGGCCGCGTCATAGCCGGTCGCGTTCATGACGGCGATGTTGGCTTTGCCGGCGGTGCCTTCCGTCTCCATGAACATCCGGTCCATATGATCGCCGACATCGACCGTCACAACGCCTGCGGCGTCTTCCGCATGAGCCGCCCGGCGCGCACGGATGAGCGAAGCGATCCGCGGCATTTGCTCGAAATGGCTGTGAATATCGTTCGTATGCAGAATCACCAGCTTTTGCAGCGAAACGGGCAAGATCGTCCCTCCTTATGCCGAAGCGATGGGAACATTGGGCGTCGGACGAGCGCCAGGGGGTCAGCCGAGACTTACCCTTTGCGCAAATCGTCCGGCGACAGCCGGTTTTTGTAACCGTACGTCGCTTCGTCTCCGAGCGACAGGTCGTGCAGCAAACGCACTTTCAGCACGCTTTTGACATTCAGACAGGCACTGCTGCCGTTCGGCACGTAAAGGCGCAGCGGAAATCCTTTTTGGATCGGCTTGCCGTCCTCTTCGTAAAGGAATGCCGCCTGGCCAAGCTCCTCCCACGGAATGGTGGCGCAAAATTCGTCGCTCGCCTCCACCTGAAGATGGGTCGGCGGCTCGCCGGTTTCGGTTTGCCCCGTCGTCGTTATCCAGGCGCCGTACCAGCTCGTTACGTCAAACGCTTTGCCAACGACGCCGGGCACTCTATCGCCGATATCGAGCTGCAGCGGACCGAGCGCCGCCATTTGCGATACCGGCCAGCGCACCGTCGTGCCGCCTTCGCTGATTTCGATTTCCACCCGCGACGCCTCCTTGGAATGCTTGGGATCGGTCTAGCAATTTCGGGATCATTCTATCTATTATACAAAAAACGATCCCGGCTGGCTAATCCCATGCAGTCGGCGACGCGATATGATAAACTGAAGCAATGCAACTCGTATGGAGTCAGGAGCTGATCCATTCATGAAACTAACCGTTCACGTATTCGCCGGACTTGCGGATGTGCTCGGCGGCCCTCGCATCGACATCGAGGCGCCCGGCCCGGCCATTGCCGCCGAACAATTAAAATCGCTGCTCGCGCTGCGTTACCCGGCTGCAGCATCGTTGCTCGAGCTGACATTCATCGCCGTCAATCAAGCCTATGCGGAAGCGGACGCGATGATTACGGAAGCCGACGAAATCGCGCTCATCCCGCCCGTTTCGGGCGGACAGGAGCCGGAGGCGCCGGCCATGGCGGCCATCACGCGCGAGCCGATCGATGCCGATGCGGTAGCCGCCCTCGTGCTTCGCCCCGATCACGGCGCCACGCTGACGTTCATCGGCACGACGCGGGAGTTGACGTACGGCAAACGGACGACGCGGCTCGAATACGACGCTTACGAGCCGATGGCGCTCGCCACGATGCGGCAAATCGGCGGCGAAATCGCCGCCCGCTGGCCCGGCGCCCTGTGCGCCATTGCGCACCGCATCGGCGTCGTGGCCATCGGCGAAGCCAGCGTGGTTATCGCCGTCTCCACGCCGCATCGCGCGGCATGCTACGAAGCGAGCCGCTATGCGATCGAACGGCTGAAGCAAATCGTACCCATCTGGAAAAAGGAAATATGGGAAGACGGCAGCGAATGGCAAGGCCATCAACAAGGGCCTTGGAACCCGCTCGCGAATGCGGCGGACTGATCGTGCCGCTGCGCAAGCCGACAACATCGAAGAAGGGAGGTGCCGCCATGAGCGAACAGGAACATATCAGCCGCTATTCGCGCCAAACGCTGTTTGCGCCGATCGGCCGCGAGGGGCAGATCAGGCTTGGCGGCTCGCGGGTGGCGATCGTCGGCATGGGCGCGCTCGGCACCGTGCTCGCCAACCATATGGTGCGGGCGGGGGTCGGCTATGTGCGGCTGATCGACCGCGATTTTGTCGAGATGAGCAACCTGCAGCGACAAATGCTCTACGACGAAGCCGATGCCGCCGCTTCCAAGCCGAAGGCAGCAGCGGCTGCGGAACGGCTGCGGCGCATCAACGCCGACGTTGTCGTCGAACCGCACGTCGTCGATTTGAACGTCACGAACGCCGAGCAGTTGCTTGGCGGCGTCGACTTGATTCTCGACGGCTCGGACAATTTTGCCGTTCGGTTCCTTGTCAACGATGTCAGCGTCAAGCTCGGCATCCCGTGGATTTACGGCGGCGCCGTCAGCTCGCGCGGCGTTGCGCTGGCCATCGTGCCGGGAGAAACGCCGTGCCTGCGCTGCCTGTTCGGCCAGCCGCCGGCGCAAGGCACAACCGAAACGTGCGATACCGCCGGCGTCATCGGCATGATCGTGCACGTTGTCGCTTCGTACCAGGCGACGGAAGCGCTCAAGCTGCTCGTCGGCGACCGCGCCAACCTGAACCGCCGCATGCTCCATTTCGAGCTGTGGCACAATCACCAGGCGGCGGTCGACGTGTCGAAAGCGCGCAAGGCGGATTGTCCCGCTTGCGCGCTGCGTCGGTTCGACTATTTGGAAGCCGGCGGCGACGCGGAATCGATCCAGTCGTTATGCGGCCGGGACGCCGTGCAAATTCAGCCGCTGCGCAGCGCGCACATCGATTTGCGCGACAAGGAGCTTGCGCTTTCATCGCTCGGTCAAGTCGAACGCAACGCGTTCCTGCTCAAATTCCGACCCGGCGGCGGGCTTACCCTTGTGCTGTTTCCCGACGGGCGCGCCATCGTCCAGGGGACGAATGACATGGCCGTCGCCAAAAGCTTGTACAGCCGGTATGTCGGCATGTGAATAAGCGGAAACTCCGGCTTAAATCGCTGCCGTTGCCCAGGCCGGGGCAAATAAGCCGAATTTTGAGGAAGGATACCACAGTCCATAATAAATCGCCAACTTTTTAAAATAGGCCATGTTTTATTGCCTATTTGGCTAAAAACGGGCTCCCCCTCCGAAATAACCAATGAAATCACTGGCTATTTCGGCTAAAACACCCTATTCGGAGCCTGGCGGAGCAAATAAGCCATGTTTTCACTGGCTATTTCCGCCCAAACCGGCGCAATCGGATAAATAAGCCATTTTTCACTGGCTATTTTGAATACCAGCCCGGCTTGATGCGGCGGTCACCTTGTTTTCTGATGATTCTATTGGCCTCGTTGCTACCGGGCATCAGAAAATCGAAAGAGGAATTCTTCGCGCAGCGACCGGAGCGTGAAATGATGCTTCCTATCGCGCATGGCTGCGCAACAGCCATGCAATCAAGTAGTACCTTCAGCCTGACGGTTCGTTCGAGCGCGGCGTGTGTGGGGAGCTGCTTTTGATACGAAAACAGACACCTTGTCGAGCCAGTCGTAGCTTAAACGCAAAAATGCCCTTAAATACTGCCATACAGACTCGTTTGTTAAGTTTAAGAGTTAAAGTGCGCTTAGATTCGACGACTTGCACCAAATGTTGGGAAAATAGCAATGGGTACGTGCATTTTTGCCGTTAAGCTGTCCAAACCAGCCGTTTGAGGCGAGTTTTAATGCATTTAAGCACTTAAAGGTAGTGGTTCTGGTTCTGGTTCTGGTTCTGGTTCTGGTTCTGGTTCTGGTTCTGGTTCTGGTTCTGGTTCTGGTTCTGGTTCTGGTTCTGGTTCTGGTTCTGGTTCTGGTTCTGCTTCGGGTTCGGGTTCGGGTTCGGGTTCGGGTTCGGGTTCGGGTTCGGGTTCGGGTTCGGGTTCGGGTTCGGGTTCGGGTTCGGGTTCGGGTTCGGGTTCGGGTGCTAATCTCGGTGCTGTTTTTGTTGAGCGACCACGTAAACAGACCGGTTTTATCGCCAATCGGAATTTGCTCTTCCGCTTCACGTGAAAACTTATTTTTCTTATGTGATGAAGCGTTTGCAAACGATCGTGAAATTTTCGACTTCTCTCGACATCTTCCCGTTGTCAACCAGTCGAATCCTTGCTAGTATAAAATGGTAAACACCCTTCGACCGGCAGGTGAACGGAAATTGAGAGTAAGCATAACGGAGCTGAAAGTGGGCGACCGGATTATTGAGGACACGTTTAACTCGTACGGCCTGCACATCTTGTCGGCAGGCACCGTTCTCGATATGGACGATATCAGCAAGCTGTTCCGGCACAATATCGACTACGTCCAGATCGATCTCCGCCAGGCACAGCAACCGCCGGCCGCAAGCGCTCCCGACGACTGGGAGCAAGTGAACCACGCTTACAGTTCCGCCGTGGAAGGGATCAAATCAATGTTCGCACAAGCCGCGAGCAACGATACCATCGACGAAACCGCCGTCAACAACAGCGTAGTGCCGCTTGTCAGCTGCTTCAGGCAGCAGAAGGACGTCGTGTCGCTGCTGCTGGCTCTCAACAGCAAGGACGACTATACATACGACCACAGCGTGCAGGTAGGCATGCTTTCTTATTACATCTCGTTATGGCTCGGCTATACGGAAGAAGAATGTTTGCTCGCCGGCAAGGCGGGGTATTTGCACGATATCGGCAAATGCAAGATCGACAACGCCGTTCTGAACAAGCCGGGCAAATTAAGCGACGATGAATACATGGAGATCAAGCGCCACACGATCTACGGTTACGATTTGATTCAGGAATCGCTCGGAGACGAGACGCTCGCTCGCGTAGCGCTGGAGCATCACGAGCGCTTCGACGGCAAAGGGTATCCGCGCGGCATCGGCGCGGACAGGATGCTGCCGCTTTCCAAAATTGTCGCCGTCGCCGACATCTACAGCGCCATGACGTCGTCGCGCGTGTACCAGAAGGCGCGGGATTTGCTGACTGTGCTCAAGGAGCTGTTCCGGCTCAGCTTCAACGAAATCGATCCCGGAATCACCCAGGTATTCATTCGCCACATGATGCCGCATTTCATCGGCAAGTCGGTGCTGTTGAACGACGGCCGCACCGGCCGCATTGTGATGACGAACCCGACCGACTTCTTCCGCCCGCTCGTCACGATCGACGGCAAGTTTCACGACTTGGCCTCGAACCAGCAATTGCAGATCGACCGCATCATAAATGAAAGCGCTTAGGGCGTGTATGAATACTCCGAGGGGATCAGATCTGGCCGAAGTTTCGATCCATGCCCAAAAATCAGACGACAAGCGGAGGGCGATCCGGCATGAGAATTTCCATCGACGACCTGCAAGTGGGCGATCGCCTTCTTACGGATGCAATGACGACGAACGGCGTCAATATTTTGGCAGCGGATTCGGTAGTGGAAGCGATCGACATCGTCAAGCTGAAGCGGCACCGCATCGCCGAAGTCGACATCGAACTGCGCAAGCGGGACTTGCCGTCCGTTGGCGCCCCCCACGATCCAAAATCGCTTGAGGCGGCCTACGCCGCGGCGGTGAAAGGCATCAAGATCGTTTTCCTGCAAGTTTCCGCGGGAAAAGGCATCGACGAAACGATCATCGATCGGATCGTCGAGCCGCTGGTCGACCGTTTCGCCCAGGAGCAGGATGTCGTTTCCCTGCTGATCGGACTGCGCAGCAACGACGAATACACGTATACGCACAGTGTACAGGTCGGGATGCTTTCCTATTTTATCGCCAAATGGCTCGGCAAGTCGGAGAAAGATTGTCTGCTCGCCGGCAAAGCCGGGTATTTGCACGATATCGGCAAAAGCCGGTTCGATATGGCACTGCTGAACAAAGCGACGAAGCTGACCGATGCCGAATACGAAGAAGTGATGCGGCATACGGAATACGGCTCCGCCCTGATTGTGAAATATTTGCGCCAGCCGTTGATGGCCCGCGTCGCACTGGAGCATCACGAACGGCTGGACGGCAGCGGATACCCGCACGGACTCACCGGCAAAAAAATACACCCGCTGTCGCGCATCGTGGCGCTCGCCGATATTTACAGCGCCATGACGTCGTCGCGGGCGTACCAGAAGGAACGCGACTTGCTGGATGTGCTGCGCGAAATTCACGCGCTCGGCTTCAGCAAGCTCGATCCGAAAATTACCCAGGTGTTCATCACCCGGATGCTGCCGCACTTCATCGGCAAGTCGGTTCAACTGAACAACGGCAGAACCGGGCAAATCGTGATGATGCACCCGACCGATCCGTTTCGCCCTCTGCTGCAGGTAGAGGAAACGTTCATCGATTTGACGCGTCATCTCGAACTGCGCATCGTAAGCGTACTGCCGTAACGGGCGGGCCCTGACCTACTCGTTACAGCACGCGTCTGGCGCTCAAGTAATTGTCGATCCAGAACGGCTTGGACAAATCGGATATTTGCACCCCGTCCTTCGGCTTCGTATCGGCGTCGATCATTTTTTGGTCCCCCAGATAGATCCCCACATGACCGACCGTATGGTTGTTGCGGAACCGTCCCGGAATGTTGAAAAAGACAAGATCGCCCACCCGCAGGCTCGACTTGCTGACGCTTTGCCCTTTCGTCGCCTGCTCGCGCGCCGTTCGCGGCAGGTCGACGCCGAATTTATCAAACACATGGCCCGTAAACGAGGAGCAATCGAACGCGCCCGATTCGGAATACGGCGCAGCGCCGAATTCGTACTTGACGCCCAAATACCGTTTGGCGTAATCGATCAGGTCGCCGATCGTTTTGGAGCTTGCCGCGGCAGGCAGCGCTTCGTTGCCGAAGGGGCTTTGGGCCGCGTGCTGCAGCGCTCTCGGCATGACCGTCGACACGTTTTTTTTGCTGCTGCCGGTTTGATTGGCTTGATGGTTTGGCTTCGCTTTGACCGGATCGGCCGGATCGTCGGCGAAGCCGTTTGTCCCGCCGCTTCCGGCGCCGCTGCTCCCCGCATCGCGATCCATCGTCGTTTGTTTCGCCGTCGGATGCAGGATGAATTGCTGCTCGCGCACCGAAAACGTGATGTCGTCGTTCAACAGTTCGTCGACGGCCGATACCGGCAAGTACGGCTTGTCGCCGATCAGGATCGGTGCCTCGGCCAGCGGCACCGTACGGCCTTCCTTGCGCGCGGACCGCGCGTCCATGCTCAATTCGAATGCCGCATCGTTGTCGCCGAAACGCAGCTTGTGCGCCGCCGCGTCCCAGCTGTGCTGAAAGCCGAGCGTATCCAGCAATTGATTCGCTTGCACGTAATCTTTGCCGTCACGCGTCGTAACGGCCAAGGCGGCCGAACCGTCGGAACGGAAGTCGACCTTGTCGTCCGTCGTCATTGACAGGATGCGCGGCCCTGCGGAGGCGCTCGGGTTCGGCCGGGCTCCGGCCTGCGTCCCGCTCAGCGATTGCTGGCGCGTCTGGGCGCCGGTTCCGGCATTATGTTTGGTGCCGCAGGCGGTCAGCGAAAGCGATACCGACAGCAGCAGCGCGGCTCCGGCGGCGGTATGTTTGACAGTAGGCATGATGAACTTCGCTCCTTATGGATGGACGTTTCGGTAACGTTAAACAACGATCGAACCTGTTCCATAGGATGAGAAAACGAAGCGGTGCCTATGCGCACGACGGCGGTGCCAAACTTTGTCGTCTCGGGCGCGGCTTGGCATCGAATTCCAATACAAAAATACGTGTCCCGGCGACTTGGGCATGCGAGCGCCAAAGTCATCACGGACACGTATTTGTAATCAAAGGATAATGTTGGGGTTAACCAATAGATCCTTCCATTTCGAACTTGATCAACCGATTCATCTCGACCGCATATTCCATCGGCAGTTCCTTCGTAAACGGCTCGATAAAGCCCATGACGATCATTTGCGTCGCTTCCGCTTCCGTCAAGCCGCGGCTCATCAAATAGAACAGCTGATCCTCGGACACCTTCGACACGGTCGCTTCGTGTTCCAGCGTAATGTTGTCGTTCATGATTTCGTTGTACGGAATCGTGTCCGACGTCGATTGGTTATCCATAATCAGCGTATCGCACTTGATGTTCGCCTTCGAGCCTTGCGAATTGCGGCCGAACGAGGCGAGCCCGCGGTAAGTCACTTTGCCGCCGTGCTTGCTGATCGACTTGGAGACGATCGTCGAAGTCGTGTCCGGCGCCAGATGGATCATCTTTGCACCGGCGTCCTGGTGCTGGCCTTTGCCGGCGACGGCGATCGAAAGCACCATGCCTTTGGCGCCGCGGCCTTTCAAGATAACAGCCGGATACTTCATCGTCAGCTTCGAGCCGATGTTGCCGTCGACCCACTCCATCGTGGCATTCTCTTCGGCGACGGCTCGCTTCGTCACGAGGTTGTAAATGTTCGGCGCCCAGTTCTGGATCGTGGTGTAGCGGGCGCGCGAGTTTTTGCGGCAAATGATTTCGACGACGGCGCTATGCAGCGAGTTCGTGCTGTAGATCGGCGCCGTACAACCTTCGACGTAGTGCACGAAGCTGTCTTCGTCGGTGATGATGAGCGTGCGCTCGAATTGGCCCATATTTTCCGAGTTGATGCGGAAATACGCCTGCAGCGGCACCTCGCACTTCACGCCTTTCGGCACGTAGATGAAGCTGCCGCCGGACCAGACGGCGCTGTTCAGCGCGGCGAACTTGTTGTCGCTCGGCGGCACGACGGTGCCGAAATATTCGCGGAACAGCTCGGGATGCTCGCGCAGCGCCGTATCCGTATCGGTAAAAATGACGCCCTGCTCCTCGAGGTCCTTCTGCATGCTGTGGTAAACGACTTCCGACTCGTACTGGGCGGATACGCCGGCGAGGAACTTCTGCTCCGCCTCCGGAATGCCCAGCTTGTCAAACGTCTCCTTGATTTCGGACGGTACTTCTTCCCACGTTTTTCCTTGCTTCTCCGACGGCTTGACGTAGTACTGGATGTCATTGAAGTCCAGATCGTCCATATTGCCGCCCCACTTCGGCATCGGCATTTTGAAAAACTGCTCCAACGACTTCAGGCGAAAATCAAGCATCCACTGCGGCTCGTTCTTCATCCGCGAAATTTCGGTCACGATTTCCGCCGTCAGCCCTTTGCCGCTGCGGAAGATGGCTTGATGCTCGTCGCGAAAGCCATACTTGTACTCTTCGAGATCCGGCATTTGTTTGGCCATGGTGAATCCCCCTTTCAATCGGTTGACTTGCATGATGGAATCGATAATTACTGTTTCCCTGCCTGCTCCGCCTGTTCCACGCCTTTGCGCAGCGCGTTCCAGGCGAGGGTCGCACACTTGATGCGCGCCGGGAATTTGCCGACGCCAGACAGCGCTTCGATGTCTTCGTATTCGAACTCCGGCGACCCGCCTTTCATCATCGCGGAGAAATCTTCGGCCATTTGCAACGCTTCGGCAAGCGTTTTGCCTTTGACCGCGTCGGTCATCATCGAGGCCGACGACATGCTGATCGAGCATCCTTCACCGACGAACTTGGCCGCTTTGACAACGCCGTCCTCAACTTGCATCTGCAGCGATATTTTGTCGCCGCAGGAAGGGTTGTTCAGGTCGATCGTTACGCTTTGTCCTTCGAAGGTGCCGCGGTTTCGCGGGTTTTTATAATGATCCATGATGACTCTGCGGTAAAGATCATCCAATTGCATGACGGAAGTACTCCTTCGTCTTTAGTAGCGCCGCCGCCAAACGATCGATGTCGTCGATGGTATTGTACAAGTAGAAGCTCGCTCTCGCCGTAGCGGGCACCTGCAGCCAGCGCATGAGCGGCTGGCAGCAATGGTGGCCGGCGCGAATGGCGACGCCCTCGGAATCAAGCACCGTCGCCAAATCGTGGGGATGGATATCCTCTAGGTTGAACGTAACCAGTCCGGCGCGATCTTCCTTCGGACCGTAAACGACAAGCCCTTCGATCGCCGTCAGCTTCTCCATCGCATACTTGGTGATCGTTTTTTCATGACGGTCGATGTTGTCCATGCCGATCGCTTCCAGGTAATCGATCGCCGCCCCCAGCCCGATGGCGCCGGCGATAATCGGCGTGCCGCCTTCGAACTTCCAGGGCAGCTCTTTCCATGTAGAGCGCTGCAGGTCGACATGATCGATCATTTCACCGCCGAATTCGACCGGCTCCATGTTGTCGAGCAGCGCCTTCTTCCCATACAGTACCCCGATCCCGGTCGGTCCACACATCTTGTGCCCGGAGAATGCGTAGAAATCGCAATCGAGCTGCCGCACGTCGACCTTCAGATGCGGCGTGCTTTGAGCGCCGTCGACGACCATCACCGCGCCATGGCGGTGGGCGATAGCAGCGATTTCGCGCACCGGATTGACGACACCGAGGACGTTCGATACGTACACGACCGAAACGACTTTCGTTCGCTCCGTGATCGTTTTCTCCACATCGGCCAGAAGAATCGTGCCGTCGGCCTGCAGCGGGATATATTTCAGCGTGGCGCCCGTCGCTTGCGCGGCCATCTGCCACGGAATCATATTGCTGTGATGCTCCATCGGCGTAATGACGATTTCGTCGCCTTCCTTGCACACCGCTCGCGCGTAGCTGGATGCAACAAGATTGAGCGCCGTCGTCGTGCCGCGAGTGAACACGATCTCTTCCGTGGAGCGTGCGTTGATGAACCTGGCGACCTTCTCGCGCGCGCCCTCGTAAGCGTCCGTCGCCCGCGAGCCGAGCGTGTGCACGCCGCGGTGCACGTTGGCGTTGTCGTGCTCGTAGTAATACTTCATGGCTTCAATGACCGCAACCGGCTTCTGCGAAGATGCGGCGCTGTCCAAATAAACGAGCGGGTGACCGTTTACTTCCTGCTGCAAAATCGGGAACTGACCGCGAATCGCTGCCGTTGTCATTGGCCCAACTTCCTTTCCACAAGGCGCTGCAATTGTTCTTCCAGCGCTCCGATCGGAATTTCCGAAACTACCGGCGCGAGGAAGCCGTAAATAATCAGCCTCGTCGCCTCGTCGCGCGAAATGCCGCGCGACATCAGGTAATAGATTTGATCCGCGTTCACTTGACCGACGCTGGCGGCATGGCCGGCCTTGACGTCGTCCTCGTCGATCAGCAGAATCGGATTGGCGTCGCCGCGCGCTTTTGGACTGAGCATCAGCACTTTCTCCGTTTGCTGGCCGTTGGCGCCGGTAGCGCCCTTCTCGATCTTGGTGATGCCGTTGATGATCGCCGTCGCATCGTCACGCATGACCGCACGCGTAATCATGTCGCTCGACGAATGTTTGCCGACGTGCACCGCGCGTGTGCTCAAATTCAGCTTCTGCTCCTCGGTGCCGACGCAAATGACTTTGGCATCGGAGTTTGAGCCTTGTCCCTTGAGAAGCGACGTCGTATCGGACAGCACGTTGCCGCCGTTCATTTCGCCGACGACCCATTCGATCTTGCCGTCGTTCTCGACAACGGCGCGGCGGTAAGCGACGTCGATCGTCGTTTCGCCAAGGCTGTGCACCGAAGCGAACTGGACGTGTGCGCCCGGTTTCACGAATACTTCCGCCGCGGAGTTGGACACCGGGGCGCCCGATCCGGCGGAAACGTAATTTTCCACGTAACTGACCGAACTGTTCGCTTCGGCGACGATCAGGACGTGAGGCGCAAACGCCGCTTCCGCATCCGTCGTCACGAACAGCGCCTGCACCGGCACTTCCACGCGCACGTTCTTCGGCACGTACAGGAATACGCCGCCGCTCCACAAGGCGCCGTGCAGCGCCGCCAGCCGATGTTCGTCGGCCGTTACCGCCTGGTGCAAATACGGCTTGACCAGTTGCGCATGCTCGCGAACTGCCGTTTCCAGGTCGGTGAAGATGACGCCAAGCGCGGCAAGCCGCTCCGACGCCCGATTGAATACGACCGCTCCGTCGCGCTGGACGATGACGTTGTCCGGGTTGTCAACGCTCAGCAGCGCGCGCGCTTCCTCGCTCAATTCGGCCAGCGACGCCAGCGCTGCCGTCTCCCGGTACTCGCCGAACGCTTGCAGTTGCCAGCGGTCGATTCGCGTTTTCTCCAGCTTCGGCAGCTCCAGCCGGTCTGCCAGTTCCGCCGCGCGTTCGCGCTGCGCCCGAAGCCATTCCGGCTCCTGCTTGCGCTGCGACAAGGCGGCGATCGATTGCCGATCAACAGTATAGGTTGTATCTGTGCTCAATTGGAAATCCTCCCCTATCACGCGTGCCCGAAATGCCGCGGCGTTCGCCCGGCCTTCGAACGACTACGCGCCTTGTCCTACGGTTTCGTCGACGATGCCCAGCTCATCCTTCACCCAGTCGTAGCCTTCGCTTTCCAGGCGTTCGGCCAACTCGGGACCGCCGGATTTGACGATGCGGCCCTGCATCATGACGTGGACGAAATCGGGCTTGATATAATTCAGCAGGCGCTGATAGTGGGTAATAATCAGGAAACCTCGTTCCGGCGAACGCAGCGAGTTGACACCTTCGGCGACAATGCGCAGCGCGTCGATGTCAAGACCGGAATCGATTTCGTCGAGAATGACGAATTTCGGCTCCAGCAGCAGCATTTGCAAAATTTCGTTGCGCTTCTTTTCGCCGCCGGAGAAACCTTCGTTCAAATAACGATGGGCGAACTCGGTATTCATTTCGAGCGTCTTCATCTTCGCTTCCATCTGGCGGATGAATTTGATCAGCGAAATTTCGTTGCCTTCGCCGCGGCGCGCGTTGATGGCGCTGCGCAGGAAGTCGGAGTTGGTGACGCCGCTGATTTCGCTCGGATACTGCATCGCCAGGAACAGACCGGCCCGGGCGCGCTCGTCCACCGCCATCTCCAGCACGTCATCGCCGTTCAGGGTCACGCTGCCTTCGGTCACCACGTATTTCGGATGCCCCATCAGCGCGGAAGCGAGCGTACTTTTGCCGGTGCCGTTCGGCCCCATCACTGCGTGCACTTCGCCTCCGTTTATTTGCAGGTCGAGGCCTTTCAAAATTTCCTTGCCTTCGATAGTCGCCTTAAGACCATCTATCTTCAATGTTGAAGCTTGTGTCATCGGGGAGCCCTCCAGATCCGTTCGAATAAGTTTTTCTTAAGAATCATTATAAACTGATTATCAATGATTCTCAATTCTATATTTTATTATAACCCGAAGCTGGAAATAAGAAAAGTTTATAACGGTCTTCATCCGCGCCATTCCCCCATCGGCCAACTAACTCCTTGCTAAAATAGGCCATGTTTTCTTGCCATACAAAATAACCAGTGAAATCATTGGCTATTTCGCTTGAAGTACCTATTGGAAGGCGATCTGGGGCAAATAACCAGTGTTTTCACTGGCTATTGCAGGCGGGCCGGGCGTTAGGGGCAATAGGCCATTTTTCATGGGCTGTTTGGGTTGGCCAGCAATAATCGGGCCACTAAGGGGGCGGCTCGCCAAGATAGGCTTCTTGCAACAGCGCGCGAGTACGCCCGCAACATCCTGCCCCAGCCCCGAAATTTATCAATCCTATAGGCTACGGCAAAAAAACCTCGCATGACGAGGCGCGCTGTCGATTACGCGATCGATTGGCGTGTTCTTCTCCGCTCTATTCCGATGACAATACGCGGCGAACCTGCTCGCAGCGTTCGGCAAACCGGTCGTCGCTCAGCACCGGCGTGCGCGGCGCCGACTCGTCGACTCCTTGCAGTCCGATCCATGACTTGCAGCCGGCGTAGTCCGGCTTGATCCGGATCCGCTGCGGCTCTGCCAGCTTGTAAACCCGAAGCAAAATGACGTGAAGCGGCTTCGTTCGTTTCCACCGGAGCCGTTCGCTGGCGAACGTATCGTTCCAGACGTGAAAATCGCGCAGCTTCTCCAGTTCCTCCTGGCTCGACACTTCCCAATCGCAGACCGCTTCGGCGAAGCAGGTCACGTCGACTTCCTGCCCGTCCGGCGACCAGTTCGCCATCGACCGGTCCACCAGCGCTTGCCACGGCTCCTTGAACAGCTCTTTCTTCTGGTGCTCGTACGTTGGATACAAGAAGAACGAGTGGCTTTGCAGCTCGAAATCCCGCGTTTCCTCAATGATGCCGCCTTTGCGCATGATGAGGATCTGTTCTCCCGTTTCCAGCGCCTGAATGGCCGCCGCCCATTCCTTCAAAGCGATGCTTTCCTTGCTCACGTTCCGCCGCCTCCGTTTCCTGGCTTCATTATAGAGGCGGAAGGCGGTTGTTTTCAACCGATCCGGCACTGGGCAAACATTGGCTTGCATATAAAGGGGAGCATCATTTCATCCTAAAATCGTTCTCCACCATTCCAAGCGAGGTGATTGCAATCATGCGAGAAGGACTAGTCCCCGCCGTACTCGGCACGGCCGTTACGGCAACGGGAGCCGCGTTCCGCGGAAAATACCCGATGGCGGCAACGGCCGCAATCGGCTTCGGCGTCGCCCACATCGTGCTGGGCGCCATCGATTTGGCCCAGCACCGGCACCAGCATCGGTACGGACACCGGCAAGACCACGTCTAACGACCGCCGCGGCATACGACGGGCGCCGTCTTCAGCCGATTCGCGGCCGGCAGCATGCCGATCGCCGAATCGTTTCTCGAGACGGCGCCTGCGCCGTACGGCGTTTAGGGGTTAGCGGAAGTCAACCGGGCCAGCTGCTTCTCGTTCACTTGCATCGGGTTCGGATGGTGAACGGCCGCCGGATGCAGGCTGCTTCCGCCCTCGCCGCCGCCGCGATTGACCACCTGGAATACATACAACACGAGCACGATGCAAACCGCCGCATACAACACTTTGAACCACGTCCGCCATGCATTTGCCATCGTCCGTCCCCTCCGTTCGCACTGCAGCCTCTTCGCTGCTTCTCCCTACACTTTACCCTCCGATTGTTAACGTAAAACGAAAGGAATGTGGAGTTCTTGTAAATTTGCCGCAAATAGCGGGCTCCCGTCCGCCGCTATTCCATGCCGCGTTCTTTTGGCTTATACTAGGGGGTAGATTTCCGAAAAGCGGCGCCGGACGTCAGCGCCCATATGCAGGAGGTATCCCATGTCTCACTATCATCCCTTGTCCGAGGAGCAGGCCATTCGTTATGCGCAAGCGTTGCCGGGCCTTTTTCCGGACGGCTCGGAACTTGTCTCGCATGAAATCGGGGACGGCAATCTCAATTTGGTGTTTCATATTACGGACCGCACGAGCGGACGAAGCGTCATCATGAAGCAGGCGCTGCCTTACGCCAAAGTTGTCGGCGAGTCGTGGCCGCTCACGCTCGATCGCGCCCGCATCGAAAGCGAAGCGCTGCGCACCCAGTCTTCGTTCTGCCCGGATCTGGTCCCGACCGTATATAACTACGACCCCGATCTCGCACTGACCGTCATGGAAGATTTGAGCGACCACGTCATCATGCGCAAAGGATTGATCGGCGGTACGGAATACCCGCTGTTCGCCGGCCATATCGGCCGTTTTCTGGCGCAGACGCTGTTCGGCACGTCCGACCTCGGCATGAACCAGCAGGAGAAGAAGCTGCTCGTCGGCCGTTTCCTCAATCCGGAGCTGTGCAAAATTACGGAGGACCTCATTTTCGATCATCCGTACCGCAACGCCGATACGAACGATTTCGACGAAGCGATTCGGCCCGATGCGGAAGCGCTGTGGACCGACGGCGAGCTGCATCTGGAAGTGGCGCTGCTGCGGGAGAAATTTCTTACCCAGGCGCAGGCGCTGCTTCATGGCGACTTGCACACGGGGAGTATCTTCGTGACGCCGGTTTCGACCAAGGTCATCGACCCGGAATTCGCCTATTTCGGCCCGATGGGCTTCGATATCGGCGCCGTCATCGCCAACCTGCTGCTGAGTTACGTCAGCCAGGACGGCTGGATTCAAGACGCCGGCCATCGCCGCGACTACCGCGAGTTCTTGCTGCACACCGTGCGCGACGTGTGGACGACGTTTGCCCGCGAGTTTGCGGCGCTGTGGGACGAGAAGGCAATCGATCCGCTGGCGGCGGCACCCGGCTACAAGGAACACTATCTCGCGCAAGTGCTGAAAGATTCCATCGGTTTCGCCGGCTGCAAAATGGTGCGCCGCATCGTCGGCCTGGCTCATGTCGCCGACATCCGCACGATTCCGGACGCCGACGTGCGCGCCCGGGCGGAGCGGAACGCGCTGGCCGTCGGCAAAGCGCTTATCAAGCGGGGACGCCATGCGGTTTCGATCGACGACGCGATCGAAGCGGCGAAGGTGTTCGTATGAGCGGGCAAACGGGCGTCGACGCACGTATAGGCGCGCCGCAGGAAGCGCTGCAGTCCGTTCGCTGGAACGGCGACCACCTGGAAATGCTCGACCAGCGGCTGCTGCCGGAGGAGATCGTATACCTGCGGCTGACGACGGCCGAAGACGTCTGGGACGGCATTCGCGCGCTGAAGGTGCGCGGGGCGCCGGCGATCGGCATTTCCGCCGCCTTCGGCGTATATTTGGGCATTCGCGGCTGCGGCGCCGGCGAGGAAGCGGCCAGTCCGGCGGGACTCGCCGCCGAAACGGAGCGGGTCGCCGCTTATTTGGCTACGTCGCGGCCGACGGCCGTCAATTTATTCTGGGCGCTCGACCGGATGAAAGCGCGGGCGCATGAATTGGCCGCGGCCGGCGGCAATCTGGAAGCGATGAAGCTGGCGCTGCTCGAAGAAGCGAAGCTGATCCAGGCGGAGGACGAAACGACGTGCCGGCTGATCGGCGAACATGCGCTGACGCTGTTCGAAAGCGGCATGGGCGTGCTGACGCACTGCAATGCCGGCGGCCTCGCCACAGCGAAGTACGGCACGGCGCTGGCGCCGTTCTACGTTGCGCAGGAGCAAGGCATCGCGCTGAAAGTGTTCGCCGACGAAACGCGGCCGGTGCTGCAAGGCGCGCGGCTGACCGCGTTCGAGCTGCAGCAGGCCGGCGTCGACGTGACGCTCATCTGCGACAACATGGCGGCGATGGTGATGGCCAAAGGCTGGGTGCAAGCCGTCATCGTCGGCACTGACCGGGTCGCCGCCAACGGCGACGTCGCCAACAAGATCGGCACGTACGGCGTCGCCGTGCTGGCCAAGGCGCACGGCATCCCGTTCTACGTGGCGTGCCCGCTGTCGACGATCGACCTGGACACGCCGACCGGCGCGGAAATTCCGATCGAGGAGCGGCACGAGGACGAAGTGACGCAAGGGTTCGGCAAACGGACGGCGCCGCGCGGCGTCAAAGTGTACAACCCGGCGTTCGACGTGACGCCGCACGAATACGTCACGGCCATCATCACCGAAAAAGGCATCGTTCGCGCGCCGTACACCGACAGTTTGGCCGCGTTGTTCGCGTAACGCAGGCACAAACACAAAGCAAAGGCTCCCGCCGGGACTGTTCCCGGGGGAGCCTTTGCTTTGTTGCCAGTTGCGAGAGGGCCGTGCCCCTCAACCGAAATAGCCCATGAAAAATGGCTTATTCCCGCCAAACCGTCCACTGATCCAAAAATAACCGGTGAAAACACTGGCTATTGCAGACCAAACCGTTCACAATCGAACGTTTTCGTCGAATAGCCAGCGAAATTACTGGCTATTTCGTTGCGACGGGCCGTTCTTAGCGGAATAGCCAATATAACATGGCCTATTCCGAGCCCCGGCGCAGAAGCGTTCGTCCGGTAAGCGCCGCGACTCGCCCCCTACTCGCCGTATTCGACGCGCAGCGCCGAAACGGCCCGCTCCGCCTGTTCGCGAGCCTGCTCGACGCTGTCCGCCGTGCTGAGCGCCACCGCCATTCGCCGCCCATGGCGCGTCTCCGGCTTGCCGAAGATGCGCACTTGCGTATACGGCACAGCCAGCGCCTCTTGGATGCCGGCGATCCGGTAATCGCTGCGCTGCTCCCACGCCTTCAACGTCCGCGTCGCGCCCGGCGACACCTGGCGGATCGCAGGAATCGGCAAGCCGAGCACCGCGCGCACATGCAGCGCAAACTCGGACAAGTCCTGGCTGACGAGCGTCACCAGCCCGGTATCGTGCGGACGCGGCGACACCTCGCTGAAATAAACCGTGTCCTTGCCGAGGAACAGCTCCACGCCGTAAATGCCGTACCCGCCCAGCGCGTCGGTGACCGTGCGCGCGATGCGCTGCGACTCCGCGATCTGCGCTTCGCTCATATGATGCGGCTGCCATGACTCGATGTAATCGCCGTCCTTCTGCACGTGCCCGATCGGCGCGCAGAACGTCGTGCCCGATACGGATCGCACCGTCAGCAGCGTAATTTCCGACTCGAACGAAATGAACGCTTCGGCGATCACCCGCCCCTTGTTCGCGCGCCCTCCTTCCATCGCATACGCCCAACAAGCGTCGATGTCGGCTTCCGTCCGGCAGACGCTTTGCCCTTTGCCTGAGGAACTCATGATCGGCTTGATCACACAAGGCAATCCTACCTCGGCAATGGCCTGCCGCAGCTCGTCCAAACTGTCGGCGAACGCATACTTCGCGGTCGGCAGCCCAAGCGTTTCCGCCGCCAGCCGGCGGATGCCCTCGCGATCCATCGTCAGACGCGACGCGTTCGCCGTCGGAATGACGCGGAAGCCTTCCCGCTCCAGCTTCACGAGCTCATCCGTGGCGATCGCCTCGATCTCCGGCACGATCCAGTCGGGCCGCTCCGTCTCGATTACCTCGCGCAGCGCGGCCGCATCCAGCATGTCGATGACATGCGAGCGATGCGCCACCTGCATGGCCGGTGCGTTCGCATACCGGTCGACCGCAATCGTTTCGATGCCGAGACGCTGCGCCTCGATAATGACTTCTTTGCCGAGCTCGCCGGATCCGAGCAGCATCATTTTGCGGGCACGCGGCGATAAAGGCGCTCCGTACAACCAAACCAACTCCCTTTGGACATTTATGTTCATATTTTGAACGGCAACAATCGAAAAAGCAAGCGTTTTGTCGCACGATGCCGAATGCCTCCCGCTTGCCGACATTCAAGCAAGAGGCACGAATCGACGGGCGTTGCCCGGCTTTTTCTCCCGCCGCCATTTGTAGTATCATGATCAAGAGGATGTGCGTAAAGCGCGCCTTAAGCGAACAAAGCGAGGAATGAATCATGACGCCCGCATCGAAACGACCGCGCAAGCCGTTTACCTTTGCCGCCATGGCGGAAAAAAGCGACGCGCTGGACCGGCTCGACATGAAGTTCCGCTGGGGACATTTTGGCGTTCGCGTATTGCGCTGCCACCTGACGGCGTTTACGCCCGGCAAAATCATCTCGTTCCACAAACATTCCGATTACGAATTCCATTTCATCCCGCGCGGCAAAGGCGTCGTCATTCTCGACGACACGCCTTATCCGCTGGAAGACGGGCTGTTTTATTTGACCGGGCCTGGCGTCGTGCACTACCAGGAAGCGGACGAGCGCGATCCGATGCAGGAATTGTGCCTGCATGTCGATATCGTGCCCATCGTCCGGCAGCCGGCTGCCGGCAGCCAAACCGATGAGGAAGGCGACTGGGGCGACGGCTGGGAAAATGCCGAAGCCGAGCAATGCATTCGCTTGCTCGAGCAGTTCCCGCTGCGGCCGCTGGCCGACAACCGCAACGCCATGCCGTGGTTCTTGTCCGCTTATCGCGCGTGCGTCGAAAATCAGCCGGGCTCGTACGCCACGATCAAGCAGGCGGTGACGCAAATATTGCTGCGGGCGGCGTTCGCCGCTTCCGAGCTGCCGTCGCCAATCGCTGTGCCTTCCCGCGACATCAGCGCCTATCGGTTCCAACTGGCGGCGCAGTTCATCCGCGACAACTACGCCGGCCCGATCACGCTCGACAGCGTCGCCGAGTCGATTCCGATAAGCGGCCGCCAGCTGCAGCGCATATTTCACGAGACGGGGAACGGCTCGTTCGGCGACTACGTCGAGCAAGTAAGGCTCGACCAGGTGGTGTGGCATTTGCTCAACAGCGAGGACACCATCGAACAAATCGCCGAACGGCACGGTTTTTCCAGCAGCAACTATTTGTATCACGTGTTCAAGAAGCGGCTCGGCATGACGCCGGGGCAATACAAATCGCTGCACCTGCAGCGGCTGCTCTGATCCGCGCGCTGCCGCCTGCGGTTCAGGCGAACATCAGCGAAACGGCATCGCTGCCTTTCATGCCCACCCGGATGCCGCGCTCCTCGGCGGCGAAAGTAACGGATTCCAGCGGCGCGTCAAGCAGCTGCTCGAGCGTTTGCACCCCGACCGCCCGCCCTGCCACAATGCCGCGGTCTTTCAACCGGTCGTTGAGCAGCTTGACGTCAAGCGCCCCGCACATAATATAGCCGATGTCGGTCGCCACGGCCAGCAGCGTCGTTTTTGGAAGCTTGACTTCGATCCCGAGCGCGGTTCGTCCCGCCAATTCGATCGGTACCAAACGCATCATCGCCACGCATCTCCTTTTTTTGCATGATAAGGGTCTGAAAAGTCAACTTTATGAACACTAGCTTATAGGGTCATTTATATGTGGCGGGAAGACGGATGTGCGGGCACAGGGGCAGATGCGGAAGATGCAGAAAAGGCATCGGTTTTATTGCGGCTGCTGGGCATATCGTGCTATACTCATGTCGAATCGGATGGAAAATTTAAGACGAAAGTTGCAGGACGTGATAACAATGGAAACCGACAACCGTGCACGAATCGGCTATCTGTTTACGGTCGACGTCCTCATTGAAGATACGGACAACGCGGCCGCTCTGCAGACGCTGCTGCAGATGCTTCGCTCCCCCAAGCTGAAGGACGTCAAAATTCAGAAAGGCATGGAGCTCGGCAGCCTGATCGACGCGATTATGCAGGACAAGGACACCAAGAAGCGCGAGCTTGCCAAGTCGGACCTGGAACAAGCGAAAGCCGATTGGAAGAAGCCCGCCCCGGACAAAAAGGCGCCAGAGGCCAAACGGGCGGAAACCAAACCGGCCGACGGCAAAAAGGACATCATCCATCTCATCGAGCAATACAAAACGAACAACACGCTCATCCGCCTCTCGATCGTCAAAGGCAAAGGCATCAAGCTGAGCATTCCCGGCCGGATCGTCAATTTTGACGAAAAGCAGCAGATTGTGACGATTTACCACGTAGACGAAAAAAAAGTATACCAGTTCGTACTGAACGAAATCGACGACCTCGTCGTCCATTGAACAGCAACACGGCGCCGACAAGCAAATCGAGTTCTTCGGAATAAACGACCGCGATCAGGCGGTCGTTTTTTATGCGCGAGGCTCCATTCGGAACGTTCCTCTCGCACACCCTCACATTTCAACAAAAATAACCAGCGTTTTCACTGGCTATTTCGGCGCTGACCTCATTATTAGGCAAAATAGGCAATAAAACATCGTTTATTTCGCCCGCTCGTCGCACGAATAAAGCCCGCTCTTCCGTTACGGAAGAAGCGGGCTTTTCTGTGTGCCGGCGGCCAGCAGCTTCGCCAGCTCGTCCGCCGGCAGCGGCGGGCTGTACCAGTAGCCCTGCACCAGGTGGCAACCGTTGCGGTGCAAATAGCGCAGCTGGTCTTCGGTTTCCACTCCTTCGGCAACGACGTCGAGCCGCAGGTGGTGCGCCATGGCGATAATCGCCGCCACGATTGCGGCATCGCCCGGATCGGTCATGATGTCGCGCACGAAGGAACGGTCGATCTTCAGCTTGTCGATCGGGAATTTCTTCAAATAGCTCAGCGAGCTGTAGCCGGTGCCGAAATCGTCGACGCTGATCGTGAGACCGAGTTGTTTCAGCTCCTGCAGCCTGCCGGCGGCATAGTCGACGTCCATCGTCATGCTTTCCGTAATTTCCAGCTCCAGATAAGCCGGATCGAGGCCGGTCGATTCGAGAATGCGGGCGATGTTGTCGCGAAGCTTGAGCTGCAGAAACTGCCGCACCGACAAGTTGACCGACACGGGAATGGCCGGGAAACCGGCAAGCTGCCACGACTTGCCCAGCGCGCACGCCTCGCGCAGCACCCATTCGCCGATATCGACGATGAAGCCGTTCTCCTCGGCAATCGGAATGAATGCCGCCGGCGAAATAAGCCCCCGTTCGGGGTGCAGCCAGCGGACAAGCGCCTCCGCGCCAACGATCGCACCGCTGCGCACATCGATTTGCGGCTGAAAGTAGAGCCGGAACTGGCCTTCCTGCAAGGCGCGCCGCAGTTCGCTTTCCAGCTTGAGCCGGCGGATCGACATCGACTTGAGCGCGGACGAAAACAGTTGGAAGTTGTTGCGCCCCTTTTCCTTCGCCTTGGACAAAGCGATGTCGGCATTTTTCATCAGCCCGTCGGCATCTTCCGGTTCGTTCGGCGAACTGTACGCAATGCCGATGCTCGACGTGACATGCAGCTGGTGCTCGCCGATGGAGAACGGCTCCTCCAGACTGCCGATAATCGTTTCCGCCGCAGCCGCGATGTCGTCAGCCGCCATATTGGCGTAGAAGAACGTAAATTCGTCCCCTTCCGTATGGGCAAGAAAATCGTGCTCGCCGATGCAGTGCGTGAACCGTTCCGCGATATGCATCAGCAGCATGTCTCCGTACTCGTAGCCGAAGCCGTCGTTCACCAGCTTGAACCGGTCGATGTCGAGGAACAGCACGGCAACGCCGGTGCCCGCCGTTCGGGCCGCCTGCAGCGCATCCGACAGTTTCTCCTTGAACAGCCGGCGGTTGGGCAGACCCGTCAAATCGTCATAATACGCCATATGGCGGATATGCTGCTCCGTTCGCTTGCGTTTGGTCATATCCTGCAAAATGGCAAAGTAGCCGGCCCACTTGTCGCCGCGTCGATACGGCACAAGGGTGGCGTCCACATCGACGCGGTAGCCGATCCGGTGCCGCAGCGTCAGCTCCAGACGACGCGACTCCAGACCGAGCGGGGCGCCGTCGTCCGGCAGCCGCTCCGCCCTTTCCCCTTCTTGCAGCAGTTCGGCGATGGTGAGCTCGCGCAGTTCCTCTTCGCCGTAGCCAAGAAGCGTGCGAACCGCCTCGTTGGCCCGCTGCCATCTGCCGTCGCGATCCAAGATGCCGATGGCGATCGGGTTGTGCGCGAACAAGGAGTGAAACATCGTTTCCGGTGAAACGTTCGCGCTCGCCGCACCCGCCGTGCCGGCCCGATCGGAACGGGCGCGTGCGACCAGGCGCCGAAACAGATGGTTCCGGTTGGATTCGATAGTCATCCCTATCCTTTTCCTTTCCCGGCGCGTCTCCCAAAAAATGGCGAACACGTCAATCCGTTCTGCATTATTCGACAGTCATCCATCATTTTCCTGCCGAAAATTCGCAAACGATGTCGAAATTTAGCGTAAATTGCTCGGCCACAGCACATAACCGTCGCGATCTCGTTCCGCCCCAATCCGTTTCAGCAGCGGCGCGGCGTCCGACTCGGCGGCATGAGTCCCGTTCCACTTGGCTACCGTCAACTTGCGCAAACCGCGTTGCCGCAACATCTCGCGGAACAGACCGCGCAAGCCGTCCTCCAGCGAATCGGGCTCTGCTCCGTCTGCCATTGTTACGATGTGCTTGCCGTACTGCTCGATCCAAAGCAGCCACTTGCCGCCCCGCAGCACGATATAATGGCCCGGCTTGCGGGCAAACGACGCGCCGCTTACCTTCGGCCATTCGAGCGACAAGCCGTACGGATTGGCCGGGTCGACCGCGGACAATACGACGAATTCGTCGCCTCCTCCCGCGGGCAGAGGCGCACGCAGCCGGGCGACGGCGTCGGACGAAGCGAATTGCAGCCCGCCGGCGCCTTCCACGAACAGTCCGCGGGCGGCCATGCCCCATTCCTCCAGCCGCTTGTACACGCCGACAAGCGTATCCCACGAATACGGGCTGACAAGCGCCGCCGCTTCCTTCGTCACTACCGCTTGCTGCCGCAGCAAGTGCCGCGCCCAGGCCAGCGCTTCCTGCGCGCCGCTCTCCTCTTCCGCCGGCGGCAGCTCGACCGCGTACCAGCGGCCGAGGCCGGAGCGGAACTCCGCCGTTTGCCGTTTGGGCGCGGCGGCGGCGCGCAGCGGCGCAAACCGGTCGTTGGCGACGCGGCCTTCCCAGACAAGCGTCAGCAGCGCTTCCAGCACAACGGACGGCGGCGCCCCATATTCGCGGCTGAGCGCCGACAGGAAGCTTGGGCCTTTAGCCTGAAGCAGCGCCAGCAAGTCGGCATGCCGCGTCGGCGGCTTCGCCTGCCGCAAATACGGGAGGATCAGCCGATCGTCCTCGGTGCGGAAAAAAGCGATTCGCCCCTCCTTTTCGTCCTCCTCCTTGCGTCCGAGCCAGCGCAGCTCGCCGGAGGAAACAAGCTCGTCCAGCTCCTCCTTGCGATAGCGGGGCAGCCGGCCCGGCAGCAGCAGCGTTTCCCAATGCGACAGGGGCA
Organism: Paenibacillus cymbidii; assembly: GCF_004764705.1. GTDB lineage: Bacteria > Bacillota > Bacilli > Paenibacillales > NBRC-103111 > Paenibacillus_AN > Paenibacillus_AN cymbidii. The sequence goes on along the minus strand of NZ_SHLX01000003.1, from coordinate 349,969 downwards.
GGAACACGCCCTGCAGCAGGTCCAGCGCCTGCAGCAGCGCGCTTTCGCTGCCGCCGTCCGCGGCGGCTTCGCCGCTGGCCGCCGCGCCGATCCGGTGCAGCCGCGCCAGCTCGGCGCAGAAGCGTTCCGCTTCCACCGGCGCCAGCCGGCGGCGGAAGCTTTGCAAGCTCAGCCGGACGATGCGGGAGGCGACTGCCGCGCTCGTCCACAGGTCCGTTTCGTCCGCCTCGGCAAACGGCGCCCGTTCGATCGCCGCCCGTTCCGCCCAGCCGGTGATCACGCCGTCCACCTGGGCGGCAGTCAACCCGTAGCGCGCGCGCAGCTCGGCCGGCGAAAACGACAGCCGGTGATCGATATGGCGCTTCAGCACGAATTCGGCCGATTCGCTGCGCCGCTCCAGCGTATCGTAAGTCTCCCGCTCGTCGCGGCTGATGAAGCGCGTTTCGCCGCCGATCGTGCGGCGGTCGACCTTGCCTGCGGCTTCGAGCCGCGCGAGCCATTCGGCCGGCTGCCCGCCTGCTTCGTCACCGGCGCCGTCGCCAGAGCCGGGCTCCGGCCTGCCGCACAGCGCGATCAGCTCCGCCTCCGTCAAGTCGCCGCGCTCCTTCAGCAGCCGCAGCAGCGCGTCCGGCGAATCGGCGCCGCGCCCTTCACCCTGCTCCAGCCGCTTCCGCTCGGCGGCGACAATGTCCGGCGCCATCGTCTCGCGCGCCTGCGCTTCGCCGAACCATTCCGCCGCCAGCTTGCGGCTGACGCCGGCGAGCTGCGCCTGCACATCGGCGGCGAAACCGTCCGCCTCATACAGCGCCGTGCTGACGAAGTCGAAGAAGAATTGGCTGGCGAACGGCGACGGGTACAGCGTCGCGCGCTCCGCCACTTCGATGTCGCCCGCCGCCACGGCGGCGAGCAGCGCGTCAAGCCCTTCCGCATCAAGCTGCTCGCGCAAGCATTCCTCCAGCGCTTCGCGCACATAAGGGAACTGCTCGGCGAACGGCAGCGCCGCCCGCATCAGCTCCTCGCCGCGATGGCGCAGCAGCCAGGCGGGCGCACGCTTGAAGCTGCGCGCCAGCAGCAGGGACGTTTCGGCGAGACGGCGGAATGTCGCCGCGAACTGCGCCGACGCCGGCAGCGCCGCAAGCAGCAGCTCGCGCACGGAGGCGCGGTCCAGCAGGCGCAGCGGGTCGCTCCAGACGTCGCGGCCGAGGCCGTCGCCAGGCGGCACGATCAGCTCGATCCCGTTGTCGCGTGCGTTCGCATAGACGCGGCCCGCCGTCGTGCGCGCCGCCAGCGTCTGCAGCGCCAGCAGCAGGGTGCGGTTCAGCCGGCGGCCGAACAGGCTGTGGATGACGATGTGGCGTTTGCCCGTTTCGTCGCTGAACCGTTCGACGACGATGCGTTTGTCCGTCGGCAGCGGGCATACGGCAGCCTGCGCGCGCACGAAGCCGAGCAGCGCCTCCGCGGCGTCCGCATCGAAGAAGCATTCGCCGGTCAGCAGCGCGATCGCCCCCTGCTCCTCCGCCGCTCCGCCCGCGATCGCAGCGCCCAGCCGGGCGAACAGCTTGCCGGTTTCTTCGCCGAGCTGCACCGAACGGCCCAGCGTATCCGCCTTCCAGAACGGGATTTCGCTGAACGTATTGGCGGCGGGAGTAACGTACAGCCGGTCCGGCTTGATGTCGCGAATCATCCATGAGCTGGCGCCGAGCTGCACCACGTCGCCAACGCCGCTTTCGTGCACGAACTCCTCGTCCAGTTCGCCGATATGCTGCCGCGTTTCGGCATGGTGCACCGGGTAGGACGACGACTGCGGGATCGTGCCGACGCCCGTCAGCGCCGCCATCGACGTATTGGCGCGGTGCCGCAGCACGTTCGTCTCGCGGTCCCACTCGATCAGCGGCCGCACGAACGGGTAGTAGCCGGCGAGCACCTGCAGCGCCGCCTCCAGCTTCTCCCGCGGGTAGCCGCGATAACATTCGCTGCGCGTCAGCACGCGGTGCATCCGCCCGATCTCCCAATCGTCCGCGGCGACCATCGCCACGATGTGCTGGGAGACGACGTCCAGGCTGCCGTGCGGCACGCGGATCGGCTCGATGTCGCGGGCGGCGATGCGCCGTGCCAGCACCGCCGCTTCGGCGAGTTCGCCGCGGCTGCGCGCGACGATGGCGCCGCGGCTGACGCCGCCGACGCCATGGCCGGCGCGGCCGATGCGCTGGATGCCGGCCGCCGCCTGCTTCGGCGAGTCGATCTGGATGACGAGATCGACGTGGCCGATATCGATGCCAAGCTCCAGCGACGCCGTGGCGACGACGCAGCGCAGCTCGCCGTCCTTCAGCCGCCGCTCGACTTCAAGCCGGCGCTCGCGAGAGACGCTGCCGTGATGCGCCAGCGCAATTTCGCCGCCGACGTGGTCGTTCAGCCGCAGCGTCAGCCGTTCGCTCAGTCGGCGGTTGTTGACAAACACGAGCGTCGTCCGGCTGCCTTCCATCAGTGCCAGCAGCCGCTCGACCAGCGCCGTCCACACCTTCTCTTTGTCCGCAGCCGAACGCTTTACGTGCCGGGGCATCGTCACCTGCAGCGCAAATGTTTTGTCCATCGCGGAATTGACAATGGTCACCGGCCGCTCCCGCAGCGAGCCGCCGGCATCGTGCTCCCAGCCGCCGAGGTAACGGGCGACCCGCTCCAGCGGCTTCTGCGTCGCCGATACGCCGATGCGCTGCAGCGGCCGGCCCGTCAGCTCCGTCAGGCGCTCCAGCGACAGCGACAGATGCACGCCGCGCTTGTCCGCCGCCAGGCTGTGAATTTCGTCGACGATGACGTACTCCGTCGTCTGCAGCATATCGCGCCCTTTGCGCGAGCCAAGCAACAAATAAAGCGACTCCGGCGTCGTCACCAGCACGTCGGGCGGCGACTTCAGCATCGAGGCTCGCGTCGCCTGCGTCGTGTCGCCCGTGCGCACGGCGATGCGGATTTCCGGCCAAACGCCTGCTTCCACCTCTTCCCGTTCCGCCCGTTCGCGTATTTGCGCCGCGAAGCGGAACAGATGGCCGTGGATATCGTTATTCAGCGCCTTCAGCGGCGTTACGTACAAGATGCGAACGCCGCCGGTCCAGGCGGGTCCGGCCGCCCGCTTGGCGACCATCACCCGGTCGAGGCACGGCAGCAGCGCGGCGATCGTTTTGCCCGAGCCGGTAGGAGCGGCGATCAGCGTGCTGCTGCCGGCCTGGATCTGCCGCCAGGCTTGTATTTGCACATCGGTAGGCGCGCCGAACACATCGGCAAACCAGGCCGCCGTAGCGGGAGCAAACGCGCGAAGCCGGCTGTTGTCCATCAGGCATCCCTTCCTTCTGCCACCATTCTACCAAACGCGCCGGCGAAAAGGTAAGCCAGCGCCGCTTTCGCCGCCGATACGGCGCAAATGAACGTGTTTCATCAGCGCGTGTGTCCGCATGATGCCGTTGCGATCGAACTGGCGCCGCCGCTCCTGTACCTGGCGGTGTCATGGCTTCGCCGCAAACGGCGAAGAAGCGCTCCGGAAGGGAACGCTTCTTCGGGTGCCGACGCGCGGCAAGCAATAGCTTCAGCGCAGCTTGTACGCGGCAACGGCGAGCGTCGCCCAGCCGGCAAGAAACGCCACTCCGCCGAGCGGCGTAATCGCGCCAAGCCACTTGAGGTCGGTCAACGCCAGCACATACAAGCTGCCGGAGAACAGCACGATGCCGGCGAGCAGCAGCCGGCCCGCCCACTTCACGGCGGAGGCGGAACGCAGCTTGTCCGCGACAAGCGCCACGGCCAGCAGGCCAAGCGCATGATACATATGGTATTGTACGCCGGTTTTGTATACGTCAAGCATCTCTTCGTCCAATCGGTCCTTCAAGCCGTGCGCGCCGAAAGCGCCAAGCGCCACGGCGAGCAGCGCATTGACGGTTCCCGCCAGCAGAAACGTCCGCATCAGCGGCCGCGAATGGTCGTTCGTCATCGCTTTCCACTCCTTTATAATGGCTTCTGCTCATCATACCATATCGAAGCGACGAATCGGAGCGCCCGCCCGATTGCTTTTGTGATCGTTACGTGTCATAATTTTATCCAAATGACCCCATCGACCGAGGTGATTCCTATGGAACAACAACGGCAAGAACCGCCTTCCGAATCGTTGCCTCCGGTGCCTTCGATGTCGCCGGTAACCGAATCGGAGCCGGAAACGCCGGGCCGGCGCAAGCATTCCGGGCCAGGCATCGTTTCCTTCATCCTGTCGCTCCTGATGGTTGTGCTGTTCATCGGCATTATCGTCGCGTTCGCCGCCAAGGCGAGCGATGCCATTGACGAGCTCGGGCAAGTGGACATCGAGAGGCTGCAAAACGAAACTTCATTCGTGTTTTACGGCATGGGCATGCTCGGCGCCGTCGTCGGCAACATCGTCGGGCTTGTGCTCGGCATCATCGGTCTGGCGCAGAAAAACCGCAACAAGGTGTTCGCCGTCCTCGGCACCGTGTTCAACGGCGGCGTTGTGCTGCTGCTGCTCCTGATGGTTTTCATCGGCTTCCTTGGCGCCAGCGCCGTCTGATCGAAGCGAGCCCGTCGTTATGGGTCCGGCCCGTCCGGTTCCGGCAACAACGGGCTCGTTTTCTCCCCGATTTCCCCGCACATACTGCCCCCTGCCGTGAATATAAATAGTAACAAGCTTCTTTTTCCGCGATTCCGCATTTCTTCTTTCCGCATGTTCCAGGCCCGGCGCTTCGTCGCAAGCCCAGCAGCATGTCATTCAATCGGAGGTGTTTCACTTGGCTGAGCCATTGTTCACCGTTTCGAAGGACGACTGGTCGCTGCACCGCAAAGGCTATCAGGACCAGACCCGCCATCAGCAAAAGGTGCGCGAAGCGATCAAACAAAATTTGCCCGATCTCGTTACCGACGAAAGCATCATCATGTCGGACGGCAAACAAATCATCAAAGTGCCGATCAAAAGCCTCGATGAATACCGGTTCCGCTACAATTACAACAAATCGAAGCATATCGGGCAGGGCGACGGCGACAGCCAGGTGGGCGACGTAATCGGCATCGATCCCGCCACCTCCGCCGGTCCCGGCAAGGGCGAAGGCGCGGGCAATCAGCCCGGCGAAGACTACTACGAAGCGGACGTCAGGCTCGAGGAGCTGGAGGAGATGCTGTTCGAGCAGCTTGAGCTGCCGAACCTGCAGGACAAAGACAAAAAATTGATGGAAACCGACCACCTCGTATTTAACGATATCCGCAAAAAAGGCATTTTGTCCAACCTCGACAAAAAACGGACGATCCTCGAAAATTTGCGGCGCAACGCCGGCTCCGGTTCGCCGGGCATTCACGGCATTTCGCCCGACGACCTGCGGTTCAAAACGTGGGAGGAAGTGCAAAAGCCGCACTCGAATGCGGTCATTTTGGCGATGATGGACACGTCGGGCTCGATGGGCAGCTTCGAAAAGTATGTCGCGCGCAGCTTTTTTTTCTGGATGACCCGCTTCCTGCGCAGCAAATACGAAAAAGTGGAAATCGTCTTCATCGCCCACCACACGGAAGCGAAGGAAGTGACGGAGGAAGACTTCTTCACGCGCGGCGAAAGCGGCGGCACGATTTGCTCTTCGGCTTACCAGAAGGCGCTGGACATTATCGAACACCGGTTTTCGCCGCAGGACTATAACATTTACCCGTTCCATTTCTCCGACGGCGACAATTTGACCTCCGACAACGAGCGCTGCGTCAAGCTGATCGAACGGCTGATCCACAGCTGCAATATGTTCGGCTACGGCGAAGTGAACCAATACAACCGCAGCAGCACGCTGATGTCGGCCTATCGCCATATTGGCAATCCGAAATTTCTGCACTACATCATCCGCGAAAAAAGCGAAGTGTACAAAGCGCTGCGCACATTCTTCAAACCGGCGGCCATTGCGCCGGTGTAAAGCGCGGGGCAACAAAACAGCCAGGTCAAACGCGCGGCCCTTGCGCGTCTGGCCTGGCTGTTTGCCGCTTACAGCGTCAACCGCTTGAAGCAGCGCACTTGCTCGGTGATGGCGATTTCGGTCGGCAGCCGCTCCACGCTCGAAGCGCCGAAGAAACCGGCGACTCCCTTCGTCCGCGACAGCACATATGCCGCATCTTCCGGCTCCGATATCGGCCCGCCGTGACAAATGACAAGGATGTCGGGATTGACCGCCTTGCCCGCGTCATGGATGCGCTGCACAAGGTCGACCGACTCATCCAGCGTTAGCGCCGTCGATGCGCCAATCGTGCCCTTCGTCGTCAGCCCGACATGGGCGACGAGCACGTCGGCTCCGGCTTCCGCCATTTTGCGCGCGTCCTCTTCGTTGAATACGTAAGGCGTCGTCAGCAAGTCGAGCTCATGCGCCTTGCGGATCATCTCCACCTCGAGGTCGTAGCCCATGCCGGTTTCCTCGAGGTTTTGGCGGAAAACGCCGTCGCACAGGCCAACTGTCGGGAAGTTCTGCACCCCGGCGAAACCCATTTCCTTCAGCTGCTTCAAATACACCTCCATTACGCGAAACGGGTCGGTGCCGCAAACGCCGGCCAACACCGGCGTCGATTTGACGATCGGCAGCACCTCGCCGCCCATGTCGACCACGATCTGATTCGCATCGCCGTAAGGCATAAGGCCCGCAAGCGATCCGCGCCCGGCCATCCGGTAGCGGCCCGAGTTGTAAATGATGATCAAATCGACGCCGCCGGCTTCCGCGCATTTGGCCGAAAGCCCGGTGCCGGCACCGGCGCCGAGCAGCGCGCGCCCTGCAGCCACCTGCGCGCGCAAACGGGCCATCAATTCCTGTCTTGTCGCTTTCATGCTTCGTCTCGTTCCTTTCCGCGCTTATTTCTTCTGCAGCAGTTTCAGCAGTTGTTCGGCAATCGTTAGCGAAACGGCGGGATCGTTGATGTCGCCATCCATGTCGAGCAGCGGAATGTCCGCCCGCAGCACGCTGCGAATGCCGGCGTACAGCGCCTGCCGCTGCTCTGCGCCGTCGAATGCTTGCCCGGCGCGGTCAAGCAGCGACACACCGCCGTGCGGGAACACGACGACCAGCGGCCCCGTCGCCGCATTCAGCTTCCCGGCGAGCGTGCGGCCAAGCGCCGCGTTCTCTTCCGTCGTCGTCCGCATCAGCGTCGTCGTCGGGTTGTGCTGGTAAAACGTACGATCCGCGAACCGGGCGGGCACCGTGTCGCGCGGCCCGAAGTTGACCATGTCCAGCGCGCCTACGGAAACGACTTGCGGAATGCCCGCCTGGACGGCCGCCTCGAGCCGGTTCGGGCCAGCGCTGAAGATGCCGCCGACAAGCTCGTCGGCAAGCTCCGTCGTCGTAACATCGGCGACGCCTTTGATGAAGCCGGCGCGAATCAGTTCCTCCATCGCCTGCCCGCCCGTGCCGGTGGCGTGGAATACGAGCGTGTCGTAGCCTTGCGCCTCCAGCGTTTCGCGCACGCGCGTCACGCAAGGCGTCGTCACGCCGAACATCGTCATGCCGATCGTCACTTTGTCGTCAGCCTCTTCCGCTTCCGCGAGACGCCCCTGGATCATGCCGCCGAGCGCATATGCGGCGTTGCTCAGGATGCGGCGCGACAGCTTGTTTATGCCGGCGATGTCGACGACCGAATACATCATCACAATATCCTTGACGCCGACGTACGGACGTGTATTGCCCGACGCCACCGTCGACACAAGCACCTTCGGCATGCCGACCGGCGCCGCCTGCATCGCCGCCGCGCCGACCGTTGTGCCGGCGGTGCCGCCCATACCGAACAAACCGCCAACGAACCCTTCAGCCAGCAGCCGCTCGACGACAACGGCAGCGCCGCGCGTCATCGCCGCAACCGCGCCGCCGCGATCGTTCTGCGCGCGCAGCGCGTCCAGGCTGGTACCCGCTGCCGCTGCGACCTCCGCGGCCGTAACGTCGGGCGCGAATAAAGGCTCGCTGAGCACGCCGGTATCGACGGTAAATACCTCTACGCCCATCCTCCGGATCGTATCCGCGACAAACTGAAATTCGGCGCCTTTCGTATCCAGCGCCCCGATCAATACCGCTTTCGCCGCCACTTCGATCGCTCCTTCACGTCAAGCTCAGGTGGCAAGCCCCACTCCGTCCGCACGCGGTCATCCGGCAGCCGCCGACCGCTCTCTCTCGATGCGATGCCGCTTATTCGCCAATCGTCTGCCGGTCCGGCGACGAATACACGATAATCATCCGGCACGGCTCCCAGCTGGTCGTCGTCGCATTATGCGGCACGCCGCGCGGAATGCGCAGCATCATGCCCGGCGTCAGATGAAACGACTCGTCGCCGAGCGTATGGTCGCATTCGCCCGACAGCACAAAAATGTACTCCTCGCAATTCGGATGAATGTGGCGCGGATTCGAAACGCCGGCATTGATGTACACGGAGCCGAACGTCATTTCGCAATCCGGGTCGATGTCCTTGCCGCACAGCCATTGGATTTTGCCCCAGTCCATTTCGCGGATATTGGCCGGGTTCTGCTCATTGAGATTGCCGATGGTAGCCATAAGTTCGTTGGGTCCCTCCGTCTTCGGGTATGTCGGCTCCGTGCGCCGCACGACTGCGGCGCAGCCGGCCGGAATTTACATAGTTAATTGTAATTCAACTATGTTGAATTTTCAACAAAGAAATAGACTCTTCTCCGCCTGCCGGCTTGCGAAAGAGTCCTCTTGTCCTGGGGCTACTTGGCGAACACGCCCAAATATTTGACTTCGTCCGTAACCGGCGTCAGCGAGTGCACTTCAACCGAATCGAAATACAGGCTGTCGCCGGCGCGCAGCGTATATTCGACATCGCCGACTTTATAGCGCATTTCTCCTTCGAGAATATAAATGAACTCCTCGCCGGCGTGCGTATACGCATTCCCTTGCGGCTCGTCCTTATGCGCCACGAACAAGTACGGCTGCATCAGCTTCTCGCTGCGCTCGACTGCAAAAGCAAAAAACGAGTAGCCTTTGTCGGTTTTCACCAGATTGTCCCGCCGCTGCTCCGCCTTCACCATAATCGTGCCCGATTGCATCCGGTCGTTAAGCAGCGCCGCCACCTTCGTGCCAAGCGCATCGGCGATTTTTTCCAGCGTGGCGATCGGGGGCACCGTTTTGCCGTTTTCGATTTTGGAGAGCAAGCTTTTCGTAAAGCCGCAAGCGGCGGCAATTTCGGTCAAGCTGCGGTTCTGGTCCGTGCGCAGCTTCTTGATTTTCGTTCCGAGCTCCACTTTGTTCCCCCCTTCGCTCCCGAATGTTTGGGCTTGTACCGGTTGATTCAACACTGTTTATCATAGGGACGTTCGCCGGAATCGTCAAGCGCGGCAGCGAATCGAGAATGCGGTCGATCTCCGCCAGCACGAGCGTAAGACATTTCGTTTGCTCATCCTCGGCCGCCTCCTGAAGCAAAGCCGTCTCCAGCGCGCTCGCCGCCGTCCACAGCGACTTGGCGCACAAGTTGCCCGTCACGTCCTTCAGCGTGTGCGCCGAACGCCGGGCCGCCGGCACCCATTGGCCACAACCGCTGCAAGCTGCTCCTCGTCGATCGGCTTGGTCAGGATATCGTTCATGCCGATTTCGTAGCAAATGCTATGGTCGTCCTTGACGACGTTGGCCGTGTACGCCACAATCGGCACATGACGGTAGCGGACGCTGGCATATGCAAATCCATCACGATCAGCTCCCAGTCGCGCTGCGGCAGCAGCTCAAGCGCGTGTATGCCGTCTTCCGCCAGGGTCATGCGAAAGCCCATCCTCTGCAAATGGTCGGTTATGATTAGCCGGTTGATTTCGTTGTCTTCTGCCACAAGAACATGGCCGCAAGCCCGGGAACTCGCTCCTCGAAGGCGGCGGCTTCCGCTTCCGCAACAGCGAGCCGGGATGGCTCATGCAGCGCCAACGCCTGCAGCGCGCGCTGCAGGTCGATGCGGCTGACCGGTTTGACGAGCACTGCGTCCGCTCTCGTCCGCTCCGGCAGCTTGAGCATTTCCACGCGACCGTAAACCGTGCAATCGGCGTGCACATGACGAACCTGCGCAAGAAGATCGAGCTTGTCCCGAAAGAACCGAAGCACATCAAAACGGTGTGGGGCGTCGGCTACAAGTTTATGCCCTGAGCGCCGCGGCACTCATACTTTTCTAACGGAAAGCTAGGGGAAAAGGACGTACTTGGAAATAAGCCATTTATTATGGCCTATCTCCGCCAAAATGGTTGGCGGCAACGAAATAGCCAGTGTTATCACTGGCTATTTCGCTAAAATGTTCGATTTGGGGGCGGTTTGGACCAAATAGCCAGCGATTTCACTGGTCATTGTTGATGCAGCGTGGAAAAGAGGGCAAATAAGCCATTTTTCGCGGCCTATTTCAATCCGGCGCCGGACGCTGGACCCGCGCCACTACATAAACTTGCGATTCATCTTTTTGCCGTCGTAGCTGAACATTACCGTCTTGTCTTCCACCGTCGTTTGCAAATGGACAGGTTTGTTCCACAGTTGCTGTACGTACGGCAGCGTGCGTTCGATGTACTTCAAGTCAAGCTCGACGCCTTCGAACGCATGCCCCAGCAGCAGCTCCCCGTTGCGCTCGAAGTCGCCGTCTTCCACAACGATGTAGGGGAAGCCGCCGTTAACGCGGGAATACACGAGCTGATCGCGCACCTGTTCCCACGCTTTTTCGGTGATCGTCCATTCGCTGCCTTTTTTCTCGAACACATACAGATCCAAATCCTCGACCAGCTTCTTAGTCAAATAATTGCGCAGAAACGAAACATCGGAATCGAACTCGCGCACCTCGAACAGTTTGGCCCGGCCGTCACCGTGGGTTGCGCCTTCCATGCCGTCCCACCGCTTCTCGATGTCCTCGAATATTTTCAGCCCGAGATAATACGGATTGAGGCTTTGCCGCGAAGGCTGCACAACCGCCGAGTTGAGCTTGGAAAACTCGATCGTCTCCTCTTCGGTCAGCTCCAGCTCGCGCAGAATGCGCACATGCCAGTAAGAGGCCCAGCCTTCGTTCATGATTTTCGTTTCGATTTGCGGCCAGAAGTACAACATCTCCTCGCGCAGCATCGTCAGGATGTCGCGCTGCCATTCCTCCAGGTGGTCCGCGTACTCCTCGATGAAGTACATCAAATCTTTCTCCGGCTTTGCCGGAAACCGTTTGGAGGCCGCGTCGTCGTCTGCCGCCGTTTCCGTTTCCGCACCGATGTCCCACAAATCTTCGTAGCCGGTTTTGCGCGCCGTTGCTTGTTCCTCGTCCGCTTCGACGCGCGCCCGTTTGCCTGCGCCGCCGCCTTGCCGGTACGGCTTGAACAGGCTCGGATCGACATGCTCCTGGATCGCCAGCACGGCGTCGAGAAATTTTTCGATCGTTTCCGTGCCGTGCTCGAGCTCGTAGCGGCGGATGCGTTCGGCTGTCGCCGACATGCTTTCGACCATGTCGCGGTTCGTGCGCGAGAAACGGACGTTGTTTTTGAAAAAATCGCAGTGCGCCAGCACATGCGCCACAATCAGCTTGTTCTGGATGAGCGAGTTGCCTTCGAGCAGGAAGGCGTAGCACGGGTTGGAGTTGATGACAAGCTCGTAAATTTTGCTCAGACCGAAGTCGTATTGGGTCTTCATTCGGTGAAAGTTTTTTCCAAACGACCAGTGACTGAAGCGCGTCGGCATGCCGTACGCCCCGAACGTGTAGATGATGTCCGAAGGGCAAATTTCGTATCGCATCGGGTAATAGTCAAGCCCGAAGCCGCTGGCAATTTCGTTGATTTCGGCTATGGCGCGTTCAAGCTGGGCCATGTCGTCGTGATTCATGCGCTTTCCCCCCGCAAGGTCATGGTCGGTAACGTTCATACCATGTATATGCAGGGAGAAGCGGCATGTATGCGGCGAATTCCGTACGGCAAGATGAGAAGGGATTACCTCAGTCGCAATTCCTGCACTTGTTCCGGCGCCAATCCGGTCGCTCGCGCGATCATGGCATCGTCCATCCCCATGCCGATCAAATTGCGTGCTACCTCGCGTTTGCCTTCGCGTTTGCCCTCCCGTTTCCCTTCTCTCTTACCTTCCTGCTTGCCTTCTCGCTTGATATCGTTCAGCACTTTTTCCAGCCCCATGATCGACCCTCCATTTCCTTGATGCCGCAGGATGTTCGCCATATCCTTGCTTTCGGGGACCTTGCCGGCGATCATCCTGGCGATCCACGCCAGAAACGGCTGCCGTTTCTGCTCCGGCATGTCGCGAATTGTCCCCATGAGCTTGCGCAGCCGATCCAGCAGTTGCTCCCTGTCTTGCGTTTGATCGAGCAGAAAGACCGCTCCGATCGTATTGGCAAGCGCAAGCAGCTCTTCCTCCGTATAACGGCACACATCGATCAAAATATAGCTAAAATCGACGATCTGTCCGCCGAACAGACGCTCCCCGGCAATCATTTGCCGAAAGCTCGTGCTTGCCGTCCAACGTCTTCGTCCGTTGTAAAGCACGATCGGCACAATCGCCGGCAGCCGGTAGCGGCTCCGCCCGATCTTTCGCATGTCGGCGTCTTTAAGCAAATACCGCCATATTTCCACGATGTACAACAGCAACCGGTAAGGCATGAGGAAATCGACACGCGACTGCAACTCCATCAGCAGGAAAAATACGACCTCCTGTCCGTTCAGCTTGACCCGGTACACGAGATCCGCTTCTTTGCGTTTGAAGTCGGACAACACGAACGAATGCGGTATTTCCTCGATTCCCGCCGCATCGACGTCATTCACCCAGCCTTTGCGGACAAACGAGCGAAGCAGCTCGACAAACAGCTGCTTGCTCGACAGCAAAAATCGAAACGACGTATCGTGCCGTTGGTGAATGCCGGCCTCATCGCCTGTTGCTCCGGGTGTATTCCCCCTTGTTCCGTCCGCCAAAATGGAAGCCTCCCGTTGATTGGATTATACCATACGCCACCACAAACCGGACGGCAAACAAAAACGCCGTCCGCCCCCAAAAAGGGAACGGACGGCGCGTGCTTCGCGACCGTATAATTGCAACCCGATCGTACCACATGACCGTGGCGATCGGCAACCACTTTTCTACTTGGCGGACTTTCCTGTCCCAAGAACCGTTCAAGCGCCGGAAGCTGTATTCCACAGCTGCTTGCGGAACTGCGACGGCGACAAGCCGGTATTGTCCTTGAACCAGACGCCAAAATAATGCGGGTCGGCAAATCCGGTCCGGCCGGCGACGTCCTTGATTTTCAACCCTGTTTCGCCGAGCAGCTTCTTCGCCTGCTCCATGCGCAAGGCACTCACATAATCGGCAAAACCGACACCGACTTCCTTCTTGAACAGCTGGCTGAAGTAGTTCGTGTTCAAGCTGAGCTGGCGGGCGATAAAATCGACGCTAAGCTCGGAATTGTGAAACTCGTCGTGAATGATTTGCAGCGACTTGACGACGTTGGCGCTCATCTTCTTGCGCTCGCGGTTGTCCGACTGCAGATGTTCTTGTAGCAAGACCAGGAAGTCGGCGCAATTTTTCTCCAGCGATTCGTTCGAAAGCTGCGCGCTCAGCGCATTCAGCCGCTCGCTGTCGATCAGATCGTCCGGGCTGCCCAGCTTGATCGACAGCTTGTTCAACTGGTTATACATCGCGGAGAAAAACGTGTTGATGATCGGCGGCGCAATCTGGTTCGACCGGGCGTAAGCGACCAGTTCCTCCATAACGAGCGTACAGTTCGCCAAATCGCCCTCTTCCATATAATAGATCAGGCGGCTCTCATAAAATTCCGGGTATTGCGTCTGCCACGAATCGCCGGCGCAAAAGATGCCGGCCTCGCTGCCGGTATGCTCGGCGCGTTCGGCAACGCCGTATTTCAGCAGCCCTTTCGCTTCCTCGAACGACGTTTTGATAAAGTTGACGTCGTCGTAAGCGTTGCCGACAAAGGCAAATGTCCTTGCGCCGAACCGCGTGCGCATCGTCCGCACCAGCTCTTCCGCGCAGGCGATCGTTTCCGCTTCCGGACAATTGAAAATGAGACAAAATTGATGGTTCGACAAATGAACGGCAATGAGCGGCCATCTCGTTTCGCACTCGTGAACGAGCAATTCCGCCGATCCAAGCTGGCGCTCGTCGATATCGTTCTGCATGTCGATCAGCACAACCTGAAACACCGGCTGCTCGAACCGGAAGCCAAGCTTGCGTTCGTACTCCACCAGTTCTTCCGCGCTCATGTTGCGCTCCAGCAAGGAACGGATGAATTTTTCGCGAATCAGCGGGATGCCCTCGCTCACTTTCTCCAGCATGTTGTTGAATGCGTGCCCCATCATGCCCAGCTCGTCGCTGTACAGCGACTTGAACCTTGCGTTCAGGTTGCCCCGTTCCACTTCGCGCAGCAGCTTCACCATCTTCTGCAGCGGCAGGGAGATCGTTTTGGAGATGAGCGCCGAAACGACCATCATCAGCAGCAGGGAGATGAACAGGAACCAGTACCAGAACGATGTGATGCGCTGCAGGTCCTTCAGCACGACACTTTCTTTGACCGAATGCACGTATGTCCAGTTCGTCAGCGGATTGTGGGAGTACGCGACCATGTACCGGCCCGAATCGAGCCGCTGCGTCATATAGCCCTTGTCCTGATGCAACAGCGACAGGTCGATTGCCTGCGCCTGCTGCTGCCGGCCTTTGGCCGCGGAATAGACGAAACCGTTCGCATCGACGATGCTGTTGTCGCCATCGACGAGATTCGATGCGGACAAGTAAGAATCGAACACGTCGGGCGACAGCGAAACGACAAGATTGCCGATCAGGTTCAAGTCGGTGCGGTTGTAGATCGCCTTGAACAACACGATCGAGCGGTACCCTTCCGACCATTCGATGATCGACCAGTAGGACGAGCTGCTCGACTGCTGGGCGCGATCGTACCAGCCCTGGCTAATAAAATCGTCGCTGGTCAAATAAGGCGAATTGACCTGCGCGCCCAGATTGAGGTCGAACACGTTCTTGTACCGGTCGATCAAAAAGATCGCGTCGATGCCGTATACGTTGTCCCACATCTGGTGCATCTGGTTGTTGATGTCGTTGAAGGCCCGGATGCGTTCGTCGCCGTCCAGGTTGTCGACGTTGCCGCCCGTGAACCATTCCTGGATGCCCAGGCTGTAGCTCAGCACCAGCGACGACTTCTCGATGCTTTGAAAATAGTTGTTCAAGCTGCCGGTAAAATAGCCGATATTGCGCACCATCGTGTCGCCTTCGCGATTTGTGATCATCTGTTTGATGTACGTTGACGACAGCAGGGCGAACGTGGACAACGTCAGGAACGAAACGAAAAAAAACGACAGCCATAGCTTGCGCAACAACTTGAGGTCATGGAAACGACGATAGGCTGTACGGAACAATCGCACAATGACCCCCCTTTTTTTCGGTTTACCAGGCCGTCCAGCCGCCGTCGACGGAAATGTTGGCGCCGGTCATATAGCTGGACGCGTCCGACGCGAGCAAAGCGACAGCGCCGACGATTTCCTCCGCCTTGCCGACCCGCTTCAGCATGGTCTTGCGATTCAGTTCGGACACGAAGGCCGGATTCTTCTCCTGACCTGCCGGAGTGGGGAACGGCCCGGGCGATACGCTGTTGACGCGAATGCCTTTGGACGCATAGTGCGCCGCGCAGTAGCGCGTAAATTGCAGCACGCCCGCCTTGCCGGCGCCGTAATTGGCCGGATTGTTCGCACCGCTGTCGCCGTAGATGGACGGGTCCGGCGACACGATGCCGTACATCGAAGCGAAATTGACGATGCTGCCTCCGCCTTGCCGCTCCATATACGGGATCACTTCGCGGGTGCAGCGGAACGTGGTGCCCAGCGCGCCGTCGACGCCGCGGAACCAGTCCTCGTCGGACATCTTGTCGACGGTGCCCTGCGCCCCGTAACCGGCACCGTAAGTGGCGCCGTTAATAAGCACGTCGATTCGGCCGAACCGCTCGTAGACTTCCTTCAACATGTGACGGATCGATTCGGTCGAAGAAGCGTCGCACGCAATAAAATGATGCGCGGCTTCGGTATGCTTCGGTTCGGCTATGTCCGCTACGACAACGGTAGCTCCAAGCGATGCGAGACCGTTGGTCATCGCGGTGCCGAGCAGGCCGCTGCCTCCCGTGATCACTACCGTTTTGTTGCTCATGTCGAATAAGTTGCTCATCCGTTTCCCTCCGTTTTCGGTTGAATGGACATCGTCCATCCTTCCATTCTAGAAGAGCGGCCAGCCTTGCAAAAGGGTAATTATTTTAGATTCCCGGTAAAATTTCACGGGTGAAACCGCGGTTTCAAGCGTATTTCCATTGTAGGCGCAAAAGCGGACAAAACGCAACGGTCATTTCAGTACGACCGCCGTGCGGCTGTGCCCGTCCTTCGTCTTGGTCACTTCGATCGCGGCCGGCAGCGCGGCTTTCAGCTCCTGCACGTGGGAGATGACCCCGATCATCCGCCCCGAGCGCTGCAGATCGACAAGCGTGTCGATCGCCTTGGCCAGCGACTCTTCGTCGAGCGAGCCAAAGCCTTCGTCGATGAACATCATTTCGATCGAGACGCCGCCTTCGTAGGCCTGAATGACGTCCGACATGCCCAGCGCAAGGCAGAGCGAGGCGTTGAATTTTTCGCCGCCGCTCATCGATTTCACGTCGCGGTTCATGCCGGTGTAGGCGTCGTAGACGTCGAGGCCTAGCCCGCTTTGTTTGCCGCGCGTCTCCAGCCTGCCGCTGCGCTGCAGCTCGAACTGGCCGTTCGACAGCTTGCGCAGCCGCTGGTTGGCCGCTTGCAAAATTTGCTCGAGAAATTCGATCAGGATGTACCGCTCGAACGAAAGCTTAAGCGCATTGTCGCCTTTCAGCGCCTGGAACACGTCCTGCAGCAGCGACAGCCGCGCTTCCGCCTGCGCCGTGCGCTCGTGCGCCGCGGCAATGCCCGCCGCCAGCCGCGCGCTATCGCGGCACAGCGACTCCGCGCGCTGCGCTTCGGCCGCCGCCGCGTCCAGCCCGGCGCGCAGCTGCGCCAGCTCCGCCGCCAGCGCGGCAAGATCGGCAGGCTGCGCCGCCGCGAGCTCGCGCGAAAGCTCCGCCAGCTGCGCGGCCAGCGCCGCCTGCGCTTCGCGGAACGCCGCCAGCTCCGCCGCAAGGCGCTGCCGCTCGGCCGGCGGCAGCTGCGCCGCGGCGAACTGCTGCGCCGACGCGAAGCCCGCTGCCGCCAGCTCCGCAGCGAAACGCGCCGACGCTTCCGCCAGCTGCGTCTCCGCCTCGGCCAGCTGCGCTTCGAGCTGGTTCGCGTGCGCCCGCTCCTCGGCGAGCTTCGTGCGCGCCGATTGGCGGCGCTCCTGCGCGTCGCTCCAGGCCGCTGCCAGCTTCGCGGCCAACTGACGCTGCGCCTTCAGCGCGGCGTCGAGCCGATCCGGCGCCCGCAGCGCCTCGGGAATACGCGCCAGCTCCTGCTCGAGCAGCGCCCGCTGCGTATGCAGCAGCATGCGCGCCTCCTGCAGCCGTGCCGTGCGCTTGTCCTTCTCCGCGGCCAGCGTTTCCGCCGCGCGCTCCCGCTCTTCCGCGTCGCGTTTCCAGCGGAGCAGTTCGGCGGCCAGCTCCTCCAGTTTGTCGACGGTCGCCTTCAAGCGCGTCCCTTCGGCCACGAGCCGCTCGTACTCCGGCTGCACGTCTCCTTCGGCCGGCGCCGCCGCCGGCTCCAGTTCGGCCAGCTCGTCGCGTTTGCCTTCCCAGCCGGAGCGGGTCGCCGCAGCCTGCGCTTTGGCCTCCTGGTACTCGCGCTCGTGACGCAGCAGCCGTTCCTTCGCCTCTTGCAGCGCTTCCCTGGAAACTGAGTCGCCGCCGGCGGTCGCCTTGCGCGGATGGTCGACGCTGCCGCAAACCGGGCACGGCGCCCCGTCGTGAATCTGCGCGGCGAGTTGCGCCGCCTGGTTGTCCACCCACGACCGCTCCAGCCGGTCGTGCTCCTCCTTCGCCCGCAGCGCCGCGTCGGAGCGGGCCGCTTCCAGCTTGGCCCCCTCGCCGAGCCGCCGCTCGAGCTCAAGCAAATCCTTGAGCAGCTTCGCCTGCTGCCGCAGCCGGAGCAGCCGCTCCTTCCGCTCCGGCAGCGCCGCGGTGTCCCGCTCCGCCTGGCGGATGCGTTCGCCCAGCTGCCGCTTCGCCGCAAGCGCGCCTTCGAGCTCGCGCTCCAGCGCCGCCGCTCCCGCGGCCAGCTCGCGCTCCTCGCCGGCGATCCGCTCCGCCTCGCGCTCCCGTGCCGCCAGCGCCCGCACCGCCGGCGCCAGCTCGCCGAGCCGCTCGAGCTCGCGCGCCGCGGCCGCACGCTCCGGCTCGCGCGCCGCTTCCTCGTCGTAGCGGCGCTCCGCCAGCTCCGCCGCCTGCGCGGCCGCCGCCGTATCGGCCAGCTTCGCCTCGCGCTGCTGGCGCTTCTCCGCGGCATACGCGGCGGCCGCCCGGCGCCGCTCCTCATACGGCTCGATGCGCGCCGCCTGCTCCGCTTCGCGCTGCCGCGCCTCCGCCGCTTCCATCGCCGGCTTGCGGCTCGCAAGCAGCGCCTGCTCCTCGCGCTTGCGCTCCTGCAGCGCCAATCGCTCGTTCAGCGCCTTCGCCGCATGGTACGCGGCTTCGCGCTCGTTTGCCTGCTGCGCCAGCCGCTCGCGGCGCTGCTGCAGCTCCTCCCGCTGCGCCGCATAGTAGGCGCCCTCTTCCTCCAGCGCCGCCACGACTTGCGGCGCCTGCCGGTAGGGCGCGTCGAGCGTGCGGAACAGCTCGCTGTCGTCGCGGCGGGGCAGCGCCACGGCGACCTGCTGCACGTGCACGTCGAGCGCGGTGCGCTCCTGCTGCAGCAACGCCCGCTGCTCCCGCGTTTTCTCCTGGAACAGCTCCTCCGTGCGATTATACAGCTCCGTGCGGAAGATGCGGCGCAATATTTTTTCCTTGTCGTCGGTTTCGCTCGTCAGCAGCTTGCGGAATTCTCCTTGCGGCAGCATCACAATTTGGCTGAACTGCTCGAGCGTCAGCCCGACGATCCGCTCCAGCCGCCGGTTGACGTCGTCCGTCGTAAACCTGCTGTCGCACGGCACCTCGCGGCCGCCCGTCGTTTCGTACAGCTCGATGCGGCCGCCGGTTTCCGACTTGTTGCCGGCTTTGCGGTGCGGCATCTGGCGGAATATGCGGTACGTCCGGCCGCCGACGGCAAACGCCAGCTCCACCGACGTGTGCGTCTCGTCGTCGGCAAAATGGCTGCGCAGCATCCGCGGGTCTTTGCGGTCTTCGCCGCTCGCCTTGCCGTACAAGGCAAAACAAACGGCATCGAATATCGTCGTTTTGCCGGCGCCCGTATTGCCGGAGATGACGAACAGCCGGCAGTCCGCAAGCGCGGTAAAATCGATCGTTTCCCGGTCCTTGTAAGGACCGAACGATTGCATCGTCAGTTGCAGCGGTCTCATCCGGCTTCCTCCTCAAGACGCAACGCCTCCGCAAATGTTTCACGGAACAGCGCCAGTTTGCCGTCGTCGATCGGCTGCCCGGTCACTTCGCGGTAGAAGGCGGCGAAGAGCGATACCGGATCCGCTTTGCGCCGCGATTCGCCGCTCCCGGCCGCCGTCGCGCCTTCTTCGTCCGCTTCGCCGCGCTGCACTGAACGGTCGACATGCAGCGCGTTCGGGTATACCGAGCGCACCTTCTCCATCGGGTAAAGCACCGGCGTTTCGTCGCGCAGCGTTACGAAGACGTAATCGTCGCTCGGCGCGTGTGCGGCGATTTCGGCCATCGTGCCGACAACCCGGCGCATGTCGCGCAGCGGCGCAAGCGTGCGTTTGTCGACGCGCACTTCGCCGGCGCCGTTCATTTCGACGATGTAGTAGCCTTTTTCATGGCGCTCCTCGTCGATCGAATATTTGAGCGGCGAGCCGGAGTAACGGATATTATCGCCGACAACGGCGTGCGCGGCGTGCAAATGGCCAAGCGCCGTGTAATGGAACGGCTTGAAATGATCCGCCCGCACATACTCCGCCCCGCCGATCGACAGCGGCCGTTCGGCGTCGCTCGTGTTCGCCTCCGGCTCGCCGTATGGCGTCACGAACGCGTGGCCGACGAACACGTGGCGCGCGCCTTCGTCCATGCTGCCGGAGATGGCGGCGACCGTTGCTTTCATCGCGTCGTCGTGGGTGCGGATTTCCTCGTTCTCTTCTATGTAGCGTACGATCGCCGGATCGGCGTAGGGCACAAGGTGAAAATGAACCGGACCGAACTCGTCCTGCAGCGCCACCGTCCGGATGTCGCGCGTCAGCCGGCCGGATAGATGCAGGCCGCGGCTTTCCATCATGCGCGTGGCGAAGTCGAGCCGGTCCGGGCTGTCATGGTTGCCGGCAATCGCCAGCACCGGCGTCCCGAGACCGATGACGATGCGCGCCAGCAGCTCGTCGAGCAGCGCAACCGCCTCCGCCGGCGGCACCGCCCGGTCGTACAAGTCGCCGGCGATGACGACGGCGTCCGGCCGCTCCCGCTCGACGTCGCGCACGAACTGCTCCAGCGCGTGCCGCTGGTCGTCGGTCATATAGACGCCTTGCACCAGCTTGCCCAGGTGCCAGTCCGCCGTATGGAAAAACTTCATGCTATCACCCTCCCGCCGCAGCGAATTGTTCCTGTGTTACATTCGACACGAACGGGCGTTTCCCTCCCCATGGGTGATGGGGATTGCATCCAGCGGCAAAGAGAATGCGGCGCTGCGGATGCGAGGCTGCTAATGCAGGCTGCAAGTGCGGATCATGTACAGTTGTTTGAATGGCTTGGCGGCGGAGGCGGCATAATGGAGTCGAATGGAGCCTTGTGGACCTTAATGGAGCAACCGGAGGGGACCGACATGACATCGAATGAAGGTTCATTTGGCTTATTTACCGAAGAAGCGGCGCCGCTGGACGTGCAGGCATGCGATCGTTGCGAGCTGTCCGGGCAACGGACACGCGTCATCTGGGGCGAAGGAAATTCGAACGCCCGGCTTGTGATGATTTTGGATAATCCCGGAGCCCGGGAGGACCGGCTCGGAAACCCGTTTCTGTGCAGCACCCGTGAAACGCTCCAACGCGGCATGCGGGAGGCGGGCCTGGACAGGAACTTGGTATACGTCACCTTTTTGCTTAAATGCAGGCCGATTCGCGCTTACAACAAGCCTGCCGCCAGAGAGGCTTGTTTGCCGCATCTGCAGGCGCAGCTGCTGGAGAAACGCCCGCTTGTCCTGTTCGGATTCGGAAATGTGGTGGCGGAGGCCTTGTTCCCCTGGAAGGAGAATGCCAGCGTCAAAGAGCTCAGGAGGGACTGGCACGAGTGGCAGGGGATTCCCGTCGGGCTTACTTATCACCCGCTTGCCGTCAAGCGGCGGCCGAATTTGATGAACATTTTTGTGGAAGACCTCGTATCGCTCAACAACAAATTTGCTGCTTGTCTTTCCCGGCAAAGCAATAACCAATGATTGCAGCGCAGCAAAAAAGCCGCCGGAAGCATTCCCGGGCGGCCGTTATTAAGTTTCGCCTATTTCAAATCCGCTTCCGCCAAACCTTCTTCGACGGCATAGTCGAAATCTTCGATATCGAACATCGCAACCGGCACTTCCGCCTCGATCACCTTGTCCATCATGTCCGGCTGGTCGGACAGCAGCGGCGCTTTCTCGCGGGCGCACGTCAAAATCAGCTCGGTTTCGATCGGGTCAAAATACTCGCCGTACTGCGCGTTGTCGACCGCATAAACGACGGTAAACGAAACGTTGTCGTTGATCGGCAGCGGCGGGCTTTTCTGCCAGGGCATTGTCAAGGCGCGCTCGACTTTCTTCTTGTTGAACGGCTCTTCGAAAAACGCGATCAGCTCGCCGATCACCGTCTTCACATGCGCGTCGTCCTCGGGATCCGGCATCACCGGCTCGCTGCTGTCGCGCATGTCGTACAGCTCCTGTATGGTCGAGTAAGGAATCACATACTCCACCGGCCTCTTCGGCACCAACAATTCACCGTACACGGCCACCATGACGGCCTCAATGACAAAACGCCGGGTCATATCTGTCGATTCCCCCTGTTCCGCTGGCGCTAACGCCGCGATAATCGCGGCAAATCGACCGGTACCTCCCGCTGCTCGCGCAGGGGTGGTCCGGGCATGCCAAGTCTGACCTTATTATGAGTCCAAAGGCCGATAAAATGCAAGTGCCATTTGTGCATATCGGCTGTCACTCCGTATGCAAACTTCGGTCGTCGAACATCGAGGCGACTTCTTTGCCGCCGTCGATCTGGATGAATTGGCCGGTAATTTGCGTCGCCAGATCGCTGGCCAGAAACACGATCAGCGCCGCCGTATCGTCGGCCGTCTGCATACGGCCAAGCGGCAGCGTCTTGCCTTTGTCCGACAACCATTCGACCGTCTGCCCCTGGGCCGCCCGCTCCGCCAGTTCCCCTTCCGTCGCTACCCAGCCCGGGTTGACGCAATTGACGCGGATGCGGTAACGGGCCAACGCTCCCGCCAAGTTCCGCGTCATCGTCAGTAGGCCGCCTTTCGATACCGAATAGGCGAACAACTCCGGCAGCCCGATCGTAGTATGGCTCGAGCCGAGATTGACGATCGTGCCGCCGCCGCGGCGGACAAGGGCGGGTTCGGCCGCCTGGCACGCCAGAAACGCGCCGCGCAAGTTCACCGCCATCACTTTCTCCCACAGCTCCACGGTCGTGTCCCGCATCAGGCTGCGCGGGTAGACGCCGGCGTTGTTGACGAGAATATCGACACCGCCAAATGCTTCTTCCGCCCGGTCGATCATCGCTTTCGTGTCGTCCACGCTGGTCACGTCGACTTGGACGAACAACGCACGGCCACCCTCCTGCCGCAGCCTCTCCGCCGCCTGCTCCCCGGCTTCCGCCCGATCGGCGATGACGACCGCCGCCCCCGCTTCCGCCATCCGCCGCGCCGCGGCAAATCCGAGTCCGGACGCCGCTCCCGTCACAACGGCAACTTTTCCTTGCAAAAGCAGATGATTAAACATACGCCCACCGCCTTATGTAGTTGGTAAATGGACTGCTTCGATCAATAAAATCTAAAATCATTATAACGAATCGGTGAAACTTGCGGCAGCATAATCTGCGAAAATATGGCGGTAGCGCGGCGGAATCGGTATCATTGAAGAGTAGTTGTCCGGAAAAAGGTTGTATAGCGGGGATACAGGCGATCGATCGGAACACGAGGAGGAAGCGGATGCTGCCCGATCTGCATCATTATTATGACGAATCGACGGGGCCGTTTTGCAATTTGTCGGATCTTGAACAAGGTGAGGCGGAACGGATACTCGCAGACTTCCGGCTTCGCAACCGGGGATTCGCCGGCAAACGCGCCCCCGATTACATGTCCGTACGCAGAGAGTTGGAACGTCAGGCGCGCGAGCTGTTCATGCATCAGGGAGGAAAACCGGTCCGGATGCACCCGCACTACATGACGCTCGGACCGTGTCCGTGGCTGCTGGAGTGGTATGGCGACGGCAGACAGCTGTCCGTTCCCGTTGCGGCTTTCGATCCGGCGACAATCAGCTTCACTTACGGCGACTTGTTCCCCACCATGCGCTACCAAGATGGGAAACCGTACCGCGGGAAGGTGTATACGCTGGATGGGATCGAAGCGCTTGTTCGGGAATTCGGGTTTCCGCAGGAATGGAATCCCGCAGGCGCTTTCGGCCCGGAGCGGTACATCGAGGTGCAGGTGTGGGATGACGCGCCGATCCGCGCTTTTGCGGCCGGTCGGCAGCCACTCTGACACTGGCTCACGGAAAATAAGCCATGTTTTATTGGCTATACCCTCCAAATGCGCCGGCTGCAACAAAATAGCCAGTGCTTTTGCTGGCTATTTCATAAAAATAGCCCATTTTGCAGCTGTTTCGTCAGAATAGCCAGTGATTTCACTGGCTATTCTCGTTGCACCAAGGAAAATGGAGCAAATAAGCCATTTTTTATGGCCTATTTTTGAAAATGGAACCATTCCGACTCAGCACCGGCGCTCCGCAAGCTGATCCATAGCCGCCAAACGCGCAAAAGCCGGGCTCCCGCCCGGCTTCACGCTACTTACTTCTTCGCCGCAAGAAAAGCGTCGAACTGCTTTTGCTTTTCGGCGATGATTTTGTCCTGGCCGGCCGACTTGATGCGGTCGATATACTTCGGCAGCACGTTGTCGGGATCGACGGAGCCGGTGTCGAGGCCCGGGTCGTACTCCTTGCCGATGTTCGTCGCCGCAGCGACTTCCGTCTTCACCGGCTCGGCGTTGAAGGTGAAGCCGAGACCCGGCGATTTTTTCGCGTCCTTGTTGAACACCTTGAACAAATCCCATTTCTTCGGATCTTCCGTATCGTAAATGTAGTTGAGGAACTGGTTGCCGAACATCCATTGCGCGCCGGGGCTGTAATTTTTCGTCGCGTCGGCATTTTTGATGATGTTGTCCGACACTTTCTGGTAATGCACACCTTCGATGCCGAAGTTGATCAGGTTGTTGATCGCTTTGTCGGTATGCAGCAGGTTGATGAACATCATCGCCCGCGCCGGATCGCCGGAAGAGGAAGACACGCCGAGCATCGAGCCTGCCGTTTCGCCGGTGGAAATCGTCCGTTCCGTCAGCTCGATCTGCTTCAGCTTGCCCTGCTGGCCGTTCGCGCCGGCCATCTCCGCGTCTTTGCCGGGCTTGAGCGAGGACGGGATCATAAATACGTTGCCCGCCTTCATCGCATCCTGCACCGACAGCTGCGTCGTCGCCGCGTCCTTGTTGACCAGCCCTTTCTGCATCAGGTCGCGGGCCAGCTTGACGGAATCCTTGTAGCGGTCGAGCTCGTACTTGGGCACAACCTTCGTGCTCGTGCCGTCCTTCAGCACGATGCCCGGCACCGTGCCGTCGCCAAGAAAGTCATACTGCGCCATGTAGTGGGAGTTCAGGTTGTCGCCGTCGCGAACGAACAGCGGCGTCATGTCCGGCTTCTTCTGCTTGACGACGCTCAGCACCGCTTCGAGGTCTTTCGTCGATTTCACTTTGCTCATGTCGAGGCCAAGCTCCTGGGCGATGTCGGTGCGGTAAATGACGCCGCCTTGCGCCGCCAGCTCCTTGTTCGTCGGCACGCCGTAGTTTTTGCCGTCGATCTTGGCGCCTTCGAGGAAGGCCGGATCGAGCGAATCGGTGATGCCTTTGCCGTACTGCTTCAATAAATTGCCGACCTTCTCCAGCTTGTCGTCGTTCAGCGGCAGGAACGCGCCTTTGGAAACATTGACCGCATGGCCGTTCCACTGCGCCGTGAACAACACGTCGAACGCTTCGCGGGAAGCAATCATCAGGTTCACCTTCTGATCCCACTGCCCCCAATCGATCGCGACGATGTCGAGCGTGGCGTTGATTTTCGGCTCGAGCAGCTTGTTCAGCGCCTCCTCCACCTTCGCCTCGTCCGCTTGCGGCGTACCCGGATAAATCAGCTTCAGCTTGTAAGGCTTCAAATCGGACGCCGCCTTGACGGGGCTCGCCCCCGCCGAAGCCGCAGGGGACACCGCCGCGGGCGACCCGTTGGACGAATTGCTTCCACAACCTGCCACTACGGTACTGAGCGCAACGGCAACCATAATGCCCATCGACCACTTGCTCCGAGCTTGACGCATAGGTTGTAACCCTCCCATTTCCATTTTTACACAACAACGCTAAACCGGCAATGCCGGGGATAGCCATTCGCAATTGCACGCCTGTCAAGGCGCTACCCTTTCACCGCTCCGACCGTCAACCCTTTGACAAAATATTTCTGAAAAAACGGATAGGCGAATACGATCGGGCCGATCGCCAGCACCGCCATCGCCATGCGCACCGTTTCCGTCGGCAGGTTGAGCGAGCCTCCCGCCTGCGCCATGCCTTGCGCGGCCTGGACGTTGGCGGACAGGAACTGGATGTCGAGCAGCGTCTTGTACATCAGAAACTGCAAATTGACGTTTTCCTTGGTCGTGATGAACACGAGGCTGAGGAACCAGTCGTTCCAGTAATTCAGCGTCTGAAACAGCGCCACGGTCGCCAGCACCGGCAGCGACAGCGGCATGATGATGCGCAGGAATATGCCGAGCTCGCCGGCGCCGTCGATTTTGGCCGATTCGATCAGGGCGGGCGGGATCGTGTTCGCAAAAAACGTGCGCAAAATCAGCACAAAAAACGCGGAAACGAACAGCGGCATCATGAGCGACCAGAGCGTATTTTTCCAGTCGAAAAGCTGGGTGTAGACGAGGTACCAGGGCACCAGCCCGCCGTTGAACAGCATCGTAAAAAACATGAAGAACGAAAACGACCGCCGGTGCGGAAAATCGGCCCGCGAAATCGGATACGCATACAGCGCCATTACGACGAGGCTGATTGCGGTGCCAACGACGGTCGTAAACACCGACACGCCAAACGAATGCAGCATTTGCGTCCAATCGGCGAACAGAAACTCGTAGGCGTATCCGCTCCATTTTGTCGGAAAAAAATCATACCCTTTCACAAGCACCGTCTTCTCGTCGGTTAACGACACCGTCACAACCAGCAGCAGCGGCAGCACGCACGACGCCGTGTAAAGCCAGAAAAACGTATTGATCACCACATTCGTTGCGGGTTTAACCGCATTGACGCCGCGGCCGGCGCGAATCGCCGTTTGCACCTTCCATCACCTCTCCAGCATCCGATAAATCCGTCAAAACAGCGCATTGTCCTTGCTGACGCGGCGGACGAGCAAATTCGAGCCGAGCACCAGAATGAAGCCGACGATCGCCTGGTACAGCCCCGCCGCGGACGACATGCCGATATCGCCCATCGCCAGAAACGTTTGGTACACGTACGTGTCGATGACCTGCGTCGTCGGGTAAATCGCCCCGGCGTTGCGCGTCACCTGGAAGAACAGCCCGAAGTCGGCATAAAAAATGCGGCCGATCTGCAGCAGCGTCATCACGACGATCACCGGCATGATCAGCGGGATCGTAATGCGCGCGATTTGTCTGAACTTCGACGCCCCGTCGATAAGCGCGGCTTCGTAGTATTCGTTGTCGATGCCGATGATCGCCGCCATATAGATGACCGTGTAGTAGCCGATGTTTTTCCAGACGTTGACGATCGGCAGCAGCACCGGCCAATACTTCGGATCGGAATACCATTCGACCGGCTTCCAGCCTAGCGCGGGAAACAGCTTCGTGTTGAAATAGCCGTGCTCCGGGCCGAGAAACGCGTACACCAGGCAGCCGACGACAACCATGGACAGAAAAAAAGGCAGGAACATCGCGCTTTGGTGAAACTTCGACAGCAGCTTGCTGCGCATTTCGTTGAACATGATCGCAAACGCAACGGCAACCACAAGGTTGAGCACAATAAATATCGCGTTGTAGGCGAGCGTATTGCGCGTGATGATCCACGCCTTCTCCGTCGAAAACAAATACTTGAAGTTGTCGAACCCGATCCACGGGCTGTGCAGCATGCCGACGGCGTAGTTGACGTTCTTGAATGCAATCAGCACGCCGGCCATCGGCAAATAATTGTTGATCAGCACGATCGCCGCAGCCGGCAGCAGCATGGCGTAAAGCGCCCAGTATTTGCGGTAGCGTCCGATGACCACTCGTGTCACTCCTTCCGGCCATTGGTTTGGCCTTGTTGCCGATGTCGTGGTTTTATCGTACAACGGACGTGTCCTGCGGCTCTACCAGCGAAATGACCGGATGAACACGATTGTGACCTGTTGCGGCGGGCGACTGCCGGACCGGCGGCTTGCCTGCATATCGGTCTGCAGCCCGAGGCGGGCTTTCCCCGCAGCAGGAAGACAGTGCCGATTCGGCATGTTATGCTAGAACCAATCCAATTCAGCTAAGGAGTGAGCACGGTGCGCATCAATCGCAGCGCGTTTCTCGGACCGATCCTCATATTGCTCGGGGCGTTTATGTTCATCAAAGGGGAAATCGAGTTCGACACGGGAACGATCTTTACGTATTTCTGGCCGACGTTGTTCGTCATACCGGTAGGGGTGTTTTTCCATTGGTTGTACTTTTCGATTCTGCAGCGCAGGGGAGTCGGGGTGCTCGTGCCGGGGGGAGTTATTTTTACCGCGGGAGTCGTGTGCCAAATCTCGATGCTGTTCGATACATGGGACACGATGTGGCCGGGCTTCATGATGGCGGCCGCCGTTGGCCTGTTCGAGCTGTACTGGTTCGGCGGCCGCAACAAGTGGCTGCTGATTCCGATCAACATTTTGACCGTGCTGTCGCTGCTCTTCTTCGTCATCTTTTCGCTTGGTTCGCTGTTCGGCAGCCTGGCGAGCAGTCAGCCGGTCGTGGCGATGATTCTGATCGTCGCCGGCGGGCTGATGATTATGTTCCGCAAAAACGATTCCGGGTAACGGCCGGGAGCAATCGGCCGCCGGGTTATACGTCGCGATACGTTTTGCGGTAGTCGTGCGGGGAAACGCCCGCGACGCGTTTGAACATTTTGGCGAAATGCGAAAAGTGGTCGTAGCCGACCGCTTCGGCGATGCCGCTGATCTTCAGGTTCGATTCCTTGAGCAACCGTTTCGCCAGCTCCATCCGCTGGACGAGCATGTAGTCGGACAGCGACAAACCCGTTTCTTTCTTGAACAGCCGCGACAGATACGCCGGATTGAGGTACACCTCGGCCGCGATCTGCTCGCGGCTGACGTTTGTGTGCAGCCGCTCGCGGATCAGCTGCATCGTGCGGGCGATGACGGCGGATACGTCCTTGCCGCTGCCGCCGATTGCGTCGGCCGCCGCCGCGGCGAAGCGCAACGCCCAGCTGCGCAGCTGCGAAAGCGAACGCGTGGCCGCCGGGAAGTCGTGCAGCTCGGCGGGAATCATGTCGCGCGCGGACAGCCCTTTCTTCAGCGCCAGCTGGCTTGCCGTATGGTGCAGCGCGTAATAAAACGCCTCCAGCGTTTCCGCGCGCACGCCGGTCGTTTGCATCCGGTCGAGCGCCGCGTTTAAACGGACGAGCAGCTCCGCTTTTTTGCCCGCTTCGAGCAGCGGCGTCCAGTCGGCCGCAACCGGCGCCGCCGGCGGGTCGCCCTCCGCCGCGGCGTATTCTCGCAGCAGATGCACTTCGTTCGTCCGGCCGACGTTGCCGCGTTCCATCGCCAGCAGGTCGGCGACGGTTTCGGCGAGCCCGGCGGGCATGCCAGCCGGGCCGATGTAGCACGACAGCCGGCAGCGGAAATAGCGCCGGCAGTCGGCGACAAAGCGCAGACAGCGGCTGCGCAGCTCCGCTTCGCCGGCCGGCGCGTAGACGAGCGCAAGGCTGTAGCCTCCGCGCTCGCTGACGACGCAGCCGGGCCAGTCATCGAGCACAAGCTCGGCGGCCGCCTTGCGCAGCGCGTACTCCATGATGTCCTCATCGCGGGCGCTCAGCTCTTCCTGCCATTCCTCCACGCTTATCAGCACCGGCACTACGGCGCTGTCCGGCGCCAGCGGCATGTCGTACAGCCGGAATAACCGCTGCAGCCGCTCCGGTGCCAGCGGCACGCGGCCGCCGAGCAAATCTTGCCAGAACCGTTCGACGAGCATCGGCAGCTGGCTTTGCCAATGCACCGAATACGTCCGGTACGCCTCCTGAAACTCCAGCAGCTCGCGCCCCTTGGCCAGCTTCTGCAGTGCCTTGGCCGCCACTTCCTTCAGGTGGTCGTGATCGACCGGCTTCAGAACATAGTCGAACCCGCCGAGTTGAATCGCTTGCTGCGCATAGGCGAAATTGGCGTGGCCGGTCAGGAAAATCGTTTCCGTATGCGGCGAATGCTCCAGCACCCAGCGCTGCAGCTCCAGCCCGTTCAGCCCCGGCATCTCGATATCCGAGATCAGCAGGTCGATTCGCTGCGCGGCGAACGCCGCCATCGCTTCCTCCACGTCCATCGCCTCGTAGATGCCGCCGATCGGCAAATCCGTCCAGTCGATGCCGCGGGTTACGCCGTGAACGGCGTACTTCTCGTCGTCAACTACCAGCAGATTGTACATGGCTTGTTTCCTCCTTCTGTTCCTCCGCTTCCATCGGCAGCCGAATGACGACGACGGCGCCGTCCGAACCTCCGGCGAAGCTGACGCCGGCGTCCGCCCCGAACTGCATGCGCAGCCGGCGCATCACGTTCCAGATGCCGAGATGCGTATCGCCCGCCCCGGCCTGCGACTCGTATGCGGCATCGTTGAGTTGCTCCAGCTGCGCCGGTGAGAAGCCGACGCCGTTGTCGCTTATGCGCACCAGCAAACTGCCGGACGGCGGCTCCTGTTCGGTTTCGATGCCTGCTTCGATGGCGATATGGAACACGACGCGGCTTTTGCGGAAGCCGTGAATGACCGCATTTTCCACGAACGGCTGCAAAATGAGCGGCGGCAGCCGGAGACCGCTATACCGTTCCGGCACGTCGATGGCGTACGTCAGCGTATCGGGATAACGCAGTGTCTGAATGTCGAGATAGTTGCGGATATGGCGCAGCTCGTCGCCGAGCGTAATAAGCGGACGGCCGGCTTGCATGATATAACGGAAATAGTCGGCCAGGTGCAGGGACATCTTCTGTACGGTGCGGTATTCCTTCAGCGCCGCCAGGTTGTAGATGATGTTCAGGCTGTTCATGTAAAAGTGCGGATTGATTTGCACCTGCAGCTGCTTCAATTCGGCTTGCTGGGCGTGGAGCTGCTCTTCGTATACGCTGATTTTGAGCTTCTCGATCTGGCCGGCCATATCGTTGAAAGTAGAGACGAGGAAGGCGAATTCAAGCGATCGCTCCTCCTGCAGCCGGACGTCGAAATTGCCCTGGCTGATGCGGCGCATCCCTTTGATCAGCAGCGTCATCGGCTTGAAAAACACCCGCTGCAGGAACGCAAAATACAGCATCACCACAACGATGACCGCAAGCGGGATGAGGTAGATCGTCTTTTGCAGGTAAGGCAGGTTCTGCAGCACGTTGCGTTCGGCAATCAGCAGGACAAAAGCGATCGGTGCGTTCTGCGCCGCT
The DNA here is from genome assembly GCF_004764705.1 of Paenibacillus cymbidii. Lineage (GTDB taxonomy): Bacteria > Bacillota > Bacilli > Paenibacillales > NBRC-103111 > Paenibacillus_AN > Paenibacillus_AN cymbidii. Next base: position 318,972 of record NZ_SHLX01000003.1, on the reverse strand, counting down.
TGCCGGACGACGAGGTAGCTGCGGCCCGTCGCTCGCTCTTCGACCGTTTCGTAGGAACGAACGGGCGGGCGGATGTCGGCGGCCATCGCCTTGTACCGGTCTGCCGCAAACGCCGCGGTTGCGACCGGTGCGCCGTCCTCGCCGGCGATCACGGCGCCGCCGCCTTCGCCCACGTTCCAGGAGCCCAGCGGCTCGACCAGCTTGCGCAGATCGATCACCGCGCCGGCGTACATGCCCGAGGCGGTGTATTCGAAGCGGATCAGCAGGTTTTCCTTCTCCGTGCGCAGCAGGCTCCAGCCGCGCCGCTCGCCGTCCGCTTCGATTTGTTCGAGAAGAAAGCGGCGGATCGTGTTCACCCGGTCATAATAGACGGTGCTGTTGCGGGTCATGATCGGCAGGTCGTCAATCGTGCGCGAGTAAAAAAAGAACGTGTCGATGATGCTGTAATTGCCGATATCGGTCGTAAATCGGTTCAGAATCCGCTGCCGGGCGATCACATAGTCATCGCTGCCAGGCAGGTAGGAGTTGAGCATAATGACGTCGGAATCGGTTTTCATCCGGTACAGATAACTTTCGAATTCGCGCAGCGTGTCGTCGGTCGTGCGCGCGTATTGCGCCAGCAGGTTGCTGTAGTTGCCGGAAATTTTCTCGCGCACGATGTTCATGGCATAGTAGTTGTTGTAGAAGAGGAAAAAAACGAGCGGCACCAGCACGAGCACAAAACCGGCGACGATTTTGTAGCGGACGGAATATTTGCGGTTCATCGGATCGCCTCACCGAAGGAGCCTGGAATTGGAAGTGCTTGCAACCAGTATAACACGAACGACATCGAACGTTTCCCCCCTCTGGGCATATGATGAGTTATCATCGAGCAAAGAGGATTGATGACTATGGGGAAACACATTCCGATTTATGAAGAACAGGACCCGGGCACGGTTGATGCGCTTCTATCCGCAATCGGCCGGGAAGCCGCCGCAATCGAACTGTACAGCCGTCTGGCCGATGCAGCCCCCAATCCAACGCATCGAAACCAGCTGCAACAGATCGCAGACAACAAAAAGCAACATTTCAATCAATTTGTCCACTTGTATTTCACGTTTACGGGGGCATACCCGAACTGCCGGTCAGCGTACACCCCTTTCCGCGATTATGGCGAAGGATTGGATATGGCGCTAGCGGCGGAATGGGACAACTGCCGGGACTATCGTTCCTCCTTCCGCCATGTTCGCCACCCGTTTGTCCGGCACATATTATGGCATGCTGCCGAAACCGAGGCGCCGATCCATGCGCAACGGATTCGCTCGCTGCGTTCGGATGCCGCAACCGATTATGGGCCGCAGCCGTATGTCGCCCATCTCCATCAAGCAGCGAAACAAAACGAGACGTACCGAACCACGATGTGGACCGGCACGTATTTGCAGATGACCGTCATGAGCATCCCCGTCGGAGACGATATCGGCTTGGAAATTCACCCCGAAACGGATCAATTTATCCGTGTGGAGAAAGGGGAAGCCTTCGTGCAAATGGGAGATAGCCGGGATCGGCTGAATTTCGAGGCCACTGCCAAAGAAGGTGATGCCATCCTGGTGCCAGCCGGCAAATGGCACAATGTAACAAACACCGGCCAAACGCCGCTGAAAGTAACGGTGCTTTACGCGCCGCCCCATCACCCTCACGGCACTGTACACAAGACAAAAGCGGAAGCCATGGCCACTGGCACCTAGCGACAACAGCATGTCATGGAAATAGCCCATACATTTTGCTGCTTGCCAATTTTATCGCAATAGGCAATGGAATATGGCTTATTTTTGAAAACAGCTCGGGTGGGGACTGATTGTGCGGGCTGCTACTCCGCCTGCAGCCACAGCGCGCCGAGCCAGGTATCGACGCGATACCAGCCGTTCCACGCCGCGGTCGCCCGCACTTCCTGCGGCGCCAGTGCCGCCAAGGGCCGCCCGTTCCCGTTCGGCGAGCTGTACAGCGTAGTCGTGCGGGTCAGCGACAACGGCCGGTCGACCGGCTCCGGTTCGCCCGCCAGCGCTTCCACGCCGTCGACCCACAGGTCGCCGAGCCACGTGCGAATATGGTACCAGTTGCCGGAACGCTCGAACGCCTGTACCGTTTGCGCGCCGAGCGCGTACGGCGTACGATGAAAGCCGCCGCCGGCGCGGTCGAACAGCGCGGTTTCGCCGGTCAGCGTGATGGCGCCGTCGTACGGTTCTGTCGCCTGCGCCGGCACCCGATCGGCAAAATAAGCGTCGATCCCGGCCGCCATCCCTTCCGCCAGCTTCAGCTGGTAGGCGGGCTCGGACATGCGGCGGTCTTCGTCGGGATTGGACATGAAGCCCATCTCGACAAGCACCGTCGGAACCGTCGCCCAGTTGAACCCGGACAAATCGTCACGTGCCACGGTCCCCCGCGAAGCCGCGTCGGTAGCCGCAATCATGCCGCTCAGCACTTCGGCTGCCGCGGCCTGGCTGTCCGCTTGAATCGCCCGCGTATAGGCGTTTGACGCCGACGGATACAGCACACTGATGCCATGGGCCGCCGCCGATTCCGAGCCGTCGGCATGAATGCGCAGGAACAAGTCCGCCTTCGTTTCGCCCGCCATGTCGGCGCGCTCCTTGTTGCTGATGTCCACGTCGTGCGAATCCCGCGTCATCACGACTTGATAGCCGCGCGCGGCGAGCTTGTCCCGCAGCAGAAGCGACACTTCCAGATTGAGCACGTATTCCGGCTTGCGAGTCGCCACGCCGGTTGTACCCGACGTAACCTTGGGCTTGCGAACCGCGGAACCGGGACCGTCCGGCTCGAGCTCGTTGTTGCCGTATCGCTGGTGACCGGGATCGAGGCAGATCACGATCCCGTTGTCCGGAGCGTCCGGGGACGCCAGCGCCGCGACGTGTGGTGCCGGCATTGCTGCGACGGCGGTTAACGCAAGCAGCGCAGCTGCAATGGAAACGGCGGACGCTTGGAACGCGTGGGTCAACCAACAGCGTATCGTTTTCATCATAGGAGTCATATTCTCCGATTCGTTCATGATTTGGCCTCAACCGCTCCTTGTGCATCCGCAGCCGGTTCGGCAAGGCTTCATCACCAGCATATCGGTTGCAGGGACGGCTGTCCAGCACCGGGGACGGAATTGTTAACCGGACATGCCGGTAAGATTCCGGTATGCCTGGCGCAGCATGCGGTTCTGATTCCAGATGGCCTGCGCGTCGAACCGCGCCCGCTTTCCTTTCGCCGATACTTCCAGCGGATGCTGGAAGGCATGGCGAAGCCGTCTTTTCGTATCCGGAAGCGATGGCTCCGCCCAGCAGGCTCCCCTGTAAATTTCGTCATTCGGGACTCCCAGCATGGGAACAGGCGCCAGTCTATCGATATCGATCAAATAGCTGTTTCTTTCATGCAGAAAATCGAGGTGCGCCGACCAGTTTGTCGTGATGACCGGAATTCCCGACGACATCGCCTCCAGTGCCGGAAGATTCCAGCCTTCCCCCCGCGTTGCGATGACGTAACAGCTGCCCGCCGTATAGAAGGAAGGCATCTCTTCGTACCGGATGTTCCGCGTGACGAACTCCATAGCCGGCGGATTGCTTTTGCGGATTTGCGTCATCGTATCCTGATAGTATTGATGCAGCTTGACGCCATGCGGATCATAATTGCTGCCGTCATATGATTTGATGACCAGAAGGACGGGATCGTCATTCGTAAATTCTTCCAAATAGGCGCGAATGAGAATGTCGTATCCTTTCCGCTCCACCCATTCAAAGTTGGATATGAAAACGAATCGGCCCTTCGTTTGGTGCTGCAAGGCGATCGGCGCCACATTCGGATGAAACCTCGCCGGATCGATGCCGATCGGCACCACCTTTATTTTCTCCGCATGAACCCCGCTGTCGATAAAGCTCGTTCGATTGAACGTGGATGGCACCCACACCTGATCCATTTCATTGCAGCGCTCCACCCAATGGTGCGGCAAACGATTGCATTCGATCATGGTCATGCCGATATTCAGTCTGCCGGGGACATAGCGGAAATTTTGCGCGATTGTCAAGTGCAATACCGGGCCGACGGGCAGCAATTCGTTGCCGCATACGGCGCGCAATCGTTGTTCGACAGCCGGCGGAAGGCCGGAATCCGCTTGACTCCAATCTTTGGGAATGATGCGTATTTCGTGCCCCTGGTCCAGAAAACCCAGAACGAGCGTACGCGCCGCTTCCGCATAGCCGGAGGCATCGAATATTGGGCATATCAAAGACAACTGCATGGTTTCGATCCTCCTCCGGCACGGTTAATGTTTCGCTCTGTCAACAAATGCTTGAATAACGGGAGGATGCGGTTTGCGAAACGGATGGATGATTCTTCCATTAAAAATGTCCTCGGGACTTATGTGCTCCATCGGGTCCGGAATCCCTTCCAGCCGCGCGTAAAAGCTGAATTTTTCGGCGACTTGATGCACGCCTTTGGTATACCCGTAGTGCACATAGTGCAGCCCGGAATCGTGAATGCTGCCGCCGATGCCTTCCAGAGATTCGTGAACGGGATTTTTCCAGCGCAAGCCGTTATGTTTGCGGATCAAAAAGACGCGGTGGTACAGGGCATCGTGGTCGCTTGTATTTTGCATATGCCAATAATCGGGAATCAGGTGATAAAACCAACACGTATACGCATCAACGCCGGGAGCTTGCGTCAAAACTTCCATCCGCGATGCCAGATCCGGGTAGAACACCTCGTCGGCATCCAGCTTCATCACCCATTCGCCCTGCGCATGATCGAGCGCCACATTGCGCAGCATGGCAAAGTCGCCGTAGGCATCGCAAGGAATCACTTTCGCTTTGCGGAACGATCGTGCAATTTCGGCCGTATGGTCCGTAGAACCGTTGTCCACTACAATGATTTCGTCAACCGCGTCATAGATGGATCGAATCGAGTAAGGTAAAAAGGTTTCCTCATTTTTTACAATGTACATGGCAGTGACCGATTGTCTTCCCATCCGCCGCCCCCCTTTTGGCCAAATTCATTCATCCTATACCTTAGGAAAATTGGTTCCCCATTTTTCGTAATAAACCCCCGCGTTGTGCCGGCCCGATTCCAATTCATCCTGGTGTTTGCGGGTGCCCATGGCCGGATGCCAGACGACGCTTCCGCGCGTAATCATCACCCGATAGCCCAATTCGATGATCCGGTTATTGTAATCCCAGTCCTCATAGCCTCCGCATTGAATGAATCTTTCGTCGAACAGCCCCGCTTTTTCGATCACCGCTCTGGGCATGATCCATGGACATGCATTGCCCGGATAGCGCTCGGATTGGTGTTCCCGCATAAATTGTTCCGCCGCATCCGCAAGATCGGGACCGTGCGGATGAAAGCTTTCCGGCGCCAGTTTTCCGATTTGCGGTTCCGCCTCCAGCTCTTGCACCAACCTTGGCAGCCAGCGGGGATAAAAGGTCATATCGTTATGAATCCAGCCGATATACCGTACATCGGGAATGGACAACAAATAGGTCAAGCCTTGATTGATGGCCGTGGAAAGCGAAACGGGCCGCACGTTTTCGATAACGGGATACCCATTCTGCCTGGCGTACTGAACCGTGCCGTCAGTGGAGGCATTGTCCACGATCACCAGCCCAAGCGGCTCGGCCGTCGTTTCCTTCAAACTCGCCAGCGCATTCCGGGTATCTGCCAATTGATTGTAGGTCGTCATCAAAAGACCGATCATGCTCATTCTCCTTCCGCAGCTTCGTCTTATAAAATGTATGAATCCGGCACGCACATGGTTCGGCCATTTGTCCCGTTCCCTGAAGAAGTGTCATCACATACAATGAACGATTCGGAAAGAAAGCGGGTGAGGTTTCGTTGAACATCGGACTGTTCAGCTCGTACGGGATGAAATGCGGCATTGCGGAGTACAGCCTGGAGCTTGGCAGGGCACTGAATCGGATCGGACATTACGTAACGATATTCGGCAACAGGAGAGACACGGTTCGGCCGGATCGCACATTCTGTCTCGCCGACATCGACCCCCGCGATACGATCGAATATGTGCCCTGCTTCAACGCCGGCGCCTGGTGCCGCGACTCGGCATTCGATTTTCCGCTCTTGTTCCGGGAGCTGGAGGCGAGGCGAATCGAGGCCGTCATCGTGCAGTATCAAAACGGGATTTTTCACGATACCGAGCTTCGCCGCCTTCTGGCACACTGCAGCGATCGCCGGATCGAGGTTTTGGTTACGTTGCACGACTCCTGCATCGGTCCCGACTTTCCGTTCGAATGGATCCGGCATTTCGTCAGCCACGCCAACATATCGGATCGCTGCCACCGCCTTCCCTTCGGCGTTCCGAAACGGGTGGAAGAGGACAAGGAGGCGCTCAAACAGCGCTATCAATTGGCGGGGCCGCTGATCGCTACGCTGGGATTGGGACGGACGGATTATTCATTGATCTCTCGGGTCGCAGGCGATATCGGATATCGGTTCATGGCCATCGATCCTGCAAACAGCTGCCGTGTAGACGGCGAACACTTGATTCGCGTGACCCAGTGGCTGACGACGGATGAGCTCACCTCGCGGCTTGCCGCATCCGACGCGATCGTGCTGTGGTACCCGGATACGGATGCCACGGTCCACTCGTCGGCCATTTGCGTGGCGCTGGCTTCCTCCAGGCCCGTCATTGTGAACGATGTTAGCTGGTTCAAGGACATTCCAGGCGATGTGGTGATCAAGGTGCGCAATGAAGAGGAGCTGCGCAGCGTCCTGTCGGACGCAAGCCGGTTGCGCGACAATGCGAAGCAAGCCGATTATGTGCGCGACAATCAATGGGAGCATATCGCCAGCCGATACGCGGCGATCTTGACCTCGGCATAAGCGCGGCGCCGCACGGAGCAAACGAACAGGCTCGTTCGCCGGCGAACGAGCCTGTTCGTTGTCTGACAGAGGAGCATGAGGATTGCTAAATGCACCCGGTTGTAACTCCTTCCGGATTAAGGCCTACCGGAATTGACTGGACCGCCGAATTAGTCAGCACGTCAATCACCGATACGGTGCCGGAGCCGTAATTCGTCACATAGGCAAGGGTGCCGCCGCAGTTGAAGGCGATTCCGACCGGATTGGTTTCAACGGCAATCGAAGCGATCAGCTGATTTGTGGACGTAAGAATAACGTCAACCCGATTCTGATAATAAATCGATACGTAGACGCGTGAGCCGTCCGGCGAAGCTTTTACATCTTCCGGAATCGATCCGTGGCTGACGGAACCGACGACCGTTTCCGCGGCGGCATCGATGATCTGGGTCACAAATCCCCCGTTGATCGCAACATACGCTTTGGATCCGTCCGGCGTAATCGTAATGCCGAGCGGGTTCACGCCGACCGGGATCGTATTGCTTACCGAATTCGTCAGCGTCTGTATGACCGAAACAGTGTTGGACACGTAGTTCGTCACGAATACGCGTCCTCCGTCGGGCGTAATCGCCAGCAGCATCGGATGGGATCCCACATTGACCGTCGTAATGACCGTGTTGGATGCCGTGTCGATGACATAAACATTGTCGCTTCCGGAGCAAGGAACGTACGCGCGGGCTCCGTTCGGCGTAATCGCCATGCCTACAGGATTCAGACCAACCGGGATCGTGGCGATCAGCGTATTCGTAGCCGTGTCGAAAACTTCGACGGCGTCCTGAACATTGGATGCGTATAGGCGGGTACCGTCAGGAGCAAGCGCAGACTTGTTCGGATTGGGCATTGTCGGGATGGTGGCAACTACCGAGCCGGTTCTCCCATTAATAACCGAGATCGTGTTGGAGCCGGCATTGGTGACATAAGCGTTGAATGGCATCGAGTATTCCTCCTTCCTGAAATACTTTGGAGAACGAGCTGCAAGCTCTCTATTAACCTCGCAGCAGGCGTCCTAATCCTATCAAATGCCGAACATATCCGGATGGAAACCGGCAAGTGTGATGCTTCTTTCGACTATTTTCTACCATCGTGAGTTAACGGCGAAGCGCGGCGGCTTCCGGCGTGTGGGATACGATTTCGCGGTCGGTCCCCCATTTGTTGGCATAATAGGTGCGGTTATGCATGGTCGCTTCGAATTCATCGTACTTGGATCGCGTACCGTTCATCGGATGCCAAACGATGCTTCCTTTCGTAATCATGACATCGTAGCCTCTTTGAATCATTCGGTTGTTGTAATCCCAGTCTTCGTAGCCGCCGACACCGATATACCGCTCATCAAACCAGCCGACCTCTTCAAACACTTCCCGCTTCATAATCCACGGGCATGCGTTTCCCGGATAGAAGCTGTGTCTGAACTTGCACATCCACTGCTCCGCAAATACCGCATCGCCAGGTCCACGGTCGTGGTCGTTGACAAAAACGGGAGAAAGCTTGCCGATCGACGGATCCAGCTCCAAATGTTCGATCAACCGCTCCAGCCAACCGGAGAAAAACAGCATGTCGTTATGAATCCACACGAGATAGCGATTTGCCGGATTGGCAAGCAAATGCCGCATTCCCTGATTGATGCGAACCGTACCGTGGGTCGATCGCTCGTTCGCGATCAGCTCGTATCCGCGTCGCATCAAATGGCGTACCGTCTTGTCCGTCGAAGCGTTGTCGACGATGACAAGCCGATAAGGCAGCCGGGTGCAGCGCGCGAAGCTTTCCAGCGTTCGCATCGTGTCCTGCAATTGATTAAACACGGTCAACATGACGCCGATCATACCGCTCCTCCTTCCCATCACCTTGTAGATTATGAACGACGGGAATAGAGCGAACCGTTCTATCGCCCTAGTAGCGGGTAATGTCCGCTTGTATAAATTTCCGACAGGCGAAGCCTAAATCAACGACCGGGAGGCACCATCGGCAAATGGATGAATATTTTGTTGAATAGTTACGAGATAATTCTCTTTATAGTGGAAATAGGGGTAAACGACTGATGAAGCGATCGCGCCCTTGCGGGAAAGAGGTTATTTTATGGGGAGGCACCGGCCAGGCCAAAGTGTTGTGGGAATGCCTTGCCCTTGCCGGATATACGCTTGCCGCCGTGTTCGACCGCGATGAGCGGCTGACTCCTCCGGTCGCAGGCGTTCCCTTGTTTGCGAGCCATGCGTTCGATGACTGGCTGAGGCAAAGGGACGCTGACGATCCGACGCATTTTGCGATTGCCATCGGCGGCGACAAGGGGAGGGATCGCATCCGGATCCATGATGTTCTCGTTTCGAAAGGGCTTACGCCTTTGACGGTCATTCATCCCGATTCGTATTTGTCTCCGTCGGCGATCGTCGAGTCCGGCGCCCAAATTCTGGTCCGCGCCATCGTCGGAGTTCAGACCCGCATTGGCAAACAAACCATCGTGAATTCAGGCGCCATCGTCGAACATGAATGCATCGTCGGTGAAGGGGTTCATATCGGCCCGGGAGCGACGCTCGCCGGATGCGTTGAGATTGCGGATTATGCGACGATTTATACCGGTGCCGTCATTTTGCCGCGCGTGCAAATCGGACGGGGCGCAACCGTCGGAGCCGGGGCCGTCGTCACGCAAAACGTGCCTCCGCATCACGTTGTCGCCGGCAATCCATCAAGAACGATAAAGGTGGCGGAAACCGCAAATGACATCTGACGATCGGGCGTTCCATCAGCTGACAAGCGAATGGTTCCAGGAAAGCTGCAAGCGCAAATATTCGTACCGGTTTTCCTGGCTGGGCAGACCGATCATCCAGTACCCGCAGGATGTGATGGCCATGCAGGAAATTGTGTGGAAGGTCCGGCCCGATTTGATTGTCGAGACGGGGATCGCTCACGGCGGTTCATTGATTTTCCATGCCTCCTTGCTGGAACTGATGGGCGGGGACGGGCAAGTCATTGGCATTGACATCGACATACGGCAGCACAACCGGGCAGAGATCGAGCGGCATCCCATGTTCAAGCGAATTCGTCTGCTTGAGGGGTCCTCCACGGATCCAGCCGTCGTGCAGCGCATTTACGACGCGGCGAAAGGAAAGGAACGGGCGCTCGTTATTCTGGATTCTCACCACACGCATGCGCATGTGTTGCAGGAAATGCAGCTTTACTCGCCGCTTGTCGGACCGGGAAGCTATCTGATCGTCATGGATACGGTCGTGGAACATTTGCCGAAAGCGATGTTCCCGGACCGCCCATGGGGACCCGGCGATAATCCGAAGACGGCCGTTCATCAATTTCTGCGCACGAACAAGCGGTTCGTTATCGACGATGAAATGAACCGCAAATTAATGATTACCGCAGCTCCCGACGGCTACTTGAAATGCGTGGAGGAATAACAAGATGAATGCGGATCGATCCATTCCCGTGTCCGGGCCTTCTATTACCCAAAAAGAAATCGATTATGTATGCGACGCCGTCAGATGTGCTTGGTACGATCGGGCCAACACCTATAACGATCGATTCGAAACGGCGTTTGCCGCGCACATCGGGACGAAATATGCGATCTCCCTGCCGTCCTGCACATCGGCCATTCATCTCGCCTTGCTATCGCGCAACGTCGGTCCCGGAGACGAGGTAATCGTCCCGGACATTACCTGGATCGCCACGGCCGCGCCAATCTGTTACGTTGGTGCGACCCCTGTCTTTGCCGATATTGACGAACGAACCTGGTGCCTGTCGCCGGAAAGCTTCGCCATGCATGTGACGAATAAAACGAAGGCCGTCATCCCCGTTCATTTGTATGGCAATATGGCCGATATGGACCGCATTCGACAAATAGCCGCCGCATACGATATCGCAGTAATCGAGGATGCCGCTGAAGCCATCGGCAGCGAATACAAAGGCAGCAAATCAGGCTCCCTGGGACATGCCGGCGTGTTCAGTTTTCATGGCTCGAAAACGATGACGACCGGAGAAGGCGGCATGCTGGTCACGAATAGCGAAGATATTTACCGCCGCGCGCTCGTATTGCGCGATCACGGACGTTTGCCGGGAGACACGATGTTCCGGAATGAGGAGGTTGCTTATAAATACAAAATGAGCAGCCTGCAAGCCGCTCTCGGTCTGGCGCAGCTCGAACGGATCGAGGAGCTTGTGGCGATGAAACGGGAGATCTTCGCCTGGTACCTGGAGGAACTCGGATCCATACCGGGCGTGACGTTGAATCCGGACTCGCCTGATGTGCGGAACTCGTACTGGATGGTGACGGCGCTTGTGGATGCAAAATACGGGATCGACAAAGAAGCGATGATTCGGTTGCTTGCCGGCAAGCACATCCATAGCCGCCCGTTCTTTCACCCGCTAAGCTCGCTTTCCGCTTTTCGGCATTTGCCGCAAGCGGTTCGGGCACAAGAAAGCAATGTGAACAGTTACGCCATCTCACCCTACGCCTTCAACTTGCCTTCCGGTTTGACCATGACCAGGGAAACCGTTCATTATGTATGCAAGACGCTCCGCTCGATTCTTGACGTCTGAGCCGCGGGTCGAAGCCTTCCAGACGCACAAATCGGGGCAGTATGCTTCCTTCCTGCCCCTTGTGAAGCTGCTCCTCACCATGTTGGTCTACGCTGCGCGCCTACGTCTCCGCTTTCGTTTTGGCGCTTTGACCCCTGCCGGTTTCGCAGCGAACGTAACGATCGTATCCAATCGGGCCGTCTTATAACGCGAATGGATTTTCCTGGATTGCCGGCTGCGCGGGCTCTTCTTTTTTTTGGCGGCATTCCGCTTCTTTCTTTTTCTCGCCGTTTGGAGGGAGGCGGGCAACTGCGCGCGAGGCCTGTTCTTCTTCTCATCTCCCGGCACGGGGGGGATCGGCAGCGTCACGCGATCGGTTTCGTTATCCGTATCTAGTTCGTGTCCGTTTCCGCGTTGTTCATGTTCACGTTCATGTTCACGTTCACGTTCAAACTCGTTTTCGTCCGTTTCCCGCCAGCTTTGATCGTCTGCCCGTTCGATCACACGCCAATAAGCCGCGGCCACGTCGTTCCAACCGTATTCGGACGTCTTTCGTTTCAATTTGGCGCCCATCGCTTCCCGTTCCTTTTGATCGGCCAACAGCATTTTCAGCTGCCGCGCGATAGCTCCTACGTCGCCATAAGGAAAAATCATTCCCGCACCGTCGGACAAGAGCTCCAGTGAATAATCGATGGGGCTGGAAATAATGGTTTTGCCCATGCGGGCCGCATAAGTCATCGTTGCGCTGGCGAAAACGGCGTTTATTTTCCAATATGGGTTAATGTAAATGTCGGATGCGGTCAATAGCCTGATTAAATCTTGTTCCGACTGGTAACCGGAAATAAGCCGGACATGGTTATGAATGCCGTACTGATCGATGAGATCGACCAGCTTGTTGTAATAGCTATCGCCGTAAGCATGATCCGGGTGTGTGCTTCCTACGATCCAATACATAAAATCCGGGTGCTTCTCCACCACCTCCGGGATGGCTTCCAGCACGAGTTCAATGCCTTTATACGGATTCAACAGTCCGAACGTCATTGCGACGGTGCGGTTCGCAACGTTCAACTGCTTGCGGAATAATGCGCGTTCTTGCGGCAAGGCGTCCGGTGCGCCCAGCGGGATGTGCAGCGTTCTCGCTTCTGCCGCGCCGTAATCTTGCTGCAGCATCCATTTGCCCTTCTGCGTCGTCGAAACGACAAAGGCGCTTTTGCGCACAATTTCCCTGATGACAGGGGCTCTGGACGGCAGCGGGAAGTAGTCGAGCGAGTGAAACACGGTAATGACGGGTTTCTTGATCCTGTCCAGCAGGTCCACGACCCAGTTCCCGTTGTTTCCGCCGTAAAAACTGAACTCATGCTGGATGATCACAACGTCGATCGCCGTCCAATTGATCAGCCGACTCACTTTTTCGTAATCGTCGAACCGGTCCTGTCGAATCTGAATCACAACTTCCGGCAGTACCTCCTCCACCGTCTCGTTCACCAGGGAGCCGATCCAGACGTCGGTATGCTCGATTCGCGCGAGTTCCGCTGCCGTATTTTTAGCGTATTCCCCAATACCGCACTTGCGGGGGGGATATGTTGTCATCATAAAAATTCGCATAAGTTCCTTGCTCCTTATTAATGCTGGATTAAACGAGCTTCAGCTCCCTTAAGCGGGACTGAATGTGGGCACCGACAGCCCGCGGGGAATATCGGGTCGCGATCGCCTCTTTGCCGTTGTTCGCGATTTTGCTGGCCCATATCGGGTCGTCCATTATTTTTTTCATGAAATACGCCGCATGCAACAAATCCGGATCCGCCCAAAGCTGATATGCCGAATAGGGATCGGAATGGTCACCCGCGGGAACCAACTGATAATCGATGCAGCACGAATTCGATTCATCCATGAATGCGGTATTCCCCGACCATCCGGTGCCAATCACCGGCGTCCCGTGGTACATCGCTTCCGCCAAGGCCAAGCCGAAGCTTTCAGCCCGGTGAAGGGACACGAAACAATCGGCGGACCTGAGCAAGGCGTAGGTTTCATACCGATCCAGATGATGCGGCAGAAGGTGAATGTTGGGGTAATCCCCGATTCGAGCCTGCAAGCTGGCCAGCGTTTCGGGCGTACAATTGGCGGCTTTGACATAAAGCGAAGCACTCGCATGGTCCCGTGAGAAAGCCAGCTTGAACGCTTCAATCGAGGCTTCCGTATTTTTGCGTTTGGCGTCGCCGCTGCCATTGAGCATGGTCAAGAAACAAAAGCGATCGGATGGAAGATGAAAAAAAGTTTTGTCCATGTGAAGGGGACATCTGGCATCAATTGCCGGAGGTACGACCAGGACGGGAACCGGCGACTTTGTCGATATCCCGGTAGCCGCAAAGGAGCTGGGTATCCATACCTCATCGAGGTTGTGAAAAGAAGAAAGACGTTCGTCGGGAAAATCCGGGAACTCCCAGTTCCAAAAGCCGATATTGTACTGTTGCTCGAAAGGGTATTGATCCAAAGCATTCTGAAGCGCATCCGCATTCATGAGAAAAAGGTTGGTTTTGTATGCCGCCTCAAACGACTCTTGAAACGCCCAGGAATTATCTTTTTTAGGATAAAACGAGGGTTCTTCAAAATTCACCATACTGATGGGAATTTGGGCGGAGTAAAGCGACCTTGCCATGGCGCGGCAGGCTTCCCCCCTGCCCGATTCCTCATACATACAGCCGATGACGTTGACACCGCTCCTTAACGCATGAGACATCGCACACCTGCCTCCCCTGGGATCCCTACCTTTACTACGCCATGATATGTACTTGTGCCGAATAACTTATGGACTCCTGTCCCACGGACGAAAAAAATCCTGAAGCGCATCGCTTCAGGATCCATTCGGCTGTTTACGGTTCGCGGAATACCCATAGCTTGCTTCCGGCGAAATTGATCACCGTCGTGAAGCCGGTCGCCGCAATTTTGCTCGGGACCTCGGACCAAAGCAGCACGTGCTTGAACGTATACAGCAGCCCGATCGACAGCAGCAGCATGGCGCCGTTCAGCAGCGCAAACCGCCACAGCTGGCCGCGCACGGGCTCCTTGCGGTCACCGAACGTCCACAGCCGGTTGCACACGTAACTGTTGAGCATGCCGCAGCCGTACGAAATCACCTGGGCCGGGGCAAAAAACAGCCCCAGCCAGCGAAGCGCAAAGTAAACGGCCATGTCGACCAGCGTGTTGGCCACGCCGACAAGATTGAATTTGACGAATTGCCGAACTGCCGCGGACAAAGCCGGTTTGGGCAGCGGCAATGCTTGTTTGTGCCGGCTCATGCGCAGGTCCTCCTGTTGCTCCAATCTCAATTACCGCTAGAAATACCAGCCCGGTTCCCAATGCAGCCAATCGACGTAATCTTTGCTGACGGTCATGCCGGACAGCGCCGGGTAGAACAGGACGAACAGGACGAACACAAGCGCCATGTAGGCGTATACCCACTTTTTGCGGCTCGGTTTCCGGTCGACGAACACCTTCATCAGGAATACGATCGACAATACCAGGAACGGCACCATCGCAAAAAAGTGATAAATGAACGTCAGCCGCGTCACCAGCATCCACGGCACGTACTGGCTGAAAAACGCGACCAGCACGACCAGCATGCCTTTGTGCTTGAGCCGCATCGCCATAATAATCGCCAGCGGGATCGCCAGGAAGCTGAGCCACCAGATCGCCGGGTTGCCCATCGTCACGATCGTCGACGTCATGCCGGCCGGCACGGTCGACTGTCCGCCGTAAAACCAGAGCGGCTTGATCATGCCCGGCCAGTCGTACCACGGCGACCCGAACGAGTGCGTGGCGACAAGCTTGCTGTGGTAATCGTACATATCCTTCTGGTACTGGATCAGTTGGCCGATGCCTTTCTTCTCGCCCGGAACCGTCTGGTACGGAATGAACGCCGCCGAATAGATAAGCAGCGGAATGACAATGAAGAACGGCACGCACCACGCAATCGTTTTGAGCGCCAGCTTCGGAAACGTCTCGACGATCGACCGGCTGTCGTCGACGGCGGTTTGCGACTCCTTCGTCTTATGTTTGCCGCCGCGTGCCAGGAACCGTTTGGCCCCGTCGTATTCGCGGTACCGTTCGTAAAGCGCCAGGAAAAAGATAAGCGCCAACCCCGCGCCGCCGTATATGACGATCCACTTGCTCGCCGCCCCGATACCGAAAAACAACCCCGAAAGCGCCAGCGGCTTCAGCGCCTGCTTCAGCGGCACGTCGTAGAAGCTCGTCTGGTAGAAGCGCAGCATGTAATAGTACATCACCATGATGAAAAACACGCCGTACACGTCGATGGTCGAAATGCGCGTCTGCGCAAAATGCATAAAATCGAACGTCAGCAAAAATGCGGCGATGAACGCATATTCCGTTTTGCCGAACAACCTGCGGCCGAAGGCGTAGATGACCGGAATCATCGCGATGCCGAACACGGTGCCGACGATGCGCCAGCCGAACGGGTCCATGCCGAACAGCCAGATGCCGACTGCAATCAGCAGTTTGCCGAGCGGCGGATGCGTATTTTCGTACGGCTTCATGTTGTTCAGGTGCTCGAACGCCGTGCGCGCATGGTATATTTCGTCAAAATACGTGTTGTTCATGTAAGTGGGATTGCGAATGCTTTCCCCCTGCTCGTCGAACAGGTCGGCGACCGTGCCTTTCAGCCCCGGCGATACGCCGGCGTCGTCGACTGCCGCAATCGGAAGCGGCTTGTCGTTGCCTTTGGCGTAGAAGCTCAGTTCGTTCAGCGTAAAGCCTTGCGTCTCGACGGTGAAGCGCACATACCGGGCCGTCAGCGCGGCCGGCTGCGTGTTCCAGTAGAACACTTTCGTGTACGTATTCTCCACCGTTACCTTGTCGGCCCAGTTCGATTTGTCGGCGGAAAATTCGAGATTAAACTTGCCTTCACCGATGCCGCCGAAGCTGTTGATCCGCTCCAGCTCTTGCGGGGCGCCAAGGTCGACGACGAAGCTTTCGCCCGACTTGGCCGGCTGCCACGCCGTCTCCGGCGATTTCAGCGAACCGAGATGGTACATGGCAATAACGGTGTACAAGGCGACGAGAATGCCGAGCAAGGTCCAGTCTTTGCGCGTCCACGGCGGATACGGCTCCGTAACGGCCCGCAGCGGCGCCGCAGCCCGCGGCAGCCCGGATTGCACTTTGCGGGCGGCAGCCGGCGATTCGTCCTCCTCGTCGTCGACGACAGGCAAACTGCGCCCGCGCACGAGCAAATCGATCGCCGCATACACGAAGTAGATGTACAACACGACGGTGGCCAGCGAGGTCACCATCAGAATGCCGTTCATTTTGTCCAGCCAGTACACTTTGTACGTCGCGTAGGCATACACGTAGCCGACGTTGATGAAGTGCACGATGCCGAAGCCGGCGAACAGCTTCAGCATGCGCCGGTCGCGCGTAAAGATGTAGCTGAAGAGCAGCAGCAGCAGCAGCGGGAACAAGTAGCGCTCGTGCATCTTTGAGCCGAGCACGAACACCGTCGCGATCAGCGAAGCCGCCACGATAAAATACCGCCCTGCCTCGCCTTCCGCGTCCTGGCGTTTGCCGCCAAAGTAAAGCAGCGCCGACAGCGCCACGGCAGCGACGATGAAGATCGTGCCCCAGACGGAATACGGCAGGAACAGCAGCTTGATTTTTTGGTCGATGCCGTTGCCGCCGGTAAGCGCGAACAGGTTGAACGCGTTAAGCGACGCGTACGGGTACGAGCTTAGCGTCGTTTTGTACAGATCGACGATCCAGAACAACTTCTTGTGCACTGCAAACGGCAGCACAAGCACGACGAACGTCGCGGCGCCGTACAGCGCGGCAAGCGTTATGCGCCGCCAGCTGCGGGTCGCATACAGCGCGTACAGCAGCACCGGCGTAAAAATAAACCCTTGCGGCTTGATCAGCACCGTCAGCGCAAACAGCACGGCCGCCCATTCGATGCGTTTGTTCAGAATGAGCAAGATGACCGCCAGCAGCAGCAGCGTAAAAAACGAATCGATTTGCCCCCACAGCGCGGAGTTGACAAGCAGCGCGGGGCAAAACGCGTATAGCGCGGACAAGCCGAACGCCGCGCCCGGCGCGAGCCGTTTGGCGGCGATGCGGTATACGAGGAACGCGCTGGCGATATCGGCCAGCATGGCCGGCAGCTTCATCAGCAGCACCATGCCGGCGGAGCCTTGCGCCAGCGACATGCCGGCGGACAGCTTGCCAAGCACGTACAGCACATACACGTATCCCGGCGGGTAATCGGCGAACATGCCTTCCTGGTAGAAACCGCCCAGCCCGTTTTTGGCCGCCTGCACCGCCCACGCCGAAAACGTCGGCATGTCGATCTGATGGCCCGGCGACTGCGACGCCATGATGATCCGCAGCAGCAGCGCGCCGAACAGCATCGCCAGCGTGTACTGGGTCATGTAAAAGCGCGGAATGCGCTCGAATTTGTTCTGCCGCACGAGGAACAAGTAAACGATCGCGTACAGCACGAAAAAAGCGGCCGCATACAGCAGCGTCGGGAATGCCGACGGATGCGGGCCGGCGGGACCGGCGGACGATGCGGCCGGCTGCGCTTTCTGCGGCTCGAAGGAGATGACCTTCGCGCCTTTCGGCGCTCCGTCCGGCAGTTCCTCGAGCGACAGCTCGTCGAAATACGCTTTGCCCGTATTCAGGCTGCCGTAGCCGCCGAGCCGCAGCGCCACGTCGAGCTCCTTCTGCTTGCTGCCGGTTTTGCCGTACAAGGTGAGCGGCACCCACTCGCCTTTCGTATCCTTGACGTCGACCGACGTTTCCGTCACGCCCATGACGGACAAGTTGGCCCCTTTGGCCGCGCTGCCGATTCCTTCGGCTTTGACCAGGCCGGACAACTTGTACACCGTCTTCGGCTTGACAGTTACTTTTTGCACCCATTTGGCGTCGTTTGCCTGTTTGTTCTCAATCGATGCCGCCTGTGCGCCGGCATTGCCCGGCACCGCCGTTGCCGTCATGACGGAAGCGTCGCCGCCTGGCGTCCACAGATCGACGGTCCAGCCGGTCGGCGCGGTTCCTCCTCCTTGCTCGAAGCCCGGATTCACGAGCAAATTGCTTTCCGCGGCGCGTGCGGGAGCAAGCGCAAATGCCGCCGCCCACGTCAGCAGCAGCGCCAGCGCAATCGCCAGCCTCCCGGCCGCCGTCAGCCTGTTGCGATTCGATGCGTGTGTTGTCAACAACCTTTATCACCCGTTTCCCGGTTTGTGCCCAGCTTGCGACTGTCCGAAATGCCCCCTGTCCATTATGCCAAAAATAGCGAAAAAATGGTAGCCAAGGCCGTTTCACGTAAATGGACGGAGCCCCGCGGGGAATAGTTGCATGCGGGAAGCGGCCGGTCTTATTTTCCTGCTGCCCACAGATCCGACTGGAACGACAGCGCCGTATCGACATAACCGTCGCCGCCGGCGATCGCGATGTCGCTTTTGCCGTTGCCGTCCAGGTCGGCGATCAGCAATTGGGCGTTCGCTTTGCCCCAGGGGCCAAGCTGCGACAAGTAGCGGTATTCGCCGCTGGCGATGCGAATATAGACGCTGAGCGAACGCTCCTGTCCGCGCCACAGCAGCGCATCCAGCCAGCTGTCGCCGTTGAAGTCGCCGAAGCGCAGCTCGCCGCCGTCGCCGCTGATGTTGAGCGGCACTTTCGTCAGCTTCCATTCCGCTCCCGTTGCGCCCGTCTCCAGCTCAAGCTTGAAGCAGCTTGCCGTATCGCTGCGCGGCAGCCACAGGCTGTCGCCCGACGAAGGCGTTTCCCTTCCGACGGAAAGCCGCTTGTCGCCGGCCATTCTCCATTGATATGGCGGTACCGGCTGCAAGTCCGGTTGTCCCGCTCTGTACGTATACGCGTACAACTGCGTGCCGTCCCTGGCCGTGCCGGCGAGAATCGTTTCGCCGGAGGAGCCGCGCAGCGCGTACAGCTTGCTCCAGACCGGCTGGCCACTCATCGGCCAAGTGCGGTAGCGGACGAAGGAGGAGCCGCTGGAGCGATACGACTCGATCGTCCCCTCCGCCCGCCGCACCCACAGGTCGAGCTTGCCGTCGCCGTTGTCGTCGGCGAGCGCGAACAGATCGCCCTTGCGCCGCGGGATGTTCAGCCATACGGCCGGCTTGGCCGGCGTTTCGTTGCGCATGCCGCGGAACTGCCCCGCGGTCACCGTCACATTGCCGCTCGCCGGGCTCCAGACGACGATATCGCTTTGGCCGTCGCCGGTGACGTCGCCAAGCTGCAGGCTGGTTTCGCCCGTCTTCGCGCCGACGAATACGCTTGCCGCCGGCGTGAACGGCACGTAATCGAGCAGGGAATAGAACGTGTAGCCTTTATCCCGCAGCGCAAGGACCAGCTTCTGCAAATTCGTCTTCGTCCGCTGCGGGTATTCGTACACCGGCAAACCGTCGCGGAGCGTCGGCTCGCCGCTTGCGTCCAGCACCGGCTGCAACCATTTGAATTCCAGGAACGGATGGTAAAAAAACGACGCCAGCTTGTTCGTGCGGCCCAATTGATCGAGAATGAGCCGTTCGTCGCGGTTATACGGGATGTAGGACAACGGAGTCGGCACATTGACGCTGCCAAGCGTCGGCGCGCCCCAGGCAATGTTGCGTTCGGCATTCGCCGACGCGTCGCTTTGGCGCGGGTTGCCGTACCGGTTCTCATAGATCAGGCCGAACGCCGACCGAAACGTCGATTGCTGTCCGGCGGCATAATGATAGTGCGGCGCTTCCCAGAACCTGGGCATGATGCCGGCACGCTGCATAATCGCGGCCCCGGCGGCAAGCCGCTCGGCGGCGAAAGCCGCCGTCGCCGACTCCGGCACGTCCGGCACGTCGAATTCGTTGCCAATGCCCGATTCGTGCTGCCCGTCGCCCCGCCGGGTTGCGCCGACCTGATGCGTATAGCCGTGCATGCCGATCACCGCGCCGCCGTCCTGCGCCTGCTTCAGCACCTTGACGAACGATTGCGTAAACGGAGCGCCGTCGTCCAGCTGTTTGACGGTCATCGCTTTGTTTTCGGGGATATCGATCCATTTGGAAATGACGCCGATCTGGTAACGCACCTGTTCCTGCGCCAAAAAGTCGAACACCGCTCGCAGCTTGCCAAGCTGCTCGGGCGAATCGTATTGCCCGCCCGGGCCCACGTCTTCGAGCCTCAGCAGGATCCGTTTCGTTTGATTCGTTTCGCCGAGCGCCGGCAGCATATTTTCCATCAGGATCAGCACGAGCACCAGCCCGAGCGCAATCATCAGCTTGGCAGGTTTTATCATCTGCTGTCCCTCCCCGGTTCCTGCTCCGCTTGTTGCTGAAACGCTTCCATACTTCCTATTGTAGTCGGTTTCCCGCCTGTCTGCATAGCGCAAGATGCGACAGCCTCCGCCTCGTTTCGACAGCGCGCATTTCCGCGAGTATAATGGAAAAGAACATGGCAGCCAATTGGCTAGGCAGAAAGCAGGCCCATACCTATGGAACCGAAAAAATGGATTGCCGGCGCGGCGTTGACGGTCGTCGTTGCCGCCGTCGTTGCAGCGGCGTTCGTTAAAGAAGTAAGCCCGGGTTACACGGGCGCGCTGTACGATCGGGTCAACGGCAAAACGGCGGAAGGCGCCATCGAGCCCGGCTGGCATTGGATCGCCCCTTGGCGCAAGACGATCATTTACCCTTCGGCGCCGCGGACCGTCGAACTGCCCGGACCAGCGAGCAAACGCGTTTACAAGCTTCCGACCAGCGACGGTGCGGAGCTTGAGGCGGATGTGTCGTATTCGTATCATGTGGACGCGGGCAACATGGATCAGTTGATCGCGGCGTACCAAGGCCAGTCGACGAGCAAATTGGAAGCCGGCCCGCTGCGCAGCCGCCTGCTGGAAGCGATGCGCGGCGGCGCTTCGGCGTTTACGCTGGCGGAGCTGTATGGCGAAAAGCGCGAGGAAGCCGAAAACGCCATCTTGAGCCGGTTTGCTTCGGCGCTTGAACCGAGCGGCATCGTGATCGATTCGTTCGCATTCGTCGACCTGCGGCCGAATGAGTCGTATCTGTCGGCGGCGCAGGAGAAGATCAACGCGCAGCTCGCGCTGGACAAGGCCAATCTGCAGCTGGAGCAGAAGAACGCGGAAGCGGAGCAGCGCCGGGTCGAAGCGGAAAGCCTGGCCGAAAAAACGCGCATCGAAACGGCGGCCGCGGCCGATAAGCTGCGAGACGAAGCCCAGGCGGCTGCGGACAAGCTGCGCATCGATGCGGAAGGGCTGGCGGAGAAGCAGCGCATCGAAGCCGAAGCCGCTGCGGAGGTGCAGCGCATTGCAAACGAGGCCAAGGCGGATTCGCCTTGACCTCGTTTTTTCCATGTGGAATGGAGCTTACCGCCACCACTCGTTGTCGCGCGCCGCATCGGCATCGGCCCGGCCGTCATGCCAGTCGAACGATGCCGGCTCTCCGTCCAGCAACCATTGCTGCGGGCACGTATTGCCGAGCCAGTCGAGCGGCTCCGCCGGCAGCTGTTCCCGGGCCGCACGCGCGAAAGCGTCGCGCACCGCCTGCTCCTGCTCCGGCGTCAGCGAACCCGGCGCCGCCGAAACGAACAGCGGCGTGCCGCTGCCGGCAAGCAGCCGCAGCCATTCGCGGTTCAGCTCCCACGGCACGTGCGGCGTCAACCCGACGCAATCGGCATCGTGGCTGAACATCGTGCCGTGCTGCGCCATGCGGAACGCCAGCGTGTTGATGCCCATGCGGCGCGTCCGTTCCCAGGTGCGGCCGCTTGTATCGTCGCCGGTGCGCTGGATTTCGAACAGCCCGGCGGCAAGATGGCCAACCGTGTTGCAGCCGATAATCACTGCGGCTTTCGACGCTTCGGCAATGGTGCGGTACAGGCCGCGCATGATTTCCGCGGTCGTTTTGGTGCGGTCGGCGAACCCGTAAGGCAAGCCGTGCACATCGCCTTTCATTTCGAAGCCCCATAAGCCCAGCATATCGAACGTCGTAAAATCGTGCTTGATCAGCTCATAACCCCAGTCCGCCAGCGTTCCCGCCGTTTGCGCGATGTCGTCAAGCACTCCCGGCACGCTCGGGTCGAGCACATAGCCGCCGTTTGCCGTGTAGCGCACCCACGTGCGCGGCACTTCCGCTTGCGTCAGCAGCGGCCGGTACCAGATGCCGGGGCGCACGCCCCTTGCTTTCATTTCGCCGGCGAGCCCGGCCATGTCCGGGAACCGCCCGTTGCCGACCCATGGCCCGCCGTTGCAAGCGCCGCCGCCGCTGCGCTGCTGCCAGCCGTCGTCGATCACCATGTACGGCCGGTTCCCGCCTGCCGGCGCGAGCGACGCGATGAACCGCGCGTCGTTCACGATGTCGTCGTGCGAGCTGTTGCCGTACGCATAATACCAATTGTTTCCACCGTATACCGGGTGGTCGGGCAGCTTCGGCCGCTCGCACATCGCGGCGCAGAACGTGCGGGCAAACGCGTAAGGCGACTTCCCTTCCGCACTTTCCGACACAATCACTTCGGCCGCCTCCAGCAGCCGTCCGCCCAACATGGCGCCCGCGTTGCCGCAGCGCACGTCAAGCGTCAACGTGACGCCGCTTGCGTCGGCTTGCCAGCTGCACATCGCCGCCCCGCCGGTGGCGACGCCGACCCCCCAACAGCGGCTCCCGTCAGTCGCTAGGAAATACCACGGCATCACCCGCTCCGGTACGAGTCCGCGCCATTCCAAATCGCCGTAAGCCCGCTCCCAATGGTCGCCCAGCAGCCGCAGACCGCCGCCAAGCGGCAAACGCCATCGCAGCTTGATCGTGCGCACCGGCTCTGCATCGGCCGCGGCTTGCAGCCGAATCGGCATCCGGTCGCCTTGCGCTTGCGTTGCCAGCGTCAGTTCAATGCCTCCGCCGCTCCAAGCTTCGCCCGCGCTGCGTACCAATTCGCGCCAGCCCGTTTCCGTTTCCATCCAAGCCGAGTGCGGCTCTCCCATGATCGATAGCAGCAAAGATTTGCCCCTCCTCAACTTCGCATACTACAATTATAGGCATAGACGCTCCGCGCGGACGATAACCGAATCGGCCCGATTGGGCGCGGAGAAACAGCATTTTCGGACATTTGGAGGTTTAATATGGACATCTTCCCTCGCGGATTTCCGAATATGCGCGCGCAAGCCCATTTGTATGGCGCGCATTACGGCACCGTCAGCCGTCCCTGGTCATGCCCGCGGCACATCCATCCGACCATGCTTGAAATCAATTGGGTACTGGCAGGCCGCCAATCCGCCGTAGTCGACGGAACCGCCTACGAGCAGCAGCCGGGCGACGTGCTTCTGGTGCCGCCAATGGCGGTGCATGAGTACCGGCTTGCCCATGCGGATTCGTTGTCGTATTTCGTCCTCCATCTGGAATCGGATGACGAATCGTTCATGCGAGCGGCGAGGAACGCACGCGAGCTGCTGGTTCCAGCCGACTCCGCGCTTCACCTTCGGCTGGCTCCGCTGCTGCGCCGTTTGGCCGGGGCGCTTGGGGAGGAGGCTGCCGGCCGAACGGTTGTGTTCGCCGCGTTGTACGCCGTTATGGCGGAGCTGGAAAGCTTCCTGGCCGCCCATCCGCGCGACGGCTTGGCCGAACCTGCGGCGAACGAAGCGCTGGCCCGCCGCATTGCGCGGGAAATCGAGTCGGCCGTGTATGTCTCCCCCGAGCGGACACCAGAGCCCGAATCGGCGCTGATCGCCGGCATCGCCCGTAAAGTCGGCGTCAGCGAACGCCATTGCAACCGCTTGTTCCGCAAGCTGTATCGGATGCCGCCGCGCGGCTATTTGACGCTGCTGCGGCTGCAGGAAGGGATGCGCCGGCTGATTCATGAGCGCGAGCCGGTGGTAAGCATTGCGGCGGCGCTTGGCTACCAGAACGCGTTCAGCTTCAGCCGCCAGTTCAAGAAGCAAGTCGGCCTGACGCCGGCCGAATTCCGGCGCGAACGGCGGGACGAAACCTTTTACCTGACGCCGCTCAATCGCTTGTCCGACAGCAGAACGGAGCAATCGGGGCAAAGTGAAAGTTGAGCCGGTTCGCTGCTCTGCACCTCATGCCGCAAGTGTCTGTTCATTATCCCTTTGGCTCAGAACGTTCGTCGAGCCCGGGAACAGATACGCAAAGAGAATTACGTCTTAAGATGCTGCGTTTTCCGCCTGCTTCTCTTTGGCGTTTTCCATCTGTTTTATTTGCACATCCACTTTCATGGCAAGGCTGTGCAGCATGGAAGGAATCTTTTCGTTGTCGGCCTTGAAGAGCTGCTGAAATTGGGTATTCAGATCCGGATCATACATAAGCGGGCTGCCCAGGCCCACCGGCTTTACAGCGTGTTTCATCTCATCGGCAAATACGTTCTTGATTGGATCGATATCTTGATGTACCGCCTTGGCCATTGAATGGCTGGTAACGAGGTAATATTTGGCGAATTCAGCTGAAAGCTCGGTATTCGTCAAGGTCAAATAGTGAATAAAAGCCCAAGCCTCCATCGGATGTTTGCTATCCTTGGATATGCCAAACCCCGAGAAGCTTGTTGGATTGGCACGTGCCCCATCTTGAAAATGCGGTAAAGGAGCAACACCCAATTTATCCCCCAAGTTTTGCTTATAGAATGTATACGACTCCAAATTGCCGAGTGCCATCCCGGTTAGAAAATTGTTAAATTGAGTACCTGCATCTACAAAGGTCATGGGAGTTATTTTGGAGGCGTCGTCCCGGTAATAATCATTCAGCCATTGAACGGACCGCACCGCCTCGGGGCTATCCAAATACCCGACTGATGTATTCGCATCGGGCGATAATAAGCTTTTTCCGGCAGTCGCCGCCAGAATCTCCAAAATATTAGGCAGATATGGAATTGCCGAACCTCTCTCCGGAGACAGCTTTTTCGAAATTTCACGGAATTGCTCCCAGGTCCAGTCGCCTTGGGGAACCGGAATATGCGCTTTATCAAAAAAATCTTTATTATATAACACCAACAAAGGATTGGCCGCATAGGGCAATACAAGCAGCTTCCCATCCACCATCGCAGTATCGAGAATCTTCCGGTCGATATCATTTTGGGTTCCGGCCGAACGCTGCAGCGGCAGCAAATCCAACAGCATTTCTTGCTCGTTCGCAACTTCGACAGATAAGGTATCCATTGGAATAATGTCCAGGACGGGGTTTTCAGTCTCCCTTGTTTCCTCTATGTAATCGATGGTTACCGTGATGAGCGGATTTAATTCATGAAAAGCGGCAATGGATTTTTTATACAATGCGTCTGTGTCGTACAAACCCGGTGCGTTGCTATTTGGTTTTGGGAGCAATAAATGAATATTGACAGGTTCTATTTCTTTCACGGGCTGTTCTCTGCACGCGGATGCGGCAATAACTAATGGAAGCAGTAGTATGATCGGTAACCATCTCTTCTGATTCAAAAAAATACACATCCCCCATTATCATATGTAAAAAATTGTAATGCATGGGGAATTTGAAGTATACGAGCATTTTGTTTGATTTGGTGTTGAATTGTTTGATTCTATCGGATCGTTGAATGGTAGAGATGCAGCAACCCCAAGCTGTCATTGACCGTCTCTGTGTTCGCATGAAGTCTGATCGTAGGATGGACTTTCTTTCATCAACCTAAATATAGATGATTTTTCGCATATATTTTCGAAAATGAGGCTCGAATCGCGGATTCTATATGAAATTTCGCATATAATTGCTGAATTTGACGGGTGCACCCTTCAATCTGTATGATTTTTCGCATATAATTACGCTCCCTGCAGATTTCCGAAGTTAGGAACCGTCCTCGATTGCCTCCTTTTATTCCTATATGGCCTATTTCGTAGGCATCCGAACGATGAGGATCGGTGATTGCTGTTGAGCCAACGGGATACTGGGCAGACGAATACTTGAGCCGAGGGGATAACCAGCAAACGTTTGGGTCGGCGGGGTACGAAGCACCGACGTTCGATCGAGTGAACGGGATCCTGCGCCAAGAACGACGCATTCTCACTCGTTCACTCCGATCCCGCGGTCATCGCCGGCCGTGCCACGCCGTCAGCTTTCCTTCACCGCCACGATGCGGATGCGCTTGTAGTCGGCGATCCATTGGCCCGACGACGCATCGAACAAATACGGCCGAAGCAACGCTGTCATGCTTGCCGCCGCACGCTCCGCTTCGTCCTCGGAAAGCGAGTCGGTAAACACGCCGCCAAACATCTTCATCCACACCGCGATCGCATGGTCGCCGCCCTCGAGCGGCGTCGGCCGGTCGAAATGTTCGGCCGTCAGCACGCGGAAGCCGGTCCGCTCCAACAGCTGCGCATACTCGCCGATGCTCGGAAAATACCACGGAAACCGTTCCTTCGCATCCGGAAACACCTGCAGAATGGCCGAGACGATGCTCCCGACGTTGCCTTTGCCGCCAAACTCGGCGACGAACCGCCCTCCCGGGCGCAGCGCGTCCGCCACGTTGCGCACCACCGCCTCCGGACGGGTCATCCAGTGCAGCGCCGCATTCGAGAAGACGGCGTCAAAATCGCCCCGCCCCCGAAACGTATGACCGTCGGCCACTTCGAACGCCAGATGCGGAAACTTCCGCCTGGCCTCGGCAATCATGTCCGGCGACGCATCGTAACCGACCGTTTCCGCCCCTTCCGCCGCAATGCGCGCCGTCAAATCGCCCGTGCCGCAGCCGAGATCCAGGATGCATTCCCCTTTCGCCGGCTGCAGCCGGTCGAACGTATTTTGCCCCAGCTGCGATACAAATGCAAAGTTCGTATCATAGTGGCCGGGATTCCACGCCAATGGTTCCTTGTTCATCGCAATCGCCCTCTTTTCCGCTCGTGATGGCTTTATTATGCCTTTGCCCCCTCTATACGTCCAATATATAAATACAACTGTAATTATAGTTATTTCCTATCAACAATCCGCAGCGAATTGGTGCGGGCGCACGGTTCCGAACATATGATGAACGAGCGAAACAGTCATTTTTTCGGGGAAGGTGTTGGCATATGGACAACGGCTTGCGTCAAACTTCCATGACGCTCAAGGAAAGGCTCAAACAGCACGTCGGATTCACGGTAGCCGTGGGCGCGAGAGGTTTCTCCAGCGAGCCCGGGCTGCTGCAGCGGGCGGGAAACCAGTTTATGCGCGTAAACGATCAATGGTACGTGCCCTCGTCGCTGCATCAAATCGAGCTGCTCGGCTTTGCGCCGCCGGCCCTGCCGGGCAGCAGCATGTTCGTCCGCACGGTGTACCGCGGTTCGTTCTCCGCCAAGCTGCTGCGCACCGGAGCCGATTTTATCGAGGTGCACGTGCCGAAGCGGGAAGGCCATGAATGGCTGCTGATCCCGATGAATAAAGTGATCGGCATGGAACCGGCATAACGTCGGTCGACAACCGGCGATCAAGCAATTGGCTCTTCCCGTCCGGCCGTTTTTCTGCTTAAATAACGAAGTACGATATCGCGGACGGGTAGCGGGGGCATGGGAAATGGTGGTTTGGGCAATCGGGTTGTTTGCGGTAACGATGACGCTGGTCATTTGGCAGCCGCGCGGGTTATCCGTCGGCTGGCCGGCGGCGGCGGGAGCGGCGCTTGCGCTCGTTTCGGGCTTGGTGGCGGTAGCCGATGCCCTGGAAGTGACACGGATCGTCTGGAACGCGACGCTGACGCTGATCGCGATCATCGTTTATTCGTACGTGCTCGATGCGGTCGGTTTTTTCGAATGGGCGGCGCTGCATATGATGCGGATTGCCCGCGGCAGCGGCACCCGGCTGTTCGTGTACGTCACGCTGCTCGGCGCCGTCGTCTCCTGTCTGTTCAGCAATGACGGCGCGGTGCTCATTCTGACGCCGATTCTGCTGGCCAAAGTGCGCGAGCTCAAGCTTCCGGAGAAAATGATTGTGCCCTTCGTCATGGCCGGCGGCTTCATTGCCGACGCCGGTTCCATGCCGCTTGTCGTCAGCAATCTCGTCAATATCATTTCGGCCGATTATTTCGGGATCGGTTTCGGCGATTATGCGCTGCGCATGCTGCTGCCTTACGCGGCGTCGGTGGCGGCCAGCGTGCTGATGCTGCTGCTCCTGTACCGGCGCGATATTCCGCGTTCCTACGACACGGCCCAGCTGAAGTCCCCGGCGATGGCCATCCGTCACCGCGGCTTGTTTGCGATGTCCTGGGCCATTCTGGGCGTGCTGCTGCTCGGCTTTCTGTTCGCGGACAAGCTGTCGGTGCCGATCTGCGCCGTCGCCGGACTCGCCGCCGCCGCGTTTCTCGCGGCCGCCGGGCGCACCGGCGTCGTTTCGGCCCGCGGCGTGCTGCGCGAAGCGCCGTGGACGGTCGTCATCTTTTCGATCGGGATGTATGTCGTGGTTTACGGGCTGCGCAATGCGGGGCTGACGGACGTCCTGGGAAGCGTCATCGAACGGCTGTCGCAGGAGGGGTTGTGGTGGGCGACGATCGGCATGGGTTTCCTGTCCGCCGGGTTGTCTTCGGTCATGAACAACCTCCCTTCCGTCATGATCGGCGCGCTTGCGATCGACGGCACGAACGCGCTCGGAACGATGAAGGAAGCGCTCGTCTACGCCAATGTCATCGGCAACGACCTCGGGCCGAAAATGACGCCAATCGGCTCGCTGGCCACCTTGCTCTGGCTGCATCAGCTATCGCGGAAAGGCGTGCGCATCGGTTGGGGCTATTACTTCAAAATCGGGATCGCGCTGACGATCCCGACCTTGCTCGTGACACTGGCCGCGCTTTATGCGGTGCTGCGCTGGAGCTAACGCGGCCGCCCGGCCTTACACGACCGGAATCGGATTCGCCCAGGCAAAATCCGGGTCCGGCTGCGCCGCATCCTTGTACGTGCTGATGAGCGCCCAGCGGTCCTTGCCGCTCACGTTCGGATACGACGCGTGAATCGTCAAGTCGTGGAAGATGACCGCCGTGCCGACTTTCGCCGGAATCGCAACCGCCTTGCTTTCGTCGATATCCTCCTGCTGCAGCCGACTGGAGAAGCCTTCGCGGCTATCGGCATGCTTCGCATGGCTGACGACCGTTTTATGCGAGCCGGGAATGATCCGCAGACAGCCGTTCTGCTCGGTCGCTTCGTCGAGTGCGATCCAGACCGACACTTTATGGCTTCCTTCCCAATACATCCAATCCTGGTGCCAGGGGGAAGCGAAGTCTTTTTTGGCGTCTTTGGCGACGACCTTGTCCGACAAAAACAGCACGCGATCCCCCATGACCTCCTTCAGCACCGCTGCAAGCCGCGCGTCGACGGCCATTTGCCGGAACAGCCCGCTCTTCTTCGCCAACCCGACGAACACGCCGTGCGTCGCATAGCTGCCCGCTTTGCCTTCCTGCTCCTCTTGCGCGACGATGCGCCCGATTTCGGCTTTGCACGCCGCCATTTCCGCTTCGCTGAACATCGATTCGACGACGATATAACCGTCCCTGTCGTACTGTTGTGCCAATGATTCCATGATGTGTCCTTCTCCCTCCGCATATGGTGTTCGCTGCCTTGCTTACCTCCATTATGCGGACCGGCGAACCTCGCCGTAAATGCCCCATATGCAACCTGATAGTCAAAAAGGAACTTTCCCACTTGCCCGATTATCGCCAATCAACTAATCTGGTAGAAGAAGAATAGGCGGAAAGGAATGTAGCGGCATGCACATCAATTTTGCCCCGAAGGTTCATCCGTTCCCGCTCCCGCTGATCGCGCTCGACGCCGGCTACATGAAGCTGGCGCACTCCGACTACGAGCCGAACTGCTGGCCGTTCCACCAGTTCGTTTGCTGCTATCAGGGGCACGGAGCTTTTCATACGGATGCGGGCGTTCATCGGCTGTCTCCCGGCACCACGCTGCTGATCAAGCCGGGTTGCCGGCATCGGTATGCAAAGGAAGACGAATCGTGTTATGTGTCGTGGGTTTCGTTCGAAGGGGATTTGATCGCCAAACTGTGTGCGGACAGCGGGATCGGCGAACGTGCCGGCTACGCGGTCATCCAGGACCGGACGCACCCGGCGCTGCACCTGGAGATCATGTCGGTGTTCGAGCAGGCGGACGATCCGTTTGCCTTTGGCCGCCTTTCGGCCATCATCTACCGCATCGCCATCGACTACTTGCTGCAATTGCAGACGAACCCGGCCGCAGGTCGCAGCGCCGACAAACGCGACCCCGCGGACGCGGCGATCGATTGGATGAAGCGGCACCTTCACATTCCCGCCGACATCGCGCTGATGGCGGAAGCGATGGGCATGACGCGCCAACATCTGTGCCGGCTGTTCCGACACAAATTCGGCGTGACGACGAAGGAATATTACACCCGGCTGAAAATCGCCCAAGCGCAAAAAGACCTTGCCGAATTCGAAGGCAAGGCGGTCAAGGATATTGCCGGCAGCCTGGGCTTCGTAAGCGCAAGCCATTTCACCGGCGTCTTCCGGCAGACGACCGGCATGACGCCGGCCGCTTTCCGGGAGTCGCTGAAACGACGGATGTGACAATCGGTCGGCAGGCGCTTGGCAACCGGCAGAACCGCTTATTCGCCGAGCAAGTATTGGTTGAGCAGCGCCTTCAAGCGCTCCTGGCGGCCCGATTCGAGCTTGATCGGGTTGTTCTGCAGCGCATACTGCTCCAGACTGCGCAGCGTTGCGCGGCCGCTCGATATTTCCAGGCCGATGCCTTCGTCAAAGCTGCGGTAGCGGTTCGCGATAAAATCTTCGAAAACGCGGTCTTCGATCAGTTTCGCGGCTACCTTCAACCCCTTGGCATAAGCGTCGATGCCGGCGATGTGCGCCAGGAACAAGTCGTCCGGCTCGAACGAGGCGCGGCGCACTTTGGCGTCGAAGTTGATGCCGCCGCGGCCGATGCCGCCGTTCTGCAGCACTTCGTACATCGTCAGCGTTGTATCGTACAGGTTGGTCGGGAACTCGTCGGTATCCCAGCCGAGCAGCATGTCGCCCTGATTCGCGTCGAGCGAGCCGAGCATGCCTTGAATGCGCGCGACGCGCATGTCGTGCTCGAACGTGTGCCCGGCGAGCGTGGCATGGTTCGCTTCGAGGTTCAGCTTGAAGTGATCCTTCAAGCCGTACGTTTGCAGGAACGAAATCGTCGTCGCCGCGTCGAAATCGTACTGGTGCTTCGTCGGCTCCTTCGGTTTCGGCTCGATCAGGAACTGGGCGTCGAAGCCGATTTCTTTGGCGTAGTCGACGGCCATATGGAACATATGCGCCAGATTGTCGAGTTCGCGCAACAAGTCGGTGTTCAGCAGCGTTTCGTAGCCTTCGCGGCCGCCCCAGAACACGTAGTTTTCGGCGCCGAGCTCCTTGCCGACTTCCAGCCCTTTCTTCACCTGCGCCGCGGCGTATGCGTACACGTCGGCGCTGCATGTCGTGGCGGCGCCGTGCAGGAAGCGCGGGTTCGTGAACATGTTGGCCGTGTTCCACAGCAGCTTTTTGCCGCTCGATTGCATGTATTCTTTAATCATCGCCACGATGGTGTCGAGGTTCTTGTTCGTTTCCTGCAGCGTGTCGCCTTCCGGCGCGATATCGCGATCGTGGAAACAGAAGAACGGCAGTCCCAGCTTCTCAAGAAACTCGAAGTTCGCTTCCACCCGCGCCTTGGCGAGATCCAGGCCGGAGTAGCGATCCCAGCCGCGCTGCATCGTGCCCGCGCCGAACGGGTCCGAACCGTTGCCGACGAACGTGTGCCAATAGGCGACGGCGAAGCGGAAATGCTCCTCCATCGTTTTGCCGGCCACAACCTCCTGCGGGTTGTAGTGGCGGAACGCAAACGGATTGCGGGAAGCGCTTCCTTCATATGCAACGGCAGAAACATTCGCAAAATAGGCCATTATCTCATTCCTCTCCGATATCGATTCGGTTTCATTTTATCATGGCGCCTGCACTTTGTCTATCGAATAAACAAAGTGGCGAAAAAGCGTCCGCGAGCGGATGCTCCCGGACGAACGTCTCCTTTTTTCAGGAGAATCCTTGCAACAATACGCCCCAGCACAAGGAATTAATTAAAAACGTCACCGCCGCGCCGATCATCAGTCCGTATACGAACGTCCTCTTTTTGTCCCATTGCCGAATGCACACCGGAACGACGTACACAAGCTGCACAACTCCGATTGCGGCAACCAGCACTGCGCCGACACCGGTAAGCACCAGTACGACGCTCAAGGCAATATTGATGCCGATCGCCGTAAAAAAACCTCCGATCGCCGCACCCATCCGCTCCGCCTCCTTCTATCTCGAGATTTCTTCCTGCAGCTGCCGCAGCAGCAACTCTTTGTCGTCCCGATAAAACATGTTGTACGTATCGAACGGAATGATGCGGCCGTCCGGGTGCGCGATGTGCACGCACGATTTTTTAACGGACCGGACGTCGAAAATTTGCGCGTCGAGAAATTGCATGATGATGACGCGAAACACATTGTCATAGCTGACGGCAGGCGGAGCGGCGATCATCGGCAGGCAGCAGAGCAGGCTCTTCAGCGACAGCGCGGACGTAATCGGAGAATGGGCGGTCGAAAACAGCTCGAACAGCTTATCCTTCAGCGTTTCGTCTCGCTCGAACACGATCGTGTTGCGTCCTCCCGCAAGCAGAACCGCCGGATCGATCAGACCCGTAAGCGGAACGACATCGTTGCCCAGTTTAAGCGCATACCCCATGGCGAGACAATCGGGATGACACGGTACGGGAATGATGTCCTCGGCGCGAAACACGCCCGATTGGTCAATAATGCCCTGGCGCACTTCGCTGAGCGTCAATCGGTCTTTTGCCGGATCGAACTGCTCCAGCCGGCCGGCCGCCTGAATCGGCTGGAACGTTACGCCGCGCACGGCGCGCTGCTTCAGTCCGTACTGGATGACGCGGCCGATTTCGCCGTCGTTCAGCCCTTTCTTCAGAGTCACGACCAGCGTCGTCGAAATGTTGAACTCGTTCAGATGAGCCAGCGCCCGCTCGCGGATTGACCGCAAATCGGCGCCGCGCAGCTCCGTCAGCGCTTCCTTCTCGAAGCTGTCGAACTGCAAATACAGCTCGAAGCCGGGGATATATCCGGCCAATCGCCGCGCGAATTCGCGGTCATTGGCGACCCGGATCCCGTTCGTATTGACCATCAGATGCTTGATCGGCTTGCGCTTGGCCAGATCGAGGATATCGAAAAACTGCGGATGCGTCGTTGGCTCTCCTCCGCTGATCTGGACGATGTCGGGCTCGCCTTCATTGCGGACGATCGCGTCCAGCATGCGTTCGATCTCAGCAAGCGTTCGATGCCGCGTTCTTTGCGGCGACGATTCGGCGTAGCAGATCGGGCACTGCAGGTTGCAATGCTCCGTCACCTCGACGAGCGTCAGGCAGCTGTGCTGCTCGTGATCGGGACAGAGGCCGCAGTCGTACGGACAGCCGTACTTGATCGGCGTGTTCCAGCGCAGCGGCATTTCCGCCGGCTTCAGAAACTCGCGACACCGCTTGTAATATTCGACGTCGGTGGAAAGCAGCACTTTTTCGGGTCCGTGCGCGAAGCAGCGCTTCAACATGTATACCCGCCCGTCTTCGATGACGATTTTGGCTTCCACCTTGCGCAGACATGTCGTGCATACGCTGTTTGTCAGCTCGTAAAACAAATATGGCCGGTTGCCGGGCATACGCCATCGCCTCCTTGTGGCCGGATCAGATTGCGGTTTCGTTGTTCGGGCGAATCGCCGCGCCCCGCCGCGGCCAACGCGCTACGACCCACGCGTAATAGAGCAGTCCGAGCAGACAGGCGACCTGTACATTGTTCAGGCCGGCGTAGGGATGGACGGTGGGCTTCATAAAATCGATGGCAAACCGGAAGATCAGGTAGCCGATCATAAACAGCTGGAATCGCGCTCCGCTTGGCGCGCCTCGCAGCGGCGCTACCGCTCCCCGCTTCATCGCATAAAGCGCGGCTGCGATTAGCCACAGGGCAACGATTTCATACAGCTGCGCCGGGCGACGTGGCACGCCGTCGCCAAAATCGACGCCTACCGGCCATGAGGTCGGCGTTCCGTACGTGTGATCGCCGAGTCCGGTTAAAAAGCATCCGATCCGGCCGATCGACATGCCGACGATGAGCGGCAGGGCAAAATCGTCGCCGGTCGAGCGCGTCCAGCCCACCAGCTTCTTCGTCCATTCGACGCCGATCAGCCCGCCCAGCAATCCGCCTACGATCGTTTTGCCGCCGAGCATATAAGCGAGATCGTGCCACCGTGCCAGCGTCGCTTCAGGATCCTCAAACCAGTATAGCAGCTTCGATCCGATCGCGGCGCCGATTGCGGCGCCGGCCAGCACGGCGATTCCTTTTTCGACCGGCATGGCGCCTTTGGTGCGTGTCCACAGGTATACCCGAAAGCCAATGAAATAGGCGAGCGCTTCGAACAACGGGTGCGGGTGAAGCCGCAAGGCTCCAATCTGGAGAAATAAGGGAAATGTCATCGCGCTTCCTTTCCGCCGACGTCCGGCTTGAAAACGCAAACTTCTGGCAATATTGTACTGCACGGACCGAGCGGAGGACAATGCATATTTGCAAGCGGACGGGATGGCGCAATCTTGTGCAGATCCGGCGGAATATGTACAATGGGGAAATGAGCCTTTCATTCGAACAAGCTGGAGGTCTTTTCTTATGATTATCAAACCTCGTATCCGGGGCTTTATTTGCACGACGGCCCATCCGGTCGGTTGTGCGCAACATGTGCAGCAGCAAATCGATTACGTACGCAGCCAGCCTGCGGTGAACGGCACGCGCAAAGCGCTCATCATCGGCGCCTCCACCGGCTTCGGCCTGTCGTCGCGCATCGCCGCCGCCTTCGGCTCGGGCGCCGACACGATCGGCGTCTTCTTCGAGCGCCCGGCCGCAGAAGACCGCACCGGCACCGCCGGCTGGTACAACACCGCCGCTTTCACCGACGCCGCGCGCGCGGCCGGCCGCATCGCCATCAATGTGAACGGCGACGCCTTCTCCGACGAAATCAAGGAGCAGACGATCTCGCTCATCCGCGAGCAGCTCGGTCAAGTCGACCTTGTCGTCTACAGCATCGCATCGCCCCGGCGCACTCATCCGAAGACGGGCGAAACGTTTAATTCGGTCATCAAACCGATCGGCGCGGCGTTCACGAACAAGTCGGTGAACACGACGAGCGGCGAAGTGACGACCGTTGCGATCGAGCCGGCGACGGACGAGGAAATCAATCACACAATCGAAGTGATGGGCGGCGAAGACTGGGCAATGTGGATCGACGCGCTCTCCGCGGCTGGCGTGCTTGCCGACAACGCCACGACGGTCGCCTACTCGTACATCGGGCCGGAAGTGACGAAACAAATTTACCGCTCCGGCACGATCGGCAAAGCGAAGGAGCACCTCGAGGCAACGGCGCACGAGCTGAACAAGAAGCTTGCCGTTTCCGGCGGACGCGCTTACGTGTCGGTCAACAAGGCGCTCGTCACGCAAGCGAGCTCGGCGATTCCGGTCGTGCCGCTGTACATTTCGATCCTTTACAAGATCATGAAAGAAAAAAATATTCACGAAGGCACGATCGAACAAATGTATCGGCTGCTGGCAGACCGCGTGTACGCAAGCGGCGGCACGCCGGTCGACGAAGAAAACCGCATCCGCATCGACGACTGGGAAATGCGCGATGACGTGCAGCGCGAAGTGACGGCGCTCTGGGGATCGCTGTCGACGGAGACGCTTGCCGCACAGTCGGACATCGAAGGCTACCGCGCCGAGTTCCTGCGCCTGTTCGGCTTCGGGTTGGAAGGCGTCGATTACGAAGCCGACGTCGACGCAAACGTGCAATTGCCGTAAGGAACGGGCAACCGTACCGCAGCCTGCGATAAAAAGCCTCCAATCCGCCGAAACAGCGGCTTTGGAGGCTTTTATTTCAGATGAAAACAGCTGCTTCGAAGCCTGAAATCTGCGAGGCGCACGAAATTATAGGCGAAAAATCATCTATAATAAAGGGTGGACCTGCCAATTCCAGCGATTATATGCGAAATTTCATACATAATTCGTGATATTAGCATCTTTTTCGAAATTATAGGCGAAAAATCATCTATAATCTCTGCAGCCATCCGTTCTCGCCAATCGATCCACAGTTAATCGACAGCCTCAAAAAATGGCTTATATGCGAAAGGCGATCTGATTAGGGCAACCGGAGCAGGCGGCGGGACGAATCGAGCGTTTGGGAAACGTTCCTTAATCCTGTTCATGCTGCGACGCAGCGCCTTCCTCCCATGCCCGCCATTTGCTGACCGTCGGCACAAAATCGTTGGCGCCGAACCGGAACGTCGAGCGAAGCGGGGCGGCAAATCGTTCGCGGCCGCGGAAGGTCAAGCCGCTTCCGTTAACGAAGCCGTAGACGCCGTCCTCCGCCGCATAGGCAAAATCGGCGTCCGTCATGATGCCGTCCCCGCCGTTGCCGCTGCTGCCCCCGCTATCCCCACCTCCATCGCCGTAGACGATCGTGCCCGACTCCCGCGTGAATTGCGGCCCGCCGGCAAAAATCGGCGCGCCGATCCCACTGCCGAGATCGAGCTTGTAAGCCAAATGCAGCGGCGGTGCACCGTCAGCGCCGTCGTACCGCAGCGCCAGGGCGTCGCCTGCGGCGGGAGCGTGCGTAACGATCACCCGGCCGACATGCCCCTCGGCCGGCTTCGAGCGCGCATAGGGAGTCAATACAGTGACGAAGGTGGAACGATCACCCGGCTGGAAACGTTTCGTTTCCGCTTCGTACAGCATAACGCCGTCGCCGTAATTGCGGCGAATGTGCTCGCTGCCGATGACGCGGCCCGCCGCCAGCGGAAACTCGACCAACAACGCCAGTTCGTCCGCATTAACGTACGGATTCCTGCAGCCGATCCCGCGGTGGACGAACGGCACGCGGGTCGCAAATCCGCCCGCCCCCGCCGCCTCCGCCCGGCCGGTATGCCAGACGTTCGCCGTCGTCATATGGCCGTCCGCCTGCGCCAATACGGTATCAACCACGAGAAATACACCTGCTTGCTTCAAATAAGTGATCATCCGGTCCCATACCAGCTTCCGGCCTTCGTCGTACAGCCGCGTACGGGCGTAATCGAGCGGGGCGAAGCGGCGGAAGTGCAGTTTTTCCGTGCGCACCCGGCGATAGCGGCCGTCGTCGTGCAGCGCGTCGTACACCGCGCCCGCCCGCAGCGGCGCCGCGCGCTCTCCGTCGCGAAACACGAGCCGGTTATGGTACAGGTCGGCGCGGTATTTGCCGTTCGGCACCTGCTCGCGGTAACCGCCGTCATACAGCAGTATCGTACGCTTCGCCGCCAGAAACAGCACCGCGTTCTCGTCGCTGTGCCCGTGATGCATCTTTTCCGCCGGTACAGGCAATGTCGTGCGCAGGTTGTCGCGGGCAACAAGCGCATAGTCGCCTTCGTCGCGGTAATTAAACAGCAAATACGTCTCGTCCTCGCGCCTGCCTGCGCTTTCGCTCTCACCATCGCCTTCGCCGCCGCCGCGGAAGACGATCTTTTTGCCGACGAGGTCCTCCAGCAGTTCCCCGCTGCCGCCTTGCGGACGCTCCGGCGGCACCGTGTCGTCCGCCCAGTCGCAAGCGAGCGCAAGATAAGCGGCAATGCTGGGCGAAACCGGCTGATCGGCGAGGCCGAAGGCAGCGATGCGGGCCGCCGCGTCCTTCATCAGGCCGCACTTGTAAACGGCCGCGCCTTTCTCCAGACACGCCAGCCATATATGCCAGTTCGTATTGAAATTGGCATCGCCAAAATCGGGAATCTGCCCGTAGCCGGTCGCCAGCCCGGCGACAAAATCGAAATAATATTTTGTCTGCGGCATGCGAAAATAGGCCGGCTCGCGGCCGGTGTGGACGCTGTACTCGATACACGACACGAGCCAGAACGGCAAGTAGGACTGCGCGTCCTCGATCGACCAGCCGCCCCATGACTCCTCCGCCAACACGTCGCGCATGTGCGCCCACCCGTTAAGCGTGCGCCGCCACTCCTCCCCTTCCCGGCCGGCCAACGCGCGAACGGCCAGCGCCAACGCCCAAACGCGCAGCATCGAGCGGTTGTGCGCGCCCCATTCCGGAAAATGCAGCGTACACGCAATCGAGCCGCGAATCGTCTCGGCGATGGCGTCCTCGTCCGCCTCCCCGAGCACTTCGCTGCCCTGGATCGCCAAATAGCCGTGGATGTAAAACGGCAATTGGAAGCATGCTTCCAGCGCGGGAATACCCGCCGCATATTCGGGATGGCGGGCGATCACCTCCGGTGGCACGATCGCACGATAATCGCCCACGCCGAGCAAATGCCGCCGCGCCTGCTCCGCATGCTCCCGCAGGCCGGTAGCGCGATACAGAAACGCTTCGAGCTGCGCCTGCACAACAACTGCGGACGGCGCCGCATACATGCCAAGAAACGTATCCGGACTGTAGCTGCGGCGCCACGCCGCGACTTTCTCCTCCAGCTCCGAGCGGCCAAGCGCGGCCGCCTGGGCGACATAAGCCTGGTAATCCGCCTTCCGCACGACATCCCCTCCAATCGGTTGGAAGCCGCCCGCTCCCGAACGGGAACGAACGGCTTCGCGATCACCCGGCACTGCGCCGGTTACACTTCCTGCCAGTCGTCGTCACTATGCTTCCCGAGCCCCGATCTTTTGCAAAGCTACCAATCAATCCCCTGACCGCGTACAACCGGCATCGTGTCAGGATCGAATTTCCGGTCGCTGTCCAGCGGCTTCGCCAGCCCGTCCATGTAGTGGATCGCCAGCGCCCGACGATGCCTGTCGCTCGTATTCGGCAGTGTACGATGCGGCGCAAGTCCGTGATGAAACATGCATTGCCCCGCCTTCAGTTCGACGGGCACTGCTGCAGAATCGTCCAGAGCGACGATTTTTTTGCCGCCTGCTTCCCGGTCGTCCTCATGCTCCAGCATCGACCGGTGCAGCCCCGGCACGACCCACATGCAGCCATTGTCGACCGTCGCGTCATCGAGCGCCAGCCAGCAGCTGACAACGGCATCCTCCTTGTCGACTTGGAAATAGAAATCGTCCTGATGCCAGCTAATAATTCCCCCCGTATGAGGAGGTTTGTACAGCCCCTGATACAGAACAACGCGAATGTTCGGGCCGATCAGGCTTTCGACCGTATCCAGCAGCCCGGGGTGACGCATCAGCCGTTCAAAAGCCGGATGCCGGAGATGGGGACTGCGTATCTGGTACACTTCCGTCTGTTTGCCGTCCATGGTCAGTCCGCGCCTGGCACTGTGCAGCCGGTTCTCCTCGCGCATGACGGCGAGCGTCGACATGTAGGCCTCCCGCAGCGTCTCCACCTCTTCGGGAGCGATCATATGGCCATAACGCAAGTATCCATCCCGGTTATATG
This sequence comes from Paenibacillus cymbidii, assembly GCF_004764705.1. Lineage (GTDB taxonomy): Bacteria > Bacillota > Bacilli > Paenibacillales > NBRC-103111 > Paenibacillus_AN > Paenibacillus_AN cymbidii. The sequence continues at coordinate 279,150 of NZ_SHLX01000003.1, read as the reverse complement.
CATCGATGAGGTCATTCGACAGCATCATGCCGACAGCCCTCCTTTAACCTATTCGAACAAGTCGTCGGTTATATATTTGCCGAGCAGGAAATATTTGCGGTCCGGGTACCACAGCACCCGCTTGCCCTTGTACGTCGTCAAACTCGGATACGTGGCGATTTCGGTCGTTTGCTTCGGACCGACGACCACGCCGTCAGTATCCATCAGCTGCTTTGGCGGCGCGAACCAGACCGGCTGATGCGCGTCCGGCTGGAACGTGCCGACGCTGACGAACGCCGGCCGCCGGTTGTAGTTCGCATCGTACGGGGTATAATCCTCGAGATGCCCGTCGTTGTTGTGAAACAGCAACATATAGCGACCCTCGCCGCCCAGCGGATAAACCGGGCAGGAAGCGATCGGCTGCTTCACCTTCTCGCCGCCGTCGCGATACAGCAGCGGCTCCGGATTAGTCCAGGTGGCGCCGTCGTCTCCCGATACGGCGTACCAGATATGGCCGGTAAACGTGCGCATGACGCAGAACAGCCGGTTGTCGGGCAGCAGCACGATGCTCGGCTCCTGAGCGACGGACACCGAAGGATCGCGCGGCAGCGGCACCTCCAGCCCGTCGCCTTCCTCCGGCAGCCAGGTAATGCGCAAGTCGGCCGGATCGGGCCCTTCGTCGATGTTGTCGAAGCGCATGAACAACGAACGCGTGTCGGTTTCCTGCCAATGGAACCGCGGCTTGCGCACCGCCGGGCTCGTATTCTGCGTATAGCCGGTCACCCACCTGCCCTTGCTGTCGCGGATCGGCTTCTGCCAGACGATCCAGTTGCGCGGTACTGAAGGGTCGGGATGGTCGTTCCGGGTTCTTCCCATCGGAATGTCGCAGCCGGCCGTCCAGGTGCGGCCGTCGTCGTCGGAATACAGGCAGCCCATCGCGCCGCTGACCTGGGTGTGCATGTCATACACGCCGATGTCCTTCGTGTAAAAAATATAGATTCTGCCCTGGTCCGATACGACGGGAAAGCCCCAGCTCGCCTGCCCGCCCTTTTCCCCCGGCTTCGTGCCGACCAGGTACGACGGCTTCGACCAGGTGACGTTGTCGCTGCTGCGGGCCAGCACGAGATGGTTGTCGCCGTGCGCTTCCTTCGAGCTTTGCGTCCATACCGCCAGCAAATCGCCGCCCGGCGATTCGAACACGAGAAAATGCTCGTTGTCGCCGGTATATACATCCTCCTCGGGCACGTAAACGATGATATCGGGGTTGCTGCGCTGCCATTCCGCCTGGGGCTGCGCCGTTGCTCCAGCTTCTGTATGTGCCGCCATGCCGGCCAATCCTCCTTCAGCGCCCGGAACGTTCCGGTCCGGAACGTCCACGAACCGTTACTTTTTCTTGTATGAATATTTGGGCGTTGACTTGTCCTTCTGCAGTGTGTTGACCTCTTCGATCACCTTATCGCCGCCCAGGCTGCGCCACTTGGCGACCATTTCGTCGAACGACTTGTCAATGTCGACCTTGCTGTCGAGAATCATTTTCGAATAACCTTCGTCGAGCACCTGCTTGAGTTGGGCCGACTTTTCCTGCAGCGTCGGGATGAGCGTGTTCGAGCGCAGATGGTCGTAGACGATATGCTGCTCATAAACGGCGATGCGGTCCATCACCAGCTTCGCCAGCTTCTCGCCGACAAAGCTCGAATATTTGTCCGTATGCGAAAATACCCATTCCGGCGCCAACAGCTCCAGCGCCACATTCGTGCGATATTGGGGATCTTTTTTATCGTCCGGCAGCACGACTTTCTCACCGTTCTGGATGGTGTAGTTTTTGCCCTCGACGCCCCAGTGAATGTAATCGTAACCGTCGGTCACCTCGTACTCGAGATAGCGCAGCGCCGCCTCGGGATTTTTCGATTTGGCCGATATTTGGTTCACCCGCGAGATCGGCAGCGCCGGATAAGCGAGCGACCAGACGTTGCTGCCGTTCGTAATCGGATCGATCACCTCGGCGCCGAAGTCGCGCATGAAATTGCGTGCGCCTCCGATGTTGATGTCGATGACGGCGGCTTTGCCGGCGCCGTACTTCTCGTTGCCGGTCACTTTGCCGACGAGGTAGTCCGGATCGAGCAGCCCTTCCTCGCGCAGCATGCGCATGAATTTGACGACTTCCTTGGCGCGCGGATCGATCATGCCGTAAGCCAGCTTGTTCGGATCCTTCGGCTCCGGATACCAGCCCGGATTGACGCCCCACAGCGGGAAAAACGTCTGGATCTCGTTGATCCCGTTGCCGGTAAACACGAACGGCACCAGGTCTTTTTTCTTGGTCTTCACTTCCTTCAGCACGGCGACCAGTTCATCCAGCGTCTTCGGCGTCGCCAGTCCGAGCTCCTTCAGAATGTCCGTCCGAACGACGATCCCCGGGCCGGTGCGGTCTTTCATTAGCGGCACGCCGTAAATTTTGCCGTCGGCCGGGTTGCGCAGCATGTCCCAGGTCGTGTCGCTGAACGTGTCCTTCAGCTTCGGGAACTTGGGCAGCAAGTCGTCGAGCGGACGGAACAACCCTTGGGCGATAAATGCGTTATGCTCGGGATCGTTCGGGCTGTACGTCTGGATGATGTCCGGCACGTCGCCGCCGGCGATCTTGACGCTCAGCTTCGACTTGTACTCCGTGTCGGGCGGCACCTCGTACGTAACCTCGACGCCCGCCCCTTTCTCCACCAGTTTCTCAAGCTCGGAATCCGGATAGTACACATGCGAGGAAAACAGCGGCTTCATGACGACGATTTTGGCCGGCGCCTGGCTGGCGCTCGGCGACGGCGACTTGGCGGCGGCCGTTCCTGTCGCGGACGGCGAAACTGAGGAAGCCGAATCGTTTTTGTTCCCCCCGGAGCAGCCATACAGGGTGGCCGTCGCCAGAATGACAGCCAGCGTGCTTGCCACTTTCTTGCTCATCATTGACAAAACCTCCTTTTTCTGTGTCAGTTGTCATTTCATGAACAATCGTACAGCGTCCGCCGGAATAAAATAAGACGAATTATTTATCTTTTCCCCTTGCGCCGTTAACATCATCATGGCCGAGCAACCGGGCAACAACCGGCGTCAGGCCGTCCGCCAGCCGGAGGAAACCGAGGTCCGTCGGATGCGAGCCGTCGACGGTGCACTCCTCGTAGTCGTCCCCGAGCAGATCGGAGCCGTCCAGAAAAAACACCTTGCCGTCCCCCTCCCGCCGCAGCCGTTCGACCGTCTCCCGCTGGATGTCGCGCCGCTCCAGCCGTTCCTCCTCCTTGGCCGCATCCCAGCGCTCCTTGGCATAACGCACCTTGGATACGACGAGAATCGGCACCGACGAATGACGGCGGCGGTACAACGCGATAAACGCGGGCAAGGTGCGAGCGACATGGGCCGCGTCCGGGCAATTGCCGTCGTAATCGAGCACGAGGCAGGCGGAACCCGCGATATCGGCGATCAGCTCGGCCAGCTCCGGTTCGCCGCGGCCATTGCCGGAGAAGCCGAGGTTGACGAACTCGTACGGCAGCCGGCGGCTCATGATGTTCGTATACGCCATGCCCGGCCGCGAGGCGCAGCCGCCCTGCGTGATCGACGTGCCGTAAACGATCACTTTGCCTGCACCCGCATAAGCCGCCGGCGGCAGCACCGCGGCGTCCGGCTCCAGCAGCAGCTGCACTTCCTCCACCGCCTGGTACAGCGGAAAATGCAGCGTCACGCCGCGCAGCTCACGTTCGTCCAGCGCAAACAGCAAGCTTTCGTACGCCGTCTTCGTACGGTCGTACTTCACCGTGCCGTGGTAGTATAAGCTCCCATTCGATTCCAGGTAACAATCGAACCCGCATTGGCCGGTGGCGGGCATATGGTACATGTTCGCGGCACCGCGCAGCCTGACGCGGATCGTCAGCCGACGCGAGTCGGTGCGGAAGCGGATTTGCCCGCCCGCGGTGCAGGCGGCAAGCTCGCGCACCGGCTCGCGCACCGGCAGCCGCGGCGCCAGCGGCAGCCGGTTGTAGACGCGCTCCTCCGCGAACCAGCCGAAGCCGGCGACGTGAAACGGCGGCTGCAGCGGCGAGTACGCCCGCAGTCCGCCGTCGTCCGTCCCCTCCCGTTCCGGCAGCTTCATATTCGGATCCAGTTGATCAAAAAACACCTTGCCAGTCGGTTGCTCCATGTGCGCTCCCCATCCCCGTCGTCCGTTGTCGTTGGTCTTCCCCCTCATCGTAACGCGGTTGCGGGCGGAAAATAAGACGACTTATTTATCTTTTTCCCGTGCGCCGTTAGCAGATTCGGGCTCGAGCAAAGGATGGACGAGCGTCGCCGTGCAGCCTCCGCCTTCGCGGTTGTCCAGGCGAATGCCGTAGGCTTCGCCGAAGCGCAGCTGCAGCCGGCGGTTCGTATTGTACAGGCCGACGCCGGAGTCGGCGTTGCCGTGCTGCCGGTCGAGCGCGCGGAAATGCTCCGCAAGGTCGATCGTGGAACCCGGCCCGTTGTCCTCCACCCGGCACACCAGGCAATCGCCTTCGCGCAGCAGCGAAATCATGATTTTCCCGCCGCCGCCTTCCCTGCCGTTTTTTTTGATCGCATGCTTGACGGCATTCTCCACCAATGGCTGAATCGTCAGCTTCATGAACGGCGCCTGCATCACGTGCGGCTGAATGTGAAACAACGCCTGGAACGTTTCGCCGGCGCGCTTCGTTTCGATGTTCAGGTAGCTGCGCACATGCTCGATTTCCCGCTCGACCGTCGTCAGTTCCTCGCCGTTGTTGATGCTGAAACGAAGCAGGTTGACGAGCGAGGCCACCATCTCGGCGATCGTAGATTCGCCGGCCCGCTCCGCACGCCAGCGGATCGCATCCATCGTGTTGTACAGAAAATGCGGATTGATCTGGTGAATCAGCGTGCGCATCTCGAGCCGCCGTTTCTCCTCTTCGATCCCCTTCGTGTTGTCGATCAGCCGCAGCAAACCCGACACCATCGAGTTGTACCCGTGCATCAGCTGTCCGATTTCGTCGCCGCGTTTGGCGTAATGCGGGTAATAGGCCAGTTCTCCGCGGTGGATGCGGCGCATATGGTGCACAAGCGATTTGACCGGCGTCGTAAACAGCTTGACGAGCAGCATGGCGAACACGACCATCAGTGCAATGCCGGCGGCAACAAGCCACCACATGAACGTTTTGATGTTGTCCACCGGCCCCATCAGATCGGCGACCGGGATCGTGGCGACGAGCCGCCAGTCGTTTTTGCCTACGGGCAGCGACGCCTCGTAATGCGGCTTGCCGTCCAGAACGATCGTGCGAATCCGGTCGGAGCCGGGCTCGGGCGCGGCTGTGCCCAGCAGCGCCGTCAGCAGCCCGTCCATCTCGCCTTTATCGGCCATAATCAGCCCGCCTAGCCCGTCAATGACGGTGAAGCGCACATGGCGCAAATGCTCCGGCGCCGTAATGTCGTTCGTCAGCACGAAGGCGGGAATACGAATGTCCATCACGGCCAGCGTCTCCAGCAGCGGAATGCTGCGCACCGAACGAACGTAGTGCAGCACCTGCGGCACCGGACCGCCGGAAGGCGACTCGACGCGCCAGAACGGACGGCCGCCCATGTCGATCGCCTGGCGGAACCAGGGCGTGTCCGGGGTGACGGAGGAGCTGTTGTAATTCGGGTATTTGTCCAGCTGCTTCGGGTACAGGGTAAGCTCGTAGTCGCCTTTTAATTCGCCGATCAGCGCGTAAATTTGGCGGATAAACTCCAGCTCGTCGACAAGCGTGGCCGGCGGCCCCGAGCCGAGCAGGAAGCGCAGCTTCTCCGAGGCGATGACGTTTTCCGATTGCGCCTCGATGGCCGTCAGCCGTTCGTTCAGCCGTTTGATGTTGTGCTGCAGGTTGTCAAGCAGCAGCGTGCGCGCCATCGCCTCGATCTGCTCGCTGGAGCGCTGAAACGCAAGCAGCCCGAGCAGCACCGTCGGAATGACGACGATGCAGACGAGCGGCAGGACGATTTTCTGATAGAGCGTCAACGGCCAGGTCCCCTTCCCGGTTATTTGCCGTAGCGGTATTCCTTCGGCGTTACGCCCGCCCGCTTCTTGAACACCTTGCCGAAATGCTGCAAGTCCTGGTACCCGAGCAGCGAAGCGATCTCGTAGATGCGCATGCTCGAATCGCGCAGCAGCTGTTTGGCCCGCTCCATGCGCACATCGGTGACGTAGTCGGAAAACGTGCGGCCCGTTTCCTTCTTGAACAGCCGGCTGAGCCACACCGGATGGATCGCCAGCTTCTCCGCCAGCACCTGCTGCGACAAGTGACGGTCGGCCTGGCTTTCGATGATCGCCTTCGCCTTTTCGATAATCGCGTTGCTGAGGCCTCCGAGCCGCGCGCACAAGCTGTCCGACAGCGCCGCGTAATAGTCGATCAGCTCGCGCTTGACCGCCTCCAGATCGTCGCAGCGCTCGAGCTTCTCCCACAAAGCCAGCGGAATTTGCTCGACGGCCAGCCCCGTCTTGCGGCTGATGCAGCCGCTGATGCGAATAATGCCGTTCAGGCACGCCTGGGCGAGCTGCGAACGGCCGGCGACATGCCCTTCCATAACGAGCCGGTTCAGCATGTCGCCTACAACCGGCGCGAGCCGCCCCATTTCGCCGGCCAGCAGCAAGTCGGCCAGCATGTCGTCGGACCAGGCCGCATCGCCGCCGGCCTCGCGGGCTACATCGGAATAATGCGCCAGCGGCAGCCGCCGCGCATCGGCGAAACGAAGCGCCTGCACGCCTTGCTCGTACGCTTCGGGCAGCGACTGGAACGCGTACATCCGGCTGCTGACGCCGAAAACGAGCTCGATTCGCTGATACCGGCGCACATTGTCGCGTATGTCCCGGCACAGCGCCTCGGCGTCCTCCTCGGCGGTGATGGCGATCCAGACGTTGTGCGCGTTTTTGACCAGCACGGTGCGCTCGAACCGGCTCGCCGTTTCCGCCGCCACGTTGCCGACGGAAAACAGCCGCAGTTCGCCCTCGCGGCCGGTTTCCTGCGGCGCGTCGCCGTCGATGCGGAAGACGGCGACGGCGTAAGGCGTCGTCGTCAGCCACAGCAGCCCCCACATTTGCAGCCGGTGCACCACATGCTCGAGAAGTTGCGCCTTCTGCGTACACAGCCCGAGCACGAACTGCTCCTGCAGCAGCTTCGTGCCGATCAGCGCCTGCTCCTCCTGCCGGCGCACGCGCAGCTGCCGCTCGCGCTCGTCGGCCACAACGGCCGCCAGCCGGGTCAGCTTGGCGCAAAACTCGGCTTTGTCGATCGGCTTCAGCACGTAATCGACGGCGCCAAGCTGCAGGCTGCGCTGCACGTAGCCGAACTTGTCGTAGCTCGACACGACGACCGTCTTCGCCTTGCAGCCGGCGGCGATCGCCGCCTCGATCAGCTCGAGGCCGGACATGCGCGGCAGCACGATGTCGGTGACGACGATGTGCGGCCGGCGGCTGGCGATGATCGCCAGCGCGTCCTCCGCATTGCCGGCGGCGTGAATCGCCGTAAAGCCGTGCGCCATTTCGCGCACGGCCGCTTCCATGCCCGCCAGCACGTCCGCTTCGTCCTCGACGAGCAGCAGCTCGATTCCGTTCGCCATCCGCGATCCCTCCTACCCTTTGACTGCTCCCATAACGATGCCTTTGACGAAGTATTTTTGCAGAAACGGGTATACGAGCATAATCGGCACCGTTGCGAACACGATAACGGCCGCCTGCACATTCGCCGGTTCGATGCGCATGGCGATATTGTCGGAGCTCTTCAGCTCGTTGAAGTTGTTGTCGAACAGAATCGTCTTCAGCAGCACCTGCAACGGCCATTTGCGGGTGTCGGTAATGTAGAACACGCCTTTGAAAAACTCGTTCCAATGCGCCACGCCGTAAAACAATCCGACGGTGGCGATGACCGGCATCGACAGCGGCACGACGATGCGCGCGATCAGCACCGGTTCGCTGCAGCCGTCCATGCGGGCGGATTCTTCGATTTCGGCCGGCAAGTCCATGAAAAAGTTGCGCATCAGAATCAAATAAAACGCGTTGACCGTCCCCGGGACGATCATCGCCCAGATCGAGTCGAGCAGGCCGAACTGTTTGACATTCAAATAAGTGGGAATAATGCCGGCGTTAAACGTCATCACGACGACGATCAGCAGCATAAACGCCCGCAAGCCGGGCAAATAGCGCTTGGACAGCGCATAAGCGGCGGTGATCGTGAACAGCAAATTCAGCAGCGTGCCGAGCAGCGTAATCTGTACGGTCACGCCAAAAGCGCGGATCAGCGACGGCGTCGTAAAAATGTAGTCGAACGCGCGCAGCGTCAGCTGGCGCGGGTACAGCAAAATCGGCGCGTCGTAAACGGCGGCCGAAGCCGTCAGCGAAACGGAAAACACGTGCAGCATAGGTACTACCGTCAGTATACCAGACAGCGCCAGCACGGCATATATGAGCGCGTCGGCGAGCTTGCTGCGCTCGCGGATTTTCATTTGGAACCGCCTCCTTGTCCTACCAGATGGTGCGCTGGCCAAGCTTCTTCAGCAGCGTATTGGCGGTCACGATCAGCACGAAGCCGATGACGCCCTTGAACAGCCCGACGGCGGTGGCGATGCTGAACTGGCCGCGCTCAAGGCCGAGACGATAAACATAAGTATCGATAATATCGCCGACGGCATATACGGCCGGATTGAGCATGACGTAAATTTGCTCGAAGCCCGCGTCGAGAATGTGGCTCAGGCTGATAATGAACATCAGCGTCACCGTTGGCATGATGCCGGGCAGCGTCACATGAACGAGCTGCTGCAGCCGGTTCGCGCCGTCCACGCGGGCCGACTGGTACAGCTCCGGATTGACTCCCGCAAGCGCCGCCAAATAAATGATCGCGCTCCAGCCGAACTCTTTGAGAATATTCGTGACGATGATGATCGGGCGGAAATAACGATGATCGGCCAAAAAGTTGACCGCGTCCAGCTCAAGCGCCTTGAGCAGACTGTTGATCACGCCGGAAGGCGTCAAAAACGCGGTGACGATGCCGCCGTAAACGACCCAGGACAAAAAATGGGGGAAATAGGTCACGGTCTGGATCGTCCGCTTGAACGCGGCCAGCCGCACTTCGTTCAGCAGCAGCGCAAACACGATCGGCACGGGGAAGCCGAACAGCAGCTTGTACAGGCTGATGAACAGCGTGTTGCGCAGCAGGCGGAAAAAGTCGGGATCGGCAAAAATGGCGGCAAAATGCTTCCAGCCGACCCATGGGCTGGCGGCGATGCCTCGCACGGGCGAAAAATCTTTAAATGCGATCGACAGCCCGTAATACGGCGCGAAATGGAACAGCACGAAATAAAGCAGCGAAGGGAGCAGCAGGAGGTAAAGCCAGTAATGACGGCGAAGCGCGGCGGCGCTCCTGCGGATAGGACCGGCGCCGCTGCGGCTGCCTGGAGGAACGCGCCAAAAGCGGTGCGGGGATGGGCGTTTCGCGGCGGTAGAAGCGTACGGTTTCAAACAAAATCCCCTCGTCTTTCGGTTGGTCTGACGTCTATGTTACCTCGACGCCGCCAGCCAAAAAAGAGAGGGGAATTAACGTTTGCCACGGTTATCATAGCTTTCGTCCGCAAGCGGCTTTCCGCCGCTGCGATCAGGTGAAGAACGAGCTGTATTCGTCGACGAGCGACTTCGGCTTCGGATCGGCCGGCTTGGCGCCGGACGGCGCCGCCTTCTGTTCGCCGCCGCCGAACATCGCGTCGAACTCGTCGAACGGATTTTTCGCCGGAGCCGGAGCCGGAGTCCCTCCCGGCGATCGGGTTGCCGATGCCGGCGATTGCCCGGGCGGAGCCGGGGCAAGACCGCCCGGCCGCGGCGCAGGCGAGGCAACCGGGGCGGGGCTGCCGCCGCTTCCGGGAAACAGATGGGCCAGGCTTGGCGCTACCCAGCCCGGCGCCGTTTCCTCCATTTCGCTTTCGCCGCTCTCCCAGTTCCGCGAATCTTCACGCAAGTCATTGCGCATGACAGCAGCCGTTTTCAGCGTTTCCTTGGCAGAGGCAACGGTATTGCCGGCGCGTTTGCCGGTTTTCATCAAATCGCGTCCCGCCGTATCGCCGATGCTCGTCCCGCTGACCGCGCCGAGGTATTGTTTGTCGGCCTGGCTGCCGCCGCGGGAGACGAGGAAACGCTCGTGCGCCGCCGGGTCGCTGTGCTTGCGTTCGCCGAGGTCCTGGGCGATGCCGAGCCGTTTGTCGGACATGCCCGTCGCCAGGCCGAACAACCCTTTCGCCGCGGAGCCGACGCCCGGCACGATGCCTCCGGTGGCCGCTTCGGCCCCTTTGCCGACGAGCGCCTCGGCGGCGTCGCGTCCCGCTTCCACCAGACTTTGCTTGTGGAATGCCTTCTCTTCCTCCGGTCCGCTGCCGGCAAATGCCGCATGAGCGCTGCGCGCCAAATCGATGCCGCGCTCGACGGTAGCCGCCCCGGTCATGCTTTTCACCTTGTTTTTGGCCATGGCCGCCATGCCGTCGTGCTTGTCCACCACCGCTTGCGCTTTATGCTCGATGTCGGGACTGTTCATCAAGGCGTCGGACGCGAGAAGGCTGATGTTGTCCGTTTTTTTCTGCCGTTCGCCCTTCGCGCCCGAATAACCGCCGAACACCCGGTCCTTGGCCGCGCCTTTCGCGTGGTCGACCGTGTTCCGCGCCGATTCCACGCCGGCCTTCACCCTGTCGCCGCCCAGCTTTTTGACGATGCTGCCGAAGAATCCGGGCTTCTTCTCCGCCGGTCCGGCCATAAATTCGTCGAAGCTGCTCGCGGAATCGTGATCTTCCTCCGCTTCATACGCCGGCGCTTCGTGTTCCCCCCCGTCGGAGTCGTGCCCCAAGCCCTCTCCTTCTTCCCGCAGCCGCTGATGCCGATGAAATGGCATGATGTTCCCTCCGTCCCTTTTTCAATCGAACGCTTCGTCCCAAAATTCCTTCATGACGATGCGGCCGGTTTTTTTCAGCTCGTACTTCGCCGCCTGCGCGATGTGGCGCATGCCGATCGCGCCGCCTTCCTCGGCGGCCATAAACGCCGCGGAAACGGCGATGTTCTTGATATTGCCGCCCGCCAGCTCGATCCGTTCGGCGATCAGCCGGTAATCGAGCCCCCGCTGGGGCGCATCCTGCGGAATCATCGAGCGCCACAGCCGCTCGCGATCGTCCGCGTCGGGGAAAGGGAATTTGATCACGTACGAAATGCGGCGGATGAACGCTTCGTCGATATTTTGCTGCAGGTTCGTCGCCATGATCGAGATGCCTTCGTACTCTTCCATCTTCTGCAGCAAATAAGCGACTTCCATGTTGGCGTATTTGTCGTTGGCGTCTTTCACTTCGGACCGCTTGCTAAACAAGGCGTCCGCCTCGTCGAAGAACAAAATCGCATGGCTGTGGGCCGCCTCGCGAAAAATTTCCTGCAAGTTTTTTTCCGTTTCGCCGATGTATTTGCTGATTACCTGGGACAAGTCGATCCGGTAAATTTCCAGATACAGCTCCTTGGCGATCACTTCCGCGGCCATCGTTTTGCCCGTGCCCGGCGGGCCGGAGAACAACATGCTCAGCCCGGTGCCGTAGGACAGCCGCTGGTCGAAGCCCCATTTGCCATACACGACGTGACGGTATTTCATCTGGTTGCAGGCATGGCGCAGCTCGTCCTTCTGCTCCGCGGGCAGAATGAGCCGGTCCCACGTATGTCGCGGCGTCAGCCGCTTCGCCTTCGTGTCCAGCTTGTGCTGCGTCTGCACGTAACACGCCTGGTGAAGCTCCTCCATATGCAGCCGCCGTTCCATCCGGTTCCAGGCGGCGAGCTGCTCCGCCGAATCGAGCGCGTGCGCGATCTGCCCCGGCGTAAACCGGAACTTGCTGGCCATGACGCCCCAATCGACCTTATCGCCTACGCTGCGGCCCCGGGCAAAATGCTCCCACAGCATCGCCCGCTCGAGGGCGGCGGGAACCGGCAGCTCGATCTCGACGAATACCGGCAGCACCGCTTCGGCCGGTTTCCATTGCCGCGCGGACAACACGAAGACGATCGAACGCGTCCGGCGGATGGCGTCCAGCAGGTGCAGCCGCTTCTTCTTTACGGCTTCGCCTTCCTCCAGCAGCTCCTCGAAATGGGCAAACACCGGCAGCACCCGCTGCAGGACGGCTTCCAGCAGCGCCAGCTTCACCGCCGTTTCGAACGGAACCGCATCCGCAAGCATTCGCCGCAAGTCGACGATCAGCAGCCGTTGGTCAAAATGACGGGCAAAGTGCTTCACTTGCAGCAGTTTGCCGGCTCCGGTCTGTCCCCAAACGGAAAACAGGATATACGGCTTCGGTTCGCCCGCCGAACCCGCCTGAAGGAAGTAGGCGTCCGTATACTCCTGCAGCCGCGTCTGCGCCTCCCGGCCGATCAGCAGCCCGGGCAGCGTCTCCGCCGGATCGTGAAACCGCGCGAACGGCTCGATCCGCGCGTCGATGCCGCCCGCGCCAAGCAGAAACGATACGATTCGCTCCTCCAGTTGAAGCGGCGCCGAAAGCGCGTTCTGGCCGCGGTCCTTTTCGGCCCGCAGGAAGAACCGCCGCAGCGTGCCGTCCGCGGCAAACGCCTTGCGCGCTTCCCATCGCTCCGCTTCCGCGCCTTCCGTGCCGTAATACAGGCGCAGCACCGTGTCCACGGACGGTCCTTTGGCCTGCCTCGCGTCCAACAAATAGCCGTACGCTGTCTCGTACTTGCGATCCAGCTCCACGGCAAACGCGCACAGGACTACGTACGTTTCGAAGGCGGTCAAGCCGAACAATCCGGCGATGTACGGCAGCGGCAAATAAATGCCGGCTTCGGCGCTCGCCGCCGCACGCCCCGCGATGATCGCCGCAAGCCCGTCCTCTTGCGCTTCCGGGTCGGGCGCGGCAAGCGCGCCGGGCGGCGCCGGTTCGCCCGCATCCGCCGCGTGCTCGCGGACCAGCTCGTTCAATCGCCTATCCAGCAGCGTACAGGCCTCGGCGTAATAGTCCCACATGTTGGCATAAGGCATTGTCGTCAGGCCTTCCAGCAAAATCCCTCCTATATGCCTATTCCCCGTTGTCTCGCATTTCTGACTCTCCCATCATACCATTCCTGGCCCCGGCGTTAACAACATTTTTCGTGAAAATTCGATTTGCTCCGAGACTTGTTTCAAGGTACAGTAACTATGAGTAGGAGGGGTTCGTTTGGCCTATTGGCTGGAATCGGGCAAGCCGCTGTCGGCGTCGGTCATGTGGGAACTGCAGCGCCGCTATTTTGCGGCTGCGGGGCCCGGCGCCTGGTCGGGCGGCACGGTGCCGCATTATATCACGAGCAATCCGTTCATGGCGGGTGCATTCGCCGCCGTCATCGCCGGCTACATGCGCGATTGGCTGGAGCGGCCGGACCGCGATCCGGAAGCGCGGCTGTACATCGTGGAGCTAGGCACGGGATCGGGCAGGTTCAGCTATCACTTGCTCCGCGAGCTGGCCCGGTTGTGCGCGTTGCCGCCGCTGCGGCAAGTCCGCTACACTTACGTCATGACCGATTTCGCCGAAAGCAACGTCGCCTTCTGGGAGCGCCACGACAAGCTGGCGCCGTTCGTCGCAAGCGGGACGCTCGATTTTGCCATGTTCGACGCGCAGCATGACGACACGATCGTCCTTCGCGGCAGCGGCGCGGCAATCGCCGGCGGGACGCCGGGCGATTCGCTGGTCGTCATCGCGGGCTACGTGTTCGACAGCATCCCGCACGATGCGTTCGTGATCGAAAACGAACAGCTGTTTGAGTGCCTCGTTTCCGTATCGTCGGAGGCGGAAGAAGCCGATCCCCGCGATCCGGCGCTGCTGTCGCGGCTGGAGGCGGAGTTCGACCTGGAGCCGCTGCCTGCGGATGCTGCGGAACAATACTACGACAGCGAAGCGGCGAATCGGGTGCTGCATTCGTATGCGGCGCAATTTGCCAACCTTTCGTTTACGCTGCCGATTGCGGCGATGCGGTGCGTCGAGAAGCTGCTTCGACTAGGCGACGGTCGTTTGCTGCTGCTGGCGGCGGACAAGGGCGCGGTCGACAAGCGCTCGCTGGAAGGCATGGCGCTGCCCGCGATCATCAAACACGGCAGCATCTCGATGAACGTCAATTTCCATGCGCTCGGACGGTTTGCCGGCTTGCTCGGCGGCGAAATGCTGCATACGGAAGGCGGCTATCACGCGCACATCGGCGTCGTCGGCTTGCTTCATGGACGGCCGGGAGACCCGCTCGCCCAAACGCGGTTCGCGTTCGGCGAAACGATCGCGCAATTCGGCCCGGACGACTACTATACGCTGCGGGAAGCGATCAAATCGGACTACGCCAAGCTTACGGGGGAGCAGTTGCTTGCTTATGCGAGGTGGACGAAGTGGGACGCCAAATCTTTCCTCGATTATTTCCCCCATCTGTTCGCCAGAATCGAGCAGGAGCAAGGAAGCTTCCCCGTCGTCGCCTGGAGGCGCGCAACGATCGAGCTGTGGGACAACTACTATCCGATCGGGGAAAAAGAGCATCTCGCCCTGTATATCGGGATGCTGCTTTATGCGCTGGACGAGGAACGCGAAGCGATCGCGTATTTGCAGCTGGCGCTGCGCCATTACGGCCCGGATGTCAAAATATACTACTACCTCGGCTCGTGCCATTATTATTTGGAGGAATGGGAGGAAGCGGAGCATTGCGCTTTGCTTGCACTCGAACTCGATCCGCAGCAGGGCACCGTGATCGGCTTGCTCGAGCGGATCCGGCAGAGAAGCTGATGCCCGAACGGTAGACAGCCTCCCGCCCTCGCTGAGCAGATACATTGCACAAAGCGCAGCATTCTCCCTTCCGCCAACCAACAAATTTGCTTTGCGCCGCTCCGATTCGGGTCCTGGCGGAGCCAATAAGCCTCAAACGTCCGAAATGCCGCCTCGGTAGCCAAGCTCGCGGGAAATTTGCCCGGCGGTGTCCTTGACGGCGTTGCCGACGGCGATAAACTTGACGACCGGCAAATCCTTGATCAGCGCCGTGATGCTGAGCGACGCGACAATGCCGCCATTGGCGCCGCGAATCGGCGCTCCGACGCAGCGGACGCCTTCCTCGAACTCCTCGTCTTCGACGACGAACCCGTGCTCGCGGACAAATTGCGCATCCTCCCTCATTTTGGCGAGTTCCCGTTCGATTTTGCCCGGGTCGGCCGCTCCTTGCCCCTCTTCGAGCAGAAAGCCGCGCAGCTGCTCCTCCGTCCAGTCGGACGCCATCGCTTTGCCGACGGCGGAGCGGAACAGCGGCTGCGTCTGCCCGATCGCCGTGGCGAAACGGACGAATCCGCCGCCTTCCACCTTGTCGACATAAACCGGCTTGTTGTCGACCGGCGCCGCCAGATGGGCCGTAAACGGCGTGCCGGACACAAGCCGCTCCAGCAGCGGACGGGCGATTCTCACCACATCCATCGATTTGAAATAGCTCATGCCCCAGCGCAGCACGCCGTGACCAAGCCGGTATTTGCCTTCCGGCGATTTCTGGATGATCGCGTGCTGCTCGAGCGTATTGAGAATGACGAACGTCGTCGACTTCGGCAGCTTGAGCTGCAGGTGCAAGTCGCTTGTCGACAGCTCCGCCTCGGCGAGCGCGTTCAAAATCATGATCGATTTCTCCAATGCCGGAACCGAATAATCTTTCGTCCCTTGCGCCATATGAGTCCCTCCGTTGCAAACGGCTTGTTTCGCCGGCTGGCTGTTAATCGGTTGAACAAGCCTTTTGTCTAACTATAAATAGGAAAGCTTGCGATTGTCAATTGTGCGCTGCCTACTTGACAACCGGCGGGAGAAACCGCTATGTTCAATATATTGATCTTCGATTATTATATTAAGCGAAACTTATTATCAACATAAGCAGGAAGGATGACCATCATGCGGTTACAAGGAAAACGGGCGCTCGTTACCGGCGGCGCTCGGGGAATCGGCAAAGGCGTTGCCGAACGGTTTGCGGAGGAGGGCGCCCGCGTCGTGCTGCTCGACGTGCGCCTCGAAGAACTGAAGCAGGCAGAAGCGGAGCTAAAGGAGCGCGGGTTCGACGTCGCTTCGCTCGTTTGCGACCTGTCCGATCCCGGGCAGATCGCGGAAGCGGCGGCGGCGGCATGGAGCGTGTGGGGCGGGCTCGACATTCTCATCAACAATGCGGGCATCGCTTACCGCGAGCCGTTCCTGAACATTCCTGCGGACCATTGGGACCGCGTGATCGACATCAACCTGAAAGGCATGTTCGTGCTGAGCCAACTCGTCTCCCGCCGGCTCGTCGAACAAGGGACCGGAGGCGCCATCGTCAATATGGCATCCAAGAACGGGCTCGGCGGCAGCTCGATGCTGGCGCATTACAACGCATCCAAGGGCGGCGTCGTGCTGTTGACGCAGTCGATGGCGGCCGAACTGGCGGCGCACGGCATTCGCGTGAACGGCGTGGCGCCGGGCTTCATCGATACACCGCTTGACCGCGAGCTGAAGCAGAAGGAGAACAACTCGCTGCACCTCACGGCGCGTACGCCTATGGGCCGGCTCGGCACGATTCGCGAAGTGGCGAACGCGTTCCTGTTCCTCGCGTCCGACGAAGCTTCGTACGTCACCGGCGCAACGCTCGTCGTCGACGGCGGCCATCTGGCCAACGCCAGCGAGCTGTAAAACGGCGCCATCCCAACAGAATTGACGGCCGGCTGCCCTTGCAGCCGGCTGTTTCATTTCGCTTCGGAGAACGGCTTGCCAATCGTCGTGCCGGTGCTTTTGACGATCGCCTTGACGCTGATATCGAACTCGCTTTCGGCAAAGCGCCTTTCCCAATCAGGCTTCCATCTTTTCCATACCCGGCTGTGCTGGCGAAACACCTTCATGCCGACACCGATCACGTCCGATCGTTCGCTCTGCAGCAGCTTGACCGTGTCCCGGATTTGCCGCTCGACCGTCTGCTCCACGCGCTCCGCAAACTGCCGCACTTCTTCCTTCGTATCGGCTTTCGAGCAAACCAGCTCGCCAGCCGAACCTTCCAGTTCAAGACGGAAGCCGACCCGCAGCGCGTCTCCCGCTACGACCGGGGTCAGCTTCGCCTTCGTACGTCCAACTTCGAAGGAATCGTAACCGGAGTTTGCCGGCTTCCGTTCCTTCCCGCAAGGTACGTCGATAATGCCGCGCTTGAACTTGCCGCTCAGCATAAGCGCGCTTTGGACGTTGGCTAGCGGGATAGTCCCGGTCAACTTCCCTTTCGCCAAATCCACAGTTGCCAATCCCGAAACGACGACGTTTTTTCCCCCGTTCTTAAACGCCAGGAGCGGGAGCATTTCGGCCGGCACTTCGGCGCTTGAGCGGATTTTCAGCTTCGTGACGGTAACGTTGATCGTTTGGCCCGATTCCAACGTCCCGATTTCCTCCACGCGCAACAGCTGCTGGCCCATGGTGCTTTCGATCATCGGCCGCAGCGTCAAATAGTCGCCGGCTTGTCCTTTCGTCAGAATGACGTCAATCGTTCCTCTCGGTTCATGGTCGCGGTAAAAAAAATCAAGGACGTTGCCGATATTTTCCGATCGGGCTACCTCTTCGCCAATGAGCAAAATTCGCATGTGGCTCCACTGCAGCTTGCGCCCCAACTGCAGCGACACCTTCCGTACCGCATCGAAAACGGTGCTGCCGGTCGTCGTCAAGTCGACATAGGAAGGCCCGATATCGCTCTTGAGCGATGTCGTCCCGCCGCCGGGCTTGTAAACGTGCGAAATCAGCCGGACGTTGCCGTCTTCTGTCAGATCGATGGCGGCCGCCTGCACGAAGCCTCTTTCGATCAACTCGAAGCTGCTCCAGCAGCCGGTCGTACCGACTCCCGCAGCAACGAGCAGACACGCGGCCAATATCGTTTTGACCATGCTCTCCCTGCTTTCCTATCGATTGTCGCGGCGGGGATTGCCGAGCAAACGGGGATTTCTCGGTTTGCGGAGCATCTGTTTGATCGGCGCCCGGACGAACACATCCCGCAAATCTTTCACTCGCAGTGGCGCAAGCGACTGCAAATACGGCTCGCCGAGCGTGTACATGCTGCACAAATGCAAAAAAATGACCAAAAACCCGGCCATCAACCCAAAAAAACCGAGAGCGCCGACCACGAGCATCAGCGGAAAACGCAGCACGCGCAGAGCGATACCCATCTCGTAGTGGGGAATGGCGAAAGACGCAATGCCGGTGAGCGCCACGACGATCACCATGATCGGCGACGCAATTCTCGCCTGTATGGCCGCTTGCCCGATAACGAGCGCGCCGACGATGCTGACCGCCGAACCGATCGGCTTCGGCAAGCGAATGCCGGCCTCCCGCAGCAATTCGAAGGTGATCTCCATAATCAACGCCTCGAACAGCGCCGGGAACGGAATCCCCTCCCGCGTGTCGAGAATGGCGAGCAGCAGCACCGTAGGAATCAATTCGGGATGAAACGTCGACAGCGCAATATAGATGCTCGGCAACAGCAGCGCGATAAAAAACGCTCCAATCCGCAAAAACCGGATCATCGTGGCATATACGGTCCTGACGTAATAATCCTCGCTCGTCCCGAAAAACTCGACGAACGTGGCAGGGGTGATCAGAATCATCGGTGTATTGTCGACCAACGTCAATATTTTGCCGTCCAGCAGTGCCGCCGCCGCCGTATCCGTCCGTTCGGTATACCGGTGCTGCGGAAACGGGGAATACGTCACGTCTTCTATCCAATCTTCGATATGGGACGTTTCCATGACGTCAACCTGCTCAATGCCTTCCAGACGACTGTGAAATTCGGCCAGTACCTGCGGCTTGACGGCATGCTCCAAATAGACGAAAGCCATTCTCGTCTTCAGATCGGCCCCCGCGTGCCGGAACTCGACTTTGAACTGCGGCGATTTGACGCGCTGGCGCAGCATGGCGAGATTGACGTCCATATTTTCAATCGTGCCTTCGCGTGGCCCCTGGACGACCGACTCGTTGACGGGTTCGCCCACTTCCCGCGTCTTCGTATCGTTCGCGGGGTAGCTGACCGCCCGATTCCAGCCGTCGAAAAAAACGACAACGTGTCCATCCAATACCCGTTCGATCGCCGTTTGGACGCTATCCGTCACGAACGCCGACTTGTTCGTTACGCCGTGATGCTCGAAAAATCGGACGATCCGCTCGAGCGTGATCGCCGACGTATCGCCCACCTCGAGCGTAGTCAAATTTTGCATCGTGTCCCGCAAAAAGTTCGACTTCTTGTTCTTGACGAACGACTCGCAATAAACGGTGGAGGCGGCATATTCGAAATCGGGCCCGTATTGCCAGGGAAGGATGACGATGTCCCCGCAGCCGCGAAACGTATCCGACAAGCGGCGCTCGTTGTCCTCCAGGAGAAACGATATCGAGTCGTCCGTAAATCCTGCTTCAGGCTTCATCCGTTTCCCCCCCTTCAGCCGCCAATCCCGTCGCGGCACGCCTTCTCTTCTGAAATGCCGTCAACAACGCCAACAGCGCGATCAGCGTGCAGCTGACGATCAGGACGATAAACGGCCAAACGACATACACCAGCTCGTTGAAATCGGCCTGGTTGTCGAACATTGTTTGCGACAGCAGCAGTCCCGCCATTGTGATCGGCATCAGAAACATCGTTTCGCGGCGCGGACGAAAGAGCTCAATGAGAATCCGGTCGAGAATGAACAGGAACAACGCTGCTTTCATATAAGAGCCAAAAATGAGCGCCATGCCGATGACCGATTCGACCCGCTGGATGATGTCCTGGACCTGGATTTCCCGGGCCAGCATGTAGAGCGAATATTTGTAGAAGCCGGAAGACGGTCCGTACGCCATAATCGTGCAAACGGTCGACAGTGTCAACATCAAGAAGGTGACCGTAAGCGAGCCGAAAAGGCAACGAGGCAACGAGCGGTTCGGCTCCTTCTGCACGAACGGGAGCAGCATGGCGTACAACACGATTTCGCCGAACGGGAATCCGGCTGTTATATAAGCGGCATGGGCGACTTGCCTTGCGCCTTCCGGCAGCAGCGGAAGCAGGAATGCCGGCTGGTAAGCGGTCCATGCGAGCAGCATGACAATGATGGAGAAAACGAACATGATTAGCACCAGGACAGTAAACATGCGCGCCATCACTTCAATACCGGCGCGCACCGTAAGCGCCGCGATCAGGAACGTGACGCCGTTGAACACGTATGCCGGCGTTTCTCTCATCATCGTGACGGTAAAAAAGTCGCTGATGCCGACGACGATCGCCGGAATGGCAAACAGCAGCATCGCCGCAAGCGGGACGGCGACGGCTGCCGCAGCGATTCGGCCTGCCAGGAGCCTGCTGTAGGCAACGGGGCTGAGCCCGTTGTTGGCCCGGTACCAGTATACAATCCCGGCGAGCAGCAGCATACCGAATCCATACGCGATCATAAGCGACAGCCAGGCCCCGTTCCGCGCGGATTCCGTAAGCGGATTGGGAATATAGACGATGGCCGATCCTGTCGTTCCGGCGGTCAGCAAATAGCCCATTTGGGCGGCGGATATCGTATTCCGGGTGCTCATGCGGTTCCTCATTTTCACTTGGCATTCGAATCGCATGCGGGGCGCGCCTCCCGATAGCAGCCGCGAGCTGCGATCGGTGCCGAACCGTCATATCAGCCGGGCAGCTTGAGCGAATTGACAATCCGGTTGGCCGGCTTCCCGAATGCGAATTGCAGCAGATCCGTGTAGTTGGGCCAATCCTGGCCCGAGGCGAAAAAAACGGCCAAATACGCGACAGGAAGCATCAGTAAGATGTAACCGACGACTTCCTTGGCGCTCATCGATTTCAACATGCTGCGATCCCAGACCGCTTGAATGCCGAACAGCAGACATATAACGCCGATTCTTTCAAACATGGCAACGACGACCTCGAAGGGAAATATGTGGCACCTCGTACTCGTAGTATTCGATGCGGGGGGAAAAAATATGCGCCTGCTGACGGGGTGCCGTCCGGGTTACGGGCCGGATCGGCCCGCAAGCCGGACTGCCTGTTGCCAGCCGCGGCAACGGATGAGCCGCCATCGCGTCAGCGTTGTCGCGCCATCGCTTCCGCCGCATCGACCGTAGCTTGCAGCAGCATCGCGATCGTCACCGGCCCGACGCCGCCGGGAACCGGCGTAATCGCGCCGGCGCGGACCGCGCACGCTTCGTAGTCGACGTCGCCGACATTGCCCGGATTGTATCCGGCATCGATGACGACGGCGCCTTCCTTGATCCATTCGCCGCGAATGAACCGCGGCTTGCCGACGGCGGCGACGACGATATCGGCAGCGCCGACCGCCGCCGGCAAATCCACCGTCTGCGAATGGCAAATCGTCACCGTGGCGTTGCGGTTCAATAGCATCAGCGATACCGGCTTGCCGAGAATCGGGCTGCGGCCGACGACGACAGCCCGCTTGCCGGCGATAGGCAGCCGGTAGTAGTCAAGCAGCGCCATGATGGCCGCGGGCGTGCACGACGGAAAGGCGGCGACGCCGAACGCGTTCTGCGCGAAGCCGAGCATCGTGACGCCGTCGACGTCCTTGGCGATGCCGATCGCCTCGAAGGCGGCCCGCTCGTCGATACCATGCGGCACCGGGTGCTGCAGCAGGATGCCGTGCACCGCCGGGTCCGCGTTCAGCTCGCGAATCGCCGCGACCAGCTGCGCGGTCGTCGTCTCCCGTCCGAGCTGCACGAGCCGCGAATCGATGCCGAGCCGCCGGCAGGCGCTCCGCTTCATGCGCACGTAGGTAGCCGACGACGGATCGTCGCCGACCAGCACGGTGGCCAGGCACGGCGTCACGCCCGCTTCCGCGAGCCGCCGCACACGTACCGCCAACTGCTCCTTTATTTCTTTTGCCACCGCTTCTCCATCCAGTACGAGCCTGTTGTTCGTCATGCTCCATTCCTCCCGGTTATCGTCGAATAAAAACAGAAAGAGGCAAGGGGTGATATCCCCTTACCTCTGCCCAGGCGTCCGGCGCTTGCTGCTTCGCGCGCTCCCCCATGGTAATCCCATGTCAGTTCCGCCAGTTACGCGCGATTGTATTGCCTCTATTATACTTGATGCGCGCTGCGGGCGCAATCAAGGCCGCTACCGGTTCAGCAAGCTGCCCACATAGCGCAGCAGCTCGTTGGCGCACACCGGACAGTAGCCGTTGTCGTCGATCAGCCGCTTCGTCACTTCGTTGATCCGCTTTAGCTGCATTTCGTCCGGCGTTTTCGTCGACGTCGTAATTTTGACGACGTCCTTCAGGTCGGCGAACAGCTTCTTTTCGATCGCTTCGCGCAGCCGGTCGTGCGAGCTGTAGTCGAACTTCTTGCCTTTGCGCGAATACGTGGACATGCGAATCAATATTTCTTCGCGAAACGTTTTTTTCGCATTTTCGGAAATGCCGATCTGCTCCTCGATCGAACGCATCAGCCGTTCGTCCGGGTCCATCGTTTCGCCGGTCAGCGGATCCTTGATTTTGGCCCAGTTGCAGTACGCCTCGATATTGTCCAGGTAGTTTTCGAACAGCGTTTTGGCCGACTCCTCGTACGAGTAGACGAACGCCTTCTGAATTTCCTTCTTCGCCAGCTCGTCGTACTCTTTGCGCGCCGTGGAGATGAAGTTGAGGTAGCGCTCCCGCTCCTCGCGGGTAATCGACGGATGGCGGTCGAGGCCGTCCTTCAGCGCCCGCAGCACGTCGAGCGCGTTGATGCACAGCACCTCCTGGCGGATCAGTGCGCTGGAGATGCGGTTGATGACATACCGCGGGTCGATGCCGCTCATGCCTTCTTCGATGTATTCGTTCTGCATTTCCTTCAGATCGGCTTCCTTGAAGCCTTCGATTTCCTCGCCGTCGTACATCCGCATCTTCTTCACCAGATCGACGCCTTGCTTCTTCGTTTCCTTGAGCCGGGTCAAAATGGAGAAGATCGCCGCCGCCCGCAGCGAATGCGGGGCGATATGGATATGGTGCATGTCGCTTTGCTCGATCAGCTTGTAGTAAATTTTCTCTTCCTCGGAAACCTTCAAATTATAAGGGATCGGCATGACGATCATGCGCGATTGCAGCGCTTCGTTTTTCTTATTGGCGATGAACGCCTTGTACTCGGACTCGTTCGTGTGGGCGACAATCAGCTCGTCGGCGCTGATGAGCGCGAACCGGCCCGCTTTGAAATTGCCTTCCTGCGTCAGCGACAGCAAGTTCCACAGAAACTTTTCGTCGCATTTGAGCATTTCCTGAAATTCCATCAGCCCGCGGTTCGCCTTGTTCAGCTCGCCGTCGAACCGGTAGGCGCGCGGATCGGACTCCGACCCGTATTCGGTAATCGTGGAAAAATCGATGCTTCCGGTCAAGTCGGCAATGTCCTGCGACTTCGGATCGGACGGACTGAACGTGCCGATGCCGATGCGGTTCTCCTCGGAGACGAGCACCCGTTCCACGGGAACCTGTTCGATCCGCCCGTTAAATTCGGTGCGCAGCCGCATCTGGCAGGAGGGGCACAAGCTTCCTTCGATTTTGATGCCGAGATCGTGTTCGATTTCCGGACGCAGCTCCTGGGGAATCAGATGCAGCGGGTCCTCGTGCATCGGGCAGCCCTTGATCGCGAAGACGGCGCCATGCTCCGTGCGCGAGAACTTTTCAAGGCCGCGCTTGAGCATCGTCACGATCGTCGATTTGCCGCCGCTGACCGGACCCATCAGCAGCAAAATGCGTTTGCGGACGTCCAGCCGTCTGGCGGCGGAATGGAAGTATTCTTCCACCAGTTTTTCGACCGTGCGGTCGAGCCCGAATATTTCCTGCTCGAAAAACTTATATTTAACCTGTCCGCCGCTGTCGTCCGTACCGTGGGAAGCGATCATCTCATAGACGCGGGCATGCGCCGTCATGGCGAGTCCAGGCTGGCGCCTGACTTTTTCGATATATTCGGCAAAGGTTCCTGACCATGCAAGCTTTTCTTTTTCCGCCCGGTGCTCCGATATCCGTTTGAAAATATCCATGGGTACCTCCCTCCGTCTGCCGTATTAAATAGATATGCAGGCGCGGAGGATAAGTTTACCGAAAATTTGATCGGCCGCCGCAGCATAACTGACACTGCGGCGCCGTGGGAAATGCGTTTATTCGTTTTGTTCGAGCACCTTCAGCCTGGCGAACAGCGGCTTCAGCTCGACCGATATGCAGACAAGCAGCCCGGATTCGATCCGGTCGTCCTCATAGTCGACACAGGTCATGACATGCTCCAGCTTGTCCCCTTTCCACGCGTTCGAAGACGTCGTACGTCTCCGACTGCTCCCGGACCCGGTCCGGTTTTTTCCAGCCGTTTTTGTTTTCCTCGTCCTTGGGCATCTTCAAGGCCTCCCGCCTTCGCTGGCTTACATCGATCTTACCCATATTACATATTGAGGAAATTAATCTGTATATTGGAAAAATCTCGGCAGCCGCTCGTTTGATGTTTTTGGATGTTCCGCCGAGAATTATCCCAGTATAGAGAGGAACGATGTGCCCTGACCGGTTCCCTCTACCCCGAAAATTTCCGCGAGCGTCGCGGCGAGGTCGGAGAAAGAATTCCGAATGCCGAGCGACCGGGAATTCCGAAACTTCGGGCTGTACGCAAGAATCGGAACGTATTCCCGGGTATGATCCGTGCCCGGATAAGTGGGGTCATTACCGTGATCTGCGGTAATAATGAGCAAATCGTCGTAAGACAACTCGCGCAACAAATTCGGAATCCAGCTGTCAAATTGCATTAAGGCGTCGGCATACCCCGCCGGATCTCTGCGGTGTCCAAATTTCGAATCGAAATCGACCAGATTCGTGAACACCAACCCGTTCAAGTTCGTTCGCAGCAGTTGCTGCGTCTTGAGCATTCCGACTTGGTTGCTTGCTGTCGCAAACGAACGGGTAATTCCTTCGCCCGAAAAAATATCGTTAATTTTGCCTATGGCAACGACATCGAATCCCGACGTCGCCAACCGATTCAGTATGGTGGGAGCGGGCGGCTTGACGGCATAATCGTGCCGGTTGGCCGTACGCTCGTAACGGCCGGGCGCGCCGACATAGGGTCTGGCAATGACTCGGCCCACGCCGAATTCGTCTTGCAGCGTGAGCTCCCGTGCGATCCGGCACGCCCGATATAGCTCTTCCAGAGGAATGACCTCCTCATGCGCCGCGATCTGGAATACGCTGTCGGATGAAGTATAGACTATCCAAGCCCCGGTTTTTCGTTGTTCTTCGCCCAGCTGTTCCAGAATCTCAGTGCCGGAAGCCGGTGTATTTCCAATCACCTTGCGCCCGGTTCGGGATTCAAACTGAGCGATCAGTTCCTCGGGAAAACCTGCGGGATACGTCTTGTACTCGGTGTCGACGCGCAGACCCATCAACTCCCAGTGACCGGTCATGGTGTCTTTGCCCACCGAGGTTTCGGCCATTTTGCCATAGTAACTCAAGGGACGCTCCACCGCGGCAACGCCCCTGAGCGGCGCGATGTTCCCCAAACCCAGTATTTGCAGATTTGGAAGGGAGAACCCGGGCACTTGTTCGGCAATATGGCCAAGCGTATTTGCACCCGCATCGCCAAATCGGCTCGCATCCGGCAATTCGCCAATCCCTACGCTATCCAGCACGATCACGCATACTTTTGCGAATTTCACGCTCGCACCTCTCCCGCTTCAAGATTGCAGGACGGCGGTATACGCCTCCATGTTCCCGATTACGACCGTACGTCCGTCGGTTTTCGGGCGAATTGTCCCGGTCTTCCTGATATATTCCACCACATAATCCCGCTCGACAACACCTGTTGACCAAATCTTGTCGGCTCTCAGAAACTCCACGAAACCGTCCCCGCCCTTCATCAAAAACCCGCTTGCCGCAACCCGATACGTTGTCCCGTAATCAATCGGCTTCCCGCGAATCGTCGCTTCCACAACCCGGTTCCCGACTTCTCTATCGACATCGACGACCATCTTGAGACCCGACTGTTGGAGAACCCCCGCCTTCAACGAAGCGCTCTCTTCCAAAATTCTCATCAGATTTTCACCGGAAAACTCCATAATATAGGCGAGAGACGGGAAAGGATTCACATCAATGCATCGCCCTATCGTCGTGTCCCCCATCGCGAGGTCCGCCCGCATGCCTCCTCCCTGGTAGAAGCTGACGTCGACATCAAGCTGGCTGCGGACAGCGTCGGTCAACAGATTGCCGAGCGAGCATTCGCCGAAATAGTTTCGGGTAAATTTCCCCTCGGCAAACCCGATCACTTGATTGATTAACGTCTTCGACTGCTCTTCCCAATAGTCCACTCTCGCGGCAACCTGGGGATCGGGGTGAATGCCTGCAGTCAGCACAGGCTGCAGATACCCGTGATGGCCGACAACTTTATGGCGCTCACTGTCTACATGAAGCTTCAGAACACCGAGCACCGTCCCCAATGCCCGTGTCGAAACGATAATCGTCCCGGTGGTTGCGGCAACATACGGCGGATCGATATTTTTATGATTATGGCCGGCGATCAGCACATCAATGCCCCGGACATGACTCGCGATATACACATCTTCCTCAAAGTCCCGTTCCACGACCACTTCCCGGTCTTCGCTAGCCTGCTCGGCGGGCACCCCTTCGTGCGTCAAAGCCACAATCACGTCGACATGCGGTCTCAGCAAGTTGACATTTTCCTGCAATATGGCTTCCTGACTGCGAAACTCGATGCCTTCCGTGCATTGCCGGGAAATCGTTTCGTATCCTGCCTTCTTGCCGTGAATAGCGACAACGCCGATCCTAAGCCCGTTTTTCTCAATGATCTCATAAGGCTTGGCAAACTGCACATTCGTGTTTTCGTAATAAATATTCGCCGATAATATCGGAAAATTGGCGCAATGGATCAGCCGTTTCGCGTTTCTCCAGCCATGATCGAATTCATGATTGCCGAGCGCGGCGGCATCGTAGCCGAGCATATTAAACAAATCGATCGGAGCGGTTCCTTCCGTCAGCATGCTCATGGGGGAACCGGTAATGATATCTCCCGCATCCAGAAGCAGTGCCTCGGGGTCTTGGTCCCTGAATTTTTTGATGTATGAAGCCAAATACGCAATGCCGCCCATCATCGGGCTGTCCTTAACCCAAGTTGCCTTGACCGGCCTCTCCTGCGAATGGTAATCGTTCGTATAAAGGATGGTTAATTCTTTGATTGGATTCATTGCGACAACCTCCCTGTCGGCTTGCGGCGATCCAAGTCGTCCCCGATCAAACCAGATGTTCAAAATATCCTTTCAATTGCACCTTGATCGGCTCGACGGACAATGCGCCAGTCTCTTCCCACCAGTCGTCGACAAGGCGGCGCAACTGCGCCTTGATCTGCGCCCAGCGCGGATCGTCGGCCTGATTCCGCACTTCATCCGGGTCCTCCGCCAGATGGTACATTTCTTCCCAATTATCGTGATAGTAATAGATGTATTTCCACGCGGGCGTCTGGATCCCCCTGAATGGATGAAAGCCCCAATAAGCGCGATAATGCTCGAAGAAGACAAAATCGTTCTCTTGTACCGACATACTCTCCGCGGAATCGATCAGGGGCAGCAGCGACCCGCCTTCGAACGACGACGGAATCTTGACACCGGCAATATCCAGCAACGTCCCGGGAACGGCGGCGCTGGAGGTCAACCGATGTACAACGCCACTGTTGTCGCTACGGCCCGGAATGTGCAGCAATAGCGGCACCTCGTACAATTCCTTGTAAGGAACGACGCCTTTCAGCCGCAAGCGATGCGCTCCCTGCAAATCGCCGTGGTCGCTTGTAAAGAGGATAACCGTATTTTCGCGCAAGCCCCGCTGTTCCAGCAGCTCGAGGATGCGTCCCAGATGCCAATCCATCAGTTGGATCATCGTACGATATTTTTGCGCGTCTACGCGTACCGTTCGCTCGTCGAGCGCCGATTCTCCAATCGTGGCTCGCGCAAGTTGATGCGCAGGCTTCTTGGACAAGTCGTCCGATGTAAAGCTCGCCGGCACCGGCATCGACTCCAGCGGGTACTCGTTCGCGAAACGTCCGATGAGCTCGAACGGGCCGTCTCCAGGGTGCGGCGAGTTCCAGGAGACGACGGCAAAGAACGGCTTGTTCCCGTCGATACGGCGTAAATAGTTCATGGCTTTGGCGGTGGTGACGGCATCGATATGGCTGTAAGCCCGTTCATCTTCCGCATTTCCCCCGCCATAATCGAGATCGTCGCCAACCGGGCCGTCCGTTACCGTAAAGCCGTGCTCATCCAAGGGGGTATGCAAATGCCATTTGCCGAAATAGGCGGTTTCATAGCCGGCTTTAAGCAACTCTTTGGCCACGGTCGGCTGATCGGCGGACAAGGCGTGCCCGAGCTGATTGACTCCGACTTGATGGGGAAACCGGCCGGTCATCCACGTGGCGCGAGACGGCGTGCATTGAGCGCAAGTCGTGATATGCTTGTCGAACCGGATGCTGCATGCAGCAAGCGCGTCCAGATTCGGTGTTTTATAGCTCGCATCCAGGCAACCGATCGCGCGGCTTTGCTGCTGGTCGGTCATGATCCATAACAAATTCGGTCTGCCCAATTCCATCTCCCCTTCTTCGCTTCATTCGCTAAAGATGGCCATTTTGTTTGAACAATCTGGCATTTTGATTAAACGTGTGCTTGCCCGTCTTCCCCGGAGCGACCCAATCGGACTGCCCGGTCCCCGTAACTGGCAGTTTTGCGCCGTCCATGCCGGGATCCGCATACTGCAGGAACCAGTTCTCCATTTGAGTCTGCAAACGGTAAATCAAAGGCTGGGCTTCGGGATCGTCGTACAGGTTGACGCGTTCCCCGGGATCGTTCGACAAATCGTAACACTCATGCGGGCCAAACGGATAACGATGGATGTACTTATGCGTCTTGGTACGGATCATCCGCACAGGGCCATATTCGTCGTATATGACGACGAACTCGTTCTCGGACGTCGGTTCTCCCAGAAGAGCCCGCTTGAAGCTTCTCCCCGGCAACTGCCCCGCCGTCGGATGATCGACGCCCAAGTAATCAAGCAATGTCGGCATAAAATCGTACTGGCTGAGCAGCCCGGAATGGACCACGCCCGCCGGGATGACACCGGGATGTTGAAAAATCGCCGGCACCAGGACTGAATTTTCGTACATATTTTGCGGATACGTACCGTTGCCCTTGCCCCAGATGCCCTTCTGCCCGCAGCTGAATCCGTTGTCGCTCATGAAGCAGATCAGCGTATTGTCGCGCAAGCCCAGCTCATCCAATTTATCCAGAATTCTCCCGATTCCGTCATCCATGGCCGTCACTGCGGCGAAATACCCTTTGAGGTTGGCTCTTGAGTCGGTGCGGACGCTGGATGGGCTGGTCAGGCTAAGCGACCAGGGATGCTCCGGCTCTTGAGGACACGAATCGAACGGACAGTCGTCGTAGAGTCGGACGTATTCCTCCGGGTGTTCGCCCACCCACAGGTGATGAGGCGCCGTATAGTGAACGTTCAGGTAGAACGGGCGCTCCCCCCCGGCATGGCGCTCCAGGAAAGCGAGCGAGTCTTCGGTAATCAGCTCCGTCAAATAACCTTGTTCCCGCCGCACCTCTCCATTGCATACTATCTTCGGGTTCCTATAGCGTCCGCCGTCATAGACGCTTACGTACCAATGCTCGAAGCCCTTCTGCAGCTCGTAATCGTTCCCCATTCCCCACTTGCCGGACATGCCGCACGCGTACCCTTCCTGTGCCAGCAATTCCGAATAGGCCAAGTGGCCGTCCAGATAGCTGATTCGGTCGTTATCGGCGTCCCGCACAAAATCGTGAATTCCATGGCTGGACGGGATTTTGCCCGTAAGCACGGAAGCTCTGGCAGGCGAGCAAACCGGCGATGTGCAGAAAAACCGGTCAAACCGCATCCCTTCCGCGGCAAGACGATCCAGATGGGGGGTGAGGATCTCCTTGTTGCCGGCGCAACCAAGGGCCCAAGGCCCTTGGTCGTCGGACATGAAGAACACGACATTCGGTTTGTTCCTGCTCATTCCGCTCACTTCAGCAATCCCGCCGTCTGCAGCTGTTTTGTTCTTTCCTTCTGCACATCCGTGTATTTATACCGCTCGTTCAGCGTTTTCGCGTAATCGTCCCACTTGCTCATGCTTTCTTTGCCATAGATGAATTTGAGCGACATTTCCCGAATATAATTGCTGCCGTCATAGGAAAAACTCAAGGGCTGGTAGTAATAATTGGCAATCAAGTTGCCCTTGCTGCGGTCCGCGTTCATCTGTTCAAACGTTTTGAATTCCGCATCCTTAATGTTAATCTTTAATACGTCATGGCTGTTCACCAACCCGCCCATCGTGTACACATTGATATATTTGTCCTGGTCGGCATTGTATTGCGGGAGAAACTGGACGATCTTCCCGTTCTCACTTTTGTGATGGACGCCTTCCTGGCCAAAATCGATAAACTGGCCGCCAAGACCGCCCTTTAATCCGTCCCGATACTCATAATTCAGAATATCGATCGCCCGCTCCGCTTTCCCCGGCGTTTCAAGCACCTTCTTCGTTACCGCAGCGAAGTAGGAGGCGTCCGGCGAATCCGCATTATTTCCCGAGTATCCCTTCGGTCCCTTCAGCGGCGGAAGGTAGACCCAGTTCGCGTCGGGATTTGCTTTCTTGATATCCGCCAGCCAGGCATTGCCTTCGAACATCTTCTGCTGCGGCAGGAAGAGCGGCACCACGCCCGCCTTGCCTTGCGCCATCTTCTGCTTAAAGACGGCAAACGTGTTCGAAGCGATATCAGGGTCGATAACGCCGGCCTCTTTCAATTGAGCCATATACACAATGTATTGTTTATATTCATCCGATGTCGGGCCGAAGTGCAGCTTGCCGCTGCTGTCAATCCAATCCATCGGTACGCCGGGTTCGACGGATGCGAACTGCGGGAGCCCAAAGGAATTGGTCAGCGCGCTCATGTGGACAAAGTTCGGATCGTCGGTGGTGAAACCGAACGTATCATCCTTTCCGTTGCCGTCGGGATCGTTGAACGTGAAAGCTTTCAACACGGTCATGAACTCGTCGGTCGTCTTCGGCATCGCCAAGTGCAGCTTGTCGAGCCAATCCTTGCGGATGTACAACGCGTCGTAAGGACCGATGGGGTTCAAGTTGGGAACGCCGTAAATTTT
Source organism: Paenibacillus cymbidii (assembly GCF_004764705.1). GTDB lineage: Bacteria > Bacillota > Bacilli > Paenibacillales > NBRC-103111 > Paenibacillus_AN > Paenibacillus_AN cymbidii. The sequence goes on along the minus strand of NZ_SHLX01000003.1, from coordinate 247,975 downwards.
TCCGTTCACGTTCGACAGCATCCATTGATTTTTATCCAGCCGATTTTTCAGCTCCGGATTTTTATTCAACAGATCGTCAAGCGGAATAATCGTGCCGCTCGCCGCATATCTCATCAGGTCTTGTCTGTTCAGGAAGACGAAGTCCGGCAAATCGTCCGCCGCCACCCGCGTACTAAATTGCTGTGCCCAGTTGTTGTAATCGCCGACCCCGATCGTTAATTTCAGATTCACATTCAAATCTTTCTTCAGCATTTGATCGATCGGATTATTTTCCGGGGGCTGGAACGGCCTGACGGAGAACCGTTCGTAAGTAAAATCGAACGTCTTGTCTTTGGAGGCTGCCGAGCCAGCCGGCTGCCCATCCGCACCGGCGTCCGTCTTCGATTGGCTGCAGGCCGATGCAAGCAGTAAAGCCGCGATCATGAAACACGGACTTGCTTTCTTCAGGAAATTCATCTGGTTACCTCCTTCAGTTTTTGCCACACCTGGAGTTCAAGCTTACCCTTTTACTGCGCCCAAGGTCGCCCCTTTGATAAAGTATTTTTGCAGGAACGGGTACAAGATCGCGATGGGAAGCGTGCTGACAACCACGCCCGCCATAATTAACGTTTCCGGCGACAGCGGCATCTCCTGCCCCATCATCAGGGAAGGATCGGGACTGGCGATCAGCTGCTTCAATGCCACCTGCAGGGGCAGCAACTCCTGTTTCGTAATGTACAGGGCGCCGTAGAAATACATGTTCCAGAAAAACACGGCATTGAACAGCGACAAAGTGGCAATGACCGGCTTGGACAAGGGAATGACAATTTTCAGAAAATACGTCAACTCCCCGGCGCCATCCACTTCTGTCGATTCTTCCAACTCCTGCGGCAACTGTTCGAGAAACGCCTTCGCGATCAACAGGTTGAACGGGCTGATCAGGAAGGACAGGATAATCGACCACAGACTGTTAAGCAAGCCCAAATATTTGACAATCAAATAAGAAGGAATAATGCCGCCGCTAAAAACGATGGTGAACACGACCAGCAGCACATAAACGTTTTTTCCCGGAACTTCCCTTTTCGCCAAGCCGTAGCCCATCGCCAGTGTCAGCATCGTGCTGAGAATCGTTCCGAAGAACGTAATATAGAGCGAATTCAACATGGATCTGGGTACGTTCGTACGGGTAAAAACATGGCTATAGGCCTCGAACGTCACGTGCCTGGGAATCAGGATGAACCCGCCGTGCTTCATGACATCGGCAAGCGGCGTTAACGATACCGATATGATATATAGGAACGGAAACACCGAGCCTATCGCGATAAGCAACAAAAAGAAGTAGTTCAACCATTGAAACCATTTTTCGCCCATACTCATGCTCATCTTTGTCACCCCCTTCACCAAATTCCCGAACCGGAAAACCGCTTGGATAGCCTGTTGGCTCCCCATACCAAAATCAAGGCGACGACCGACTTAAACAAACCGACGGCCGATGCAAAGCTGAACCTCCCTTCCATAATGCCGATTCGATAAACCCAAGTATCGATAATATCGCCTACGGAATAGACGAGCGGGTTATAGAACACCAGAATTTGTTCCATGCTCACATCGAGAATATGCCCCAGTCGGATGATAAGCATCAAGGTGATGACCGGCATCATGCACGGCAGCGTCACATGGATGATTTGGCGCCACTTGTTCGCGCCGTCCATCACGGCGGCTTCATAGAGGTGCGGGTTGATGCCTGTAATCGCCGCCAGGAAGATGATCGTACCCCAACCGGTTTCCTTCCACATATCCGTTCCGACCAGCACGCTGCGGAACCAATTCTCGGAAGTGATGAAACCGATCGTATCGCCCCCCAGCCCCTTGATGAGCTGATTGACCAGACCGCCGCTTTCGGACAGGAAGGCGAAGGCGATGCCGTAAATAATGACCCAGGACAGGAAGTGCGGCAAATAGATCAACGTTTGGACTGTTTTCTTGAACTTGGCCCTTGTGACTTCGTTGAGCAGGATCGCGACGATGATTGGGGGGAAGAACGTAAAGATGAGCACATACAAGCTGATGATCAACGTGTTGACCAATTTCTGAAGAAAATCCGGATTGCCGAGAAAATCGGCAAAGTGCTTGAAGCCGACCCACGGCCCGTCGAAGAAACCCGCCCCCAGCTTGTAATTCTGAAAGGAGATGATCAGACCGATCATCGGCAAATACTTGAAGACGACAAAATATAACAATCCGATATAAATGAACAGCAGCCGGTATTTGTAACGGTAAATCGTCTTGAGCATAGCGGCATCTCCTTGTTGACTCATTCTCCCTTGCTTGCCCTTAATACTACTTGACACATTCTCGAAAGAACATTCAAAATAAAACAATAACTTTCAGGATTCAACACAACGAAAGAAGGTTCGCTGTGAGAACGAGAGCGGCACGGTGGAAGCTGACGATCTTTGCAAAAATGTTCATCGTATCTGTTGCGCTCATTCTAGCCATGATTCTGCTCGTGAATTTCCTGTATTACCAGGACACCCGAAGCACGCTGTTAACCAATCAGATCGAAGACGCCAAACAGTTTACCGATAAGTCCAACGCCTATTTAAACCTGAACTTAAAAAACATTCAAAGCTTCTTCCTTTCCGTTGCGCGCGACAACCGATTGAAATCGGGAGACTATGCGCAATTCAATCAATGGTTGAACGACAATCTGATTCTGTTCATCCCGAATTCCAAAGGCATTCATCTGATGGAGAACGGCACGGTTGTCGCCAGTTCATCCCAAGTGGGGTGGCTGCTGGATGAAGATAACGAATTCAAGAAGCAAACGGCCGGAATCGCCAAGCCCAACCAAATATTTTGGTCCAAACCGTATTATTCCGCCGTCTCGGGGTATACGGTGTCTGCCATGATGCAAATTCCGCTGGAACCGCAAAAGAAAACGTTGTTGTTGACGCTGGACCTGGATTTGCCCAAGCTGTTCGATTCGCTGATTCCGAACGGAGCTGCTTCGAAATACGGCAAATTGCTGTTGCTTGACTCGGGCAACCAGCCGATATACGGCTCGGAGACGTTTGTCCGCTACGATTCATTCGCGAAGCGATATGAACTTCGCGGAATCGACGGCAACCTTTTTAGCCAAACCTGGTTGGTCAAGGAGGAGTCGAACCGGCAAAACTCGTACTTGTTCGTCAGGAGCAATGATAACCTGCTGTCCTGGCAAGTGGTGCGCGTCATAGATAAGACCGAATTGTTAAAGCCCTTGCAAAAAAAACTCGACTACATCGGTTTGTTAACCTTGTTGTCCCTGGCTTTGTCTTCGATCATCGCCTATACGTTGTCCCGATTTTTCGGCAATCCGATTCGAGTCATCGCCCGCTCGATGGACAAAGTGGGATTGGGACATTGGGATACGCAGATCGACGTGACGCGCAACGACGAATTGGGCTTGCTCGCTCAGCATTTCAACCGGATGACCGCCAAAATCCGTGACTTGATCGAGGAGTTGAAACAGACGGAGAAAGCCAAGCAACAATCCGATTTTCTCGCTTTTCAGACCCAAATTCGGCCCCATTTTATTTTCAATACGTTGAATTCGATCAGTATGGCCGCGAGGGAAGCCCAACCGGAGAAAGTGGATCGGCTGATTTCTTCTTTCACGGAAACGATTCATTACACGCTGGATTATTCTCCTTCACCGGTCACGTTGCGGGAAGAATTGCAAGCGCTGGCGAGTTATATCTTTCTGATGCAAATTCGTTACAACCATATTTTCTCTCTGGAAACGGACATCGAACCGTCAACCGAACAGCTCCTGTTGCCCAAATTTACGTTGCAGCCTATCGTCGAGAACGCCATCTTCCATGGATTTGCGCCGGTTCGCAAGAAGGGAACGTTATTCATCGGGACAGAAAGAGTGGGCGAAACATGGGAGCTTATGATCGAAGATTCCGGCAACGGGATGTCGGAAGAGCAGCTTGCCGCACTTCTTGACAGGCTGGAGAGACATCCTGCCGAACCGGGGGGCCATATCGGGCTGCGGAACGTGCACAGCCGGCTGAAGCTCATGTACGGGGACGCCTATCGAATGAAAATCGAAAGCCGGACGGATCAGGGGACACGGGTCATTCTCGCCTTCCCCGTTCGCGGGCAGGAAGGAGGCGACAAGCCGTGATCCGAATGATGATTGTCGACGACGAACCGATGGCCAGGGAGTATATCCGGCTCAATTTCCCGTGGTCGCAGTGGGGGGTCGAGATTGTCGGCGAGGCGATCAACGGGGTGGAGGCGCTGGAACTATGCCGGAATTTCCGGCCGGACCTCATGTTGATCGACATTACGATGCCGTTGATGGACGGGTTGGAATTGCTGGAGAAGCTGAAGGCGCAAAATCCAGACATTCAGTGCATCATCTTGACCGCTCACCGCAATTTCGATTACGCGCAGAAAGCGATCCAGAAGGGCGCATGCGGATATATGCTGAAGTCCCCCATCGAAACGGTCGAAACAAAGCTCGTAATCGACCGGGCGATCCAGGAAATAGTCAAACTCTCCGCCCAACATCGGACGATCCGGCATCAGCAATACATTCTGGACCATTACCGATACCCGCTGCGGAAAAAATTTCTTGAGAACATTGTCAACGGGCTGATTCGCGATCAGGACGTCGTGGAGAAAGCCAATTCGCTCGGCATGATCGTGCGAAATTCCGCCTACTATATGCTGAAATGCGTGGTCGATCGGCAGTCGTCTTACCTGAAAAGATACCCGGAAGCCGATTATCCTCTGGTGGACTTCACGTTCATGGAAATCATACGGGAAACGTTGGCCCTATACGCGCCGCGAACCGCGGAATTGATGTCGAATACGTTCGGCACGTGCGTCATTCTGTTGCCGGCGCAGCAGGAGGGGCAGCAGCCGGATGGGCCGGAAGCGGCTCACACCTTGGCGGCCGAGGTGCTGAAACATTGCAATCAAGCGCTTGCGAAATTGATGCAGATCACGGTGTCTGTAGTCGTTGGCGAACAGCCCGTGCCACCCGGTCAATTCCGGGCCAAGTACAAACAACTGACGGCGGTTGCCGATCATCTTTATTATGCGAAGGATACATCCCTGGTTATCGCGGAGAAGACGGCGCCTTTCCAGAGCTTGCCGTCGGCCCGGTATCAGGAGCTGGGAGACCAATTGGCCGGCGTGCTGGCGGATCGAAATTCCGTAACACTGGACAAGTGGCTTGATCGGGTCCAGCAGCTCTCGCTGACACATAAACCGGACCCGGACCCGTTGCGGGACTGGTTCGATTCGCTCAAGCATGCATTCGGCAAGGGTGAAACCGGACATAATGAAGCCCGGCCCCTCTTGGACGATTGGCCGAGCTTCAAACAATCCGACAATATTTACGTTACGCTGTTCGCGATCAAAGAGCGGATTCTCAAGGAATGGACGATCTCCGATAGTCAAGTTAAGGTCCGCCCCGAGATTGCCAAAGCCGCGGCTTATATCAGAGCGCATCTCCACGAGGAACTGTCCCTGCACGTGATTGCGAACCAGGTGCAACTAAGTCCCAACTATCTAGGAAAAATGTTCCGGGCGGAAATGGGCTCATCCATCACCGATTTCATTATGGAAGAGCGGATACAAGCCGCCAAACGCCTTATGCGAGAAGGAATCCTGCGCAATTACGAAATTTCCGAGAAGGTGGGGTTCAACAACTACTCGTATTTTTGCACGATGTTCAAGAAAATGGCCGAGCAGTCGCCCAATGAGTACCGGAATTCGTTAAAAGCTTCGGTTCAGCCTGACTAGGAGCGATTCGATACGACCGTTTTCAACGCGACTTCAATCATCTGATTGAACGTGGTTTGCCTCTCCAGCGAAGTCGTTTGTTCGCCGCTTAACACATGATCGCTCACCGTCAGAAGCGACAGCCCCTGCACCTGGTACTTGGCGGCCAAACAATACAGCGCCGCCGTTTCCATCTCGACGGCCAAGACGCCATAACGGCCCAACTGCTGCAGCGTATCGATTCCGTCGGAATAAAAGACGTCGGACGAATACACGTTGCCGACATGTTGCGTAAGCCCGTCGTCTGTTCCGATCTCGTAAGCTTTCTTGATCAGATGGAAATCGCCGACAGGCGAGAACCTGACCCCGGGGGCGATGCCGCTGTACATGGCCGAATCGGTGCAAGCCGCCTGGGCGATGATCACGTCGCGAATGTTCACATCGTTCCGAATCGCGCCGCATGTCCCAATCCTCACAAGCTTTTTCGCGCCATATTCCCGAATCAATTCATGAATGTAAATGCTCGCAGACGGCATCCCCATCCCGGTTCCCTGAATCGATACCCGCTCGCCCCTGTACGTTCCGGTAAAGCCGAACATGCCTCTGACCTGGTTATAGCATGTCGCCCCCTCGAGGAAATTTTCCGCAATATACTTGGCACGCAGCGGATCTCCCGGAAGCAGAACTTTATCGGCAACCGCGCCCTGGTTCGCCTCGATATGCATGGTCATTCGCCAATCTTCCTTCCCTGTGCAAATTTGCCGGTCACCCGGCAACCCTCATCTTAGCAGGCTGGAACCTCATCGGCAGTAATTTCCTTCGCTCGCCATCTGTGAAGCGGTTCACAAAAAACTTGTTGGACACATGACAGAAGTTCTCCACTTAATCTGGTACGATGTTCACCAATACGATCAACTGTGCCATCTGCGGGATTCAGGATCCGAATTAACACATAAATGATCCAGCTGCGCCATGTCCAGGATGTAGATGAACTTTTGCCGCATTTCGATGACGCGATCGCGCTTGAATTCGTTCATGATCTTGGATACGGACTCGCGCGTCACACCCAGCAGATCGGCCAGCAAGCCTTGCGTTACTTTCAGATTGATCAATCGTTCATTGCCTTGGTTGACACCGCAATTATCGTAAAGATCAAGAAGCAAATTCGCCGTTTGGGTACGAAGATCGTCAAACGCCAAGCTGCGAATTTTGCGATTCATGACCTTGAGACGCTCAGCCAGCACAAGGTAAGCATTCTTCCATACGATCGGATACGCATCCATGATATGGCGGAAGTCGCTCCCGGCAATCACCCATGCGACAATCGGTTCCACGGCTTCCACGGAAGCCAGCCGATAATTGGTCGCGCCGCCGCAGATGGCTTCCACCTCTCCGACCACATCGCCAGGCAGATGAAAATTGAAAATCAGTTCCTGGTCTTGCTGGATACGGTAAACCTTCGCGATTCCGGAGCGAATGATATAGATGTCATCGTTGCTCCTTTCATTCTCGAAGATCAGCGTATGATTTTTTTTGAACGAACGGCTTTTAAACAAGGGCATCACCTTGACGCAATCGTCCTCGGGAATCGCTTTGAACAGATTCACTGCCGTCAAGTTCTGAATCATTGGTTGCCCTCCTCGCCTTCGAATCGCTGAATATTCCACTATTATAGCACAGGAGATTGATTGCCATGTTCCAATTGTCAAGCGACGGCACCACCATCCGCAAGGAAATTGCGGCAGGACTGACTTCTTTTATCACAGCCTCGTATATCGTCGTGGTGAACGGGGCGATTCTTTCCGGCGCGGGTTTGCCTTATGAAGCGGCGATATTGTCCACCGTCTTGGCTGCCGTGTTCGGATGTCTGCTCATGTCGCTGTGGGCGGACTCTCCTCTCATCATCATTCCCGGAATGGGCGACAACAGCTTCTTCGCCTATACGCTTATCTTGTCTCTTGGGCTAACCTGGCAACAAGGGCTGGCGGCCGTGCTGCTGTCGGGAATCGTGTTCGCCGTGGTCAGTCTGTCCAAGCGCGCCCTGCAGTGGATCGGGCAAATCCCGGGGTCGTTGATCGCGGCTATGACGGCCGGCATCGGCTTGTTCATCACGTTCCTCGGGCTGAAGAAAGGCGGACTGATTGTCGCCGACAAATCAACGTTCGTGGCGCTGGGAAGCTTGAACGATCCTCACGTTCTGACCGCCATTCTCGCCTTGCTGATTGCCCTCCCGCTGTATATTCGCGGAATGACGGGCAGCTTCTTGATCGCGATGACAGCGGGAACGCTGATCGGAGGTTTGTTCGGCATCGTCGATTTTTCCCATCTGAGCCTGGGCAGCTTCCCTATTTCATTCGCCGGATATCCAGGCTTGCTCGGGGCCATGGATTTTAGCCAAATTGCTTCCGCCAACTTCTGGATAGGCGCATTTTCTTTAAGTATTCTGGTTGTTTTCCAAAATATGGGCGCCCAACTGGGCATGTTGCCTGACCGGCGGAAGTTCCAACGGTCGTTTCAAGCCAACGCTTTCTCCATCATCGGCGCCGGGCTTCTCGGCTGCAGTTCGACCGTGTCCGCCGCGGAAGGCTATGCGGGCATTGCCGCCGGCGGCAGGACGGGGCTGACTTCACTCACGGCCGGGATTTTGTTTCTTCCCACCTTGTTGTTCGTCCCCTTGTTGAAACTTATTCCCGACTGTGCGATCGCCCCGATCTTTATTATTATCGGCGGGCTGATGGCCTTGAAGATCAAGGACATTCCGTTCGCGGATATGACAGAATGGTTCCCGGCTTATCTTATGCTGATCGCCATTCCGCTGACGTTCAGTATCGCGGGCGGGATTGCCATCGGCTTCATCGCGTATCTCGCGATCAAACTGACGGCCGGAAGAAGCAAGGAAATTCCCGTTCCCATGTACGCCATTTCCGCCGTCTGTTTGCTTTATTTCGTCGTGGAATCGTTAAGGTAACCGCAGGATCGGCGGTTCGCTGTGGTATACTGGAGTCGGATTTGTCGTTGCCCCGGGGAACATGCTTCGGGAACAAGCATTTTTGGAGTTGCATGAGAGGAGCTTTTTGCGTTGCCGATTCAAAGCGAAACCGAACTGTACGCGCCGGTCAAAGCATACTTTGAGCAGCTCGGCTACGACGTGCGCGGGGAAGTGAAGCATTGCGATGTGGTGGCGCTGCGGGGAGACGAGGCTCCGGTCATCGTCGAGCTGAAGAAGACGCTGACGGTGCCGCTGCTCGTGCAGGCCATCGATCGGCTGCAGCATACGGACCGCGTCTACGTTGCCGTCGAGCAGCACAAGAGCGGCCGTTCGCCGCGCGGCGTTACGTGGAGCGACGCCCAGCGGCTGTGCCGCATGCTTGGGCTTGGCCTGATCGTCGTGCGCTTCTACAAAACGAAGCCGCCGTTCGTCGAAGTGCTGTGCGACCCGACGCCGTACGTCCCGCGCAAAAGCGCCAAACGCGTCGCCGGGCTGATCGCCGAATTCCGCGAGCGCAGCGGCGACTACAACGTCGGCGGCAGCACGCGGCGCAAGCTGATTACCGCCTACCGCGAGAAGGCGATCCGCTGCGCGATGCTGATGGCGCAACACGGCCCGCTCAGCACCAAGCAGCTGCGCGAGCTGACGCATATTGCAAACGTGACGGCGATTATGCAGCACAATTACTATTTCTGGTTTCGCCGCGCTTCCCGCGGCGTTTATGAATTGACCGAGCAAGGACGCGCCGCAGCCGCCGAATACGGCAGCGTGATTCCGCCTGCGGGCGGCTGAGAACGTTTCGCGCAGTGCGCATCCATTCAAGCTGGCGCGGCGGCGAGCGTGCGTATATTCGGCAGCCGTTTGCGTATGCTGGTTATCCCGTCGGCTCAGACTGGTGCGGCAGGGAGTATTATGTTACTATTTACAGCCCCTACAGAATTATATATGAAAAATCATATCCAATTCCCGTCGAGGCGTCGAAATGGACGAATAAAGTTGAAAAATCGCATATAATTGGGCATTTGGCACGTTTGGCGACAATTATATATGAAAAATCATATATAATTGCCGGGCGTGTTCGGACTGCTGGCCTCCCCCCGCCGCACACCTGCATGTTGAGGGCGGCTGTGAATAGTAACCGCATTTTTGGGTTTATGCTGGGGATTGAGCCAAGGGGATAGCGGACAGAAAGGAAGTTATAGAGATCTTCCAAATGATTTCAGCCTTACAGACCCCCATGCCGCCGGGGCGCACCACAGGGTTGGGGGGGGGGGGATTCCTGTTACTGCGCGAACTTCTCGGCGAAAGATTTGATCCGATCGACGAAAATCCCTTGCAACTGATCGGTGACTTCCTTTGGTGCCTTGTAGGCTTTATAGCCCCCGAACGATTCCATGCAGAGCGCCGCTCTTCTCAGGTCGGCCGGAATATTCTTCTCGATAATCTCTTCCGTTTCCTTGGGCTTCTCGTTGCAAATAAAGTATCCCGTGACTTTCTTCAGGAGCTCGTCATGATTTTTTTTGATGAAGTCCCGAATCGGCTTGTATATTTTCCCGTCTCTTACTCCCGCCCCCAGAATGATACGGTCGAATTGTCCGAAAGCAGGCTTGTCCGTCTCCAGGTTGCATGTCGTGCAATTCGACAGTTGCTCCGACAATACGTTTACGCATTGTGCCGTTGCCCCGGTTTTTGTTGCGAATAGAATGAGTACGGCCATTTATTCTTCCCCCTTGTCTCGTTATGATTTGTTGCGCGCTTTCGAATGAAGTTGGAGGATCTGATCCTCCAGGACGGCGCTGGCTTGGCCAAGGAACTGCGTTATGAGCGCGAGTTCTTCATCCGAATAGGAAGAGGCCAGCTTCACCATCTCCGCATGAAGCTGAAGGTATATTCTGCTGACGTCCTCTTTATTCTCGTATAGCGGGACGATAATCACCTTGCGGCGGTCTTTCGGATCAGGTTGTCTTTGAACAAAGCCGTTCTTCTCTAACCGATCGATTAGCGCGGTAACGCTCCCTGTCGTGAGCCCGGTCAGCTTCGAGAGCTCGCCTGCCGTGATGGGTCCTTTCTCATGCAGGATATCGATGGACAAGAAATCATTATTGTATAACCCGAGAGCGGTCGCGACACTTTGCTGATGGGGATCATACTTGGAGGATTGCTTTTGGCCATTCTAATGGCATCGATGGACAATACCATCGTCGCAACGGCAATTGGCACGATCGTCGGGGATTTGGGAGGATTCGACAAATTAATGTGGGTCACTTCGGCGTATATGGTTGCGGAGATGGCCGGCATGCCTATATTCGGCAAATTATCGGATATGTACGGGCGCAAGCGATTCTTCGTCTTTGGCATTATTATCTTCATGATCGGATCCGCCTTATGCGGAACGGCTGAAACGATCGTGCAGCTAAGCATTTATCGCGCAATCCAAGGGATCGGCGGCGGCGCGCTGATGCCGATCGCCTTCACGATCATGTTCGACGTGGTGCCTGCGGACAAGCGCGGCAAGATGGGCGGCCTGTTTGGCGCCGTATTCGGTCTCTCCAGCATTTTCGGACCGCTTCTGGGCGCGTATCTGACGGATTATATCCACTGGTCCTGGATCTTCTACATCAACTTGCCGATTGGTCTCGTTGCCTTCGTCTTGATCGCGTTCTTCTACAGAGAGTCCGTTGAGCATTCCAAGCAAAAAATCGACTATCTCGGCGCGATGACGCTTGTCGCTTCAATCGTTAGTCTCATGTTCGCGCTTGAGCTTGGCGGCAAGGAATATGCTTGGGACTCCGGAATGATCATCGGGTTATTCGCGTTGTTCGCGGCACTTTTTTTTGCCTTTGTTTATATCGAACGGCGAGCGGAAGAACCGATCATCACCTTCGGAATGTTTAAGAACCGGCTCTATTCGCGAGTAATATGATGGCGATATTCAGCGGAGCGGCGTTTATTACGGCATCCATCTATATCCCGGTTTTTATTCAAGGCGTTCTTGGCGGATCAGCGACGAATTCGGGGCTTGTCCTGCTTCCGATGATGCTCGGCTCGGTCGTTACGGCGGCAGGAGGAGGGTCATTATTGGCGAAATTCAAGTATCGCTCCATCATGATTCCAACGACAACGCTGCTGGTTATCGGTATAGCGCTATTGACCACGTTGACGACCGATACTTCGCGCTTCATGGTCACGATCTTCATGATTCTGGTCGGTCTGGGGATCGGTTCATCATTTTCGGTACTGAGCAACGCGGCCATACACGGCTTCGCCGCGCGGCAGCGCGGTTCCGCCAGCTCGACGCTTAACTTCAACAGGGAACTGGGAATGACGCTGGGAATTACGGTCTTCGGCATTATTCAGAGCCATGTCTTCCTGAATAGATTAACGGCCGCGTTCAGCGGCGGACAGCAGACGGAGGGAATTGATCTAAGCGATCCAAGCAATATTTTGACCCCGCAGACGCGGGATCATATCCCCGTGCCCGTTCTGGAGAAAATTAGCGAAGCGCTAACCTCCTCGCTCGTTCATACCTTCGCGTGGGCGAGCATCCCGGCTGTCATCGCGCTTGCGGCAGCTTTCTTCATGAGCGGAGAAAAGTTCGATCCTGCCTCCGAAATGGAAGAATATGCAGCTTCTCACTAATCGAAACTGATTGGCCTTATTGCGCCGCCGCCGATCACAGCTAATCGAATCTAGCATATGTTGCCGCTGGCCTGCATATAATAGAACGATAGCAACTTTCTTCGGAACGGGTGATCGGATGGCGGGCCGCGGCGTTTCTTATTTATTGCCGCTTGTAGCGGCGATCGTTTGTTGTTGCATGGCAGCCGGCTGCTCCAGGAACGAAGGCCGGGAGCATGCCGGCAGTGAAAATGCCTCACGCGAAATGAGAGCGGATACAGAACACGCCGCCGCACCGCCTGCTCACGCTTACTCAACCATGTTCCCGACCGCACACGAGCACTCACCCGAACATATGCTCACGCCCACATCTGCACTCTTGACCGTAGACCCGCTCACGTCCGCGCCGCCTGCTCTCGCGCCTTCGCCAACACTCGCCGCTTACACTTCGCCCGCATCAACGGCTGCTGCCACGGCCTCGCCGCCGCCGCCGATCAAAACACCAATCGCAATCCCCGTGCTCAACTATCACAGCATCTCCGACAGCGAACCCGGCAATTCCGCCGTTATGCCGGTTGCCAAGTTCGAAGAGCAACTTGCCTATTTCGCCCGTGCAGGCTACACGCCGCTGACACTGGCCGACTATGTCGCTGTCCTGGAAGGCACGAAGCCGGGCCCCGCCAAACCGATTCTGCTCACATTCGACGACGGGTACGCCGACAATTACACGAACGCGATGCCTTTATTGCAGCAATATGGCTTCCCGGCCACACTGTTCATGTCGCCCGGTACGGTCGACGACCCGTATTACTTGAGCTGGGAGCAAGTCGACCAACTGCAGGCGGCCGGCTGGGACATTCAGCCGCACGGCATGACGCACCCTCACTTGCCGCAACTGGATGCGGCGCAGCAAGAAGCGGAAATCGCCGAATCGAAGCGGCTGATCGAAGCGCGTTACGGCACAGCCGCCTATGTGTATTGTTATCCATATGGCGAACGAAACGCCGCAACGCTGAAGCTGCTGGCCAGCCATCGGTACCGCTACGCTTTTACAATCGAGCAAGGTAGGTCCACGAACGAGCAGTCCGCTTACGAGTTGAAACGCATTTTCGTAAATGGCAACGAGGGGCTGCCGGAATTGGTCCGCAAGCTAAACTGGAAATAGCCGGCCGCTCCGGGCAGGACCGCACTACAGCATCTGATGAAAATCGCTTGACAGAACCCTTGCTTCATCCGAAATGAGTACGGAAGCGTCGACTCCCGCCGCTTCGCCGCCACTGACGCCACTATCGATCACGACGGCCGCTTCCCGCTCCTGCCCGGCCGCCTGGGCCGACCCGGCGGCTTCCCTGCTCCGCGCCTCTTTGCTGTTGCGAGGGTGTTCGCGGTTGTCGCTGAAATGCCACATCGCCACGCATCCTCCTTCCGCATGCCGTTTGGTTCCAGCATTCCCGGCGCCCGCCCGATTTATCCGCCCGCCCCTTGCTCCATGGCAGTCAGCGCCTTGTGAATCCATATCGCCGCCTGCGCCCCTTCTCCCATGGCAATCGCCACTTGCTCCGCATGCACCGCCACATCGCCGGCCGCCCAAACATGGCGCACATTGGTCATTTTTGTCCGCGGATCGGTCGGGATATGCCTGTTTTCCAGCCGCTCGACGCCAAGCTGCTGCGCCAGCTCGGAGCGGACGCGGTTGCCCCCGAACGCAACAAAGCCGCGCTCTCCCGCCACCTTTTCTCCAGTGCGCAGCACTACGCCGGCAAACTGACCCGATTCGTCGGCGTCGACGGACTCGATCGCTTCCGCCGCATACCGAATGCCGGCCGCATCCATCCGCCTCGCCAGCTGCGGAGGCAGCTCCGTCATCTCGTGATTGACATAAACGGTTTCGCTCGCCTTGGCGGACAGCAGCAGCGCCATTTCAGCGCCGACGGTTCCCGCGCCGAGCACGATCGTGCGTCTGCCTTTCACTTCGTAGCCATCGCAGTCCGGGCATACGTAAACGGTTAAGCCCAAACAAGGCTCGAGGCCGGGAATCGGCGGCGTCCGGTCGATCAGCCCGGTGGCGAGCAGCAAAGTGCGCGCCTCATAAAGACGCGCTTCGTCGCGCGAACCGCGCAGCAGAAAACCGCAGCCGCCGGCGGACGCCGCCACGATTTCTTCCGCAACGAACGTTACGCCGAATCGTTCGGCATGCTGCCGCCCCAACCCGCGCAGCGTCTCTCCCGAAACTCCGTCCGGCCAGCCGAGCAAATTGCGGTAGCAGCGGCATCGCGTCGATCGCCCGCGGCCGGCGTCGGCCACCAGCACCCGGCGCTCGTAGCGGCCCAGTTGGATCGCCGCCTGCAGTCCGGCGATTCCTCCGCCGACAATGACACAATCGTAATCCATCGTTACCGCTCCTCGTAGCCGATTTCCATCTTCGCAACGTTGATTATTATGTCCGTTTCAGTTCAAACGGTGAAAATGTTCGATAGTCATTTGGACAACATGTGCGTGAATCCCCGTCGCCCCCCTCCCTCCAAAATAGCCCATGAAAACCGGCTTATTCTCGTGTTTTTCCCCTGTAAGACAAAAATAACCAGTGAAAACACTGGTTATTTTTTCCCAATCACCCTGAAAGGATACTTTTCAGTGAAATAACCAACGATTTCACTGGTTATTTTGCTGCTCGCCTCCATTTTTATCGAAATAGCCCACAAATCATGGCCTATTTCAAAAAACTGCAACGGAGGCTTCTTCGCACCAGGTGCCGGCGATATACCGGACGCCTTTCGGCTCGTCGTAATAATAGTACACGATCAAAATGCGCCCGTCCGGCAGCTGCACGGCATGGCTGTAGCCGATGTCGGTGCCGAGTCCGTCGTCGCGCAGCACGACTTCCTCCGCTTCGTCGACGTTGCCGCATTCCGGCTCGAGCAGCCGGGCCCGCAAGCCGTACGGCGCAACTCGATACCCGTACGTCAGCAGCACCCGCCCGCTCTGCAGCCGGAGCGCATGAAACGGGCTTGGCGTGTAGAGGCCGGTCGGCTTCGGCGCGCTCCAGGTATCGCCATCGTCGAAAGATTCGGCGACGAACAGCGGCGAGCGCCGCTCCTTCGGCGTTGCGGCGTCGCGGTCGAGCGTACGAATGAAGGCGACAAGTTTGCCGGCGTCGGTGCGGTATACGTTCGTTTCGTCAAGATCGAAATCACCCGATCCCGCGATCGTGGCGTGATGGGTCCACGTCCTCCCCCGATCGCGGGACTTCGCCACAATCAGTCGGTGGTCCGGATCCATTCGGTAAGCGACGACAACGATGCTGCCGTCCGGCAGCTCCGCCGCATTCCCGCGCACCGCCGCCCCTTCGATGCTCATCGGCGCCGGTTCGTCCCACGTCAGCCCGCCGTCGCGCGAACGGCTTGTAAATGTGCCGACGAAACGGCCGACCCATTTGCCATAAACAAGATGGTCGGACGGTCGGCGGCCCCTGACATCGCCCTCGTCATACACCTTCCACTTGAAGAACGTGGCCACGATTGTTCCGTCGCCGAGTAAGTTCAGGCAAGGGTCCTGCACGCCGTACAAATAGTCGTCATGCAGCGTCCGTAAACCGCTCCAGGTGCTGCCGCCGTCGGCGGAAGCCGCAACGACCGCTTCGGAGCCGGGATCGACATGTGTATAATGGCCGAACGTTGCCTGCCAATCCGGCGCGCGGCGAAAGGCGAGAAGCAGCCCGCCGTCCGGCTTGCGGATCACGTTCGGGAACGATAAATAGCAGTCGTCCTTGAACAGGATGACATCGTCCAGTTTGCGCAGCGTCATGCCGCGTCACCTCGCAATCATTTTTTCCGGTTTTCAACCGAAGGAACGAATCGTCCGCCGCAAAATGTCGGCCTGCGCCTCCGCTTCCTCCGGCGCCCAATAGTTGGTTTTGAACTGCAGCAGCAACGGCTGCAGGCTTTCCGCGAGCGGACACAGCCCGATCTTGTACTTCCGTTTGTTCGCGTCTGTAATCCAGCGCTCCCGTCCCAGCAGGCTGAGCTGAACGAACATCGGCTCCAAATAAGTCAGCTTCCAGGCGGAATAAATGCCGTCTCCGCCGAACGCAAGGAAGCGATCGCGAAACGTCCGCCAATCCGTCCGGGCCGGATCGAGCTTCACCGTATACGCCCAGTAGGAGGAGGTGCAGTCTTCCGGCACGAATTGCGGCGTCAGCCACTCGCACCCCTGCACCGCTTCGTCCAGGACGGCCGCCGCTTCGATCCGGCGCTGTACGAGCCAATCGAGCTGCTCCAACTGTCCAAGCGCAACGGCAGCGCACAGCTCGGGCAGCCGGTAATTCCACCCGGCGGAGACGTGCCGCGAATAGTCGGGATCCTGGATGTCCGTTTTGCTGATTTTGCCTTTGGCAGCGCCGACGCCCGCGTAGCCGAGCGAGCTGATTTTGCGCACGCGGTCGGCGAGGTCCGGATCGTTCGTCGTCACCATGCCGCCTTCGCCGCTCGTCATATGCTTCGAGCTTTGGAAGCTGTAGCTGGCCGCGTGGCCCCAAGAGCCGACCAGCTTTCCTTTGTAAGTGCCGAGGAAACATTGCGCGTTGTCCTCGATCACGTACAGTCCGTGTCGCGCTGCAAGCGCCATGATCGCTTCCATATCCGGCGACAGCCCGTACAGCGACACCGGAATAATCGCCTTCGTCTTGTCCGTTATGTTCCGTTCGATCGCAGCCGGATCGATCAGGAACGTGCGCGGGTCCACGTCGGCGAACACCGGCGTCGCATTGGCCTGCAGCACCGCCAGCGTCGTCGCCGCCATCGTCAGCGGCGGAACGATCACTTCGTCGCCGGGGCCGACGCCGATCGCCTCCAACAGGCTGTGCATCGTGGCCGTGCCGTTAATGTGCGAAACAGCGTACGCCGCGCCGAACCGTTCGGCGAACTGCCGCTCCAGCCGCTTCGACAAGTTCGAGCCTTGCGAGCTGGCGAATTCGCTGTCCAGCACCTCCTGCACGTACTTCAGCTCGTTGCCGAACACTCTTTTGCCGCCATTCATGCTGCCTTCCTCCTCCTTAACGTGCGTGACCGCCCACTCGGATTTCCAGCCACTTGACCGTTAGCGTGTGCCGGGCGCGCACATCCACGACGACATATCCGTCGCTATTGCCCGACGAATGCGGCACGGCATAAGCGAACGCCGGCTCGTTCGGCCGCGGTTTGTCCGGCCTCGCCGGCCCGAGCGCTTCGCACGAATCGCCGTTCAGCCAAACGTCGCAATCGCCGGCTGACGGCGCTGCCGAATCGTCTTCCGCCTCCCACGCGGCAATCACCGTCAGCTCGCCTGGCGGTGTCTCCGGACCGACCGGCAAGCGGAACTGAACATGAGCGCCGGCGCGGCAAGGGGCCGGAAGCGCAGCCGCAGCCGGCTCCCCGGGCGCCCAGGTGTCCGCATAAGTAACGACGTGCCGCCGCGGTTTGCCCCGCATCGTCTCCAACTCGCCGACTTCGCGCAACAGGCGTGGGTAGTCGTGAGCGTCGTCGATCGTCGTTTCGCTGTCCATATAGTTGAACAGATAGATGCGGTCGGCTCCCCGCGCCAGCATGGCCGACGCCGCGCCGCGAACCGTCTCGAGCGAATTCGTTTGCTTGACCGGATAGCCGGGATGCGGGCTCAGCATCAGCTCCAGTCCGGCGGCGAGCACGGCGCCGGTGCCGTCCAATAGCTGCCGCCACAGCTCGATCGGCATGTCCGTTTCAATCGTCGGGTAGAACGGAGTGACGACGACCGTGTCGACGAGCAGCTCGCGCGCCCAACGAACGGCGTCCAGTCCAAGGCCGAGCGCCGTTTGCGGACGGGACGGCACGCGCACGCCGAGCCGGATCGCATGGCCGCGCTTGTCGGCGAACCGGTCGAGCAGCTGCCGCACCTCGTCGACAAAGGCGGTCAGCAGCTCCGCTCCTTCCGCTTCATACCCGGGGCGAAAATGATAAGCGGAGCGCATCCAGTCGAGCTCCAGCCCGTCGGCGTCATAACGCTCGAGCAGTTCCTGCGCCAAACGAAGATGATGCCGCCGCACTTCTTCGCGCCCGTAATCGAAAGCGCGGTCGGTCCATTGCGCGAACCGGTGCGCAACCCGCCGCAGATCGGGGCGCTCGCGCCACAGCCGGCTGTGGAAAGGATGCCGCTCGTTGTCGACGTTGTGCACGTCATTCATGCGCATCGACAGCCACGGCGACAGGCCGCGTTTGCGGCAGCGGTCGACCCAGACGGCATACGGGTCGATGCCGTCCCGGTCGAGCTGCCACGCGGTATGCACCCACTGCCGCACCCGCTCGCGCTCCTCCCCGGGCAAGCCGGCGAACAGCGGCTGCCGCAGCCCGCCATTCGGATCGTAGCCTTGCCAGATCGGCTCCCATACGCGGCTTGCGTAAGACGTCCGCATCGCGTTCGGATTCAGCAGCAGCTCTTTTACTTGGGTATCGGCGTATTGGTCGACCCAATCGCACAACTCCTTCTCGCCGATCCGCTGTCCGCAGCGCGAAAAAAAATAGTGGCTGCAATCCTCATTCAAACTGATGCCGCCCACCGGCACTCCTCCTTGTTGCCCACATTACCCTTTTAACGAACCGAGCATGAGGCCCTTGACAAAATAGCGCTGCACCCACGGATAAGCCAGCACGATCGGGCCGATCGACAGCAGCGCGATCGCGGAGCGCACGTTCGCCAGCGACAGCTGCGCCGCATTCGCGCTGCGGTTCAGCACTACATCGCGCGTCTGCTCGTCGGAAGCGCGCAGCATTTCCCGCATGATCACCTGGATGACGGTGATGTTGCGGTCGCGCACGAAAATCAGCGCGTCGAACCAGGCGTTCCAGTGTCCGACCGCCGCCCACAGCCCGATCGTCGCCAGCACCGGCGTCGATACCGGCACGATGATGCGGAACAGCAGCCGCAAGTAGCCGGCGCCGTCCATCAGCGCCGACTCCTCCAGCGCCGCGTCGATCGATTGGAAGTAGTTGCGCATGACGACGATGCTAAAGACGGCGACGGCGCCCGGAATGACCAGCACGAGGAAATGATCGACCAGCCCCAGGCTGCGGATCAACAAATAATACGGAATCAGCCCGCCGCCGAAAAACATCGGAATAATAAAATACGTCGTCAACACGCCGCGCAGCGGCAGCTCGCGTTTGGCCAGCGGATACGCCGCCAGCAGCGTGAACAGCATCTCCAGCGCCGTGCCGGTCAACGTGCGCAGCACCGAATTGCCGAACGGGCGCATCACTTCGTCGTAAGCGAAAACGAACCGGTACGCTTCGGTCGACCAGTGGCGCGGCCAGAACGCATACCCGAGCGTAGTCGCCTCCTTGCCGGTGGAAAACGACAACACGAGCAATTGCCAGAACGGGTACAAAAACAGCAGTGACAACACAAGCAGCAGCGCGTAATTAAACGCGTCGAAAGCGCCGAATCGTTTCATCGTCACCACACCCCGTATTCGCTGCGGCGGCGCACGAATTGATTGGCGACGATGAGGAACGCAAGGCCGACCACGTTTTTGAACAGTCCGACGGCCGCCGAGTAGTCGAACTGAAACTGCTCCAGGCCGACGCGGTACACGTACGTATCGATGATGTCGCCCACCTCGTACACGAGCGGGTTGTACAAATTCAGAATTTGATCGAACCCGCCGTTCAGGATATTGCCGAGCCGCAGCAAAAACAGGATGACGATGACCGGCGCAAGCGACGGCAACGTAATGTAGCGCATCCGGTGAAACCGGTTCGCGCCGTCCATCGATGCGGCCTCATACAGCTCCGGGGAAATGGAGGCGATCGATGCCAGGTACAGAATCGACGCCCACCCCACTTCTTTCCAGACATCGGTCAAAATAAGCACCGGCACAAAGTACGTTTTGCTCGACAAAAACAGGATCGGATCGCCGCCGAACATCACGATCAGGTTGTTGATGACGCCGCGCTCCGGCGAAAAGATTTCCACGACCATCGATGCCACGATGATCCACGACATGAAGTGCGGAAAGTAGGAAATGCTTTGCACCGCCCGCTTGAACCGGGTATGGATCACTTCGTTCAGCAGCATGGCGAAGGCGATCGGCAGCGTAAACCCGACGATCAGCCGCAGGAAGCTGATGGCGAACGTGTTCCGCACCGCCCGCAAGAAGGCAAAATCGCCCAGCATATTGCGGAAATGCTCCAAGCCGTTCCAGGGACTGTTCCAAATGCCGAGCCCCGGCTTGTAGGATTTGAACGCAATGACGATGCCGTACAGCGGAGCGTAATGAAAGATCGCCAAATGGACGACGGGCAGCAGCAGCATGAGGTAAAGCATCTTCATTCGACGGATCCGTTTCATCCTCCGTCCTCCCTTCTGCCCGGCCCGCTATTTTTTGCTCAAATCGGACTGCTTCGGCGCCTTCTCCAGTTCGGCCAGCAGCTCCTTGCCGCCGCTGTTCAGCCAGTTGTTCACGTACTCGTCCCATTTGGCATCGATATTGACTTCGCCGATCACCGCTTTATAGAAAAACTCGTCGCGAATCGTATCCAGCTTCGCCCCGTTTTTGGTGCGCAGCGCCAAATAGTTCGTTTCGTTGAAGCGGTCGACCTTGTACGGCCGGTACAGCTTCTTGCTTCTGACGTCCGGCAGGCCGGTGTACAGGTCGTGCAGCTTGATCATCGCCTGCGGGTTCCACAAGTACGTCGTGTTGCCCGGGCGGATGACAAAATTGTAGTAGCCGATGCCGCGCTGGTCGCGCTCCGGTTCCGACCATTTCGGCAGCACCGCCGACTTGTTCGGTTCCCCTTCCCAGGTGAAATCGACGCCTTCTTCGCCGAAGTTGGTGAAAATATAAGCGTCCTTGTCGAAGCTGATATAGTCCAGCATTTGCAAAATGCGGATCAGCTTCTCATCGGAAACATCCTTGCGAATCATAAAATTGTCGCCGAAAGCGTCGCCTTCGATTTGCGTGTACGCATTATTGCCTTGATCGCCGTTCGGCCCGATCGGCGGCGGTGCAAACAAAAATTTCGTATTCGGGTCTTTGGCCAGCAGGTTGTTCGGCGGGCGATTGTACGTAAACGGTAGCGATCCCGCCGACTCCGTCGCCGATTGGGCGGCGCCGTACGCGCCGGCGGCGAACTTCTCCCACGCTTTGTTGCGGTTCAGCGTCGGGAACTCGGGGTCGATGTAGCCTTTTTTGTACCAGTCGGCCAGCTTCTTCAACAATTCCTTGTATTTGCCGCTGATGTTGTACTCCACGACCTTGCCGTTCTCTTCGAGGTTGTAGCCCCAGCCGAAGCCGAACGCGCCGGCGTAGTTCTGGAACGAATTGCCGCCATCCTGGCTGAAGTCGACGGCGAACGTATCTTTTTTGCCGTTGCCGTCGGGGTCGCCGTTGACGAAAGCGTCGAACATCTTCTCTTCCTCCGCGAGCGTAAACGCTTCCTTCGTAAAATACAGCTTGGACGCGTCGCCCTTCGTGCCGATCTGCACGATGTCTCCCTTAGGCTTGATGCCCAGCTTCTCCATCCAATCGAGCCGATACACCTGCAGCGTGAGCATGTCGAGCAGCCAGTCGGTGACGCCGGTCAGCGCCACATACTCGTTCGGTTTGCCCGGCACCTGGTTGATTTTCCAGCCGACGGCGGCGCCGCTCAGCAGCGCGGCGTAGTTCGGCGCGTACTTCTCGATCATGCTGCGCGGGATGGTGCGGGTCAGCTGATCGTTGTACAGCTTGTACGGGTCCTGCCCCGGCAGGAACGTCGCGTCAGGCAATTCGCCCGATGCCAGCAGCAGGCTGACCTGCTCCTTGTTCGTGTTGTCGAACTTCTTGTTGATCAACTTGACGTTGAACTTCTGCTCCAGCTTCTGCTGCACCTTGTTCGTCTCTTCCGCCTTCCCGCGCGCCAGCCAGCCCGACCACCGGATCTCCAGCTTCTTGGCGAAATCGCCGCCGCTTGCCGCAGGCGCGCTTGCGCCCGGACTGGCCGACGCCCCGCTTCCCGGCTTCGACGACGAGCAGCCCACCGACGCCAGCGCCGTGGCGACGGCGAGCGCGAGCAGCGCCGCTCCTTTCCTTTTGCCCATACTGTCCCCTCCCGATTGTTGCGATATGTGGTGTTGCCTTTTCATTGTAGACGGTGGGGAAACGGAATTGCCGGCCGATTCTCAGGCTTCTTCGATACGATTCTCAGCACTTTCGCCGTTCGCCCGGCGGAACGGCAGCCGCAGCCGCACCGTTGTGCCGGCCCCCGGCTCGCTGTCGATCGTCACGCCATACGCTTCGCCAAAAATGAGCCGCACCCGGCTGTGCACATTGTACAAGCCGACGCTGCCCCGGCTTCCCGTACGCAGCAAACCCCGCAGCTCCGCCAGCTTCGGCTTCGGTATGCCCGGACCGTCATCCCGAACGACGACTTCGACCGTGCCGTCATCCCGGCGGTGAACAACAACGGCAATCGCCACGCTTCGGCCGGGCTCCGCCAAACTGTAGCGAATCGCATTTTCGAGCAGCGGCTGCACGATCATTTTGATCGCGACCCCGTCTTGCGCCGTTTCGTCAACCTGCCAGTCGCAGCGCAGCCGTTCCCGGTAGCGGATGCCCATGAGCTGAACGTACGTCCGGGCGTAACGCACTTCCTCCGCGACGCGGGTCATCGCATGTTCCTTGCCCATCGCGTAGCGGAACATCCGGCTGAGCAGGCCGATCATGTCGCCCGCCCGTTCCGGCTCGCTTCTATCGATCAGGTACATGACGTGCTCGAACGTATTGTGCAGAAAATGCGGGTCCACCTGCGCCTGCAGCGCGTCGATCTGCAGCAGCATGTGCCGGCGGTCCGCCGCAAGCTTCTCGTCCGCCAGCCACTTGATGCGGTCGAGCATCCGGCCGAACGACTTCTGCAGCTGGTCGACTTCGTCGATCATGTACGAGCCTTCCGTCAGAAAATCGGGGAAATTGTCCAGCTGCAGGTGCAAATACCGGGTTTGCAGCGAACCGAGCGGCTTGACGAGATATTGCGCCATGCCGTAAGCGAGCAGCACGATCAGCAGGAAAATGATCACGAGCAAATAGATGTCGCTGTAGATCAGCTCGGCCGACTGCCTCCGCAGCACCGTATCGTCGTATTTGTACACCAGATAATAAGGAGACAGCCCTATTTTACTGACAAAATAAAGCGCCTCCCCGCTCCTCGCCACACCGCCGTCGCTCCGTTCGGGCACGACAGCGGCCGTGTCCGTCTGTCCGATTTTGTCGGGATCGGGATGGGACAGGATATGTCCCTTGTCGTCCACCATGTACGCGAAGCTGCCGTTCGCCTTCAAATCGGCGTACAAATGGGCGAAATAAATTTCGGCGACATGCACCGCGATGAAGCCGAGCGGCGTGTTCGGCAGCTTCAGATCGAATACGGCGATGCCGAGGCTGGCGGCGAACGGACTGTTCTCGGAACGGGGATCGTAGTAGATGCTTTTGCGCGAATGGCTCATCTCGTCATAGAACGCTTGCGGCAGCGGCGCGCTCGCCTTGTTCCAGTTCGAATACAGCAGCCGGTTGCCGGCATCGTAAATCGAAAGCACGTCTTCGCTCAGAAAGGACGGCTTGTGCGAAGACAGCAGCCTGTCCAGCGCCTTGCGGTTCGTGTCGTTCGGCTCGCTGACGAAATCGACCACTTCGGAGTCGTAAGCCAGACGCGCCAGAACCGCCTGCTTCATCTTGACGAACAAATCGATCCGATGCGCCACCTTCTCGAAAGCGGCGTAGTACGTCTGCTGCAGCTCGCGCGAGACGACCCGGTTCGATTGCACGTAGAACAGCACGATGAACAGCAGCGCCGGCAGCATGACCGTGACGATAAAATACAGGAACAGCCGGTCGCGCATGACCATCGCGCCGGGACGTTTCCACGGCTCGCGTTTGCCCAGCCACAGTTCGTGCGCGTGCTCCTCCCTGCCCATCCAGCGGATCAGCTTGTGCAGGGGCAGCATAATTTGCCGCCCGATCAGCCGGGTCAACAGGAGCGACAGCAGCGCGCAGCCGACCAGCGCAGCCGCCGCATAACCGCCAACGGCGCGCAGCTGCCGCCGGTGAAAGTCGCTTTTCTCCTCCGCAAACACCACCTGTATGCCGAAGAAACCGATGTCGCGCTGGTAATACCGCTTGCCGCGGAAGGAGCCGCCGTCGGCCAACGCGCGTTCCGTCAGCCGAGCTATCGCCTCCGCGCCGTCAGCCTCCAGCTCCGCGCCGCGAAACAGCACGCCGCCGCCGCTTTCGACCAGGGCCATCGATTCGGCGTAAGGCACGAGCTGGCGCAAGCTGTCCGGAGCCAGCTGCACGATGACGACGCCCTCTTCTCCCGATTGCGCGGGGAACGGGCCGATCAAGTAAGCGCTTGCATTCAATTCGTCCATGCCGGAGCGGATTTTGGCGTCGTCCAGCGCCGCACGATCGATGCCGAGCGCGGCAAACGTGCCTCCGGGCGGCACGAAACGAATGCGATCGACCGCGCGGAACAGCGAGCGCTGGCGCTCGCCGGTCAAGTAGCCGAACAGCAGGCTGTCCGAGCTGTATTGCAGCCGCTTGGTATACAGTGCGATGCGTTCGATCAGGGCGTTGTCCTTTTTCATCGTGAACAACGCCACGTCGAGGTTTTTCGATTGCACGAATGCATCGTAGGAAGGGGTTTGACCGCTCTCCAGCTTGTCGACGGCGGCGCGGAAGCCGTCGTTGTTGCGCAAGCCTTCGAGCGTTTGCAGCACATCTTCCAGCTGCGACTTCGTATCCGCCGTCACCTGGTTCAGCTTCATCTCTGCGATGTCGTCGATTTTGCCGTCGATGAACCGTTTCGTCTTCGCGTACAGCAGCGAACCGGCCACCAGCAGAAGCAGCGTAAGCGAGGCGATCGAAACGAGCAACAGAAACCGCCGAAACGGCATTTTCATCGTCTTCACGGCGTTCACCCTCTTCGGCTTCGGACCGAAGCAGCGACCGTGGCGTGCGAATGCCGGTATTCAAGCGGGGTTTCGCCCGTCGACCGTTTGAACATGCGATTGAAATGCGAGAAGTTGGGAAAGCCGACCATCACCGCGATATCGCTGATTTTATCTTCCGTGCGGAGCAGGAGCTGCCTGGCCCGGCCGATCCGGTATTCGTTCAGGTAGTCGATGAACGAATAGCCGGTTTCCTGTTTGAAGAGTGAGCTGAAATAGTTGGCGTTGAGGTGAAGCTGTCCGGCTACCGTTTCCAGCCGCACCGCTTCTTCGTAGCGTTCGTGCACGTAGCGCATGGCGGCCGCGACGTACGGATTTTGCGATGCCGGCACGACATGCGGGCGTTCCGGTTCCGCGCCGTGCGCCACAGCCGCCGTGTCCAGCTCGGCGGCGATGCGGCCGAACAGCTCGGCGAACTCGTCGCGCAGCACCGGCTTCAGCAAGTAACCTTTGACGCCGAATTTCATCGCGTCCCGCGCATAAGCGAACTCGTCGTAGGCGCTCATGACGGCCATCGCCACTTGCGGATAATCGCGCCGCATCCGTTTGGCCAGCTCCAGCCCGTCCATCTGCGGCATCATGATGTCGGTCAGCACTACGTGCGGACGGTGCCGCTTCACCTGCTGCAGCGCCGATTCGCCGCCGGCCGCTAGCGCCGCCACCTCGAAGCCGGCGTCCCGCCACGGCATTTTTGCCGCCAGGCGCTCCAGAATCGTTTCGTCGTCGTCGACCAGAAGTGCTTTGTACACCGGACCCCCCCCGTTTCGGTTGTATTACTCCTTCTTCTATCGTAAAAAAAGCGGCCGCCGCTGGCTTTATCAATCCGGACGAATAACTTGTCAAATCGACCGATCGTAAGACGCGGCGAAACGCCTGTAAACATTGCGAACTACCCCTCCCTCCAAAATAGCACACAAAATCCGGCTTATTCACGCGTTTTCCCACCGCTCGTTAAAAATAGCCAGCAAAAACACTGGCTATTCCGTCCAAACCGCCCCACAATCGAACGTTTCAGCGAAATAGCCAGTGAGATTACTGGATATTTTCGTGTTGACTTCCATTTTTGGCGAAATAGGCCATCAAATATGGCTTATTTCACAAACAACAACCGGCGGCCCGGCTTATTTCTTCAAATGATACGGAACCGTCGTCACGATCACGTCTTTGCGGTACAACAGCGCGGTGCGAATCGTAAAGCTCGTCTGGTTGTGCAAAATGTTGTGCCAGCCCTTCTTCGGAATGAACTGGGGAATGATGACGGTCACCTGGTAGTGGTTCTCCCGCGCTTTGCGTTCGATCGTGTCGATAAATTTCATCAGCGGATGAAGAATGCTGCGGTACGGCGAATGCAGCGAAACGAGCCGGATGTCCGGCATCCACTTGCTCCACTTTTCTTCGAAGATCGCTTCTTCCTCCCGCTCGAACGGAATGTGCACCGCGATGATCTGGTCGGCGGCCAGCGACTGGGCATAAAGAATCGAATGCTCCACGACGTGGGTGATGCCCGACACCGGCAAAATGACGACGTTGCCTTCGATCGGCATCACCGGCTCGCACGTCGACAGCCGAAGTTGTTCGCCTACATCCAGGTAATGTTTGTTGATGCGCAGGAACGCATAAATGATAAGCGGCAGGAAAATCAGCACCGGCCACACTTGTTCGAACTTGGTCAGAAAAAACATCATCGAAACCGTCAGGCTGATCAGCGCGCCGGCGGCGTTGATCAGCAGCTTCGGCATCCAGCCCGGCGGCTTCTGCCGGATCCACTTCAGAATCATCCCGGTTTGAGACAGGGTGAACGGGATGAAGACGCCAACGGCGTACAGCGGAATCAGGTGCTCCGTTTGCCCGTGAAACGCCACGATCAGCACGATCGACAACAGGCCGAGCATCAGGATGCCGTTCGAGTACCCGAGCCGGTCGCCGCGCAGCGTAAACATCCGCGGGATGAACTTGTCCTTGGCCAAATTGACGGCGAGCAACGGGAAGGCCGAATAGCCGGTGTTGGCGGCCAGAATAAGGATGAGCGCCGTTGTGCCCTGAATGAAAAAGTACAGGAAGCCGCGGCCGAACGTTTGCTCGGCGATTTGCGAAACGACGGTGACTTCCGCCCGGGGGCTGATCCCGTAATAATAAGCGAGAAACACGATGCCGGAGAACAGCAGCGCGAGCAGCAGCCCCATCGCCGCGAGCGTTTTCGCCGCGTTGTGCGGCGCCGGCGCCTTGAAGTTCGGAATCGCATTGCTGATCGCTTCCACCCCGGTCAGCGCCGAGCTGCCGGAAGCGAAAGCGCGCAGCAGCAGGAACAGGCTGACGCCCGCGATTGGCGTTCCCACCGGCGTATGCAGTTCCGGAGCAACATCGCCGATGGCGATCCGGTAAAGCCCCGCTCCGATCAGAATAAACAAGGCCAGCACGAACAAATACACCGGATAAGCAAGCACGGAAGCCGATTCGGTAACCCCGCGCAAATTGAGCAGCGTAATCAGGCAGACGAATACAACCGCAATGCCAACCGTATGCGCATGCAAACTCGGAAACGCGGACGTGATGGCGTCGGTTCCGGCCGAGACGCTGACCGCTACCGTCAGGATGTAGTCGACGAGCAGCGAGCCGCCGGCGACAAGCCCGGGATATTTGCCAAGGTTCTCTTTGGAGACGACATATGCCCCGCCGCCGTGCGGGTATGCAAAAATGATTTGCCGGTACGACAAGACGAGCGCCGCAAGCAGCACCAGCACGCCGATGCCGATCGGAACCGAATACCAGAACGCCGCCGCGCTGATCGTCACAAGCACCAGCAAAATTTGTTCCGGACCGTATGCGACGGACGACAAGGCATCGGACGACAAAATCGCCAAAGCTTTGATTTTGTTAAGCTTCTGCTCGCCCGACTCGGTCGATTTCAGCGGGCGTCCGATCAATACCCGTTTGAGGTTCATGAACAATGAGGACACCGCCTTCGCGAGTTTCGATTTCCATTGTTTTCTTTTACCCTCGACTGCGCGAAACGCTCATGCATCCCCTAGAATCTCCCCAATTTGTTTTTTTTAGCACAGCAAAAAACCGCAAGGCATCCTTGCGGCGGACAATCAGCCGAAGTCGTCTCACATCCGCGGTGGACGCTTACGAGGTTAGCTGGCGGATTCGGGCTTTCGCGGTAGCCCTACGGCAATGCCCATGCGGCAAAGCCGATTCACCCCTTGCGCCTGCGATCTGGCGCCGTTGGTTCCCCCGTTTTCGATAAACGAAATTCAGCGACTGCGTGAACAAAGTCATCTTACCGCGATCGACGCTTGGAAGTAAATCGACGTTTCCACGGAATTCCGGGCGATTCCGGCAACCTATAGCCGATGTATGCGGATACAAGATCGCCGCTCTTTGGCGCAACGCTTCTTTCGGCGAAAATCGAAACGAAAGGCTGAACCGCCAGGCGGTTCAGCCTTGTAGAAGCTTGCTTATTTTTTCAACCCGTCCCACGTTTTCTGGAAGTCGTCGAGCATTTGTTCCTTCGTAAACTTTTTGCCGACGTAGCCTTGCATCGCATCGCCGAACTTTTTGCTCGACGACTCGCCGACCGGGAATTTGAACCAGTTCCAGGTGAGCGTCTTGCCGTCCTTGCTGTACTTGATGATGTCGGCCGCAAGCGGGCCAAGCACGCTTTCGTCAGCCGGAATCGTCGTGAACGCCGGGATGAACTTGAACTCGTTCGTAATCGTCTTTTTGCCGGCGTCCGACGTGACCATCCAGTTGAGGAATTTTTTCGCTTCGTCTTTGACGGCCGAATTTTTGTTTACGACCCAGTTGTTCGGCACGCCGACCGGCAGCTTATCCATCGTCGCGGCGTCGTCGCTGATCGGCATCGGCAGGAAACCGATCTTGATGTTCGGGTTCGTCTTCGAAATTTGCACCTGCGTCCAGTTGCCCTGCTGCATCATCGCCGCCTTGCCGGTGGCGAAGTCGGTCACCTGCGTATGGTAGTCGGTTTGCAGCGGGTTCTTGTTGCCGTATTTCAGCGTCAGGTCAAACAGCTTGACCCAATTGTCGAACGCCGCGTTGCCGCTGATTTTGGCCGTGCCTTTGTTCAGGCCGTCAATGAACGCGTTCGGGTCCGGCTGCTGCGCGAACGGCAGGTTCACGAAGTGGTTGCCGAGCACCCACCATTCGCCGTAGCCGTTTTCGAACGCCGTAATGCCTTTGTCCTGCAGCTTCTTCGCCGCGGCTTCCAGCTGCGTCAGCGTTTTCGGCAGTTCGGTAATGCCGGCTTGCGCGAACAAATCCTTGTTGTAGATGAAGCCGTATCCTTCGAGGTTCAACGGCTGGCCGTACAGCTTGCCGTTTTTCGTCATCGGTTCGGCCGCGCCTTTCACCAGATCCTTGACCCATGGCTGATCGGACAAGTCCTCCAGTTGGTCGACCCACAGATCGAGGTCGGAATAACCGCCGTTGTTGAAAATGTCCGGCTTGTCGTTGGAGTTGAACTTCGTCTTCAGCGCCGCGCCGTAGTCCGCGCCGCCGCCGACGGTTTCCACCTGGATTTTCACCCCGGTCTGCTTTTCGTATTCGGCGATCAGTTTGTTCAACTGCTCGGCAATTTCGACTTTAAACTGGAACATTTTGATCGTGACGTTTTTTTTCGGCGTGGCGGAAGCGGAAGCCGAAGCACCGGCCGACGGCGAAGGGCTGCTTGCGTTTTTCGTGCCGTTGTCCTTGTTGCCGCAGCCGGCCGCAACGGTTGCCGTAAGCGCAAGCGCCAGCCCGCCGATCATCATTTTTTTCATCGTAAGAACCTCCCTGGTATTGATCTCTTTTGCACTTCCTATACTAATCGCTCTGAAAAAGGAATCCCACTGACGATATTGAACGGTTAGGTGGAACTTGTTGCACTCCCTTTTCGCCGTCGCGCTGCCGTTACCCTTTGACCGAACCCGCGGTAATGCCTTCGATGATATGCCGCTGCATCGCCAGGAAGAAGACGACGATCGGCATGACGCCGAGCACGAGCGCGGCCAGCGCCAGATCCCACTGCTTCGTATATTGGCCGAAAAAAGAATACGTCGCCAGCGGAATCGTGCGGATGTTCGGGTTGTTCAGCATCAGCAGCGGCAGCAGGAAATCGTTCCAGATCCACAGGCTGTTCAGCAGCACGATCGTCACCGTCATCGGCTTCAGCAGCGGGAAGACGATACGCCAGAACACGCCGTACGCCGTGCACCCGTCAACGACGGCCGACTCTTCGATTTCGCGCGGAATCGCTTTGATGAAGCCGTGGTACAGGAACAAGTTCAGCGACACGCCGAACCCGAAGTAGCAAATGACAAGCCCCGGTATGCTGCCCATCAGGCCGACGTTCGACGCAACCTTGACGAGCGGAATCATGATCGACTGGAACGGGATGACCATCGCCGCTACGAAGCAGCCGAACAGCAGCCGGTTGAACCGGCTCGGCGCCCGGACGATGCGGTACGCCGCCATGCCGCTGATCACGACGAGTCCTGCGTTGCTGAACACGGTAATGAGCAGCGAGTTCAGAAACACTTTCGGGAATTGAATGATGTCCCACACGCGCGAGTAATTGTCGAAAGAGAGCGATTTCGGCAAACCGGCCGTATCCGCCAACAGGTCGCCGAAGCTTTTGAACGAATTCGCCAGCACGAAGTAGAACGGCACCAGGAACAGCAGCGCCAGTACGACGGCGATCAGCTCAAGCGCGAAGGTGCGCAGCGAATAACGTTGCATCGTGCCCATCACGCCTCGACCTCCTTCTTCTTCGTGTACGTGACCTGCAGCACCGTAATGAGCGCCACGACGATAAAGAAGACAAACGCTTTCGCCGTGCCGAGCCCGTAACGGTTATTGCGGAACGCTTCCTGGTAAATGTTGAGCGCCACCGATTCGGTCGAATTGAACGGACCGCCCTTGGTCAGCGACACGTTAAGATCGAACATTTTAAACGCCCACGATATGGTCAAAAATAAACAAACCGTCACCGCCGGCATAATGAGCGGCACTGTCACGCTGCGCAGCAGGGTCAGTCGCCCCGCTCCGTCGATGCGCGCCGCTTCGGTCAGCTCCTTCGGCACGTTGTTCAGTGCCGCGATGTAGATGACCATCAAATAGCCGGCCCCCTGCCACACGCTGACGATCACGATGCCCCAGAAGGCGGTCGGCGCGTCCCCGAGCCACGGCAGCTGGAAGAAGCCGATGCCGGTATGCTCGCCGAGCGTGGCGAACACTTTGACGAAGATGAATTGCCAGATGAAGCCGAGCAGCAGCCCTCCGATCACGTTCGGCAGGAAAAAAGCCGTGCGCAGCACCATGCGCGTCTTGAGCGCCTGTGTCAGCAGCAGCGCCAGCGCGAAGCCGAGCGCGTTCGTGAGCACTACGGAGGCGACGGAGAAACGAATCGTAAACCAGAACGCATGGCGGAAATCGCTGTCGTGCAGCACGATTTGGCGAAAATTGTCCAACCCGACCCACTCGATGCCCGCACTGATCCCGTTCCATTCGGTGAACGAATAATAAACGCTGAGCAGGAACGGCACGGCTACGATCAGCGCGAAGCAGACGAGCGCCGGCCCGACGAATACGCTTTGCCGGATCAGGCCGCCGGCCCATTTTCGCCCATTCATATTCGGTCAGCCCCTTTCCTTTCTCACATGGGAAACGTTTCTTCCAGTATAGCCGCGCAATGTGTCCTCCTTACACAGACACTGGTGACGAGTAAGGTGGAATTTATTGACCCGGGCTGGTACAATGGGGCCACATTCGATTAAATAACGCCGCCGGCGGGAGGACGAATTCATGATCCGAAGCAGCATCCGCAACAAGCTTGTGCTGTTTATGCTCGTCGCAACGATCATTCCGATCGCCGCGTCCATCGTCATTACCTATGTCATGACGAACAATCGCGTCACGGACGAAACGGTGGCGAGCAGCTCCCGCCTGCTCGAGCAGGGCACGGCGAACATCGTCAACTACATGAACACGATCAACAAGGCGACGCTGTCGGTTTACCTCATCAGCCAGGGAACGAGCTTGTACGATATTTTGTCCACCGGCGGTTCGGACTATTTGAGCGACCGCGAAATTTACCGCGCGATGCAGGCGATTTATTACGCCGTCGACGAATCGGAGCAAATGTACCTGTACGTGGCCAAAAGCAAGCTAGCTTACGCCATCGCCGCCAACCGCTCGTTCCGCCGCCTGGGCGACGCCGCTGTCGATTCGGCCGGCGGCCTGGCGCTCGGCGAAGCCCGGCTGCTGCCGCCGCACCCGGCGCGCAGCTATGCGGACACTTATATCCCGGAGACGGTTGTGCTGACATTCCAGCGCTCGTTGTACGACGTGCCGTCCAAAGAGGATCTCGGTTTGCTGATGGTCGATATCCGCCCCGATGTCATCGCGGCGATCAGCCGCCAGCTGTATGCCGAAGGGCAGGAGGAGCTGTATATCCTCGACCGTTCGGGAACGGCCGTTTACGCTTCCGAGCCGGGGCTGATCGGCCGGCAGCTGACGGACGGCTGGGTGCGGGAGCTTCAGGCGGAAGAAACGAACGCCGGCCATTTCCGCTGGAACGGCAAAGGGTTTGCCGGCGTGCTCGTCTACGAAAAGATGAAAACCGATTACATGGACTGGACGATCGTCAAACGCATCCCGAACGCCACCTTGTCCGCGAACGGCCGCCAATTGACGCTGGTCAACAGTCTCGTTTATACGTTGTTTCTGCTCATCGCCATTGCCGCCACCGTCGTCATTTCGATCCGGTTTACGAACCCGATCAAGAAGCTGATCGGCTACATGCACCGCATCCAGACGGGCAGCTGGAACGTGGCGATCGACATCCGCAGCCGGGACGAATTCGGCATCCTCGCCCGCCGCTTCGCCGACATGATGCAGACGATCGACCAGCTTGTCGTGCGCGAATACCGGCTGGCGCTGGCGAACAAGACGAACGAGCTGAAGGCGCTGCAGGCGCAAATCAATCCGCATTTTCTGAACAATGCGCTGCAGTCGATCGGCACGCTGGCGCTGCAGCGCGAGCAGCGTCAAATTTATTCTCTCATCGCCGCGCTGGGCAAAATGATGCGCTACGGCATGGACACGAACGAATCGATCGTGCCGCTGGCGAGGGAGATCGATTACGTCAAGGCATACATCGAGCTGCAGAAGCAGCGGTTCGGCGGCCAGCTTCAGGCAGGCTTCGCCGTCGCCGCGGATACGCTGGCCGAACCGGTGCCGAAGATGATCGTTCAGCCGCTGGTCGAAAACTATTTCAAGCACGGGTATTACCGCGAAACGCGCGAGGGGGAACTTGCGCTCTCCTGCCGCCTGGAGGACGGCTGGCTCGTGATCGAAACGGCCGACAACGGGCCGGGGCTGGCGGAGGAAGCGTTGGAGCAATTGCGCCGCAGGCTGCGGCAGGACGATTTCCCTGCCGCCGAACCGGCCGGAAGCAGCATCGGTCTGGCCAATGTGCTGTCGCGGCTGAAGCTGACGTACGGCGACGAGGCGCGGATGGATATCGCAGCCGTGGAGCCGCACGGCTTCCGCGTCACGCTGCGCATTCCGCCGGCCGGACCGCGTGCGGCTAGCGGCGGCTCGGGACGCGAACCACATGGGGGGAGTGAAGCATAATGAAAGCGCTCATCGTCGACGATGAACAGCATGTGCGGGACGCCATCCGCCTGTTGATCGACTGGAACGAATTCGGCATCGAAACGCTGCTGGAGGCGGACAATGTGGCGGAAGCGATCGCCTGCGTCGAACGCGAGGAACCGGAAATCGTGTTCACCGACATGCTGATGCCGGGGCCGAGCGGCATCCGGCTGCTGGAATGGCTGGCGGAGCGGTACCCGCGGACCAAAACGGTCGTGATCAGCGGCCACGACGACTTCGAATTCGTGCGCAATACAGTCAAGTTCGGCGGCATCGACTACATCCTTAAGCCGATCGTAGAAGACGAGCTGCGCGCCGCGGCGGCCAAAGCGGTCGATTGCCGCAAGCGCGAAGATCTTGCGCTGCAGACGAGCCGCGAGCGTTCGATTGAAGTGAACCAGCTCAAGCCGGTGTACTGGGATAAAATGTTTTCCAACCTTGCCGGCGATCCGTCTTATTACGACACGATCCAGGGCAGCCTGCAGCGCGAGTTCGGCCTGGCGGCGGACACGCGCGAATGCCGGGTCGCCGTGCTTCGCCTGTCCGCGCTCGACCGGGTCATCCGCGATAAATTCGCTTCGTCGCCGGATTTGCTGTTCTTCACGCTGAGCAACATCTGCAACGAGCTGCTGCGCGAGGCAGCCGCCGGCTACGCGTTCCGCTTCTGGAACAGCGACAGCGAAATCGTGCTGCTGCTTTGGCGCCGGCTAGGCGACGCGGAAGCGCTGCTTGCGCGCATCAACGCCGGCCTGTTCGCCGCGCTGCAAGGGCGCGCCGCGTTCGGGCTCGGCTCGGTACGCCCGTTCCCGGGCGGCGTCGCCGAGTCGCTGCGCGAAGCGCAGCGCGCCCTCAAGCGGCGCAATCTGCTCGCGCGCGGCGGCAGCGTGTTCGCCTATTCGGCAGCGGAAGCGCCGACGTCGTCGCCCGCGCTGCGGCTCGGCGAATACGAAGCCGGCTTGCGGCTCGCCGTGCGCAGCGGCAACGAAGAGCGGATCCGCCACGCCGTCTCCGGGCTGTTCGCCGCCATCCGCGGCCTGTCTTCGATCAGCGAGGAGCAGCTCGAGCTGTGGCAGTACGAATTTGCGCTGCAGCGCGAGCGCTGGCAGCAGGAGCTGTTCGGCGGCGAAACCGAACGGCAGCCGTCTATGGCATTGGCGGCAGAACTGGCATTCGAGCCGCCCGTGGCGGTCGACGGCACGTTGTCCGTCGCCGCCTGGGAGGAGCGGTTCGCGACCGGCATGATTGCGCTGGCGCGGCGGGTGGCGGACTTCCAGCACCGCGAAAGCCGCATCATGTTCGACATCGCCGCCTATATCGAGCGGCATTACGACGAAGAGATCGCGCTGCAGGATATCGCCGCGCGCTTCTTCCTGAGCAGGGAATACATTTCCCGCAAGTTCAAGCAGGATATCGGCGTCAACTTGTCCGATTACATCGAACGGATCCGGATGGACAAGGCGAAGCTGCTGCTGCTGAACCGCAGCTTGCGCATCGCGCAAATCGCCGCCACCGTCGGCTACAAGGACGAAAAATATTTCAGCAAGGTGTTCAAGAAGCTGGAGGGGAAAACACCGGGCGAATACCGGCGCGAGCACGAAGAAGGCGATGCGCCGGCCGAAAGGCAGCCGGGCGCATCGCCCTGACGATCAGATGAGTTTGATGCCGCTGAGGAATATAAGCGTCGCCATTATCGTGCGCAGCGGGCGAGCCGGCAGCCTCGTCGCCAGTCCGCTTCCGATCAAGACGCCGGGAACGGAGCCGACCAGCAAGTTGAACGCCAGGCTGTAATCGATATGGTTCAAGTTCGCGTGCAGCACCGAAGCCGCCGTCACGAGCAGGAAGGCGTGAGCGATGTCGGTGCCGACGACTTCCGTCGCCTTCAGCCGGTACAGAAAAATCATCGCCAGCGCAAACAGCGAGCCCGAACCTATCGACGTCAAACCGACGATGAAGCCGAGCACGAAGCCGATCGCTATCGTCATGCCGCGTTTGCGTTCGAGCGCCATTTGCTGGATGCGGTTTTCCTTGACGCGGTTGTGCAGCAATTGCCAGACGATCGTGGCGACTGCCACGACGATCAGCACGACGCCGAGCGCCTTTTTGATCGTGGCTTCCTGATTGTCGTAAGCCGCTTTATACAGCTGCAACAGCACGATGGAAACAGCCGCCCCGGGAATGCTGCCGTACGCCAAATAACGGACCATCTTCCAGTTGACCGTCTTTTGCCGGACATGCTGAATCGTGCCGAACAATTTCGTCACCGAATTGTAAAACAAATCTGTTCCGACCGCAACAGTCGGATTAATCCCGATGAGCACGAGCAGCGGCGTAAGCAGGGCTGCGCCCCCGACCCCGGTCATCCCTACAAGCAATCCTACAAGCAATCCCATCAAACCAATGTGCAAGCTCCAGTCCATCTGGTCGCCACCTCATAATACCAACTATATACATAGGAATTATATGCGGATAATCGTTCGCTGTAAAGAAAATTATAACGACCGCAACAGAATTAGTCTATGTGAGGTATAAACGTATGGGTGACTCTCTCCCATTGTTCGGAACGATCCGCTCCCAACCGACCCGAATCGCCGGCGGACGACAAGCGGGCAACTGCCTTTTTGTGGTATAATGATTTTTATGTGATCGATGCAAGTCAGCTGTTACAATGACCAAATGATGAAAGGCGAGGCGACGATGGGAACTCCTCTGGAAGTAATGAACGAACAGCTGTACAACGTCCGGACCACCAAAGCTGCCAAACCGCGCAAGCATACATACAAGCTGTTGTTTGCCACCTGGTTGCTGTTGATCGGCTCGGGTGTTTATGGAACCTGGATGTATTCGCAATATATGCGCGCCCAAATTACGACCGAGCTGTCGCAGCAAACGCAGCAGCAGTTGACCGTCGTTCAGGCGGATTACGACAAGCAGATTGCCGATCTGAAGACGGCGATGAACGGCGAAATGGCCGCGCTGCAGGCCAAGGTAGATTCGCTAAACGAACTGCTCGCTTTCACGAAGGACAGCGCCAACAGCAAAACCGACAACAGCAACCAGCTGTACACCCAGCTCGCCGAAGTGAAGAAGAAGCTGGAGGAGCTGCAGAAAAACCTGGACGTGCTCAAATGACCGCGATCAAAAACTTGAATCGGCTCATGCTGCTCGCCACCGCCCCGTTCGCCGGCATGCTGATCGTGCTGCTGTCCGTTTCGCTGCCGTATACGCTGCCCGATTGGGCGCCCCGTTCGGCGGCTGCGCCTTACGAGCCGAAGTCGGGGCCGATCATCAGCAGCATTGAACAGGCGGGCCGCGATACCGTGCTTATTCAGGACACGATTCAGAAATATTACAAGCTGTACGAGCAAAGCTCCACCGACGCCGCCGCCATGCTGAAGCTGGCCGTCAGCCAGGCGCCGCGGCCGCAGCAAATTTTCGACAACCGCATCGCCGCCGCCTTCGGCAAACCTATCCGGCAATCGAGCGGCAGCAACGCCGATCTCAAGCTGTATGCGTTCAGCACGGGCAACTACAAAGGCTATGCGATCAAGGCGGCGCTCAAATCGGACAAAGGCATGAAGCTGGCCCTCGGCAAAGACAAGCTCGGCGGCAGCGAAACGACGCTTGCCGCGGCTTCGCGCTACGGGGCAACGGCCGGCATCAACGCCGGCGGTTTCGCCGACGACAATTCCGGCCGCTACCCGATCGGAACAACGATGCAGGGCGGCAAATATATTTACGGCTTCTTCCCGTCCAAGGACAATCTCAACTTCGTCGGCTTAAGCCAGAGCCAGAAGCTGATCGGCGGCGTCTTCTCGCGCCAGAGCGAGCTGGACGCGCTGAAGCCGAGCTTCGGCGCCAGCTTCGTGCCGGCGCTGATCCAGAACGGCAGCAAGCTGGGCATCCCGAGCCCGTGGGCGACCGCCCCTTACCGCGCGCCGCGCACGGTCATCGGCAGCTTCGTCAACGACCAGTTGCTGGTGGTCGTCACCGACGGCTACGACGAGCGCGGCGGCTCCGGCGCCACGTTGGCCGAGCTGCAGGACAAGCTGGCGGCGATCGGCGTTCGGAACGCATTCAATCTGGACGGCGGCGGCTCGTCGACGCTCGTGTTCGACGGCCAGCTCATCAACAGCCCGTCCGACGGGCGGATGCGCAGCTTGCCGACGCACTTTCTGTTTTTCAAATGAGAAAACCTTTATCGATGCATCTCAGGATGAGCGACCGCGTTTAGAGGTAGGTTTTATCGCCAAATAGAATGTGAAAGTTTCCGCTACGTTCGGAAACTTTTACATTCTATTGTGGTAGACCGACAATGTTCACAAATTGGCCGTTTTCTTTTCCTTTCCCGCTGGTTATAATAATTGTAATGAGTGCCTTGGGCAACGTATAGGAGGCTTCGCCATGTCGATTACGTTCTGGATCTGCATTCTGGTGCTGGCATTGTTCATCACCGCCATGCTCACCTCTTCTTACAACGAGGACAAGACGAGCGGCCTGTAGGCCGCCCGTTGCGATGAAACTGCAGCAACGTACAGAGCCTCTCCTTCGCCGGCTTCCGGCGATCAGGAGAGGTTTTGCTTTCGTTGGATGCGCGGTTGGATAACCTTTTGACGGCCCCCGCCAGCCTTTCCTTCGAAAATAAGCCAAAAAAATGGCCTATTCGCCTCATTTTTGGTGCTTCGCTGAAAATAACCAGTGAAAACACTGGCTATTGCGCCCCAACAGCCCCAAATTCACACTTTCCAGCAAAATAACCAATGATTTCGCTGGCTATTTCGCCGACGCCTGCCATTTCCGTCACAATAGCCAATAAAACATGGCTTATTTCTCCGCTCATGACAAAAAACAACGCCCCTCCGCAGCGGGACGTTGTTCTCGAATCCAGTGATGCTACTATCAGCGATTGACGATCGCGTGCATGTCGTTCAGGCAGGCAGCGCAGACGAATTTATCCTTGAACTCGGCCACTTGCTCCATCGATGCGCAGAACACGCAGCGCGGGCGGTACCGTTCCAAAATGATGTGATCGCCCTGAACCAGTATTTCGACGGGGTCGCCTTCATTCATTTGGTAACGTTTGCGCAGCGATTTGGGGAGTACAATTCGCCCCAACTGATCGACCCTCCGAACAACTCCTGCCGGTCTCATTAATAGTTCCCCCATTCCGTGCGACAAATTTTGAGATAATCGGCGAGGCGCAAGCCCATCCGATATTCCTAGCCATATTCATTCGCCGCCCATGGCAGATAATCCTGCATAAGCGCGGCAAAAATCGCCGAATTGCCGTCAAGCCGTTCGCAAGCGGAACTTAGCTGACATCTCTATCATACTGCAAATTGGCCTTCAGAACAAATGACAGCCCCTGCAAGATTGCGAGACAAACAAGTCATTTCGTATCACCGCAAACCGGCAAATCCGGTCTGACGAAGCGCTTCGTACAGCATGATCGCCGCCGCATTGGACAAGTTGAGCGAACGCACGTCGCCCGAGATTGGCAAGCGCAGGCACGATTCGCGGTTCGCCTCGATCAACTCCCGCGGCAGGCCTGCCGTTTCCTTGCCGAATACGAGGAAGTCGCCGTCCTGATACGCGACATCGGTATACCGATGCTCCGCTTTGGTTGTGGCATAAAAAAATCGCGCCTCCGGGTACATCTCGCGCACTTCCGCGAAGCTGTCATGGTAGGCGATTTTGACGGCCGGCCAATAGTCGAGCCCGGCGCGCTTGAGCGTTTTGTCGTCCGTGTTGAAGCCGAGCGGGCGAACCAAATGCAGATGGGTGCCAGTCGCCGCGCACGTGCGCGAAATGTTGCCGGTATTCGCCGGAATTTCCGGCTCCACCAGTACAATGTGAAAGGCCATATCGTATGCTGCAGCTCCTTTTAGAGGTAGTTCAAGGATGAATTTACACTCGTTTTACGTATCCTTAATACGATGTTGATACTCCCGCGATAAAATGAATGCATCCCCGATAAGACTGGAGGCGCAACATGACGAAAACCAAAATACTGGTCGTCGACGACGAACCTTCCATATCCATGCTGCTCGAGTTCAATTTGAAGCTGG
Organism: Paenibacillus cymbidii; assembly: GCF_004764705.1. Taxonomy (GTDB): domain Bacteria; phylum Bacillota; class Bacilli; order Paenibacillales; family NBRC-103111; genus Paenibacillus_AN; species Paenibacillus_AN cymbidii. The sequence continues at coordinate 207,895 of NZ_SHLX01000003.1, read as the reverse complement.
CCGGTTACGAAGTCCAATGCGTCTTCGACGGCGAAGCAGTGTTTTCGGCGATCCAGAGCTTCCGTCCGGACCTGATCGTGCTCGATTTGATGCTTCCTTCCATGAACGGCATTGAAGTGTGCCGGAAGCTGCGCAGCCGCAACAACCTGGTCCCGATCATCATGCTGACGGCCATGCAGGACCTCTCCGACAAAATCGCCGGCCTCGACAACGGCGCCGACGATTATATGACGAAGCCGTTCAGCCCGCAAGAGCTGATCTCGCGCATCCAGGCGATCCTGCGGCGGCTGAAGACGCTGCCGGCCAGCGCCGAAGAAGCGCCGATCGAAATCGGCAAAATCCGCGTGCTGCCCACGCAGCGCGAAGTGCAAATTGACGGCAACGCGATCGAACTGACGCCAAAAGAATTCGAGTTGCTGCTTTTCCTGTGCCGCAACCGCGGCAAGGTGCTCAGCAGGCAACAGTTGCTTCACGGTGTCTGGGACTATCATTTCCTCGGCGATACGCGTATCGTCGATGTGCATATCAGCCACCTGCGCGACAAGATCGAAGGCAACGGCCGTGCGCCGGAATATATTACGACGATCCGCAACGTCGGCTACAAGCTGACCGAACCGGCCAAAAAACAATCGTTCGCCTGACCGCTTCAGCGGCCGGGCACAAAACGAAAGCTCCGGTTATACCGGAGCTTTTACTGAATGGCGTATGGCGGCGGCGATCAGCCGTTGTTCCGCTGGAACTCCGCCATGAACTGCGCCAGCGCCTCGCAGCTTTCCCGCGGCACGGCATTGTAGGCCGATGCCCGCAAGCCGCCGACGCTGCGGTGGCCTGCCAGGCCAACGAAGCCGTTCTGTTCGGATTCCTTGACGAACTTCTTCTCCAGCTCTTCGCTGCCCATCCGCCACGTAATGTTCATGATCGAACGGTTCGCCTTGTCGATGATGCCCTTGTAATAGCCGCCGCTTTGGTCAATGACGTCGTAAACGAGCTGCGCCTTCTCCGTATTGGCTTTCTCCAGCGCTGCCACGCCGCCGTTCGCTTTGACCCATTTCAGCATCAGGTTGACCATGTAGATCGTGTGCACCGGCGGCGTGTTGTACAGCGAGCTGTTCTTCGCATGCGTCGCGTAGCTGAGAATGGTCGGAATGTTCTTGTTTACGCGGGCGAGCAGATCGTCGCGGATGACGGCAACGGTGACGCCGGACGGTCCGAGATTCTTCTGCGCGCCGGCGTATACCATCGCGAACGGCGAATAATCGACCGGTTTCGCCAGGATGCCGCTCGTCCAGTCGCCGATCAGCGGCACGTCGCCGGTATTCGGGAACTCGGCGAACATCGAGCCTTCGATCGTATTGTTGGCCGTAAGGTGAAGATATGCCGAATCGGCCGGGACGTTGATGTCGGCTGCGGCCGGCAGACGGGTAAAGCCCGCTTCCTTCGTGCTGGCGATGACCGAAGCTGCGCCCAGCGTCTGCGCTTCCTGGAACGCCTTCTCCGAGAAGCTGCCCGTCACTACATAGTGCGCCGTGCGTCCGGGAGCAAGAAAGTTCAGCGGGATCGTTGCAAATTGCGTGCTGGCGCCGCCGCCCATGAACAGCACCTGATAGCCCGAAGGCAAATTCATCAACTCGAGCAGGAGCTTCTGCGTCTCGTCGTTCAGCGCTTCGTACTCCTTACTGCGGTGGGAAATTTCCATGATGGACATGCCGATGCCCTTATAGTCGACAAATTCTTCCTGCGCTTGCCGTAGCACCTCCAGCGGCAGCGCCGCCGGTCCGGGATTAAAATTGTGCGCGCGTTTGCTCATCTCCACCACACCCTTATGTTTTTCAAAAGACAAGATTCCTCTTCCTCTCGTATCGTAATGATAGCAATATTCGACAGCCGCATCAAGTCCTCCGGCTTATGGCATAATGGGGTTACAGAAGTTTAACAAAATCCCGCGCGGATCGCTGTTGCCGCAGCGGATGGAGGCTTGTGGACGATGGCAATCAAACGGTTGTTTGTTGCGGCGCCGGTCGACCCGCAGGTGAAGACGCGAATGTCCTTGCTCGCTTCGTCGCAGCGGGAACGACTGGCGTTTCGCAAATGGGTGCACGGCGACGATTACCATGTGACATTGCAATTTCTCGGCGACACCGACGAAACGAAAGAAGCGGAAGTGCGCCGTTTGCTGCAGCGAGCGGCTTCAGCGGCCGAACCGTTCCGGCTGGCCGCTGAAGGGTTCGGCGCCTTCGGGCCGCCGGCTGCGCCCAGTGTGCTCTGGCTCGGCGTCAAAGGCGAGCTTGCCGCGCTCCGGCAGCTGCATGCGGCCGTCGAGACGGCCATGGCGCAAGCCGGCTTCGCCAGAGAGACGAAGCCGTTCCGCCCGCACTTGACGCTGGCGCGCAAATATGCGGGAACCTCGCCGTTCGTCATGCCTCGCTCGGCGCCGGCCGCCGCGGCTGCGGAAGAGCAGCTCGTCTGGACAGTCGGGGCGATCGTCCTGTACGAAAGTCATCTGGCCCGTGCGCCAATGTACGAGGCGGTCGGCACATTCCCGCTTGGCTGACGGCCAATCGATGCAAAAAATCCCCCAACACCCGGACACGCCGGGCTTGGGGGATGAATGAGTGCGATTAGCAGCCGAAGTACAGCTCGTATTCGTGCGGATGGATGCGGATCGCTACCGCCTTGGCTTCCGAACGCTTCAGATCGATGTAATTGTCGATGAAGTCCTTCGTGAATACGTCGCCTTGGAGCAGGAATTCATAGTCCGCTTCCAGCGCGTCGATCGCTTCGTCCAGCGTGCCCGGCACGCTGCGGATTTCGCCTTTTTCCGCGTCGGACAGCTCGTAAATGTTTTTGTCGAGCGGGCCGTAGCCAAGGGCGCGCGGATCGATTTTGTTCTTGATGCCGTCGAGGCCGGCCATCAGCATCGCCGCAAACGCGAGGTACGGGTTAGCCGTCGAGTCCGGCGTACGGAACTCGATGCGGCAGCCTTTCGGCGTTACGGCAGCGATCGGAATCCGCACGGCAGCGGAACGATTGCCTTTGGAGAAGACCAGATTGACCGGCGCTTCGTAACCCGGAACGAGACGTTTGAACGAGTTCGTCGACGGGTTCGTGATCGCGATCAAAGCCGGCGCGTGGTGCAGGATGCCGCCGATGTAGTACAAGGCGAGCTCGCTCAAGTTCGCGTAAGCGCCTTTTTCGTAGAACAGCGGGTTTCCTTCATTAAAGATCGATTGGTGCACGTGCATGCCGCTGCCGTTGTCGCCGAACAGCGGTTTCGGCATGAACGTCGCCACTTTGCCGTTTTGGCGGGCAACGTTATGAATGATGTATTTGTATTTCATCAGGTTGTCGGCGGTTTTCGTCAGCGTGTCGAAACGGAAGTTGATTTCGCCTTGACCGGCTGTCGCCACTTCGTGGTGATGACGCTCGATGCGTAAACCGGCTTCGTTCATCAACCGGCACATTTCGCTGCGAATGTCTTGCTGCGTGTCCGTCGGCGCAACCGGGAAGTAGCCGCCCTTCTTGCCGATCTTGAAGCCGAGGTTGCCGCCTTCTTCCTTGCGGGCGCTGTTCCAGAAGCCTTCTTCGGAGTCGACTTCGAAGAACGACCGGTTCGTGCTCGTTTCGTAACGCACATCGTCGAAGATGAAAAATTCCGATTCCGGCGCGAAGTAAGCAGCCGTACCTACCCCTGTCGTTTGCAGGTACTCTTCCGCCTTGTGGGCGATGCTGCGCGGGTCGCGCTCGTAACGTTCGCCATCCGGCGTATAAATGTTGCAATAAAGGATCAATGTCGGGTGAGCCGTAAACGCGTCTTCGAATGCCGTTTCCGTGTCAGGCATCATGACCATGTCAGATTCTTCGATGCCGCGGAAGCCGGTGATGGAGGAACCGTCAAAAGCGACGCCGTTTACGAACGTATCTTCGTCCACTTCCGAGGCCGGAACGGACAAGTGATGGCTTTTGCCGAGCAAATCGGTGAAGCGAAAATCAACCCACTCGATGTTTTTTTCCTTAATCAGGTTCAATACATTTTGCACTGACATGTATAATTCCTCCCGTTTCCGAACATTCAATGTCATTCAGACGTGCAATGTTCAACTTTTTCTGTTTTCATGCCATTATTATAAATCGATCGCTTTTGACCGTCAATACTTATGTCAGCTATTTTTTATTACTGTGTCAGGTAATCTTACAACAAGAACGGAAAATTCATTTTTTCGTCACAAAGACCTGCTCTTCTGGCTTATATCCCCTCGGCTCAACACATAGTAGAGGCGAGTAGAAGCGGCCGGGCACCGGCTCAGCATATAAACCCGCACCCCCGCACAACTCACTCAACCAGCTTAACCGCCTCAATCGCCTCTGCCAGCATAACACGCACAACTTGTGTTGAGCGAAAGGGATAATGGGCAAAAGGCAGCTTCACCCGACCTGATCCGGCGCCGCTCCCTCAAAATAATTTCGATGCTGCCCTCCATTTTTACTGTAAGAGCCCATAAAATACGGCAAAAAACCGCCCCCTTAAAGGAGCGGTTGAACGATGAAGGCGGTAACCAGCATCACTTCGTCCAGGAACCGGCCAGAATCGGCTCCTTTTTCGTGTCGAACCGTTTGCCGCACAGCGGCGCCAGCTTCTCCAGATCGGACAGCAGCCGCGCGAACTGGTCCGGGAACAGCGACTGCACGCCGTCGCCCGTCATCGAGTTGTCCGGATCGGTGTGCATCTCGACGATCAGCCCGTTCGCTCCCGCCGCAACCGACGCCTTCGACATCGATTCGACCAACTCGCGCCGGCCGGTGCCGTGGCTCGGGTCGGAAATGACCGGCAAGTGGCTGAGCGATTGCAGCACCGGGATGGCAGCCAAGTCGAGCGTGTTGCGCGTGTACGTTTCGAACGTACGAATGCCGCGCTCGCAGAGCATAACGTTCGGATTTCCGCCAGCCAGGATATATTCCGCCGCGTTCAGGAACTCGTCGTAGGTGGCGCTGAATCCGCGCTTGAGCAGCACCGGCGTCTGGATCGTTCCGAGCTTGCGCAGCAGATCGAAGTTCTGCATGTTGCGCGTGCCCACTTGCAAAATGTCGGCGTGGGCCGCGCATACATCGACGTATTCCGGCGTCATCACTTCGGTGATCGTCAACAGTCCGTGCTTGCGCCCCGCTTCCGCCATGATCTCCAGCCCTTCGACGCCGATGCCCTGGAAGCTGTACGGACCGGTCCGCGGCTTGAACGCGCCGCCGCGCAGCACCTGGCCGCCGGCCTGTTTGACGAGCCGGGCGATTTCGTCGATTTGCTGCGGCGATTCGACCGCGCACGGACCGCCCATAATCGTCAGTTCGTCGCCGCCGATCTCCACGCCCTTGATGCGAATGACCGTGTTGTCCGGATGAAAGTCGCGGCTGGCCAGTTTGTAGGACTTGGAAATTTTGATTACCTCTTCAACGCCAGACATTTGCCGCAGCTGTTCGGCAAGCATCGGTTCGGCTTTGCCGATAATGCCGATAACGGTCCGGTTCTCGCCTCTCGACACATGCGCCTGCACGCCGAACTTTTCGATATGGCGGACGATTTCCGCGAGGCGGTCTTCAGTGATTTTGTTGGATGTAATGGCGATCATAACGAATCTCTCCCATCGTAAATGTGAACGAATAATTTCGCACTTCAACGCTTGTACGCTTTTAAGCTTTGCGGCTTTTATGCTTTTAATCACTAAAGCAACTATACAAAAAAAAATCCCTTACGTCAAGGGATATGCGGAACCATTAATTGCGCTTTGCGTCGTTTCCGTTTCTCTTTGCGCCGGTGCGTGTAGTACTCCAGCATCCACTTGATCGGGAAATACGCCAGTATACCGAGAATCGTGCCGACCACCATGCCGCCAACGATCAGATCGACCGCGCCTTTAATGAACTTCTCCAGCCAATTCGGCAGAAAATGAATGTAGTCGGCAAAATGTTTCGGCACAATCGCTTTGCCCACCTTCTTGTTCAGGAAAAAAAAGAGCGGATAAACCAGCTTGCCGAGCAAAAAGCCGATCAAGGCGCCCGGCAGACTGGCCCGCAACATGTAAACGAGCGGAATGATCAGCAGCGCCGCGGTACCGAACGTAGGCAGCGTAAACATTTCAATCGCAAGCCCGATTGAAAATCCTTTGGCCACTTTCGACGGCCCGCCCTTGGCGCGCAGCAGCATCAAATATTTGTATTTCAGCCAACGGCCGGTTTTTTTCACGCGGGACCTATTGGCCTTTATGACTCGTTTCGCTTGTGTCGGTTCCATCTCCTGCTCATCCTATCCGTCAATCACATTTTGTCTTTAGCCGCCGGGATCAGCTTCTTCATGTTGATGGTGCGCACGATCGGCCACGTCTTCGGCTCGTTCTTGTCGAACTGCTCCAGGAACGCAATCACTTCCTTCGTAATCGGCGTCGGGGTAGAAGCGCCGCTCGTGACGGCGACTTTGTCGATCGATTTCAGCCATTCGATGTCCAGTTCGGACAAATCGGCAATTCGGTATGCCGGTACGCCGGCAATTTCTTCCGACACTTGCGCCAGCCGGTTCGAATTGTTGCTGCGCGGATCGCCTACTACTATGACCAGCTCGGCCTCCTTCGCCTGCTCGGCAACCGCCTCTTGCCTCACCTGGGTGGCAAGGCAAATTTCGTTGTGAATTTCCGCCGTCGGGAACCGTTCGATCAACCGGTTCATGATGTGCCGGATATCCCATTGACTCATCGTCGTCTGATTCGTAATGACGATGCGTTCGGTTTCGAGCCGGAGGTCGCCGGCTTCGGCCATATTTTCGATAAGATGAACTTTCCCGGGAGCGACGCCCGCGGCGCCTTCCGGTTCAGGATGCCCTTTTTTGCCGATGTAGATGATTTCGTAGCCTTCGTCCGTCTTCTCCCGGATCAGATCGTGCGTCTTCGTCACGTCCGGGCATGTCGCGTCGACAACGGTCAAGCCTTTGTCCCGGGCGCGTTTGCGCACCTCGGGCGAAACGCCGTGGGCCGTAAAAATTACGGTGCCGCTCTCGACCTGGTCGAGAATGTCGAGCCGGTTCGGTCCGTCAAGCGTCACGATGCCCTCATCTTGAAAATATTCGGTGACATGCGAATTGTGCACAATCATCCCCAAAATATAAATCGGCCGGGGCAAATTCAAATTGCGTGCCGTCTGCAGCGCAAGCGCCATTGCGTCGACAACGCCGTAACAATAGCCCCGGGGCGTTATTTTGATTACTTCCATGCGCGTCGCCTCATTCATATGCAGCCTGAGATTCGAGATTCTAATCTCTTATTAATATTATAGCTCATTGCAAAGCATGATGAAAGTTTACCGGCAGCCAAATGACGAAAGTCGAGCCGGCGCCCTTGCGCGTCTTGACTTCAATCGAGCCGCCATGCTCGTCGATGATCCATTTGGCGATCGACAGCCCGAGCCCGGTGCCAGACGTCTGGCCGCGGGACGGATCGGCGCGATAAAACCGTTCGAAAATGTTCGGCACCTCATCCTTGTCCATGCCGATGCCGGTATCCGTGATCCGGATGCCCACTTGCTCCGGCGTGCGCAGCGCGCCGATTTCGACTTGGCCTTCGGGCGTATATTTGAACGCATTTTCAATGAAAATGAACATCAGCTGCCGCAGATAGTCGCCGTTGCCGTACACATAAACGCCTTCCAGCGCGGACAAGTCGCCGGCGATCCAAGCCACTTTTTTCGGCAGCAGCTGGGCTTTGCGCGCGACATCCTCCACCAGCGGCCGGATCGGCAGCCGCTCCTTCTCCATGCGCAGCCCCGCATCCGCGCGAGCCAGCGACAGCAAATCGTTGACGAGCCGGCTCATGCGCGCCGCTTCCCCGGCGATGTCCTGCATCGCTTCGAGCGACATCTCCATTCGTTCGCCTTCCGGCAGTTCGCTCTGGCGCAACGACTGCTGCCACATCTTCTCCAGCAGCTCGACATTGCCGCGGATCGTCGTGAGCGGCGTGCGCAGCTCGTGCGACGCGTCGGACACGAATCGCCGCTGGACGCGGTTCGATTCCTCCAGCTCGCTGTACGCTCCCTGGATGCGGCCCATCATGCTGTTGAACGTGCTGGTCAGGCGGCCGATTTCGTCCTGCGGCCCGTTGTAGGCGATGCGTTTGTCAAGATCTTCGCCTTTCCCGATCTGGGAAGCGGCGGCAATGACGTTTTCGATCGGCCGCAGCGCCCGCCGCGTCACGATCAAGCCGAACGCGCCGGCGATGACGATCGTTACGATGCCGAGGACGAGCAGAATGTACAGCAGCGTCTGCAAAATGCTTTCGATGTCGTCGACGATGGAAGCTACCTGCAGCACGGCAACAATGTTTGTCTGGCCGCCGCGAAGCGACAATTCGATAGGCGTGCTGTAAAAAAGCAATGAGCGGCCATATATCGTCGTTTTCGTAAAAGTTGTGATATTGTTGGCCGCTTTGTCGAGTATTGGCTGCGGCACGGTAAATCGGTACTGGGAAGACGTTTGGATCACGTCTCCGTTCATGTCGACCGTTTGAATCAAGAAACCGGGGTAGTTCAGCTGGTCAAGCAACGGCAGATTGATTTGCGGCACAATTTTGCCGCCGATGACCCAAGGCTCCATCCTTTTTTCGGACAGCAGCTGACCGGCAAGATCGCGCATCTGTTTTTTTTCGTTTTCGTACAGCACATAAGACAGCGTAAAATAGAGCACAATCCCGAACACAAGCAAAGTCCCCGTCAAGATGCCGGTATACCAGAGCGTCATGCGCAGACGGATCGACATGCTACGACTCACCCCGCAGCACATAACCCGCGCCGCGCACCGTCTGAATCAGCCGCTTGCCGCCATGCTCCTCGGTTTTCTGCCGCAGCAGCGCAATGTACACTTCGAGCACATTGGATTCGCCGCTGTAATCGTAGCCCCATATTTTTTCCATAATCAGATCGCGGGAAAGCACCCGCTTCGGATTTTGCAGGAACAGGTGCAGCAGGTCGAACTCCTTCGTCGTCAACTCGACCAGCTTGCCGCCGCGAATGACTTCCCGCGTATCAAAATCCATGACCACGTCCTCGTAGCTGATCCGGTTGCCGGGCAACGCCCCGCCGCGGTCGCTTCTTCGCCGCAGCAGCACACGCACGCGCGCCAGCAGCTCTTCGAGCGCAAACGGCTTGACCAAATAATCGTCGGCGCCAAGATCAAGCCCTTTGACCCGGTCGGTCACTTCGTCCTTGGCCGTCAGCATCAGAATCGGCGTTTCCGCCCCCGCCTCGCGCACGCGCCTGCATACTTCCCAGCCGTCGAGCACCGGCATCATCACATCGAGGATGATGACCTCCGGGTCGTGCTCCAATATTTGCTTCAGTCCTTCCTGGCCGTTGCCGGCGACAAACACCGTGTAGCCTTCAAATACGAGGCTGCGGCGGAGCATGGACGTTATTTTATCATCGTCGTCGATTACTACGATTTTTTCGCGCATTTCGTTTCCCCTTTCTTGTCCGCTCCGCCTGGCAATTCGCGGCATCGGTTGGTATGGTTTCATTGTAGCAAAATCGACGCACAAGCGAAAAGCCATGCACCCCGCTCGAGGGAACATGGCTGCCGCGTGTTGGCCGTCCGCGTCGCTGCCGCGGAAGGGCGAAACATTATTTTTTGGTGGCGGTATCCTTGTTCTGGTCACCTATGGTGACGGTAATATCCATTTTCTTGCCGTCGCGAACGATGCCGAGCGTCGCCTTGTCGCCTACCTTCAGCGCGCGGACTTTCGTTTGCAGCTCGGTCGAATTTTTGACCGCCTCGCCGTTGACGCTTGTGATGACGTCGTATTTCTTCACGCCGGCTTTAAACGCCGGGCTGCTGAGCGTCACGTCCATGACGAGCGTGCCGTCCGTGCTGCTAAGCTGCAAGTCGCTCAGATACGACTGGTCGATATCCTGCATCGAAATGCCGATATACGGAGCCGGTTCCTTCGGAATTTCCACGTTGTTCTTCAGGTTCTCGAGCACACTGTCGATCGTGTTCGTCGGAATCGCGAAGCCGATGCCTTGCGCTTGCGAACTGACGGCCGTGTTGATGCCGATTACTTCGCCGTTCAGGTTGAGCAGCGGGCCGCCGGAGTTGCCCGGGTTGATCGACGCGTCGGTTTGCAGCAAGTGCTGGTAGTTGCGCGTGCCTTGCTCATCCGGAATGCTGATCGGACGTTCTTTGGCGCTGAGCACGCCAACCGTTACCGTATGGTCAAAGCCGTACGGGTTGCCGATCGCCACGACCCAGTCGCCGACAGCCACTTGATCCGCTTTGCCCATCGGCAAGATGGCGAAGTCTTTGTCGCCTTCGATCTTCAGCACGGCCAGGTCAAGATCGTAGCTGTTGCCGAGCAGCTTCGCCGTAAACGGCTTGTCGTAGCCCTGGACGGTGACGCGAATTTCGTCGGCGCCGTCGATCACGTGCTCGTTCGTCAGGATGTAACCGGATTTTTCGAAAATGAACCCGGAACCCATGCCCGCTTCCTGCAATTGACCGCTGTTCGGGGTCGTTTGGTTTTTCTGGTTTTGCTTGGGCGTTGTGCTGCCGCCGCCGTTATCGCCAAAAAACTGGCGGAAGAACGGATCGTCGAACAGCGAGCCGCTGTTGCTGCGCGTTTGCTGCTTGACGTATGTTTCGATTTTGACAACCGCGGGGCTGGCGTTTTCCACAATGTCGGCGATGTTGTTCGGCCGCACCACGTCGAGCGAAGTCGTTTTCGGCGCGCCGTCGCCGCCTGAATTGTTCAGCGTTACCGACGAACCGTTGCCGGATCCGCCGCTGTTCAGCACGCCCTGATCGCCGGTGAACAAATTCATCTTGTCGGCGGTGAACATCAGGCTTCCGACGACGAGCGCCCCTGCGACGAAAGCGGTGAAAGCGGTGCGTACGCCGCTGCGGCGCCGCGGTTCGTTCACCGTCCAGGTCGAGGTCGGCTGCTGCGGTTCGCGCTCCGGCGTATAGCCGAACATCGGCCGCACCGGTTTCGGCGGCGTCATTTCGACGCCGGGCTGCGATTCGCGTTCGGACTCGTACGATTCCGCATGCTCCTCGCGGTCGTCTTGCATAGAAGATTTATAGGGACCGTACGAATAGTAGTAGGAAGGTTTATCCGCCTTGCCCGCATCCGCCTCGTCCCGCTCCGAACGCGTATCCTTCTCCGGTGACCGCTCGAAAAAATCGTCATAGCCTTTTTTGTTGTCTTCCATTGTCGGTTCCTCCTCCACCATACACGATATAAGATTCGCTAGGTTGCTTACTAGTCTTACCTATATATTGCACACGCAACCTTAAACGAACCTTAAAACAAAGTAAAATGGAGCTAAAAAGATCGCTGCTTTCGCCCAGACGGCGCAAAAAACGAAAAACGCCGATCGCAGCACGGTTTCGTGCGCAAAGGCGTTTTGTCGGCGATCAATGAACGAGCCCGTTTTCCACTTCGTCCAGCACTCGTTTGGCGGCATCGACCCACATCCGCTCGACGGGAGCATCTTTATCCAGCGGCGTCTGGAACTGATCGACAAGCGAGCCGGCCACGCGCATTTGCGCTTCGCGATCGGCTCCTTCATTGTAAATATGCTTCAGCACGAACGGCTGGCCGAGCCGGATGACGGCGTCGGAATCGGAGGAATCGCCTTCCATCGTGCCGTGCGTCACTTCGAACGGAATGCGCAGCCATACTTTTTGCGCTTCGTCCAGGTGCCGGTCGAAGTAGCCGTGATCGTACTCCCAGTTGCCGCCGAGCGTAAATTCATAAGCCGCCAAATAATCGTTCAGCGCGCGAAATTCCTGCTCCTTGTTTTCCAATCCGGACGTCAGCGAAATCACCGGCAACACTCCTTACGCATCATTTCCCGTAGGCTTCGCCAAACCGCCCGTTTCTATCCAAGGCGGAGACAGTCCGCGGCCGATTATTTGCTCTTGTCCATCCAGCCTTTGCGATGGGCATAAATCGCCAGCTGCGTCCGGTCCTCCAGCTCGCACTTCATCAGCAAATTGCTGACGTGGGTTTTCACCGTCTTGATGCTGATGTGCAGTTCCTCGCCGATATCCTTGTTCGACTTGCCGTCGGCGATCAGCATCAACACTTCCTTCTCGCGCTGCGTGAACTCTTCCTCTTCGCCTTGCGCCGTACGCTGGCGGATGCCGCGGGTGAGCGCCTGCGACACCTCCGAATTCATCACCGGCATCCCGTTGTAGGCGCTGCGGATCACATGCACGAGCTGGTCGGACGAAATCGTCTTCAGCACGTAGCTGACCGCCCCCGCTTCGATCGCCTTGACCACCTTGTCCTCCTCGAGAAAGCTGGTCAGCATGACGATTTTGACCGACGGGAATTGCGCCGTTACGGCCGCGGCGGTTTCCACTCCGTCCATGATCGGCATCATCATATCGAGCAGCATCACGTCCGGCATCGTTTCCGGCGACAATCGCGCCAGCGCCTGCAGCGCCTCCTTGCCGTTCGACGCTTCGCCCACGACGCGAATGTCCTCCTCCAGCAGCAAATACGTTTTCAGTCCGAGTCTGACCATATCGTGGTCGTCGACGATCATCAGCTTGATTTCGCTTGGCATGAATTCCTCTCCTTATCGACCTATTCGTCCGCTTGCTTGAATTTCGGAATGCGCACCTTGACGCTTGTGCCCGCCCCCTTGCGACTGAGCACTTCGGCGTCGCCGCCGAGCCGCTGCGCGCGCTCGCGCATCGTCGACAAGCCGTACGAGCGCCGGCTTTCGTCCTTCATGTCGAAGCCGATGCCGTCGTCCACGATCGCCAGCGCATACTGATGCCCCGTGTCCGCCAGGGACAACGAGACCGTAAGCGCCCGCGCGTGTTTGACTACATTGGCCATGCCCTCCTGAATGATCAGGAACAATTGATGCTCCACCGCCTCCGACAGCTCGTCCGGCACGTGGAAGTCGAGCTTGCCCTGCAGTCCGTTCTGTCGGCAGTAGTCGGGGAACCAGCGTTCGATCGCCGGCACGAGCGATTGCCCTTCCAGCTCCAGCGGCCGCAGTTGGGCAATCAGGCTGCGCATCTGCTTCTGCGCATGGTGCGACATCGACACGAGCTGCTCCACCACCGTGCCGACCACCTCCGGCCGGCTCACCAGCAGCTTCGGCAGCGATGACGCCGACATGTGCATGGCGAACAGCTGCTGACTGACCGTATCGTGCAAATCGCGCGCCAGCCGCTTGCGCTCTTCGAGCACAGCGGCTTCGTTCGATTGACGGGTGAGCAGCACGTTCTCTTCGCCGAGCGTATGCAGCAGCTTGATCCGGCTTTCCAGCGACTCGATCATGTCGTTGAAGTCGGCCGACAGCGCGTCGATGCTGTCCTTGCCGAACACCTTCACACGCACAGACAAATTGCCTTTGGCCACTTGTTTGACCGCAAGCTGCAGCTCGTCGATCCGATTCTGCAGCTTCTGGCCGACATAATAACCGACGCTCGGGCCGATGAGCACAATCGCCACGATCAGCACAATCGCAAGCTCGGGAATTTCCTGCTGGGAGAAAAAGTAGACTCCCGCTACGAGCGCCGCAAACGTCAGCGCCATCGCGAAAAGGAAATAGAGCGGCAGCCGCCATTTCATATTGCGTATGCGTTCGAACATGTCCGTTTTACCCTACCCGCTTGACGGTCACGTCGCCGATGAACATGCTGACGTTGACGCGTATTTTTTTGTCCGCGTCGGCGTAGCGGGGCGTCTGCATCTGCATGTTGCGGAACAGCCCGCCCTCGTGCCGGTCGAACACCTTCATATCGCCGATGAAGGCGGATGTGCTCACTTTAACCTCCACCTGCATATCGTTCGGCACGAACAGCTTCACGTCGCCGATGAAGGCGGAGACGTCGATGCGCGTTTCCCCGTTCGGAATGCTCGCCGTCGTCAGGTCGATCACCGTATCGCCGATAAAATGCGAGATGTTCATCGGCTCCAGCTTCCAAAACTCCTTGCCCATATGAATGTCGCCGATGAACGAGGAGCGATGCTGCACTCCTTGCTGCCATTGCCAGTGATGGCCGTGATGATGCGAATCGCGTTCGCGCCGTTCTTTCCCGGCAGAACCCGCCTTGGCGAATCGTTCGCCGCCGACCGTCTCCGCTTGTCCCGGACGAGCCGCCGCATTCGCCACCGTCTCCGCCGCGTTTTCGCCCGCCGCCGGCTGCTGCGCTTCATCCGCAGCCGTCTTGGTCTCCTGCTCCGCCAACTGGCGCTCCAGCTCCTGCATGCGCCGCTCGTACGCGCTCTTCAGCTCGCGCTGCGCTTCTTCGTTCGCGACACCGCCGTCGTTCTCCGCCGCGCGGCGCTCCAGCTCCGCCCAATCCGGCTCCCACGATTTCGGCTGCTCCGGCTCGGCCGGCTTCGGCTTCGCGGCGGCGGGAGCGTGTACCCAATCCTCGCGCGCTTCTTCGCGGCGGCGACGTTCCTCCTCGCGCCACTTGGAACGCGCTTCGTCCATCATGTCGCGGAACTGCCGCGCCCGTTCATGCGGATGAATGAACCGCCGCTGCTCGCGCCATTGCTGCTTCAGCATTTGTTTCTGCTGCTTCCACTGCTCTTTCCACGTACGCTTCCATTGATGCCAGTCATGCGCGCCGCGGTATTCCGTACGGCGGGACGGCTCTTCGTATCCGGCATCCGTTGCGGCGCCGCCCGTTGTTTCATAGTAGGAGCCTTGGCTGTTCGATTTGGGCTCCCAGTCGAAGGGGCGATCGGTTGGCGTTTGCCGCCACTCCGCTTGCGCCTTGGACCGCCGGAACATCATGCTCAGCCCGATGACGATCAGCACGACGGGCACCAAATATTTATAGCCCTCGCCGTTCGTAAAGCCTTCCACATCCAGATTCGAAAGCAGGAAATAAACGCCGATCATAATGACGAACAAGCTCCATATAAAAGAAGCTCCCCATCTCGCTTCGTGCCTCCGCTGCACCACGATCCCCTTCAATCCGAACCATATAATGACGACCGGCCAGAAGTCGGAAATCAATCGTCCCATATCGAACGTAATGACGCCATTCTGATGGAGCAGAAACACAACGCCGACGGCGATCAGCGTGACGCCGAAAAACCATTTGTTGCGAAAATTGCTGTTCATGTCGGCACCTCCGTTGCCTTTCTGTTGCGTTATAGCCAAAGTGTAGACCAAATTGTTTGCGAAAGAAAGAGACGAGGGCATGAAAAACGGCTCGGTCTGCGGACCGAGAACCGTGTCGTTTTGTTGCGGAAGCGCGTCCGCCATGTCCATCGCTGTTGCGGCAACTTAGAATAAGTACAATCTGATTGTTATGTTTACTAACATCATTCGTTGACATAACTTCCACCAAACCCGTATAATGAGAGGGCTAAAATTTGTTATCGTACGTTTTAAGGGGGATACCAGTATGGAGTTGACGAACATTGCCAGCGGGCTCGACACGATTTGGGTCGTGCTCACCGCCGCAATGATTTTGCTTATGGAAGGCGGCTTCGCCTTGCTCGAAGCGGGTTTCGTCCGGCAGAAGAACGCCGTCAGCATCATCATGAAGGTGTTCGTCGATATCGCGTTCGGCGCGCTCGTCTTTTATTTTTTCGGCTTTGCGCTGATGTACGGCAAAGATGCAAGCGGCCTTATCGGTTCGTCGGGCTTTATGATGAAAGGAAACCTCGCACACATCGACCTCTCCATCTCCCATGAAACCTTCTGGTTTTTCCAATGCGCCTTCGTTATCGCCGTCATTTCCATCGTTTCCGGCGCCGTTGCCGAACGAATCAACTTTCGCGCCTACATCCTGTACACGATCGCCATGACCGGCATCATTTACCCGATTGCCGGGCACTGGGTATGGAGCGTCGGCGGCTGGCTCGGCAAGCTTGGCATGATCGATTTTGCCGGCTCGGCGGTCATCCATGCGCTCGGCGGCTTTTCGGCGCTGGCGGCGGCGATCTTCATCGGCCCGCGCATCGGCAAATTCGCCGCAGGCGGCAGCTCGAACATCGTGCCGCCGTCCAACCTGCCGCTGGCTTCGGTAGGCGCTTTCATCCTGTGGTTCGGCTGGTTCGGCTTCAACTCCGGCAGCACGCTCAGCGCCACGAACGGTTCGATCGGGCATATCGCCGTCACGACGATGCTGGCCGCCGCCGCCGGCGGAGCGGCTTGCATCCTGCTGACGATGCTGCGCTACCGCAAGGCCGACCCTCCGATGGTCATCAACGGCTCATTGGCCGGACTTGTCGGCATCACGGCGGGCTGCGCCTTCGTTTCGGACCTTGCGGCGATCGTGATCGGCGCCGTCAGCGGCGTGGCGATGGTGTTCGCCACCGAGTTCCTCGAGCGCAAACAAATCGACGACCCGGTCGGCGCCTTCGCCGTGCACGGCGTCAGCGGCAGCATCGGCACGTTGGCCGTTGGCCTGCTTGCGCTGCCGGAAGCGGCCGAAGGGGTTGGCCGCGGCCACTACGGCCTGCTATACGGCGGCGGCTGGAGCCTGCTCGGCGTCCAGGCGCTGGGCCTAGTCGTAATAGCCGTGTGGGGCTTCGCCCTGACGTGGCTGTTCCTCAAGCTGATCAACCCGCTCGTCCGCGTCCGCGTCAGCCGCGACGAAGAGCTCGTCGGCCTCGACGTCGGCATTCACGGCGTGCCGGCGTACAGCCAGGAGCAAGATTTTATCGAGTTGGCGAAAATGAAATAAATAAGCAAGGTTTCATTGGCTATAGCGCAAAATAGGAACCACAATGAAGAAATAGCCAGTGAAATCACTGGCTATTTCGCTGAAATATTCGATTTTGAGCTAGATTGGTCGCAATAGCCAGCGTTTTCGCTGGCTATTTTTGATGGGGCGCGGAAAAGGGGCGAATAGGCCGTTTTTGATGGCCTATTTCACTGGACAACTCCCGAACGGCGGTCGCCTCATGAGACGAACGATCAAGTCAGCTCCCGCTCCAGATCGCCGTCAAGGTCGATCATGTCGCCCGGCTGCGAGTCGGTGAGAATGGCGCGGGCGGCCTCGACTTCGGCGCGCAGCCGCCGCACTTGCTCCATCGGCTTCTTCACGTAATGAATATACTCGACCGCCACATGGTGGTCCGGCTTCTTGCCGGAAAACATCCGGCGCAGCGCCGACATCGACTGGTATGCCCGTTCCTCCACCATCCTGCGCTTCTCATATCGTTCGACGATCTGCATGATATCGGCGATTTGTTGTTCTTTGCGGGCGATATACGTCTCGAGAAACGGATATACATCGGCAGCCCTTCGTTTGACGCTTGGCCCGGCCGCCGAATGCTGCACAAAAGCGTTCATCATGACAATTCACCTGTCTTCGTATGTGATGTATTGTTACAATATCACTATTCTACACCAGATGAAGACGGATGAGAACCATTATTTTACCTCCAAA
Organism: Paenibacillus cymbidii; assembly: GCF_004764705.1. Taxonomy (GTDB): domain Bacteria; phylum Bacillota; class Bacilli; order Paenibacillales; family NBRC-103111; genus Paenibacillus_AN; species Paenibacillus_AN cymbidii. The sequence goes on along the minus strand of NZ_SHLX01000003.1, from coordinate 190,485 downwards.
TCGATTCCGACAACCCCGATATATTCGCCGCGTTCGCCGCAAATCGGCTGGGACAGCGTCACGCAAGGCTTTTTGCTGATCGCCGATATGTAAGCTTCCGAGACATACCGTTCGCCGGCCATGGCCCGCTTCCACCATTCCCTCCCGCGCGCATGAACGAGGCCGGCTCTCGGCTCGGAGTAAATAAAACTGCCGTCCGCGCGGTTGGACCAGATCGCTTCGATTCCCGCCGTCTGCGCCTTGGCGGCGCCAAGCAGCCGCTCATGCTCGTCAGGCTCCAGCGAAACGATATTGGGGCTCGCCGCCAAACGCTCAAGCACCAGCTTCATCGGCTCGAGCTGCGCCGCGGCTTCGCGATGCACGCGATCGGTGCCGATCGACTGAATCGAAGCTTGCAGCTCGGTCGACGTCCGCTCCAGATTGACGCTGATGTCCCCGAGCTTGCCGACCTGGATCCGTTGCCCTTGCATCAGCGCTAGCGTCGATTCGATCGCCGCCTTCGTTCGGTCTACCAGCTCGACCACGTCGCCCAGCATCGCGGTTGTACCCGTCATCAGCTCCGACTGCCGCTTGCTCGCCTCGGTCGTTGTCGCCACCAAGCCGTTCACTTCCAGCGTGCGGGCGAAGATCAGATCGATCCGCTCCTGCATTCGCTTCATTTCGTCCGCGCCTTGCCCAACCGCCTGCCGTTCCAGCTCAACCTCCTTGACTACGCGGCCGACCCCGCTTTCGATCGCGGCCAAAATTTCCGACGAACGCGTCACTGCAAGGTGGCTTTGTTCGGCCAGCTTCCTGATTTCCTGCGCGACGACGGCGAAGCCCCGTCCATGCTCGCCGGCGCGGGCCGCCTCGATCGACGCGTTGAGCGCCAGCAGCGACGTTTGGGCGACCACCTCGCGGATAAACACGTTGATGTCTTCGATATTGCCTGCATGACCGCTCAGCTCGCCGATGCTCGCCTGCATCGCGCCGTGATTGTCGCTCAGCGACTGCATCACCCGGTCCGCGCTGTTCAGCGAGCGGCATACGTCCAGCACGGCTTCCTTCGTGCTTTCGCTCTGATCGTGCATAACGATCGACGAATGGCGGATTTCTTCGGCCGCCGCCGCCACTTGCTGCAGCGAGCCGAACGTCGTTTCGATCCGGTTCAACGCCTGAAGACTTTGCGCGTGAAGCTGCTCTTCCTGGCTCGTCGATGCGTCGGCGATCGTCGTCAGCCGGCCGATCGTCGCATTGACTTCCTCCACGACGGCGACAAGCCGGTCCGCAACAACCTGCGATTCATTGACGATTCCCGCTACAGCATCGTTCTTGCCGTCCGCCGCGGCTTGCCCGGACTGCGACGAAGCGCTGCCGCCCGACCGGCCGTCCAGGAGAAGCAGCATATAACCTGCCGCCCCTACCGCAACAAACGCGGCCAACGAAAGCCACAGCGCCGGCGCGGCTAAAGAAACCGCCAGCAGGACAAGAGCGGCGCCAAGCAGTAACGCGGAAGCTTTGCGTACATGGCTCCATTCCAGCATTGCTACTCCTCCGATTTATGTTAGCTTTTCTACCAATTATAACGAAAATCGGTCGGCGCGCAAAGTAGTCCGGACACAGCAATGCAATCCGCCGCAGGGACACAGCGACTCCGGCGATACACAAAGAGAGCCGGAATCCGGCTCTCTCGGTCTTCGCCATATACATAAGAGACGCTTGACCGCTCGCGCGGGCCATTCGCCGTTCTATTGCCGTTTGCTTCTGCTCGCCCCTTCGCTTGGCGCGTTCTGAGCCGCCTGCTTCGCGTTTTTGGAGACGACTTCTTCGGAAAATTCGGTTTGGTTTTTGCTGTTCGGCGTATACTTGTTGGTTTTGTTCTTGGCCATCGGTTCATCACCTCCCTGCAAAAGTAGCGTTTGAAAGGGAGGTATGTTTTATGCACCGGCGCCGTAATTTTTCAATTTGCGGCAGCGGCGCGATTACGCCGGCTTGTCGCCCGGCATGTAAGCTTTCATCGCATTCAACCGGTCCAACATCGCTTCGGTCACTTTGCCGTCGCCGCGTTTCAATATATACACATCCACCGACTTTTTGCCCCAGTGCGCAAACACCTGGTCTTTCGTCGGGAAATACAAATCGATTTTATTGCCTTTGATCGCGCTGCCCGTGTCGGCGACAACGCCGAAGCCGTAGCCCGGAATGAACAGAATCGTACCGAGCGGGAATACGTTCGGATCGGCCGCAATCGTCGAGAACGTATCTTTCCGCACCTTGACTCCGGAAAACGTGATGCCGTATTGCGGGTGATTCGGGCTTTTGCCTGTCGATTCCTTGCCTGCGGTGTAGCCGGTGGCGACGACACGCACCGCTTCGTAGCGTTGCTTCATTTGTTCGACGCTGCCGAACACCGTTTGCGACTCCGCTTCGGGCGTTTCGGCGGCGGGTACCGCTTCGGCAGCGGCTGGCGCCGGCCCGTTGTCTCCCGCGTCAATCGGCTTCGGGCCGGTAAGCGCAGGGCTTGCGGACTTGCCGAAGTCCAACGCCAGTGTCAACGTCGCGGCGATAAGAAGCGTAAAACAGATTTTCGGTGCAACGCTCCACCTGTCAGGATCCATAATGGTCGCTAATCCTCCCCTTATGTCAGGAGGATGCCCAGATTGCGGCCGGTTTATGCGGGTAATGGGCAGCCGGCAGCCGGACGGAATCAGCCGACCTTGGCGCGAATGTCCGCCTGAAGCAGCGCAATCGTTGCTTCGACGCCAAGCGAGCCGATATCGCCCTGGCCCCGCTTGCGTACGGCAAACGTGCCGCCGCCAATTTCCTTTTCGCCGACAATCAGCATATACGGCACTTGCTGCAGCTGCGCTTCGCGGATTTTGTAGCCGAGCTTCTCGCTGCGGTCGTCGCATTCGGCGCGGATGCCGGCGGCGAGCAATTGCGCCTTCAGCCGGTTCGCCTGCTCCGCGAACGCCGGCGACACCGGAAGGATCGTCGCCTGCACGGGCGCCAGCCAGAGCGGGAAGGCGCCGGCATAGTGCTCCGTCAGAATGCCGATAAACCGGTCGATCGAGCCGAATACCGCGCGGTGAATGACGACCGGCCGATGTTTGCCGTTGTCGTCGCCGATGTACTCGAGATCGAACTTCTCGGGAAATTGAAAATCGAGCTGGATCGTCGCGCACTGCCAGCTCCGTTTCAGCGCGTCGCGGATATGGAAATCGATCTTCGGGCCGTAGAAGGCGCCGTCGCCCGGATTCAGCGCATAAGCGATGCCGCGGTTTTCGAGCACGTTGCGCAGCGCGTTCTCCGCCTGCTGCCACAAGGCGTCGTCGCCCATCGAGTTTTCCGGCCGAGTCGACAACTCCAGGCGGTATTCGAAGCCGAAGACGCCGTACATCCGGTCGATCAGCGCAAGAATGTCGGCAATTTCCTCCTCGATTTGGTCGGGGCGAACGAACAGATGTGCATCGTCCTGGCAAAACGTGCGCACCCGCATCATGCCGTTCAGCGCGCCCGAATATTCATGGCGGTGCACCTGGCCGAACTCGGCGTAACGCAGCGGCAGCTCGCGATACGAATGCCGCTCGTTTTTGTAAACGAGCATGTGCCCGGGGCAGTTCATCGGCTTCAGCGCGAAGGAAGCTTCGTCCACCTGGCTGAAATACATGTTGTCGCGGTAGTGATCCCAGTGGCCGGACCGCTCCCACAGCCGGCTGTTCATCATCAGCGGCGTCGTCACTTCCTGGTAGCCGTCCGTCAGAAACGTTTCGCGCGAAAAACGCTCCAGCTCGTTTCGGATCGTGCGGCCATGCGGCAAATAAAACGGCATGCCCGGCGCCTCTTCGGAGAACATGAACAGCTTCAGCTCGCGGCCGAGCTTGCGGTGATCGCGTTTTTTCGCCTCCTCCAGCAGCAGTAAATGTTCCTCCAACTGTTCCCTCTCCGGAAACGCTGTGCCGTATATGCGCTGCAGCATCTTGTTGTTCGCGTCGCCGCGCCAATACGCGCCCGCCACGCTGAGCAGCTTGAACGCCTGGATGACGCCCGTTGCCGGCACGTGCGGACCGCGGCACAAGTCGACAAATTCCCCTTGCTCGTAAACCGTGATGACGCTGTCCGCCGGCAAGTCGCGGATCAGCTCCAGCTTGAGCGGCTCCTCGCGTTCGCGGAACAGCCGCTCCGCTTCTTCGCGGCTGACGACGCGCCGAACGATCAGATAATTTTCGCCGGCGATTCGGGCCATCTCCTGCTCGATTGCGCCAAGATCGTCCGCGGACAGCGGCTGCTCCAGGTCGATATCGTAATAAAAACCGTCCTCGATCACCGGACCGATGCCCAATCTCACTGCCTTCTCCCCGTAAATGCGCTTGAGCGCCTGCGCCAGCAGATGCGCCGCGCTGTGGCGGTATATTTGCAAATAAGCCTGAATTTCGTCGTGTTTCTGTTGATCTTGCATCGTTGATGCCTCCTCGTCATAGTCGCGTAATACATTCGGAAAACACAAAAAAGCGCAGCTCGCCGCAAAGGGACGAGTGCGCTTGACGCTCGTGGTTCCACCCTGATTCGACGCCGCCCGGCACCCGGCATGGCACGGGTGGGCGAAAGGCGTCCTCTGGTCATTCGGTACCGGGAATGAACCGGCGGCGTCTACTGGCGTGCGCGCGGGAAAGCGCGTCGTACGCGTTGGCGCCGCAGCTGCAAAGGGGTAATCGCGCGTGTGCGGACGCAAGGGACTTTCAGCAATCGTCCCTCTCTCTGGGGCTGGCACACACGAATCATGTCTTTGGTCAAAGCATTTGATATGAGAAAACCGGGCAGGTCTAATGCGCCTTCGTGCGAATCGCTTCGGCAATCATTGCAATCGTCGCGTCGACGCTGTGCGAGCCGATGTCGCCTTCGCCGCGCTTGCGCACCGAAAACGAGCCGCTGTTCACTTCATTTTCGCCGACGACGAGCATATACGGAATTTTGTCCAGCTGCGCCTCGCGAATTTTGTAGCCGAGCTTTTCGTTGCGGTCGTCGGATTCGGCGCGGATGCCGGCCAGCTGCAGCTTCTCCGTCACTTGCTTCACGTATTCGCTGAACGCCGGCGACACCGGAATGACGCGTGCCTGCTCCGGCGACAGCCAAACCGGCAGCGCGCCGGCAAAGTTCTCCAGCAGGAAAGCGGTCATGCGCTCCATCGTGCTGATGATGCCGCGGTGAATGACGACCGGGCGGTGCTTCTGCCCGTCGTCGCCGACGTACTCGAGCTCGAAGCGCTCCGGCAGCAGGAAGTCAAGCTGTGCGGTCGACAGCGTTTCTTCTTTTTTCAACGCGGTCTTGATCTGCACGTCAAGCTTCGGCCCGTAGAATGCGGCTTCGCCTTCCGCCTCGAAGAACGGCAGCCCCAGCTCTTCGACAACTTCGCGCAGCATGCGCTGCGACATTTCCCACATGGCATCGTTCGGAAAATATTTCTCCGTATCCTTCGGATCGCGGTACGACAGGCGGAAGCGGTATTCCTTGATGCCGATGTCTTCGTATACCTGGCGAATCAGGTTGATAACGCGCGCGAACTCGTCCTTGATCTGGTCCGGACGGCAGAAGATGTGAGCATCGTTCAACGTCATCGCCCGCACACGGTGCAGTCCGGTGAGCGCGCCCGACATTTCGTAACGGTGCATCGTGCCGAGCTCGGCGACGCGCACCGGAAGGTCGCGGTACGAACGCATCTCGCTTTTGTACACCATCATATGGTGGGGGCAGTTCATCGGACGCAGCACAAGCTCCTCGTTGTCGAGAACCATTTTCGGAAACATGTCTTCCTGGTAGTGGTCCCAGTGGCCCGACGTCTTGTACAACTCGACGTTGGCGAGCACCGGCGTATACACGTGCTGGTAGCCGAGACGCTCCTCGAGATCGACGATGTAGCGCTCCAGCGTGCGGCGAAGCTTGGCCCCGGCCGGCAGCCAGATCGGCAGCCCTTGGCCGACTTCGCGGGAGAAGGTGAACATTTTCAGCTCGCGGCCGAGCTTGCGGTGATCGCGTTTTTTCGCTTCCTCCAGCAGATGGAGATGCTCGTCGAGCTGCGCCTTTTTCGGGAATGCGGTGCCGTAGATGCGCTGCAGCATCTTGTTCTTCGAGTCGCCGCGCCAGTAGGCGCCCGCCACGCTCAGCAGCTTGAACGCTTTGATGCGCCCGGTCGAAGGCAGGTGCGGCCCGCGGCACAAGTCAAAAAATTCGCCTTGGTCGTAAATCGTAATGACGCTGTCCGCCGGCAAATCGCGGATCAGCTCCAGCTTGAGCGGATCCTCCAGCTCGCCGAAAATGCGCAGCGCTTCCTCGCGGCTGACGACGCGGCGGGTGATCGGCAAATTTTCGCCGGCGATGCGTTCCATCTCCTTCTCGATGGCGCCGAGGTCGTCAGCGGACAGCGGCTTCTCGAGATCGATGTCGTAGTAGAAGCCGTCCTCGATGACCGGGCCGATACCGAGCTTGACGGTCTTTTCCCCGTAAATGCGTTTGATCGCTTGCGCCATCAGATGCGCCGTGCTGTGCCGATACACCTCGAGGCCTGCGTCGGAGTCGAGGGTGACGATTTCAACGGCGGCGGATTGCTCGAGCGGCGTGTTCAGGTCGACCGGTTTCCCGTCGACTTTGCCGATGACGGCGTTTTTCTTCAGGCCGGAGCTGATCGATTCGGCGACTTGTTCGATGGTGGTGCCGCCGGCATATTCGCGAACGGCGCCGTCCGGAAACGTAACTTGAATGGACATGGCGGGTCAAAACTCCTTCTTTTACATGTAATGTGGACGCAAAACAACCCCACAAAGTGAGGCCATCGCATCGAAGCGTACTCAGGTACTTTGCGGGGGCCCCAATACAAAAAAGCGCGCTGTCCGCAAGGGACGAGCGCGCTTGGTCTCGTGGTTCCACCCTCTGTTCGATGCGCGCCGCAATCGTTTGCGGGAGCGGCATCCTCAGGCATCCGTTATCGGGGATGAACCGGCGTCGCCTACTGGATCGCCGCGAGCGCTGTTGCTGGGCGCCCAAGCCGGCATCGTTCGACGTCGCAGCTCGCGAAGGGGTAAATGCGCAATCGGTGACGCAAGGGGCTTGCAGCCGGGACCCCTCTCTCTGAGCCGTTCGAATTGCGATTCGTGTCTTCGGTCGTAGCGATGTGTTATACCGACTATTATAGTAAGGTTGGCCGCGCCAAGTCAAGTGGTGGTCCGCTCACGTCTTACAGGCCGTTGCCGATCGTTCCCGTGTCCGCTTCCAGCACAACGCCGTCGCCGAGCGCCGGCTTGCATTGCCGGCAGAAGGTGCACAGCCTCGCCCGCCCTTCGAAAATTTGCATAATCGTGCGAATGAGCTGCACCTCCGGCTCCCGCGTATGCACGTGAATGTGCTGCGGCGCAACTGTGATGAGCGTGCTGACGATCATGTCCTCGAAATTGAAATCTTTGTCCAGCACTTCCACCGTCATCGTCGTGTCCAGCGAGCTCGTATCGATCGGCGCCATCGTTTCGTCGAGCAGGTCGAATTCGTGGCCGCCTTTATGAATCAGATGCACCGCCGGCACCTTCGTATCCTGAATAAAAACGAAGTACTGCAGCAGCGAAATAAACTCCTGGTACTGCTTATCCATCGCATATTCCGCCGCGGCGTACTCCACCGTTTCCTTCAGCTCTTCCTTATAGCCGCGAAGCCGAAATTTTAGCAACCCGTCCACGTTCAGAAAGTCGTGCGCCTTCAAAAAATCTTTCGCTTCCTTGGCGATCAGCCGCTCCCGGTGCGACAGCTCGCGGGCTTGCGCCGCATCGTCCGTTTCTCCGAGCCATGGCCGCTCCCGTTTGGGCGGTTTGGCGGCAACGGCCGGCGGATGCCCTTGCAGCACTTGCCGGCAATAGGCCAGCACATGCGACGCGTCGTTGTCCTCGTAAGCGAACTGCCCGGCGATCAATTCCGCCAGCAGCCGCTCCTCCTCTTCCTCGACGAGAAACTGCGCCACCGCCGCCCCCACGCTTTCGCATACGTTCAAACGCTCCGTGCGTGTCCACGTTTTTTTGCCGATATTGGTGCATTCGATCCGTTCGTGGGTTGGATAAGCGGTTTTCTGCATATACAAATGGGGCAGCGAAGCGAACTCCGCAATCAGCTTGCGATACAATCCGTTTCGCGGCCCGTCGCTGCGGTTCATGACGGTTATGGTCAACGTGTCCAAGCTCCCTCACCCTCTCCGTGCTGAGTTTCTTTACAAGTATATGGCTCGCGAAGAGGAGATATACGATCAAACATTTGGCAAGGAAGCCGCTGAATCCGGCGAAAAAAATCGTAATTTTGGATACCGAATCGAGCAGGCCGGCCGCATACAACGGGGGTGCCGATTGTCTATAATGGAGGAAGATCTCGTAAGAGGGAGAGAATGCGACTATGGCAAATGAATGGTTGATCAGTGCCCATAATGCGGATGCATGGACATTGGAATGGGAATTGCGAAGCGATCGGGCGATCGTCAAAGGCAGCCGGACATCGGCCGTCATTTGGCAAGGAGGCTTGTTGCCGTCGTTCGAGCTGCATACGGAAGGCGGCAACGAATATGTGCAGGGCACGGTCGAAGAAGCCGTACAAACGGCGGACAACACCTATACGCTGCGGCTGGCGTTCGGCCGCTTCGGCAGCGGGCACATGCGAGTGGCGACGGAGGCTTGGGGGCTGCGGATCGCCGACCTCGAGACGGAATGGTCTTTGGCATGCGGCATCGTGGCGCTGTACTTCGGCGCACGCGTCATGGACGACGTCGAACGCAGCCGGGCGCCGCGCACCGATCGGCCGTTCTGGCCGGCTTGGCGCTCGGAGCTGCTGTGCGTGCCGTGCGCGGGAGCGGGCGTGACGCGCAGCGTGATGCGGGTGTGGGAGCTTGGCAACGCTACGCTCCCGCTGGGCAGCTTCGGCAGCGCCACCGGCTCGTTGTACGCGGCGGCGTTCCCGCGTCCGGTGTACGCGGCGGCGCTCGGCGGCAAAGCCGGCTGGCTTGCCGTAGGCCCCGGCGCGATCCAAGGTGCGGCGTTGTCGCTGCAGGTGCAAGGGTCGACGACGTGTCTGACTTACGCCTACCGGGAAGATTTGTGGCAGCCGGCCGATCGGCATCGACGCCGCTGGGACGAACCGCTGCGGCTGGCGTGGGGAGCGTCGGCTTATGACGCCTACGACCGGCTGTATGCCACCTTCCCGGCCAGCGAACCCAAAGATGCCGGGCACCAGCGCTCGTTTTTGTGCACGTGGGGCGATTTCCGTATCGGACGTTTCGACTTGCGCGAATATGCCGACCGGGTCGCCGCATCGCTGCCGGCGCAGCTCGTCGTCATCGACGATCCCTGGGAATCGTCGATGGGTTCGGGCCGGCCGAATCTCGAGCGGTTCCCGGGGTTCGACGAATCGCTGGCTTACTTAAAGGGGAAAGGCTACGGCCTTGCGCTGTGGCAATCGATCGGCTGGATTGACAAGCCGGAGGAAGCGGGGCTTGGCGACGACGATCTGATTTGCGGCGCGGACGGCAAGCCGCGGCAATATTCGTGGAACGGCGATCCGCTGGCGGGCGGCGGCTACCATTATTGCCTGGACCCCAGCTCGGAACGAACGCGCCGCTATTTGACCGAACGGACGGAACGGATCGTCCGCACGTACGACCCGGTCGCGCTGAAGCTCGACTTCGGCTACGGCCTGCCCGGCCCGGACGCCGGCGCGCCGCGCGACCCGTCGCTGCGCGGCGAACGGCTGTGCGCCGAGCTGCTGCGCATCGTCGGCGACGCCGCCCGCGCGGCGAAACCCGGCATCACGCTCATTTACTACGGCGTCCATCCGCTGCTGCACGGGCTGTACGACATGATCAACATCGACGATCTCGGCGATGCCGGCGACGACGCGGACAACGAGCGCATCGGCCACAACCAGCGCTGCATGTGGGCGTCGCTGGCCGCCCGCCGCGGCATGGCGCTCAATACGTCCACGGGCTATTATACGGACGCCGTCGATTCGATCTGGCTCGACACCGCCGTCGTCGGCGCATGCGGCCTGACGCTGGGCGCTTACGACTCGGACGGCATCGCGCTTTCGCCGGTGCAGCTCGGCCGCTGGCAAGCGCTGGAGCGCTGGTTCCGCCGCACTACCGGCTGGCGGCCGCTCTGGCTGGACGCCGATCCCGGCGTCACAAGCCGCGAGCCCGTCGCCCGCTCGTGGGGCCGCATCGAGCGGCTGGCCGGCGGCGACGCCGTCACGGCGCTGACGCTGCGCGGCGTGCAGGAGCCGCGCGCTTATTCCGCGGCGCCGGGCGTGAGCTTCAGCGGCGAGTGGGCGCTGATCGCGCAGGACGGGCGCGGCTGCGCCGACTCGCGCGAGCTGGCGTGCGTGCCGTTCGCCGCAGGCGTGCTTGAGCTTGCCGCGGCCGGCGGCTCTGGCGCCGCGATTGAGGTGTACCGGCTCGCGAAAGACGGCCGGATGCGGCATGCGGAAACGATCGCCGCGCCGCCGGGCGAGCCGATTGTGCTGCACGTGACGGCGGACGATATGGCCGGCGGGTTGGTTGGTTTTGTTGTGCGGCGGGAGGCGAAGTAGGCCTGAGAATAGGTAAGTTCGAAATAGGCCATGTTTTATTGGCTATTCCGCGAAAAATGCCCGGTAGCAACGAAATAGCCAGCGAAATCGCTGGCTATTTCGTTGAAATGTTCGATTGGGGGACGATTCGGCCATAATAGCCAGTGTTTTCACTGGCTATTTTCGATGAGTCGCCCAAAAAGACGCGAATAGGCCATTTTTTATGGCCTATTTTGTACATGCACCGTTGCCGCAGACCGGCCGCACGGCCGGCTCCGGCTTCACTTCGTCAGCAGCGTTTTGATCGCCGCCAGCTCGTTGCGCATTTCGTCGCGGAATGAAGCAAAGTTGTCTTCCAGCCGGTGCAGATGGCCTTGAATATCGTCCACTTCCCGCTCCGCCTTGAAATTGATCGAAAAATCGATCAACGCCTCGTTTTTGTCCCGCTGCGCTTGCCGGTTCTGGCTCATCAGAATAAGCGGCGCCTGGAAGGCGGCAATAAACGACAAAATCAAATTCAGCAAAATAAACGGCGGCTCATCAAAATGAATGACCCTCGTCAAGGCGAGCACGTTGACGATCATCCACGCGGCCAGAAAACAACCGAACAAAATGATAAACTTCCAGCTCCCGCCGAACGTCGCCACTTTGTCGGCGATTTTGTCCGCGCGCGAGGCGCTGTGCGTGTATTGTTCGTCCAGCCTGGCGACGATCATCTTCCGGTATTCGTCCACGAACCGGTCCAGCCGCTCTTCGTAAGCTTCCGGCTCGAACAATGGCTTCGTTTCGGCCATTTTGTGCTCCTCGCTTCCGCTCCTGATGGCGCCACCATCCGACCGACTATGGCGTGTCTGAAAACTCACTCGAGGTCATCTTTCACCGCCTTTTCGCCCCCTGCTGCGTCAGTTCCGCTTGACTTACCCCCGGTAAGCCTGCGCAAAACTTCCTTGCATGAAACGAAAATTCGGCAAAATCTGCTCCCCTCAGAGTATTCAGACACACCCTAATTTTGCATCACAAAATCGTTCTCCACCACTGCGTTCTCGTCGTCGAACACGCGCAGCGTTTCGTACTTCGTGTTGCGCTGTGCCGGAATCTTCCCTGCCTCGCGGATGAGGCGCAGCGTCGACGAAATGTTCACCTTGTGCGTCGTTCCCGCCGCCGACACGACGTTCTCCTCGATCATCGTGCTGCCAAAATCGTTGCAGCCATAACGCAGCGTCAGTTTGCCGATTTCCGGCCCCATCGTCACCCACGACGATTGGAAGTTAGGAATGTTGTCGAGCATGATTCGGCTGATGGCGAGCGTCTTCAAATACTCTTCGGGCGACGTTTTTTCCCCTTTGAGGTTCGTGTTGTCCGGTTGGAACGTCCACGGAATGAACGCCAGGAATCCCGGCGTCGACAGCTTCTTCTCCAGCACGTCGTCCTGGGCGTCGCGAATGCGCAGCAGGTGCAGCGCCCGCTCCTCCAGCGATTCGCCGAAGCCGATGACCATCGTGCCGGTCGTGTGCATGCCGATGCGATGCGCCGTCTGCATGACGTCCATCCAGTCGCGCCACGAGCCTTTGAGCCGGCTGATGCGGCGGCGCGTGCGGTCGTCGAGAATTTCCGCCCCGCCGCCAGGCAGCGAGTCAAGCCCGGCCTCGTGCAGTTGGCGGACGACTTCCTCCAGAGACAGTCCGTTCGATACTTCTTTCATCTTCATAATTTCCGCCGGAGAAAACGAGTGCATGGTAATGTCGAATCGTTTCTTGATTTCGCGCAGCAGGTTCGTGTAATACGTAAACGGCAGATCGGGGTTCGTCCCGCCCTGCATCAAAATTTCCGTGCCGCCGACGTTCAGCGTTTCCTGGATTTTCTGAAAAATGACTTCGTCCGGCAGCACGTAGCCTTCGGACGAGCCCGGCTTGCGATAAAACGCGCAGAAGCGGCAATAGACGTCGCAAATGTTCGTATAGTTGATGTTGCGGCCGATGACGAACGTTGTGATCGGCTCGGGGTGCCACTTTTCCATGATCCGGTTGGCGGTATCGCCCATCTTCTCGATCTGGTCCGATTCGAACAGCGTGACGCATTCCTCGATATTGATCCGCCTGCCGGCGAGCGCCTTGGTAAGGATACGGTCGATTGCTTGCATGGATGAGGCCTCCTGACTTGATATGGGCAGAAAATCGATCATGAGCTTGCCCGATAAACCGATATCCTTATCGTACCACAGCACAGCGCGGCGCGTCATTACGAAACGGTGAACACGTCAGCCATTTGGCGCCACCGGCAAAAAGCGGCCTCCCTCGCATCGGGAGACCGCTTATGTGCCTGCTTACTTGCTCGCTGGCGTTGGCGCGTCGATCAAGTCCGTCCGGATCAGCAGACGTTGAATGGCGACTGCCGCTTCGGCGCGGGAGATCGACGCCAACGGTGCAAGCCCTGACGCCCTGCCGTCGATAATGCCGGCGTTCACAAGCGCTGCCGTACCGGCGAGCGCCCAATCGGCAACCGACGCGCGGTCCGCGAAGGCAGCCAGCGTCTTGTCGGCGTTGCCGCCATCCGTTTGCTGGCCGGCCAGCTTCAGCGCCGCCCCCAGCATGGTGAACGCTTCCTGCCGGCTGATCGGCTGATCGGGTCGGAACGTCCCGTCTTCGTAGCCGCCAATCAAGCCGTATGCCGCAGCGGAGGCTGCCGCGCCGGCGTACCAGGCGCCCGCGGGAACGTCGGCGAAAGGCGGTTTGCCGCCGTCAGCCGGAAGTCCCAGCGCACGCACCAGAATCGCGGCAAACTCGGCGCGGGTAATCGGGCGCTCCGGTTCGAACGCCGTATCGGAGACGCCGTCGACAATGAGGCGCGACGCCATGTCGCTCACTTGCGACTGTGCCCAGTGCCCTTTCATATCCGCAAAAGAATGCGAGTACCCGATTACGGCATATGCGCTGTTCGTCAAGCTGCTGACGCGGGCGTAATAGCGGCCGTTGCGGAGCTCGACGACAGTCGGTACCGGTGTGACGGTGCCGTCGTCATGCAGCACGATGGCTGTCGTTACTTGAGCCGGATCGACATCGTCCGGAAGCTTGATTTCCCGCTCCACATAAGCGGGGAACAGCTTGATCTCCGTTGATTTGCCTTTATAGCTGACCGTGACGGTAAAATTGACCGGTCCGACGACCGGGGTAAACGTCTGATCGCCCGCAGCCTGCTTCAACAACGCCGCTTGCTTTTCCGTACTGTCGCCGATTTGCACCTGTACGACAACATCCGCAAGGTCGACGGAAGCGCCCCACTGCTTCAGCAGATCGCCCAAACCGAGCTGGCCGACCGGCAGCTTATAGCTGGCCGCGTCCGTTTCAACGACTAACGTCGCTTGTTTTTCCGCCAGCAGCTTGGCCGTTTGCCCGTTGATCGCTCCGATCACTTCATCCGCTTCGGCGGATACCGGAATCGTAATCTCCGGGCTGTCTCCTGCCGCGGTCAGACGTGCGGCGATTTTGTCCGGGTCGAGCGTCACCGCAATCGTCTTGCGGCCGCCATCCTCACGAACATCCACTGTCGCCAACTGCTCGTCCGTGTCGCCGTTGATTGAAACGACTGCCAGCGGCTTGGCCTCCGGTGTCGGACTCGGCGTTGGTGTTGGTGTTGGCGTCAGGCTCGGGCCGGGCAGTGGTCCCGGTGGCGGATTCGTGCCAGGCGGCGGCGGTGAATCGTCTTCCTCTACATTCTCCACAAGGATCGTAAACGGCTTCTGCAGCGAATAGACACCATCGGTAACGCTGACCCGAATCTGATAAGTCGATTTCGTTTCGTAGTCGAACATTGCGGCCGATTTCAGCTTGTTGCCATCGATCGAGAAGCTGCCGTTATCGGTATCGCCGCTTCCGCCGACCAGACTATAAACGTACTGATCGCCTTGCTCGACAATGATTGTGCTAAAGTTGCCGATCTCTGTACCTGGAGAAGTTTTTTCCTTGAGCACGTACGACAGGTTAAAATCCACAATCGGTACATCATTGACATTTGTCACGAACACGCTGAACGGATATGCGGCATACACGGTTTGATAAACGGAATCCGTAATGCCGATGCGAATGTGGTAACTGTTTTTCGTTTCGTAGTCGAAGCTGGCCTTTGTCCGCAAAATATTGCCGTCCATCTCGAAGTTGGCGTTATCGTTGTCGCCGACTCCCGTGACCAGTGCAAGCGAGCTGGAATCGTACGAATCCGGATCGACGATGGTTACCGTGCCGATGGCCGTACCGGCCGGCGCGTTTTCCTCCACGGTGTTGGCGGAAAGCGTTACCCCCCCCATGTCTTGCACGTTGATGGTGAACGGCATCCAGAACATACGATACGTCGAGTCCGTGACTGCGATCAGCACGTGATAGACGTTCTTCGTTTCATAGTCGACGGCGGCGTTCGTTTTCAGCGCTTCGCCGTCGATGACGAAGCTTGCATTGTCGTCGTCAACCGACGCATTCAGGCCGGAGTCGATGTTTGCGGAGACGAAGCTGTATGTCAGCGCATCCCCCAAGTCGGGATCAATCGCATCCAGCATGCCGACGGTCGTTCCGATCGGCACGTTTTCCGCTATATGATCCGCCCCTGTCAATGTCAACCCGGTTGGCCGGCTGCCCGGCGCGGTCCACTGCAGATGCGGATAGTGTCCCGGCTGCTGCAGCCACGTGGCGGCCCAGTCCCAGCCGGCGTAAGTTTCCCGAGTTTGCATCTCATCCGTATTTTTGCCCGTTTCGCTATCGCCGGCGCTGCCCGGTTGTCCGGATGCGGTCATATCCCAATAGGAACCCGTCACTGTCACTCCGGAATCCGCTTTTTGGCCGATCAAACCGCCATGCGAACCTGCGCCCCCCGGATCAATCGACACCACCGCAGCCGCATAGGATTGCTCGATCGTGGTGGCTGCGCTCGCGTAACCGACGAGTCCGCCGGCATGGCCGTACGCCGTGCTCACGTTGCCGGTTGCGAACGTATCGCTGATCCTGCCGTCCATGACGTATCCGACGGCGCCGCCGGTTCCGTTCGCTCCGCTGCCGAGCGAATAAACCGTCGCTTGCGAGAAGCTCGAATCAAGCGAGGCGCCGCCAACCAACTCGCCGGCCAGGCCGCCCACGACGTAGATGCCGTATACGGTGCCCGTCACCGAGGAGCGGCTGATCGCCGCGCCGTTATAGCCGACGATGCCGCCCGCGTACCCTGTGGGGCCGCCTGCGTATACGGCCGCTTGGACCGATATGTCGGACAGTTGGCCGCCGCTTGCCGACCTGCCGGCCAGCATGCCGGCGTAATTGCCCCCGACGATGCCGCCTTTATCCGCATCGGCCGACAGCTCCAGCTTGCTGATGCTGGCGCCGGCGCCGAGCGAGCCGAACAGTCCGACTTGCTGTTGCGCGACACGGTTGCTCCACAAGCCGCTGATCGTTTTGCCGCTGCCGTCGAAGCTGCCGGTGAAATCGTCTTCCCCGCCAATCGGATTCCAGCCTCTTATGCTGTCGTCATCCGTGATAAAATTGCTCAGGCTGATGTGGTTCATCAGCTTGTACGCGCTGGAAAGCGAGTATGGCGATTGGCCGATCAACGAAAGCTGCTGGGCCGTATGTATTTGATAGGGGTTGCCTGTCGTACCGTCTCCCGCCATGTCGAACGTGAGCCGAACCGTATATCGATTCAGTTGGACAGTACCGGCGCTGTTGTAAACGTCGATGAAAAGCCGAATGGCCGTGGGCGCCAAGCTGAGCGTTTGCTCCAAATGGCCGGCGGTCAGTACGGACGGATAAGTGCCGTTGTTATAGCGCACAACGATCGTTTCTGTCGGATTAGCCGTCTCGGCCGTCAGCGTGACTTGCGTCGTTCCTGACGGAACGCTCATGCTATAGTCGGTCGCCGCCGGTTCGGACGGGTCGAACGGGAGCAGTTGTCCCCCCTCGGCTGTAGTGCGATTGATGCGCAACTCCGCCAATAACCCGCTGTCATCCGCGCTCGCTTTGCTTGCAAGCAGCACAAGAGCGATGTTTCCAAAGGCGAGCAAGGTGGCGAGAATCAAAATAGCAAATTTCTGTTTAAAAAGGTAAATTTCATTCCAATGTTTCACTTCACACCATCCTTTCTTTTACAGCTATTGTATCGAAAGGGGGTGATTCGCAAAATACAGCGCATTCACTAATACCGCTGTGCAACCGCTAAGTAGCGCGCGCTCCCTCCGCGCGTTGGGCGCAAAAAACATGCGTCGCAGCGGCTCCTGTTCCGCGGAACTGCCGCCGATTGGCGCGCAGACGACAAAGTTTGACAAGGTACTTCGCTGTTTTATGAAATAGGCCATTTTTCGTTGCCTCCAACAACAGAAAAAGCCGCCTCTGCCGAAGCGGCTTCTTTCGCTAAGCGCTGCTCGTCTGTCGCAGCTGCATAATTTTTTGTTTCAGGTCGGCAAAATGCGTATGTCCATATCCGGAACAGATCGGCTCCGGCCGGGAAAAGTAAAAGCCCTGTCCGATACGAACCCGGTGCGAGACGAGCACGCCCGCCTCTTCCTCCGTCTCGACGCCTTCGGCGATTACTTGACAATTGATATCCTCGGCAAAATCGAGCAGCGCCTTGAGCAGCGATTGTTTGACGGACTGGCGATCGATATTTTGAATGACCGAACGGTCGATTTTGATCATGTCGGGAATCAGTTCGCTGATCGATTGCAGGCTGGAATACCCGGCTCCCGCATCGTCGATCGCAAAACGGAATCCGTGTTCCCGGTACTGGCGAATGATGTCGCCCATCTGCGTATAGTCGCGGATGGCGTGGCGTTCGGTAATTTCGAACACGATCTGGCCGGGATGGATGGCCGGGTACAGCTTCAGCCAGTCAAGCACACGATCCAGCAGCTTCGGTTCGGCCAGCGTAACGGGAGTAATGTTGAGAAACACCTGTTCTTTGATTTGCCGTTTGGCAATTTCGCGAAGAGCCTTGTGGATGACCAAATACTCCAGACGATGCAGCGCGCCGGCCTGCTCCGCGAACGGGAACAGATCGACCGGCATATGGAGCGGACCGCCCGCCGGCCCGCGGGTCAGCAGTTCCCAGCCGAATATATCGCCGCTCTCCAGGTCCATGATCGGTTGCGCCAGCACGGAGATGTCCTCCGCTTCCAGCATGCGCAGCAGCCGCTGCCGCAACGCGGCGAATTCCACCGGCAGCCGTTTGGCCGCTACCGCCCTTGCGAACTGCGAAGCGGACTGCACCGCAGCCATCGTGTGGGCCGCATCCCGCTCCAGCAGAAACGTTCCGGTCTCGACCAGCAGCCGTTCGTCGCCCGCCCGTTCGGCCAGCCGATGCGACATGCCGCCGGCAATGCGCTGCGCCACAAGTGCCAATTCATCCTGGCCGGGTTCGCCGTTCTCGAAGGAAAGAAATACCGCATCGCAATCGTCGATCCGTTTCATGCCTACGATCTGGTGCTCCGGATAATAACGGGAGACGCAAGCAATCAGCGTCTGCTGAATCAGGCTGCGCCATTCGTTCGCCGCCCGCGGCGTCATATCGAGCCATTCGCGAGCCGCCGGACGGACGGTGAAGATGAGCAGCGCGCAGGTGAGGCCGCGGCGTCTGATGCGGTGGACGCGGGAAAGGACGGGATCGCGAAGCGTAAAGTCGGGAGGAAAATATTTCAATGCCTTATCCGGCAACAGCAAGCGCGAAAGCATTCGGAGACGGTCAAGCCAATGCAATTGATTCCGGTATGTAATCATCATGACCCTCCCAACATGCCAGACTCGCTTTTAGAGGCTCGGTGCTGAAACGCCCGCTTTTTGAACTCGCACGTTCAGGCATTTCAGACATCTTACGATATTCTAGCATATGGACAAGCGGAAAACATAGTCGACAAATCCTATCTTTCGCTGTTTTCTGAAAATTTTTGCAAATAAATAGCCGTAAAGTCCCAGAACGGAAACAAGCCGACGAACGTCTTCCGTTCATCGGCTTGCTGCGGAGCGCAGCCTTCTAGCTGCCGGCCACTTCCCGATACGCCTGTTCGATCGCGTTTCCAAGATCGGCAATCAAGTCGTCCACGTGTTCGACGCCAACGGAGAAGCGCAGCAGCCGGTCGTCGACGCCAACCTGTCGGCGGATTTCCTCCGGGATGTCGGCGTGCGTTTGCACGGCCGGGTATGTCATCAGCGACTCGACGCCGCCCAGGCTTTCGGCGAAGGCGATCAGCTTGATATGGCGCAAAATCGGCTCTACGTAAGCGGCGTCCTTCAGCTTGAACGAAAAGATGCCGGTATTGCCGGACGATTGCCGGTTCTGGATGTCGTGCCCCGGATGGTGCGGCTGCGCCGGGTAAAACACTTCGGCCACATGCGGATGCGACAGCAGCCAATCGGCGATGCGCGTCGCATTGTATTGGTGGCGCTCCATTCGCAGCGCCAGCGTCTTCATGCCGCGCATGAGCAGCCACGAATCCTGCGGCCCGAGCACGGCGCCGATCGAATTGTGCAGAAACGCCATCTCTTTGGACAACTCTTCGCCCTTCGTCACGATCAGCCCGGCCAATACGTCGTTGTGGCCGCCCAAATATTTGGTCGCGCTATGAATGACAATATCCGCGCCAAGCTCGATCGGCCGCTGGAAGAACGGCGTCAGCAGCGTATTGTCGACGATCGACAGGATCCCGTGCTTGCGCGCCCAGCCGCAAACTTCGGCCAGATCGGTAATCATCATAAGCGGATTTGTCGGCGTTTCGATCACGATCGCCCTCGTATTCGGCTTGCGGTTTGCTTCCAGCGCGTCAAGGTCGTTCGTGTCGACGTAGGTGGAAGTGACGCCGAAGCGGGTCATGACTTTCTCCAGCAGGCGGTAGGTGCCGCCATACAGATCAAGCGATACGAGCAGGTGATCGCCTTGCCCGAACAGGGCAAATATCGTTTGCAGCGCCGCCATGCCCGAGCTGCAGGCGAAGCCGGCGTCGCCGCTTTCGAGGTCGGCGATCGCCGCTTCCAGCACCGAACGGGTAGGACTTTTCGTCCGGGAGTAGTCAAAGCCGGTGCTTTGGCCAAGCTTCGGATGACGGAACGCCGTCGATTGGTAGATCGGAAAACTGACCGCGCCGGTAACCGGCTCGGAGATGGAACCTATTTGCGCCAAACGGCTTTCGATTTTCATTTCCTGCTGTTCTCCTTTCAAATATACATGCCCAAATTCCATTCGTACGGCGTCTCCTGGTACACATAATAGTTCAGCCAATTGGAGAACAACAGGTTGGCATGCGCCCGCCAAGTGGAAACCGGCGTCCGCGACGGGTCGTCGTTCGGGTAATAATTGACCGGTATGGCGACGCACAAGCCTTTGTTCGCGTCGCGGTCGTATTCCCATTTCAACGTCAACGGATCGTATTCCGAATGCCCGGTGACGAAAATTTGCCGGCCGTCCTTGGTCGCCGCGATATAAACGCCGGACTCTTCGGATTCGGACCAGATCTCCAGCGCGTCCACCTTCTCGATGTCGGCGCGGCGCACTTCCGTATGGCGCGATTGCGGCACGAAAAACCGTTCGTCGAAGCCGCGAAGCAGCTTCACATTGCCTTGAGTCACGCTGTGCGGGAAGACGCCGAACATTTTGTCCGCGAGCGGGTATTTCGGCACGCCGAAGTGATGGTAGAGCCCGGCTTGCGCAGCCCAACAAATATGCAGCGTGGACGTTACGTTGGTGCGGCTCCAGTTCATGATTTGCTTGAGCTCTTCCCAGTAAGTGACTTCCTCGAACGCCAGCGTCTCCACCGGCGCGCCGGTAATAATCAATCCGTCGAAATAATCGTATTTGACGTCGTCGAACGTTTTGTAGAACATGGCGAGATGTTCGGCCGACGTATTCTTGGATGTGTGAGTCTTCGGATGCAGCAGGACGATTTCGATCTGCAGCGGCGTATTGCCGAGCAGGCGCAAAATTTGCGTTTCCGTCGTTTCCTTGGTCGGCATCAAGTTGAGAATGGCGATGCGCAGCGGCCTGATGTCCTGATGAAAAGCCACCGTCTCGTCCATGACGAAAATATTCTCCTTGTACAGCACTTCTTTGGCCGGCAAATGATCGGGTACTTTGATCGGCATGACCTTCACTCCTCCTCTTGGCATCCACCCGCTGCGCGACATGTTGCCGTAAAAAAGGCTTCCGGCTCCCGTTTCCGGGACGCAAAAAAACCTTTCTCACGACAAGAAAGGCCATAGCAAACCGAGCAATGTCCTCTCTCATCTCTCAGAAGCCGCAGCTTCTGCAAGAATTAGCACCGTGCGCTCCCGCCGCATGAAGCGACAGGTTTGCCGGTTGCCGGGTCTCATCGGGCTAGTCCCTCAACCTACTCTTGATAAGAGCCATTCGCGTATGCAATTGTTATTTCTAAATGTAATGGAAAATGGAGCGTCCGTCAAGTGGCAGCGCGAAGCGCCTCGTTTGCATGCACGTTGCGGAATGAAACGCCATATGGTGAAGAGAGCGCAATCGCTTGCTTCGCCTGCTTTTCGGCAGTTTTGCACCAGGGCAAACCATCTTGAAGTCCCCCTGTGCGCGAGTTATACTAGACAAGTATTGAATGAATAACGCGGATTTAAAGGAGGTAGGCCTGCATGGACGGAGACCCGCGAAGTCTTCCGCATCCTGTGAACGGCTTGCGGCAAACGCAAGCGACAAGTCAGCAATCGCATTCCGCGAAAGCTTCCGATTCCGCACATGATCGGGCGTTTCCTCACCCGTAACGGACGAATGGCCGGCAGGCTCCGTCCATTTGGACCGCGAGGCCGCCTTGCCTTTTCATGGCGTACCGGACCGCTTTCCCGCGAATGCCTATTCAGGTCGCGTTGCCGCAATCGGCGCGCGCCGCGAGGGGAGTGAGGAACGGATGAAGGTACGTCATGTCAAGAATGGACAATTTACGACGGTCGACGATATTTTTGCAACACTCGCCGCGCCGGAAGAAGGTTTTTACTGGATCGATGCGACAACCGAAGATTTGGAAGTGCTGCAGCCGATCTTCCATCTGGACGAACTGGCTGTCGAAGACTGCTTGTCCGAAGACGAACAGCGACCTAAGCTGCAACTATACGATTCCCATTATTTTATTGTGATCAACAGCATTCGATTCGACGATGAGGAAATTTTTCTGCGCGCGCTCAATATGTTTCTCGGCTCCCATTTCATCCTTACCGTCACGAAGCAGAAAATCAACGAAATTCGCACGCTGAAGCCGATCCTGTGGGAAGAGGAAGTCAATTCCCCGGACGATTTCATGTATCACCTCGTCGACCTCGTCGTCGACAACTATTTCAGCGTCGGCGACCGGATCGAAGCGAAGCTGGAGAAGCTTGAGGTCGACATCCTCATGCATACGAAGAAGTCGCACCTGAACGAAATCATCGGGCTGCGAAGCGAAATTTTGTGGCTGAAGAAGGCGCTCGGTCCGCAGAAGGAACTGCTCGCCGCGCTGCACAAGCGGGAGCTCCACCTGATCGGTCCGGAATTGCAGAAGTATTTCGGCGACATCTACGAAAACGCGGTGAAAATTTCGGAAACGTTCGATACGTTCCGCGACCTCATGGCGAACTTGCGCGAAGCGTACCAGTCCGCCGTCGCCAACCGCGCGAACGAAATCATGCGCACCTTCACCGCGCTTACGACGATCTTCATGCCGCTGACCTTCATTACCGGCGTGTACGGCATGAACTTCGAATCGTTGCCCGGCAAAGACTTCCCGGGCGGCGATTACATCGTGCTTGCAGGCATGCTTGTGCTAGGACTTGGCATGTTCCTGCTGTTCCGCAAAAAAGAATGGCTGTAAAGCGGCGAACGAGCGGGCCGCCGAAGCTTAGCGCCCGCTCTCTCCCCTCGAACGTTTCCTGTATTGTCCCGGTGTCGTCATCGCATAGCGGTGAAATTGGTTGGACAAATAATATTCGTTGTCGTATCCGGTTGCGGCGGCGATTTCCCGCAGCGTCATATCCGTCTCCTGCAGCAGTTTCTTGGCGCGGGAGATGCGGATGTCGTTCAGCTTCTCGATCAGCGACAGGCCGGTTTGCCGCTTAAACCGGCGGGACAAGCTGCGATAGCTGATATGCAGCGCATCGGCAAGCTCCTGCACTTTCAACGGGGAAGCGAAATACTCCTCCATAAACAGCGTGACTTGCTGAACAAGAGCGTCCTGCCCGTCAGCGATCGGAGCCGCGGAAGCGCCAACATCGCACCACGCATCGAACAAACGGCTCAGCCACTGCACAAACGCCGCCTGCACGGCGAAGTCGCTTGTTGCGCGGCTGATGCGCAGGAACGGGACGGAAAGCCGCCTGTCCAGCGCATAAGGGCGGGGCTCGCGGAAGGCGCCGATCAACTGTGACGCGATTCGCGGCATATCGTCATCCGCGGCGGGGAGTTCGGCGAACTGCCAGCGCAGGCAGAAGCCATCGTCTCCCGCCCCATCGGCGTTGCGGTGGGAGTGGGAGCACCCGGGGGGAATCAAATACGACTGCCCCGGCTCGATCCGGAACTCCACACCTTCGATCGACGTATAAACGGCGCCTTCGGCTACATAATTGAATTCATACCACGGGTGGCGATGCGGCTGCATCATCCAGTCCGTCCCGTGCTTCGCAAACAGCGCGTCGACAACCGTTACGAGCAGATCGTTATGACGAAACGGCCGAGTAGTCAGCCGTTTCAATGCATGTACGGTTTGCTGCCAGTTGCGCGCGCTCATGTCCGGTTACCCCGCCTTGTATTCGACCAGATTGACCTCTTCGATCGGCAAGCTGCTGTCCGCAGGGATGAAGAAGGTCTTCACTTCGCATATGCCAAAATCCGCCGTCCATTCCCGTCCGAGCATCGGCAGCTCGATTCGCGCCTCTGCCTTTCTCCCCGCCGTTTCGCAGCAGCGAACGATCCAGCCGTCCTCCTCTTCCGCACGTTTCAGCACCGCAGCCATGACATGGTCCGCCGAAATGCGGATGCCTTCGAACGATTGCGGCAGCGGACCTTCGTGGTACGTTTCCCAGATCGATAAGGGCGGTACGTTCAGCTCGTTCGCTTTGCGCATCATGCCGCTGTCCCGCCAATCGCCGGCGTGAGGGACTATCGCGTACTGAAACTCCTGTACGCCTTGATCCATATATTCCGACAGCTCGTCGCGCTCGCCGTAATGATCGGCAAAGATAGGGCTGCGCACGACGGTGATGCGGATATCGTTATCAAGCACATCATAGCCGTACTTGGCGTCGTTGGCAATACCGAGACCGATCGTACCGCTTTCCGTCAATCCTTCCGCTTCGGCCGCTTGACCGCTCATATACACCCACATCTGGCCGGGAACTTCCTTGCCGTCGACCGGCCGCTCGATATAGCCGTAGGGGATTTCCCACACCGCCTTCGGCCCGCTTACCCGCACCGGAAACGACAGCTTCAGCATGCGGTGCTTCTCGCGCCAGTCGAGCGAAACTTTGACCTGCACATCCGGCGAATCGTGACGCAGCGAAAAATCCTGGCGAAGGCACGACGAGCCGAAGCGGCTAATCACGCGGATCATCGCCCGAAGAGGCCCTGTTTCGATCGTTTGCAGCGTGGCGTCCGCAAAACGTCCGATTTCGTCGCGGTATCGTTCAAGTCCGTGTCCCCACGTATCGCTGTGCGTTTCGTCAAGCACGATCGGAATGGCCGCAGCGGACGCGATCATCTCCGTATTCGTCCGCTTGTCGAAGAAGCGGGTCATATAGCCGTGACGCTCGTCGAACTCGATGCGTACGAACGCATTTTCCAGCGCGTTCGCCTCCGCGCGAAGCATGCCGACGGGCGGGATGACATCGGCTTCCTTGTCCTTGTACATCCAAAATACCCGGTAGCCGAATGCGGGCACCCGCGCGGGGAACAGCGTGTCCCAAATGTCCTTCAGGTTCGTTCGCGAAGCGCGCACCGACTGGATGGGCAAAGCCGTCCCCTGATCGTCCGTGACGCCGGCCAGCTTCTGGTTCGCATGCACGAGCGCGTCGACTTCCCAAGACAGCGGGTTGAACACGACGAACGGGACGCCGAGATCGTCCTGCTCCCACAGCTGCCAATCCTTCTCTTTGTTCAGCGCGGCAATTTGCGGCTTCATCGTTCCGATGTTCCACGACAGTTTCTGCATCGCCGCATTCAGCGCCTTCGCCCCGAGATGCAGCGATTCGCCGTAAGCCTCGCGGGCATCCTCGAACGCCTCTTTGATGCTGCAGCCGCCCATTATATCGTGAAACTGGTTGAACATTACGTTCTCCCAGGCCGCCTGCAGCTGTTGCCGCGGGTAAGGAAGCCCCAGCAGCAGATGGGCCATACTCGACAGCTTCTCGGCGCTGAGCAGCCGGTGTTCCGCCTTGCGATTGTATTTTTTCGATTCGGAATGGGTCGAGTAGCAGCCTACCGCATGCATTTGCATCTCGTCCTTGATAACGGGAACGGCGGGATCAAGTGCGGACACTTCCGCGAAGTAAGCGTTGGGCGAGCTTAGCGCGATGTCGTCGCGACTCTTCTGCATTTCCCGGATGGCAAGCAAATTGGCAATCGTCGGTCCGCCGCCGTGATTGCCGACCCCGTAGAACGACATATACGGAACGCCTTCCGTTTCGGCCATTTGCGCATGATTCAAAATATGTCCCGGCAGGCTGGCGGCATTGCGGACCGTATACCCGTTCGAGAGACGGAATGTCAGGACGCGGCTGCCGTCTTCCGATTCCCACCAGAACAGATTGGCCGGAAGCTGCTTCTCGTGCTGCATCGGGCGCATGAACACATAATAGTCCATCCCGCTTTTCTTGAGCAGCTGCGGCATCATCCCGTGATGGCCGAACGAGTCGACGTTGTAGCCAACTTTCGCCGTAACCCCGAACTTGCCGGCAAAATACCTTTGGCCATACAAGCTGTGCCGCGCGAACGACTCGCCGGACGGCAGATTGCAATCCGGCTGAATCCACCAGCCGCCGACGATGACCCACCTGCCTTCCCGAACCCGGGACTGGATTTCCGCGAACATGGAAGGTTCGTTTTCCTCGACCCATTGGTAGTAAGCCGCGCAAGCGCATGTGAACACGAATTCGGGGAAGTCCCGCAGCCGGTCGAGCGCGGAGCGGAACGTCGCCTTGATTTCCGCATAACCTTCCTGCCACTGCCAAAGCCACACCGGGTCGAGATGAGCGTTTCCGATCAGATGAACGTTTGCCATTTGCACCCTCCTGTCGCTGAACTCCATTCGATTACGATCGTAGCGCAAACAGCGAAAGGTGGAAATCGGTAAAAAGGACAACCGTTTATAAAATTAGGCCAACCAAATGCCACTTACAGCTTTTTAAGCTCGTCAACAATTTCCTCCGGGCTTTGACGCTGCATAAAATTCGGATTCACATATGCCGAACGAACAATGGCACGCTCATCGATCATAAAGGTAGCCGGCACCGGCAAAATCCATTTGGAGGTGTCGTTGTACTCCGCCAAATTGAGACCGAAGCTTTCCATCACTTCTCTTGCTCCCTGGGGAACGTCGAACAGCAGATTGTACTTGGCCGTTACCAGTCCGTCACGGTCGCTAAGAACCTGAAATTTCAATTGTTCCTTCTCCTGAAACGATAAGGAATGATCCGGATTTTGCGGGCTGATCGCAATCAACTGCGCACCCAGCGCCTGGATATCCGGCAAAATTTGCTGATACGCCTTCAATTGCAGGTTGCAATAGGGACACCAGCCGCCGCGGTAGAAGACCAGAATAACCGGACCTTTCATAAGCTCATCGTATAACACGACATCGTGCCCACGGGCATTGGGCAATTTAAAATCGCTCGCTTTCTCGGAAACTTTGATTCCGGAAGCAATCCCCGTCTTCTGGAGCTCTTCGATCATCCGGCCGAATTTCACCTGCGCTTCGATTGGTGTATGGGCCTTGAAATTTTGTGCGGCAGCCTCGAGTTGTGCGGTTAAATTTGGTATCATCAAGAAAACCAGCCTCCGTTGAACAAGATGAGAATAGTATGCGTCATGATACCCTATTTTTCTGTAAAGAAGATTACAGACGCCAAGGCATGCGGAATCGCACTGAAGCTAACCGCCAGTTCAACGTCAATCGGGGGATCGATATTTCCGTGGATAAGTTATGGTATCTATCGCAGATCAGCATTTTTGAAGGAATGACCAAAGAAGAAATAAGAGAAATCGATCAATTGGATACGATCCATCATTTTAACTGGATTGCAAAAAACACGATCGTCCAAACGCCGGGATCCGCCAACGAGGAGCTTTTTTTTGTAAAAGAAGGCAAACTGAGGATTTATAAGCTTAACGATAGCGGAAAACAGTTCACACTTGGCATTCTGACTAGAGGAAACATTTATGGGGAATTACAATCGTTTTCATTCGGGACCGGGATGTCTTATATCGAAACTATGGAATCGTCTCTACTTTGTTCCATGTCCGAATCTCAATTCGAGCGATTAATGCTCAGCCGACCTGGGCTCGCGCTTAAATTTCTGAAGGCAATCAGCGATCAATTGAAAGAACGGGAGGATCAGTTGGAGCAGCTTGTTCTTCACGATCTTAAAGGACGCGTTGTTCACCTCCTTTCGACGTTAAGCGCCAAATTTGGCGTTATCCGGGACGGTTATGCGATGATAGACCTGCCGCTTTCGCATCAGGAGATCGCCAATATGCTCGGAGTCACCCGTGAAGCGGTCAGCGGCGTAATGGGCGAGCTGGCGAAGGAGGGGGTCATCAAGACCTCGCGATTGTCCGTACAAATGGATGTCAGGATGCTGGTCCGGCCAATCCAATAAAATCATACAGGCTCGCCTTTGCAGCAGGCCGAGCCTGTTTCCATTTAGCTATTGCCTTAGCCCGCTTTGCGGCGACGGTACTGCAGCCGGTACAGCCGCAGCCACTCGTACAGCCGGTTCACATCCTTGCCGGCCAACTCCTCGTCGCTGAACAGCTGGCGCAGCACCGGCTTCAAATAACGGTCGCCCAGCTCGCGGAACAAAACGTCCGCCTGCAGCAGCAGCTCCGGATCGGCTTCGCCCAGCTCGCGTTCGATCAGCGTGTCGACGTCGTACCCCTCCCTCGCCAGTTCTTCGACCGCATCCATCAGCTCGGTCCGTTTCATCGCCATCAGCTTGTGCAGCTCCGCCAGACTTTGTCCCGCGCCAATCGCCTCCAGCAGCTTGCGCTTGTTCGAGCGCCGCTCCGACTCCTGCCGTTCTTTGCGCTGCCGCTCCTCGCCCAGCCAGGTGTCGAAAGCCGCCGCATCGACCGCCGACTCGACCCAGTCGAGCGGAAACGCCGTCTCGCGCGCATATGCCCTTGTGATGGCAAGCAAGCCGGCTTCGTAGCGCCTGGCGCGATTCTCCCCGAGGCCCGGAATTTGCAGCAGCTCTTCCAGCGCGTGCGGCAGGAACGCCGCCAACATCCGCAGCACCCGGTTCGACGCGACAAAATACGCCGACTTGTTCTCCTGCTCGGCCACGCCGCGCCGCCACAAGCGCAATTGCTCGTACGCTTCCGGCACCTGGCGCAGTTCGCCGTAATAGTGCATCATCAGCGTATAGCGCTGGCGAGCCGAACCTCCGCGCGTCGATTCGGAAGCCGTTTCGATCAGCGGCACGTAGCCTTCGCGCAGCTTCTCGCCAAGCTGCTGCCGGAAAACGGTCAGCATCTCGTTCCAGGCCGATCCTTCGAACCATACGGTTTGCTCCGGCTTGCCGCTCGGCCCCGGTTCGCTCCAAAACACGCGCCACGTTCCATGCTCCTCGCCGATCGTCACCTGCGCCATCAAGACGCGGTCTTCCGCCACCGGCTTCTCCAGACTGCTAAGAAAAATTACGTTCATCAATCGTCCCTCCGTCCCCCTGCGGGAAATATGCTTTCAGCGGCAAAACAAAAAAGCACCCCGCTAATAACGATCATTAGCGAGGTGCTTCCCCGTATTCCCTGAAATTACCTTAAGTATAACATGTCCGGAAACCGAACGCAACCGGCAAAATGAGACATTATTTCACCGTGACGACAATTTTTGCTTTTTTGCCGCCGTACGATACCGTAATCGTCGCCGTTCCTTTGCCGTTCGCCTTGATGAGCCCGTCCTTCGCTTCCGCCGTCAGGATGCGCGAGGACGACCACAAAGCCGGTTTGGATACGTCCTGCTCGGATTCGTCCGTATAAGTGGCGGTGGCGATCACCTGCACCTTGTCGCCGACTGCCAGATTGAGCGACACGACATCGGTCGTCAAATATTTCAGCGTATCGATTTCGACCGGAATCGACACCGTACTGCCCCCGAAGCTGGCCGTGATCGTCGCTTTGCCGTAGGAAACGGCGGTCACTTCGCCGCTGCCGTTTACGTCAGCGATTTTATACGCGTTCGTTTTCCATTCCGCTTCTTTCGTCACGTCTTTTTTGCTGCCGTCTGTATACGTGACAGTCAGCGCGATTGTGCCCGATTCGCCGGATTTTAACGTGAGGAACCGTTTATTCGCCTCCAGCTTCTGAAACAGGCCGACTTCCACCGGAATCGTGGCGGTTTTGCCGCCGTACTGGACGGTGATCGTCGTTTTGCCGTCCGCGACCGCGGACACGAAGCCTTTGTAGACGGTCGCGACTTTGACGTTGGCGATCGACCAGACGGCGTCGCGGGTCACATCGTGCTTGACGCCGAGCGAGTCGGTCGCCATCAGCGTCAGCTGCCGTGTTTCATCCGACTTGAGGTTGAGCTTGGACACGTCCGGCTCGAGCAGATCGGCCTGGCCGACCTCCGCCTTGATGGTCAAAGTGCGGTTGCCGTATTTGGCGACAATCGATCCGGTGCCGCTGGCGACGGCCGTCACCAGCCCCTTGCTCACCGTAGCGACGCCGTCCGCCGATGTGCTCCATTCGGCTTTCTCCGTGATGTACTCCTCGTGTCCGTCGGTATACGTGGCCAGCAAAATAATTTGCTTCGTATCTTCCGGCTGCAGCGCCAGCTTCTTGACGTCCGCGGTCAGCTTGCTCGGAATGTCGACGTTGACCGTCACCGAAGCCGACTTGCCGCCGTAAGACGCGGCGACTTTCGCTTCGCCCATCGCATAGGCCGTCACGACGCCTGCGGACGAAACGTACGCGGCGTCTTCATTGCCCGACGACCAGTTCGCTTTGGCGGTAATGTCCTCTACCGTGCCGTCCACGAACGTAGCGGTAAGCTTGAGCGTTTTGCTGTCGCCGACATGCAGCGATATCGCCGTTTCGCTCAGCTCGAGCCGCCGCGGCAAGTCGACGTCCACCACAATCGTCGCCGTGTTGTCGCCGTAGCTCGCCGTAATCGTTGCCGTGCCCGCCTCGTAGGCGGTGATCAGCCCTTTGGCCGCATAAGCGACATTGCCGTTATTGGTGCTCCATTTGGCGGAATCCGTAATATCGGCTGTGCTGCCGTCGGGATAAGTGGCCGTCAGCTTGATCTGTTTGGTTGCTCCTTTGCGCAGAAACACGCTCTGCGCATCGGCGTCCAAACGGCGCGTCTCGTTGACGCTGACTTGAATCGCCACTTCTCTGGAGCCGTAAGAGGCATAAATCGTCGCCGAACCGGCGCCATACGCCGAAATGACCCCGGCGAGCGCATCGGCGACATCCTCGTCGCTGCTCGACCATTCCGCTTCCGCGGCCACATCTCGGCTGGTGCCGTCCGGGTAAGTGGCAATCAGCTTGATCGTTTCTTCCTGGTCGAGCAGCAGGGACAGCTCTTTTTTGCCGGCTTCGAGCCGCTTGACCGTTTCGACGTTCACCGGGATCGATACCGTTTTCTGTCCGTAGCTGGCCGAAATGCTCGTCGCGCCCGGACCTTGCGCGGATACGACGCCGTTGACGACGGAGGCGATGCTTTCGTCCACGCTGCTCCATTCCGCCACGTCGGACACGTTCTCCGTCGAATTGTCGCTGTAAACGGCTGTCAAGGCGATGGTCGACGTCTGCCCGTAGCGCAGATCGATGCTTTGTTTGTCCTTGGTCAGCGCTTTTACTTTTTTGCTTACTTTGACGCTGATCGATTGCGGAATGCCCGCATAACTGGCGACGATCGTCGCGGTGCCTTCGCCTTTGGCCGCTATCGTGCCGTTGTAAACGGTGGCGACCGCCGTATCGTCGCTTGTCCAATCGGTGAGCAGCGTCACGTTGGACGAAGTGCCGTCAGATAGTACCGCAGTAGCCGATACCGAGGTCGAGTCGCCGATGGCGAGCACCGCTTCCGTTTTGGACAGCACCAGCTTGGAAACGCTCGCCGTCGCGCCGAATGCGGCTCCTGCCTGGAAAA
The DNA here is from genome assembly GCF_004764705.1 of Paenibacillus cymbidii. Taxonomy (GTDB): domain Bacteria; phylum Bacillota; class Bacilli; order Paenibacillales; family NBRC-103111; genus Paenibacillus_AN; species Paenibacillus_AN cymbidii. The sequence goes on along the minus strand of NZ_SHLX01000003.1, from coordinate 159,614 downwards.
CTCCCGTCAGAAGCAGCATAACCGCCATTGTCGCCCGAAACCATTTTGCCATAGTGATCCTCCAGCTCTTTGTTCGAATCGCGCATCAGTCTTCCCCCCGTTGTTATCGGCAGAAACGCCCGGCAAATGAAGGCGGACGGGCAATTTTTAATCCGGTATTAATAAACGGCCCCCCGATACCACAACGCCTGCGCCCGGAACATCGCGGCGTATTCGCCGTCTTGCGCCAGCAGCCTCTCGTGCTTACCCTCCTCGACGATCCTCCCTTGCTTGAGCACGACAATACGATTGGCAAAACGTGCCCAGCCGAGCCGGTGCGAGATGAACAGCACCGTCTTTCCTTGCGCGATTTCCCGAAACGAACGATACAACTCGGTTTCGTGCTGCGGATCGAGCGCAGCGGTAGGTTCGTCCAGCACGAGCAAAGGCGCGTCGCGAAAAGCCGCCCTCGCAATCGCCAACCGCTGCCATTGTCCGCCGCTCAGCTCGCGGCCGCCGGCCGACAGATGGCCCACTTTGGCATCAAGCCCGCCGGACAACCGCGCCAACGCTGCCGCCCCGCTCGCTTCCATGGCGCGAAGGATCGCGGTGTCGTTCGGCATGCGCTCCGGCAGTCCGAAGCCGACATTATCGCGGACGGTGGTTTCGAACCGGACGAAATCCTGGAATACGGCGGACGCGGAACGGCGAAGCAAATCCGGGTCCAACTCTTTATAATCGGTGCCGTTCCAGGTAATCCTGCCGGCAGTAGGGTGGTACAAGCCAAGAAGCAGCCGCGCAAGGGTAGATTTGCCTGCTCCGTTCTCCCCAACGAGCGCCACCGTTTCGCCGGGATTCAGCGTAAGACGAAGCTGATGCAATGCCGGATGATCGGCGCCCGGATATTGGTAAGTGACATGATCGAAGATAATGGGACCGGGCTCTTGCGGCGCCGCATTCGCCGGGTCGTTGGCCGAAGGCGTTTCTTCCCTTGTCCGCAACTCCGCAGGCTCCCGCAAAAACGCGAGCAAATCGCCGACTTTGCCGCTCTGGATGTAGATTTTGCCGACCGGATGGGTCATTCGCATGGAAATCCCGTATGCCTGCCGCATGGCCAGAAATACAACGACGAACGTTCCCGCCGTAAATGTACCGGATTGAAGCTGCAGCACCATCCAAACAATCGCGCCCATCAACCCGATAATTTGCGCCGACGATATCAGGATGCCGCGTTTGATTTCCCTTCTTCGCGCGTTCATGCGCAGCGCAAGCGAGTCGCGCAGCATTCCGCTCCACTTGCGAATCAGATAGTCCAGCGAACCGAAGACTCGCAGCTCTTTCACCGTCTCCGGTCTGGTCAACGTTTCCTGCAAATAATCGGACAACCGGCCCGATCGGGTCAAGTCTCGGTTCAACCGGCGTACGACAATGTCGGCTTCCAACCGGATGGCAAAAGATAAAGCAAATACAACGGCCAATAAAACTCCGATCATGGGGTGAGCCAACCAGGCTACGGCAAGAAGCCCCATCAGCTCGAAGATCAGACGAAAACAGGAAACAATTTGCTGCAAAAGTCCGAACAAATCCGTGCCCGCCATGCTTTTTGCCCGCTGAAGGCGATCGTGGTAGGCGGCTTGTTCCAACCGCTCGAGCGGTACGCTGACCGCTTTCCGCTGCACTTCCGCCTGGATGCGCATGGTCGCCAGATCGCGAAACCGGGCATCGGCCACGCTGTGCAAAGCGGAAAGCGCCACACGCAGCAAAGATACGCCGGTAAACGTGGCCAGCGGCGGCCAGGCAAGCTGCAACAGTTCGCCCCATTGCTGATCCGCACTCCTGTGCACGAACAAGTCAACAAGCGCCCGTTGCGCCGAAAATCCCGGCACGATCAGCAGTCCCAGCGCCAGCGGAAGGCCAAGCCATAACGCGGACAGGACGGGCATGCCCCGCCACACCCGATAAAACAGCCGGACGACGCTCACGCTTCCCCGGCTTGACGTACGGGAATTGCCGTTCAATCGCACACGCCCCTCTCACACATACCACGATGCCTGCAAATGGAACATTCGACTGTACGGCCCGCTTTTCTCCATTAACTCATCATGCGTCCCTTGTTCCACAAGCCGTCCGTCCTTCATCACGAAGATCAGATCCGCCAGCTTTGCCGCTCCAAGCCTATGGGTGACCAAGAGCGCCGATCTTCCTTTCGTCACCTGCAAAAACAGCTCGAAGGCTTCCTTCTCCGCTTGCGGATCGAGCGCAGCCGTAGGCTCGTCGAAAAACACGAAGCCCGCATCCTTCAGGATGGCGCGGGCGGTAGCGATTTTTTGCCATTCGCCGCCGGACGGTTCGATGCCTCGGAATGGGGCGCCGAGCTGCGCATCCAGATGAGAGAACTTGCTTCCCGCGAGCTGAAGCGACTGCTGCAAAAGCCAATCCTGCCCGATGGCGGCCAGCTTGCCAAGGGCAACGTTCTCCCGGAGCGTCACATACAGGCGGGTAAAATCCTGGAACACCGCGGATACGTATCCGGCGGTGGCCGCTTTTTCCAGCCGGCGATGCTTGCCGTCGCTCCAGATGACTTCCCCTTCATTCGGAGCGTACAGGCCCAGCAGAAGTTTAATGAGGGTGGATTTGCCGGAGCCGTTTGCGCCGACCAGTGCGGCACGGCAGCCCGGAGGAATGGTGAGGCTGATCCCGCTTAACGTGTCCCTGTCGTCACCCGGGTACCGGAAGCCGAGCTCGCGAACCTGCAAAGTTATGTTGGCCGTGGACTCCCCGAAGAGGGGGGCGTCGGCTCGGGCAAAGCTCTCTTCTTCGAGATCCAGATAGGCCCGGAAATCTTCCCACTTCATATATTGTCTGCGCAAAGCGGCAATTTGTGCGATTAGACCCGGCAGTTGCGACAACAACAGGGTCAGGGCCATAAACAACAGGGCAAAATCTCCCGATGTCAACTGATTCGCCCCGGGCAACAGCACAACCAACGCCAAAAGGAGTCCGGCGATCAGCGCCATCAGCAGTTCGGGAGCGATTTTGCGCATTTCGGCGGAACGAACGGCTTTCATCGTTTCCTCGGCTTGCTGCTCAAACAATCGGGTCCATCTTTCCGTCAACAAACGGCTTAGCCCGAATAGTCGAATTTCTTTGGCTCCGTTCCGTTCTGTCATGAGATCGGCGTAATGACGCAGCAATCTGCGCACGGCGATTTGCTTTCGCGTCACCTCTTCCAGATTTTCTGCCGCTTTTGCGGATACGCAGGTTAACAGCGATGCCGCGGCAATAACGGCAACTACCGGAATCCAGTGGCCGAATCGGAGCATGATCGCCATCAGTACCGCTATCTGAAGCGACATCTGCAAGGCATGAATGCCCGTATTGTAAATGTCGTAAAGGGAAACCTGGAACGCCCGTTCCCGCAGATCCTTCGTTTCCGGCAATTCGACGGCCGCAAGGGGGAGAGCCGATGTTTTGCTCACCAGCATCCGCTGTTGTTCGAGCGTCCCTCTTTCGTTCAGCCGCGTCATTGCAAGCGGTATGGGGACGCCAAGCAGCATGTTGTTCACGATCATGAGTGCGCCGAGCCAAGCGGCCGTTGCAAGAATGGGTCCTACCGGATGGGGGGCGATCCATGTCTGAATTCGGTCGACCAACTGTTTGACCAGCAGCAGTTCAACCGGCACAACCGGAACGGATGCCAACAAGGCAACCGCCAGAACGGTTGCGGACCGCCGATCTGTGCGATACAGGATGGAAAAGGTTTCATAAAAACACGTCTTGTAACGGGTTGTTATCCTGTTTGACCGACCGACGTACGAAATTCGGGTTCACCGCCGTTTCTCCATTTTCTTATGCATGAATAAGATACAGAGATTTCCACAAAAAGTATAGACTTATAATCTTGCTCCGTTTATAATACGATTATAGGGAGCCTTGGAAAGGCATGCTCAATTTGAAGTCACCCATAAAATAAAGAACGACACCGCGAGGTGTCTTTTTTTGATAGTAAAGAATGGATAAGTTTCGGGTGGGGAAAGGATGTTGCAGGAAGCCTATCCTGGCGAACCGTCCCCCTGAGTGGCCCGATCGATTGCTGAGCAACGAAAATAGCCCATGAAAAATGGCCTATTTGCCTTCTATTGCCCGGCTCTTCGGAAATAACCAGTGTTTTCACTGGTTATTTGCCTCGCCAGGCCCCAAATCGGGCATGTTAGCCGAAATAGCCAATGATTTCACTGGCTATTTCGTATACACGGCCCGTTTTGTGCGAAATAGGCAAGAAAACAGGGCCTATTTTACAGGGAGGCAGTTGCTGCCCCGGCTTTTTACAACTGGCCCGTCCGCATGCTATCATAAAGCCAAATTCAACTGCGCGGCGGACGTTTGATCCGCTGCGGGAGAGGCGATCACAAGTGCAGGAATTCGATTATTTGTACGACATTCGCGAGGATACGACGACCCGGTTCGTCAGCTTCGTCGGCAACAGCATGAAACGGTTCGACCTTGCCATCACCTCGTCCAACCGCTTCTACGGAAAAAAACTGGTGACAGACATCCAGCTTGGCAAAACGGCGATCATCGGTCCCGACGATTTGGACGCCGAAGGGTATTTGGAGTACGTGTTTCAATTGACGGAAGAGGAAGCGGAGGAGCTGACGGAGTTTTTGTCGCATGTGGTCGGCACGGTCAACTTCACCGATATTTAGCCGGTAAGCAGCAAGGCGGTAACCCGAAGTGTATAACAGGAAAATATACCGTTATTTCTTCGTTTTTTCGCAAAAAATCCATAATAGAGGGAAAACCTCCTGTTATTTTGTCGTTAATCGCCGAAATTCGGCGAAAAGGCGAAAATTAGCAGGAGGTTTTCCTGTTATTTGGGGAAATTCGTGATTTTGGCGTGAAATAGCGGGAGGTTTTCCCGTTAATCGTCTGCCGGTCCGGGAACCGGACACAACCGGGCACATACTTCTGGCCGGCGGGGGCATACTGGGACTGCTTGAGGAAATCGCATCCGAAGGAGGACCGTTCCCATGTTCGGTTTCAAAAAAGAAAGCCGCAGGCGCTACACCGATGTCGCTACTGTGCAATCCCAGCGGAACGACCTCGCGGCGGAGGAATTTCCCGAAGGGCCCTACGGATCCGACATGCAGTCGGAAACGTTGGGCCGAAGCGAGCCCTGGCGCGAAGATCAGCATACGGCGATGCCTTTCGGTTACGAAAACAAGGAGCTCCACGAGGGCATAGTCCGCGACTACCCCGGCAGCGATCTCGAGCTGGGCGACGACGAAAGCGGCGGGCAGGCGGAAACGCTGTGACTTGCGCGCAATAACCACACGAACGACGCCAAACGTTCAGCCCGCCTCCGGCAAACCGGAGCGGGCTTTGTTTATTTTTTGAACAAAGAATAGCTCATATGCAGATCCAGGGCGAAGTTGGCGGCCCCCATCGCTCCGCCGATCTCGTGATAGGCTGCCGTTTTTACTGTCACATTGGCGGTTAATGGACTCATGGCGCGCCTGTGCATGACCTGGGTCGCTGTTGCGACATATCGCTTGCAGGACAACGGAATCGCCCCTCCCAAAATGATCACGCCCGGATTCATAATGTTCACCATCGTGGCCATGGCGATGCCAAGGAATCCGGCGGCCTGATCGACCACCTTCACGCAAAGCTCGTCCCCTTTATTGGCCCCGGCGCAAATCATCTCCGCATTGATGAGCTGCAGATCGTGCCGATTGTCGGGGTAGATGTCCGAGCGGCCGCCGGCACGCAGAAGCATTCGGAATGCTTGCTCCATGGCAGGACCGGAGGCGAGCTGTTGCAGACAGCCGTTATTCCCGCACGGGCATAAAGGGCCGTCCGGATCGATCGTGATATGGCCGAGCTCCCCCGCTCCCCCGACCGCGCCAAACAACAATTGGCGATGATTGAACAAACCCGCGGCAATCCCCGTTCCGACGCCGATATAAATGACTTCCGCGAAATCCTTGCCCGCGCCGAAACGGCACTCCGCAAGCCCTCGCGCCCGATGCCTGTTCAAGACGGCGGAAGGCCAACCGAATTGCTCCTGCACGATCATGGAAATGTCGACTTCGGCCCAACCAAGATCGGAGGCGCTCTTGATAATGCCGCGATTCACGTCGACAAGGCCGGGCAACCCCAAGCCGATGAGCTCCATCGGCCGGGTCGGAAGCTTGGCGATAAAATCGCCCAACCGATCGGTCAACGCTTTCACAACCAGCTCCGGCGAGTTGCTGGTTACCGGAATGCCCATTTCCTGCACGACGTTTCCAGGCAAGTCAAAAGCGCCCACCGTCCAGTTCTGGTTGCTATAGTCCGCTCCGATCACGATGTTGGCGTGCGGCGTCAACTCCAGCAAAATCGCCGGCCTGCCGCCGGTGGAGGGACGCGTTTCCGTTTCCTGCACAAGATGGGATTCGATCAACTCCGCGATGGCCAAGGAAACGGTCGCCCGGCTCAATCCGGTCAGTTTGGTCAACTCGATTCTGGCGACAGGCCCATTGATTCGTAATGCTTGAATAATGCTGATTTTCGTCCCCTTCTGATCCCCTACGTTATTGGATGGATTCATTTTCGCTCCGGTTTGAAAAGGATTTTGACAAAAGGTGAATGTCCTTGAAGTTTGCCAAATCTAATTATAGCAGGGAAACGGGAGTATTCAAGTGAATTTGCCACCCTCCGCTAAAACTTCGTATCCACACCGCGACGGATTTTTCAATACTTAATTTAAATATTGACATTACTTCGAAATCACCTATATGATTAGTTTATCCAAGGTGCGACATTTTCACGAAGCGCGCAGGTAAATTCCACGAGAGGAATGGATGCGATGGAAGGCAAGCAATTATTTTCGGTCTTTACGAAGCCATGGAGAGAACTGACGGTAAGCGAGCTGGGCGCAAAGATCAGCGGTTTCGGTTTTGACGGAATCGAATTTCCTTTGCGCGCCGGTTACCAGCTCGAACCCGAACAGGCGGAACGGGGATTGCCGGTACTGGCGGAGCAGCTGAAAGAATACGGGCTGAACATCTTCAGCGTAGCGAGCGAAACGAGCGAACGCGTATTTGCCGGCTGCGCGGCCGCGGGCGTCCCCTTGATTCGCATTATGACCGATATCGACCCTGCCGAAGGGTACATGGCTTCGGTGGAACGCACGCGCCGCAAGCTGGAAAGTTTGCTGCCGCTGTGCGAGAAGTATGGCGTGAAGGTAGGCGTCCAGCAGCATTACGGAAATTGCGTTGCGGATTCGGCGGGCTTGCTGCACCTATTGGCCGGTCTCCCCCCTTCTTGCCTGGGCGCCGTCTGGGATGCCGCACACGATGCATTGGCGGGCCAACAGCCGGAATTCGGACTGGATATCGTATGGTCGCAGCTCGCTATGGTGAATTTGAAAAATGCTTATTATTACCGGACCAACGGCCCTGAAGCCGGGATCGCCGAATGGAAGCGTTACTTTACGACAGGACCGCACGGCCTCGCTTCCTGGCCGCGCATTGCGGATTATCTGAAGAAGCGGAACTACCAAGGCGTCGTTTGCCTGACGGCGGAATACGAGGCGCAGCATTTGGTCGATTCGTATATCGTCCGGGATTTGGCTTATGCGCAAAGCCTGTTTGCCGCGGCAGACGCCGGAGGTTTTTCATGACGGAGAAGCTGCGTTTGTGTGTGGTGGGAGCAGGCCGGGTCGCCGAATCCCATCTGCCCGCGATTCAGGCGTTAGCCGAGCGGATCGAGCTGGCCGCGTTGGTCGCCCGGGACGAACGCCGCCTGCTGGAGAAAGCGGCGCGCTGGCATGTATCGCAAACTTATACGTCATACGAGCAAGCGCTGCAGGACGAGCGGATCGATGCGGTGCTTCTGCTGCTGCCGCACGATCTGCATGCGGATTATACGATTCGGGCGCTGCGCGCCGGCAAACACGTGCTCGTCGAAAAGCCGATGGCGATGAACGATGCGGAAGCGGCAAGAATGACGGAAGAAGCGGAACGGAACGGCAAAGTGCTGATGATCGGGCAAAGCCGGCGATTTTTTGCTCCCGTGATGGAGTCGATCCGTCAAATCAGGGCGAAGACAATCGGCGAAGTGATCAATATCAACGCCCTACTGCTCGCGCATATGGATAAACCGGCCGTGGAGTGGTGGAAAGATAAAAGCAGAATCGGCGGATTCATCATTCCGCTATGGGGCAGCCACATCCTCGATTATATTCTCTGGGCTTACGACGAATTGCCGGAAACGGTTTATGCGCAAGGATTGTCCAACAACCCGAACTGGGACGGCGAAGACGAAGCGGCGATTTCGCTTCGGTTCAGCGGAGGACGAATGGCCAACCTGCTCCTCTCCTTCAACGCCGGCTGCCGCCCGACCGACGAAGGCGGACTGACCGCCAACCGGATCTGGTCCACCCGGAACAGCATTTACGAGCGCTACATCATCGGCACGAACGGTTTGATTCATTTGCGGGACGAACAGGAACTATTCGTCAACAATGTGAAAATCGACACCGAAGAGGAACACGTTTCCAACTTTGCCTGGCAAATCAAAGAGTTTGCCGATGCCATCCGCGAGCGCCGCGAACCGCTTGCCTCCGGCCGCGAAGTGCGTCGTGTCGTCCAGGTGATCGACGCCGTCTTCGCATCGATGAACGAAAACAGACTCATTCGCCTGAACAAGGAGGCTGCACATTGACCCGGCATACGACAGTGACGCTGCAGTTGCAAACTCAGCGCTTGACGCAAGACGAAAACGGCTATAACGTTTGGGAAAAAATAACAGAAAAAGCAGCGCTGACACCCCGGAATACCGCCGTCCTTATCAGCGATATGTGGGACCGCCATTGGTCGCGGGGAGCTCAGGAACGGTCCGTGCAGCTTGCGGCGCGGATTAATCGCTTCCTTCACGCCATGCGCGGCATCGGCGTGCACATCGTTCATGCGCCTTCCGACACGATGGCATTTTATGAAGGCCATCCGGCCCGCCGCAGATTGCTGGATACGCCGGTAGCGGCGCAGCCGACGCCGAAGGAATACCCGGACCCGCCTTCTCCGATCGACAGCTCCGACGGGGGATCCGACACGCGGGAAACCAAAGAGGAAATCGTCTGGACCCGCCAGACGCCAAGCATCGACATCGATCCGGACAATGACGTCGTTGCCGGAGACGAAGGTTCGTTCATTTACAACTATTTAATCCATCACAGCATTACCCGCTTGCTTTATTGCGGGGTTCACACAAATATGTGCGTGCTGAACCGGAGCTTCGGCATCAAACGGATGACCCGCCTCGGCATCAACTGCGTGCTGCTTCGCGATCTAACGGACAGCATGTATAATCCCGCCAAACCTCCCTATGTAAGCCATGAAGAGGGGACAAGGCTCGTGGCCGAATATATCGAAAAATTTTGGTGCCCTACGGCTAGCAGCAACGATGTGACAAGCAGGTAGTATCAGGAGGAGCTTGATTTGAACCGAAAAATCGTGGTACAGATTCCCCGCGACAAAACAGCCGCTTTTTTTGATCCGCATACTCTTGCCGAAATCGGCAATCTGGGCACCGTGGTCTGGAATCCCTTCGACCGCGCCTGGACGACGGAAGAGCTGAAGGAACAACTGCGCGATGCCGAAGCGGTAGTCACTTCATGGGGAACGACCCCCATTGGCGACGAAGTGCTCGCGGCCGCCCCTCGTTTGCGGTTGATTGCGCACATGGCCGGTTCCGTCAAACCGGTCATCGGCACGATGAAGCTTTTTGAGCAAGGCGTAACGATCCTGACCAGCAATTATGCGATTGCCGTATCCGTCGCCGAGTCGGTGCTGGCCCTGATCCTGGCAACGGGACACAAGATTGTGACGGTGGATCGTGAGATGAGAAGCGGCCATTGGAAAAATGACAAAACGGATCTGGAAGCATACGAGCTGCGAGGACGCACTATCGGACTTGTCGGGCTCGGTTCGGTGGCGCGCGAATTGATGAAGCTGCTGCGGCCGTTCGGAGTCGAGGTGTTGGCGTACGATCCCTATATGGCTGCCGACACCATCAGGGCGTTGGGTGCGGAACCGATGGGGCTGCATGAGCTGCTCGGGCGCTCGGACATCGTTTCGCTGCATGCCCCGCAAATTGCCGAAACCCGCCATATGATCGGTTCGGCCGAACTAGCCCTTCTCAAGGACGGCGGGATGCTCGTCAATACGGCCCGCGGCAGCCTGATCGACGAGCAGGCGCTGGTTCGGGAGCTGGAGCGAAAACGTTTCTACGCCGCATTGGATGTGTTCGAGCAGGAGCCGCTGCCGGCCGACAGCAAGCTGCGGGAACTCGATCACGCGCTCATTCGCCCCCATCTTTCCGGCGTGAATCCGCGCTCCAAGCGGAGAATCGGCTTGTACATGGTGGAAGAGATGCATCGTTTCTTTCATGGGGAGCCGCTCTTGTTCGAGGTGAAGAAAGAACATTTGGCCACTATGACGTAAGTGACGTCACAACCGGCGAAACCGGCTCCTGCTTAACCCTCTCAAAGCAGACACGTTGCCCTAAGCGCGGCATTCTCCCTCCGCCGACTAACAAATTCGCTTTTTGTGTCGCTTCGATGGAGCCTCTTGCCAAATAGGCCATGTTTTACGGCCCGGCATGCCAAGTCAAAAAAAGGCAGCAGACCGAACTTCTCGCAAGTTCCGGGCTGCTGCCTTTCTGTTCGTCTTTCAACCGCCACTTACACCTTCATTACGCCGCCGGTGCTGGCGTTGGTGACGAGCTTGGAGTAACGTGCCAGATAACCTGTCGTCACTTTCGGTTCGAAACCTTTCCAGTTCGCCTTGCGCTTCGCCATCTCTTCGTCGCTGATTTTCAGCTCGATTCGGCGGCCTTCCAGATCAAGCTCGATGATGTCGCCGTCTTCGACGAATGCGATCGGTCCGCCTTCCGCCGCTTCCGGCGAAATGTGGCCGATGCTGATGCCGCGCGTCGCGCCGGAGAAGCGGCCGTCGGTAATCAGGCCGACCTTGGCGCCAAGCCCCATGCCGACGATCATCGACGTCGGGGAAAGCATCTCCGGCATGCCGGGTCCGCCTTTCGGCCCTTCGTAACGGATGACAACGACGTGGCCTTCCTTCACTTTGCCGTTCGCAATGCCGGCCAGCGCTTCGTCCTGAGAATCGAAGCAAATTGCCGGTCCGACGTGGCGGCCGCCAACCGACTTGTCGACGGCGCCAACTTTGATGATGCTGCCGCCCGGGGCGATGTTGCCGAACAGCACGGCCAAACCGCCGCGTTCGCTATGCGGGTTGTCCAGCGTATGAATGACGTCGGTATTGATAATTTCGCAGCCGGCGACGTTTTCGCGCAGCGTTTTGCCCGTTACGGTGATGCAGTCGCCGTTCATGGCGCCCGGCTTCTTCAGCACTTCGTTGATGATCGCGCTGACGCCGCCCGCCATGTGCACGTCTTCGATGTGGTAGTCGGAAGCGGGAGCGATCTTCGCCAGGTGCGGCACGCGGTTGGCCACTTCGTTGATCCGTTCGACCGGATATTCGAAGCCCGCTTCATGCGCCAGCGCGAGCGTATGCAGCACGGTGTTGGTCGAGCCGCCCATCGCCATGTCCAGCGCAAACGCGTTGTCGATCGCGTCGATCGTTACGATGTCGCGCGGCTTCAGATCGAGCTTGATCAGTTCCATCAGTTGCTTGGCCGATTGGCGCACGAAATCTTTGCGCTCTTCCCAGATCGCCAGAATCGTGCCGTTGCCCGGCAGCGCCAGCCCCAGTCCTTCGGCCAAACAGTTCATCGAGTTGGCCGTAAACATGCCGGAGCACGAGCCGCACGTCGGACAGCCGTATTGCTCGAGCTCGAGCAACCCTTTCTCGTCGAGCTTGCCGACCTGGTAAGCGCCGACGCCTTCGAAGACGCTGGTCAGCGAAATCGAGCGGCCTTTGGAGTCTTTGCCCGCTTTCATCGGCCCGCCGCTTACGAACACGGTCGGGATGTTTACGCGGAGCGCGCCCATCATCATGCCGGGCGTAATTTTGTCGCAGTTCGGGATGCACACCATGCCGTCGAACCAGTGTGCGGAAACGACGGTTTCCAGCGAGTCGGCGATAATTTCCCGGCTCGGCAGCGAGTAGCGCATGCCGATATGGCCCATCGCGATGCCGTCGTCGACGCCGATCGTGTTGAACTCGAATGGCACGCCGCCCGCTTCGCGAATCGCTTCCTTGACGATTTTGCCGAATTCCTGCAGGTGCACGTGACCCGGCACGATATCGATATACGAGTTGCAAACCGCAATAAACGGCTTGCCGAAATCTTCTTCCTTGACGCCTGCGGCGCGCAGCAAGCTGCGGTGCGGCGCGCGGTCGAAGCCTTTTTTGATCATGTCGCTGCGCATTTTCGTTTTCGTTGAAGTTGCTGTACTCATGTTCACCGATCCTCCCATGTCGATCGCCTAAAATGTAAGCCCGCGTCCCGGCGGCAAGCCGGGAATTGATAACTTTGCTTATTATACAATAAAAAGACGGATTGGGACACTTTTTTGACCCTCCCCGGACAAACGGCAAATAACCCCACAGGCGTGGGGTCAGGTCTGCGACAGGAACATGTTCCGAACGGAATTTTCAGCGGCGCGCCACGCTGCGATACATCAGGAACAACAAGTACGGCGTGCCGATCAGCGCCACAACGATGCCGGACGGAATTTCCTTCGGCGCGATGACCGTTTTGCCGATCAGATCGGCGGCGACAAGCAGCGCCGCACCCATGATGGCCGCCAGCACAACGGAACGGCGCTGGTTCTGGCCGACGAACAGGCGGACCGCATGCGGCGCCAGCAAACCGATGAAGCCGATCGCGCCAACGGTTGCCGCGGCAAGCGCCGCAAGCGCAACGCCTACCGCCGCGGCGATCAGCCGCGTGCGCTGCAGGCGCAAGCCCAGGCCAAGCGAAACATGGTCGCCGAAGGCGAGCAGGTCGATACGGCGGCCAAGCCGCCAGGCAAGCGGCACCAGTATCGCACAAGGGACAGCGAGCCGCCACAGCTCGGTCCAGCCTTTGGCGTATGTGCTGCCGGCCAGCCAGGCGAGCGCCGGCGCCGCCATGATCGCCGATTTGATAACGAAAAATTGGATCACGGCCGTTCCGACCGCCGAAACGCCGATGCCGACAAGAATGAGCACAATGGGATTAAACCCTTTGCGCCAGGCGAAAGCGTAGACGCACGCGGCGGCCAGCAATCCGCCGATCAGCGCCGCCACCGGCAGCAGCGTGCCGGGCGAATGCGGCCATAGCGTCAACAGCGCCAGCGCGCCGGCGCCGGCGCCCGACGTCACGCCGACGACCGAAGGATCGGCCAGCGGGTTGCGCACGGCGCCCTGCATCATGACGCCGGCGACGGCAAGCGCCATGCCGGCGCATGCGGCGACGAGCACCCGCGGCAGGCGCAGCTCCATCACGACATTGCGCGTGAAATCTTCGCCGCCGCCGACAATCGTCGCCCAGACTTCGGCGATCGACAGCTTCAGCGTGCCGACCATCAAGCCGGACGTAACGAGCGCCAGCAGCAGGATCGACATTCCCGCCACAAGGAGCGGGTACCGGATGTTGTTGCGAATAAGGCCGATGCTCATCGACGAGCCGGCTTCATTGCCCTGTTTGCCTTTCATACTGCGCAGCGCCAGCCAGATCAGCCAGGGAGCGCCGATAACCGCCGTCACCGCGCCAACCGGCAGTTCGCCCAGCGAGCTGCGGAACAGGCGGGCGACCGTGTCGGCGCCGGTCAATATGACGGCGCCCCAGAGCGCGCTGGCGGGGATGAGCAGCGCATGGCGGCGCATGCCGATCAGGCGCATCAGGTGCGGCGCGATCAGGCCGACGAAGCCGATCGGGCCGACAACGCTGACGGTGACGCCGGCGAGCAGCACAGACGCCGCCAATCCGGCGAACCGGGCGGTGCCGACCTTCTGCCCAAGCGAGCGTGCGGAGTCGTCGCCGAGCTCAAGCAAATCGAAGGCGCGCGAGAACAAGGTCGCAAACAAGATGCCGAACACGACCCACGGCCAGGCGTAGTTGACGCCGGACCAGTCGTTTTGCAGCAGCGAACCGGCGCCCCACGACAGCAACTGGTTCGTCTGCTGCTCGAACAGCAGCTGCAGCGCGCTGGTGAAAGCGGCCAGCACGAGCGACACGATCATGCCGGCAATCGCCATCCGCACCGGGGTGGCGCGTTTGCCGCCGGCCATCAGGTACGACATCGCCGCCGCGCCGAAAGCGCCAAGCACCGCAAGCAGCAGCGGCATTTCCGTGCGCACCGCCGGCATGAACACAAGCGCGAAAATAATGATAAAATGAGCGCCGGCGTTCAAGCCGAGCGTGCTGGCGGAAGCGAGCGGGTTGCGCGTTACCGTCTGCAGCAGCGCCCCGGCGACGGCCAACGCCGCGCCGGCGAGCAGCCCCATGACGGCCCTGGGCAGACGAATCCCCCGCACCATCAGGTGGTCGGGGGTATTCTGCGGATGCAGCAGCGCATCGATTACCGTGCGCACGGTAATGTCCGCCACGCCTTGCGTCATGCTGGCGAACAGGAGGACGGCCAGCACGAGCAAGCCGCCTCCGAACGTCAATATCGCGATCCATCCGGTTCTGGCAACGGATGCGCTGGTTTGCATGGTCATCGCCCGACTCATTTCGTCAATGCGGTAACGGCTTGGTCAGCAAGCACCTTGGCCGAAAGCGGGCCGCCGAACGTCCAGGTGTTGCCCGGCAGCGCGTAGATGCGGTTCTCCTTGACGAACGCAAGTCCTTTCCAGACGGCGTTGTCTTTCAGCTGGTTCTCGTAAATATTGTCATTCGCCTGCGTAATGTGAATGAAGTTGGCGGTTTGCACTTTCGGCAGCGCTTCTACGTTGGTCGTCGAGAAACCGTACACTTCAAATTTGTCGGCCTTGTACACGTTCTTCAACCCGGCGCGCTGCAAAATTTGAATCAGCATCGAGTTGTCCGTGTACAGTCGCATTACAGCGGCATTTTGCTGGGTATAACCTTGCGCGACGACGATTTCCGCGTTTTCCTTGTTTTTCGCTTTCAGCTTCGCTTTGGCGTCCTCGAACGCTTTGTTCATATCGGCAAGCACTTTGTCGGCTTCCGCTTTTTTGCCGGTCAAATTGGCGATCGTTTTGAACGTCGTTTCCATTTCGGCGTACTGGTCGCCTTGACCTTCGGCCGGATACGGGGAAAACGCGATCGTTGGCGCGATTTTGTTCAGCGCTTCGTATTGGGCCTTGATGCGGAAGTCCGGCGCCAGAATCAAGTCCGGCTTGAGCGCGGCGATCGCTTCCAGGTTCGGCTCCTGGCGCGTGCCCACGTCTTTGACTTCGGCGGCGAGCGCAGGCTGTACGTTTACGTACGCCTTGTAGCCGGCGATATCGGCGACGCCTGCAGGCTGGATGCCCAGCGCAAGCAAATCTTCCGCGTACACCCATTCAAGGGCGACGATGCGCTTCGGCGTGCCTTTGATTTCAGCCGTGCCGAGAGCATGCTTGATCGATTGATTGGCAGGCGCGACGGAAGCCGACGGCGATGCCGAAGGTGCGGCCGATGCCGATGCGGACGGCTTCACCGACGCGGATGACGATGGCGATGGCGATGCGGCCGACTTGTTGTCCTCTTTCGAGCCGCAGGCGGCAAGCAGGAACAGCAAGGCCAGCGATAAAACGATGGTGACAGATTTGGTAAAACGACTCACTTGGAAATCCCCCTCGATGGATTAGGCAACCCGGCCACTGCCGCTAGCATCCAAATTTTGGTCGATAATGATTCTCAATGTCGACCCGACTGTTAGAATGATAATCGTTATCAACGGGATTGTCAATAGGGTTTCCCGTTAAAATATGCCGCATTCTTTGTTCCAATCGGCTTCTGTTCGAATTACGCCATATTTTATTGCCACTCCGCGATAAATGGCCAACCAAAAGAAAAACCGTCAGGGAAGATCATCCTGACGGTCCTTTTGGGTTTGGAATCTGGCTTGGCCGGCAACTGCCAAGCCTCCAGTGCAGCAGGGCCGATGCAAGCGAAGGCCGGCCTTGTAAGGAAGGAGCGCCTGTCATGGAGCAGACATATTGGTTTATGCACACCTTCCCCCATCCGCCAACTAACCTCTTGCAAAATAGGCCCTATTTTCTTGCCTATTTCGCCAAAAACGGGCCGCCCAAGCGAAATAGCCAGTGATTTCACTGGCTATTTCGCTTGAAGTGCCCATTTGAAGGCGATCTGGGGCAAATAACCAGTGTTTTCACTGACTATTGCAGGCGGGCCGGGCGATAGGGGGCCAATAGGCCATTTTTCATGGGCTATTTTCGTTGTTCGCCTATGTTTTCAAATGGTTACCTTGGGTCCATTGATTTCCATAGAAAAGATTCATTTGGGGATCAGTTTGCCAAAATAACCCGCGTTACCGCCCCGCCGCGGATGAAGCGAGCGCTCCTTCGCGCGAAGCTTCGCCGGCGGCAAGCTTCCGCCCGCTCCGCTCCTGCAGCGACGAGACGACCGATTGCGCCGCATGTCCGCCGGCGAGCCCGAACGGGAAGCAAAGCGGCACGCCCGTGCGCGGATCGGGCAGAATGTCAGCCTCGATGCCGAACACCTGGCGCAGCATATCCTGGGTCATCACGTGGTCGGGCGAACCTTCGCAGATCACTTTGCCTTGCTTGATCGCAACCATATGATGCGCGTACTGCGTCGCATGGTTCAAATCGTGCACGACCATCACGATCGTCCGTTTCTCCTGCTCGTTCAGCTTGCGCAGCAAGTTGAGCACTTCGAGCTGATGCGCCATATCGAGGAACGTCGTCGGTTCGTCGAGAAAGAGCAGGTCCGTCATCTGCGCAAGCGCCATGGATATCCAGGCCCGCTGCCGCTGGCCGCCGGACAGTTGGTCGACCGGCCGTTCGGCGAATTCGACCATCCCCGTCACGTCAACCGCCCACCGGACGATGTCCTTGTCTTCCTTCGAAAGCAATCCGAATCCTTTCTGATGCGGAAAACGGCCGTACGACACAAGCTCGGAAACGGTCAAACCTTCCGGCGCCGTCGGGTTCTGCGGCAAAATCGCCAGCTGCTTCGCCACTTCCTTGGTCGATTGCCGATGAATCGATTGACCGTCGAGAAAGACGCCGCCCTTCTTCGGCTTCATGATACGCGCCATTGTTTTGAGAATCGTCGATTTGCCGGACCCGTTCGCGCCGACCAGCGCGGTAATTTTGCCGGACGGGATCGTAATGTTCAAGTCTTCGACGATTGTCCGTTCCTCATAAGCGATATCAAGCTGCTTGGTGTGCAAGCGATCCATCGGTTTTCCTCCTGTGGTGCCCTTTGGCTTTAATTATAATAATGATAATCGTTCTCAACATAAGCTGTCAATCATTTTTTCGCCTGCCTCCGCACACCTGCCCTCCCCCGCCATATTTCCCTCCCCGAAAATGGGCCCCGTTCGCGCGCAGGCACATATGATGAAGAAACCGTTGCAAGCCGCAGGAACGAAGGGCATATCAAAAACGAGGAAGGGATCAGCGATGGGAATGAGAATAACGATCGACCCTGAAGGCAAGGCGCGTCGTACGGGGGTGAGCCGGCAGCAGGCGATTTTGCTGGCGGCGGTTTGCGGGCAAACGTACAACCAATTCAACAATCCGGACGGCTCGTTCGTCGTCCCGTATCCGTACCGCACGACAGGGACGTTCGAGGGAGCCTCGTACAACCGCACGATCGAACGGTTTGGCTTCGTGCTGGAATCGGAGCGCGACGTTATCGTCGCCTTCCGCGGCACCGGTTCGACGGTCGACTGGATCAGCGACATGATCGCGCGGCAGTGCAAATACCCGTTCGTGCGCGACGCCGGCTGGAGCCATACGGGATTCACCGACATTTACCGCTCCATGCGCCGGGCGGTCGTGTCGCTTGTCGACTCGTGCAACGACGGCACCGGCAGGCCGGTATACGTGACCGGCCACAGCCTGGGCGGGGCGCTGGCCGCACTGAACGCCACCGATCTGGCCGGCAACCGGCCGGAAGCCGATATCCGCGTCTGCACGTTCGGCGCGCCGCGGGCAGGCAACCCCGAATTCGCGGGCGCGTTCAACCGCACGGTTGCCGACAGCCGCCGCTACCACAACGAGTTCGACATCGTGCCGCATTTGCCGCCGCTTTACTACAAGTCGCCCAAAACCGACGCGATCTACCGCTACATGCACGTCAGCGGCGGTTATCCGCTGAAATTCCGCCACGGTTCAATCGGCGCGAACCACGTCATCGCCAGCTACTATCAGGCGGTTGCCAAGTTCGATCCCGCCTATGCGGCGGAACTGAACGCAAACAACCCCGGCTTCTGTCCGCAGCCGCAGCCGGAACAGGAGCCAGGGTCGGAAGCGGACCCGGCGGCCGAGCTAATCCGTCTGCGTCTGCAATAACTGCACAAACGCCAGCTTGTCGGGATTTTGCATCAAATAAACCGATCTCACATCGCCGCCGGCACCCCAAGCGAAAGTAACGATGCGGATGACGGCGCCGTCGCGGGAATGTACGACGCCCCATTCGCCGTTTACCCGGCACACGAGCAGCTCGCCGCGCCACGAGCCTTTGGCCGCCACGCCCTGCAGAAACGCGCGGACCCGCTCGCCGGAGCGAATCGGATTGATCGCCGCGCGCACTTTGCCGCCGCCGTCGCTGACGAGCTGCGCATCGTCGCGCAGCACGCCGGCGAACGCCGCGAAGTCGCCGGAATGCGCCGCGCGGATGAACGCCCGCGCCAGCTGCTCGCCGGCTTCCGCCGAAGGCGGCGGAGCCGGTCGTTCGGCCTGCATCTTGCGGCTGACGCGGCTGAAAATTTGCCGGCAATTCGCCTCCGACTTGCCGAGCAGCGCGGCGATTTCGCCGTATTCGTAATTCGCCGCTTCGCGCAGCACGAACACGGCCCGCTCCACCGGATTCAACTGCTGCAGCAGCACAAGGAAGGCGTAGGCGACCGCCTCGCCTTGCACGACCGCCTCCGCGGGATCGGATTGTCCCGTGTCGGCCAGCGGCTCGGGCAGCCACTCGCCGACGTACATCTCTCGCTTGCGCCGCGCCGATTGCAGCGTGTTCAGGCAATGATTCGTCACCGTGCGCAGCAAATACGCCTTCGGGCTCTCCACTTCCGCCAAGCTTTCCGCTCCGCGCCGCTGCAGCGCAACAAACGCGTCCTGCACGGCGTCTTCGGCGTCCGACACCGTACCGAGCATCCGGTACGCCACCGCGAACAGCAACGATTTGTATTGCCGGTAATAGTTCCCGATGTCGTGCCGCTCCAGCGTCGCCATCCGCCTTCCGCTCCTTCCGAAATTACCGCGTCATTCCGCCTTCGCAAACATCCCAGTCGAAATGGCGATGCGGTTCCAGCAATTGATCGTATTGATTGCCATCAGCAAGGTAAAAAACGTCTTTTCGTCGTAATGACGCATCACGTCGTCATAAATCGCTTGCGGCACGCCGCCGTCGGCGATGCGCGTCACCGCTTCGGTGAGCGCCAGCACCGCGCGCTCCGCTTCAGTATAACACTCCGCTTCGCGCCATGCGCCAAGCAAATAAAGACGCTGCTCCGTTTCGCCCAGCTTGCGCGCGTCGATCGTATGCATGTTCAGGCAGAACGCGCAGCCGTTGATTTGCGAGGCGCGAATTTTAATCAGCTCATACAGCTTGCGGTCAAGGCCGCTTTGCTGAATAAACCCTTCCAGCTTGAGCATCGTTTGGTAAGCTTCCGGATTGGCGGCATGCGCGTCGAATCTTGTTTTCATGTTCGTTTCCCTCCACAGGAGCGCTATTTTTTCGTATCGACATAAAGACAAACGAGAGCGCCTGTTTGTGACAAGACGCCCTCGTTTATTTATCATGGTTGATTGATCCGCCGATCATACGTTGCAGTTTTGCGTCCAACTCGCCGGCATCCAGCACGCGCAGCACCTCCGCCACGTTGCCACTGCGTCTCTTCGCGCATCGCGCCGGGCTGCAACATCGCCAACCTCATCACCGGCATCGGCGGGCTGTCGCTCAGCAGCGTGCTCGTCGTGATCGGCATGATGATCGGCGTGTTCGTTGTCGTCGCTTATGTGTTCCGCATGCCGCTTATGCTGTTCCGGCGCGACGATACCTTTTAGCCGATCAGTTGCTTCAGCCCTTTAAACTCCAGTTCCTCGAACTTGCTGATGACCTCGTGCCGGTCGTACGCCCACAGGCAATCCTCGAACGCGCAAGCGAGCGGCACGTCGCAGCGGATGCGGGCCAAGTCGCGCGACAGGTGAAGCATCTCGAGCTCCGCTTCGATTTTGCCGCGGACGCCTTTGGGCAGCTCGGCCAAATTGGCCAAAATGCCTTCCACCGAGCCATATTGCTGCACGAGCTTGAGCGCCGTCTTTTCGCCGATGCCTTTGACGCCCGGGTAGTTGTCGCTCGTGTCGCCCATGAGCCCTTTCAGGTCGACCACCTGCTGCGGCGTCAGCTGCCGCTCCTCCAGCAGCGTCGCCGGCGTATACACGGCGTAGTTGGAGGCGCCTTTCTTCATAATCGCCACGCTGACCCGTTCGTCGATCAGTTGCAGCATGTCATGGTCGCCGGTCAGGACGAGCACGTCCGTGCCTTCCGCGCCGAACTGCCGCGCCAGCGTGCCGATGCAATCGTCCGCCTCGTAGCCGGCGATGCCGACGTTCGGAATGCGGAAGCTCGCGGCGACTTCCTTCACCAGGTCGAACTGCGGGATCAGCTCGTCCGGCGGCGCGCCGCGGTTCGCCTTGTAGCCGTCGAACTTCTCCGTGCGGAACGTCGTGCTGCCCATATCCCAGCAGCAGGCCACATGGCTCGGACGGAACGTTTGCACCGCGTCCCATAAATATTTGACGAAGCCGTGCACCGCATTCGTCGGCAGGCCGGCGCTCGTTTTCTGGATATAGCCGCTGTACGAGCTGGCATAGTAAGCGCGGAACAGCAGCGCCATGCCGTCGACGAGCATAATTTTGGGCGTGGAAAATTCGGACATAGCGCGATCGCTCCTTGCCTATTCGGATGTTCCTATTGTAGCATAACGTGCCATATCCCGGTACTTGCAGTTCTCCGCGATTCATGTATAATACACAGGAACACATGAATGTTTTCTAGGGTTCCGCAGCGGATTTGCGTCCGCTGGTCCGGTCCGAGGGAAAACATCGCGGCAATAGCCGTGTCACGGAAGGGTAAAAACCTGGGAGTCGTGCTGCCACAGCGGCGGACTCCCGGGTTTTTTGTTTATTTCCGGAGTCTGGATTCGGGAGAGGAGCATGGGAATGAACGCGAGATGGATGATGGTCGTAGTGGCGGCGATTTTTGAAGTGGTGTGGGTGAGCGGCTTGAAGCATGCCGACAGCATCGCCGCATGGGTCGGCACCGCTGTCGCCTTGCTGATCAGTTTCCGGCTGATGCTGAGCGCCGGCAAACAGCTGCCGGTCGGCACCGTATACGCCGTCTTCGTCGGGCTCGGTACCGCCGGGACGGTGCTGGCGGAGATGCTGGTGTACGGGGCGCCGTTCGCGCCCGTCAAGCTTGCGCTGATCGCCATTCTGCTGGCGGGTGTGGCCGGACTTAAGCGGATGACGCCCGATTCCGCTCGGAACGAAGACAAGGAGGGGGAACACTCATGAGCTGGCTGGCGCTTGTATTGGCCGGATTGTGCGAAATGTTCGGCGTTGCCATGATGCACCGGGTGAACCAAGGCGGCGGCAGGAGCGCGGTTGTTCTCCTGCTGGCCGGCTTCGGAGCGAGCTTGCTGCTGCTCTCTTACGCGATGACGACGATCGATATGGGCACCGCTTATGCGATCTGGACCGGAATCGGCGCCTCGGGCGGGGCGGCGCTCGGCATGGTCGCATACGGCGAATCGAAGCATCCGAAACGAATCCTGTTCATCGCGCTCATTCTGGGCGCCTCGGTAGGGCTGAAGCTGGCGTCCTAGCGAACGGCCCGCCCCATCATGATGCCGCGACCGGAGCCTGAAACGCTGCCTCCTGTCGCGCTTGGCTGAGGCGGGACGTTCAGCCCCTTGACCGGGCAGTTACCGCTCCGCATCCAAACGGTCGATTTGTTCCAGCGTCAATCCGGTCATCTCCGCCACAAAATCTCGTTTCATTCCGTTCTGCAGCATTTTGACGGCGATTTCCGCTTTGCCTGCTTCCCGGCCTTCGTCTCGACCTACTTTCCGACCTTCGTCCCGACCTTCTTTCCGACCTTCTTCCCAGCCTTCCTTCCGGCTGCCTGCCATCGAAGAATTCCAATCGCGGATCGCCCGCTCCCGCGCCTCCGCCAGCTCCCTTGCCAGCGGATCGCTGCTCAGTTGCTCCAGCTTCGCTTCCGTCTTTTCGATCATGCTGTCCATTGCCATCAGCTCCTTCCGTTCATCTTCGCCCAGCTTCTCGTCCATGAACATCAGCCACCGATGGAGCGGATTGCGCTTGTCCTTCGGCGTCTGTTCGAACTTCGGAAATTCGATGAAATGCAGCTCCACGACATCGGTCAACAACGCATGCGGCGCCGCGTCATCCCGAAAATGAAACGTATGATGAAAACGATCCGATGATGCGAGCAGCCGGAAATCCAGCAAATTGATCGCAATCGTTCTGCGCAGCGCCTCGTAGTCCTGGCCCGCTTTGATAGAGCGGGTAAATAGCTTCGTCGCGTAGAACAACGTCCGCGGTATCATGTTGTACGGATTCGCTACCTGCATTTCGACGTTCACCTGCTCGCCGCTTGCAAGCTCTGCCAAAATATCGAGGCTGCCCAGCTTATCCTCCGGCCGCCAGCGATCCAGCGTGCGATTCTCGATCACGACAAGATCGGCAATCGGCTCCTGTCCGCCCTGCCGCAGAATTGCGTTGAGCAGTGCTTTCAGGCTGTCGCGGGAATCTTGTTCCCCGAACAACTTGCCGAACACAAAATCGTTTTTCGGTTTTAAACGGTAATAGGCCAATACGGTCACACTCCTCGAAGAATTTGTTCGGCACAGTGCCGCACAACTCCGTCGGTGCTTCCGTATCGGCGTCTTGTTCCCAGTATAACACAGCACTCCCAACCGTCCAACCCGGACGAGGCCGTCCCAAAAAGTAACTTATTTCCTATCCTCTTGCTTACATGGACGCGCTGTCCCCACGGCGCAAGAAGCGTCCGATCCGCGCCGCGGCTTCGGCAAGCCGCGCTTCTTCCTGCACGAGCGCGATGCGCACGTAGCCTTCGCCTTCGGCGCCGAAGGCGTCGCCGGGAATGACGGCAACGCCGGCCTGAAGGCAAATTTCCCGGGAAATTTGCCGCGACGTCCAGCCGGACGGAATCGGCGCCCATACGAACATCGTCGCCCGCGGTGCCGGAATGTCCCAGCCCGCGTCCCGCAAGCCGGCCAGCAACACGTTGCGCCGCCGCTCGTACAAGGCGCCGACGGGATCGCCGCTCCGCGCCATATCTTCCTCCAGCGCGGCGATACCCGCCTGCTGCACCGCTTCGAACACGCCGTAGTCGATGTTCGACTTGAGCTTGCGCAGCGCCGCCACCGCATCGGCGCGGCCGACCAGGAAGGCGATGCGGCAGCCGGCCATATTGAAGCTCTTGGACAACGAATGGAACTCGACCGCAACCTCTTTGGCACCGGGAGTTTCGAGAATGCTCGGCGGCCGAAAGCCGTCGAACGCCATTTCCGAATAAGCCAAATCATGCACGACAAGCAGGTCATGCTCGCGCGCGAACGCCACAAGCCGGTCGAAAAAGGCAAGATCGGCCACCGCCGACAGCGGGTTGCTCGGATAATTGAGCAGCAGAAACTTCGCCCGCGCGAGCACGTCGGCCGGGATGGCGTCCAGTTGCGGCAAAAAGCCGTTCTCGGCCCGCAGCGGCAGCAAATGCGGCGTCACTCCCGCGAGCTCAAGCGAAGCGGAATAAATCGGGTACCCCGGATCGGGCACGATGGCGATATCGCCCGGGTCGGCCACCGCCATTGCCAGATGGGCCAGCCCATCCTGCGAGCCCATCAGCGTCAACACTTCCGTCTCCGCGTCAAGCGCCACGCCGAAGCGGCGCTCATACCAGCGCGCCACCGCCTGACGGAACGCCGGACTGCCTTCGGAAGAAGGGTAACCGTAGTTCCGCGGATCGCGCACCGCTTGCTCGAGCGCCGCCATCACGGCGGGAGACGGCGGCCTGTCGGGGCTGCCGATGCCCAGATCGATTACGTCCAACCCGCGTTCGCACGCCTCGCGTTTCCACTGCGCCACCTCGGCGAAGATGGCCGAGCCCAGCCGGCCGATGCGCGCCGATTCGATTGTTTTCATGGATGATACTCCCTCGTTCTTGCTAAAATCTTGCCGCAGGAGCCGGGCTTCCTTGTTAAGCCGCGATCAGATTCCGATGCCAGCGGTAACGTACAGCATCACGCCGAGCAGCGCCGCCAGCAGCCCGTAGGCGACGCCAAACTTCCAGCGCGATGCGGCCGGCACGTCGTAATATGCGTCGTTGAGATAAGGATCGTATTCCACCTGGCAGCGAACGATCATATAAAGACCGTTGTCTTTCTTCTTCCGGTCGAAACGGACGATGCGCGCACGCCGAATAATCGCCTGTTCGGGCAACTGCAGCTTGCCGCGAAAGCCGATAAAGCTCCACTCCATCACGATGAACTGTTTGCCCGTCAAATCGGAGTACGTCGTATAATCGACATCGCGCTGGTGCTCCTGCGCCGGCAACGGCGTCCCTTCGAACAGAAGCAGCTCCGCAAACACCTCGAAGCTGGCCCATGTCGACGAGCCGTGCCTGACGCCTTGGCGGGCGCGGTACTTTTGCCACAAATCCCAGGCGAACCAGAGCCAAAACAGCAGCAGCAAATAGAGCCGGTACTTGACGATCATAAAAAGGCCGATGCCAAGCCCCGCAATCCACAGCGAGCGGCTGACGGCGACGACGATTTTGGCCCCGTCAAGCGGCATGACCGGAATCAAATTGACGATATTCAGAAAAAAGCCGAGGTAAGCGGCCGCAATAAACAACGGGCTGTCCCACTGCCAGCCGATCCAGAACGCCACCAACGCCCCGGCGGTACCGAGCAGCGGGCCGCCGAAGGCGATATACGCTTCGGTTGTCGCATCGCGCGGATGCCGCTTCATATTGACAAGCGCGCCGAATAGAGGAATGAACACGGGCGCGGAGGTGGGCAATCCTTTGCGGTGGGCGGCAAAAACGTGGCCAAGCTCATGGATGAGCACCATAATGACGAGCGCGATCGCCAGCTTGAGCGGCGCCAGCAGCGCGTAGGCGCCGACCGACACCAGCATGCTGAATACGGCCCCGCCTACAGTGCCCAGCTTGATGAGCGACAATATCGTTTTCGCTTTCGTCAGCACGAATGCCCCTACCGCTCCGAGCGCCCACAGCGGGCCTTTCCGGCGGCGATTTCTGTTAGCAGCCAACCTGGTTCCCCATTCCGTACCGCATGGCGCTTGCCGTCACTTGCCGACCCATGCCGTTTCGTATTCAGCCGGCTTGAAGCCGACCGTAACCGGCCCCTTGCCGTCGCTTCGCGTGACGATCGGCCGTTTGATCAGCCTGCCGTCGGACGCAAGCAGATCCAGTTGCTCCTCCGAGGACATGGCCCCCAGCTTGTCCTTCAGGCCAAGCTCCTTGTATTTGTCTCCGTTCACATTGTAAAACTTGCGCAGCGCGAGCCCGCTTCGCCCGATCAGCTCCCGCAGCGTTTCCTTCGGCGGCGCTTCCGCGAACATGTCGTACATGGCCGTCTGGTGGCCATGAGCCCGCAGCCACTTTTGCGCGTCCGTGCTCGTCGAGCATTTCGGATAGCCGTATATCGTCAGTTCCATGCCGATGAGCAGCTCCTTCTTTTCACTTGCCTTGCCGATATGCCTTGCCTGTAAATGTCTGCCTAAATCATCTTTCATTCCGCCTCGCGTGTCAAGATAACCCAACAAGGCGGGGCTTATCCTTGAAGCGTGATCAGGTTTCCATAGACGACGCGCCCAGCTTCCGCAGCAGCGACGCCATATCTTCCGGCACTGGCGCCGTAAATGTCATGCTCGCTTGCGTTCCCGGATGCACGAAGCTTAGCTGCTCCGCATGCAGCGCATGGCGCTCCATATGGAGCGGGCCCGGTTCCGCCGGTCCGTACATTTTGTCGCCGACGAGCGGATGGCCGAGCGATTTCATATGAACGCGGATTTGATGCGTGCGGCCCGTTTCGAGCCGCAGCCGGACGAGCGTCGCTTCGGGGAACCGCGCCGCCACTTCGTAATGGGTCACCGAAGGGTAGCCGCTTGGCGTCACAATGCGAATGTGCGGTTCGATCGGGTCGCGGTCGATCGGCGCGTCGATCGTGCCTTGCGCCCGTTCGATGCGGCCGTGCACGAGCGCGAGGTACCGTTTGTCCACTTCGCCGCGAATCATTTGTTCGGAAATGTGCTGGTGCACATACGGATTTTTGGCGATGGCGAGCACGCCCGACGTTTCCTGGTCGAGCCGGTGCACCGGACGGAAGCGTACGGTCTGACCGGTAACGAGCCAATGGTGCACGACCGCGTTCGCGAGCGTATTCACATAATGGCCGTGCGTCGGATGGACGACGATGCCGGCCGGCTTGTGCAGAACGAGCAGATGGTCATCCTCGAACAAGATGTCGAGCGGCAGCTCCTGCGGCAAAATGTCGTCCGATTGTTCCTCCTGCATACGCACTTCGACGAGGTCGCCGGCCTTGACGCGCACGTTCGTGTAGCAGCGTTCGCCGCCCACCGTAATGCCCCGCTCGGTCTGTTTCAACCGGGACAGCAGCTTGCGCGACAGCTTCATTCGCGAATGCAAAATCGTTTTCAGCAAAAAACCGTCTTCTTCGGCGGAAACGATGTGGGTAAGCGGCTCGTAATAATTCATGGCTTGGACCGGAACACCTCGGCGCTTCGTTCGTAAGCGACGTCGCAGATGCCGGCGCGAAAATTGGCCGTGCGCGCAACCGTAAACAAGAGGTCGGACAACCGGTTCAAATAACGCCGCACCTCTTCGTTGCATTCATGGTCCTTCGCCAATGTCACAACCCGCCGTTCGGCGCGCCTGCAGACGGTGCGACATACGTGCAGAAGCGCCGACGCCTTGCTGCCCCCGGGCAAAATAAACCGCGTGATGTCGGGCGTTTCCGCGTCATAAGCATCGATGCGCTCTTCCAGCCAGTCGGTCATGCCGGAACCGACCTTGTACTCGCGTTTCTCCTTGCGAAGAAGCGCCAAGTCGTGGCCGCAGTCGAACAACTCGTGCTGGATGCGTTGCAAGTCCGCACGCAGATCCGCGAAACGCGCCTCCTCCAGCTCGGCGATCGCCACGCCGACATGGCTGTTCAACTCGTCTACGGTGCCGTACGCTTCCACGCGCACATCGTCCTTGCTGACGCGGCCGCCAATGACGCCGGTCTGACCGGCATCGCCCGTTCTCGTATAAATGTTCAAGCTGGAAAACCCTCCTATCTCGCCGCAAGTTATTTGCCCGGCTGAGCCGACGCTTTTGCTTTGGCCGGCTCGACGAAACCGCTGCGATTGTCTTCCTTCTTGCTGCAGCCTGCAACAAGAAGCGCAATCGCCAGGATAACGAACATGCCGCCTGTTGCCATACGGACCGGCTTGCCGCCGCTCGCCGCTCGCGCTTCGTTGTCCGGGCGCCATCTTTTCCCGCCGCCTCTCCTATCCATCCCCATCTCTCCCCTTGATCCGGCGGTGCCAACGCCGCAGTCTGCGCAGCGGTCCGCTCGACAACAAGCCCCCCTGCCTGCGGCAGAGGGGCGAACAAACCGAAAATGGCCGAGCGTCGCAACGACACGCAACATTCCGGGTTGCTTCATCCTCTCCCCGAAGGACGACGGGCAGCTTTCGTTCACAGACCGAGCATCGTTTGCAGCACTTGTTTGGCCTCATTCACCCCGGGCGCGCGCGGATGCACGAACGCATACAACGCTTCGCCCTTGTAACCGGCGTCCTGCAGCCATTTGGCCTGTTGCACCGGCACGCCGTACAAATGCTTCACCGGCTTGACGTCAGGCCGCTTCGGATCGGGATCCGGCGTGACAACGCCGCCCGGATAGGCCGCCGGGTCGAACAAATCGTCGAGGATAACCAAACTTCCTTGTCTTGCGAATGTATCAAACTGTTCCTTCGGAACGATTACGATGCCGTCGCCGCCGGCGGCGACTTCGACGATCAGCTTCTGCAGGTTGAAAATCGGGCTCGCGTTCACCGATACCGCGGGCGTTTCGCCGACCATTCCTTGCAGCGACGCCTCCAGTCGCTTGGCCGTTTCCGGCGACATGCCGCCGCCAGGCATCACGAATATCGGGACATCCGTCTTGGATCCGCCGCAGCCGGCCAATACCGCGAGCAGCAGCGCAACGAATGCCGTGCAGACGAATGATTTTCTCATGTCGTGCTTGTCCCCCGTGTCCCGTATCTCTTGCCAAACCGCTCTTTATTGTAGCACATGCGTTCGGCGCCCACAAACAAAGAAACGCCTTCCGTCATCGGCAGTCAACTCCCGGGTAACCGTTCCTTGCCGCCGTTCCAACGGGACTCATTGCGGATTCTCCACAACGAAGGACTTGCAGCGTATTTTTGCTTGAACAGCCTGCTGAAGTAATGAATGTTCGGAACCCCGACCGCTTCGGTAATGTCGCGGATCCGCATCGTTGTCGTCGCGAGAAAACACGCCGCGGCGTTCAGACGCAAATCGAGCAAGTATTGAAGCGGCGTTCTGCCAGACATTTTATGAAACAAACGAATAAAGTAGCTGACGTCCAGGTGAGCCAACGACGCGAGATGTTGAACGGTTATCGGACTCGGGTAATTGGCCTCCATGTAGCGCATCAGATCTTGAATCCGCTCGTAAGCGCTGGTCCGATCCGGGAAGACAGCGTCAGACGCTTGCGCCGTACGGGATTCGCGGCGTTCCAGGAAGCAGGCGACGAGAAGCAGCAGTTTGCGGATGTCCATCATCATCAGGTCCCCCGCTTTCGAACGGTAAGGGTGTTGCGGATTCCAACACCTCCACATGGCGGACGCAAGCTCATAAATGGGATTCAGCTCCGGCAGCCGCGGATCCTTATCGGTCTGTATGGCGTTCCAGACGCGGGCTTGAGCGGCATGCGGAAATTCGGCGGAACCGTTCATGTCCAGTTCGATATAACCGAAACGGCAGACGGCCGACCGCTTCGCCAATACGTGCGGCGTATTCGGCGGCAGCAGGAACAACGCCGGAGCTTCTGCGACATACTCTCTCCCCATCCATTGCAGCGAAACAACCCCCTCCGAAATAGAAAGCATTTCGTGATAAGGGTGAATGCCTCCCCCAACTTCCTTGTCCGATAGCCCGGTCCAATCCACAACATCGATTTTGCGCACCAACATGGCAGCTCTCCTCAATCGCGAACGGATGCCATTGCTCATCGTTCATAATGGTCTCCTCTTGATTTTACCATGCCGCTGGCGGTCTTGAATCCGATGGGCAAGCGAAAAAGTCGATTTTGTACAACAAGTTTCTGAAAAGACTTGCCGGAAAGCGGAAAATTCGGATCGCAATTGGCGGGAAGTCATATACAATCTGCAAAGACAGCGGCACGGTTTTCCAAGTAAGCTGGAAACATAGCCGAACCTTAAAGGAGGGAACATTTCCATGAAATCGAAAATGAAGCTGCTGCAAATCACCGGCCCGGGCGAGTATACGATCGTCAGCGCCGATGTGCCGCAAGTCAAGGATCACGAAGTTCTGGTGGAAATCGAAATGGTAGCGACTTGCCCGCGTTGGGACATCCACATGATGGGCGGCAAGGATATGTTCGACTCCTCCAAAACGCCCGACTATCCGCTCCCTCCGGGGTGGCCCGGCCATGAAGCCGCGGGTATTGTTCGGGCGGTAGGCAGCGGGGTGACCGATTTTCGGGTCGGCGACCGCGTCGCTGCGCTCGAGCATGTGGAGGGAAGCGGCGCATACGCCGAATATTTGTGTTACCGCGAGCACCAACTGATCAAGCTGCCGGACTCGATTTCATTCAAGGAGGCCGTATCGTTCGAGCTGCTGAAATGCGTCATGATCGGGTTGTCCCAATTCGGCGATTTGCGCGGCAAATCGATGGTCGTCTCCGGCTTGGGGCCGGCCGGCATCCTGGCGATGCAGGCAGCGCGAGTCTGGGGCGCGTCGGACGTCGTCGGCATCGATCTCAGTGAACCGCGCATTCGTTATGTCAACGAGCTGGGAATCGGTGTGGCGAAGCACCCCGATGAACTGGGCAGCCTTCGTTTCGATCTCGGCTACGATTGTGTCGGCGCGGCCCCGTCCGTACAAAATTTGCTGCGTTTCGTCAATCGCCATGTCGTTATTTTCGGCGTATTGAAAGGCACGATCCTCTATGAGGATCATCTGTGGGGAAAAGGTATGAAGCTGGAAAGCTACAAGTATCGCCGGTTGGGCGATCGCGACCGCGAGCTGCTGCTCGATGCCGTGGCCAATAAAGGATTGAACACGGCATGCATCCAGACGCATCATGTTCCGTTCACACGCTATCATGAGGCGGTCGAACTGCTGAAAGCGCAGGTTGCGATCAAAGTGCATTTTTATCCGGGCCGCGATTTTGGCTGACATGACACGGCGGTGTACCCGCCAGGAAGGGGCAAACCGATGAGGGGAAAAGCAGTCGTTTTCACCGACCGGATGAAGGTTTCCGTGCAGGAGGTGGATATTCCCGAACCGCGCCGCGATGAGGTTGTCATCGATGTAGAGGTATCCTGGATCAGCAACGGGACGGAATCGTCGTTTCTGCGCGGGGAACGGATTGCCGGGGATACGCCGTTTCATTCCGGCGCCCCGTGGCCGTTCCCGATTGTGGCTGGGTATCAGAAAGTCGGCGTAATCCGGCAAAAAGGGGCCGAAGTAGCGGGGCTGGAGGTCGGCGACCGCGTATTCGCCACCGTCAGCAAAGTAACCGGCATGTTTGATCGACGCGGAGGGCACATAAGCCCCGCGGTTACTGCGGCAAACCAGGTATGGAAACTGCCGGAGGGCGCGAACGCCGTTGATTATTGCGGGCTTGTGCTGACCCAGGTCGGCTATAACTGCGGTTCGCGGCCGCAAGTCCGGGCCGGTGACCGCGCCGTTGTACTCGGCGACGGTCTGGTCGGTCATTGGACGGCGCAAACGCTGTTGAAACGCGGCGCACAGGTGCTGATGCTCGGTCGTCATGACGATCGGCTGCGTTATTTGCCGCAGAATGCGACAGGCGTCAATACGCGGCTTGTTGCAGCGACGGAAGCTGTAAACGATTTTTCCGGCGGCGCGGGCGGGGTCGCGATTCTTGTCGATACGGTAGGAGACTTGCAAGCGGTCGACGCGTTATTCCCTCAGCTTGCGCACGACGCGCATTTCGTATCGGCCGGATTTTACGGATCGTCGGGAACGATCGATATTCAGCGGCTCCGCGCCAAAGAAATTACGCTGCATACGCCTGCCGGCTGGAACAAACCGCGTATGGACGCCACACTGGCCGGAATTCGCGATGGTTTTCTTCAGACCGGGCCGCTCGTTACCCATCGGTTTCCCGTAGACCAGGCGGAAGAGGCCTGGCGGGTCATACTGGATAAAACCGTACCTTGTCTCGGAGTCGTCCTGGAGTGGTAGGTTCCTTGATCCTTCGCTTTCCCGAACAAACGGCGAACATCCGGCGAAACCGGCTGGCTCCCGCTGCGCGCGAGGGTTGGGATTCCGATCGCTTCTTGTTTTCCGGATTCTTCGAACGATAATGGCCAGGGAGGAATCCGAAAAACAAAGGCGAGCGCTGCCGCTTCTCCATCCCAACCCTCGCTCTCCGCTCCCGCCCCCTCTGCCAGCTAACTAATTTGCTTTCGTGCCGCTCCGATGAAGCATCTTGCAAAATAGGCCCTATTTTATTGCCTATTTCGCCAAAAACGGACAGCCGCTCCGAAATAGCCAGTGTTTTTACTGGCTATTTCCGACGAGGCACCCGAAAAAGGGCAAATAAGCCATTTTTCATTGGCTATTCTGGCTACCCGGCCTGGCAATTGTGCCGCGGCTGCAAGAGCGGCTCGCAGGATAGTGGCTTCACGCAAAAAGCGGAGCGGAAGGGTTGCTTCGGAGAAGCGCTAGCGGTCGTCTTTGTTTTCGGATGGTTACCTTGGCCTCGTTGATTCCGGGCATCCGAAAACAAGAAGCGATCGGAGGAGCAACCCTTCCGCGCAGCGGCCCGGGCGTGAAACGATGGTTTCCTTCCTCGCAGCCAAGCGCCGCCGGAGCGCGTAACGCTGCTTCCTGTCGCGCTTTGGGGCTGCGCAACTGCCATTTAACAGGGCGCAGAAAAACCCGGCCGTCGGCCGGGTTTTCATTGTGCCAATCGATCGGGTAGTCGGTTCCCTTAACGGGACCTGCGCAGCCGATATTGGTATTCGTTGATTTTCGAGTCGAGCATGCTGCTGATTTCGATCACTTTGGTTGAGGTGAGGGATTGCTCTCGGTCGGCCGTTTGCTCCATCAAAGCACGTAATCGGTCAATTTCGTCCTCGAGTGCGTTGCCTTCGGGAGAACTTGCGCTTCGAACCGGTTCCGATCGGGATTGGTGCTGCAAATGCTTGTTTTGATAATACGATAGAATCGAATCCAAAATGCATCCCGCGATCGCCATATCCGTCCCTCCCTGTCCAAATGTGATGCAGCATACAAAATCTACCTCTAGCATACTATCATTTGACAAAAAAAGAAATACAATTTTATCCTTTCATCGATTTTTGCAGAAAATTGCCGATTCTTTCAAGCGCTTCTGTCAATTGAACGACTGAAGTCGCATACGAACAGCGCAAAAATCCTTCTCCGCCGCGGCCGAATACGTCTCCAGGCACAGCCGCCACCTTCGCTTCGGTCAGCAGCCGCTGGGCGAACTGCTCCGACGTCATCCCGGTCGAAGCGATCGAAGGGAAGGCGTAAAACGCTCCCTGCGGCTCGTGGCACTGCAGCCCGATATCGCGGAAGCCTTGCACGACGAGCCGGCGCCGCTGGTTATACGATTCGACCATGCGATCCTTCTCCTCCATGCCGTGGCGGAGCGCTTCGAGCGCGGCCACCTGGCCCATCGCCGGCGCGCACATGACCGTATATTGGTGAATCTTCAACATGGCAGAGATCAGTTCCGGATGTCCGCACGCATAGCCCATGCGCCAGCCGGTCATCGCAAACGCCTTGGAGAAGCCGCTGACCAGAATGGTTCGGTCCTTCATGCCCGGCAGCGAGGCGAAGCTGACATGCTTGGAGCCATAGGTCAATTCGGCGTAAATTTCGTCGGAAATGACGATCAGATCGCGCTCCTCGACGATCTTCGCGATCGGCAGCCAGTCCTCGTACGTCATGATGCCGCCGGTCGGATTGCTCGGATAGCACAGGATGAGCACCTTCGAGCGAGGCGTCAGAGCGGCGCGCAAATGTTCGGCGCGCAGCTTGAAGTTGTCTTTGGCGAACGTTTCGATGCCAACCGGCACGCCGCCGCCAATCGCCGTAATCGGCGAATAGGAAATGTAGCACGGCTGCGGAATCAAAATTTCGTCGCCGGGCGCAATCAGCGTGCGCAGCGCCAGATCGATCGCTTCGCTGCCGCCGACGGTGACGAGAATTTCTTTGGCCGGGTCGTAATCGACCTTGAAGCTGTTGTGCAAATAATCGGCAATCGCCTCGCGAAGCTCCGGCATGCCGGCGTTGGACGTGTACTTCGTATTGCCGCGTTCCAGCGAATAGACGCACGCTTCGCGCACATGCCACGGCGTGGCGAAATCGGGCTCGCCAACCCCAAGCGTGATGATGTCCTTGCTGGCGCTGACCAAATCAAAAAACTTGCGAATCCCCGAAGGCGGTATGTCGCGCACCAGCGGTGCGATGTAATCCTGCATCGAGCGAACTTTTTCCATATGACGTCATCATCCTTCTTACTGCCTCACGGCGAGATCAACAGACGCTGATCGTCTTCGTGGTCTTCGAAAATGATCCCGTCCTGCTTGTATTTTTTGAGAATAAAGTGCGTTTTCGTGGAAAGCACGCGATCGAGCGGCGACAGCTTGTTGGAAACGAAGGAGGCGACATCCTTGAGCGACTTTCCTTCGATTTCGACGAGCAGATCGTAAGCGCCCGACATCAAATAAACCGATTTGACTTCCGGATATAAATAAATGCGTTCCGCGATGGCGTCGAAGCCGCGACCCCGCTCCGGCGTAATCTGCACTTCGATCAGCGCCGTCACCTTGTCTTCGTCGACCTTGCTCCAGTTGACGACCGTCGCATATTTCGCGATGACATGATCCGCTTCCATCTCGGCGATCGCCGCCGCCACGCTCGCTCGGTCGACCCCCAGCATCGTAGCGATCAGCTCCGCGCTTCTGCGGGCGTCTTCCTTGAGCAATTCGAGAATCTTCAGCTTCAAACCGTCCATTCGTAGAACCTCCTCAGTTTCTTGGCAACCGTATCGCCGGCCCGGCGGCGTCTTCCAGCATCCCCCGGGGCAAACGATTAGTTCCACTATACAACGAAAGCGCCATGTCTGCAAAGCGGAAAACAGTCGGTATCAGCCGTGTTCAAGCGCGAGCCGGCATGATTGCGGAAGGCGGATTTGCGGGTAATGGTAGAAAAGCGGACTCGGGTCCGCAAGCCTTGCGGCTGCAGGCCCGAACATATGGAAGGAGGCCGCCTGAATTGATGAAAACAACCGTCATCCCGTTTCTGAAAACCGTTTATGCGCGATATAAAGACGACGACGTGCCGTCGCTCGCGGCGCAGCTGACGTACTATTTGATCCTGGCGTTTTTCCCGTTTCTCGTATTTCTGCTGACGGCCGTCAACTTCCCGCCGTTGAACCGGTTCGACTGGCTCGGCGAGCTTACTGCCATGCTGCCGGCCGACACCGGCAAGTCGGTGCGCGATATCGTCACGGAGGCGCTGACGAACAAAAACGGCACCTTGCTGTCGATCGGCGCCGTCACGACGCTGTGGACCGCATCGAAAGGCGCGGAGGCGATCATCAAGGCGCTTAACAAAGCATACGATGCTGCCGAAACGCGCCCGCTGTGGAAGCTTAAAGCGATTGCGCTGCTGTACACGCTTGCGCTGGCGGTTGTCATTATCGTGTCGCTCCTCTCCCTCGTGTTCGGCCGCCTGCTCGCCCAAGCCGTTTACGACCGGCTGCCGCTGGCTCCATCCGCTTTTGGCTGGTTATGGGGCATCGTGCAGTTCGTGCTTCCGCTGGCGGTCATGCTCGTCGTCTACAGCTTCCTGTTCGTTCATGCGCCGAACCGGCATTTGCGCATGAAGGACGCCATTCCCGGCGCGATCTTCGCCACGCTCGGCTGGACCGCGCTGTCGCTGCTGTTTTCGCTGTATGTGAATCATTTTGCCCATTACGACGACACATACGGCAGCCTGGGGGGCATCGTCGTGCTGCTGCTGTGGCTGTATTACAGCTCGCTGCTGATTATGGTGGGGGGAGAAATCAACGCCGCCCGCAGCTTGGGCGCACTTGGGCGAGAGGAGGAGCGACAGGTGAACGAACGC
Organism: Paenibacillus cymbidii; assembly: GCF_004764705.1. Taxonomy (GTDB): domain Bacteria; phylum Bacillota; class Bacilli; order Paenibacillales; family NBRC-103111; genus Paenibacillus_AN; species Paenibacillus_AN cymbidii. The sequence continues at coordinate 123,971 of NZ_SHLX01000003.1, read as the reverse complement.
ATTGTGCGCGTATAGCGGAGCGGCATGAGCTTGAAGGGAAGAGCTGCATGCGATATGCTGAGGGCGAATATCATGATGCTTCGGCAAACAAGCGAGGGAAGTTATGAGCGACAAATTAAGCCGCAAAACGTTCCGCGACCGGCTGGAGCGGCTGGTCGGCGCGATTCGCGACGATATCGCCGCCGGCCGGCGGCTGCCGGGCCACTATTTGCCTTCGGAGAAGGAGCTCGGCACGATGTTCGGCATGAGCAACCGCTCCGTGCGCAAAGGATTGGACGCGCTGGTTGCGGAAGGCTTGATCGTCAAAAAGCCGAAGATCGGCAATGTCATTGCGGAGCCGCCGGGAACGGAGCGCCGGATCGTCCGGTTCGGCTATTACACGAGCCTGCTGGAAGAAGCCGAGCTGGACACGCTGCTGGACATGTTCGGCGCCGCCTATCCGGGCATACAGGTCGTGCCCGTGCCGATCGGCGATGCGACGCCGATCGCCGACTACATCGAGGCGGGGTTGCTCGATGTCGTCACCGTCAACTACAATGCGTACCGTCGTTTTGCGGAAGCGGACCGGCTCTCGCTGTTTGCGCCGCAGCCCGCCCCATCCGGCGTCTTTCCTTATTTGACGGAGCTGTTCGCAGCAGGAAACGGCGGGCTTGCCGCGTTGCCATTCGTTTTTTCGCCGCTGGTGCTGTGCTACAACCGCCGCCATTTTGCCGAATGCGGGGTGGCCGAGCCGGACGGCGACTGGACGTGGGACGAGTTGGCACGCGCCGCAGACGAGCTGGCCGCCCGCAGTGGACATTGCGGCTTCTATATGCGGGCGCAAAGCGCCAACCGCTGGCCAATCCTGCTGCTGCAAAGCGGAGCGCGCTTCGCGCGCGACGACAGCGGCCATACGACGGTGTGCGGCACGGCCGCCATGGACGGCTTGCGGCTATGTCGCGAGCTGATCGGCGGCCAGCGCATCCTGCCTATCTTCGATACCGACGAAGACGCCGAGCGGCTGTTCGTGCAGGAGCGGGTGTCGATGATCGTCACGTCATATTTTCGTCTGAACCTGCTAAAGACGGCGGGCTTCGATTACGATATCGCCCCGCTCCCCCGACTCCGCCAGGCGAAAACGATGCTGCTGGCCATCGCCGTCGCCGTGCGCGAAGGCTGCGGCGACAAGGACGCGGCACAGCGGCTGGCCGATTTTCTTCTGTCGGAGCAGGCCCAGCTCGTCGTCAGGCAGCGAACGCTGAGCATTCCCGCCCTGCGCGACGCAGCCGAATGGACGGGCCGGGAATCGATGTACCGGCCGGCGCGTTTCGAGCTGTACCGCGACATCGCGCCAACGTTCGCTTTGTACACCGAACTGGGGCTGACGGACGACGAGCTTCACGCCGTCCAGTTGGAAGCGAAGCAATATTGGGCCGGCCTTCTGCAAGAGGACGAACTGTGCCGCCGATTGGAACGGCTGCTCGCGAAAGAGCCTTCCGAGCCGCAAGCTTGATGCGGGAGAGAGGAAGCCGGACGAAGACGAGTTGATGGAACCGACAATCGCCGTATAACTGTTGCAAAGCGGGATGAAACGAAGTTTCGTCGCGGAGATAACCTAACAGCAACCCCGTTATTTTCTGGTTAAAGCGGATCGCCCCTCTTCCGGCTGCGATTGCCGGGAGCGGGGCGATTTTTTACGAGATCGGAGGCTTCGCTTCGGCGGGTTCATCAGCCGGCTTGCGCCGCATCGCCAGCCGTACCCGTGTCCGTGTAGTCCAGCAGCACGCCGAGCGGCTTCGCGGCCGGCTGCTGCAAGCTTGCATAAGCGTCGGCAATCGACGCGAAGCGGTACCGGTCGGTAATCAGCTGCGCCACGTCGATGGCGCGGCGTTCCAGCAGCCGGATAAATTCGCGTAAATTGCGCCCTTCCGTCCAGCGGACATAACCAACCGGGTAATCGACGCCTTCCCGCTCGTAACCGGCATCGTATCGCCCCGGACCGCCGGCGCGCGAAATGACGAGGTTCGCTTCTTTGGCGAACATCTTCTCGCGGCTGCACGTCGCGGCAACGTCGCCGACGATGACAACCGTGCCGCGGTCGTGCAGCCAGTCCAGCGCCTGATCGATCAACCCTCCCTGCTTGCCGCCGGCGCAGACGAGCACCGCATCCGCCTTGACGGCGCGCGAGCCGAGCAACCTCTGCAAATCTTCAACCGACGCGCATGCTTCCGCTCCCCGGGCGCGCAGCAGTCGGCAGCGTTCCTCGGATAAGTCGAAGCCGATCACGTCGTATGCGGCGGCTGTGGCAATTTGAGCGATCAGTTGGCCGAGAATACCCAGGCCGACGACGATCGCGGTTTCGCCGAATTGCAGCTTCGCCTGCCGCAGGGCGTGAATTGCGATTGCGCCGAGTCCGCCGAAAGCCGCAGCTTCGGCGCTTGCGTTCGGACCGACCGGAGCGACCAGGTTGCGCGGCACCGAAAGCCATTCGGCATGCCGCACGTATGGGCCGCCGTAGCAAGCGACGAGTTGGCCGGGCTCGAGTCCTTCGACGCCAGGCCCAAGCTCGCGCACGATGCCGGCGGCGCTGTAGCCGAGCGCATGCGGTTGCTCCGACATGCTTCGCAAAACGAGCAGCTCGGTGCCGGTGCTGATGGCGGAATACACGGTCTCCACCAGGACATGGCGCGGTTCGACGGCCGGCTTCGGCACGTCGTGCAAACGGACGGCTCCTTGTTGCGTCATGGCTGCTTTCATTATGGCGATTCCTCCGATTTTGTAGTGTACATCTAATTCCCTCCTATCAGCATAATGGCGATCGCGGGCGGCGTCAAGCACGAACCTGCCGCTAGCGGCACCGCTTCAGCGCATGTTACATGCGCTATTTGCCTCGCGTAGGCCTCTTCGCGGTGCTCCAGCGCATGTTTCATGCGCTATTTTTCATTCTTTTCCCGCGTCGGGCCGTCCGCCTCGGAGCAGGCACTTTGCTTCATGCACGCCATTCCCACATCCGCCAACTAACCTCTTGCAAAATAGGCCATGTTTTCTAGCCTATTTCGCCAATAACGGGCCGTCCATACGAAATAGTCAGTGATTTCACTGGCTATTTCGCTTGAAGTGCCGATTGTGAGGCGATTTGGGGCAAATAACCAGTGTTTTCACTGGCTATTTCCGATGAGCCGGGCGATAAGAGGCAAATAGGCCATTTTTCATGGGCTATTTGGGTTGCCCAGCAAACAAGGGCCACTCAGGGGGGGCTCACCAGGATCTGCTCTTTGCAGCAGCGCGTGAGTTCGCTCGTTCACGAAGGAGCGAAGCGGAAAGGCAGCCCTTCCGCGCAGCGGCAGAAGCGTGAAGCTTGGCTGCGCTTCATTGCGCCAGCACGCCTGCAACATCCTGTCCCCGCCCCGAAACTTAGCAATTCTTATATGGAAACAAAAAAGCAGCCCGCTCCGCAGGCTGCACATCTATCCTTGACAAGAATCAATTCACCGCTTCCGCGGCGTCTCCTGCCGGCTGTCGTTTGGCTCCGCCCGGCGCCGCGCCGACCGAAAGCGCCGCACACTCGCGAAACGCGTTGTGTTTGCAACCGAAGCACTTCGCCGGATTGAGCAGGAGGAGCGCACAATCAATCGCGGCCCCGGTATGCTCGAAAAACCGATCCGCTCCGATCCTGCCATACAGTCCCGTCTTTTGCAGCATTTCTTTCGGTTGCGGCAACAAACCCGACAGGAGCAGCGTCCCGCCGGCCGAACGAACCTCGGCCTCCAGCGCCGCCAGTTGGCTTTCGCCGGTAGCGTCGATCAGCGGAACTTTGGCCATGCGCAGCAGCACGATTTTTTGCTCCGCCCGTATGGCTTCCGCAATCGTGCGCTCGAACGGTCGACCCGCCCCGAAAAATAACGGCCCCTCAATCGTAAAAATACCGATCTGCGGACAATCGCGGTCTTCGCGCACCATATGTGCCGCCACTTTCCCCCGCCGGGTGGCGGGATCGGGCAGCACCTTCGTCACTTTGAGCGAGTCCCGCATTCGTTTGACGAATACGATGACTGCCGCTGCCAGCCCGATTTCGACCGCCGTTGTCAGACTGGTCAAAACGGTGAGCAGGAAGGTGATCGCCAGGATGACGGAATCGCTCGTTTTCGTTCGCAGCACGCGAATGAACTGCTTCCGTTCGCTCATGTTCCAGGCGACAACCATCAGCACGGGCGCCATGGCAGCCAGCGGTATGTCCGATGCGAACGGCGCGAACAGCAAGAGCACGGCGAGCACGAGCAGCCCGTGAACCACGCCCGACAGCGGCGAGACGGCTCCGCTCTTGATGTTGGTCGCCGTGCGGGCGATCGCCCCTGTGGCGGGAATGCCGCCGAACAGCGGCGTCACGATGTTCGCGATGCCTTGCCCGATCAGCTCGCGATTGCTGTTGTGCCGTTTGCCCGTCATTTCGTCGGCGACTACGGCCGAAAGCAATGACTCGATGCCGCCCAGCATGGCAATGACGAAAGCCGACGGCAGCATTTGCACAATGCTGTCCAGCGTAACATGAGGCATCGCCAGCGTCGGCAGCGCACTCGGGATGGCGCCGTATGCCGAACCGATCGTCGCCGTCTCGCCGCTGAAGAAAACGGCGGCAACAATCGTCGCCACAACAAGACCGGCAAGCGACGCCGGCACCTTCGGCGCCAGTTTCGGCATGAGCAGGATGACCGCCAGACTGATACCGGCCGTTGTCACGCTGCTGACGTTCAAGGTCGACAGATGCGTCGCGATCTCTTTCAAGTTGGCAAGGGTATGCTCATGACTCCGGATCCCGCTCAAGCCCAGGAAATTGGCGATTTGACCGGTAAAAATAATGACGGCGATCCCTGCGGTAAATCCGATCGTTACCGGCTTCGGAATGAATTGGATGAGCAGACCGAGTCGGAACACTCCCATCAGCACAAGCATAATTCCGGCAAGCGCGCCTGCCAAAAGCAGCTTTTCGTAGCCGTATTGCAGGACGACGCCAAGCAGGATCGGCACGAACGCGCCGGTTGGCCCTCCGATCTGAAACCTCGAGCCTCCAAACAGCGAAATCAGGATACCGGCCACAATCGTCGTATAGATGCCATATTGCGGCTTCACGCCCGATGCGATGGCGAACGACATGGCCAACGGAATCGCGACAATTCCAACGATGAGGCCCGATATCAAATCGCGGCGTAACGACTGGGCGTCATATCCTGCGAATCTGCCCGACGATCTCATGCGGCATTCCTTCTATTCATATATTTGATTATTTGAATATATGAAATATACAATGATTGAATTTGTCTTGTCAATATGGTGTTTCGGTTGGCTGGTGTTTGGGTTGCCCATGTTTGGATGGTTGTGATCGGAAGGTTGGTGTTTGGATCGCTGGTCAGGCTGGCGTTTGCGCTGGCGAGGCATATTTCGGCGGCATTGCCGAGGCTCGAGGCAACCTCGCCGCAGGCAACAATGCGCAGCAGAGCGGCATTAGCCGTTGCGCATGTTCTCCAGCAGCGAGATGGCGTCGACCAGATGGTTGTCGAAAATGTTGCGCGCCACTTGAAGCAAATCTTTGATCAGCGGGTCCCGAACCGAATAAATGACCGAGGTGCCGTCTTTTGTCGCGCTGACGACATTTTTGCCGCGGAGCACGGCGAGTTGCTGCGAAACGGCAGAGCCTTCGCTGCCAAGAATCGATTGCAGTTCGTTTACGGTGCGATCTCCTTCGCACAGCACTTCCAGGATGCGGATCCGCATCGGATGAGCCAGCGCCTTGAAAAACTCCGCCTTAAATCGTTGAAGTTCATGATTCATGCCTGTTTCCCCTTAACTTCTGAAGATTTGAAGATACAGCTAGAATACCAAGGTTTCCGCCGCAAAACAAACCCCCGCGAGAAGAAGCTTCATTCGACAGGCAGCCGACATACCGCAGACATGCCAAATAAGCTCGCCCCAACTCCCCTAATGCCGGTCTAAAACAGACAAAATGGTTCGCCAACCGATCAAAAGCCGATCGCATCGCCCCGAGAACGGCCACTCTCCCGGTGCACTGGCAACCAGGCGCCCAACTGTGGTCAAGCACATCCTCCGCTGCATTTGAAACGTACCTCGTTATCAAAATAGCCCACAAAAAATGGTCTACCCGCTCTTTTCCACCGGCTTCTTCGAAAATAGCCAGTGAAAACACTGGCTATTTTCACCAAACGGCCTCAAAATAGCGCAATCTCATCAAATAGCCAGTGAAATCACTGGCTATTTTGGTACCGAAGCTCATTTATAGCAAAATAGGCCATAAAACATGGCCTATTTTCAAGTTGATATTGGTTGCAACGCAACCCGGCAACCCGGCAACCCGGCAACCCCTTCCGGCTCCGCCTACTCGCCGAATATCCCCATGCTCAAATACCGCTCCCCCGTGTCGGGGGCGATGCAGAGCACGCGTTTGCCCGGGCCGAGCCGGCGCGCCACCTGCAAACCGGTCCACACCGACGCTCCCGCCGACGGGCCAACCAGAATGCCCTCCAGCCGGGCCAAATCGCGCGTCACCGCAATGGCGTCGTCGTCGGCCACCTGCACGATTTCGTCGTAGACGCTCGTGTTGAGAATCGACGGCACAAAGCCCGGGCTCGTGCCAACCAGCTTGTGCGGCCCCGGCTGGCCGCCCGAAAGTACGGGCGAACCTTTCGGCTCGACAACGTAGATGCGGATGCCCGGCAGCTTGGCGCGCAGCGTTTCGCCCGTGCCGGTAATCGTCCCTCCCGTGCCGGAGGTAGCGACGAACGCATCGAGCCTGCCGTCCATCTGTTCGATAATTTCCAGCGCCGTGGTCGTCCGGTGAATGTCCGGGTTCGCCTCATTCTCGAACTGCTGCGGAATGAAGCTGCCGGGAATGCCCGCCGCCAGCTCCTCCGCCTTGCGGATTGCCCCGGGCATGCGCTCGCCCGCCGGCGTCAGCACCACCTCGGCGCCATACGCCTTGAGCAGATTGATCCGCTCCTTCGACATGTTGTCCGGCATAACGAGAATCGCCTTGTATCCTTTGGCCGCGGCGTTCATCGCCAGGCCGATGCCGGTATTGCCGCTCGTCGGTTCAATGATCGTCGCACCGGGCCGCAGCGCGCCGCTTCGTTCCGCTTGCGCGATCATATTGTACGCAGCCCTGTCCTTGACACTGCCGCTTGGATTAAAATATTCCAGCTTCACATACAGCTCGGCGTCGTGATCCAAGGCCAGCCGATTGATGCGTACCGCCGGCGTTTCGCCGATCAGTTCCGCCACATTGGATACGATGCTGCGGTTTTTCATTGCGGGTCGTCTCCTTCCGCTTGCCATCCTTCTCATTGTAAGGGCTGGCGAAGGAATGTCAACTTAGGGCGTGTCTGAGCCCCCGCTCAGTGGCATCTTGCACCGCCTTTTCGCCCCCTGCCGCGTCAGTTTTGTTTGACTTACCCCCGGTAAGCCTGCACAAAACTTCCTTGCATGGAACGAAAATTCGGCCCAATCTGCTGCCCTCGGAGGTCTCAGACACGCCCGAAACGGGACGGCCGTTGCCGTTCGCCCAAAAAACGCCGAATGAGCATCCAAGAAACGACGGGAGAACTGCCGATGCCAAGCAGCAGCCAGTTGAGCGCGACCGGCGACGAGGTCAGCGATACCACAAGGACGAACACCGCCGCGCCAAGCAGGCGGCCGGCGTTAAGCGCCACTTCCCGCAGCACGATAAATTCGACCCGCTTCGCGGCGCTTTCCTCATCCTTCCCGATCAAATCGAAGACGACGGAAGTGATCGGAATCGTATACAGCGGAATAAACATCGCCGTCGCAATGCCGAAAGCGAGCAAGGTCGCGAAGCTCACCTGCCAGAAGAACGGCACGATCGCCGCGCTCATCAGCACCGTGCCGACCAGCATGCCCCACCTCCGGTACTTCGGCTTCAGCAGCTTGCCGACCAGCCAGAAGCTGACCAGCGCAACGCCCGATGAAATAAGCGCAAAATTGCCCAGCTTCATCTCGTTGCCCGTCGCGATATAAACGAGCAGGCCAATCGCAAAGCCGAACACGCCTTCGCGAACCCCTTGCGCCACGAGCGACAACGATACGATCCGCCACGGACCGCCGCTTCGGCGCAGCGCGCGCCAGCCGTGAAACCATTCGTAATGCCCGCTCTCCTTGCGCTTATGCAGAAAGAAGCTGGCAACAGCGCCGATGACGAACACGGCAAGCGAGAGGGCAAAAATGATCCGATACCCCGTGTTTCCCGTCATGCGCGAAATGAGAAAACCGGATACCCACGGCGCGATCATGCCTCCCAGCGAACCGAACAGACCGGCCATCCCGTTGAAGCGATCGCGCGTGTCGGGAGACGTCACTTCGAAATAGACGACATTAAACGCCAGCCAGAAGAAGCCCGACGACAGCCCGAGCACCGCGCCGAGCGGCAGCACGTAAACCGCCGATCCGGCGCCAAGCGCCAGAACCAGCGAATAAAACACCGCTGCCATGGCGACGCCAAGACGCAGGCAGTTCATTTTGTTATGCTCCTTGACCCACTTGCCGGCAAGCCAAAACGTCAGCGCCATCGTGATTTGATGGGCAATCGCAAACGAAGCGATCATCGTGTAGTCGCTTTTCACTTTCCATAAATATACGTTGACGAAGGTGCCCGACAACGCATTGGCAACGGCAAACAAGCCGTTGACGAGCAGCAGCAGCTTCGCCTGTCCGGACATGGCGGCTTTGGCGCCGCGGTTTGCGGCAGACGCCCGCGCCGTATCGTGCTCCGCTTCCTCGCCCCGGGTCGTTGCGGTCGTCAGCCATTGGCCAGGGAAGCGCGGTTTTGCGCGATCTGTCATCTCGCTCCCGTTCACCTTCTTCCATGGCGGATTGGACAATCCCTCTTACCATGCCCAGCCGGACGGGAAAACATGTTTCTTCATGTTTTCTTTAGATTTTCCCTATGCGGGTCCTTAGATTTGCCGTTTACAATGGGGTACATCACGAACGGGGAGGTCGCCGCAATGCCCATCGTCGGCGAAGAAAGCTGGCTGTTTTTACGCAAATTCATGCAATACCCGAAGCAAGTCGGCAGCATTGCGCCGAGTTCGCAGTATTTGGCTCAAGAGATGCTGCGGCACATAAAATGGGACGAAGTCGCTTCCCTCGCGGAGCTTGGAGCCGGAACCGGCGCGATAACCCGCGCGATCGCACGGAAGGTACGTCCGGGAACGCGCGTCTATTTGTTTGAAAAGGATGCCGGCATGCGGCAAACGCTTGCCGGCCAATATCCGGCCTTCGTCTGTTGCGAAGATGCCGCCCGGTTGAAGGCGTCGCTTGCCATGGCTAACGACCGGGAACCGCTCGATTGCATCGTCAGCGGCCTGCCTTTTGCCAACTTCTCCACGGAGCTGCGCGCCAGGCTGCTGCAGCAAATCGAAAGCGCCCTGAAGCCGAACGGCCTGTTCGTGGCGTTTCAATATTCGCTGCAAATGAGAAGCCGGCTGGCCCAATCGTTCGATATCGAACGGATCGGCTTCGTCGTGCGGAATTTGCCTCCGGCTTTCGTCTACGTATGCCGGAAAAGGGGGAAATGAATCATGTCGATTGAACAATGGATGCCGCTTGTCGCCCAGCTCGGCTGTGCGGCGCTGTTCTTTTCTTTGTGCCTTGGGCTGATCGGGCTGCCGATCCCGAACGAAGCGGTCGCCGCGACAGCCGGGGCGCTTGCCGGAGCAGGCTTGCTGCCTGCGGTGCCTGCATTTTTCGCCACTTATCTGGGCACGGTGTCCGGCCTTACGTTCGGGTACGCCATGGGGCGCAAATTCGGCCCCCGCCTGTTCGCTCGGCTGGGCCGCCGCAGCAGCACGGTCGCCCGCGGTCTCGAACGTTCCGAACAGTTGATGCGCGAGCACGGCAACGCCGCGCTGCTGTTCAGCTACTTTATCCCGCTTGTCCGCCACCTGGTGCCCATCCTGGCCGGCGCGCAGCGGTTTGCCTACCGCCGTTTCGCTTTGTCCGCCTATGCCGCATCGCTTATATGGACGACCGTCTATTTCACCTTGGGCAGCACCATCAGCGTGCACGCCGAAAGCATCGGCGGCGCCATTCGCGATTTTGGCACGCAAGCGTTCTGGCTGATCGCCGTCACGGCGGTTTGCTGGTTCATCCTGCGCAACAGACGGCAGAAATCCCGCGGCCGCGGGATGTGACTCCCGTTTTGCAAACGGCGGTTTCCCGTTATACTATAGATAACGATCGAGTGCTAGAAGAACGGAGCGAACATGCCGATGAACCAAACGACCATTCTGGTAGCGGACGACGATGCGGAAATCCGCGACATCATCCATATTTATTTGCGGAACGAAGGCTTTCGCGTGGTGGAAGCGCAGAACGGCGCGGAGGCGCTGCAGCTGATCGAAACGGAGCCCGTCCGGCTCATTATTCTCGATGTGATGATGCCGGTGCTGGACGGCATTCGGACGTGCCTGAAAATACGGGAGAACTCCCACATCCCGATCATCATGCTCTCCGCCAAGGAAGAAGACATTGATAAAATTACCGGTTTGTCCACCGGGGCCGACGATTATGTCACCAAACCGTTCAGTCCGCTCGAGCTGCTCGCCCGGGTGAAGGCGCAGCTGCGCAGGCAAAGCTATCCGGCGGCCGCTCCTCCCTTGGACGAAGACATCATTCGCATCCGGGACATGACCATCGACTGCTCCCGCCACGAGGTGGTAGTCAGCGGCAAGCCGGTGCTGCTCACCCCGCTCGAATTCGCCATTCTTAAGCTGCTCGCTTCCCATCGCGGCCAGGTGATGAATGCCGATCTCATTTACGAACGCGTCTGGAAAGAAAAAGCCGGGTATTCGGACAATACGGTGATGGTGCATATTCGCAACATCCGCGAGAAGCTGGAGCCGAATCCCCGCGAACCGCGCTACATCAAAACAGTATGGGGGGTGGGGTACAAAGTTGAAGCGTAATCCGCTGACCCGTTTGTCCGCACGCCGCAGCATCCGCGCCCATATGGTCTGGTCTTTTGTAGCGAGCCTGTTCGTTTCCATCGCCGGTTCGGCGATCGTGCCGCGCATTCCCGACGTACCGGCGCAGAAGGTATACAACGCGCTGCTGTTCGTACCGCTTTTTATTGTGCTGTTTTTTCTCTCCTTCTTCCTGTTGACCCGCAGAACCGTCAATTATTTGATGAAGCTGTCCGACGGACTGGACGTCATCGCAGGCGGCAACTTGCGTTACCGGATTCCGATCGCCCGGGAGGACGAGCTCGGAAGAGTCGCCGAAAACATCAACCGAATGGCGGCAGAACTGGAGCAGCGAATCGAAAAGGAACGCAGGTCCGAGCAGTCGAAAATGGAGCTGATCACCGGCATTTCGCACGACCTGCGCACGCCGCTCACGAGCATCATCGGCTATATGGAGCTGCTGCGCAACCGGGCCTATCGCGACGATGCCGAACATGAGCGCTTCATCGTCAACTCGCATCATAAAGCGCTGCAGTTGAAGACACTCATTGACGACCTGTTCGAATACACGCGGCTGACGAGTCACGATGCGAGGCTGCTCAAGGAAACGATCGACCTGAAGGAACTGGTGCTCCAGACCGCGACGGAATTTCAGCCGTTCGCCGAGGAATACGGGCTGCGGATCGAATCGGCGGTGCCGCCGCAGCCGCTTGTGCTTGCGCTCGACCCCGGCAAAATGCGTCGGTTGATCGACAATTTGTTTACGAACACGTTGAAATTCGCCACCAAACCCGGCATCGTGCGCTTATCGCTCGCGGAGGAGACGGACGGGGACAGGCGGCTGGCGGTCATTCATCTGGAAAACGAAGGCGTCCCGATTACCGCCGATCAGGAGCAACGATTGTTCGAACGGTTCTACAAAGCCGACGATTCCCGCTCGCGCGGCTCGTCTTTCGGAGCCGGCGCGGGACTTGGCCTCTCGATCGCACGCAACATCGCGCTGCTCCATGGCGGCGACATTCGGCTCGTTCATGACGACGGCCGCTTCGATTTTCGCATCGAGCTGCCGATTATTCCGGTGGAACGTTGACGCAACAAAGGACTTGCCCGTGGGCAAGTCCTTTGTTGTGCGCGGCCGATTATTCCTTCCAGCCGCGCAGCGTTTCGATCAGCGCTAGCCGGTGCCGGTCCGCCAGAAACGAATCCGAACGGAAACACGACGGACAAACGTAAACGTTCCACTCCGGCCGAGGCGGAAGCAGCGGCTTGCCGATCCGCCGCGGCACCGCGGCGACGAAACCGGGCGCCTCGCTGCGGGTGCCGACCAGCAGCATCAACTCGTGGCAATACGAGCATTCCGGCGCTTCCTCCTGCTCGTCGATGCACGCCATCGCCGCTTCCGCGTACCGGTCCTCCTCGAATGCTTCCGTTCCGTCATCCCGGGCGTCGTAATCGAATGACGCCTCATCTGTTTCGTCTTCTTCATACGCTTCATCGTCGTCTTCGATGTCGTCGAACGGCGTCCGGCCCCGCTTCGCCGCAGTCCGTTCCGCTCCTCGCGCGGCCTGGGGGCCGCCGCCCGTCCGGATGCCCGGCTGTTCCGGCAAACTTGCGTCAAGCTTGACGCTGCGATAGCTGCCCAATTCGTTAAAACAGTTCGGGCACTCGTCTTCCGGTCCGAATTCCGGATCCCAGACGATCTCCGTGTCGCACCACGGGCATACTTGCACTTGCGGTTGTTCGCCGCTCACCTTCCGTCACCCTCCGTTCCTTTACGCGTAACGGATAAAATAATAAATCCCCACTGCCAAAAACACAACTGCCAGCGCAAACAGCGTCCCCCACAAGTACTTCATTTAGGTCACGCTCGCCCCAATCACGTAAGAGATAGAGACGGAAATAAGGAACGAAATGACGCCCACCGCACGATTGTCCTTTTTGATTTCCTGATCGACTTTTAAATAAGGCGTTGCCGCTTCGAACACAAAATAGGCGACAAGCAGCAGCCCGAAACCGATGCTGCTCCAGATGACGGAATCGAGCAGCGTATCGTTGTTCAGAATCGAGAAGCGGAAAATGTTGCAGATCCCGAAAATTTTGCCGCCGGTCGCCAGCGCGACGGAAACGTTGCCGTTCTTGATTTCTTCCCAATCGTTGTACCGCGTAATAAACGAAAAAATGGCCAGAAAAATCAGCAGCGCAACGACTGCCACCGAAAAAAAAGCGAGCGTTTCCAAATACGGGTTCGCCATAAATTGATCCACCTCTTCATTCATTGTGCGCCGCCTCTCTTCTCCGCGGGGGAGACGCAATCGGAACCAGAACGGCCCAAGAGACTGAATTCCATTCAGTCTCTTGGAGGTTGCCGCTTCTGGGAATCGGCTTATGCGATTGTAGCCTGGGCCGGCTTATTGCTGCTTCTTCGCGGCGACGCGCGCTTTAAGCGCGGCCAGCTCGTCGTCGACGCCGCCGCTCTTGTCGAGCTGGGCCAGCTCGTCGTCCAGGCTGCGATTGCTGCCGCGCAGCTCGCTGCTCGCTTGCGCTTCGGCTTCCATCTGCATGACCTTCTCGGTCATCCGGTCGAAGCCTTTGGCCGCGTTGTCGACGCCGAAGCCGGTCATCGCCTGGTTGATCGACTTTTGCGCTTTGGCCGTTTCGGCGCGGGCGATCAGCAAGTCCTTCTTGTTCTTCATCTTGCCGAATTCGTCTTTCATCTCGGACAGCTGTGAGCGCAGTTGATCCGCATTCGCCTTGGCCGTCGTATACAACGTCTTCAGCTCGTCGTAGCGGGCTTGCTGCTCCTTCTTGTCCTGCAGCGCGCGGCGGGCGAGATCTTCGTTGCCCTGCTCGAGCGCCTTCATCGCCTGCTCTTCGCGGCGGGTGACGAGCTCTTCCGCTTCTTCGTACTGCTGCTTGAACTTCTTCTCGATCGCGATCTGTTTGGCGACTGCCGCCTCCGCTTCGAGAATGTCTTCTTCCATATCGCGCAAGAACTGGTTCAACATTTTGACCGGGTCTTCCGCTTTATCGAGCAAGTCATTGATGGAAGCCATCGTCATGTCGCGAAGCCGTTTAAAAATTCCCATTACCGGTTCCTCCTCCGATTACGTTCGTGTGATTGTAGTATCGAATCTATCCTGTTATACGAAGCATACCAAACAACGTTTCATGACGGCAATCTTTATTTTAGCTCGACGACCGTAACCCCGGCTCCGCCTTCGCCGTAATTGCCCAGCCGGTAAGCCTTCACATGCCGGTGCCGGCGCAAATATTCCTGGATGCCGGTGCGCAGCACGCCCGTCCCCTTGCCGTGAATAATATAGATTTGGGCAAAATTCGCGAGAAACGATTCGTCAAGAAACCGGTCCACCTCAATCAGCGAATCCTCCAGATTCGAGCCGCGCAAATCGAGCTCCGTGCGCACATTATCGTCGCGCGACCGTTTGACGCCGGCGCCGGTCGGCTGCGCCTGCTTCTGCGGCCCCGCTCCCCCGCCCGCGGCGGAAGCGGATGCGCCGGACAGCTCCAGATCGCTGCGCGCCACCTTCATCTTCATGATGCCCAGTTGCACGATCGCATCGTTGTCGCCGGACAGCTCGATCAGGTGCCCCTTCTGCCCGAGGCTGCGCACGAGCACTTCGTCGCCCGGCTGCGCGGGACGCGTCTTCTTGCCTCCGCCGCCCGGCACGGCGACCGCCGCCGGCTTCTTCAGCTTCGGCTCGGCCTCGTCCAGCCGCCGCCGCGCTTCGATCAGCTTGTGCTCCTTGAGCGACGCGCCTTCCTCCATCGCCAGCTGGCGCAAGTCGGCGATAATCGCCTCCGCTTCGCGCCGCGCCTTGGCGACCGCCTCCCTTGCCTCCTGCTCGGCGGCGGCGATCAGCTTGCCGCGCTGCTCCTCGAACTTGCGCCGCTGCTCATCCAGCTCCCGGCGCAGCCGCGTCGCTTCGCCGCGAAGCTGTTCGGCTTCGCTGCGCTCGGCAATCGCCGACAGCCGGTTCTCCTCGAGCGTCGCAATCATCGTTTCGACGCGCTGGTCGTCTTCGCTAACCTGGCCGCGGGCGTGGTCGATGATCGGCTTCGCCAGGCCGAGCCGTTCGGCGATCGCAAAGGCGTTGCTTCGCCCCGGAACGCCAACCAGCAGCCGGTACGTCGGGCTGAGCGTGGCGACGTCGAATTCCATGCTGGCGTTGATGACGCCGCTGCGTTCGTACGCGTAAGCTTTCAGCTCGCTGTAGTGGGTCGTGGCGATCATCCGGCAGCCGCTCTTGTGGATGTGCTCCAGAATGGCGATCGCCAGAGCCGAGCCTTCCGCCGGGTCCGTGCCGGCGCCGACTTCGTCGAGCAGGACGAGGCTTTTCGGCGTCATGCCGCGCAGCATCGCGATAATGTTTGTCATGTGGCTCGAGAACGTGCTGAGGTTCTGCTCGATGCTTTGCTCGTCGCCGATGTCGGCATAGATCGCGTCGAACACGCACAGCTGGCTGCCGTCCTCGGCCGGCACGAACAGCCCCGACATCGCCAGCAGGCTGAGCAGGCCGACTGTCTTCAGCGACACCGTTTTGCCGCCGGTGTTCGGGCCCGTCACGATGATGGTCGAAAATTGATTGCCGAGCTCGACGTCGAGCGGCACGACCGATTCGCGCGGGATGAGCGGATGCCGCCCTTTCTTCAGCTTCAGGAAGCCGCGGTCGTTCATCAGCGGCAGCGTCGCTTTCCATTCGCGGGCCAGTCCCGCCTTGGCAAATATAAAATCAAGCTCCGCCAGCACGTCCTGATTGGCGCTTGCTTCTTCGGCGATGTCCGCGACGAGCGCGGTGAGCAGGCGCAATATTTTTTCGATCTCGGCCTCTTCCTTCAGCCGCCATTCCTTCAGCTTGTTGTTCAGCGCAACGATCGATTCGGGCTCGATGAACAGCGTGGCCCCGGACGCGGACTGGTCGTGGATCATGCCGCCGAAGTTGGCGCGATACTCCATCTTGACCGGAATGACGTACCGGTCATTGCGGATCGTAATCAGGTTGTCCTGCAGCATCTTCTGCACGGACGGGGTGCGGATCATCTGCTCCAGCTTCTCCCGCACGCGGCCTTCGCCGCCGCGCAGCTCCTGGCGGATGCGGGCAAGCTCGGGGCTGGCCGTATCGAGAATGGCGGCGTTGTCGTCGATGCAGGCGGCGATGCGCTCCTCGACCGGCCGGTGCTCGCTCATCGTTTCCGCCAGCGCGACGATCATCCGGATCGCGTGGTCTTCGTGCGCCGCCTGCAGGAACCGCTTGAGCCGCCGGCTTGCGCCGAGCGTCGAGCCGATATCGAGCAGCTCGGACGGGTTCAGCATGCCGCCGATCGACGCGCGCTTAAGCGACGCGCGAATGTTGTGAATGCCGCCGAACGGCGGCGTGCCTTTCAGCCTGTCGACGGCGGCCGCTTCGTCCGTCGCCTGCAGCCGGCGTTTCACTTCTTCGAGCGAAGCGCTCGGCGCAATTTCGCCCGCAAGCGCTTTGCCGAGGGAAGTCGCGGCATGGGCGGCGAGCATCGCCGTAATTTTATCGAATTCCAGCGTATGGAGTACTTTCGCGTTCACGTGAAACCTTCTTTCTCCTTCATCTTCTTTTCCCATTATAGCCGCTTGCGGCGGCCGCCGCCACGGGAGCGAACGGCTATAACGATTCGCTCCCTCTCATAAAATGCCGAAAGCCTGGGCATAATCTTCCTTGGTTGTGCCATTTTGCCGCCCGTACAAGCGGCTCATCCTGGAGGACGCATGATTGTCAACACCGAACTGCTCCGGCAAAAAGCGCGGGAGCTTGCGCTTCAAGTCACGCTTGGGAAAAGAGACGGCGCGGCGCTGAAGCGGCTGCGCCGCGAATTCGAAGCGGATGCGGCGGGACTTGACGCCTTTGCGCTGGAGCTGGCGGACCGCCGCATCGGCTGCGCGCAGCCCGCCGAAGAATGGCTGCTCGACAATGCCGAATTCATCGACGAACAAGCCGATTTCGTCAAACGCCAGTTCGCCGCCGGCGGGCTGAAACGGCTCCCGTCCGTCCGCGGCGGAAACAAGCTGCGGCTGGAAACGATATGCGCCGACTATCTCGAAACGACGGAAGGCTCGTTCGACGAAACGACGTTCGAAACGTACATACAGGCTTATCAGGAAGTATCCGCGCTGACCATGGCCGAATGCTGGAACGTGCCGCTGCTGCTGCGCGCGCTGCTGATCCGCCGGCTCGCCGCCACGATGCGGCTCGTTCGCGAGCGCAGGCAGGCATGCGTGCAGGTGGACCGGTTTCTGGCGCAGCTCCAGCCGCAATCGGCCGACACGGCGGCGCTCGACGCAGCCATGGAGCGCGCCGGCTTGCACTTGCCGCTGTCCGGGCCGTGGGTCGTGCATTTGATCGCCCACTTGCGGGAATGGGCCGACGATTCTTCCGCCGTCCGCCAATGGCTGCTGTGCAAGCTGGAAGGCGGCGCCGACGATCTGAACCGGATCGTCGGCTACGAGAACAAGCTGCAAGCGGCGTACCAGGCGGCTGCCGGCAATGCGATCGGTTGTTTGCGCAGCATCGAGCGGCTGGAATGGACGGACGCGTTCGCGCGGATCAGCCAGGTGGAGCAGTCGCTGGCGGACGATGGCGGCGCCGGCTTGTATCCGCTGCTCGACGCGCCAAGCAAAGCGGCGATCCGCCGGCGCATCGAAACGTTGTCCTCGCGACTGCGCGTGCCGGAAAACGCCGTCGCCCGCCATGCGGTTTCGCTTGCCGCCGCGGCGCACGACGAATGGCAGGCGCAGCGGACGGCCGAACCGGAAGGGCCCGCTCCGCGCCGCACGTTTTTGGCCTACTATTTGTACGAGCCCGGCGGCATCGGCGAACTTCGCCGCTCGCTGAGCAGAATCTGCGAGCCCCGATTGTACCCGCGGGCGGGCATCCGCAAACGCGCCGGCGGCGCCTATGCGGCGGTGCTCGCCGGAATGCTGGCGCTGTTCCTGGCGTTGTTCGCCGCCTGGATCGGCAATGACGCCGGTTATTCATGGCCGGGCCTTGTTGCCGTCCTGCTCGTTTTGCTGCTGCCGGCCAGCGAGTGGGTCGTCGTTTGGCTGCATTTTGCCATCGGCCGGGTAAGCGTACCGCAGCCGCTGCTGCGTTATGACTTTTCCGGAGGCATCCCGCAGGAAGCGACAACGCTGGTCGTCATTCCCGTCATTTGGTCGACGGCCGAAGAAGTGCGGGACAACGTCGACAGGCTGGAACTGCACTATTTGGCCAATCGCGATCCAAATTTGCATTTTGCGCTGCTGGGCGATTTTACCGACGCCAAGGAACGGGAGCTGCCGGGCGACGAAGCGCTCGTCGCCTTCGCCAAGGAGCGGATTGAAGCGCTGAACGCCCGCTACGGCGGCGAGGGCGGCTCGACCTTCCATCTGCTGCAGCGGGGCAGGCAGTGGAACGAAGGCGAAGCGGCGTTTATCGGCTGGGAGCGCAAACGCGGCAAACTGGTCGAGCTGGTCGAGCTGCTGCGAGGCAAACCGGACACCGGCTACGTTCACCGTTCCGGCGATGCGTCTGTTTTTGCGCGAGTGCGTTACGTCATCACGCTAGATGCCGATACCCAGCTGCCGATGGGAAGTGCGCAGCGTCTGGTTGGCACGCTGCATCTGCCTTACAACCGGCCGCGCCTGAACCGGGCGGGCACCCGGGTAATTGAAGGCTACGGGGTGCTGCAGCCGCGCATCGGCATCAGCCATACGGCGGCAGCCCGGTCGCGCCTGTCGTCGCTGTGGGCCGGCGAACCGGGCATCGATCCTTATGCGTTCGCGATCTCCGACCCGTATCAGGATACGTTCGGCCAAGGCATTTTTACGGGCAAGGGCATTTTCGACGTCGACGCATTCGCGCGCGTCCTCTGCGACCGCATTCCCGAAGACCGCGTGCTCAGCCACGACTTGCTCGAAGGCGGTTTCCTGCGCGCGGCGCTGCTCGCGGACATCGAGCTGGTCGACGACCAGCCGGCGAAGTTTATTTCGTTCCAGAAGCGGCTGCACCGCTGGGTTCGCGGCGACTGGCAGCTGCTGATGTGGCTGTTCCCGCGTGCGAGCGACCGCCACGGCGAGGTGCGGCCTGTCGACCTGTCGGCGCTGACGCGCTGGCAGATGCTCGACAACTTGCGGCGCAGCCTGATGCCGCCGGCGCTCTATGCGCTGCTGCTTTTCGCTTTCGCCGGTCTTCCCGGCATCACGGTCCGTTGGCTGATCTTGGGCGGCGTTACGCTGCTTCTGCCGGTGCTGCGCCACGTATGCGACGACTGGCGCTGTACGCTGTTCCAGCCGAAACGGCTGGCCGGCTCCGCCTCGCACGCGCTGATCGCTTTCGTGACGCTGCCGTTTAATAGCGCCATGCTGGCGGACGCCATCGGCAAAGCGCTGTTCCGTCAGTTCGTCAGCAAGCGCCGGCTGCTGGAGTGGGTCAGTTCGGCCGATGTCGAGCGCAAAGGAAACCAACACGGTCCGGTCATGCTCGGCCTGGCCTGGGGTTATGCGCTGACAGCCGCTCTCGCCGTTGTGGCCGTATGGAACCATCCGCCCGGCATTATGGCGGCGGGACTTGCGATCGCGATCGTCTGGGCGCTGGCGCCGCTTGTCGTGCAATGGCTCGATCTTCCGCTCGTCCGGGAGGAATCCGCCTTCTCCCCCGCCGATGCCGACGGCCTGCGCGAGCTGGCCGGGCGCATCTGGACGTTCTATGAACGGTTCGCCGGAGCGGCCGATCATTATTTGCCGCCGGACAACGTGCAGATCGAACCGGCAAGAGGCGTCGCCCACCGGACCTCGCCGACGAACATCGGCTTCCTGTTGACGGCGGTGCTTGCGGCGCGCGACTTCGGCTTCATCGACACGCCGGGCATGACGGAAAGGCTGGAGCGAACGATCGGCACGATCGAACGAATGGACAAGTGGCACGGCCATCTGTACAACTGGTACGACACGACGACGCTCGAACCGCTGCCGCCGAGCTACGTGTCGACCGTCGATTCCGGCAATTTTGTCGCCAGCCTGATGGCGGTCAAGCAAGGGCTGGCCGAATGGCTGGCGCGGGAGCTGAACGCGGACGAACGCCGGCAGTTTCCCGGCTTCGGCAAGCTGGCGCTGAGCGACGCCGAATTCGCGGCCGAACTGGCGGACCTGCCTGCGGGGGCAGCAGCGGGAACCGGCGGCTGGCATGACCGCGGTCAGGCGCTGCTGGCGCGGATGGAGGCGTTGATCGCCGCCACCGATTTTCGTCAGCTGTACGATTACAAGAGCCGGCTGTTCTTTCTCGGCTACAACGCCGCCGCCGGGCGGCACGACGACATTCTGTACGACCTGCTTGCGTCTGAAGCGCGTCAGGCCAGCTTCGTGGCGATTGCGCTCGGGCAAATTTCCGTCGCCCACTGGTTCCGGCTCGGCCGCACGGCGACCAAACAAGGCGACTTCGTGACGATGGTGTCCTGGTCCGGCACCATGTTCGAATATTTGATGCCGTGGCTGCTCATGCGCACCTATCGCAACACCATTTGGGAAAGCACCTACCGCGGCGTCGTCAGACGACAAATCGAATACGCCCGCGAGCGCGGCATTCCGTTCGGCATTTCCGAATCGGGCTACTATGCGTTCGATCACCAGATGAACTATCAATACCGGGCGTTCGGCGTGCCGGGGCTCGGCTACAAACGCGGGCTGGAGCAGGATCTGGTGCAGGCGCCTTACGCCACCGTCATGGCGCTTCCTTACGCCCCGCGCGAAGGAATCGACAGCTTGCGGCGGCTGGAGGAACTGGGCGCGTCCGGCGAATACGGCTTCTACGAAGCGATCGACTACACGCCCGAACGGCTTCCCGAAGGCCGCCGGCACATGGTAATCCGCAGCTACATGGCGCATCATCAGGGCATGAGCCTGCTCACGATCGCCAACCTGCTGCTGCCGCAAACGATGATCGACCGGTTCCATCGCGACAAAAGAGTGCAGGCTGCCGAGCTGCTGCTGACGGAACGTGCGCCGGCACGCCTTTCGCCGCTGGCCGGGCGGGTTGCCCGCCGCTCGCAGCGGGGGCTGCCGGCGGACGCGCATACGGCGCCGGTCCGCGAGTTCGACCGTCCCGGCGCGCTGACGCCGGAAGTGTGTCTGCTCGGCGGCGGCGGCAATTACGCTGCCGTCGTTACCGACAGCGGCGGCGGCTACAGCCTGACGGACGGCCTCGCCGTGACGCGCTGGCGCGAAGACCCGGTCGCCGACCGTTGGGGCAGTTGGTTGTATATTCGCGATGTGGCGTCGGACGCGCTCTGGTCGCCTTCGTATTTGCCGTGCCGAGTTCCATCGGCGGAGCAGCGCATACGCTTCTCGCTGGATAAAGCGGAATTTTCCCGAATTGACGGGGACGTTCGCACCACGCTGGAAATCGCCGTCGTCCCCGGGGCCAAAGCGGAAGTGCGCCGGCTGACGCTGGAGAACGGCGGGGACGCACGCATACTCGAAGTGACGACGCTGCTGGAGATCGTGCTGGCGGGGACGCGGGCGGACGATGCGCACCAGGCGTTCAGCAAGCTGTTTGTCGAAACCGAATACGATGCCGAAACGGAATGCCTGCTTGCCCGCAGAAGGCCGCGCAGCGGCGACGAGTTGCCGGTTTGGGCGTTTCACGCGCTTGCCGCGCGCGGCGGCAAGGCCGCTCCGCCCGAGTTCGAAACCGACCGACTGTTGTTCATCGGCCGCGGCCAGCCGCTGGCAAGGCCGGCAGGGATCGACTGCCGGCTGGGCGGTTCGACGGGAGCGGTAGCCGATCCGGCGTTCATTATGCGCCGCCGGCTGTCGCTTGCCGCCGGCGAACGAACGCAGTTGTTTGCCGTCACCGGCGTTGCCGGGACGAAGGAAGAAGCGCTGGCGATGGCCCGCGAGCTGAGCCGCGACCATCAGGTCGAGCACGCGTTCCAGCAAGCGTGGACACACGTGCAGATCGAGATGAAGCATCTGCAGCTGACGATGGCCGATGCGACGCTGTATCAGCAGCTTGCCGGGCGGCTGCTGTACGCCGCCCCGCTGGAAGCGGAGCGGGCCGGGCGCATTGCGGCCAACATCAAAAGCCAAACCGGATTATGGGCGTACGGCATTTCGGGCGAGCGCCCGATCGCGCTTGTGCATGTGGAAGACGCGGGCGGCTTGTCCTTCGTCGCGAAGCTGCTGCAAGCGCATGAATACGCCACCCGGCTGGGGCTTGCCTTCGATTTGGTCGTGCTGAACGAATCGGTCGAAGGCTACGAGCAGCAGGTGCTTGAAGAGGTGCAGCGCAGCCTTGAACATGCCGCCGGGCGCGGCAGCTGGCTTGCAGACAGCGTGCACGTCATTCCCGCGGAGCGGCTTGCGCCGGAAGACCGCACGCTGCTGCTTGCCGTGGCGCGGCTTGCGCTGCGGGCGGACGGCGCCAGCCTGCGGACGCAGCTGCGGCTGCGGGCGCCGGAGGCGCCGGTTGTACCGGCGCCCGCGGCCGGGACGGGAACGGTTGCGCCCGTTGTTGCTCCGGCATCACCAGCGTCCGTTTCTGCGCCGAATCAAACCGAGGACGGGTTATTCGCGAACGGTTGGGGCAGCTTCTCCGCGGACGGCGAGGAATACCGCATCGCGATCCGCCACGGCAACCCGCTGCCGGCGCCGTGGGTGAACGTAATCGCCAACCCGAGCTTCGGCTGCATCGTCTCCGAGCTGTTTACGGGATATACGTGGTGGCAGAACAGCCGCGAAAACAAGCTGACGCCGTGGTCGAACGACCCGGCGCTCGATTGGCCGGGCGAGGCGTGTTATTTGCGCGACGACGATACCGGGGAAGCCGGCATGTTCGCGACGGCCGACACGCGCGACACCGATTCGTTCCAGGCCGTCCATGGCCGCGGCTACTCGCGCTTCCGCCAGACGCGGGACGGGCTGGAGCGGGAATTGACGGTCTACGTGCCGAAGGTCGATCCGGTCAAAATCGTCCGGCTCCGCCTCCGCAACGCCTCGGCGCGGGAGCGCCGCGTTTCGCTTGCGTATTACGCCGAATGGACGATCGGCGTTCGCCGCGAAGGCAACGCCTCCTATGTATTGACGGATTGGAACGGAATTGACAGCGTGCTGCTTGCCCGCAACGCCTATCAGGATACGTTCCGCGATACGACGGCGTTTCTCGCGTTTGGTGATGCAGCCGGAGCGCTCAGTTGGACTGGCGACCGGCTCGAGTTTCTCGGCCGCTGCGGCACGCCCGAAGCTCCGGCGGCGCTCGCGCGGGAGCGGCTGTCCGGCGTTACCGGCGCGTTGTTCGACCCGTGCGGCGCCATCGAGCGGCAATTGACGCTGCAGCCGGGCGAAGAGCGCACCGTATATGTGCTGCTTGGCGCCGAATCGTCACCGGAGGCGGCGGCCGGTCTGGTGCGCCGTTACCGTGAGGAGGGCGCCTGCGAGCGGGCGCTTGCGGAGGCGCAGGCGTTCTGGCGCGAGGTGCTTGGCGCCGTAACTGTTGCGACGCCGTCGGACGAAATGAATGTGATGCTGAACGGATGGCTGCTGTACCAGACACTGTCGTGCCGGATGTGGGCGCGTTCCGCCTTCTACCAGTCCGGCGGCGCTTATGGTTTCCGCGATCAACTGCAGGATTCGCTGGCGCTGCTGCACAGCCGGCCGGAGCTGACGAAACGGCAAATCGTGCTGCACGCTTCGCATCAGTATACCGAAGGCGACGTACAGCATTGGTGGCACGAGGAAACGAGCCGCGGCATCCGCACCCGTTTCTCCGACGATTTGCTGTGGCTGCCCTACAGTGTCAGTCGTTATGTCGAGCATACGGGCGACTTCAGCCTGCTGGACGAAATAGCGCCCTATTTGACCAGTGAGCTGCTGAAGGAAGACGAACATGAGCGATATGAAGAAACGGTCGATTCCGGCCGCGCCGGCACCGTTTACGAGCATTGCCTGCTCGCGATCGAACGCAGCTTGCGGTTCGGCGAACACGGCTTGCCGCTGATCGGCATCGGCGACTGGAACGACGGCATGAGCCGAATCGGCTTCGAGGGCCGCGGCGAAAGCGTATGGCTCGCGTGGTTCCAGTGCGACGTACTGGAGCGGATGGCGAGCTTGTGCGCGCAGCAGGGAGATCGCGAGACCGCCGAGCGTTATTTGGAAACGCGGGACCGGGTCTCCGCAGCTGCCAATACGGCTGCCTGGGACGGACAGTGGTTCCGCCGGGCGTACACCGATAGCGGGGAATGGCTCGGCTCGGTTGCGAACGCGGAATGCCGGGTTGATGCAATCGCCCAGTCGTGGTCGGTCATTTCGCGCGCAGGCACGATCGACAAAGCTCGCCAGGCGATGCTGTCGTTCGATCGCGAGCTGGTCGACCGCGGGCTGTCGGTCGCCGCGATTCTGACGCCGCCGTTCAACCGCACGGAGCCGAATCCCGGCTATATCCAGGGCTATCCGCCCGGACTGCGGGAGAACGGCGCCCAGTATACGCACGGCGTCATCTGGAGCATCGTCGCCTGGAGCGGGCTCGGCGAGGGGGATAAAGCGTTCGAGCTGTTCCACATGCTGAACCCGGTCACCCATGCGCTGACGGCAACAGAAGTGCGAAAATACGCCGGCGAGCCGTACGCGATAGCCGCGGATGTGTACACGTCTTCGCCGCACAAAGGGCGTGCGGGTTGGACGTGGTACACCGGCGCCGCGGGCTGGATGTATCAAGCGGGCGTGGAAGCGATTCTCGGCTTGCGCCGCCGCGGCGACAAGCTGCACATCGCGCCGTGCGTCCCGCACGATTGGCCCGGCTACGAAGCGAGCTACCGGTTCGGCGGGACGGTGTACCGGATCGCCGTGCGCAATCCGGCTGGCAAAAAGACCGGCTGGTCAACGCTTGCGGTCGACGGCGAAGTTGTAGCCGAAGCGGCTGACGACGGCGGCCAGGTCACAGGCGGCGGTGGCGGCGGAAACAGTCGGAACGGCGACAGTCGAGTTGGCGGCGGCGGGAGCGGCGGGACGGAGAATGGGCTTGGGCCTTATGTACGGCTTTACGATGACGGTCGCGAGCGGTTCGTCGAGTTGACGATGTAGCGCGGCCGTTCGGCAGCGGCGCGGGCTCGCGCTCGCGCTGGGGGAAAATCCCGCCGATAACCCTCCTTCGCTGTGGAGACACTACTTGGTGCGCATCGCCTGAACCGTCTCATCATTCGAACGACAAAGGAGGGAAACCATGCATTTTCTCGGACACTTGATCAGATTTGCCGTATCCGCTTTGGTGCTGCTGTTTGTCAGTTGGATCGTACCGGCGTTTTCGATCGGCGGTTATTGGAGCGCGTTTCTGCTGGCGCTTGTGATCGCAGTCGTCGCCTGGATCATCGAGGGAATATTTGGAAAGAACATCACTCCGTTCGGTCGCGGGATCGTTGGGTTTTTGACCAGCGCGTTCGTCATCTGGGTAGCGCAATTTATAGTCGGCGGCGTACATTCGACGATTCTGGGAGCCATTCTTGCGGCTCTTGTCATCGGCATCATCGACTTGTTCGTTCCCGTCAGCACCCCGTTCGACGCCGGCAAAGACCGCGACGATCATCGCGAAAGAGCGCGGTAACGGCTATGCGCCGAATCGCCGCGCGGGTGAGATGCGCTTTGCGCGCCTGAGGACCGGGAGCCGGATGCGGCTCCGGACTCGCTTTGCAACACAACAGCCAGCTTTCCGCTTGCCGCGGAGGCTGGCTGTTGTATAGCAAACGCGCTTCATCAAATAGCCCCTAAAAAATGGCCTATTTGTCCCAATTTGCCCATCTCATTGAAAATAGCCAGTGTTTTCACCGGCTATTTGGACCAAACAGCCTAATATTCGTTCGTTTCTTCAAAATAGCCAGCGTTTTCACTGGTTATTTCGAATCGCCGAGCTATTTTAGGCGAAATAGCCAATAAGTGATGGCTTATTC
Organism: Paenibacillus cymbidii; assembly: GCF_004764705.1. GTDB lineage: Bacteria > Bacillota > Bacilli > Paenibacillales > NBRC-103111 > Paenibacillus_AN > Paenibacillus_AN cymbidii. Next base: position 98,046 of record NZ_SHLX01000003.1, on the reverse strand, counting down.
TGTTTCAGCCGCGAAGATCACGCCGGGTCGGCATTGATGTCGCCGCCGTTCCATAACAGAGTCAGCTTGTCCAGCCATACGGGCACGTGCTCCTGTACGAACGGCATCGTGCCGGAGCCGGCCAGCAAGGTTTGGATGCCGTCGGAGGGCATAATTTTCATCACGTACAAGCCGATTGCGACGATGACTGCCGCCTCCAACAAGGCCAAACCGGCTCCTGCGAGCCGGTTCGTCATGTTCAGCCCCGGCACTTTGGCGATCATGTTGAGCACGCGCCCGACAACCGACAAGCCGATTTTGACTGCGAAAAAAATGAGTGCAAACGCCAGCGCGTTGATGACATAAACGTCGAGGCGAAGCTTGGTAATCAGCGGTTCGTAATGCTCGTATGCGGTGAACGTTTGCAGCGGGATGATCGTCTTGATCCAGGGCGATACGTAAGGATGTAGCTTGTAGGCCGCGATGTAGGCGATCACAAGGCCCAGCAGCGAAATAAGCTGGCTGATGAACCCGCGCCGATACCCGATCGCGACGGCGATCAGCAGGATCACGCCGACGGCGATATCGAGGCCGTTCCAGCTTCCCGTCATGACTTGGCCGACTGGCCGTCCGTTTCGATGACGAGCTCGATCCACTCGTTGTATTCTTTTTTCAGCTTCTCGTACTCTTCTTTCAGTTGCGCGAGTTCCGCAGCGACGGCGCTGTCCCTCTCCCCGCTCGGCACCGCCGCGGCCGCCGCCTGCGCCTCAAGCGCTTCGCGAAGCTGAGTCGCTTGCGCTTCCAAGCCGGCGCGCTCCCGCTGCTCGGTCGCCAGCGCTTCGCGCAGCTTCGTTCGTTCGGCCTGCAGCGTCTCAAGCTCGGTCCGCAGCGACTCCTGCTCCGCCTGCGAACGCTCCTGCGACGCTTCCTGCAGCCGCTCCTGCATGGCCGCTTGCTCCGCAAGCGCGCGTTCGCTTTCCTCGCGGAGTGCCGCCAGCCTGTCGGCATGTGCGGCTTCCTGCTGCGCCGCCCGTGCGGACGCCGCCTCGCGGAGCGCCGCCATCTCGCGCTCCAGCGCTTCGCGAGCCGACTTGCCGTCGCTTTGCAACGTCTCGACGTGCGATTGTTCCTCGCGCAACCGCGATTCCAGTTGTTCGCGCACCTCCGCCCAGCCGCGCTGCGACTCGGAAGCTTGCTTCTGCTCTTCCGTCAGCCGCTGCTGCAGCCGTTCGCGCTCCAGCCGCAAGCGGTTGTGTTCGCGCTCGTAATCTTCCTGCGCCTGCCGCAGTTCTTTCAAGCGTTGCTGCTGCTCCTCGCGCTCCTCGAGCGATTGCTGGAGCTCGTCCTGCCAGCGTTGCTGCTGCGCTTCCACTTCCCGCCGCTGCGCCTCGAGCTCGCGTCCCTGCGCGACGGACAACGCTTGCGCCTCCTTCAGCTCTTGCAGCGCTTGCGTCAGCTCCCGTTCCAGCGATTGCCGCTCGCGATCGCGTTCGGACGCGGCTTCCCGCGCAGCCGTTTCGAATTGTTCGCGCAGGCGTTCCGTGCGTTGCACGGTTTCCACCGATGCGGCATTGGCCATCCTCGCGAAGTCTTCGCGCAGCTCCTGCTCGCGGCCCGCCGCCGCGGCAATCGTCTCGGCGACAACCAGTTCCGCATGCTGCCGCAGTTGTTCGGTCGCCTGCTGCAATTCGCTTCGTTCGGTCGCCCAGGCCGATTGCAGCGCAGATGTATCTTCTTCCAGCTCCTCAAGCTGCAGTTGCAGCAGCTCGCGATCTTCCTCAAGCGCGCGCGTTTCCGTTTCGCGCTCGTTCTTAAGCCGTTCGCGCTCCGCTTCGTGGGCGCTTCGCAGCTCGGCCAGCTCGGCCTCATGCTTCACCTGCTCGCGCCTGCGATCCGCTTCGCGCCCGGCCAGGCCTTCGCGCAGCTCCTCAAGCTCCAATTGCAGCAACTCGCGATCTTCTTGCCGCGCCTGCAACTCCGCCTCATGCGCTTTCAGCAGCTTGGCCAGTTCGTTATCGCGCTCCGCCGCCAGGCGCGCCTGCTCCTCTTCATGCGCTTCACGCAGCTTCGCCAGCTCGCTCTCGCGCTCCGCCGCCAAGCGACCGAGCTCCGCCTCTCGCGCCTCCCGCAGTTCCTCAAGCTCCAACTGCAGCAGCTCGCGATCCTCCTGCTTCGCTTTCAGCTCCGCTTCGTGCGCCGCGCGCAGCTTCGCCAACTCGCCTTCACGATCCGCCGCCAGCCGCTTAAGCTCTGCCCCTTGCGTTTCACGCAGTTCCGCAAGCTCCAGTTGCAGCCGCTCGCGGTCCTCCAGCTTCGTTCTCAACTCCGCTGTCACGCGTCCCAGTTCCGTTTGGTGCACTTCCTGCAGTTTCGCAAACTCGCTCTCACGCTCCGCCGATAAGCGCAGCAGCGCCGCCTCGTGCGTCTCACGCAGCTCTTCAAACTCCAACTGAAGCAACTCGCGGTCCTCATGACGCGCTTTCAGCTCTGCTGCATGTGCTTCACGCTGCCTCGCCATCTCGCCTTCGCTCTCCGCCGCCACGCGCTCCAGCTCCGATGCATGCGCCGCGAGCAGCTTCGCCAGTTCGTCCTCGCGCTCCGCTGTCAGGCGTACCAGCGCCGCCTCGTGCGTCTCACGCAGCTCTTCAAATTCCAACTGGAGCAATTCGCGGTCCTCATGACGCGCTTTCAGCTCCGCTCCATGCGCCGCACGCTGCTTCGCCAACTCGCTTTCGCGCTCTGCCGCCACACGCTCCAACTCCGATGCGTGCGCCGCGCGCAGCTTCGCCAGTTCGCTCTCGCGTTCCGCCGTTACTCGCTTAAGCTCCGCTTCGTGTGTCTCGCGCAGCTCCTCAAGCTCCAACTGAAGCAGTTCGCGATCTTCCTGCTTCGCTTTCAGTTCCGCTGCGTGTGCTTCCTGCAATTGCGCCAGCTCGCCTCCACGCTGCACCGCCAAACGCCCAAGCTCCGCTTCATGTGCTTCATGTTGCTTCGCCAGTTCGCCCTCGCGTTCCGCTGCCAGGCGCTTAAGCTCCGCCTCATGCGTTTCCCGGAATTCTTCAAGCTCCAACTGCAGCAGCTCGCGCTCCTCCTGATTCGCTTTCAGCTCCGCTTCATGCGCCTCGCGCTGCTTCGCCAACTCGCCTTCGCGCTCCGTTGACACACGCTCCAGTTCCGATGCGTGCGCCTCGCGCAGCTTCGCCAGCTCGCCTTCGCGCTCAGCCACCACACGCCGCAGCTCCGCTTCATGTGCTTCATGTTGCTTCGCCAGTTCGCCCTCGCGTTCCGCCGCCAGGCGCTTAAGCTCCGCCCCATGCTTTTCCCGAAGCTCCTCAAGCTCCAACTGCAGCAGCTCGCGCTCCTCCTGATTCGCTTTCAGCTCCGCCGCCGCACGCTCCAGCTCCGCTGCATGCGCCTCATGCAGCTTCGCCAGCTCGCCTTCGCGCTCAGCCGCCGCACGCTCCAGCTCCGCTCCGTGCGCCTCGCGCAGCTTCTCCAGCGCGCCTTCGCGCTCCGCCGCGGCACGCTCCAGCTCCGCTGCGTGCGCCTCACGCAGCTTCGCCAGCTCGCCTTCGCGCTCCGCCGCGGCACGCTCCAGCTCCGCTGCGTGCGCCTCACGCAGCTTCGCCAGCTCGCCTTCGCGCTCAGCCGCGGCACGCTCCAGCTCCGCTGCGTGCGCCTCGCGCAGCTTCGCCAGCGCGCCTTCGCGCTCAGCCGCGGCACGCTCCAGCTCCGCTGCATGCGCCTCGCGCAGCTTCTCCAGCGCGCCTTCGCGCTCCGCCGCGGCACGCTCCAGCTCCGCTGCGTGCGCCTCGCGCAGCTTCTCCAGCGCGCCTTCGCGCTCCGCCGCGGCACGCTCCAGCTCCGCTGCGTGCGCCTCGCGCAGCTTCGCGAGTTCGCTTTCGCGCTCCGCCGTCACACGCTCCAGTTCCGCCTCGTGCAGCTCCATCAGCTCCGTCAGTTCGGCCTCGCGTTCCGCTTGCAGCCGCTCCCGCTCCGCCTTGTGCGCGTCGCGCAGCTCCGCAAATTCGGCTTCGCGCTCCGTATAAACGCGCTCCCGCTCGGCTTCGTGCGAGGCAGCAAGCTCGGCCAGCTCCGCCTCGCGTTCCGCCTTCAACAGCTCCCGCTCCGCCTTGTGCGTTTCGCGCAGCTCCGCCATTTCGGCTTCGCGCACGGCTTGCAGCGACTGCAACGCTTCCTGAGACTCGCGGAAACGGCGCTGCTCTTCCTCCAGCCGCTCGCGGCTTTGTTCGGCCATCAATGCCGCCGCTTCTTCCAGCTTGCCGCGCTGTTCCTCCAGCCGGCGATTTTCGCCCAGCAGCTTGTCGGTATGGTCCGCCTTCTCCCGCAGCTGCTCCAGGTCGGCGCGCAGCTGCATGTATTCGTCCGCCATGTTCACGGCCGCCAGCACGGCAATTTTCGGCGTATCCAAACGGGAATTCGACTTCCCGATTTGATTCATCTGTTCATTGACGTGCGCGGCGACCATTTTCATGTAGCCGACTGTGCTTTTGGACATCAGCCGGTATTGGGTGCCATAGATGTCGACGAGTATTCTCGTTCTTTCTTCCCCGCTCACGATGATTTCCTCCTTCGCCCGGCCCGCCCGCAAACCGTAAAACGGGCGCAAAAAAGACCGGTCTTATCGTATCGCCTACCTACTTCGATAAGACCGGCCTGTATTCCTTCCTATTTGCGCAATTCAGCGGCAAAAGCCGACTCCAACGCGGAAACGACGAGCCCGTGAGCCTGCGTTACGTCTTCGTCCGTCAGCGTGCGTTCCGCATGGCGGTACACAAGCGACAGCGCGACGCTCTTCTTGTCCGCGCCGAGCCTTTCGCCGGTGTACACGTCGAACACGCCGATCGACTCCAGCAGTTCGCCTGCCGCTTCCGCTGCCTTCGCCCGCAACGAGCCGACCGGAACCGCGCGGTCGACGACGACCGCAATGTCGCGGCTGACCGCCGGATAACGCGGCAGCGCCCGGTACTGAACGCCGAAGTCGACATAGTTCACCAGCGTATCGAGCTCGATTTCCAGCACATACGTTTCGGCCAAATCGTGGTCCGCCTGCAGCTGCGGATGCAACTGGCCAATGTAGCCGAGCGGCACGCTGCCTTCCGCCGTTTCGAGCGAAACCGCCGCCGTACGCCCCGGGTGGTAACCGGCCGGCTCCGCCGCCTTGTACGTCACGCCGGCGATGCCGAAGAAGGACGTCGCCTTCTCCAGGTAACCTTTGATATCGTAAAAGTCGACCGGCTCCGATTTGCCCGACCAATGCTCCCCGCGGCGCTTGCCGGTCAGCAGCATGGACAGCAGCAGGCGCTCCTCGGGCTGTTTCGTCAGCGATTTCTCTTCGGTGACGAACACGCTGCCGATTTCGAACAAGGCGATATCGTCGATGTTGCGATTGCGGTTGTACACGGCCGCATCGATCAGATGCGGGACGAGACTCGTGCGCAGCACGCTGCGATCTTCGCTCATCGGCATCGCCAGCGCCACGGGAGCCGCATCCGGATACAAGCCGGCGAACTGCCCCTGCCGTGACGGATGGCCGAACGCGTACGTAATCGCTTCGTGCACGCCGCTTTGCGACAGCAGTCCGCGCAGCGCGCGGCGCACGCGTTGGCGTTTGGTCAAGGCGCCGGCCGTCGTTTCCCCGCTCATCAGGCTCGTCGGAATGTTGTCGTAGCCATACAGACGTGCGACTTCTTCAATCAGGTCGACGTCGCGCGTGATGTCGCCGCGCCGGCTCGGCACACGGACGGTCAACGACTCGGCGCCCGCTTCATATTCAAAATGCAGCCGCTCAAAAATCGCCTTCACTTCGTCGATCGAAAGCTGAGTGCCGAGGTAACCGTTCACGCGATCCAGCGAAATGGCGATCGCAACCGGAGCCGCTTCGGCCGCCTGCGCATGAGCCGTGCCGACGATGCGGCCGCCCGCCAGCTCGGCGATCAGCGCCGCCGCCCGGCGAAGCGCCGGCAGCACGCGCTGCGGATCGACTTCCTTCTCGAAGCGCAGCGACGATTCCGAACGCAGCCCGAGCTGCCGCGATGTCCGGCGCACGGTGCTGCCGGCGAATTGCGCCGATTCGAGCAGGATGCGCGTCGTGCCCGCCGTCACTTCCGAGTTGGCGCCGCCCATCACGCCGGCCAGCGCCACCGGCTTCGCGGCGTCGGCGATGACGAGCATGTGCGGCTCCAGCGCGCGGTCCGCGCCGTCCAGCGTTTCGATGCGTTCGCCCGGAGCGGCGAGCCGCACCCTGACGATGCCGCCCTCCAGCGCCGCTGCGTCAAAAGCGTGCAACGGCTGGCCGTATTCCAGCATGACATAATTGGTCACGTCCACGATATTGCTGATCGGGCGAACGCCTGCGGCGATCAATCGGTTCTGCAGCCACTGCGGGCTCGCCCCGACCTTGACGCCTTCGATCACGCAGGCCGCGTACTGGCTGCAATGCTCGGCCGCTTCAATCGCCACGCGGAAGCCGCCGGCTTCCGACGAGCCTGCCGCTGCAGCGTCGCCTGCGCCCGGCAGCTTCACGGCCCGGCCGAGAATTGCGCCGATTTCGTAAGCGGCGCCCAGCATGCTGAGGCAGTCCGAACGATTCGGGGTCAAATCGAGCTCCAGCACTTCATCGGCCAGCGCCAGCACGTCGAGAATACTCGCCCCGACCGGGGTGTCGCCGGGCAGCACAAGAATGCCTTCCTGCTGCTCCTTCGGCAGCAGCCTGTCGTTCACCGCAAGCTCCTTCGCCGAGCAGATCATGCCTTGCGACTCGACGCCGCGCAGCTTCGCGCGTTTGATCGCAAGCCCGTCCGGCAGCTTCGCGCCGACAAGCGCAACCGGCACTTTCTGGCCGGCGGCGACGTTTGGCGCGCCGCACACGATTTGCAGATCTTCGCCCTGCCCCGCGTCCACGACGCATACGCTCAATTTATCCGCATCGGGGTGCTTTTCCCGCGATTTGACGTAGCCGACGACAACGCCCTGGACGCCTTTGTTGCGGTTCTCCACCACATCGACCTCAATGCCGCTGCGCGTCAGCTTTTCCGCCAATTCGCCGCCCGTATTGCCGTCTATATTCACATAATCCGCCAGCCAAGCCGTTGATACTTTCATCGGTTGTTCCCTCCTCAAAGATTTTGCGATACTTCCCGAATCGCATCTTGCGAGCAAAAACTTGCTTCGGAAGCATACGCTTTCCTCGTTCTACACGCGCACGAACTGCTGCAGGAACCGCAAATCGTTCGTGTAAAAATGACGAATGTCGTCAATATCGTATTTCAGCATCGCAATGCGCTCCACGCCCATGCCAAACGCAAAACCGCTGTACACGTTCGGGTCGTAGCCGGCCATCTCAAGCACGCGCGGGTGCACCATGCCGGAGCCGAGAATTTCCAGCCAGCCGGTTTGTTTGCACACCCGGCAGCCGCTGCCGCCGCAATTCGAGCAGGTGACGTCAACTTCGGCGCTCGGCTCGGTGAACGGGAAGAAGCTCGGGCGCAGGCGGATTTGCGTTTGTTTGCCGAACATCTCCTGCACGAACTGCAGCAGCGTTCCTTTCAAATCGCTCATGCGAATGCCTTTGTCGATGACGAGCCCTTCGATTTGCGTAAACATGTGCGAATGTGTCGCATCGTCGTCGTCGCGGCGGAACACTTTGCCGGGACAAATGATTTTGACCGGAACCGCGCCTTTCATCCGCTCCATCGTCCGCACCTGCACCGGCGACGTATGCGTGCGCATCAGCAGCTCCTCGGTGATGTAGAACGAGTCCTGCATGTCGCGCGCCGGGTGATTTTGCGGCAAATTCAGCGCTTCGAAGTTGTAGTAGTCGCGTTCGACCTCCGGCCCTTCTTCGACCGTATAGCCCATGCCGACAAAGATGTCCTCGATGTCCTCGATCACCTTGCTCAGCGGATGCACCGCTCCGTGCGCCTGCGGACGGCCCGGCAGCGTCACGTCGATCGTTTCCAGCCGCAGCTTGCTGTCCGTTTCCGCCTGGCGGAACGCCGCCGTCTTCGCTTCGATGACCGTCTCGATCGCCGCGCGCACGTCGTTGACCACTTGCCCGATGACCGGCCGCTCCTCCGCGCTCAGCGCTCCCATGCCGCGCAGCACTTCGGTGATCGGCCCTTTTTTGCCGAGGTATTTGACCCGCAGTTCGTTCAACTGCTCCAGCCCCGCCGCTTGTTCCAGCTCCAGCAGCGCCTCCTGCTGCAGTTGCATCAGTCGTTCCTTCATGCTCCATCCCTCCGCCAATCCGTTATTTTCCAACAAAAAAAGCCTTCCATCCCCGAAAAAAGGGACGAAAGACCGCGGTACCACCCTAATTAAGACGCGTCCGGCCGCAGCATAAGCAGCACGAATCGAACGCCTTCGCTTCATTCCGGATAACGGCTCGTCGCCGGTACCCCCTACTTGCTTGACGCGCCGGACAGTCGACAGGCAGATCAAGGTTCAAGGGACAGCTCGGGAGCGAACTTCGGCAGCCTGGTTCTGCGGCAGACGCTCTCAATCTCCGGCGTCTCCTCCCTGTGCAGAGGCACTGCTTACTTTTCTCCGTCGCGGCTTTTGCGCATATAAGGTTGCAACTACCAGCTATTATATGCAAAAGAGGACCAAGTTGCAAGGCGGACAGGCGATCCGCCCCGCAGCCGCAACGGCTGTCCGCCGTTTTCGCGAAACGTATCCGTCAGCGGGACGGCTTGTTACCGGGTTTGTTGTCGAACATTTGATAAGCTTCCGGCGAGTATTGTTTGATTAAGGTCTCGATGTTGATGCCGTTGATGGTTAATCCTGAAATGTCGCAGTTTTGCATGTTTACATTTGTAAAAATGCATTTGGTTATCGTCCGTTCCGGAAATTGCAGCCAGTGACACTGCCGTTGCAGCATTACATTTTATGTAAATTAAATATTAATTAGGATATTATATCCAATTCTGAATGTATGAAAAGCTTACTGTCGAAGCACTTCGAAGAAGTTGGCCCAGCTTTAGCGGTAACTTATTGGATTTGGAGTCTGAAAGGGCTGCTTTTTTTGCCCTTTCATGTAGCAGATACTTTGCATTATACGCTCCATCCCCCCGTCCCCCCACTAAACCTTGCAAAATAGGCCATGTTTTCTTGCCTATTTCGCCAAAATCGGGCAGCCTCTTCAGAATAGCCAGCAAAATCGCTGGCTATTTTGCTTGAAGTGCCTTATGGAAGGCGATCTGCGGCAAATAACCAGTGTTTTCACTGGCTATCGCAGACGCGCCACCCCAACTCGGGCAAATAAGCCATTTTTCATGGGGTATTTTGGTTGCCGAGCATTCAATCGGGTCACCAAAGCTGAATTACGCTTCTTGGCGCCAGCACGCCTGCAACATCCTGTCTCCACCCCGAAACTTATCCATTCTTATATGCCAAAAAAACGCCGGCTCTTGACATTCGTCTCGAGCCGGCGTCTTTTGCCTGCCGTTACTTTTTGGCGCTATAGTAGGCGTCCAGCTGCTTCTGCGCTTCGGCTACGACTTTGTCCGAGCCGGCATTCTTCAGCTTATCTTGGAATTGCGGCAGCACTTTATCAATATCCACGGCCCCGGTTTCAAGACCGGGCTTATACTCGTCGATGACGGATACGATATTGGCTATTTCCGAGGAAACGGAGGTCGCATCGAATTTGAAGTCCATGATCGGCGATTTTTCGCTCTCGTTGTTCAGCTTCTCCGTTTTCGTCCACGTGTCCGGAGCCTGACCTTCCAGCAAATACCCGTTAAACACATTACCGAAAACCCATGATGTATTCGGATTGTATCCGCCGTCCAGAATAATCTTGACTGTATTGTCCCCGATTTTCGTATAATGCTTGTTCTCAACGCCGAAAGAGATCAGGTTAAACAAGTTTTTATCCGTATTCATCAGCTCAAGCAACATGAGTGCGCGCTCGGGATTTTTGGATGTCCGGCTGATGGCATTGATCGTCGCGGTAACGGCGGATGCCATGACGCGCGGTTTCGAGACTTCGCGTTTGACGACATCGAGGTCGCCGTTGGACCGTTTCACCTCTTGCTCTTTTCCTTCCTTCATTACGTCAGTGGTCATAATCGCTTCTTTACCGGCTTTGCGAATGTCGGTTATGCTTTTCAACGTTGGAGCTTCCTGGTTTATATATCCTTTCTGGTAATAGCTGCGCAAAGTATCCAACGTTTTTTTGTACTGCGCTGTAGAGTAAAGGCTCACAATTTTTTTGGGATCGTTATAATCAATGAATATCCCCGCAGCCAGGTGAACCGGCTCAAGATTGTTTGCCGTGTAAAAATACTGCAGCAACCCGGCACGGGTGGCTGGAAGCGGTATGAGATCCGGCTCGCCCTGCTTGATTTTGCTGAGCACAGGCTCCAGATCCTCCAGTTTATTGATGCCGGTCAGGTCGATGTTATATTTATCTACCAGTCTCTTTTGAAAGTAGAAGCCGTCGGTGTAATAGGCATATTGAATGCTGGGAATCCCGTAAAGCTTGCCGTTGACCTTCGCAGCGTTGATTGCGTAATCCGGAATGACGCTTTTCAGCTTGGGCGTCGTCTTGGCAAGCATGTCGTCAAGCGGAATGAAAGCGCCTTTGCTGACATTCTGCAAGTAGTCGAAGCTCCAGGTGGACGTCCAAGCAATATCGAACACTTCTCCGGAAGCGACGACGGTGTTCATCTTTTGCGGATAATCGCCAAATGCTACAGGAACCAGTTTAACGGTGGCATTGATTTTTTGCTTGGTGATTTTGTTGACTTCGTCCTGCACGGTTTTCAAATCTTTCGGGATTTCATTCTGCGGGTAATACCAGACGAGCTCCGCTTCTTTTAATTCGCTTTTGCCCTGCGCATTGGATGGCGCCGCCGTCGCAGCCGCCGTCGCAGCGGCAGCCCCGGTTGCCTTCTCCGCCGAATTGCCGTTCGTTTTGCTGCAGGCAGCGAGCGATGTGCTCATTGCCAACGCCGAAACCAACAGGATCGATTTCCGAAATCCGCTTTTTTTCATGTTTACTACCTCCCTAAAATTTACTGCTTCTAATTGAAGAGGCCGGCCAAAACGCCATCGGCCTTCTTGAAGCCATCAGCTTTTCACCGAACCGACTGTCAGTCCGGAGACATAATACCTTTGGAAGAAAGGGAACACAAACATCATCGGTCCGGCAGCCAACACCGCCATCGCCATTCGCGCCGACAAGCTCGGGAACGATGCGAGGTCGAAATCGATATTCACGCTATTCAAGTTATTGGTCAAAAATTCAATGGCACTCATAATCCGGTATAGCAGCAGCTGCAGCGGCACCAGATCGGGTTTGTCGATAAATAGCAGTCCAAGCCACCAATCGTTCCAATAGATGAAGGCGATAAACAGGCCGACTGTCGCCAGAGCAGGTTTGGACAACGGCAGCACGATGGTGAAAAAGATCCTCGTTTCGCGGGCCCCGTCTATCTTTGCCGATTCGTATATTTCCCCCGGCAGCTTGTCGAGGAAGCCCTTCATGATCAAAATGTAGAAGGGGTTCAGCAGGTAGGGGACAATCAACGCCCATATCGTATCCTTCATGTGCAAGATCTGGGTAACTAATATATAGAAGGGGACGAGTCCCCCGTTAAACAGCATCGTAAACAAAATATAGATGGTGGTGGCCCTGGCATAGCGGTAGTCTCTGCGAGAGATGACATACGCGCCCAAGGCAGTCAACAGCAATCCGCTCGCCGTGCCGGCTACCGTGACGAATATCGTGATCCCGTATGCCTTAAGCAATTGCGCCGGACTTTGCAAAATCATCGAATAGGCCGAGAAGCTGAACTGGTACGGAATCAACTGGTACCCGTGTTTCTGCAGCTGCAGCTCGTCGGAAATCGATATCGAGACGACAAGCGCCAGTGGAATGACAACGGCAAGCGACAATAGGACAAAAAAGGCATTGATCAGCACTCCCGAGAGCCTGTCGTGATGATTGTTGTTCTGCGTTGCAGTATTCATGTCAAGCAAGCCCTCCTACCAAAGCGAATGATCTGAATTAACTCGTTTGATGATCGAGTTGGTCGCGAAGACCAACAGGAAACCGACGACGGCCTGGTACAAGCCGACGGCGGAAGACATACCGAGATCGCCGACAACACGAAGCGAACGATACACATATGTATCAATGACATCCGTAACCGGGTACAGAAAACTGACGTCGTTCGGCACAAAATAAAACAAGCCAAAATCGGCGCGAAAAATGCTGCCCACCGCAACAATGAACAAGATGACGATCAATGGCGTCAACAAAGGAACGGTGACGCTCCGCACCATCTGCCATTTGGAAGCGCCGTCGATTTTCGCTGCTTCATAATAACTTGGGTCTATGCCAAGAATCCCGGCAAAGTAGATCAAGGTCGAGAAGCCGACCGCCTTCCATAAGTGCACGAGAATAATAATGAACGGCCAATATTTCGGGTCTCTGTACCAATCGACCGACTCTCCGCCGAAGAGAAGGAGCAGCTGATTCAAAAAACCGTGCTCGCGGTCAAGAATCGCCAAGATTACATAGCTGACGACAACCCAGGACAAGAAGTAGGGCAGGAACAGCGCCGTCTGGTAAACTCTCAGCCATCTGCGGGCAATTTCGTTCATCAAGATAGCAAAACATACAGCAATGACAGTCGTAAGCACAATGAAGCCGATATTGTACAGGATCGTGTTCCGGGTAATCCGGAACGCATTGTTGGAAGTAAAGAAAAATTGGAAATTTTTGAATCCGACCCAGTCGCTTCCCCATAACCCTTTGGCATAGTTGAAATTTTTGAAAGCGATGACGAGACCGAGCAGCGGCAAATACGAAAAAACGAATTTGAATAGAAGAACCGGAAGCGATAAGGCAAACAGCTCCCGGTTGCGTTTCCACTGCTGCCATTCATGTGCGATCCATCGCATCTCTCCGCCTCCTGCTCTCTTCTGTTTGGGTACCCCCATTATAAGGAGCATGCAAGTCTGTTTTCTACTGTTCAATTTCGATCCTGACTATGCAATTGGACCCGTTTCTTGTCGTCAACCTGTCAGAATGGGCGGTTTATTGTGATGCTTTTGCGGTACTCGCTCGGGGTAGCGCCGGTTTTCTTTTTGAAGATTTTGAAAAAGTGACTTTCGTTGATGTAGCCGACCTTTTTCATAATTTCGGCAACGCTGAGCTCCTCGTTCCCCAGCAACTCGATGGCGTGTTTCAAACGTACTTCATGGATATAATCGACGAGCGACACGTGCTCGTTTTTCTTGAATAATCGTCCGGTATGGGTTGGCGTCATTCTGACCATGGTCGCGATAAACGGCAAACTAAGCTCGGGGGCTTCGTAGTGCTCTGCGACGATTTCCTTGATGGCTTCGACCCGCGCATCATGCTTGACCGTTTTTAAGGAGGCGCGATGCTGCTGCATGTCGCGGAACATGACCATAAATTGCTGAAGCACCTCGTCCAAGGTATCTTTCTCGAAAAAACTTTGGTAGTATTTCATATCGATCCCAGCCTGATGCCGATTATGTGAATAAGCGTTAATCTCGCGCATCGTCTGATTGATGACGGCCATCAGATGCAGGATCGAGTTGACGGCATATGTGTAATCGGCTTCCGATAGATGCGCGAACAAGGATTGGAGCCGTGATTCGATCCGCTTCAGGTCGCCGGAGCGAATGTCCTCGATCAGCTTGCCCTCCGTCTCCTGCGGGAAAATACGCCGCTCCCCCGCTAACGTCTGCAGTCTATCGACGTCTGCGGCCGTAATCACCGCACGTTTGCCGAGCAAGAAGCGGTACAGCGCGCGCTCCTCCGTTTGTTTGTAAATCGCTGACGTTGCAAGGCAGTCGTCGTAACCATCGCTGATCGCAACCGTCAACGAAACGCGGTAATTGTCCCATATAACGCGCTGCATTTCCTGTACGATCGGAACGACACCGTTCTCATGCTCTTGCGCGATCGCTTGCGGTCGCGGTGACGCCACGATTTGCAGAATCGCCGCATAATGATCGTTGCGCATTTCGACGACATGCCCCTTGTGCGCCCGATTGATCAATTCAGCGCAAATATTGGTGATGGCAAACCCCACCAGCTTTTGTTCCGCCTGCTTCCTTTTCTCGACAAATGACTTGTAGTCGTCAATTTTCAATACGAAGATGAACAGCTTGCCGCCTGCCGCGAATTCACCGTCAGTCGGGCCGAACAGCCATTCCCTATCGCTGCTCTCGAAGGAACCGCTGTCGGTAAAAAATTTGCGCAGCTTGTATTGATAAATCATATCCTGACTCTGATGCTGCTTCTCCTTGTATTCGTTCAATGACACCAATGTTTGCCGGTAAACGGTCGACATGAACAGGAATTCGTCCTTCACCGGGTCCGTCTGGCCGGCCTTGGCTTCGGGACGTACCGCATCCAGCAGGCTTCGCACCGGTTTGTACAGCTTGACTGCGAACCAAAGCGAAACCGCTACCGCGCACACCAGAAAGAAAATCAGCATCCAGATAGAAAACTGCTTGATCTTGTTAATTTTGCCGAATACGCTATCGTAAGGCTGGATACTAATGACGCTTAGCCCGTTCGCTTGCGATCGGCTGAATGAAACGATCTGTCCGACCTGCCCTGAATGTTCGATAAAATAACCGTAATCTGCTGCCAATCCGTGAATACGCTGCAAGATCGTGGCCTGAAATGCCTCGTTCGGCAATCCTTGGTCGCCGGAAGTGAAAAATTGCCCTTCCGCATTCACAATGTATATCCGGGAGTTCATATTGCCCCCGCGTTCATTAATCGTACTAATGTTGTCGAATAACCACTCCGGCTTTATGTTGACCATAAGAATACTTTCGTTTTTGCGATAGGCTTCAAGCGATTTGTACATAAATTGCGAGAAGGTACGGACCGAGCCGGTAGCCGCATCGTATGCGGTCGGAACCATTTTGAACTTGGGGACAGACTCTCTCGTCTCAAAAAATCGGGACAAGCTGTTGTCGATATTCGTCTTGCCGCACGAGGCCATGTTGGAGTCGGATGTAGAATAGTAGCACCCATTCAGCTCGTTATAGATGATGATCGAATCGATATAAGGATTGGCGGCGACGATATTCTCCAGGCTGGCCAGCTTGCTGGTAAGCTCGTGAATTTCCAGCTCCCGGTTTTCCATGAGTGCAATAATATTCCGATCGGAAAAGGTGGATATTGTCAAGTTGTCGACCATTTGATCGAGATAGTTGATATTGTAATCGACCTGATTCAGTACGTTGCGTGCCGACTCCTGCTGCAGGTCCATCACCGTATGCTTCGAATTGGTGTAGTTGACCACGGAAATGGCGGTCAAGAAGCCAACGACCGTCAGCGTAATCGAGAGCAGGATTCGGATGAAATATTTCCTCGAGCGATACCTACCGATGATGCTCATATTCGCCCCCTCGCTTGTCAAGCGCCGCTTCGCCTGATGGACAAGCTTCTGCTCTTGCGAACGATTATGCCGCATTCGCTTATACCGGCAAGTGCCGACGAATGAAACGCCAAGCCGCTTCTTTATAGAATCGGTGCCCTTCCGGGCCGATAAAATGCTCGCAGCGGTCCGGCGCGCCCGCCTCGAGGTAAATCTCCCGCACGCCCGCGAAAGCCCGGCTTGCGTCCTCGGACGGGAACAGATCATCCTTGGCCCCATTGATAATCAGCAGCGGCCGGGGTGCAATCAAACCGGCGATGTCCTCATATTCGCCCCATTGCAGCATACCGGGAATCGTGCCGCAGGAACAGTGGTAAATCTGCAATGCCGTATCGGTGAAATTGCAGAAGCTGCAGGACGGTACGACGATGCCCACCCGTTCGTCGACAGCTGCCGTAAACAGCGAAACCGTGCCCCCGGTTGAATTGCCGGTCATTATAATATTCCGCATGTCGATTTCACTGCGCGTGGAGGCAAAATCAATGACTCGCTGCATGTCATGGACCCTGTCTCCGGTCAAGGTGCGTCCATAGAACAGCGATCGGCGCTGCAGCTCTTCACAGGAATTGCGCCTCGTGTACGGATTGCTGATCGGATACGAGTAAGCATCCGACAATTCCTCGATTCGGGCCATTTCGCGGAATCCGCGAACATTTGGCGCGATAACGGCATAGCCTTGACCGACTGCCTGCAGGCCGATCGTTTGGTCGATGGCAAACGCCCGCTGCCGCTCCTCCTCATTTTCGAACAGACCTACATACGCTTCCTTGCCGCATTCATGACCGTGGGGCGCGATGACGAGCGGATAAGGCGGCTTCCCCGCCTTTGGCAACAACAAATAAAGCGGCAGGGTCACCTCCGGTTCGACGGCGATGTGCCATTTCTCACGAATATGATCGGGCTCCTCCGTTCGCTCCAGCAATCGCGGAGCCGGCCAATCAATCGAGCTCATCCAGCCAAGCTTATCCAGACCCAGCAATTCGCTCAGGCGTTGGCGAAAACTGCGCTGCCACTGCTCGAACCCGCCGAATGCCGCCACGTTCCTCCGATCGTACACACGTTCCGTTCGTTGCGACATATTGCGCAAATAAGCTTTCGTATCAAATTGGATCATGCCGCCCACCTTCCTGATCGCATATTTCCTATTGAAACAACCCCTGCTCCACCTTGGCGATCGCGCCGATGATATCGTCGATATCCTCGTCGGAATACAATACTCCAATTGCTACGCAGACGTACTTGGCCACAATTCCTTTGACCGCAGGACACATGGAGACGCTATCGTAAACGGTATGTTCCCCATGGTGGCCTTTTCCGAAAGGCGGAAGGCTGCTCTTATACATTTTCCTGGTTGTAATCGGTGTCCGCTCCAGCATATTGGTGCAGGAGGAGGACGGCCCGATCGGAATGCCTTCCATTGCCAGCGCTTCGGCGAAGGCAGCAGCGTCTTCGGGAGTCGGCAGCATCATGAACAGACTGATCCCGCATTCCCCCTCGTCCACATCTCGAAAAACAATCGATCGGCTGTCTTTGAATCTCTGCTTGATTCTCCTCTGCGATGTACGGCACCTGTCTACAATGAACGGCAGCTTGCGAAGCTGCGCCAACAGGAAAGCCGCCTGCAGTTCGCTCATTCTGAATTGCAGTCCGGCGAACGCATCTTCGGCCTTTCCAAGTGACTTGTCCTCCAGTTGTCCGAGGAAAACGGGCCGGACAAAACCAAGGTCGTGATAACGGACCGCCTTGACAAAGAGGAGCTCCGAATTGGTGTACAGCAGTCCGCCTTCTCCGCTTGTCACGACTTTATTGCCCTGGAAGCTGACGATCGCGATATCGCCCAAGGTGCCGAGCGTCCGGCCTTGATAGCTGCCTCCGAAAGCTTGTGCGCAATCCTCGATCACTTTGATGTTATGCGCTCCGGCAACCGCCATAATCTCGTTCATGCGTGCGGGTGCCCCTTGATAATGAATGACGATGACAGCTTTCGTACGCGGGGTAATGCAGGCGGCAAAATGATCGGGATCCATATTCAAAGTATCGTCGATATCGGCGAATACAGGCAGCGCCCCGGTACAAACTACGGTCGAATAGTCGGAAAACCATCCGAATGCCGGCACGATCACCTCATCGCCCGGACCGATTTCCAGGGCGGCCAGCGCACACGATAAAGCTGCCGTTCCGCTTGACACGGCCAGCGCATATTTGACCCCCAGCATTGCACGCGCCTCTTGTTCCAGAAGGTTAACCTTCTGCGGGCTTCCGATTCCGTAATGCCGAAACGGGCTTTGTTCCCTTACGACGTCCTGCAGTTCCTTTAGCTCCTCATCCCCGATCAGAGCCGCCCCCAGCATGGGGGTGGGAAAAGGCGTTGATCTTACCGGCGTTCCGCCGCGTATCGCTAATGTACTCAAAATGATGCCTCCTTATGTTTGAGTACCCCCATTATAAGGAACAAGCAAATGTGTTTTCTACTGTTCAATTTCGATCTGACTGCGCAATTGGACCTGTTTCTTTCCTCAACCTGTGAAAAATTCTGGAAACTGGGCGCCTAGCGATTCGATATAGCGGCAGGTTTCCTGAATATGTTCCCGCATGCGCCGTTCGGCAAGCGACGAATCCTTTGCCAGCATGGCGTCGAAGATCGATTGATGCTGATCGACGATTGTCGTCAGGCGATTCCCGATCGACATGCTTAAATAACGGCCACGATCCATCTGCAGCTTTACGGAACGGACGACATCCCACGTCGCGGGAAAGCCGCTCACGACGCTCAGCGTCTGATGGAAGCGTTCGTCCAGCATATAGAACGAAGTGTAATCGTGCGAACGGATGCATGCCGCCTGCTCCTCCACAATGAGCCGCAATTGGTTTCCGTCATCCTGCTTCCATACGGCAATCGCGCGCAGCATAGCGGCCACTTCCAGCGCTTCGCGAATGAAACACGACTCGCGTACGGCGGACAACGAAATTTTCGAAACGTATGTCCCCCGCTGCGGCAAAATGCGAACGAGCTGATCGCCGGCGAGCCGGATGAACGCCTCCCGGACCGGCGTCCGGCTGACATGAAGGTGCTCGGCAATCTCCTTCTCCGACAGCGCTTGGCCCGGCTTCAATGACAGTTTCAAAATTCGCTGCTTCAGTTCTTCGTACACCCGGTCCTTGATCGGCAAAGGGTGATGGTTGGGTAGCAATGTGATTCCTCCTTGATCTGGCCGGTTTCGTCACCAACATACTACCATGGTAGTATGGAGGACACAATACCCAGATAGTCTTCCCAACACAATGGCAAATAGCCAGCCCCATGAGCTCGGATTGCGATCGTCCAATCGACCTTCATGGAGGCTGGCATTATGGTATTGTTTTCACTGTCGCCGGAGCACGCCGCGCAGCGCCGGCAAATCGACATGCTGCAGCATCCCCGGCATGATGATGCTCATGATGTCGCGGGCTTCGTATTCCGCCGAACGGACCCATTCCGCCACGCTGTCCATGCCATCCTCCCACGAGAAGCCGGCGATCGAATCGTCCAGCGCCGCCGCCATCAGTCCGTACATGCCTTGCCGGCCGTTCGCGTACAGCATGATCCCCTCGTCGGTTATATCCGGCAAATGCCGCAGCACGCGCACCGCCCGCAGCACGTCGTACACGCGCATGGCCGCCAGGCTGTCGCCGATCCAGAACAAATCCGTGCAAAGCTTATGTTTGATTTCATAGAAGTCGTCGATATCGCCGCCGCCGAGCGGCCGCGGGGCCAGCGCCCCCGACCCGGTCACGTCGAGCGCAAGCACCGCCCTCCCGCTTGCGCACGCCGCTTCGATCCATTCCCAATGCCGCTTGAGTCGCGAGGTGCCGCCGTCCCATACGGCGACGGTCACCGGCAACCGTTCGCCCTCGAAGCGGCTGTCGCGCATCATGAAGCCATGATTGAACAAGCCCGGCTGCGACCGCCACATGGCGTTGTAATAAGCAATGGACTGCCCGACGACACCCCGCAGCATATACAGCCTCGGATTCAACTCGCAAACGTCGCGGCCGCCAAAAACGATCCGCCGCAGCCAGTCGAGCGGCGCCTCCGGCTCTTTCGCTTCCGCCTCTCCAGTCAACGCGAGCGAACGGGCGGCGATTTCATCGTGAAGGCGAATGGCGCCTTGCCGCCAAACGGGATCCGTCAGCAGCTGCCCGGTAGCCGTACACCACAAGCGCGAGGGCGGCAGCGGCTCGATGTCCGCAGCAGCGCCCGCGCTTCCTTCCGGCGGGAACGCGCCCAAATGACGGGCAAAAAAACGCGCCGCCGCCTTCGCCATCTCCCGCGAATAGCGGTGCGTCTCGTCCTCCTCGAACAGCTCCAGGCGATCGGCGACGCCGTGCAGCTCCCAGCAGCCGCGCGCCTTGCGCACCGAATCCCGTGTCCCTTCAATCGGAAAAAAATCGTAACGGGCGGCGAGCACCAGCACCGGCCGCGGCGCCATGGCGAGCAGGATGTCGTCGTGGTCGAGCCCGAACGCGGTATAGCCCGGCCATATTTGCTCCGCATCCTGGGGCAGTCCCGCCTCCATAAACGCCTCCCGGCTCGTCAGGAACGTGCCGGGCGCGGCGGCCGCAATCCGCGGGTCCGCCAGCATCAGCATCGACGTCTGCGTGCCTCCGCCCGAATTGCCGGTGACGCCGATCCGCGCCGGGTCCACTTCGGGCCGCCCGCTCAAATAGTCGACGGCGCGCATGGCATCGTGCACAAAATAGCGCGCCAGGCTGTCGCCGAGCGGAAGGCACTGGCTGCCGGCGTAATCGTGCTCGCGAACCCCGATGCCGACAACCGATCCGCCCGTCAGCGGGTCCACATATTGCAGCCGCTCGCCCTGCCCGGGCGGGTCCATGGCCAGCACGACCAGCCCCGAGCGGACCAGCGTCTGGCATACGATCTGGTATTGCGGCTGGTGTTTGGCGTCGTCGTGATGGCCGCACAGGAACAACACGGCCGGCCCCGGCCCGCTCGCGCCGGCCGGCAGATACAGGTTGCAGGTAACCCGCACGCCGGGCCGCGACTCGAAAACCACCTTTTCGATCGCAAAACCGTCGCAGGCTATCGTGTCCGTTACCGCCTGTGTCAAGTCGCCGGCATACTCCGGTATGCCGCCTATGCAAGCTGCGAACCGTTCGCGCACATAGGCCTGCCTTTCGGCGAGCCGCGCCAGGGAATCGATCTTCGCTTTTTCCGCCTCTCCCTGCCGGAAGCACGCTCTCGATCGCTCATAAACGACCCGTTTGAGCTGGTCTTTTACATCATAATACTGCAAGGAGTAATGCTCCAAATCGTCAAGCAACCCATCATCTGCTCGCATCAGTACCCCTCCGTCTGACTTGATCCGCCGCTTCGCGTTTTCCGCCTCGTATTGACACTTTTCAGCCGTGCGCCCGAAAGCCTTCGCCCAGCACTTCCTGCACGCTGTGAACGGTCATAAATGCCTGCGGGTCGACCGAGCGCACGATTCGTTTGAACCGATTCAGCTCCGAACGGGAGATGACGCAATACAGCACCTCCATCTCGTCGCCCGAATAGCCGCCTTTGGCCGGAAACAGCGTCAGCCCGCGCTCCGTTTCCTTCAGCAGCCGCTCGGTCAACTCCGGAGAACGTTTGGTCATGACGGTGACCGCTTTGGTCGAGTGGTGCGCTTCCGTCATAAAATCGATTACCTTGGAGGAAACGAACACCATGACCAGTGTATACAACACATTTTCAACGGGCAAAAAGAACAGCGCGAATCCGATGACCGCCACATCGGTCACCAGAATGACATTCCCGTACTTCCACCCGAACAATCGCTGCAGGAGACGAGCCAGCAGCGTGGTGCCGCCGGTGGAGCCGCCGAACCGTAGCACGGTGCCGAGTCCGATGCCCGTCGTCAGTCCGGCATACAGTCCGGCCAGCAGCAAATCGTCCTCCGTCCGCAGCGACAGCAGCCATCCCGCGCGAACGAGCTGTTCCGCCGCCCAGAGAAACAACGAAAACGCAGCCGAGCCGACGACCGTATACGATACGCCGGCCGCCCCCGTCCACCGCCAGGCCATGACGAGCAGCGGGATGTTGAACAGCAGCAGCGTCAGCCAGGGAGGAAAGTTCAAGCCGTACTTGAGCAGCAGGGCTACGCCCGTCGCCCCGCCCTCCATGAATTCGTGCGGGATAATCATGAACTGCACGCCGCCGGCGAATATGGCGGAACCGCAGGCAACCATAACCGAATTGGACGCGAATTCCCATACGCGCTGCTTCTGTTTCTTATCCATCGCCGCCATCCGCCCGGGCGTCGCGATACAGCTCGTAGTGGACGAAGACGGCGGCATTGCCGGCTGCAGCGGGTCGGAATGGCGCCAGCGAGCGCACCGTTTTGCCCGGAGGAATGTCGAGCCCTTCGTAACGCTTTGCTTCGAGCAATGCTCCCTCCGCGCCGTACACCGAAACGACAAGGCTCCCCCGGAACCTGCCTCCCGTGTTCATCACGACAGGTCGGATCGCATCGCCCGGCCCGTACACGAGATCGACGTCCCCGCTTCCCGCCAGCAGCTTCTGGTACGCCATCGCCACCGTGTAGAACGCCATTTTGCCATGGCCGTAGTAATCGCTGATCGGCTTCATGTAGGTGCCGTTGTTGCCGCCGCCGCGCAGCGTGCACCAGGCGAAGCCGTCGTAGCCGAGCCACCGCTTCTTGCGGATCGACTCGTAGGCGCTGAACGCCTGGTACGCCTGGCTCAGCTCCCATTCCTCCAGCTCCAGCTCCCGCCCGATCGAACCGCGTTCGTAGTCCCACTCGTACGACTTGATCCGGTACTCCGGCTTGCCCTGCAGCAGCCGCCAGTTGGGCTGGGCCATCGACTCCTCGTTTTCGAAGTCGAAATACGCCCGTTCCGCACTGGCCAGAAAATCGGACTTATAGCCTTCGTGCCGCCAATTGTCCTCCCCTTCCCACTGCGGGGGGCGAGGCCAGGCGCGCAGCACGCTCCACTCCGCCCCGTAGCCGATCGTATAGTCCATCCCGCCGCGGGTGATGCCCGGCGCCGTCCAGGCGGCAACCGGATGGACGCGCCTGCCTTCGTGATCGAGCGTGCCGGCGTCGTTGCGGCATTGCAGCCGGACGAGATTGGCCGTCGGCGAGATGAGTCGGCTCGGGTCTTCGCGGTAAATCGTCCGATACACCTCTTCGTACCACGGCATGCCGGCATCGAAGCTTTCGAACGAGGGATGGTTGCTCGGCTGCCACATCACGATGCTCGGATGGTTGCGCACCTCGCGCACGTAGAGCGGCAGCCCCTTCATATCGAGCAGCCACGGGCTCGCGTCGCGAAGCCAGGCGGAGGTTGCCCACTGGAACATGATGCCGAGCTGATCGCCGATCTCCGCGTAGCGCGGATCGTTGATGCCGCCGATCATGCCGTTGTGCTGGCTCATCCGCGCACTATTGCCGTTCAGCTTGCGCAGCATGAGCAGGTCGCGGACGATCCATTCGGCGGGCGAGCAGCGGTCCCAGCGGGCGATGTTTTCGATCGGATGCCGAAAGCCGAACAGCAGCGCGCCATTCATCATGTCCGCCTTGCCGTTGACGCGGAACACGCCGCCTTCCTGGGAGACGGTGCGAACGCCGGTTGTAATCGCATAGTCGTCCAGCGCGAGGCCGTCCGCATCGCGCAGCACGACGCGGATTCGGTACAGGAACGGCCGTTCCGCGCTCCAAAGGGCGGGCATCGGCAGCCGCACCGCTTCGGACAGCAGCAAGCTTTGCCCCATGCCGATCGTAACCGGGAAGCCGGCGACGGCCGAAGGCGACTCGCGCTCCCCGGGAAACCATTCATACAGCGCTATATCCACGCTGCCGCGAAACTGAAGCGACTTCAGCGCTTCCGAGGAAGTGCGGACGCGCCGGTCGTTGCGCACCGTCACTTCGGCCTGGAGCACCGCCATATCCTCATGAATCGAGCGGGTATACACGAACACGTCCTCCACATGCATCGCATCCGTCAAATCGAGCGTCATGCGGCCGGCGAACCAGCCCGTGTGACGGTCGCTCGACGTATGCCTCATCTTCGTGTCCACCGTGTTCGGAAATACGCGCACCGCGATAACATTGGGCACATCCGGCCGCAGGAAGGCGGTAACGTCAAGCCGCTCCGGATAACGATTGAAGCGCGCCGAAACGACTCTCCCGTTGATCCACAATTCTCCGCCGGGATCGAGGCATTCGAGCTGCAGATACGCCCGTTCGAAAGCGGCAACGGTCACTTCCGTGCGCAAATACAGATCCTCTCCGGCATAACGCTCGCCGCCGTAAGCGAACGGCAGCATGGCCGGCAACCAGCCCCGCTCGTCGCAGCCGGCTCCCGTCCATCCGCGAATGTCGGCGACGGGCGCGAAGCTTTCGTCCAGGAACGTCCCGATCGCAAACGGGGCGTCTCCGCCATGGATGCCGTCTTCGGCCAGCTCGTGCGGCGCAAAGCCGGTGCCGCGGATCGATACCAGCCGTATGCCGGCCGAGCCGAATACATCCACCGTGTCGATAACGGCAGGAAAAACCGTTTCCGCAAAATCGACGACCAGCCGGCCGTTCACGTACACATTCATCCGCGAGCAGCTCAGATCGGCTTCCAGCTTGAACTCGTTGCGCTCCCCAGGCGCGACCGCATAGCCGCAGTCGATGCGGTCGCCGCCGGCGAAGCAGTAGCAGCGCCCGTCCGGCGCGATACCGATCTCCAGCGTCTCCTGCAGCCGGATGCCGGCGGCAAGCGACGCCGCGTTCGGGCCGGCTTCGAACGTCCAGTAAACCATAAACCGCCAGCGCTGCGGCGCGAATGTTCGCCTTACCGTTGCTCCTTCCGCCAGCCAGCGGAGCGTGTCGCCCGCAAGCTCGGTGGCGCCCGGGACGACCCATTGCCGCTGCGCTGCCGATCGCGCGGCAAGCTTCGCTTCGTCGCCTCCCGCCCACTTCCAGTGTTCGAGCGGAATGCGCCTGCGCACATCGGGAAGCGGCTGCGGTTTGATCGCCGCATGCGCCGCCTCCACCTCCGCGTCGGTTACGACCGGACGATCCCAGCCGTCATTGCCGAAAAACTTCCGCGCATGCTTCGCGTACTGACGCAAATATTCCATCCGCTCTTCCGTGCCGAACACGGCAGTCGGCCCTTTAAAATCCGTTTCGCCGTTCGCCGCCGGATTGTCGGTCACATAACGCAATTCGAACGAGCGGGATACCGCTTCTTCCTTTCGGTTCATCGGAAACGTTCCTTTCTGCCTTGTCATGCCGGGTCGGATTCGCTACACATACAACAGCCCGTGCGGGCTCGGCAGCGGGACGAAGGGCATCACCCGCTCGTCCCCGGTAATGAGCGCTGCCGCAGGATCGCCCGAGGCGCCCGGAGTGAACAGCAGGTCGACGAACGCCTGCATGCCAAGCGTCTGCCCGCTGCTTCCGCCGCCGATCCGAACCGCCGCATGCCCCTCTTTCGCCGCATGCAATCGATCCGGCGGCCCTTGGCCGTACTTCAGCCGCAAATAAGGCTCCGCCTGCCGCAACAATCGCTCGGGATCGACGATGTGCAGCGTAGCCGGGTAAGGCCGAAGCTCCTGCGCCGCATCCCCCAGCTCCCGCATAAGCGGCTGCTCGTGTACGGGAACCGGTATGTCGAAACGGTCCAGCCGGTGCGCCGCTACGGCGTGGGCCATCAGCTGCGTTACCGCGGCCGGTTCGCCGGCCCATTCGATCGCTTGCGGCACCCGGGTCGACGCCTTGCCTTCCCCTTGGATCGTATATACAAGAAAAGCCGCCAGCTTGCCGGAATCGCCGACTCGCTCCGCAACCGCCGCGCGGTGGACGTGCTTCATGCAGCTTGCTTTCGACTCGGCGCCGATCAGAGCGGCCAAGTCCCACATGCTGAAGTCGAAGCGGCATTCGCGTTCGTCCGCCAGCCGCTTCAGCTCGAACCAGTCGCGGGTTTCCCGGCTGCGCACGACGAGGCCGGCTTCCCGGACGGCCAGCCGGGCGCGCGCCCAATCGCCGCCCACTGTCACGTTCGCCAGTGCGCCGAAAGGCATGCAGCCGAATCGGTCGTACAAGGAACGCGAGCCGGAGACGAGCATCAGCGAGCCGCCGGCCCGCTCGATATAGTCGACGACCGCCTGCATGACCGCCCCGGCATAGCCGTTCCCTCTCGCGTCCGTACGCGTGCATACTTGACCCAGAAGAAAAGTGGATATGGCAGCCGGACCGACGCGGACGACCGCCGGCACAAGCCCCATAAACGAAACGAGCTCCCCGGAAACGTACACGCCGAACGACTGCCCCAAATCGCCGGAAAACGAATGCGGGAACGCCTCGTTCATCGGCGTCATGCCGTCGCTGCGAAAAATCGCGTTGGCCAGCTTCACCGCTTCCGGCATATCCTCGCGCGTCAGCTGCCTGACTGTCGCTTCCGCCATGACCGTCACCCCCGGCTTCCGGCAAGCTCGATCTTCTTGCCGGTCTCCGCCGATTCATAAGCGGCAAGCGACACTTCCAGCGTGCGCAGCGCGTCGTCGTAAGTCGAACGAAGCTTCCCGGGGTCGCCGGTTCGAACCGCCTCGATGAAGGCGTCGTCCTGCTCCTTGAACACGCTGGCCGTTTGCCCTTCGTGAATGACCGTACGGTTGCGTTCGGTCAGCGTCAGCGTCTTGCCGGACAGCGTCAGCCGGAAGTCGCGGCCGAGCACTTCGATGCCGCTGCGCCAATCCGGCTGGATGCAGGCGGCGTCGATATGGCCGATCGCGCCGCTGGCGTACTCGAGCCCCACCGACACAAGCGACGGAATGTCGGCTCCCTGCTGGTGATCGAGCAGCCCGTAGTGCATCAGCCCGTAGACGGCGTTCACCTCGCCGCACAAATACCGGGTCATATCCACAATGTGCGTCGCCTGCTCGACGAGCTGGCCGCCCGACTTGGCCTTCTCGCGCCACCAAGGCGTTTGCACGAACCCGGTCAAATGATGGGCCCGGATCATGCCGATCGGTTTGCCTGCGAGATATTCCTTCGCCTTGTCGACGACGTCGTGATACCGCAGGCAATAGCCGGTTGCGGCGATGATGCCCGCCTGCCGAATGGCTGCCGCTTTCTGCCGCGCCTGCTCCATGCGCAGTCCGACCGGCTTCTCGACCAGCAGATGAATGCCTCGCTCCGCCGCCGTCTCCTCCAGCCGCTCATGAGCGAAAGGAGGCACGCAAAGGAACAGCGCGTCGATCCGTTCGGCATCGAGCATCTGCGTCACATCGGAGTAGGCTTTCATGCCGCAAGCCAGCGCCGCGCGTTCCGCGTTCTCCGCCACGACGTCGCAAACGGCGACCATACGGGCGTCGGGATGACCCGCCAGCGCCTTGAAATGGGTTTGGGCGATGCCGCCCGCTCCGACGAATGCTACTTGAACCATGTGCCACTGCCTCCCGTTGGTTGCTTGGATTGCTTCGCTTGCCTCAGTTGCTTCCGTTCCTTCCCCGTCGATCGTTCCGCCCGGGCACGTTTCATCCCGGCTGGCCGCCAATGATCGCCGTCAGCTGCCGCGCCGTATCGTATACGGCTTGCAGCGGCATTTCGGCGTAACCCGAAATTTCGGCCGTCAGAGTATCTTCATAGCCGATCGAAAGCAGCGCGCTTGCGACGGCATTCCATTTTACATCGCCGGACAGCAGCGGCACGAAGCCGTGGTAATGCCCGGCGGCTCTGCGGAAGTCCTTGGCATGCACCTTGAAGATGCGTCTCCCCAGGATGTCGATCCACTGCTCCGGGTGTCCGTAAAGCATCACATTGCCGATATCGAAATAAGCCCCGAGCGCCGGCGACCCCATTTCGTCGATATACCGCGCCATCTCGAGCGGCGACAGCAAAAATTTGTTCCACACGTTTTCGATCCCGATGCGGACGCCCGCCTGCTCCGCGAGCGGTATGAGCCGAAACAGCTCCTCCTGGCTGCGCTCGTAGCACTGTGCGTACGTCACTTCTTCGTTGCAATAAGCCGGAACGGTCAAGATCGTATCCATGCCGAGCAACGAAGCGATTTCCAGCTGCTTCATCACGACGCCACGGCCGCGCTCGCGCACCGCCGCATCCGGCGACGACAGCGAGTTCTCCAGCATCAGGCCGGTCGACAAGCTGCGCAGCCGAATGCCGTACGCTTCCGCCATCCGGCCGGCTTCGCGTATGTCGCGCTCCGTCGACTCCAGCGTGAAGCCGACCCGGTCCGGCTTGTTAAGCGTCAGCTCCAGCGCGTCGTAGCCCGCCTTGGCGCAATGCGCGAACACTTCCTGCAGCGGCATCGTTCTGGGAAAACTCCAGTGATTGATTCCTTTTAACAAGCTCCCCGCTCCCTCCGCCCGTTGCGGGAGTCCGTCCGGGTTTGCGCGGACAGACCCGCCGCGGCAGCCGTTATTTTTTCGCCGCTTGCTTGTGAAGATCGACGTACTGCACGATTCCCGCCTTGTTCAGGTCGCCGATAAACTTGTTCCAGTCCGCGTCGTTGTTCGGGTCGAGCTGGCCCATCACAAATTTCACGATATATTGCGCCTTCAGGTCGTCGATATTCGTCTTCAGCTTGGCCCGCTGCTTGCCGAGCTCTTCGGTCCAGTTGAAGAACAGCTGCTTCGCGTTCGGCGCGCTAGCGAATGCTGCCGACACTTCCATATCGATTTTGGACGAAGGCGACAGCTGGATCATGTCATTGTCGCGATTCAGCAAGTAGTCCAGACCGAATTCCAGCATTTTGTCGGTTTTGTTCGTGTCTTTATCGATCACGTCCATGAATTTGGGCTTGCCGTTTTCCAGCTTGTACGTTTCGCCCTCCACGCCCCATTCGTGAAGCCGCGTCCCTTCCGGCGTCACCGCCCAGTTATAGTATTCGAGCATGCGGTCCAGCGCATCGCCCTTGATTTTGTTCGTCAGCACCGGTCCGTACGTGTAGAACGGCAGCTCGCGCACCGCCAAGCCGGGCTTGCCGTTTGCCCCGACCATCTTCGGCGACCAGTTCCAGTTGACGCCCTTGATGTCCTTGCTTTCCGTATTAAAATCGAGCGACCGCGTGCCGTAGCTGAATTCGATGTAGGTCCGGTCGGAATAATGGCGCTCCAGCCACTGGTCGTAAGTGATGGTGGCGAACTCTTTCTCCACCAGATTCTCCTTGTACAGCTTGTTGGCGAATATGAGCCCCTGGCGGTACTTGTCGGTCATCGGGCCGTAGACGATTTCGTCGTTTTTGTCCGGATCGGCGTAGATGTCGCCGGATACGCGAAGCGCCGTGTTGATGCCGTTCAGCAGCCCGTCGACGCCGCCCCGGTTCGACATCGGGACGGAGTTCGGGAACTTCTCCTTCAGCTTCTTCAGCACGGTATACAGCTCGTCGAGCGTAGCCGGGAACGCCAGTCCCATGGAATCGAACACGTCTTTGCGGTAAATCCAGGCCATGGAATGCGTCCGGTAGTTCTTGATCGGCAAATAATACAAGTTGCCGTCCTCGTTGGCCGCCTCCTGCATGACCATTTCCCATTCTTCCTTCGAGAACAGCTTCGTGTAGTTCGGCAACTTGTCCAAATACTTGTTCATCGGCAGCAAATACCCTTGCCGCCCGAGATTTTTGACGAAATTGGGGTTGTTGATGTGCAGCAGCGCCTCCGGATAATTGCCGCTGGCAAACTGGACGCTCAGCTTCGTTTCCGTATCCGCATTGATCCACGTTGCGATCGGCTCGAACTGGACGTTGAATTTTTTTTCGATCTGCTTGTGCACGAGACTCGGGATCGGGAACGTGGACTTGCGCACCTCGGTGCCCGCGCTGATTTTGACCACCGGCCGATCGCTCGGTTTGGCCGAGGCCGAGGCAGCCGGGCTTGCCGACGGCTTCGCCGACGCCTGGGCCGATTCCTTGGCCGCTTCCTTCGAATCCCCGCCCGAACTGCATGCCGCCGTTACCGCCAATGCCGACGCCATCAGAACGGCGCCGATCTGCTTTTTATTTGCCATCTGCATAACCTCCCGTTTTTTTGCCTCCGGCCGCTACCCTTTTAAGGAACCGACCATCACGCCTTTGACAAAATATTTCTGGATATACGGATACACGATCAGCATCGGCACGATGGAAATGACCAAGGTGGAATATTTGACGCTTTCCGACGTGACCGGAGACTGGTCGGTTCCCGAGCGCACCGCCAAATCGGCGGCCATCTGCTGGTCGAGCACAATTTCGCGCAAAATGAGCTGCAGAGGGTACTTTTTCGTGTCGTGCAAGTAAATGAGCGCTTGAAAATACGAATTCCAATGGCCCACCGCATAGAAAAGCGCAATCGTGGCGATCGGCGCCAGCGACAGCGGGATGACGATTCTGGCGATGATGGCGATATCCCCCGCGCCGTCAAGCCGCGCCGACTCTTCCAGTTCGACCGGAAAGCCGCGAAAAAAGCTCATCATGATGATTAAATTCCACACGCTGATCGCTCCGGGCAATATAAGCGCCAGAAAGCTGTTGGACAACCCCAGCGCGTTGACGAGAATAAAGGTCGGGATGAGCCCGCCGCCGAAAAACATCGTCGACACGATCAGCACCATGTAGAAGGTGCGGAAAGGCAAATGCTTTTTGGATAGCGGATACGCGGTCAGCATCGTCAGCACGACATTGATCAGCGTGCCCAGCACCGTAATGACGACCGAATTCAGAAACGCCCGCGGAATGAGCGAGTCGCGCAGAATGGCCTTGTAGCCGGCGAGCGAAAATTCCTTCGGCAGAATGGTGATGCCTCCGGCCGACACGGCGTGGGAAGTGCTTAACGAATAGGCGACAATGTTCAGCAGCGGAACGAGACAAACGAGCAGCACCAGCAGCATCGTCAGATGGACGACTGCGTCCAGCACTTTTGCGGAGACGGAATGATCGCGAACCACGGGAGTCCTCCTACCATAAGCTGTTGTCCGTCATTCTGCGCGACAAGTAGTTTACGGACAGCAGCAGGATCAGATTGATGACCGAGTTGAACAGCCCGACGGCGGCGGCAAAGCTGAACTGCAGATCGACAAGACCGCGCCTGTACACGAAAGTGGAAATGACGTCCGCCGTTTCGTAAGTGGCAGGGCTGTACATCAGAATGATCTTCTCTGTGCCGAGCGACATGAAATTGCCGACCTCGAGAATGAGCATGATCATGATCGTCGGCCGAATCGCGGGCAGCGAAATGTGCAGCATTTGCCGCCAGCGGCTGGCGCCGTCCAGCACGGCCGATTCGTACATGTCCGCATCGACGGTGGACAGCGCCGCGATGTAGACGACCGCCCCCCAGCCGAGCCCCTGCCAGATGCCGGAGCCGACATACAGGAACCGGAACCAGTCCGCGTCGCCGAAATAATAATGGTATTCGCTCCCGAACAAGGCGTGCAGCACTTGGTTGACGAGCCCGTTCTCCGGAGAGAGCAGCAGCTTCATCATGCCGACGACGGCGACGATCGAGATGAAGTGCGGCAAGTAGCTGACGGTTTGCACCGCCTTCTTGTACCCTTGCCGCTTCAGTTCGTTCAGCAGCAGCGCAAACGCGATCGGCAGCGGAAAGCCGAATACGAGACTGTACAGGCTGAGCAGCAGCGTGTTGCGCAGCAGACTCCAGAAATTCGTACCGCCCGTAAAATCGCGAAAATGCTCCAGCCCGACCCAGGGCGAGCGATACACGTTCTCCAGATAGCTGAAGCCGGCATGCAGCTTGAAATCCTTGAAAGCAATCAACAATCCGTAAAGCGGCACGTAATGGAACAAAATAAAATAGACGAGCGCCGGAAGCATCATAAATGTAAGCACTTTCGTTTTTTTCAGCTGCTTCCAGTAAGCGGACGTTCCCGATTGCGTCATGTATCAACCCCCCAATGTCGGCTGACCCAAGCGTAGGGGATGGCCGGGGACGGAAGCTACGACCAATATCGCTTCGGCCACGCTCCTTATCGAAACTGCAAAAGATGTACCGTCATCTTCCATCTGTTCCTTGCGTGTCGACGCACGGCTATTCATTGATGCCGCGGTAAGCCGTCGGCTGTACGCCGGTCACGCGCTTGAACGCGCGGCGGAATGTCTTGTCGCTGTTGTAGCCGGTAAGCGCGGCAATTTCCTGGATCGATTTATTCGAGTGCTCCAGATACTCCCTGGCCTTCGAGATGCGCACATTCTCCAGAAAGGTGGAGAAGTTGTCGCCTGCATACTCTTTGAACGACAGCGAAATATAGCTCTCCGACAGCGAGTATTTGGCGCTGAGGTAGCCGAGCGACATGTTGGGGTCGTCGTAATGCGCTTCGACGTCGCCAATCATGCGCCGGGACAGATCCGAATAGTGCGATTTTTTCTGCTCCGCCCGTTCCGCGCATACGGCGGCCAACGCTTGCCGGATATGCTCGAACCTCACGCTTTCGTCCCTGTCCTTGCGTTCGAGGCCAACTTTCGCTTCCGGGTTCAGCTTGATGAGCGAAGCGGTCAATTCCTGCAGCAGCAAGCGGCGGTATTGGGTCGACAACACCCGTTGCTCGAAATTTTCCTTGTACAAAATATCGAGGAGTCGCTCCAGGCTTTCGGTATCGCCCGATTTGCAAGCATGAATCAGTTGTACCTCAAGTTCGACGGGAAAATACAGTTCGGTCGAGAAGTCGAGCTCCGCCACGTGCAGCAGCGTATTGAACGGAGTCAGCTCCAGAGCGGACTTCGTTTCCTGGTGATGCTTCCACGATTCCAGCAAATCGGCGTGTTCGCGGCCCACGGCGATTTTGACGGCGAATTGAAATTTGTTGATCGCGATGGCGAGCAGTTGGTCCAGCCCTTGCCGCAGATCCTCGTCCAGCTTGTCGCCGGAAGCCCGGGAGGACGCGTACAGACAGGCGGTTTTCCACTCGGACAAATCAAACGTTTGGTACGTTCCGCCGAGCAAATCGTTCATCAGATTGCCCAGCACGAACTTGGCAAAATGGAGCTGCTGCAGCAGATGGTTCGTTTTGCCTTCCTCGTACTCGTGGAATTCGATAATGATCCAGACGTACCGGTCCGCTCCGAGCCGAATGCCGGCCTGTTCGGCAAAGGCGACGATTTCGGCATCGTTTTTGAACTTGCCGGAAATCAGCTTCTCGAAAAACACATGGTAAAACAACGGCGTCTGCCGCTCCACAATCGCTTGCAGCTTCTGCTTGTTGGAGATCAGCTCCAGCAGCGTCTGCCGGATCGCGTTCCATACCTGCCGCGTCCCTCCCCGTTGCTCGCCGCTCAGAATAACCTGGAACAGCTCGCGGATCGGCTTGCTTTGGCGATAGGCAAGCGCGCACGCCACAAGCGCCCCGATGGCGAAAACAACGGCGGAAACGAGGATGGTCAGCCGTTTGATATAGAACGCTTTGGCCAGCAGCACTTTTTTCGGAATGAAGGAATAAAATTTCCACTTCGTCGAATCCGACTGCACGGAGGAGACAAAATAAAGCTCCTTGCCGCCTGCCGCACGCACGTAGCCGTTGTAGCTGCCGTTATCGTTCACCAGATCGTAGATGAAGCGGGAATCTTCGCTCGTCGAAGCCATCATTTGACCCTGATCGTCGACGATGATCGCCTCCCCCTGGAAATGGCTGGTAAGCGCATTCAAATGTTTGGACACTTCCGCCGTATCGAGAAACACGACGATGGCGCCGGAAGGCTCGCTTGCGCTGCGATCGAACTGCAGGGGGCTGACGTAGGAAATGACAGGCGTCGCCGTCTTCATTATTTTGACCGGCGTCGGCGGCAAAAAGGTTCGCCCTGCGGTAGTCATTTGTCTCATATAGTCGGCATACGAGTCGTTGCCGAACTTGTGGAACACTTCGTAATCGTCTTCGCCGTGAAAAATCGTTTTGCTCGACACCGTCGTGTCGGCATTTTTGAAGATGAGATTGAAATCAAGCACCGTGGAACTGTTCAGCACGTAAGAATTGATTTCGTTCATCAGCCGGTTGAGCTTGTAATAATCGTCGTCCTTCAGCGGCAGGGCGACATCGAGCATGTTCAGCACGCTCGGATTGACGGACAGCCGATTGACCAAATTGCGGGCCTGCTCCAGCTGTTCGTCCAGCGTCGCCCTGCTGTGCTCCAGCACGAGCATGCTTGCGTGCTGGCTTTCTTCTTCCAGAACACGCACCGTCTTCTGGTACACGATAGCTCCAATCGTGGTCGGGATGCAGAGGATCAGCAAATAGGAAATGAAAAATCGAAGGAATACGCCGCTCTTTTTGGTCATGGTGATCCTCTCCATCCTACAGGGGACTATCGTATGCTAATTGTACGCAAAACCCGCTTCGAATCCCTGCATCCAATTTCGATTGCGGGATACAATTCTTTGGGTAGCGCGCAACATGCGGCGTTGTTGTCGTTACGGAGTAGGATTCGACTCAGGGGATGCCGGTTCCTGTGTCAGGCGGCGAAAGGAACGGTGCAGAAAAAATGGATTGACGTCATCAATGATAACGATTATCATTTACAGGGTATATGATAATGATTATCATTATTAATAGGAGTGAGCCAAGTGACGTCCATCCTGCTTGTTTATGCGAGTATGACCGGGAATACGGAAGATATGGCGCAAGCCATTGCGGAAGGAGTTCGGCTGGCCGGCGCGGAAGTGGTCGTGAAGGATGTGCTGGATGCCAATAAGCACGAGCTTGCGAATCATGACGGCATTTTGCTCGGGGCTTATACGTGGGGCGACGGCGATTTGCCGGACGAATTTCTTGATTTCTACGAGGAGATGGACGATCTCGACTTGACCGGGAAGAAGGCCGCCGCTTTTGGCTCATGCGATTCTTCCTATGCCGAATACGGAGCCGCCGTCGATACGCTGATCGCCAAACTGCGGGAACTGGGCGCCGAAGTCGAGCTGGACGGCCTCAAGGTGGAGCTGTCGCCCGACGCCGGCGACAAGGAAACGTGTCGCCGCTTCGGCCAACAGTTCGCCGGCCTGCTGCAGCCATGAGCGCAAGCTTGCCCTTAGAACCGGGCTCCCCCACCCCGCCGCTTGCCGATTACATGCTGGAGCAGTGGCTCCGTTCGCTCGCTCCGAGCCCGGATCATTGTCCGTGCTGCCCGGGCTGGAGAGGCATCGTCATGCATGCAGCCTATCATGCGATCAACGATTGGTACACGCTGCCGGACGCCGGCGTCTCCTCGCCGCAGCGACGCGACCCGGAGCGGATGAGCCGGCTGCTGGATTTCCGGTGGGCGGGCAGGACGCAAGGCTTCCGCTCCGAGGAGCACGTTCGCCAAACGAAGCGGCAGGTGTCGGCCCAACTGCAGCAATTTGCGCGGTCCCATGAAGGCGCGCCGGTTCCCGCCCTGCTGTTCGAACCGATGTCCGTCCGCGTCCCCCAGCTTGGCATCGACATGTCGGCCATTGTGCACATGGCGGAGCTGACGGAGCAGTCCTACGTCATTCATAAATTCGTCATCGACGAAAGCGACGAGTTCATGCACGCCTCTCTTCGCCAGCTGACGCTGTTCTCGTTTGCGGCCTTCGGCAAACTGCCGGAACGCATTCAGTTGATCGACTTGCTCACGGGCAACACGCGCTGCATCGTTCCCCGCGAGGCCGAGATCGGCCAGGCGGCGGACTACATGCGGTTCATCCTGTCCGTGTATCGGCAGGCGCAAGCCGACGAGCCGTCGGCCAAATTGCCGAACGGCAACGGCTTTTTCATGTAACGGCGGGCGACGGGCGACAGGCGACGGGCGGACTGCAAAGATCCCGAAAGTCGATCCAAAGCGAAAAAGCCCATGAAAAATGGCTTATTCTCCCGATTTCCCTCGGAACGTTAAAAATAGCCAGCGAAAACACTGGCTATTTTGACGAAATTGCCCCGAAAACGCACATTTTAACGAAATAACCAGCGATTTCACTGGCTATTCAGCAGCTGCCCGCCATTTTTGACGCAATAGCCAATCAAACATGGCTTATTTCAAAACACGTAATTAAGCCCAAACACGCACGTGAAGAAAAGCAACCCAAACAACAGCGCCCAGTCGACATACTGCCGGTTGCTCATCTTCATACGGCCGAACAAATACGCCAGAAACATGTACAGCGTAAACATGCCGCTTACGTACCTGGCCCCGCTCAGCATGGCGCTGGCGGAGTACGAGACAATCAAATACGCAAACGAAAACAACAGGTACGACAGCCGGGCCTTGTTGGCCATGTAGATCAGCAGTACGAAGCCGATGAAAAACATGACCATTTGCGGCGCATAAACGCCGGTGGTAAACAGCGGCCGGCGATACGTCAGGGCGCGGTTCATATGCTCGGCCAGATTATCGGCATAGAAGCCGAACGTTTGCCCCCAATAAGACTTCTGATGAGCCAGAAACCCGAACCAATCGCCCGTGACGATTCGGTTCAGCAGCAAATACAGGCCGATGCCGAGCGCAGGCATGGCTGCATACAGCACAGTCGGCCATACGCGTCTTCCCCACTCGCGGAACCGCTTCTCGCGAAGCAGCGGCCACCCCATCTGCGAGGCGGCCATCTCGATCACCATCGGCAGCGCAAGCAGCACGCCCTGATTCCGGGTCAAGGCGGCCAGCATCGCAAGCATGCCCGCAAGCAGCCATCTGGAATGGCGCAGGCAGTAGAAGCACAAGATACATAACAGAATAAACAACGATTCCGTATAAATGATCGTGAAGAAGAACGAGAACGGGAACAGAACCGCATATTTGGCGGCGGAAACCGCCGTCTCCCGATCCCGCCACTCGAGTTCGGTCAGCCGAACGAGGAAGTACATGGCGATCAACAGGCACGCATTCGATACCACGATACCCGCGACATACACATTCGTGATCACGAACGAAACAAGCTTGACGAGCAGCGGATACAGCGGGTAAAAGACGATCAGCTTCGCGTCTTCCCCGGCCGCCGCGTAGCCGTGTTCGGCAATGTTGATGTAATGATACGAGTCGTACTCGAACCACCAGAGGCCCAGGTTCCACCAAAGATCCTGGCCCGGCTGAAGCGTTGCCGCGGCATAGCTTAATGAAGCGGCTGCGATGAGCAGCCGGGTGACCAGGAACAGCCCGATCACCAGCTTCCACAGCTCCTTCGCCTCCAGCGGCCGGTACGCTTCCGTTCCTTCGCCCCTGCCGGCGGCGAGCGCAAACCGCTTGACCGGCCCCGGCATCATGCGGCGGACAAGCACCGCCGCGCAAAGGGCCGTTACCGCTATGGCGGCCAGCTTGACGATCATCGGTAACAACGTCATATTGCAGGAAGCTCCTATTGCTCTTTATTGATCATATTGAGGAGTGCGATCTGCATTAACAATACCATAAATAGGAGATGACGTTAAGGCAGCGACAAAGCGGCGCGGTCAACGGTCACTGTTTCCGGTCATCCCCCCCCCCCCCCCCCCGCAAACTGCACCTCGAACGTCAGCGATTCGCCGGGAGCCAGCTTCATCAGCGCAACGTAACTGGATCGCGAATAGCGGTTGCGAAAGCGGACCCGGTCCTCGCTGTGCCGGATATCGTTGATTCGATATGCCAGCGGAAGCACATGGTCAGGCAGCGTCAATTCGATTCGCGCTTCATAAGTATTGTCCGAGCGGTTAATGATTGTACCCGTCGTCGTTTGACCGGATCGGTTGTAATACAAATCGAATGCGGCGCTGCCGATCGAGCAGCCGGTCCATTCGAACTGCGGCCACGGCGCAAAGGGGCGGAAGGCAACCGTAGCCGCCGGAACATCGACCTGGATGCCGAACAAATCGTGCATCAGTTTCAGAACGTAGACCGATGCAGCCCAGCAGCACTTCGCAATTTGCCGCTGGACGTTGGCGGGGGCATCGCTGTCCAGGCCATGCGGCCACCACCAGATCGAACCGTCCAGATCCGTCAACCGCCGAATCCGCTCCAGCGCATGCGCCAGCGCACTCTCGTCGCCGGCTCCCGCGATTGCGGTAACGAACGCCGGGAACGTGGAAGCGGAGCAATACCCCGAGTCCAGCCATGCGACGCCGTCGACCGCTCTGGTGTAGAGCTGATTATGCGGCGTAAGCGCCAGTCGGGAGAAATGAAGCAAAGCCGGATCGTCCGACTCCGTAAAGCCGTAGTACGGCATCAACGCGACATCCGTTTCTTCGCCGTCATGGCAGGCCACGAAGCTCCCGTCGGCATAAGCGCCTTCGAAATATTGCTCGCCGAGCACACCTTTGCTTCTGCAATAAGACTCGATATCCCGCTTCACCCTTGCGGCTGTTGCCTCCCACTCGTCGGCAAGTTCCCGTTTGTCGTACACGTCCCGGGCAAGCCGCGCCATTCCCCGAAGCGAGTACCATACCAGCACATTGGAACCGGTATGAAAATCCCCCCGCGCATCCCCGTCGGATATATACATCGCTGGAAACAAGTAAATGTCCGGGTACAACCGGGATTGCAGCACGCGTTCCAGTATGGCTTGCGCCTGCCCGAACACTTCGGGATGTTCCCCCCAGAAGCGCGTGTTTCCGTTGGCCCGGTAATAGGACGCCGCCAGAATGAGCCCGCTCAGACTGTTCGACAACGAATGGGTAACCGGATCGGCATCGGGAAAACGTTCGACGCCACGGCCGAACGTTTTCGTCGAAACCCCCCAGCGCAAATAAAACAGAATCGCTTGCTCGCCCAGCTCCGGACGGAAAGCGGTCATCGCGAGCGATGCGTAGAATGTGTCCTTCATCCACACGAATCGATTTTTGAAATCGCCCTCTTCGTAGGTGTTGCTGCCCAGAAAACCGCCGGCCATCGTATTGTCCCGAAGCCGCATAAGCGATTGCCGGCACAATTCCTCCATGCGCACGAACGAATCGGCATAATAGGGCTCGCCCGTTACGGTCAGCTTGCCCAGTCGGCCCCGCTGATCGTCCAGCGTGTCGGACAGCCATGCCAAGATCGGCTTGCTGCGGAGCAGCTCCGCCGTTCCTGCAGTCTCGGAGCGGTTCGCTCCGCATACGACCGCCAGCGGAAGAAGCAGCGACTCGCCCGGCTGCAGCAAGTAAGGCACCGATTCGCATGCCGCATCCGCATGATCGAGCCCAACGACTTCGCATTGCCAAGCGTCGGCGGCGGCACCTTCATCCGCTGACCATTCCCGCTTCGGAGTCCTGCCAACCAGCTCAATCGAACCTGTCGTCGTCGCCGTACTTCGATTGTGTAAATGGAGCGCGTATACGATGCCGGCAGGAGCGTCCGCCCCGTTCGGCGCAAGCGGCGCAAAGGCCAGCGTTGCACAGGCAAGCGAACCGGCAGCAAACGTCGTAAGCGGAACAATATTTTCGATCAGTTCGGTCGTAATGCCGGTTCGTTCCAACCGCTCTTCCCGGTCATTGCGCAGATCGAATGTCCATGGTCCGCAAAGATAAGGCTCTTTCTCGACGAAGGTGCCTCGCAGCTTTTCGCTCAGACAAGGCTGAATGGACCGGATCATGCACACCGTTCGGATTGCCCCGTCCGCCCCCAAGGAAGCCTGGATCCGGTTGTTGGAAATATCGAACGACAAGCTGCATTCGTCGCCATTCCCTTCCTTCAACCTGGGCTTGGCCGCATAATAGCTGCGATGGTGCCCGGTTTCGCCGGATAAGGACGCGCGGAAATAATCGCTTCGCTTCAACGCAAACAAGTCTTCCCAAGCTAACATCTGACTTTTCTCCTCCGTTTGCCCTCGTTTTTCGCGAAGGGGAAGCGGACGCAACTCCCGCTTCCTCCCTGAGCCTGTGATTTATTTACTGTTTTTCTTAAAATTATCATAAGCCTTCTGATATACGGCGATGACCTCTTTGAGACCCAGGTTGTCAAAGTTTTTCAAGTAGGCGTCCCAGTCTTTGCTGAGGTCCTTTTCGCCTGTGGCGAACCGAACGATATATTCATCCACGTAACTTTTGACATCCGTCTTCGATTGCACGATCTTTTTCGTTTCATCCGCCGGAATATAGAGTGTTGGCAGCACTTCCTTCGGTTTATACGGTTCATACAACAACGTCGCCTGATACAGCCGTTTCTCCAGACCGGCCGGACTGTAAATGTCGTCAGCCGCCGTTTGTTCGCCTTGAATCAGAAAATTCATCGCCGTATTCCATTGCGACCAGAAGAAGTTCTGGGTCGTGTTGATCGGCGCCAGTTTCGTCCAGGTCGCCGGCTTGCCCGCAGCGTTCAGTTCGCCCGGGTTCGCGGCCCTCCATTCGATCCCTTCCCGTCCGATCCGCGCCTGAAGTGCGCCTTCGCGGCTGTAGAACCAGTCCGCCCAACGAATCGCCGCCACGGGATCCTTGGCGTATTTCGTCAGGACGAACTGACCCGACGAGCTGATATACGGCGTCCATATCGCGGACTGCACGCCGTCCGGCCCTTTGAGCGGCGCCACCGGCGAATAATCGTTGACGCGCGTTCCGGCCGCGTTGAAATAGACGCCCGGCCAGTTGGCCACGAAGACGCCGATCGTTTCCGCGTCCGCCTTCTCGGCCAATTGCTTCACTTGCGCATTCGTAGCGGAGAAGACGGTGGAATCGAGGAGCCCTTCGCTGTAGAGCTTTCTGAGAAACTCCAGGCCTTTCTTCCATTCCGGTTTGTTGTAGGCGACATCCAGCTTGCCGTCTTTAATGAAGAGGCGCATCGTCGGCTCGGCGCCGCCGTAGCCGATGAACGAGTTCATGAGCACGTCGATGAATCCGTACCCGCCGGTAATCGCTTCCGCCATGAACGGGATTTCGTCCTTCTTGCCGTTGCCGTTCGGATCGTTTTCCTTGAATGCTTTCAGCACTTTATACAACTCGTCGGTTGTCGTCGGCATCTGCAGGTTCAGCTTTTTCAGCCACTTCGAGTTGATCCACAATTTGCTCGGATACGTGGCATGGAAGGTGTTCTGCGCGAACGGCAGCGAATAAATGTTGCCGTCGGGCGCCGTCACCGATTGCTTCACAATCGGGTCCGACTCCAGCGTCTCCTTGATCCATTTCGTATGCTTGTTGATCAGATCGTTAAGCGGGAGAAAAATTCCTTGCGAGCCGTATAAAATTTCTTCGTCCTTGGCAATGTTGGCGCCGAGGTAGAAGTCGGGCAGATCGCCGCTCGCCAGCGACAGCTTCCGTTTCTCCGCCAATGCGTTCTCCGGCGACAGCTCCCACTGAATATGCACATTGGTCTTGTCTTCGTACATCTTGGTGAATGCGTTCGTTTCCATGTTTTCGATCGTTGCCTTCTGCGCCGCAAATACCCGCATCGTCGTTTTCTCTTTCGTGATCGGGAACGTACCCGGCGCCGATCCGTTCGCACTTTCGGCCGGTTTGACTGACGGTTCCGCCGATTTTGTCCCCGACCCGCCGCAGCCTGCCAGCAGCACGGCCAAAACAAGCGAGCCGAACCCGATTTTTGCCGCATGTTTGTACATGTGAATCCTCCCTTTATGGTTGCCCTATGATCTTCTATTCTCCAGAGACGAAGACTACCCGTCAATGCAGCTATCCTTTAACCGACCCGATCATCATGCCTTTGACAAAATACTTCTGCACGAACGGGTACAGGATCAATACCGGCGCGCTCGCCACAACAATCAACGAATATTTGAGCAGCTCGATCAGCCCTTCGCGTTCGGCCGCTTCCTTCACATCGGCGATCATCGTCATGTCGGCGGAATTGACGATCAGAATGTTGCGCAATACGATCTGAAGAGGATACAAGCTTGCCCGCTTGATGTACAGCAGCGCATCGAAGTAGCTGTTCCAATGCCCCACCGCATAGAACAAAGCATTCACGGCCAGGATCGGACCGGAAACCGGCAGAATGATGCGGAAGAACGTCCGGATGTCTCCGCTGCCGTCCACTTGCGCCGAATCGTACATCTCCTCCGGAA
Organism: Paenibacillus cymbidii; assembly: GCF_004764705.1. Lineage (GTDB taxonomy): Bacteria > Bacillota > Bacilli > Paenibacillales > NBRC-103111 > Paenibacillus_AN > Paenibacillus_AN cymbidii. The sequence continues at coordinate 56,703 of NZ_SHLX01000003.1, read as the reverse complement.
TCGTCGTCTGGAAGTAAGTTCTCGTAATAATCATATTCCAGATCGCCATGGCGCCGGGCAATATCAAGGAAAGCCGCGTGTCGATCAGGCCGAGATCCTTGACCAGAAAGTAGCTCGGAATCAGCCCCCCGGAGAACAGCATGGTGAAGACGAACAGAAAGGTGAACAACCCTCGTCCCTTCAAGCTCCTTCTCGATAACGGATAGGCCGCAAACACTGTCATGGCGACATTCAGCAGCGTTCCGACGATCGTATAGAACGCCGAGTTCGCATAGCCGATCAGCACCTGATCGTTCCGAAATACAGCCTCGTACCCGCGCCAAGTGAACTGCACCGGCAGGAGCCACACCTTGCCGGACACGACGGCGTACGGCGAACTGAGCGACGCGCTCACGATAAAGAGCAGCGGATAAGCGATGACAAGCACCAGAATTCCGATGAATAACACATTGAAAAAGTCAAACAAGTTGTCCGAGTGGCTGCGTTTCATTCGCGTCTTCATTCCACCGCTCCTCCCTACCATAGACTCGTGTCGCCGAACCGTCTTGCCGCCCGGTTGACGGCAAGGATCAGCACCAGATTGACAACGGAATTGAACAAGCCCACCGCGGTCGAATAGCTGAAATCGCCTTGTAGCAGCCCGACCTTGTACACGTAAGTGGATATGACTTCGGAGGAACTGATGTTCATCGTGTTCTGCATCAAATACGTTTTTTCGAAGCCAACGTTCATCATATGGCCGACGGATAAGATGAGCAGGATGACCGCCGTCGGGAGAATGTACGGAATATCGATATGAAGAATGCGCTTCCATTTGCTCGCTCCGTCAATGACGGCAGCTTCGTGAATTTGCGGATCGATTCCCGTCAATGCCGCGATGTAAATGATCGCGGAATAACCTACGTTCTGCCAGACGCCAGACCAGACGTACAACGATTTGAAGTAAGCCGGTTCGCCCATAAAATTAATCGGTTTGCCGCCCAACGCCACAATCATATTGTTGATGATGCCGCCATGGGGGGACAAAAACTGGACGATGATCCCCACCATAACCACGGTCGAAATAAAATGCGGGGCATACGTCACCAGCTGCGCGGTTTTCTGAAAGAAACGGTTGCGCAATTCGCTCAGCCCGATCGCCAATACGATTGGCAGCGGGAACGTAGCCAGCAAATAATAAATGCTGATCCCCAGGGTGTTTCGAATCAGCCGCCAAAAGACGAACGAAGAGAAAAACCGCTCGAAATTGGCAATGCCGATCCAGTCGCTTCCCCATATTCCATCGGTCGGGTAAAAATCCCGGAAGGCGATCTGGATCCCGTACATCGGTACGTATTTAAACACCAGCACGTAAACAACGGGAGGCAATAGCATCAAATACAATCCCCAGTGGCGCCATATCGCCTTGCCCGTCTTGCTCAGCCGCTTGGCAGGAACCGGCATCCCGGCGATCGTCCGGCCCATTCCGGATCTGTTCGCAAGATCACTCAAACGCTCTTTCACCTTCTTCATACAGTATGCAATGGCAAGCAATTGCAGCAAGCAGCTCGCGAGACTGTTCGTTGGTTTCACTATAGGGAATTGCATCCGGTTCGAAAAGAGACAATTGTTGCAGGAGAGGCTTTTGGCCATTTTGCCCCGCGGTTACGTGAAGGAACGTTTGTTGCATACCATACGCCGCTTAACTTCCGCCGGTTATCACAAGGCCCGACCTCCGCATGCGCGGCGATCGAGCCTGTTCTATCGGCTGCAATCGGCTTGTTATTGCCGATAAAACTCCACATCGTCCACGGTGATCCATTCGTTCGCATGGGCATCCGACCAGAACCCGATCGCACACGTGCCATGCGTCACTTCGATGTCGGCAAGCGTGACTTGCGTATACGTCGTCGTGGCCGGTATGTTGACGAACCGATCCGCGCCTCCGTAGTCTTTGGCGATCATCCTTGCCTGGTTCTGACCTCCGCTGCTTCTGACCCATGCTTTCACCGTATAAAGACCGTCCGGAAGCCCCGTCTTCGTCTGGTACGTCAATGTCTTGTATGCGCTTGTGCCGCGATGTGCCAGATTGTAGCCGCCCGACCGCGGATTCGCAGCTTCCGTAAGCGAAGCAGCCACATTGCCGTTAACCCACTCGCTCCATCCGTCCGGCGTTTGGGTAGCGGCCTGATTGGCTTCGAAGCCCGAATTGTCCTGCAGACCTCCATAGAACTCCAGCGTCGGAATGCTGGCCCATTGGCCGACAGTATTGCCCGTCAAGGTCAATCTTACATAGCGGTAGGTGCCTTCCACGGTATCCTGAATCGTTTTCTGCGTCCCCGTCGAGGTTTTGTCGCTCAGCAGCGTCCAGTTGGCATTGTCGTTGGAGCCTTCGATTTTGTAATAGCTGGTCCCGATATTCGCGCCTGTCTGCCGGATTTCCCCGCTGACGGAGCCCAATGTGCGGGGATCGATCAAGTCGGCCTTTATCCATTGCGGATAGGCGCTCGATGACGCCGTCCACCACGTGGAAGGGAGACCGTCGAACGCTTTGGACCCTTTCACGCCGTCATTGTACTTGCTGGAAACCAGCATCGCCTTGAATCGGGCGAGATCCCGCGGAGGCGGTGTCGCGTTTCGGCCGTAAACTTCCAGTTCCGCGATTCGCATCCAATGGCCATTGCTGTTGCCAGTCCCGGTCAGCTTCAAATAACGATAAGCAGCTCCATTCATTTTCTCCTCGAAAAACCGCACCGCCCCCGTCGTCGTCCGATCCGCCACGGTCGTCCAGTTGACGTTGTCGAGCGAGCCTTCGAGCTTGTAATACGTCGTTCCGTCGTAGTTGAAATCCCCTTTCACCGCCCGAAGCAGGAAAGGCTCTCCCAGATCCACTTGCAGCCATTGCGGATACGCGCCGGACGAGGCCGTCCACCAGGTCGAAGGCTGACCGTCCACCGCTTGCGCGGCCACTACGGCGGAACTATATGTCGTGGAAGCAGTGGCGTTTGTTCCGATGGCCGCATTCGCATCCGGATCGGTTGCGGCCCACGTTCCGACAGACCAAGAAGCAGGCTGGCCCGACTTCACGACCAGCGCCGGCTCATGCCCCGTTTCGTTAATACCGGCAAAATAACCGACGTAATCCTGATCGTCCCAGTACATATTAAAGCCGTACAGCATGAAGGCGGCTTTGGTTTGGCCCGCATTCAGGCGACTCTTTACATATTCGGTAACATCGATCGTCACGTACTTGCCGACCGAACCGTTCGCCAAGCTTTGCATGCGGATAAAATGCAGTCCTTTGTCGCCGTCGACCATACTCGAGCCTCTGCGGATGCCAGGCAAGCCGGATTGCGTAAATGCCGTCGCATTGGTCCAACTCGTGTCGTCGATGCCGTAGAGGGTCAAATCCGCATTTTTGCCGCTTGCATTTCCTTTATAGAATAGCTTGAGATAAACGTTGTCGGCATCGCTGATCGCCGCGATGTCGAAATTCAGAAATGTATACTTGAGACCCGCCGACGGATCCGTACCTCCCGCCGGTGTCACATACCCCTGGTCGACGGTGGTGATGGCCAGATCGTCCGTCCACTGTTCGACCGCATCGCCGGAGGAGCTTTTGGCCGCCATGGCCGCGATCCGGCCGACATATCCTTCGGCAACCGTCGACAAGCTGACCGCATTGGAAAGCCCGGATGTATTTCTCCCGTCAAAGGACTTGATAGCGAAATAATACGTCGTGCCGGGCAACAAGCCGAATATTTCCATGCTCTCTTCGTCGAGTGCGGCTGATGGCGGAACGACATTCGGCACTTGAACGGCATCCGGCCAGCTTGCGGCCGTAATCGGCGCGGTGGCGTAGCGGATATCGTAAAAGCTTGCCCTTCCGTACATCCCGTCATTGCCCGGCGCGTTCCAGTTCAGCACGACTGACGTTTCCGTCGGCGAATGGGCAGTCAGATTGGCGACAGCGCCCGGCGCAAGATCGTCTCCGCCGTTGCCAAGCTTGAAATGCCGCGTATCGTCGAACTTCAGGCTCCCGCCTTTCCATGCCTCCATCCGAAACACAAGATTTCCGTTGCCCGCCGGAGCCGTGAAGCTTACGTTCTGCTCCGCATGGCCGCCCAAAGGCACGCTTAAGCTGTACTTGTTGCTCGCCACCAGGCTGCCGCCAAAATAAGCGTACCACTTCAAGGTCACACTCGAATCGCTGAACTCGTCGTTGTACACAATCAGCGTCCGGGAGACCGTTCCACCGGAAGCGACAGCCGGATATTCCGTCGCGTGCAGCAGCGGATTCACCCCGAAGCGGTCATACTCTTTGTCGAATACCGCCACCGGCGCGAACGACTTGCGCAGGATGTCGGCCTGCAGCCGGCTGCGCGAATGTTCCTTCCAGGCCCAATCGAGAGAGAACGGCCGTATATCGGCATAATCCTTGTAGCGGGCCGCTCTGGACTGCAGCCCTTGCATCGCCTGCACCTCCACAACCGTGTGCGGTCTGTTGTTGCCGCCATTCTCGCCGCTCTGGCCCATCAGGAATTCACCATAGGCCATAATCAGACTGTTCGTAATTTTATTGCTGAGCCGCCCGTAAATATCGTTGTTCACCGGATAGTCCGTATGGAATCCGCCCTGATAGTGCGAGTTGAGGCTGTCGCTTCGAAGCGTAACCCCGCCGCCCGCCGTCCAGTCGCCATCGAGGCAAACCGGCCTAGTCGGGTCGATCGCTCTGACGGCGTCGACCAGATCCTTCCTTTCTTGCGACGTCGCATGAGGAAGCGCATACAACTCGTTCGCCGGCGAATAGAAGACGATCGACGGATGATTGCGAATGCGCGGAATGCGGGCATTGTAATATGCGATTGAATTGGCTTTCACCGCCTGCCAGTTGGCGGCAGTAAACAGCGATGGCCCGATGCTCCCGAACAAAGTCGTTTCCGAAATGACCAGCATGCCCATCTCGTCGCACAAGTCCAGCAATGCTTCCGGAAACTCGCCCTTGTGGCTCCGTACGACGTTCATGTTCAGGCCTTTCCACTCTTCGATCATCTTGACGTAGTCGATATCCGTTTCGATCCGCTTCATCGAGAAGCTGTCGGAGCGGCCGACAAGCACCGGGGAGTCGCCGCGAAGATTAAGGCGAATGCCGTTCAGGAGCAAATTCCCCGCCGTCGTATCCACCTTCACTTCTTTGAAGCCGAACTTGACCGCCTCGAACGTGTCCAACGTCGTTCCGCTTTCCTTGACGGCTGCGGCAAGCTGATACATATACGGGTTGTCCGGGAACCACAGGACGGCATTGCTCCAGCTCTCGGAAACGGTAATTGTCGCCGTTTGACCGGCGCCTACCGTAAAGGGTGCGCTGTCGGCGAGCGTCTTCTCCGTCGTTCCGTTGTGCCGAACCGACCCGGACAACACCAGCGTGCGGCTTGCCGCGCTGTCGTTCCGGACGACGTAGTCGATCGCAATTTCGCCGGCGGTGACGGACGTGCGAACGAAGGCGCTTTCCACATGCACCTGCGGAACCGCTTTCAAAACAACCGGCGCCTGAAGGCCGTAGAATCTGTTGTAAGCATTGGAGCCAACCGGCCACAACGGTTTGCCGTTCGCATCCCTGATGTCGGAGCCGTCCGACGTAACGACGATTTTGATCGTATTATCGGCTCCTGGCGTGAGGTATGGAGTAATATCGAAAGTAAAAGGCATAAAAACGCCGGTCTGCGTTCCGGCGGGAGTTCCGGAGTTGTTGATATATACCTCCGCCTTGGCGCTCATCTTCTCGCAGTCGATGAGGATCGTATGCCCCGCCCAATCGGCAGGAATATAGACTGTACGCTCATAGGCGGCCTGTGTCGAATCCTTGAACTCCTCGTACCGGTCCCACGTATCCGGCACCTTCATCGTCGACGTTGTCCCCCCTACAGGGGTGAAGCTCCAAGTGCCGCTCAAATCCATCGTATACCTGTCGCTTGCCGCCGCCATGGCCCGTTCGCTCGCGAACAACGCGACGCCCGTCGCCAGCAGAAAAAAAGCCAGCCAAATTAATCTTGTTCGCCTGAACACCTGTTCATCCTCCACCTTTCATCGTGTAAATCATCTTCAGTATAATGCTCTGTCCGGCAGGCAAAAGGGGCGGTTCTTGCAGCGGGACGCTTTTGCGTACAATTCTGACGACTGGCGACCGAAACGGCAATGAAACGAGCGGCTCGCCAAGGAAACACTTCTTGCAGAACATACTTCTCTTATCCCAGGCAGCGCAAAAAGCCATTCGGACGCAGTTGGCCTGCGAGCGAATGGCGGGTCGTGACTGCCACGAAGACAGCATTACGTTCTGGCGCTGGGGACGGTGCCATACACGCGCTTATACGCTCTTCGAAACACTTGTGCGCTCGTATAGCCCACTTGCTCCGCGACTTCGTTGACCGACGTTTGTGTTTCCACCAGCAGTTTTTTGGCGGTTTCCATGCGGATGCGCTCGATGTATTGCGAAATGTTTTCCCCGGCATGTTCTTTGAAGAAGCGCGACATGTATACCTCCGTCATGCCGAACCGGGAAGCGATCATATACAGGCTCAAATTCGGATTGGCAAACGAATCGCAAATGTAAGCCATCACTTGGTCCCGAAGCTGACTCGTCTGTTTCTGCTTCTTGTCGTTCATCCGTTCGGACAAAATACGCGCGACGCGCTGGATTTGTTCGAGCAGCTCTTCCGCGCGTTTCGTTTGTTCCGCCAACTTGATTTCTTCCGTCAGACAGTCGATGATCGCCGCGTCTTCGCGGACCAACTGGGAAACCAGTCTGACGTAAGTATTGCGGATGGCCGACTGGAAATAACCCGTTACTTCCCGCGACAATTTGCGCGAGAAGACATTCTCCTCCCGCAGTTCCCCGACAAGGCGTGTCACGCCGGCAATGTCGCCGATTTTCAGCAGATTGATTAATTTGTTCTCCATATCGGTCGGATAATAAAAGTAATAACGGTCCTGCTGGCCGGCATCGTACCAAACGATCCGCTCGTTCCCTCCGCTGCCGTATTGAAGCGCATCCAACGCGTCGCGAAAGGAACGATAAGCTTCCAGCAAGGACGGGCAACCGGATCCGACACTGAACGATGTCGAAATGCCATTGTTGTCCTTCAACCGGGAATGCAGACCGTTCAGCAGCCGTTCCAGCTCAGCCCGGTTGTGCGCCTGGTCTCCGGCATTCAGCGGAAACAGCACGGCCACCCGATCTTCCTCGAAATCGTGGACAAGCAGTTGGGTGCCCGCGACATCCGTCAACGTTTTCTCGAACACGACCTTGGCCGCGCTCAGCCCGAGCGACGTTTCGTCGATCGATGCATCACCGTATGAGTCGATTCTGACGATGAAAACAACATAGTCGGCAGCCGGCAAAACCAACTCGGCCCCTTCCAGCGCAAGCTGCAATTCCGCACCGTTGTTGATTCTGCCGCTGAAAACCCTTTCAATAAAAGCTGCTTTCAACAAAGGCGTTTTTTGCATCATCCCGAGCTTTAACTTTTCATTGTTGTTCAGCAGCTCCGAAATCGACCCTTGCAGCGAATCGAAGGAATACTTTCGGCCATTTTCGTTCCCAAGATTATCCTTGACAAACTCAAACAGCTTCTTGATCGGGCGGAAGTTGCGATTCGTCAGCATATAGGATACGAATACGCCGAACCCGATAACAATTAGCATGATGGCGATGATCGTCATTTTGATCGCATTTACTTTTCCCATTACGTAATCCTTGGGAATCGCCGCCACGTAAGACCACTTCGTATCCGGGGAAAATACAGAAAAAATAAGCTGGTGCCGGCTTTGCATGACCTCGTTCGACTTGCCCTTCGTCACGGCATCAAAATTGACCGTCCCGGGTATGTCACCGTAAGCAACCAACCTCGACTCCGACTCATTCAGAATGGTTACCCATCCGTCTTCGACTTTGGCGGGGCGAATCATGTTCTGCACTTCGGATTGTTTGATCAGCACCATAATCGCTCCGGAAGCACCTGAGTTGTTGATCGGAATCGTTTGCAGAAAAGCCAGTCTCGGCTCCTCCTTTCCGTTAATGCTGACGTTGACCGTGGGCAGCACTTCTTTGTAATAGGTTTTGCCGACTATGTACCGTTTCCATTGCTCGTAAGTGAGGTCCTGATACTGAAACAAAGTCCCGTAGTACAGGCCGGGATTGTCCATCACAAGATCGCTTGAAATCAGCTTGTCGCTATCATTGATGTATACAAGGATGGAATCGATAAAATTGTTGGTCAGCTTGTAATTGCGCAGCACCAGATTCAATTCGTAATCGTAGAACATATTATTGCCGCCGGCGAGCAACCGGGTGACCTTCGAATCCAGGCTGAGCAGCCTTACAATATTGTCGACTTCCGCCAAGCGTCCTTCCAGACTGGATTTGCTCTGCTCAAGCAGCGCCAAATTCGACTGTACGGCGTCCTTCTCCACAACATCGATCATTTGTCTGTACATCATGACCCCGCCGATGATCGGGATAATCAGGACCAGCAAATAGGATAACAAATACTGGATAAAGATTGATTGGTTTGATTGTTTTCTGACAGTAGACACCCTTGTCCCTCCCTTCCACATCATGATAATGCAAGCTCGTTCCGGCTACAACAGGAAGCTGCTGCGACCGCGCCAACGCCGCACGACGGACTTGCATCGACGAAACATAAACGGCCCCAGTCTACGAATCGCGTAGCCCTGGGGTGCCGCCGTCTGCGTGTTCTGTTCCCTGTTATTCGTTGCCGTCATAATAGCCGGCAGTGAAAACATGGCCTATTTCGCAATTAATGCCTCTTCCCTCACACCCGCTCCAGCTCCGTCAACTTCCCTGTGGCCAGCGAATCCGCCACCGCCTGCGAAAATGCCATGTAGCGGATGCCTTCGCGCAGCGACGGGTTGCCTTTGCGGCCTTCGCGGATCGCCTGGACGAACTCCGCCTCCGCTCGCCAAACGCCGAGACGCTCGGCCGGAATATCCACGCGTTTCTCGCCGCCTCCATCGTTCAGCAGCACAAACGCTTCCGTCGGGAAGCAAGTCAGCGTCGCGCGCGAGCCGGAGATCGTCAGCCGCTGGCTGCCGCCGGCCACGCTGCCGGTGTAGAGCGCCGTCAGCATCGCCCCCGCCGCGAACTCGCCGATGATCGTCACCGAATCGGCCAACTCCACCGCCGTGCGGCCGTCTTCGTCCGCAGGGCGCTCGTTCACCCACGTGCGCGTCAGCGCGCTCAGGCGACCGACCGTGCCGAACCAACGGTTCAGGATTTCGGCCGTGATGCCGACGTCGAGCAAATTGATGCCCTGCTTGTCGGCGCGCTGCCGCCAGTACAGCGGCGCCTGCGGATCGAGCAGAGACGCGTTCGCGTGCACCAGCTCGACATGGCGAATGTCGCCGAGCCGCCCTTCCGCCAGCAGCTCGCGCACATACGGCTCCACCGCCATATAATGCGGCGCCGGGCACAGCTGCGTTGTCAGCGGCGTGCGTTCGTCCGCTTCCAGCATCCGTTTTGCGTCCGCAAGGTCCATCGCCATCCGCGCCTGGCAGAACACATGCTTGCCCCGCTCCAGCGCGGCAAGCGTCATTTCCCGGTGCATATACGGCTGCGCGCACACAAAAACGGCGTCGATGCCATCATCGTCCAGCAGCTGCCGCCAATCGTCGTACGCCCGCTCCAGCCCGAACTCGGCCGCCGCCCGTTTCGCGCTCTCCGGCGTACGGTTCGCCGCGCCGACCAGCCGCACGCCAGGCAACTGGCGCAAATTCGGGATATGCCGATCCCGTGCGATGCCCCCCGCTCCGATAATGCCGATCCGAATCGTTTCGCCGCCTGCAAAGTCTCCCATCCTACGCGCCTCCTCGTCGATAACCCGCTATGTAATCCGGACCGCCCCCGCCGCCGATACCAGCGGCAAGCAGCAAGCGGCCTTGTGGCTTGCGTCTGCAATCGTTCCCCATTGTACCACACAATCGCGCCGTCGCGCATGCCGCGCCGCCGCCGCAAAGCGCATAGATCCGCCGTGGCCGCGACATCCTATGAAAAACTAACCTGTCCAGCATTCGCCTTTCATCCCAGCAAAACGGACTGGATGGAAGCGATGCCGCCCGATATAGTTGCAAAGGCTGAACTGCCGGTCAATATTTGCCGGTATGGCTGCACCTTAATCATCAGGAGGGGTCTTTTGCATGTTGTGGAAAAAAGGGGTGACCGCCGCGCTCGCGCTGGCCGTCATTGGCACGGCAGCCGTCGGCTGCGGCAAAGACAAAGAAGAAGGAACAACGGGCAATGCGGGCGGCAAAGCGCCGGCGCAAGAGATGAAAATCAATTACTCCGCCGAACCTCCCGTGCTCGATACTTCAAAAGCGAATTCCAACGCCGCGTTTACGTTCATTAACGCGATCGGCGAATCGTTGTACCGGCTCGATCGGGACAACAAAGCGCAGCCGGCGCTGGCCAAGGAGCTTCCGCAAATTTCCGCCGACGGCCTGACGTATACGATCGCGCTGCGCGACGGGCTCGTCTGGGCCGACGGCAGCCCGCTGACGGCGCAAGATTTTGTTTATTCGTACCAACGCACGCTTGACAAGGCGACCAAAGCTTCCTACGCGTTTTTGCTGCAATGGATCAAAGGCGGCGCGGCCGTAACCGCGGCGAAAACGCCGGACGAAGTGGCAGCGAAGCAAAAAGAGCTCGGCGTCGTCGCCAAAGACGACAAAACGCTCGTCATTACGCTCGAAAAACCGGTGCCGTTTTTTACGCAAATGTTGGCATTCTGTACGTTCTTCCCGCAGAAAAAAGACTTTATCGAGCCGCTCGGCGAAAAGAACGGCGCGGACGCAGACAAGGTGATCGGCGCCGGCCCGTTCAAGCTCGTCAGCTGGACGCACGACCAGACGATGGAATTCGTCAAAAACGACAAGTATTGGGACGCTGCCAACGTCAAGCTGGAGAAATTTACGGTCAATATCGTCAAAGACACGAACCTCGGCCTTAACCTGTACGAAACGGGCGGCGCCACCTTGACCGAAATCAAGGCGGACCAGATCAAGCTGTACGAAGGCAAGCCGGACACGACGCTGAAGCCGGAGCTGACAAGCTCCTACATCACATTCCAGGAAACGAAAGTGCCGGCGTTCAAGAACGCCAAAGTCCGTCAGGCGATCGGCCTCGCCATCGACCGCAAAGGGCTGGTCGACTCGACGCTCGCCAACGGTTCGGTCCCGTCCACCGGTTATGTGCCGGCCGGCACGCTCGACGGCAACGGCAACGACTTCCGCAAAACGGTCGGCGACACACAGGAAATGTTCAACGTGGACAAGGCGAAGCAGCTCCTGGCCGACGGCCTGAAAGAACTGAACATGCCGGCGTTGCCGAAGCTGACGATTACGAGCGACGACACGGAAACGGCCAAAAAATCGCTCGAATACATCGTTTCCCAGCTGCAAACGAACCTGAAGCTCGACGTGCAAGCCGAACCGGTGCCACACGCGCTGCGCGTCGAGAAGGAAATGTCCAAAAACTACGTGATGGTGCTGTCGTTGTGGGGCGCGGACTATAACGATCCGATGACGTTCCTCGACATGTTTACGACCGGCAGCGCGTTCAACTACGGCGACTACTCCAATGCGACGTATGACGGTCTGATCCGTTCGGCCGATACGGAGCGGGACCCGGCGAAACGGGCGCAGGAGCTGGCCGACGCCGAAAAGCTGCTGATGAAGGAAGCCGGCATCTTCCCGCTTTATTTCCGCTCGAAAGTATATTTGAAGAAACCGAATATCGACGGCGTCATCCTGCCGTCCTACGGCATGGAATTCGAGCTGCGCTGGGCCAACGTAAAATGAGAAAACCTCTATCGAGGCCATTCAGGATGAGCGACCGCGTATAAAGGCAGGTTTTATCGCCAAATAGATTTTGACATCTCCGCTTCGTCTGGAACCTCATAAATTCTATTGTGGTAAAACCGCTGCATGACCGGCCGTTCCCGAGCCTTTATCGGCGAACGGCTTTTCTTTGCTTTTATTCTCCCGCATTGGAGTGGGCTTCGTGCTGAAATATACGCTGCGGCGAACGTTCTACATGCTCGTTACGTTATGGCTGATCGCCACGCTGACGTTCCTGCTGATGAAGCTGCTGCCGGGCGACCCGTTCGGGGAAGCGTCGGCCAAGCTGAGCCCGGCGAACCGGCGCATCCTGTACGAGCAATACGGGCTCGACAAGCCGATTTGGCAGCAATACCTCAAATTTCTGAACGATCTGCTGCATGGCGATCTTGGCGTGTCGTTCCAGTTTCCGGCCCGCCGCGTGACCGAAGTGATTCGCCAGGCGTTCCCGGCATCGCTGGAGCTCGGCCTGCTCGCGCTTGCCATCGCCATCGTTGCGGGGCTGACGCTCGGACTGATCGCCGCGCTCAACCACAACCGTTTTCTCGACCGCGTCTCGATGGTCACCGCCGTGATCGGCATCTCCATCCCTTCGTTCGTGCTCGGCCCGCTGCTGTCGCTGTACATCGGCGTCAAGCTCAAGTGGCTGCCGCCCGGCTTGTGGACGGGACCTGCGCACCGCATCCTGCCGGCGATCGCGCTCTCGTTCGGCACGGTCGCCATTCTGGCGCGGCTCATGCGTACGTCGATGCTCGACGTGCTGAACAACGACTACATCAAAACGGCCAAAACCAAAGGCCTCAGCGGCTCGTCGATCGTCTGGCGCCATACGATACGCAATGCGATTTTGCCGGTGGTGACGATTCTTGGCCCGGTGTTCGTCAATGTCGTTACAGGCACGTTCGTTGTGGAAAAAATATTCGCCGTGCCGGGGCTCGGCACGCATTTCGTTTCATCGGTATCGACCAACGACTATACGATGATCGCGGGGCTGACGATTTTTTACTCGGCGATTCTGGTCGTTGTGCTGTTCCTGACCGATCTGCTGTACGGCTTGATCGATCCGCGCATCCGGCTTGGCAAAGGGAGGTCGTAACGTGTCCGCAATGGTCAACGAACCGTTCGCTCCGGCGGACAAACAAGCGGGCTGCGAAACGATCGTGCGCCCTTCCGTGACGTTCTGGCAAGCCGCGTGGCAGCGGCTGCGCCGCAACAAGCCGGCGATGGCGGGGCTTGCGATCCTGATTGTGCTGGCGCTGCTGGCGATTGCGGCCCCGCTCTTCTCGCATTACGACTACAAGACGATCAATTTGCCGATCAAAAATCAAAAGCCGACCTGGGCGCATCCGTTCGGCACCGACGATTTTGGCCGAGATTTATGGGTTCGCGTCTGGTGGGGCACGCGCATCTCGCTGTTCATCGGCATCGTTGCGGCACTGCTCGATTTGGTCATCGGCGTTATCTATGGCGGCATCTCCGCCTACAAAGACGGCAAAGTCGACGACATCATGCAGCGCGTCATCGAAATCGTTTATTCGGTCCCGTTCCTGCTGATTACGATTCTGATGATCATGTTTATCGGACCGGGCATTTCAACCATCATTATCGCCTATTCGATTACCGGCTGGGTGCCGATGGCGCGGCTTGTGCGCGGCCAGATTTTGACGCTGAAGGAGCAGGACTACGTGCTGGCGGCGCGTACGCTCGGCGCGGGTTCGGGACGGATTATTTTTCGCCATCTGGTGCCGAACGCGCTCGGCATTATTATCGTGCAGCTGACGTTTGTCGTGCCGGCGGCGATTTTCACCGAAGCGTTCCTCAGCTTCATCGGCCTCGGCATTCGGGTGCCGCTCGCATCGCTCGGCTACCTGTTGTCCGACGGCGCGACGTATATGCGGCTTTACCCGCACCGGCTCGTTTATCCGACAATCGTCTTCAGCTTGATTTTGCTCAGCTTCAATCTGCTTGGCGACGGCCTGCGCGACGCGCTCGATCCGAAAATGCGCAAATAAGCGCGCAAAAAAGCAAGGAGGCGCCACGATGGGCGAACCGATTTTGCAAGTGGACAATTTGAAGGTGTCGTTTCGGATGCACGGCGGCGAAGTGCAGTCGGTGCGCGGCGTGTCGTTTGCGGTGAACAAGGGCGAAACGCTCGCTATCGTCGGCGAGTCCGGCTGCGGCAAATCGGTGACGGCGCAGACGATCATGCGGCTGATCCCGATGCCGCCCGGCCGAATCAAGGAAGGCTCGATCGTCTTCGACGGCAAGCTGGACGTGGTCAAGCTGTCCGACAAGCAGATGGAGCGCATCCGCGGTTCGGAGATGGGGATGATTTTTCAGGATCCGATGACGTCGCTCAATCCGACGATGACGATCGGCAGCCAAATCGCCGAAGGGCTGCGCAAGCACCAGCGGATGAGCGCTTCGCAGGCGGAGGCGCGGGCAGTCGAGCTGCTGAAGCTGGTCGGCATCGCGAATCCGCAAGGCCGCGTGCGGCAATATCCGCACGAGCTGTCCGGCGGCATGCGCCAGCGGGTCATGATCGCGATCGCGCTGGCGTGCAGCCCGAAGCTGCTGATCGCCGACGAGCCGACGACCGCGCTCGACGTAACGATCCAGGCGCAAATTATCGCGCTGATGAAAGAGCTGCAGCAGCGCACGGACGCCGCGATCATCCTGATTACGCACGACCTCGGCGTCGTCGCCGATATGGCGCAGCGCGTCGTGGTGATGTACGCCGGCAAAGTCGCGGAGCAGGGCTCGCTCGAAGACATTTTCTACCGCGCGCGACACCCGTATACGTGGGGGCTGCTGCGCTCCGTGCCGCGGCTCGACAGCATGCGCAAGGAAGATTTGGCGCCGATTCCGGGCACGCCGCCCGATCTGTATGCGCCGCCGGCCGGCTGCGCGTTTGCCGCCCGCTGCCCGCATGCGATGAACGTATGCATCGACCACGATCCGCTGCATTTTCATATCGGCCCGGGCCATACGGCGGCGTGCTGGCTGAACCATGCGGACGCGCCGCAGGTGGAGGCGCCGGTGTTCGCCGCGCATGTGCAGGGAGGCGCTACGGCCGGCAGTCGCGGCCCGGTCGACGACAAGGAGGCGATGGCGCGTGGGTGAACCGATTTTGCAGGTGCGCGGGCTGAAGAAGCATTTCCCGGTCGGCGGCGGCATGCTGCGGGCTGTCGACGACTTGTCGTTCTCCATCCGCCAAGGGGAGACGCTTGGCCTCGTCGGCGAGTCCGGATGCGGCAAATCGACGGCCGGTCGGACGATCATCCGGCTGTACGAGGCGACCGGCGGTGAAGTGTTGTTCGAAGGCCGAAACGTGCATCGATTGAAGGACAAGGAACTGATGCACTTTCGCCGCAGCATGCAGATGGTGTTCCAGGACCCGTACGCGTCGCTTAATCCGCGGATGACCGTGGGCAGCATCGTCGCCGAAGGGCTCGATCTGCACGGCCTGGCGAAAGGCCGCCAGCGCAAGGAGCGCGTCGGCGAGCTGCTGCATGCGGTCGGCCTGAACGAGGAGCACGCGGGGCGGTTCCCGCACGAGTTTTCCGGCGGGCAGCGGCAGCGGATCGGCATCGCCCGGGCGCTGGCGATCGAGCCGTCGTTCATCATTGCCGACGAACCGATTTCCGCGCTCGACGTGTCCGTGCAGGCGCAGGTCGTCAACCTGCTGATGAAGCTGCAGCGCGAGCGCGGGCTGACGTACTTGTTTATCGCGCACGACCTGGCGATGGTCAAACACATCTCCGACCGCATCGGCGTGATGTATTTGGGCAAGCTCGTCGAGCTGGCCGACGCGGACCGCCTTTACAAGGAGCCGCTGCATCCGTACACGCAGTCGCTGCTGTCGGCGATTCCGATTCCCGACCCGGCGGTGGAACGGCAGCGCGAGCGCATCATCCTGCAGGGCGACGTGCCGAGCCCGCTGAGCCCGCCGTCGGGCTGCCCGTTCCGCACGCGCTGCCCGAAAGCGATGCCGCAATGCGCGGAAACGATGCCGCCGTTCAAGGAAATTGAACCGAACCACTACGCGGCTTGCCATTTGTATTGAATTTGTACTGGCTTGCGGCTCGAACACCCTCCCGCCGTCCTCTGGAACGGCGGTCGAGGGGGTTTTTGTGCGCTGAGACAAGGGGGATGGCGAAATAGGCCATGTTTTCGCTGGCTATTATACCGAAAATGGGGGGTATTGGCGAAATAGCCAGTGAAAACACTGGTTATTTCGTTAGCAAAGCCCCGCTTGGCGGCTCTCTGGGCTGAATAAGCCATGTTTTCGCTGGCTATTTTCGAAGAGTCGCGTGAAATGGCGCGAATAAGCCATTTTTTATGGCCTATTTCCCGCGGCGCCTTTATGGCGCAAAAGATTTTGGCATAAAGAAGGGAAAGGCTGGCCGGAAATGGAAATGAAATAAGCATTCCAGTCAGCCAGTGGCGGAGGGAGGGATCGGCTGCGCCGTGATGAGAACCAAAAATCCGGGCCTGGCGGAAGAGCATGCGGCGATCGTCAATCGGGCCATCGATTATATCGACGAAAACGCAACACGGGATATCGCGCTGCACGACATAGCGGCCGCCGTGGCGGTGTCGCCGTTCTATTTGCACCGCCTGTTCAAAGCGGTCGTTCAGGAAAACATCCACGCGTACTGCGTTCGCCGCAAGCTGGAGCGGGCCGTGCATATGCTGCTGTTCCGGAAATCGGCCACCCTCACGACGATCGCATTGGAGTGCGGCTTCTCTTCGCTGGCCGTTTTCTCGCGATCGTTCAAAGCCGGTTACGGCGTCAGCCCGACCGATTACGCCGGACAGCACACCTTCATTAAAAGCAAGATTTGCAAAATGGAAAACCAGCTTTGGAAAAGCTATTTTTATCGGCGCGAGTATAATGAAGGCAATACGGTCGCTTGCGAGTACACGATGCGCATGGCCATTCGCCATCTGCCGCCGGGGCGGGCCGTTTACATTCGCCATTTCGGCGACCGGCGCACCGACCGGCAAATAGCGGACTCATTCGCGCGGCTGAACGCATTGGCTTCGGGGAGGGGCTTGTGGCGAAGCGACACTGTGCTGCTCGGCATCCCGCGGTTCCCCTGGTACCTGCGGCAGCCGGACAACGGGCACTTCGACGCTTGCCTGACGCTGCGCCCCGATCCCGCGCCTCCCGCGGATTTGAGCATGTGCCGACTGCCCGGCGGCACATATGCCGTCATCCGTTTGGCCGAAGAGGAACACGTCAATCGCCGGCTTATGATGACCTGCTTGAGCAATTGGCTGCCCGGCAGCGACTACGAGTTCGATTGGCGCCCGACGTTGCTGATATCTTACAACAACCCGCTTACCGATCCGGATCGCAAAGCGTTTATCGATTTTTGCCTGCCCGTCCGCTCCAAATCGCAATGACCGCAAATCGCGAGAAAGGATCGATACCATGAACAAGGCCAGGATGCTGGAATATCGCCCCGTCTTCATGTCGGCAGACCGGCCAATGCGCAAGCGCCGATAACGCCGAATCATCATATCGACGGCTGGTCGTGGGACATGTACGTCTGGATCGACGACGCCGATGCGCTGTACAATTCCTCGACAATGGCGCTTTGATCGCCTATCCCCCGAAGGATCCGGTCGAATACGACATGAGAGAGTTCGCCATCCGCGACCTTGACGGGCATATCCTGGCATTTGCTTCTTGCCGTACCTGACATGCCGAATCCTGCTTTCCGCTGAAAGGAGTCCATTGCCATGGAACACAAGCCGTCTGGCGTTCTCGCAATCCGCCTGGCCAGGGTGGAAGCCATCACCGTCGTTGGGATGGGTTGCACCACCTCCAAAGCCGACCACAAAAAGAACGACACGATCGGCAAGTTCACCCTCTCGTTTCTCGCCCAGCGGGCCGGCGAAATCAGGTCAACCGTTTCGCGGAAGCTGTTTGGCGTCAGCATTTATCCGCAGGGCTTCACCGGCTTTGAGGAGTACGAATGGTTTTGTAGCTACGAGGTGCGCGGCACGGACGAAATCCCCGAAGGAATGGCGGCACGGACGTTCCCCGAACACGAATATGCGGACGTCACGCATAAAGGAAGCTTGCGGGCGCTGTATGACACGTACGGCTATTTTCATTCCAAATGGAGAACGCTTGCGGGCTACAATTACGCCGATCGCTACGATATCCAGCTTTATGACGCCCGTTACCGCGGGCCGCACGCCCCGAACTCCGAACTCGACATTTACTTTCCGGTGAAACGCTCCTTATGCCGCATGCCGGCGCCTGAAGCGACTTCGCAGCCCTCATAATGTTGTCTCCACTTGTTCCACCTCGCGCGCGAAAGTCCCGACGCAAAAAAAGCCGCTCCCGCCGAAGAAGCTTTCGCCTCTTCGCGAGAACGGCCGGTTGAACATTGCCGTTGCGACCCGCGCGAATGATACGCGGCTTGCCGCCCATCTGCATCCTCCGTCAGCGGCAGCCGCTCTGCTGCTGCGCCGCCCCTGCTCTGGCGACTGCGCATTCGATCGTGCCGCAATCGCCGTACAGCATCTTCACGCCATTCGTCGGGAGTGTATCGATCACGTTGCCGCAATGCTGGCAAATTACCGTTCCGAGATGCCGCTCCGACGCATGGCTCCTCATGTTCTCGATTGCCGTCTGCTCCACCTGCATTTCGCCTCCTCCGGCTGCAAGCTTGTGCTGCACCGATGCCGCACGCCCGCCGCATACATGTCGTATGATTGCTGTTAATAACTATATATTACACACTAATTCATGATTATTCAATATATATTACGCACAATTAAACGGCATATTTCTTAAATATGAGCATCATTTCGACAATCGGCAGCAAGCAAGGACGATTCCGCTCCTCCCCAACTGCTCATAATAATCCATGTTTTTCAGCACAAAAGTCCATGTTAACGGCATCCGGTTGGAGGTACGCTGGGAAGAGACAATATCTTATCGTAAGCGGAACCGTTCCTGACGATGCAAGAATGTGCATGTTGACGCTGCTGCACAAGACGATTCGACTGCCTTTTGCCTCACGAATGATTGATGACCATCGCAACAGGCGGAAGGATGCGGAACCGATGAAGCTCACCAACCGAATATACGCGGACGCCGCGCTGCAAAACATCAAAAACGTCGCCTTTTTTACATTTCTGCAAGTATTGATCGCCCGGCTGGGCGCCAGCAATTTCGAGATCGCCTTGTCGAACGTGCTGCCGCAGCTGTTCGGCGCCTTGTCGTTGGCGTTTCTGGCGCGCCAGTTCCCGATCAGCCGGCTCGTCTATTTGACCGGCGGTTATGTTCGCCAGTTTGCCTTCCTCAGTATGGCGCTATGTGTCATGCTTCCTCATGCGATTCCGTGGGTACTCACGTTCTGGGGCCTGAACGCGGCTGCCGTCATGGTGACGGAGGCGCAGAAGCCGGCCATCCTGCGCAAATGGGTCGAGCCGGGCGAGTTCCCGCGCATCTTCAGCACGAACAAACTGATCGGCATCGTCATCATGGTAGCCGGCAGCTATACGATCGGGCACGCGCTCGACATGTCCGACCGCTTCTTTCCTTACAACTATGTCGTATCGATGCTGGTCGGCTGCTTGTCCACATTCGCCGGAATGGCATTAATCGCCGGCTTGGCGCCAAACGACAAACAGCCGATCCGCTTCCGCAAAGTAACGCCGCTGCGGGAAAGCGACCGGACGATGTGGTGGATCGGGCTCAATACGGCGGGCATCAACATGGTTGCGCCGCTGTTCATTATCTATCATGTGAAGATGCTGCACCTGACCAACGCGCAAATCGGCTTGTTCGCCGTCGTGTCGGGCGCGCTGTCGGCGCTCGCCCTGCCGCTGGCCCGGCGCGGCATCGAGAAGCTCGGCCCGGGCAAAATTTACGGCGCCGCCATTCTTGGCGCCGCCGTCGTTGTGCTTCCGTATGGGTGGATCGGCAAATTCGGGCTGCTCGTCGCGCTGCAAGCCTGGATCGGCGTCTGCATCGCCGTGCAGGAGGTAGCTTCGCAGTCGATCATGATGGAGGAAGCCGGCAAACACCGCAAGGAGCTGGACTACTTCTCCGATTACCAGCTCGTCATGTGTTTGGGCAACGCTGCAGGAGCGCTTGCAGCCGGCGGTTTGCTGGCGATCATGCCTCTGTGGGCCTGCTTCTGCGTCATCGCCGCGCTGCGGCTGTTTTTTCTCGCCACGATCCGGCTCACGCTTCCCCTTCCAGCTTCCTTCTTCCGGCGAAGCCGTCGTACGGGCCATGATAGTGCGTAATGCTCGCTTCGCCTTGCTTCCAGCAGAGCAGCACTTCCTTCCCGTCCAGCAGCGCCGGGAAATCGACAAGGCCGCTGTCGATGTCCTTCAGTTCGGCCCCTTTGCGGCGAATGCTCTGCATCAGCGTGCGGGCTTCGATCTGCAGAAATTCAAGCTCGAATTCCGCGGCAAAAAAAGGATCCTCTTCCTCCGCCGCTTCCTGCACGCCGTAAACATGCTCGGCCTTCTTGTCCTGCAGATCCGTATATTTCTCTTCGAACGTCCGTTTCATCTGCTGCAGCGAGACAAGCTCGCGTTCCACAAGCGGCAACAAGGCGTTCGCTTCCTCCAGCGTAAAATACTTTTTGTTCATGGCCATCACTCCCGGCTGCGGTTAACGTGTGGCTCCATTTTACCATATTGCCGGTCATGCCTCCACTGGGCCGGACCGCCAGGGCCGAGACGGCAAAAAAAAAGCGCAGCTTCCGATTATTGCCGGTCGCTGTCGCCCTTGTTTTTGAGCACGGCTATCATGCGCCGAATCACATCCGGCATCGGCAGTCCCATGCGGCCGTAATTTTCGGTGATCGAAATAAGCTCGTTCGCCGTGTAAAAATAAATCGTGCCGATCATCACCAGCTCCGTGCCGAACAAGAGATCCATCCGGTGCGCAATCATGACGATCAGCAGCATCAGCCCTTTTTTGGCGATGCCCCAGAAGCCGAAGGCGCTGTTCAATCCTTTCCCTTCCTTGAGCGAAGCGGCAACGCCGGTGAAATAATCGACTGCGATGACCAGAAGAAAAAAGTGATGAAGCTGCGTCCATTCGCCAAATGAGTATGCCATGATCGCCCCCGCTATCCCGACAGCGCAATTGAATATCCCTCCATACACGTTCTTCACCCTCCGCCGGCTTTTCCAACAGCTTATGCGGCGGCAGGTCCGTCCGAAACGACGCTTGTACCAGCGGGATGGCCCGATTGCTAGATTGAAAGGGGAGGCGATCGATGTTGCTTAAACCCACTCCCCTCTTCTAAATAATGGCACCCACTCGCCGGAAGGCGCTTGCGCTTCGACATCCATTTCCCGGGAACCGATCATAAAATCAACGTGTTGCGAACTCTGATTGATACCGTGTCGCAATAATTGTTCTCTTGTCATTTTTTCCCCTCCGGCAATATTTTTGGCATACGCTGCGCCAAAAGCAATATGACAAGAAGAGTTTTCATCAAATAGCGTATTGTAAAACGCCAGGTTCTCCTTTGCGAGTGGGGAAGTGGACGGGACGAGGGCAACTTCGCCAAGATAACACGACCCTTCGTCCGTTTCGAATAAAGAACGCAAATCTTGTTTGCCGACATCCGCCTGAAAATCAATTACTTTTCCTTCCCGGAATGTAAAAGCAAATTCTTGGATGAGCTTCCCCCCATGATAAAGCGGTTTGGTACCGCGTACGGTTCCATTAACGCCGGTGCGAATCGGGGCAGTAAAGCATTCTTCTGTCGGCAGATTCGGTACGAAACTAACGCCGTCTCCCGTCTTGCTTCCCCCGCCAATCCAAACATGATTCAGGGGCAGTTGGATCGTCAGACAAGTTCCCGGTGCCGTAAAATGCAGTTGTTTATATTGAGCCCGATTTAACTTCATCAGTCGGTTTTTCATTCTGCCGATGTGGGATTGCCATGCTTCCATCGGATCGTCCTGATTCAGGCGAAGTGCCGCAAACACTGTCTCCCATAATTTTTCCAATCGTTCTTCAGCAGTGAGACCCGGCCAACCGCAAAATATTTGATCCGCCCACCTTTGTGTCGGCAACGCAATCACGAGCCAATTTACCTTTTCGGACATGCGATAGGCACGAAACGCTTGCGTAGCTTGTCCGCTTGTTTTTTGAAACAAGGCAACACGCTCGGTAGGAACGTCTTTCATTAAGCCCGGTTGAGGAGCTTGAATCGTAAGAAATGCAGCGCCACGTTGCGCCCATTCCACATATCCTGCCGCTTTCCATTTCGGATAATCCGCTAACGATTCCAAAGAAGAGCGCATTAATTTTGAACGTTGAACTTCTCCGTCACTCCACTCGACATGTACGGTTTGCGCACCGGCATCGTATGCCTTTTCCGCCAAAACTCTTACAAAATAGGCGGAACAAACCGGGGCGTCAATAACCAGTGTTTGATTTTGTTGAATATTGACGCCTAAACGAACGGCTAATTCTGCATAATGATTCATTTGTTTTTGAAATAAATTCATTTTTCCCCCAACCCGCTTCGGACCAGGCTCACCGCATCAACTGCCGGTTTATTGCATGTCCTGAATTCGAACCGCCTTTACCTGCAAATTCAACCCGTTCAACTTGCCGATAATATCGCTTATCTTCTCCTTGTCGCCCGAGTACAAACAAGCACTGCCTGTCTGGTCGACTTTCAGAACGGTTATTATCGCTCGTTCGGGAGTCCAATCCGGAAACGTTTCGATCAAACAGGATGCGACATAATCAATCCCGTTCGTGTCATCATTGAACAATAGCGCCTGTTCTTCCCCTGCTTGTGTTTCTATGCCCTCTTTGAATTCGTGCAAATTGCCCAATGATTTCCACACAGAATCGATAACCTCATGGAACGTTTCTCCCGTTATTTTTGCCAATCCCCCCCAAATTCCCGGTAAAATCGCCTCGTCTCGTACAACGCTATCGGGTTCAATTGGCATCGAATACTCCACTTTCATCCCCATCCGAGGTTCTATCACCTTAAGTTGAAGCAGCAGTTCCTGCTTATTGGACGGCGTGTGGATGCAATTGGCAAAGGCATGTTGTGCATATCGACTGCGAACGATCTTCTTGATTTCACTCGTTTTATTAATCGCATCGTTGCCTTTCAGCAAATAAACTCCGAGCGGCCGATCGGCAATATATTGGAACAGCAAATGCAGCGTGACAGGATAACGTACGTAATCGGGCCAACATAAGGTTACTTCATGCCTGGAAAGCGTTATCGTGAACTCGCCGATAATCTCCAAATTATAGTAGTGCAGTTGGCTTTTTAAATCATTGATCACCGCAGGATTATTCAAACAGTCGGGTTTCGTTATCAGATAAGAAACGTTCTCGTCCACCAACACAGATGGTCCTTTTTTTCTTGTGTTCACCCGATCCCTCCGTTGTGTGCCCGATAGTCGGATTCATTTCCCGGAAAAATGAACATAGGGGCTCATTAAACTTACTGTCAAATCCAGTTGTGCGGCGAATATCCATTTTTGTTCGGGATCCGGTTGCGCAGGACCGTCAAGCAGCGCATGGATCCGGGGATCGCCATGCAAACCGAGCCTTTCCCAAATTTGTCGCGATAGTTTCGGCATAATGGGAAAACCGAGCAGCGACACGCCAAGCAGCCACAAGCCGGTTTCTATTTGGTCGGCAACCATCCAATCCTGGAGCACTTTCATCGCGGCAACAAGATCGAACTGATTGGGTTCCAGCCATCGCGATTGCTTCGCCAATGCCAGGGCCAAACCGTCGTCATAATGGATTGCGGCACTGGTTACGGCTTCAATCGAAGGTGCCAGTTTGAATCGAATCCATTCTCTGAACAAATTTATTTGTTGCACCAAGTTCGATAACGTCATATTGTCGCTGCCGTGATCGAGAGCGGTTTGAGCGAAAAAATATCTGATTTCATCCGAATTTACCAGGGCGGAACCCTGAAGCAGCTCCGACAGCCAAATACCGTGACGCTTGCTTGTTGAACATTTCTCCCCTTCCAGTAGCAACATTCCATTGACTAACGTCGCGTCAAACGGCTTGAATAACCCATTCGACCGTTGCGCTATTACTTGCGGCGCTACCAGCCCCGGCGTTGAATTGTCATTTCCAAAGGCCCCCACCGTAATTACCTTGCTTAGGGCATCGAATGGATTTCGTTCCGTTCCTTCGAGTTGTTTATAAACTTCGCCGCAATAAATACTGTAAACATAGTACGGATTGGACAGAACGTAACCTTCGGGCACCATTTTACTCGGAATCCCCCAACTGCCCGGTGCGCTCAAACGAATCTTCCCTTCGCGCCGATTCAGATAGTGAATAACGGCTTCCATCCAAATCGATTTGACTCCGGATTGTTCAAGTGACGCAATGATCTTGTTGCTATTATTCGGCTTGGCGAACCAGCATGACGCCGTTTTCCATGTGATTGTGCTTTCATTCAATCGCGATCGGGGAGCCACAATTTCTTCCGGTTGAAAGTGCGCCCCGCAAAAAACACAAGAACTTCCTCCGCAAGCCTTCCCGCATTGAGGACACTCCCCTGCTATCCATGTTCCAATTAATGCTTCGCCGGTTTCTGTCGAGTAGGGCATTCTTTCCTCGATCAAGGAAGCTCCTCCCGATTGCTGCATACAGTCGAGAATCCGTTCATGTACGGCTGCATAAGCGGCAAAATGCTGCTCGGAACGAGGATCGATCCAACTGTCAAATTGAATGTCCATCGCATGTAAATCGCGACGTATGTTCTCATGATTTTCGCTGCAAACAAGTTCCGGCGCCACTCCAACTCGGTAAGCCTCGGCCAAGACCCAATTTTCAAAACCGTCGCTTCCTGTAATGGTTCGAACCATATGACCGCGAACTTTAAGCGCTCGACTCAAAATATCGGCGCGCAAATACGTTCCGGCACCATGTCCAATATGCAATCGTCCATTAGGAGTAGGCTGCATGGGAACAATAAGATATTTGGATGCCATAATGATCTCCAATACGCTTTTTTAGCTGTCCAACCCCATTAATGAGTATCCATCTCAAGAAAAAAAACAGCCTCGATTTTTCTCATGACTTCTTCCATTCGATTGTGCTCGTCTATCCATGCAAACACAATGCCGCTAATAGCCCCGGAATCGATCAGACCGTCTACTGTATCGCCGGATTTGATTTTCATATTTGCTTCGATATAGCCGGGAACTCCGCTAAAGTCACTTGCCGTACTCACGGCTTTTACAGTCCCGAGTTTGACGGGCAGCATAAATTCCGCGATTTGTTTGCCTGCCGTTACGGATTCCGGTTCTTCCCATTTGTATTCTTCGTTCAGAGAAGCGGCCAAATATGCCGCCCAAACATCAAAACCGCTCTGGAGCTCGATCATTCTGCGGATACCGCCGCCACCCGGGCGACACGCGATTTCGCCGGCGAATAAGTCCTCATCCGTTTGCATGATTTCAAAGTGCGTTACGCCGTTTTCTATTCCGGTCGCGAGTACGGCTTGTTGATGAATATCCAGAATCCTCCCCGCCATCGGATCTTGTTTGTTCAACAAGAAAGAGCCGTGGATGCCGGCAGTGAACTCAAGAACCGGCCTGATATAACGGGATACTCGTGCAAAAACAACGGTGCCATTCCTGACGAATCCATCGCAATGATACTCCGAACTCACTTTCAAAAACGATTCAACGATAACCGGAAATCTTTTGGCAGATGTAGTAGCCGGATTCGTTAACTTTTGAAAATATTCCTGTCCTTGTATGGAGGCAAAAACATCCTCATTTTCGAAAACCATCGTCATATCGGAACCTGACCCCATGACCGGTTTTATAATGACGGGCCAGCCCAATTTCTTGGCCGCGGTTACTGCTTCTTCCGGCGTAGATGCAAGTTGGAATTGGGCTGATCTTAATCCGGCCGCCGAAAATCGTCGCTTCATGGCAAATTTGTTCGTACAGTTCAGAACGGTACGAACCGACGCTCCGCCGAGGCCAAGATAATCCCGTAAATAAGCCGCGGCAGGCGCAGCCCGCTCCGAGAGGGAGATCACGGCATCATACATGCCGGCGTCGCATTGAGTCAGCACCGATTGTGCAGTCAAAGCCGGTTCGTTTAAATTATCAACGACGATGATATCCGTCCCTTCCGGATAAGCGTCTACGAATCTTGCTTCTGTGATAAATGTTGCCTGCACATCGGCGCGTTGGATCAGTTGTTTGGCATAAACTCGTTCTCCCGTATTAGCGACAAGTATTTTTTTCACCGGTATTCCTCCCGAATCCAGTTTTGCGAAATTTCCTTCCATGCCTCGGAAAGTGATGAAACACAATTCCCGTTCCATCTCTTCCCACTATATTTATCCAGCATCATCGCTTTCATTCCTGCTCCGGTCGCTCCCTCAAGTTCATTGTCATGCCCATCGCCAACGTATAGGCATTCAGCAGGCTCCACTCCCAATCGATTTGCCGCCAGTCTGAAAATTTGTTCATCCGGTTTCATTATGCCGGTTTCTGCCGATAAAACTTTACAGTCAATTAACGACTCGAGAAACGAGTTGGAAATCATTTCACGTACATCGCTGCTGCAATTGGATACAAGCGCAGTCGGTATTCCCATTGATTTTATGGACTTCAATACATTTACCGTTTCTTCGTCCGGATTGCAAAACGCAGTGCCGTGAATCGCTTTACGAAGCCTTATAAAGGCTGTCATCTCTTCATCCGACCACTTTGCATCGAGATAAGAACGCAACCACTTCAAGTACGTAAATAAATTCATCGTTTCCCGGCTCGTTCGCGTTTGGGACCAAGCTTCTTTGAGCAGCAACGGATCGGTTTGAAGAATCGTTGTCGTTTCTCTGAATGCATAGTCCTTGAGCCAATCCGGCAAAGGAACAAGGGTGTTCCATAAGTCGAAAACTACCGCCCTACTCGTCACGCTTATCCCCCTCCTCCCTTGGCCATTTTATGATTTGCGGATTGTCCCAGTCGCAATTGTTAACAATTACATCGGCAATCGTCATCGGGGGATGCTCCATGAGATACTCTTTTTGGGCAGGCAAGTATTTATTGGCGTACTTCCTTAAAACTTCATTGCCTTGTGAAGGCACATCGCGCAACATAGCGCGTTTCATAACGTTGTCCTCGTTTACTTCCAGATAAATATAGAAGTCGACATACGGCCGTACTTCGGAGCGAAACAGAAAGACTCCCTCAAGAAGGACAACGGTATGGGGATGAATCGAATACTTTCGCCGGACAGTCCGGGTGTCCGCGGTCAGATCGAGATGCAGAAGATTTCCTTGAAAACCGTTATGCTTTCGGATGGGATCGAGAACTTCATCAATCAGTCTTTCAAAATCAAAACTTTGCTTATAATACTGTTGAGGCTCGGTTAGGCCGGGGCAATATCGAATTGCTTTGGGATGATGAAAATCGTCCAGATGTATGATCTGCACATCGACCTTCCTCATTTGAAACGTTTGATATAATTCTTTGGAAAGTTCGGTTTTACCTGAAGTGTCGATCCCCGTAATGCCAACGATATAAGGAGTGTC
This sequence comes from Paenibacillus cymbidii, assembly GCF_004764705.1. Classification (GTDB taxonomy): domain Bacteria; phylum Bacillota; class Bacilli; order Paenibacillales; family NBRC-103111; genus Paenibacillus_AN; species Paenibacillus_AN cymbidii. Next base: position 29,251 of record NZ_SHLX01000003.1, on the reverse strand, counting down.
CGGCGTTTTATTTTCCCATAACCGGTCAGCCAAAAGATTTAACAGAAACGTGCGATTATCGCCCGGCATCCCCATTCACCCTTGCACCCGTTATTCTTTGCTCCAAACGCAGCGCTAACCGCTTGTACAATCCGCTTCCGTAAACGGAATGATCCCGATACTCTTTGGGGGTAGGTTCAGCTCTCAAAACGGATAAGTTTTCAAAATTTACGCCGCCTACAACCGCAGCCCCATTAGGATCCGCATTAAGCCGCTTATCGGAATCCGCGGAACGAAACAATTTTCCTGCCATGAATATATCCGGAGCTGCGCCATGATACCCGAGCGACTGAACAATTAACCCGGCAGCATCCAGCAGCCCGGAAGCATCTTCAAGTTTGCTCACCCGTACGACCCGCGTGTTGTCGACTTGTCCGTTAAACAGCTTGATATACAGCTCTTTGGAACCGTGACGCAAACCGGAGTCGCGAAATACGATGCCTGTAACGGGACATACGTCCCGGGAGCGGTTGAATATTTGCTCTCTGCCGGGCACCTGCCCGCTGCCTGCTTCCGCCACGTTGTCATACATAAGCCGCGCCGGACTTCTTTGCAAAATCGTGATTGGAGGCCGCTTGTAGCCTTTGCAATCCACTGCCAATTCATCTGTCGCCGCAAGCAGTAAACTTAATGCCGACATTGCGCTATGCGAGCATCCCGCGATAACGATCGGGCAAGCTTGGATACGGACAAGCTCCTCCTTTAAAGCCAATCTGGCAGCGGAACGGATTATTTTACTTGACAACCAAACCTTGTCCCGCCAAGCTTCAAGTTCCGGATGAGCCCTTTCACATCTGCCGGTGGCCAATAGCACATGGTTGGCGCGAATTCGCTTATTGTCATCCAGCAAAATAGTTACGGAGCTTGACGCAGAATCCATTTCAATCCTTCTGACCGATGAATGCAGGATGACGTTTGAAGCTCCTCCGAGCGTATCGTAAATTACATGCCCGATTTCCTTTAGCGCCAATGCCAACGTTTCTGCTTGTACCGGTTTCTCGCATTGAGCCACCATCCTGACTTGCGGATGTTGGTTCAATTGCTCGAAAGGTCCTTTGTAAACAATCTCTTTCAATAAACTCGCCCCTGAGGAAGATGTCGTCACATTATATTCGCCAAAGGCTCCCGGTCCCAATTCATTGCGTTTTTCGATGACAACAATATGGTGCTTGAATAATTCCGGCGACGATGCCAGAAAGGTCGAAGTACGAAACCCGCCGCCGATAATAACGAGATCGCAATTTTTCTGCATGTTGACTCATACCCCTTACACCATTGCCATTATTGTTTCCGGAAAATTTGGTTAAAACAGGATTCCAATCGATTGCACAGTTCATCGGCCTGTTCCATCGTAATCGTAAGCGGCGGGCGAATCTTCAGAACATTTCCATAACCATATCGCGATGTTCTCATGATGAGACCGTATTCAAATGCCTTCTTCTTGATATATCCGGTTAAATTGACATCCGGGTTGTTTTCATCGTCAACGATCTCGATCCCGATCATCAATCCTACTCCTCGCACATCGCCAATAACAGAATAAATCTCCTGCAATTTCCACAATCGTTTCATGATATACTTTCCTACATCGGCAACGTTTTGCAAAAAGCTTTTTTCCCAAACAATCTCGAGCGTTTTTACTGCCGCTGCCGCCGACAATAAGTTCGAACCATAAGTAAAGGAATGATGATGTCCTTCCATCGCGGCATACTCCGGCTTTGTTATAATCGCAGCTACCTGAAACCCGGTTCCGCCCAATCCCTTTGCGGTTGTTATAATATCCGGCGTAACGCCATAATATTGCGCCGCAAACATATGCCCCGTTCTGCCGATTCCCGTTTGAATTTCGTCAAAAATCAACGTGATGTTTCGCTCGTCGCATAATTTGCGAAGAGCGGGAAAGTATGCCGCGGGCGGCGTTATGTTGTCTCCGTTCCCAAGGATAGGTTCAACAATCATGGAGGAAACCTGTCCCGAGCTTGCATAGTCGATAAAATCATTGATTCTTTCCACACATAACATTCCGCATGTTTCAGGTTTCTGGTTATAGAAACAACGATAGCAATATGCCGGCGGCACATGGACAATACCGGGTTGCCCCAAGTGAAACGGCTCTCTTCGGAAAGAATTTCCGGAAGCATTCATGGTGAAAATGGTTTGGCCCACATGCGATCGAAACAGCGAGATGACGTCGGTTTTGCCGTTATAATGCTGTGCCATTTTGATGGCGCCTTCATTTGCCGTAGAGCCCCCGGATATTTTTAAATGTACTTTGGACAGCCCTTCCGGACTTACTTCAATCAGTTTCTTCACCAAATTTCCTACCGGGTTGGTCATATAGCTCGAAGTAACATGAATCAATTTATCCGCTTGTTCCTTTACTGCGTTGATCACATCCGGATGGCTGTATCCCAAACTCAAATTAAACGTTGCCGATGCACAATCGATGTATTCTTTGCCATTATTATCTTTGAGATAAATACCGCTGCCTTCGATCATGACGATATCTTCGGTCGGCGTGAAGAAAAATTCATTCAGATCAAGCAAGCTTTCCGTACCTTCATCGATCGTTTGAACAGATTCCGCCATAAGTTTCACCTTTCCTTTTACTGATGTTTTGCTCTCCGTTGCTACCGAATGCACGTTACGATTTGATCGATCGTGCCCATACGATCCGAAATCAAGTCGGAATCCGCAAATGTAATCGCCAAACTCGTTTCAATATCGACCACAATTTGAATGAAGGTAATGGAATCCAAGCCGCACTGCTTTAAATCCGTTGTAGCCGCGATGTCATTTTGCAAGCCCAAATGATTCTTGACAATTGCCGAAACCAACTCCACCAACTGACTACGATCGTCCGACATGAATCGTTTTCAACTCCTGGAGATAAATCATCAGGGAACGGTAACACGAACACTCTTGTTTGCGGAGGTTGTCAAGCCTGTGACACAGCAGTTCCCCGAGAGGACCGGGCTTTTTTGCCATCTTCACGTAATCCAACTGCAATCGTTGCCAAGCATAAACCAACCCGTAAACCTCCTCGATCAACTTCTCGTCCCTGCCGGATGACGATTGCAGCCATTCCAGAAACTTCGCCATCTTGATCCATCCCGCTTGAAGATGCATGCAACATTCCAGCACGAAAACGGTGGCATTTTGCAGCAGCAACGCAGGCAGTTCCTGGAGCAAATCTTGAAGGATTCTGTCCGAATCTACGCTGAGGACCTTCAACAACTGCTCCTTCAACCGCTCGACAAGATGCGTTGTTTCCATTGGATTCGCATTCATTGAAGACAGACGGGGAAGATGAAAATACCCTCTGCCGGGCTGTTCCGCTGTATGAGATCGCTGAATGAGCGGCTTCTGAACCCATTCGCAAATTTGAAAAGGCGCTTCCCCGATCAAATACCGATTCGTGTCAGGATCCACTTTCAGGATAATCACTCGCGTTCCGGTGTGCGATTGGTTGAAATTTTTGGAGTATGGCAAGTAATAACTGTCGCATGACAGCATAACAGGCACTCCAAACCGCTCAATGATGTCGTCGACGGTAAGGTCGAGCAGCAATGAATTATCCGACTGATTGGTTATGCCGTACACTTCATAAAGTTCTTGCCATATGTCCACCGACAAAAAACTGCAATTGTATTCTCCTTCTTGAAAACAATGATAAAGAAACGACAAACTGTCGTGAATCTGGCGATGAAAAAGGAGCCTGGCGTCCATTCCGTTGCTTTCGATCCAGGTAATGACTTGATGCTCGGGACAATCCTTAATAAAGTCATATTTTTTGGCGACAACAAGATCAAATTTATCCATGGCCCACCTCGATTAATGACCTGTGCTTTTGTATTGAAGCAATCCTCTTCGCCATAATGAATAGGCAAAACCAAAAAAAACAATCCCCACGAGAGGAGAAAGGTAAAGCCACATCTGCTCTTGGTTGATCAGGTACTTGGATGGATAATAATTGACGAATGCCAAGGGCACGACGAAGGTCAGAATGGCTTGAATTACCTTGGGATATATGGAAATCGGGTAAGCAATAAAGCCTCTCGTCTGATAAAATAAAATGCTTTGAATTTCGCTCGACTTTGTCGTCCAGAATGTTAAGGCGGCACATACCAGCAATAGAGCTCCCTGGATAAGTACGCCGCTCAGCAGCAGCCACAACACAATAAGCACCATTCGCGGCGACCACGCAAATCCGACCCGATCAAAGGAATACACGAAAAGAAGGATTCCCAATCCGCCATGGCCCAATGTTGCCATGATATCCGATTTTCTGGCGATAACATGGAACAAGGGCGAAATCGGTTTGGTCAGGTAACTATCGAACTCGCCGAGATGGACAGCCCCTTCGAAGTCTCTTACGCCTGTAAATACAAGCACGCAAAGGCTGTAGGTTAAAAATACAAAGCTGTACATAAACAACAAGTCCGGCATATCCCATCCCCGAATGTCATGAAAACGAGCAAGAATGAGAAATAACGTGATTACTGTAACGCTTTCTCTGGCCAGCACGGAGAACGAGATCAGAAACGTATCCCATTTATACACCATGCGAGACATGAGAATCATTTTTAAAAATCGGACATACAACACAGCGTACTCCATTGCGGAATGTCTGCCGAAGCCTTTCAACCGACTAGCCTCCTTGGATGACAAGCTTATTCTGGGCTTTTCGCCACATCCACAATCCTGCGGCAGCAAATACGAGAATCCAAACCGCTTGTTCGCCATAAAGCTTCCAAATGTCCCCATTCGACATTTTACCCAAGACAATGGATAACGGGCTGAAATAAATCGTTTTGAAAGGCATCCACTCGAAAATACGGGCAAGCCATTCGGGCAAAAACCAATAAGGAACAGTCGCTCCGGAGACGAGAAGGAAAATGGCGTTTTTTATCGTAATCATACTCCACGTCTGATGTACCCAAAACGACAATAGCCAAAAAATACAATTGATAACATACAACAGCAAGTAACTGAACATCACACTTATCATAAATGCAGCGATATGAAGCCACGAACTCGAGATGTCAAGATGGATGCATACCAAGCAAATCAAGACCAGCGGAATTGCTTTGGCCCATATGTTGAATCCGACTTCGCCGATCACAATCGAAAAAAGATAGGCTAAAAAACGGTACGGACGAATCAGTTCAGTCGCTATTTCTCCTGTTCTGATTTTATTCTCGATAATGAATTCGTTCATGGTTAACCCGGTTCTGAGCAACAGGGCCAGAACGGCATAAGTAATCGCTTGCGATTGACTGATGTCTGCAATCCGGGAAGAAGAGCCGTATACCGCACTCCAAATGGCAATGCTGATGAAAATACTCAGGATGGATCCAAATAGCCCCAAATAATATTCAAGCTTGAAGGAAGACTTTCGGTGAAAAGATTGCTTCGCAACTTGTACATAGGTTCTCATATGGCGGTCTCATGACTGCGGCCGGCTTTTTTTATTGCCGGGTTGTTGTATATTTCTTTGATTATGGCTTCAATTTCAGGTTCCTGAACGGTAAGATCCATAAGATCATTATGTTTGGAAATCAGACTGACAAGTTGAGAGGCCGATATTTTATTCTTTTCAAATTGGATTTCGAACCGCAGCCCGTTCTGCGAGACCGAGGTGACGCCATCAATGGCGGGAAGATGAGGGAACTGTTTAAAATCGACAACAAGCGTTCGAGTTCTGCCATAGTTGGCCCGAATTTCATCGATGCCGCCATCGTAAACTTTGTTGCCTTTGTCGATAATGATCATTCTATTGCACGTCTTTTCAATATCGATCATGTCATGTGTCGTAAGCAATACGGTGACATGCTTCTCTTTATTGATTGAAACTAGCAGTTCTCTGATTCGTTCCTTGGCAATCGCGTCCAAACCGATTGTAGGCTCGTCCAGAAAGAGTACGGATGGATTGTGAAGCAGGGCGGCCAGCAGGTCGGCTCTCATTCGTTGCCCCAAACTCAACTGTCGAACCGGTGTGTTCATAAATTCGCCCACATCCAGCAAGTCAGTTAAAAATGCCAGGTTTTTGTGAAACTGCAATGCAGGAATTTTATATATGTAACGCAAAAGCTGAAACGATTCGATTAGCGGTAAGTCCCACCATAGTTGGGTCCGCTGTCCGAAGACGACACCAATGTCGGCAGCCATTTCTTCACGATGCTTGATTGGTATTTTCCCGTTCACTTTTATTTCTCCCGATGTAGGAACAAGGATGCCCGTCAACATTTTTATGGTGGTTGATTTACCCGCCCCATTCGGCCCAATGAATCCGATCATTTCTCCCCGCTCAATCGCAAAAGAAATCTGATTAACGGCCATCTTGCTTTCATGTCGTGTGGAAAACAACGCTTGAACGGATCCCCAAAAACCTTGCTTCTTTTTGGGTATTAAAAACTGCTTCGAGATCTTGTCCACGCTTATGAAACTCATGACATAGACTCCTTAAGCGCCCGTTCCACCAATGGCACCAACTCGAATAACATGATACTTTGCCGGATTTCAATCAATACGGATTCCAGTGTAATGTCAAGCGCTTCCTCAATCTCTACCATAAGGTTTACCAATCCTAACGAATCGAGGCCGGTATTTCTTCCGATGACGACATCCAGTGATACATTCGTATCCCTTCCCGAATCTTCCAGCACTTTACGGTAGCTATTCAAAACAATTTGTTCTACATTCCCCATACTTCATTCTCCTTACCACTCACAAAGGGATGATTTTTTTCCAATCGTTCGGGTTTGTTCCATGCTGCGCCATAAAACCGAGCACCCATCTTTCCAGTCCGAATCCGATGCATCCGGTTACCGCATGCGGGATATGTTTTACTTGAATTTGAAAAGGAGATGTAAAGGCTGCACCGTGCAAATTGAAGGAGGCGGTTGCCAGAAATTGTTCCTTTCCGTAAGCCAATTGAAGTTCAAGTTTGCTTTCTTCTTCCATCTGAATTTGTTTGAATTTTTGCATGGTCGGCACGACAAAAGGATCGCTCGTTACGCAAAGTCTTGAGGCAATGGATAGTTCTTCTGCAAGTTGTTTGACTTTTTCGATACATTCGCTTCGTTTCTTTCTGACGAAACGATCATCGCCGATAAATACAATTTCTCTCACATGATAATCGCATAACCGGCCAAAACCGCGCCAATTCATCCTTCCTTCGTGTCGGAATACTTTTTGCAAGAAAGTAAAAACCGAAGGCCGCGCCAGTTCTGTCTTCTCCAAATCCATATAACAATGAAAGCAGGCTGCCGGAGAGAGGACATGTTCAGGTTCATGAATGATTTCTTTGATGCGCTTGTCTCCTGCAGCTTTACTCGTCAGCAACAAGTCGTCTACGTCTTCCTTGGGATGGCATACGTACATGGAATATTGCGGCGAGGTTCGCAAATACCCGGTTTTGTCCAAGACGGATATCGGCAACAACGTGGGGTATTGGTTCTCGACAGCCTCCGCTTCGAGAGCAAACGCCCGAAACCTTTCATTAAAGTAATCAAACAATCGCAGTGCCTCGCCTTTCAGGCCAATCAAACCGTTCCCGTACCGCTTCACCAATTGTTCGGGGAAATCTGTACAAAATCGCTCCCGCCTCGTTTCCCCGATGGAACATATAACCGCAGGCGGGCTTGAGGATGAACGATGCTTGAGGATTCGTTTTATTTTGGAACCGATATCTTCTTCATTCGCTCCCTCTTCCAACGAAACTACCAGATCTTCTCCGAGCGTTTCGATGGAAACGATTTTCTCCGAGGCAAAACCGACAAGCCGAACCAAATCGTCGGCGGCTTCCGCTTGTTCGGCGATCGGGATTTTCATACGAATCATGATCGCGACCTCATTTTTTATAGGTAAGATTGAAAGCCGTGTCGATAAACGCCGATTGGCGCTTGACGATCCTGTCTTCCCCCGCAATTGCAATTTCGTCCAAGTACGCTGTGTCGTCAGGCCGGACAGTCGCCAACATTTGCAGGGAGAGGAGCTGCGGATAAAATTGCGCTATATAGTGGAGCGTATAATAACATGCTTTATCAAGACTCAACTGCTTCATCAGGGATATCCATTGGAACAGATGCTCTTCGTCTTTGGCAAGCCTTACTGTATTCGCAATATCGACTATCTTGTATAAAACGACATCCCGGCGGCCCGAACTCCATATGCTGCTGGTGCCTTCCCGACAGAAATGAATGCAAAGCTGCGCCAAATGAGTTTCCCATGGCAGACCCTTTACCTCATAATGCCCGTTTTTATAACGCTCGGTCCCGAGCATAAACACCTTTTTGGTAATATCGTTATCCTTGGAATCCATGTGAAAGTTGATATCAATTTCATGAATCTTCATAAATACAGCGTCGATTTGTTTCACATACGGAACCAAGTCATGATAATTCATCCGTTGTATCATTTTCTCTTTCCTGGAAGCTTCCTTGAATTCGCCATTTGGCCGATTGGATTGGATGTAGCCGTTCTTTCGTAAAATGGCGTCCAGGCGATCCAGGTCATCCTCCATGACAAGAATATCGCTGTCGTTCGAACGCCGTTCTCCGGGTTCATATAAAGAGGCGTTAAATACCAATCCCTTCAGCGCCGCATATGGAATGCCGCTCTCCTCAAACTGCTTAAGAATCGGCAGAATGATTTGATTCGTTTCCGCTAATTGCTGTGCTTGTGACTTCATGATGAGTTCAAGCGCTTTCGAGAATTCCTCGTGCATCAATTGTTCTGCGAGCGGTCCAAGACCAATTACGAAGTAGCCCGTCAGCCGATGATGTAAAAGTTGACCGCCGATCCATCCCCAATCCAATTCATTCGCAGCGATTTCCTCTATTCTATTATTTTCCGCATTCGATCGATTTTTTAGAACCGCCAGAAGAATCAGCTCTTTCTCCAACGCGTGGTTACTCATTCCATCTGCCCCTCCGTTGCAGGAATATAAAACTTAAATTACCATACATGCCTATTTCACTCAATCCTATATGTATATCTGGATATAAAATGTATAATGATCAACAGTTCTGTCCATAGACTTGAATTGCCATTTCATTTCTGTTATTTTAAGGAGTATATTTTATGAGTTTTGTATACATAGTATACCAAGAATGGATGGTGCAAGGTGGAGTTGTCGGTTTGTTCGATCAAACGCAATATCTCCATTGTTCCGCGACACCATGAGTTATGGCATACAGGAGAGGAACAGCTTATTTTCGTCGAAGCTATCGATTCGATCACCCTGGAATGGAATCGAACCCGGCAGACGCTGAACAAAGGCAGTTTCGCAATCGGAAGAAAATTCAAAATCAGCAACCGGAGCGCCTATGTGGTCACCGTAAGAGGCCTGGTCTTGAAAGGCCCGTCGTTTCAAGCCTGTCATTCCATGCCCTTGCTCATGGCGGAGAACAGAGGGCAGCTCGCCCCCCTGCTTCATGACATCAATGCGATCTTTATCGCCGACCGCCCCATTACGCCTTCCTTTCTGAAGCAAACGGCCGCCTTCATAAAGCAACTGCTCGATACGCTCCAGGCAGGCAACGGGGGCATGACCGAACCACGCGGACAAGATTTGGCGGGAAAAGTGGACTCGCGGCTGATCCGCATCAACCGCTACATTCGCGCCAACTTTTGCAAGCCGATTTCGCTTTCGGATTTGGCCGAACTGGTTCCATGCAATCCCGTTTATTTAAGCAATATGTACTCCAAGGTGTTCCAAATTTCACCCATCAAGCACATTCAGATGCTGCGCATGAAACAAGCCGCCTTTCTGCTGACCAACTCGACGCTGAGCGTAAAAGATATTTCATCAAACCTCGGCTATTTTTCGACTTCGCAGTTTTGCTCGTTCTTTAAGCAATACTACAATCAATCGCCTACCGAATACCGATTTGCTGCTGCCGGAGTGTGAGCGGGAATGGAGGTCCATTCGGAAATTGCCGATCTGCCGCAAAGCATCGGAACCGTCATTAAAAGCATACTTGGCCACTCGGAGGACATTGCAGCGGAACGAAAATTAAGCGAACTGGGACTGGACTCCATCAAATCGGTGCAATTGATTGTCGTACTGGAAGAGAAGTTCAACATTATGTTTGAAGAAGAGGAATTGTTGTTCGAACATTTTGCCACGATTCAGCAAATTGCGCTGCTGATCTGCGATAAGTTGGGGTAATCCGTTATCCCTCCGTATCTGGCGACCTGTACTTACATTCGATTCAATTGCAGCCATTCCGTTAAAATGTCGTGTTCCGCTTCAACGATTTGGGTTATATTTTTTGCGATTGTGGCTGCGGTGCTTCGTTGCCCCGTAAGCTGCATTTTCAGAAATAAATTTCGATTGATGAGCGACAACGCCACCAGAGGTTCGTAACGGGCTATCAGTTCGGGACTCACCTGCAAAAGATTAGTTTGCCCCATATATTTCAATCGGTCCAGCATGCACATTTTATGGTTCCATAACACATGGAGGGGGATTTTTCCGAAGTCGTCAAACTTCAGCTCCCCCTCCGCCAATGCGTTCAGTTTTTCCGCCAGCGCTTGATGAATGCGAATCCCGTAGAGGCAATCGTCGCTGTTGAACCCGAATAATCGATACGTATCGCGCGAGTCGAGATAATCGGCCGTCAGCTTCACAACGAGCTCCGTATTGAACCGATAGCTCCGAATGCCCGACAATTCAGGGGCCGACTCATAATGCAGCATATTGACGCCCCCGATATAATCGTCAAGCCCTTCGAATCGATCGGTGGAGCGATACGCCATGTCCATCTCGTCAAAGGTTGCGGTGTACGACTCATATCTGCCGGTTGCAAAGTCGGCAACATAAAACAGGCGTTCGTCGGCATGGCAGCCATAAATCAACACCGGATGATTGAAGTGCTCTTTGCGGTAATACTGCTTGTAGGCAGGGATGTATTTGCCGTTCACCATCACCAGGATATAATTCCCGTCGTCAAGATTCGGCAGCATCCAGTCGACGACGGTCTCCATACGTCTCATCACGCTTCTCGGAATCACAAACCGCTTCACGAACGGACAAATAGCGAATAGCAAATCCGGGTGATGATAAAAACCGAGGTTGAAGCGGATGTTGCGCGAATACAGTTGGATAAAGTTGTTATAGAGCCATGGGAGCGCGTTCTGATTCTGAAGGATGATGGACAAGATGGCGGTTGGTACCGGGTAAGAGGTAAACGGATGTTCAATCAGCGGCAGTTTTTTTTCCATTGGCTATTATTGGCCTCTTTTCTTTTAATATATTATTCTATAATATAGAATAATAGTTATTTTTTCAATATAATAGGAAACAAAAAACCTTCCGAAACGGCGACTGTCACCGCTTCGGAAGGGCATCCTTCCCTTGACTTCAGGCCCTTCCCCCTTGCAGAAAATGCTCCAGCAGCACGGTCAGACCGCCTTTGCCGAAGCGCAGAAACTTGCCGTCGCGCATCCGGATGCCCCGGTGCGTCGCCTGATCCAGAAAGGAAAGCAACGCCGCGCGGCGCGACGTGATTTCTACCAATCCGGCGGCGAACAGCCGCTCGTCGATCGTGTTGTACACCCCCTTGTTCAAGCCGTAATGCTCATAACACCAGCTTGCAAACTGCAGGTCGGGAAGATGGACCAATTGCGGGCCAGCCGGCACCCGCTCCGCTGCTGCTTGACTCATCGGCATGTCCCTCCAGTCGCCATAATTGAGGCCGTAACGTTCAAATCGAAAAGGAAATTTCTTTGCGCGGCGGCACATCGGCCGTTTCGCGTTCTTTTTCCATGACCCGGTCCAAAATGAGTTTTTCGAAATGGGCAAAGCCGGAGTCTCTGTCGCGCGGCCGGTCGAGCGTGATGCGCACATCCAATGCGATGCGGCCGCGTTCGATCAGCACGACGCGATTGGCAAGCGCCACCGCTTCGCTGACGTCGTGCGTGACGAGAATCGCGGTAAACCGCTGCTCCAGCCACAGCCTCTCGATCAGCTGCTGCATTTCGATGCGCGTCAGCGCGTCCAGCGCGCCGAGCGGCTCGTCGAGCAGCAGCAGCCGCGGCTCGCCGGCCAGCGCGCGGGCCAGCGCCACCCGCTGCCGTTGGCCGCCGGACAACACGCCCGGCCACTCCGCCGCGCGCTCCGCCAGGCCGACAAGCCGCAGCGCCTCCAGCGCTTCCGCCTTGCCGCCGCCGCGCACGCCGATGCGCACATTATCGACGACGCGCTTCCACGGCAGCAGCCGCGCATCCTGGAACAGCACGCGCACGTCGCGGCGAATGCCCGTCGCGGCCTCGCGGTCGAGCCGCACGTCGCCGCCGCTTGCCTGCTCCAGTCCGGCGACGAGGCGCAGCAGCGTGCTTTTGCCGCAGCCGCTGCGGCCGACGATGGCGACGAATTCGCCCGGTGCGATATCGAGCTCGACGCCTTGCAGCACGTTGATCGCGCCAAACGTTTTGGACAAACCGCTCGCCTTCAAGTGAATGCCCTTGCCTGCGCCGCTCATGCCGCTTTCCCCGCTTTCGCCTGTTTCTTGAAATTCGGATGCCACTGCAGCCACGCCCTCTCCATCCACTTGGCCGCCGCATCGGACAGTTTGCCGAGCAGCGCGTACAGCACGACGCTGAGCACCACCACGTCCATCTGCATGAACTCGCGCGCGTTCATCGCCATGTAGCCGATCCCGGAATCGGCGGATATCGTTTCCGCCACGATCAGCGTCAGCCACATGAAGCCAAGCGCGAAGCGCACGCCGACCAGAATCGACGGCAGCGCGCCGGGCAGCACAACTTTCCAGAACAGTTTCGCGCCGCGCAAGCCGTAAACGCGCCCCATTTCGATCAGCCCCGGGTCGACCGAACGGATGCCGTGGAACGTATTGAGGTAAATCGGGAACACGCTGCCGAGCGCAACGAGGAACAGCTTCGCTTCTTCGCCGATGCCGAACCACAAAATGACGAGCGGAATAATCGCCAGATGCGGAATGTTGCGCAGCATTTGAACCGACGTGTCGAGCAGCGTCTCCGACAACCGGAACAGACCGTTCAACAGGCCGAGGGCAAAACCGATGCCGCCGCCGATGGCGAAGCCGAGCAGCGCCCGGCCCGTGCTGGTGCCGATGTAGTCGAGCAGCACCCCTTTGTGCGCCATGCGCACGGCCGCTTGCGCCACTTCGTACGGCGTCGGCAGCACCCGGGTAGCGATCAGGCCGTTATCGCCGAGCAGCTGCCAGACGGCGACGATGGCGACCGGCACGGCCCAGGCGAGCCACTTGTCAAAGCGCCAGCTTCTGCTGCCGGCGCGGATCGCCGGATTCGTGCGGCTCATGCGGCTGCCCTCCTTTCGCCGGCTTAGGCAGCTGTTCATTGGCGATCATTTCGCCGAACGGGCTGATGAAATGCCGTTCGTCCGCTTCGGCGCGACCTGGCCGCTGCTGCTGCAGCGGCAGCAGCGGGAACAGCAGCTCCGCCACGCGGTACGCCTCCTCCAGATGCGGATAACCGGAGAAAATGAACGTTTCGATGCCAAGCGCCGCATATTCCTGCATGCGGGCCGCCACTTGTTCGGGGCTGCCGACAAGCGCCGTGCCGGCGCCGCCTCGGACGAGGCCGATGCCGGCCCACAAGTTCGGCGCGATGCGCAGCTTGCCGCGGTCGCCGGTATGAAGCTGCGCCATGCGCCGCTGCCCCTCGGAGTCCATCCGCGAAAAAATCGACTGCGCCGAAGCGATCGTATCGTCGTCCAGGTGAGCGATCAGCTCATCCGCCGCCGCCCACGCTTCCTCTTCCGTTTCGCGCACGATAACGTGCAGCCGGATGCCAAAGCGCACGTTGCGGCCGGTCGCAGCGGCCAGCTTGCGCACCTGCGCGATCTTCTCCGCTACCTGCTGCGGCGGTTCGCCCCACGTCAGGTAAACGTCGATATGATCGGCCGCCACCTGCTGCGCCGCCGGCGAAGAACCGCCGAAATAAAGCGGCGGATACGGCGCCTGTACTGGCGGATACAACACTTTGCCGCCTTTGATGTGCAGGTGGTCGCCTTCGTGATTCACCTCTTCTCCTTGCAGCGCCTGCCGCCAGACGCGGAGAAACTCGTCGGTCAGCTCGTAGCGCTCGTCATGGCCGAGGAACAGGCCGTCGCCCGCGAGCTCGACCGGATCGCCGCCGGTGACGACGTTAACCAGCAGCCGACCTCCCGACAGCCGGTCGAACGTGGCCGCCATACGCGCCGACAACGTCGGCGACATGAGCCCCGGCCGGATGGCGACCAGAAATTTCAGCCGTTCCGTCACCGGGATGAGCGAAGACGCCGCAACCCAGGCGTCCTCGCACGATCTTCCCGTCGGCAGCAGCACGCCGCCAAACCCCAGTTCATCGGCCGCCTGCGCGATTTGCCGCACATAGGCATAAGTAACGGCTCTTGCTCCTGCGCTCGTTCCCAAGTAACGCCCGTCTCCATGCAGCGGTATGAACCAGAACACTTCCATCGGTTGCTCACCCTTCTTTTGCGCCGGCGATCGGCGTTATTTTTTCAATACGGCGTCCTTGATCGAAATTTGTTTCGGAATCAGCTCGAGCTTGAAGAAGGCGTCGGCGATCTTCTGCTGGTCGGCGATCAGGGCGTCGTCAATCGCCAGAATGCCGTACTCTCTCCGCTTGGACGCCAGCTCCAGCGACGGGATGTCGATGCCGAGCTGCGGCGACAGCAGCTTCGCCACTTCGTTCTGGTTCGACTTGGCCCAGTCGTCGACTTTTTTGATTTCGTCCAGCACGGTTTGAACCGCGTCCGCATTTTTTTCCGCAAACGTGCGGGAGGCGAGGTAAAACTCGTTGTTCGCTACCGTATCTTTGCCGTCAGCCAATATTCTCGCCTTTGTTGCCGTTTGCGCCGCCGCGAAGAACGGATCCCAGATGACCCAGGCGTCGACGTTTTTCTGCTCGAAGGCGACGCGCGCGTCGGCCGGCGGGAGAAACACGGTTTTGATGTCTTCGTATTTCAGCCCGGCTTTTTCCAGCTGCTTGACGAGCAGGTAGTGCACGTTCGAGCCTTTATTCAGCGCCACCTGCTTGCCTTTCAGGTCCGCGACGGTTTTGATCGGCGAATCCGCCGGCACCAGAATCGCTTCGCTGAGCGGACTTGCCGGCTCGTGCGCCAGGTAGACGAGCGGCGTGCCGGCCGCCTGGGCAAAAATCGGCGGCGCTTCGCCGGTGTGGCCGAGGTCGATGCTGCCGACGTTGAGCGCTTCGAGCAACTGCGGGCCGCCGGGGAATTCCGTCCAGGTGACGGTGTAGCCTTTGGCCGCGAGCGCTTTGTCAAGATCGCCTTTCGCTTTCAAAATGTTGACCGTACCGTACTTCTGGAAGCCGATGCGCAGCGTTTTCTTGTCGGCCGGTTTGGCCGATGCGCCGGACGTCGCGCCTGCGGCGGCGGTTGTTTTGCTGTCGCCGTCTTTGGCGCCGCAGCCGGCCAGAGCCGTGGCGAGCGCCAGCGTCAACGCCAGCACGGCGGCAAGTCGGGCCTTCGGCTTGCGGGGAAATATATTGTTGCGAATCGCGGCTAACATGGATATAATCGCTCCCTTGAATGAGTATCTTTGCAAAATAGGCCATGAAAAATGGCTTATTGCCTTCCTTTTTGCTGCTTCTTCGGAAATAGCCAGTGTTTTCGCTGGCTATTCGGAGCAAACAGTCCCAAAATCGAATGGTTCCCGGAAATAACCAGTGATTTCACCGGCTATTTTGTTGCTGCCACCCGTTTTTAGCGAAATAGGCAATAAAACAGGGCCTATTTCTACACCCGTTGCGCCACCGCAGCAGCACCGGCGCTCGCACGCCGCTCGCGCACCAGTTCCTTCACGGCGCCGTCCAGACGCGCGCCCGTCTCCGCGTCGAGCACGGCTTGCCCCTGCTCGCTCCAGGTCACGTGCGTGTCCTGCACGAACACGCCGCCGAGCACATGCCGCGCGCCGAGCGCCGCCAACACCGGCTTCAGCGCGTAATCAATCGCCAGCAGGTGGGCGATCGTGCCGCCGATGGCGACCGGAAGCACGATTTTGCGCTCCAGCCCTTTTTGCGGCAGCAGATCCAGAAAGGCTTTCAGGATGCCTGTATAGGACGCTTTATATATCGGCGTCGCGATGACGACGGCGCCGGCCTGCTCCACTTTGCCGACCGCTTCGGCGATCGCCGGGCTGTCGAACGCGGCGTGAAGCAGATCGGCCGGCGGCAGCTCGCGCACCGCGATTTCCGTCCACTCCTGCCCTTCGGCGGCAAGCGCCGCCTTCACCTGCTCCACAATGGCCGACAACCGCGAACGCGCGGACGGGCTGCCCGATATGATAACGATGCTCATCATCGATCTCTCCTTCGATTCGAATGGGCGCGCTTCACACGCGCGAATACAAAAAGACTTCCCTGCGCCTCATAAGGCGGGGAAGTCTCCAGCGATCTGGTCGACTCGACTGTATAAGCCGTGCACAACAGGGACGATTACTTGAACCGCTTGGCGGAACGCGTGCCGCCGGAAGCTTCGCGCTGCGACTGCGCCGCCTCCAGTTCGTAACGGCTTCGTTCGGTGCGTTCGATTTGTACGATCCGGCCGTCATGAACGATAATTTGCACCGTGCCGTACTCCAGTCCGTTCAAGCTGCGGCTGATGCGCTCGATCCAGGTTTCATCCACTTCCAGCGGTTTCCCCATCGCGAATCCCTCCATTTTGTATATTCCAATATGATTAGTCGGATTTAAGCCGGGTTGAGTCAATTGAGTCAGTTGAGTCGTGGAGTCAATCAAGCCAGGTCCAGTTACGTCAGAGTAAATCCAATCCGGACTGATCCGCCTGCTCCGCTTAAATCGTCCAGTCGTGCCACTCCATCTTCCGCTTCTCCAGATAGGTCAGCCAATCGGCCGTTTTGGCGATGAGCTGCTGCGCGCTTTTATCCGCCGAATACGTATGGTCCGCCTGCAAAATCACTTCCTTGTCGCACTGCCCGTCGCTGCGCAGCCAGAAGACGCGCTGGTACAGGAAGCAGTAATCGACCGGGATGACGTCGTCGAGCGTGCCGTGCAAAAGCAGCGCGTCGCCGCGGAATTGGCGCACCTGACGCAGCGGCTGGTGACGGGTCAACGATTCGAAGAACGGTGCGCTCAGCCGGTAGCCGCGATGGTCGACGGCACCCAGCGCCACCGCTTCTTCGTAGGCTTGTTTGCCGACGATGCCGACGATATCGTTCAGCGGATGGGCAACCGCCGACCAGAGCACCAGCGACTTGACGCGGTTGTCGCGCGCCGCGGTCAGCACGGCGACGGCGCCGCCGAGGCTGTGGCCGAGCAGCGTCACCCGGTTCGCGTCGACGCAGTCGAGCCCCAGCCCGTAATCGAGCACACGCTGCGTCTGCCCGATCATCGCGTCGAGCCCGCCGCCTTCGCCGCCGTATTCGCCGGTGCTTTCGCCGCAGCCCGCATAGTCGAAGCGGATGACGAGGAAACCGGCTTCGCTGAACGCCCGCGCCGCTTTGACGAACAGCCGGTTCTCGCCGATCTTGTTGCCGACGAAGCCGTGGCAGACGACGATCAGCGGCCAGCGGCAGCTGCCGCTCTCTCCCTTGCCGCCGCGCGCCTGCTTCGGATAATGCAGGACGGCGGACAGCTCGCCCGAACCGGAACCGGATGCGATCGTGATGGCGTGCTCCATAGCCGAACCTCCTCCTCTGCCGCTGTTTCGCCGTTAAATATGAACGGGCAGCGGATCGATTTTTCGCGTATTTTCCAGCACCTTCGTCTGGTCGCCGTCGAACACGTACAGCCGGTGAATGAGCGCCAGCACGGCATCGCCGGGCTGAAGCGGCGGCTGCTCCAGCGTGCGGTACGCATACACGGAACGTCCGCCGATATCGGCTTCGACCTGCCAGCTCGTGCCGCGGAAAAACACATTGCGCACGACGGCCTGCTCCGCCGCGGACGGCAGCGCAATTTCGTGCTCGCGGCCGATTTCGACGAACTCCGGCCGGACGATCGCGCCCGGCGACGACCAGCCGGCGTCGAAGCCTTTCAAGCCGGACACGCTCGCCAGCCGGCTCGATTCGCCGATGAAGCCGGCGACGAACGGAGTGCGCGGCTGCTGGTAAATTTCGAACGGCGTGCCCTGCTGCTCGATCCGTCCCTGGTTGACGACCATAATCCGGTCGGCCACTTCGACTGCCTCTTCCTGGTCGTGCGTGACGAAGATCGTCGTAATTCCGACGCGGTCGATCGTTTCGCGCAGCCAGGTGCGCAGCTCCTTGCGCACCTTGGCGTCGATCGCCGCGAACGGCTCGTCGAGCAGCAGCAGCTGCGGTTCGGGAGCAAGCGCTCGTGCGAAGGCGACGCGCTGGCGCTGGCCGCCGGACAACTGGTGAGGCAGCCGCTTTTCCAGCCCCTTCAGGCCGGTCAGGTCGATCAACTCCTGCACGCGGGCTTTGATCTCCGCCTTCGGCCGTTTTTTCACCGTCAAACCAAAAGCGATATTGTCATAAACCGTCATGTGACGAAACAGCGCATAATTCTGAAACACAAGCCCGATTTCCCGCTCCTGCGGCGATACGTCGTTCACGCGAACGCCGCCGAACAAAATATCGCCCGAATCCGGCTCCTCCAGCCCCGCCAGCATGCGCAAAATCGTCGTTTTGCCGCCGCCGCTCGGGCCGAGCAGGCCGATCAGCCGGCCTTTTTCAATTTCGAAGCTGATCTGCTTCGCCGCCTCGAACGAACCGAACGATTTGTGCAAGTTGTTCACCACGATGTGCATGTCACTTGTCCCCGCTTTCCTTGTGATCTTGCGCGAATTTCCATTCGATCAGGCTTTTGACGGCAAGCGTGACAAGCGCCAGCAGCACGAGCAGCGAAGCGACGGCGAACGAAGCGGCAAGCTTGTATTCGCCGAACAAAATTTGCACCTGCAGCGGAATCGTGTTCGTTTCGCCGCGGATATGGCCGGAGACGACCGATACGGCACCGAACTCGCCCATCGCCCGGGCGTTGCAAAGGATGATGCCGTAGATCAAGCCCCACTTGATATTCGGCAGCGTCACGCGCCAAAAAATTTTCCAGCCCTTCGCGCCAAGCGTCGCCGCCGCTTCCTCTTCCTGCGTCCCTTGCGACTCCATTAGCGGAATCAGCTCGCGGGCGACGAACGGGAACGTAACGAACAGCGTGGCAAGCACAATGCCGGGAACGGCGAAAATGATTTTGATGTCGTGAGCGTCCAGCCATGGGCCGAACCAGCCGCGGGCGCCGAAGACGAGCACGTACACGAGACCGGCGATTACCGGCGAAACGGCGAACGGCAAGTCGATCAGCGTGAGCAGCACGTTTTTGCCGCGGAAGCGGAATTTCGTGATCGCCCAGGCGGCGGCAACGCCGAAGATCAGGTTGAGCGGCACGACGATCGCCGCGGTGAGCAGCGTCAGCCGAATCGCCGCGGCCGCGTCGTGGTCGCGCAGCGCCGCGAAGTAGACGGAGGCGCCTTTGCGGAACGCCTGCTCGAATACGGTGACGAGCGGCAGCACAAGCAGCAAACCGAGGAAAAGCAAAGCAATCGTGATCAAGATCCATTTGACAAGCTTCGATTCCGTTACATGCTTGGGCCGAACCGCGGTAGGGGAACCCAGCTTCGTAGCGACATATCCTGCCATCTCCGCCGCCCCCTTACGCGCTCAGCAAACGGCGATTGGTGCGCCATTGCAGCAGATTGACGATCAACAGAAGGATGAACGACAGAACGAGCATGACAAGGGCGATGGCCGTCGCGCCGGCGTAATCGAATTGCTCCAGCTTGGTCATGATAAGCAGTGGCGCAATCTCCGTTTTCATCGGCATGTTGCCGGAGATGAACACAACCGAACCGTATTCGCCCACCGCCCGGGCAAACGCGATCGCGAACCCGGTGATAAGCGCCGGCAGCACTTCCGGGAAAATAACCCGGCGAAAAATCGTCCAGCGCCGCGCGCCGAGGCTGACCGCCGCTTCCTCGATGTCTTTGTCAAGCTCCTGCAGCACGGGCTGCACGGTGCGGACGACGAACGGGATGCCGATAAACGTCAGCGCGATCACGATGCCGAGCGGCGAATACGCCGTTTTGATCCCCAGCGGCTCCATCAGCGAGCCGATCCAGCCGCGCGGCGCGTAAATCGCTGTCAGGGCGATGCCCGCCACCGCCGTCGGCAGCGCAAAGGGCAAATCGACCAGAGCATCGATGAACCGTTTGCCGGGGAATTCGTAACGCACGAGCACCCAGGCGACGATAAAGCCGAACACGGCGTTGATCCCGGCGCCGATCAGCGCTGCGCCGAAGCTGAGCTTGTAGGAGGCGATCACGCGGTCGTCGGTCACCGTATGCCAGAACTGCTCCCAGCTCAGGCTCGACGTCTTGACGAAAATCGCCGCCAGCGGGATCAGCACGATCAGGCCGAGATAGAGGACGGTAAAGCCGAGCGACAAGCCGAAACCGGGCAAAATGCTTCGTTCCTTGAACCACTTCATCGTTCATACGCTCCTTAGGCTATCGTCGGTTCCGCCAGGGCGCCGCAGCCGGCGCCCACGGGCGGCAAGCCTTTCTCTGCTTGCTTTGCCTTGCTTCTCGAAGCTTACTTCGCAGGTTTGTAAATTTGGTCGAACACTCCGCCGTCGTTAAAATGTTTCGTTTGCGTTTGCGTCCAGCCGCCGAAGCCGAGGTCATTGATGGTGAACAGCTCGATTTTGGCAAATTGGCTTTCGAACTTCTTCGCAACCGACTCCAGACGCGGGCGGTAGAAGTTTTGCGCGGCGATCGTTTGGCCTTCTTCCGAGTACAAATATTCGAGATAAGCTTTGGCAACGTCGCGCGTTCCTTTTTTGTCGACGGTTTTGTCGACGATTGCAACCGGCGGCTCGGCGAGCACACTGATCGACGGCGTGACGATTTCGAACTTGTCGGCGCCGAATTCTTTCAACGCCAGATACGCTTCGTTTTCCCAAGCCAGCAAGACGTCGCCTTGGCCGCGCTCGACGAACGTCAAGGTCGAGTCGCGCGCTCCGGAGTCGAGCACCGGCACGTTTTTGAACAGCTGAGTAACGAATTCTTTCGCTTTCGCTTCATCGTTGTTGTTTTTCTTCAACGCGTAGCCCCATGCGGCAACATAGTTCCAACGGGCGCCGCCCGACGTTTTCGGATTTGGCGTGATGACCCCGATGCCCGGTTTGACCAGATCGTCCCAGTCCTTGATTTTTTTCGGGTTGCCTTTGCGCACCAGGAATACGATCGTCGACGTATACGGCGTGCTGTTGTTCGGGAATGCTTGCAGCCAGTTGGCATTGGTGATGAGTCCTTTATCTTTCACAGAATCGATGTCGTATGCGAGCGCCAGCGTGACCACGTCGGCTTCCAGACCGTCCACGACCGAACGCGCCTGTTTGCCGGAACCGCCGTGCGATTGTTTGATCGTGACAGTTTGGTTCGCTTTTTCCTTCCAATACTTCACGAACGCTTTGTTGTAGTTTTCATACAGCTCGCGGGTCGGGTCGTAGGAGACGTTCAGCAGCTCCACGGCCGGCTTCGGCGCCGGAGTGGCCGATGCCGATGCCGGAGCCGAACCCGATGCCGACGGAGCGGCGCTTGCCTTCGGCGACGAGCTGGCGCCTGCGCCGCTCGACGTATCCGTTTTGCTGCCGCAAGCTGCGATCGCCAGGACGAGAATCGAAGTTAAGGTGAACAGAAACCACCGTTTTGCCGTTTGTACTTTCCTTGCCTTTGCCATTGTTCATTTCCCCTTTTTCCTGCAGAATCGATTTGGTTAAAATCGTGCGAATCGATCGGTCGATGGTACTCTCGCTGCTTGTCGCCGGTGGACCGGAGGACAACGCTTTTAATTCCGATGCGATTACTGTGATTTATGAACGTAATCTTATCACCGGGCCTAACTGGTGTCAATTGGGTTTGAAGTTGTTGTTACATTGGATTTAAGTAGGCAAAATCGGCCGATTGGCAGCAAAATCCGGGCACTGCCGCAGCGGGTCAAAAGCCGACTAAAATACCCTTGATTAGTAGGAATAGGCGGCAAAAAACAGGCATCCGACGACCTTACTCGCCCGGCGAAGTTTTTCGCCGTTTCGGAATAAAGTCTGCAGATGCCTGTCAGTCTTGGAGCAAGCCCGGCGCCGGACGCCGCGGTCAATACCGCCCGTCAGTTGCCGACGCGAACGTCGTCGTAATAAATCGTGTTCGTCTGGCCGTCGCTCCACCAGTCGCCCATCGCAATGCCGCTGACGTTCGTTACACCCGTTGGCGAAGCGACCAAAGTGCCGTCAACGTACATATCGACCTTGGTGCCCGACGTATAGTCCCATTTCAGCTGGTGCCAGCCGGTCGTGCGCGTTACCGTCGTAGCCGCATAGGTGCCGCCGATGCGGGTGACGTATTTGGTCGTCGACGTGCCGGTGCTGACCCCCATGCCCCGCCAGCTCGTGCCGTCGTCCCAGCCGGTATTGTCGGCCCGCGCCATCGCGTCGACCGTCGTGTCGGCAGCGTTGTCGTAGAACCAGAGGGTGACGATTTTGTTCAGCGCCGCGCCAAGCGAAGCGGAGATCACGTCCATATCCTCGTTCTGCACGTAGCTCGTCGTGCCGGCATGAGCCTGTGTCGTCGATGTCGAGGCTGTGCCCTTGCGCGTCGTCCATTTGCCGAGCCCGTTCTCGAAGCTGTCGAACAGGCGCAGCACTTCGGCGTCGTCGTAGTAGGCAGTGCGGGTTTTGCCGTCTCCCCACCAGTCGCCCATGGCGATTTCGCTGAACGATGTAACGCCGGTCGGCGAGGCGACCAGCACGCCGTCGACGTACAGGTCGACTTTGGTGCCCGAGGTGTAGTCCCAGCGGAACTCGTGCCAGCCGGTTGAGCGGTTGACGGACGTTGCCGTGAACGTGCCGTCGACGCGGATCGCATACTTCGTCGTCGACGTCGACGAAATGACGCCGATGCCCCGCCAGCCGCTGCCGTCCCACCCGCTGCTGTCGACGCGCGCCATTGTATCGATCGTCGTATCGGCGGCGTTGTCATAGTAATAGAGCGATACGACCCGGTTCAAATTGCTGCCGAACGGATGCGAAACGACGTCCATGTCCTCGTTCTGCACGTAGCTGTTCGCGCCGCGCCTTGCTTGCGTTGTGCTGGTCGAAGCGGTTCCTTTGCGCGTCGTCCAGTTGGTCAGCCCGCTTTCGAAGCCGTCCTCAAAATAGGCCCCGAAAGCGACCGAAGCTTGGGCCGACGCCGCGCTTGCGGCGCCGCCGCTTGTCGTCGACGTGACGATATAATAGTAGGTAGTCCCCGTTGCCGCCGATGTATCCGCGCAGCTTGTCGCCGTCACGCCGGAACAAACCGTCGCCCCGTAGGGTCCGCCGCTTGCCGTGCCGCGTTTGACCGTGTAGCTGGCGGCGTTGTTCACTTTTTTCCATGACAAATTCACTTGACTGCCGCCGTCCGCCGCCGTCAGCCCGGAAGGGACGACCGGATAGACGAACGTGCTTTTGAAACCGATGTTGTTGTAGTCCATCAATGTGTCGTTGAAGCCGGCTTGCCAACTGACGTTGGTCAGCGAATGGCTGCCGGAATCGTTCGTGCGGAACGCGCCGTTCTGCGTGTTCGTCACCTTGATGTTGGAGAACAGCTGCCCGTTCGAATCGTTGTCCATAAAAATGCCGTTCGGCGCGTAATCGGACATGGACGGGTGGGCGTACACGTTGTCGATCGTCACCTGGTCGATCGTGTTGGTCAAATACGGCGTATCGTCGCTGATCCCGAACGCGTAGATCGCGCCCGTATCGCCGCTGTCGTGCTCCACGTCGTGGATGTTCAGGTTTTTGAACACGTTGTTTTTTACGTAGATGGCGCTGGACGGAATGTCGGGATAAGCGTCGTACGCCACCGCGTAGCGCGGCGAGTTGTAAATTTCGCTGTAGGACACCTCGTTGCTGCCCGCGTTCATCACGTAAACGCCCGCGCCGTGGCCGGCAAGCTCGCCGACGTCATGGATCAGATTGTTTGTGATCGTGTTGTTTTTGAGCACGTCGCCTTCGCCCGGGTACCGGCCTTCGAGCAGCACGCCCGCCAGACCGGCATGTTCGATCCAGTTGCCGGCGATCGTGTTGTTCTGGTTGTAGAACAGCATGTAGATCGCAGAATAACCCGCGTTTTTCAAATGGGCGTTCTGGATCGTAATATGATCGGTATTTTCCATGTAAATCATGCCCGTGCGATGCGCCGGCATGTTGATTTGCCGGTCGTATTCCGGGTAGGTGTGGCTTTCGCCGGAATCGCCCGCGTTCACTTGCGCATGGCGGAACCAGTCGGTGAAGTCGGTGTCCTCGAACGCCAGACCGTCGAACTGGATATGGTGCGCGCGGTTCGTGTCGGACGAACCGATCAGGGAAACAAGCCGCTGCACCTTCGGCGCCACGATCGTCTGGCTGGCGATCGCGCCGTCGCGGGCCCAGTAGTACAAGTACCCGGCCGATGTGTCGAGGTAAAATTCGCCGGGCTGGTCGAGCAAGTTCAGCACGCCCTGGATGTAATAACGCGAGCCGACGCCGTTCTGGTAAAGCGAATAACGGCTTGCGTGGTCGAGCGTAATTTGGCGCGTCGTCGTGTTGATGCCCGTAATCGGAATCGTGTCGGTGAACCACGACCAGCTGCCGCCGGACCAAACGAACAGCTGCGCGTCGTCGAGGTCCCACCCGGACGGGTTCAGGTCGCCGGATTTGTACTGCAGCACCGTGTTCGAGCCGCTCACGCCTTCGGCCCGCAAATACGGCGCCTGCGCCGTCGGATACGCGCTGTCCGGCGTGTAGTTCGGATACCGCGCCGTGCGGGCGCGCACGCCGTTTTCATACAGCGTGTAAAACTTCCACGACGTGCCGACGTTCGCCCGGTAAATGCTGCCGCTGTACAGCGTCCAGCCGGTGATCGCCTCGCCGCCGACGAAATGCGCGCTGCCGGCCGCATCCTGGTTGCGGTAAATGACGCTGTAGCCGTTCGAACCGGAATCGGCGTCGGTAAACGCGATCGTCGACGAGACATAGTAGGTGCCGGCTTTGACATTAACGATGATGTTGCCGGTCATGCCGACGTTGAGGCCGTTCGTGCGGATGTAGTCGCGCGCCTTCTGGATCGTGGCCCACGGGTTGCCGATCGTGCCGTTGCCCGTCGTGTCGCTGCCGGTCGTCGCCACATAGAAGTTCGTGTCGGCCGCGGCGGCCCGGTTCGGGCTGATGACGGCCAACGCCGTCAGCGCGAGCAGCGCGAACAAGGCGGCGTAAAGCAACAATCTGCCGCTGCTGCTTCCGCCCCCGCTCCGGCGCGGACGCCGGGACTGCCATGTTTCTGCAACCGTTTCCATAATCATCTCTCCTTCGCGATTCGAATGTTGGATGACAAGCGTTGACGGATGCCTCCATCGCTGAAGGTGGCAGCACTCGCCCACGCGCGCTCCCTGCCCGACGTTCGCTGCTTCGCGACCATTCCCCCTCTGTCTGACTGCTACCGTTATCGTCCCTTATTTTTCCTCCGCTGCCTACTGTTAAATGAGGATGAAGGTGTAAAATTGTGCGAAAGTGGCGCAATCGGCGGTTTTCCGGGCCAACCGGCAGGAGAGCGATGCGCATCGGCCGATGCGGCGCGGCCGGCAGGACAGCAATGCGCACCGGCGATGCGGCGTGGCCGGCAGGACAACGAATCGCACCGACGATGCGGCGGCTGGCAGGACAGCGAATCGCACCGAACGATGCGGCGTGGCTGGCAGGACAGCGAATCGCACCGGCCGATGCGGCGTGGCTGGCAGGACAGCGAATCGCACCGAACGATGCGGCGTGGCTGGCAGGACAGCGAATCGCACCGGCCGTGCGCCGGCTGGCGAATATTCGAACCTATGGCTGGGCAACCGCATATGCTGGGCATACGTATGGCACTTGCAAAGGAGCGATCCGCCATGTATGGAGCCCAAGACGGCCTTAACGGCCGCAGCCATGTGATGCCGATCCCGGCGCAAATTGCGGCGCAGCCGATCGTTGCCGTCGATCCGTACCTGGTGCAGACGCTGCAAACGGTAGCCGGCCGGCGGCTCGTCGTGGAAACGACGCGCGGCGCCGTCAGCGGCACGCTGGTCGATTGCAAGCCGGATCATGCGATATTGCGATCGGCCGGCGGCGCGATGTTTCTCGTGCGCATCGCGCACATCGTTTGGGTGATGCCGGAAGCGTAGCGGCTTGGCGAGGCGGCTGCGAGCTGGCAAACGACCCCGACGGCCAAAAGAACCTGCTCCCTTCGGCTGGGGAGCAGGTTCTTTTGGTTTGCGCGGGGCGGGTTATGGCCGCTCCAGCGTCATGTCGCGGCCGGGGCCGACCGAAACGATCCGGATCGGCACGCCGATCAGCGTTTCGAGCCGTTCGACGTAGCGCTGCGCCTGCGCCGGCAAGTCGGCATAGCGGCGAACGCCGCCGATGTCGCTGCGCCAGCCCTGCATCGTCTCCAGCAATGGGCGGGCGCCTTCAAGTTCGGCCGTATCGGCGGCGAAGCGTTCGGTCGTTGCTCCGTTCGCCTGCACATAACCGGTGCAGATCGGGATCGTGTCCAGATAGCCGAGCACGTCGAGATTGGTTAGTGCCACTTCAGTTGCGCCCTGCACGGCGCAGCCGTAGCGGGTCGCCACGGCGTCGAACCAGCCGACGCGGCGCGGCCGCCCGGTGACGACGCCGTATTCGCCCGCCGAACCGCCGCGGCGGCGCAGTTCTTCGGCTTCGCCACCGAATAGCTCGGTGACGAATGGCCCTGCGCCAACGCAGCTGGAGTACGCTTTCGTGACGGCGATGATGCGTCCGATCGACTGCGGCGGTAGCCCGGCGCCGACGGCGGCAAAGCCGGCCAGCGTCGAGGACGACGTCACGTACGGATAGATGCCGTGATCGGGATCGCGCAGCGCGCCAAGCTGGCCTTCGGCGATGATCGTTCGCCCTTCCCGCAGCAATTCGCGCAGCAGTTCGCCGGTGTCGGCGATATACGGCGCAATCGCGCGGCCGATCTGCAGCAGCTGCGGCAGCAGCTCCGCCGCTTGTAGCGGCGCGCAGTGGTACAGCTGCGGGAGCAGCACGTTTTTGGCGGCGAGATTCGTTTCGAGCCGCTCAAGCAGCCGCGTTACGGCGGCCGATTCGGTTGCCCCATTCGCTTGGGCCGCTTGGGCCACTTCGGCAACCCGTACGCCCAGCTTCACATATTTGTCCGCATAGAACGGCGCGATGCCGCGCTTCGTCGAACCGAAGCGGCGGTCGCCGAGACGCTCCTCCTCCAGCTCGTCGAACAGCTTGTGCACAGGCAGCACCAGCTGCGCCCGGTCGGATATCCGCAGACGCGGCTCCGGCACCCCTTGTGCGGACAGTTGCCCGATTTCTTCGAGCAACCGCGTTGCGTCGAGCGCAACGCCCGGGCCGATCACATTCACGACCTGCGCATGGAACACGCCCGACGGAAGCATGTTCAGACCGAACTTGCCGAATCCGTTGACGATCGTATGGCCGGCGTTGCTGCCGCCCTGATACCGCACTACGGCATCCGCTCCGCCTGCCAGCAAATCCGTTATTTTGCCTTTCCCTTCATCGCCCCAGTTGGCACCCACTACCGCGATTACACCCATCGTTCGCCGCCTCGTTTCCGCATCGGATTGGCGAGCGCATCCGTTTGCTTTCCGCTCGTCAGCTTTATTATAATGGGGATTGATTCATGAAAAAAATTGATATTTATAATATAGACTATAAATGAGGTTTATGGATGAACATACCGTTGCAATCGTTCAATATGGAGTGGTACCGCGCGTTTCATGCCGCCGCCGTACATGGCAATTTGTCGCGCGCCGCAGAGGAGCTTCATCTTACCCAGCCGGCTGTCAGCCACACGATCAAGCAGTTGGAGACGGCGCTCGGCGGCCAGCTGTTTTTTCGCATTCCGCGGGGCGTGAAGCTGACGGACGAAGGGGAGTTGCTGTTCCGTCACGTGGAGCAGGCGTTCGGCCTGCTGTTCGCCGCCGAACGCAAAATCGCCGACATGCACGAGCTGCGGCGCGGCCGCATCGCCATCGGCGCCGGCGACACGATCTGCAAGCACTACTTGCTGCCCCACCTTGGCGAGTTCCATCGCCAGTACCCGGACATTGCGATTCAAGTGGCGAACCGCACGTCGCTCGAAACGATCAATCTGCTTAAGGAAGGCGCCATCGACCTTGGCATCGTACACCTGCCCGTCGACGACGAGCGGGTTGCGATCCATGAACGGGCGCCGGTCGAAGACATCTTCGTCGCCGGCGCGGGCAGCCCTTACGCCGCGCTGGCCGGCGCGCCTGTTGCCCCGGCAGCGTTGGCCGCCCAGCCGCTGCTGCTGCTGGAGCAAGGGACAAGCTCGCGCCGCTGGATCGAGCGCTATTTTCGCGAGGCGGGCGTCGCCTTCGCACCCGGCATCGAGCTCGGCAGCTTCGACCTGCTGCTCCAGTTCGCCATCGCCGGCTTCGGCGTCGCCGCGGTCATCCGCCATGCCGCCGAGCAGGGGCTGGCGGACGGCGCGCTTGTTGCGCTGCCGCTGGCCGTGCCGCTTCCGCCGCGGCGGATTGGGCTGGCGACGCTGAAGGACGTGCCGCTTTCCGCCGCCGCCAAACGGCTCCTGGACATGCTGCCGTAAACGCGCCTCGCCGCGAGCGGCCCGAGCGGGCGCTGCAGCGCATGTTTCATGCGCTATTCGCGCCGCGAGCGGCCCGAGCGGGCGCTGGCCGGGAAATAAGCCATTTTTTCTTGGCTATTTCGCCAAAAAGAGCCTGCCCTAGCGAAATAACCAGTGAAATCACTGGTTATTTCGCAAAAAAATGCGATAAAGCGGCAGTTCGGGGCCAATGAGGGTGTCCCAAAAGCCATGAAAATGGCTGAGGGGGCACCCGCGTTACAATTTGTACAACAAAAAGAAACCGTTCCTTGGTAAAATGGAGGTACCACCCAACCATAAACCTAAAGGAGTCGGTTTCTTTGTACATTCAATATAGCATGGATCAACTTTTCCTACCAGTGGATTTAGAAGTAGATATTCCTGCCAATCATCTGGTTCGCGTGGTCAACGCCGCCGTAAACCGTCTCGACGATGCTATCTTCGACGCTGCTTACCCAGGAGGTGGACGAGATAGTTACCACCCCAAAA
>NZ_SHLX01000039.1 GCF_004764705.1 Paenibacillus cymbidii | reverse complement strand
TGATTACAATCGCACTCGCATCCATTCGTCAATTGGTTACCTCACCCCGCATTTATGCGAAAAAAGGTACTACGAGCAACAGCAGATCGCTTAAATTGTGTGTCTACTTTCTTGACAAAGGTACACGGCAGCCTCGCGGAGCCGTTGCAGCGCATGAAACCTGCGCTAAACGCCTCGCGGTAACCCCGCGGAGCCACTGCAGCGCATGAAACCTGCGCTATATTCGCCGCGGCCGACTCCCGGTCGCCCAAACGCTTCGTTTCGCTGCCCCGGCGTGGTTGCCGGGCAGCGAGCGGGGCGTTTTTTTGACATATCATAATAAAAATAGCCAATCAAAAATGGCTTGTTTGCCCGATTTGGCCTGCCTCGTGGGAAATAGGGAGTGAAAAACATGACTTATTGACTCCGCCGGACCTCCCAATCAGGCCATTTAGCCGAAAAAGGCAATCAAACATGGCCTATTTTGCAAGAGGCTTCATCGAAGCGGCACAAAAAGCGAATTGGTTAGTTGGCGGAGGGGAGAATGCCGCGCTTTGTGCAACGTGTCTGCTTCGCGAGGGGGTTGGGATGGAGAAGCTGAGCGCTTCTGCAAAAAAAGTGGCTTCGGGAGATTACGCTGCGTTCGCCGTTGTTTTCCGGATATCCCCTTGGCCTATATCGTTCGACAGAAGCTTTTCTAACGAACAGCTGAGACCGCCCCCCGCCGCAAATGCACAAAAACGTGCATTGACGAACCAAAACGGATGCGCCTATACTTGTGGAGCAATCATATACGGAACTTCGTTCAATATATTGAACGACCCGAGCTGTAACTCGGCCGGCGGCATCATGCGCCGGAATCAAGCGGCGGGGTTGGGGAGGAATTAGCATGCTGACGGCCGGCGTTGCCAGAAGAACGATCAATCCGCAGCTGAATGTGCCGCACGGCGGCTGGGGAGCGCAAACGCACGTGTTTGCGGATGGGTATGAAGCGGATTTGTTTACGACGGCGCTTTATTTGGGCGAGGAGGACGAAGGCGTCCTGATCGTGGATGTGGACGCCGGCTTTTTCCTGGTCGAGCAGGCGAACCGCATTCGCGAGCAAATAAAGCAGGCAACGGGACTGGCGACCGAGCGAATTCGGCTGTCGGTGACGCATACGCACGCCGGGCCTTGCTTCCCGAGCAACTATTATGCCGAGGGTAGGGAAGCGAACCTCGCTTATGTGCAGATGTTGACGGAGCAAACGGTTGCCGCTGCGGCGGAGGCGATGACCGGTCGACGGCACGTCCATGCGGAGGCGGGACGCGGGTTCTGCGCGATCGGCAAAAACCGGCGGC
This sequence comes from Paenibacillus cymbidii, assembly GCF_004764705.1. Taxonomy (GTDB): domain Bacteria; phylum Bacillota; class Bacilli; order Paenibacillales; family NBRC-103111; genus Paenibacillus_AN; species Paenibacillus_AN cymbidii. Next base: position 77,266 of record NZ_SHLX01000039.1, on the reverse strand, counting down.
AGCGGCTCGAATCGGGCGTCGTGGCAACGGGCTGGGACGAATCCGGAGTCGCCGATCCCGAAGTCGGCACGGTGCGGTTCGTGGTGGCGGAAGACGGCCAAACGATAGCTTCGCTTGTCCACTATTCCTGCCATCCCACGACGCTGGGCTATACCTGCAAGGTTCACAGCCCCGATTACCCCGGCGTCCTGAAACGAACGGTGGAGCGGATCGTCGGCGGGACGTGTTTATTCCTGCAAGGCAGCGCCGGCAACGTCGGACCGGGGCCGAAAGGCTTCCTTGACAATATGGCCGCGATGCGGCGAATAGGCACCGCGATCGGCGCGGAAGCGGTCTCTGCGATGATGCGGGCGGAAGCGGAAACGAAGGCGCACCGCTTCGAGCGAATCGTCGAGTCTGGCGCGCGGCTCGCCATTTGGCATACGGAAACCGTGCGCGGCGACCAGACGTTCCGCTTCGGGCATACGACGGTGCCGCTGCCGCTGATCGCGATGCCCGATCCCGGCGAAACGCTGGCCCGCTACGAAAGCCTGCAGCGGGAGCTGAAACGGCTGCAGCAAGCCGATGCCGGCGAGGAGGCGATTCGCCAGGTAACCTTTCAATTGAAACGGACGTTTCTCTCCTGGGAGATGGCGGTCAAATACGAAGGCAAAACGCACGCTCACATCGATGCGCAAATCGTGCGGATCGGCGATACGGCGCTGATCGGCTGTCCGCTCGAGCCGTTCGCGGAAATCGGCCTGCGTATCAAGGAGCTTTCGCCGTTCGGCATGACGCTGTTCAGCGGCTATTCGAACGGGCATTACGGGTATTTGCCGACGGCGGAAGCACACACGGAAGGAGGCTACGAGGTGGAAACGTCGCCGTTCCGCCCCGAAGCCGCGGATATGCTGGTCCGGCACATGGCGGACTACTTGCGGCAGTTTTATCGCGAAGGCGATTCCGCCGCAAGGACTACGTCGTCGCCAAAACGAAGAGAAGCGGATTGACGAATGCTCGTTCTGTTATTGTTATTAGCCGGCAGCCATTCCGCCCGGAACTTGGCTGCCGGCTATTGTTGCATTTGCAACCGCCAACCGCAATGGTTGTAAAATAAAGCTGAAATTCCCCTGCGTCTTATTGGCAGTCCTCCGTTTATAGGCTAAACTGAATACGATTGCATGACTTGGCTCGTGCGGTTTTCCAGCGCGAGCGTACGGCTAGGCGGCACTCTATGATCGGAGGAAAGTACCGTTGAGAAGTTTGCAGATGCGCATTTTGCTCGTGTTTTCGTTTATTGTGCTCGTTTCGGGATCGTTGCTGGGCTATATGATGTACGCGTCCTCAGAGAAGCTTGTCGTCGACTCGCTGGGCACGCAAGCCCGTTTGCTGGCCGACCGGGCGGCCAAGCTGGTCGACGCGAACCAGTTCGCGACGCTGGCGGCGACGCCGGAGAAAGGGGAAACGCCGTACTACAAAGAACTGCGGGCGAAGCTGAACGAGCTGCGGCAGCAGAACGGCCTGAAATATTTATACACGATGGCGACCCGCCAGAAAGACGGGAACGCCGAATATTATTATGTGGTGGACGGGGCGCCGGCCGATGCGCAAGGAGACGGCTTCTCCCCGCTCGGCGAAGTGGAGGAAGAGTTTTACCCGAGTCTGGTCGATACGTTCGCTAGCGGGGAGACCCAGGTCGGCGAACTGACGGAGGACGAATCGTACGGCGCTACGGTGACGGCCTATGTGCCGATCCGGTCGGCGTCCGGCCAACTGCTCGGCATCGTCGGGGCTGACTTCGACGCGTCGGAAGTGTATACGCTGCTGCAGGATAACCGCCGGCACGCGATTGTGACTGCGATGATTATTCTGCTGGCGACGATTGCCGTCGTGTTCGTCATCGCCCGCATCATTGTCGGTCCGCTGAAGCGGCTGACCGCCGACATGCAGCGCGTCCAGTCCGGCGATTTGACCGTGGCCGTGCAGGTGCGCGGCAAGGACGAGCTTGGCCGCTTGGCGCAGGCGTTCGCGCAGATGGTCGGCGACCTGCGGCAGATGATCGCCGCCGTGCAGTCGAGCGCGGCGCAGCTGCGGCAGGCGTCGAAGGCGCTGACGGCGAGCGCCGAACAGACGGAGCGCGGCAGCGGCGAAATTACGCTGAATATTCGCGAGACGGCGGCCGGGCTGCAGACGCAGATGAAAGGCGCGAAGGAAAGCGCGAAGGCGATGGAGGAAGTGAGCGCCGGAGTGCAGCGCATCGCCGAATCGTCCTCCGTCGTGGCGGAGGCGTCGCTCGTGACGACGGAGGAAGCGCGGCGCGGGAACGAATCGGTGCGCCGAGCGATGGAACAGATGCGGGCGATTCATGTTTCGACAAGCGATGTGGCCGCCGACATCCGACGGCTCAACGAACGTTCGGAGCAGGTGCATGCGATCATCGACGTCATTACGGCGATCGCGTCGCAAACGAACCTGCTGGCGCTCAACGCGGCGATCGAAGCGGCGCGGGCGGGCGAACAGGGCCGCGGCTTCGCCGTTGTTGCCGATCAGGTGCGCAAGCTCGCGCAGCAATCGGAGGAATCGGCCGCCCGCATCGGCGGCCTGCTCGACGAGATGCTGCGCGATACGGAGCGGGCGGTGCGCGCGATCGGGGCCGGCCAGCTCGAGGTGGAAACGGGCGTCAGCGTCGTGAGCGAGGCGGAATCGGCATTCCGCCGCATTATGACGGAAGTGGAGCGCGTGGCGGAGCAGGTGCAGGAAGTGTCGGCGGTGTCGCAGCAAATTGCCGCCGGGTCGGAGGAAGTGTCCGCCTCGGTCGACGAGATGGCGAACATTTCGGCGCAGTCGGCCGCGCGGCAGCAGCGCATATCCGCCGCGGCGGAAGGGCAGCTCGCCGCCATTAAACACGTAGCGGACGCGACCGACTCGCTCGACGAAATGGCGCAGCGGCTGTTTGCGCTGGCGGAGCGTTTCCGGGTGTGAGGGAAGCATCACGCCCCGATAGGCGCGGGGATGAGCGTTCAGACCGACCCAGCAGGGGAATAAGCCATTTTTCATGGCCTATTCCGCCCAAAACAGCCAGTCGCGACAAAATAGCCAGTGATTTCACTGGCTATTTGCGTACATTTGCCCGGGTTGGGGCCGTTGATGCCCAATAACCAGTGTTTTCACTGGCTATTTCCGACGAGGCCCTCGAAAAGGAGCCAATAAGCCATTTTTCATGGCCTATTTCTTTCACCCCTTACGAGGGGGAGAGCGCAATGCGCTCGCCGCCGCCTGCCAGGGCTCAATCATGCAGAAAATCTCCCGCTTTTCAATCTCGCGTTTGACTTTGGCGGCGGACTTGCCATCGAATTCGAATGCGAGAAGCAACTCGTCCGTCATAGGTGGTCTCTGAAGCCGAGGATGAAGGCGCCGAACGCCGTGAGCCGGATATAGCGGAGGCGATAAATCTCGATCCCCGTTCCGTCCGTGGCAGCGTTTGCCGCAACATCGACAATGCCGAGCGCCGCCAAATATTCGAGCAGCACCACCTCGACGAAGCGCCCCTCCAGCTGTCTCCAGTCGTACATGCCGTCATAGTATTCCCGCACATTAGGGTCGTAGGTCGGAATCGGTCCCGTTTCGCGGACAAGGAAGCCTTTGTCGCTTCTGCGGATATAGTCGATCAGCTCGTCGCTGTCGATCCATTCGCCGACCGGGCAATGCGCCAGGCAGGCGATAATCGTTTCGCGGCAGCGCTTCATGGAGCCGGGCCGTTCCGGCCGAGCCTTCACTTCGGGAATGCGGTGCAATTCCTGGATGGCACAGGTGTTCACATAGGCGCCGAGCAGCAGTCGGCAGCGGCCGATCGGATCGGCTTGCAGAAACGCGGACGCCTGCGAACCGACTGCCATTACCCCGGTGTTGTTCCGCAGTACATCGGCGGCCATCAGCAGCTGTGCCATGCCGTACAGGCGGGTGGTGTCCTCGATCGTCCACATGTCGTCCGCGCTGCGCCAGGACGGCAGAAACGGCTCCGGATGGGCGAACGCCCGGTTCCACTGCAGCGCCGCGGCTTTGGTCGGCAGGCCGCCGCTTTTGGTCGTGCGCAGCTTGGTGCTGTTCGCCATGGTAATCATGACGTTCATATCGCCTGCAAAATCGTCCCCGAGCACCTGCACGTAATCCGTTTCGCTGCGCACTGCACCTTCGTCGACACCGGTCAGCAGGACTTCCAGCGGTGGCATGAGCTTGGTTACAATAGCCTCCAAGGAGGGTGGGATCGTAAGGCCGATGAAAAACAGCCTGGCCGGCGATTCCGGAGCCAGTAGGCCAAGCGGGATCGGGGAAAAAGAGCGATGCCTCTCCTGCGTTTTGCCGTGCCGCGCGAGCAGTTGCGTCAGGTCCTCGTAGTCAAGCGACTGCCCACAGCGAATGAACGTTTCCATTAAATCCTTTTCAAAGTCAGTCAATCGGCGCCAAAGCGATACGATCGTCTCCTCGTTGCCGTAGAAAGCTTCGAGCGCCGCAACCATCTCGTCTTTGTGCTTCCCTCCCTTGGGGATACCGGCGATTCGCAGCAACTGGGGCAGTGTCATTTCATAGCTGGATCGGTTGGTCGTCAATTGTTCCAAATAGGGACGCAGCGACATGGCGATACCTCTCCTTCCGAAAGAGAAATTCCGTTGTTCCCTGGAATTCGCCGGATATGGCCGAAATCCTTTTCCGGAACGCCCGCCGCATCTCCTACCCGGGACGGAGGCAATTTCCATTCGGCGGCCGATTTGTGAACGGCAAATTCGATTTATAGTGGAAAAGCGGACGCCGCGTGTTCGGTCATGCAAGTTGCGACGGCGGTTGTCCATCCGAAAGAAAGTGAAGGTTCGCGTGCATGAAGGCGCAACAAAACAACAAACCGGTCTGCTGACCATGCTCGGGGTTATGGGCGGCTTGTCCGGCTTCCCCTTTTCGCGCAAAATGTGAGGGGCCTTACCCCAACCGCTTCCGGCTATATGTCGCTCGGGTTTATGGCAGGCGCCATTCCGGCAAGCGTGTTGTGCGGCTTCCTGATTGCGAAGGTCGCCTACAAGCATCTGTTTGTCGCCTCGTTCGCTTTGCCGATCGCCGCATATTGGATGCTGTCGCGCAATATTCATGGCGGCATCGCCAATCTGTCCGGCGAATTCCCGGACGGCACGTCGGAGACGATCCTGAACGGCGGTTTCCCGCCAGGCTTGTCCGTCGAATTGGTGCACCAAATCAAAGGCGTGTTCGCCGGCGCGTTCCAGCATATGTTCGCGATCGGCATTGCGTTCGCCGTGGCGGCGTTTGTACTGACGCTGTTCCTGCGCAAGGAAGTGCTGACGCAGCGGACCGAAGCGGCGGAAAGCACACGCGCGGCGTAGTGCCGGCCAAGCTTCCGACCGCTTGCCTCACGCCGTATTTTCCCGGGAAAAGGGCGAATATCCAATCCAATCGGGCCGTAGCGGAGTACACTACCTTATCACGAAGGCGAAGGGGTGTTGGCCATTTCAACGAAACCAGGCAACAGCGTCAAAATCGCCGAAACGAAGGAGACGATCCCGCTGGCCGTGACGGCGACAGTGCCCGTAGGCGACAACCCGACGGACATTGCGCTGAACGGAGCGACGAACCGGATCTATACCACCAACAACGACGACAATACCGTTTCCGTCATTGGCGGCCGGCTGCGGAAAGTGATCGCTACCGTCAAGGTCGGCAAAGGACCGGTCGCGATCGGGCTAAACCCGTTGACGAATCGCGGCTATGTCGCCAATCTGGACGGAACCGTGTCCGTCTTCAACGGCGCCACGAATCGGGTCATCGCTACGCTGAAGGCGGGCGGCTTGCCCGGCGACGTCATCATCCATGCGCGCGCCAACCGCATCTATGTGCCGAATCAAGGCAGCGACAGCGTGACCGTCATCAACGGCCAGACGAACAAGGCGATCAAAACGATCAAAGTCGGGGATGCGCCCAGCGTAGGCGCGGTCAATCCGCATACAGGCCGCATTTATGTGCTGAATCAGCAGAGCAGCTCCGTAACCGTCATCAACGGGCGAACGCTTGCGGTGGCCGCTACGATCCCGGTCGGCTCGACGCCGCTGGCGATTGCCGTCAACCGGGTGACGAATCAAGTGTACGTCACCACGTTCAACAACAACAACGGCGTCGTGTTTGTGATCGACGGGGCGACGGATGCGGTGATCGACACGGTGCTGATCGGCGGCGAAAACGACAGTATCGCCGTCAACGAAAAGACGGGGCGTGTCTACGCGGCGAATCAGAGCGGGGACAACGTCACGGTGCTCGACGGTGAAGCGATGGCCGCCATCGCCAGCGTCGAAGTAGGGGCGGGGCCGATCTATACGATGGTGGACGAAGCGCGCAACATGGTCTACGTCGTGTTGTTTCGCGCCGATTCCGGCGGCTCGCTGGTGCGGATCGACGGCAAATCGAACAAAGTGGAAGGAGCCGTAGCCGTTGGCCGGGGAGCGATCAAGGCGGTCGTTCATCCGCTCGGGCACCGCATCTACGTGCTCAATCAGGAGGACAATACGGTCACGGCGGTCAAAAGCTGATCCCGCCGCATTGCGGCATCGCTGCATGTGCGAAGGGCGGGAAGGGGATCAGTCGGCTGCCGACGGCCGCTGCAAAATGCCGGCCATCCGGCGCGCAATTTGGTCGGCGCGCTCTTGGCCGGCACGTTCGCGCACCCGGCGGAAGCCTTCCGACAAGTTCGGCTTGCGGTTGACGTTGTGCGCATCGGTCGCCAGCGTGTGGGCCAGATCGCGGTCGACGAGCCAGTCGGCGAACCGCTGCACATCATCGCCGCTGCGCCCGGTCAGGCTGTCGGCGGACACTTGCAGCCACGCGCCCGCTGCGACGATGCGCTCGACCAGCTCCGGCCGCTCGCGAAAAAAATGATGCCGCTCCGGATGCGGCACGATCGGGGTCGTCCCGCGGGCAAGCAGCCAGGCGACAAGCTCCGGCGTATCCGGATCGTATTCCGCCCAGCGCTGCTCGAGCAGCACGAACCGTCCGGCATCGTCCAGGTAACAATACGCTCCTTGCTCCGTGTCGCGCATAAACGTCGCTTTGTTTTCCAGCCGCACTTCGTTGCCCGGATGAATCGTGACGGCGATGCCCGCCTGGTCGAGCTTGCGCTGCAGCTCCGCGGTTTTGCGCCGGACGAGCCCGGCCTCGTTGCGCCAGAGCGAATTGAAATGAGGCGTCGCGATAATGTCGCGAACGCCGTCCTCGTAAGCGATGCGCGCCATCGCGACGGACTCGGCCATGCTGTCCGCGCCGTCGTCAATGCCGTGCAGGATGTGGCAGTGAATGTCGATCATCGTGTGTCAACTCCTTTGGTTGCCTTGGTCAATTGCGCCGGGTGCAGGGCGGACCTGCGTCTGTTGCCATGGTAACAAACCGGGTTGGAAAAATCCACTTGAAATCTCCCCTTGAATGGCTATACTAAACTAAAACCGGCTTATTGAAAGGGGATGTTGGAGCGATGGATCTGCAGCAGGAAATTATCGCCAAGCTGGGCGTGCAGCCGCAAATCGACGTCCAGGCGGAAATTCGCAAGCGGGTCGATTTTCTAAAAGAGTACGTGCTGAAGTCCGGTACTACGGGACTGCTGATCGCCATTAGCGGCGGCATCGACAGCGCGGTGGCGGCGGGGTTGTGCAAGCGGGCGACCGACGAACTGGCCGCCGAACGAGGCAGGGACTACATGACGCTCGGCGTCTTTCAGCCTTACGGCAAGCAAGTGGACATCGCCGACAGCTATGCGGTGGCGGAGGCGTTCGGGCTGAAGCATCGGATCGAGACGAATATCGAAGAAGCGGTGAACGAAATTGCGCTGGAAGCCGAACACGGGTTGAAGGCGATCGGCGTGCACCGGCACTTGAGCCGGGGCGGCAAAGGCAACGTAATGGCAAGGACGCGGATGGTAATGCAATACGCGCTTGCGTTCGAGTTGAACTTGCTTGTGGTCGGCACCGACCATGCGTCGGAAGCGATCACCGGCTTCTTCACCAAATATGGCGACGGCGCGGTCGATATCACGCCGCTCAGTTCGCTCAACAAGCGCCAGGTCAGGCAGCTGGCGAGCGAGCTCGGCGTACCGCAGAGCGTGCTGGACAAGGCGCCGACCGCCGGGCTGTGGGAAGGGCAGACCGACGAAGGCGAGCTCGGCATCACTTACGCCAACAATAGCGATTATCTGGAAGGCAAAACAATCGACGCGCAGGCTCAGGAGAAACTGGAGAAGCAGTACTTGCGCACCGAACACAAGCGGGCGCCGATTCCCGGCATTTGACGGGACAGGCAGCCGGCCGCAAGGCCGGCAACCGCGCTTGAAACGGCGCATCCATTCTCCAAGGTCAAGGCAGAGCCGATCCGGCGCCATGACGCGACCGATCGTTTCGATGCATACGCCGTTTTGACGCCGCCCGCTGCTTCAAGCCGTTATGGCTTGGCGCGGGCAACGTGGAAACGGCGTTTATTTTTTGGCGGATAATAAGGAGGAGAGCGGGCGAATGAACGGACAAGGACAGTATGTGCTTGCCATCGATCAGGGAACATCGAGCACGCGCGCCATGCTGATCGATGCGCAGGGGCGAATCGTTTATCAGGCGCAAACCGAGTTTGCGCAGTATTTTCCGGAACCCGGCTGGGTGGAGCACGATGCGCTGGAAATTTGGGACACGGTGCGGCGAGTAACCGGCGACGTCTTGCGGATGGCGGAGGAGCAGCAGGGGACGGCGGCGTATGTGGCGGCAATCGGGTTGACCAACCAGCGGGAGACGGCGATCGTCTGGGACCGCGCCACCGGCGAGCCGGTTTATCGCGCCATCGTCTGGCAATCGCGGCAGACATCGGGCATTTGCGACGAGCTGAAGGCAGCCGGTTATGAAGACGCTTTCCGCGCCAAAACAGGGCTGCCGATCGACGCTTATTTTTCCGCGACGAAGGTGAAGTGGATCCTGGATCATGTCGACGGGTCGCGGGTGCGCGCGAAGCGCGGCGAGTTGTTGTTCGGCACCGTCGATACGTGGCTGATCTGGAAGTTGACGGGCGGAGGGGCGCATGTCACCGACTATTCCAACGCATCCCGGACAATGCTTTACAATATCAGGGGGCTGGAATGGGACGACGACATTTTGCGGACGCTGGACATTCCGCGTCAGATGTTGCCGGAAGTGAAGTCGTCTTCGGAGATCTACGGCCATACGGCGCCGGAGCTGTTCGGCGGCCGTGCGATTCCGATCGCCGGTGCGGCGGGCGACCAGCAAGCGGCTTTGTTCGGGCAAATGTGCCATGAGCGCGGCGCGGTCAAAAATACGTACGGCACCGGCTGCTTCATGCTGATGAACACCGGCCGGGAAGCGATCGAGTCGCGTTGCGGGTTGCTGACGACGATCGCCTGGGGCTTGAACGGCGCCGTCGATTACGCGCTCGAAGGCAGCGTGTTCGTCGCCGGTTCGGCGATCCAGTGGCTGCGCGACGGGCTGGAGCTGCTGGCGACGGCCGGCGAAAGCGAGCCGCTGGCCGCCAGCGTGGCTTCGGCCGAAGGCGTGTACGTCGTGCCCGCTTTTGTCGGGCTCGGCACGCCGTATTGGGACAGCGACGTGCGCGGCGCCGTATTCGGCTTGACCCGCGGCACGACGAAGGCGCACTTCGTGCGCGCTACGCTGGAGTCGCTCGCGTACCAGACGCGCGACGTCATCGATGCGATGGAAGCCGACTCGGGCATCAAGCTGCACAAGCTGCGCGTAGACGGCGGGGCGACGGCGAACCGGCTGCTGATGCAGTTCCAGAGCGACGTGCTGGGCGCCGCCGTGGAACGGCCGGTCGTGCACGAAACGACGGCGCTCGGCGCCGCTTATTTGGCCGGGCTCGCCGTCGGTTTCTGGCGCGACTGCGCCGAGCTGGCAAGCTTGTGGCATCGCGAACGCCTATATACGCCGGCGATGCCGGAGGACGAGCGGGAAGCGTTGTACGCCGGCTGGCGCAAGGCGGTGCGGGCGGCGATGGCGTTCAAGTAGCGCGCCGCGTGTCGCGTATGGGGTATCGGGTATCGGGTAAAGGCGGAAATAAGCCGGGAAATCCGGCTTACATTGCTACCGGAGCGGGGATGAGCGGAAATAAGCCGGAAAAGCCGGCTTAAATTGCCGCCGGAACGGGGATGAGCGGAAATAAGCCGGAAAAATCGGCTTAAATTGCCGCTGGAGCAGGGATGCGGGGAAATAAGCCGGAAAAGCCGGCTTAAATTGCCGCCGGAGCAGGGATGAGCGGAAATAAGCCGGAAAAGCCGGCTTATATTGCCGCCGGAACGTGGGGCGCGTCGGTAACCGGATGGTGTGGTGGAATGAGCGGGAGATGCGGCGAGGTGGAGTCAAATCCCGCCAATCTCCACATTACGTATTTCCCTCCCCCACCCGAACAATTGGTAATTAGTTGTAAACAACCTCGTTTTGGCAACTTTTGTGCAGGGACGAAACTTTGTGAGATAATGGAGTCTGGATATACGCGGGAAAAGGGGAGAGCGGATGATAATCGGAATCGGCACCGATCTTGCGGACTTGCCGCGTATTGCGGATCTGCTGGCGCTGCCGGCCGGCCGGCGGTTCATGGAGCGCATCCTGGCGCCGGAGGAGCGGCTCCTTGCCGAACAGCGCAAGGCGCGGCTGGTCGAATTTGTTGCCGGGCGGTTCGCCGCCAAAGAGGCGGTATCCAAGGCGTTCGGCTGCGGCATTGGCAGGCAGATCGGGTTTCACGATATGATCGTCACGAACGATGATTCCGGCAAGCCGGTATGCACAGTGTCCGCAGCCGCATTGGAACGGCTCGGCTTGGCTGACGGCGTGCGCATTCATCTCAGTATTACGCATACGGGCGGCATGGCCGGGGCGTTTGCCGTTGTCGAGGATATCGGGGGAAGAAGGTAGCGCAGCGGGCGAGCTTGCCGGTTGGTTGCGGCGCAACAGGCAAGCCCGTCCCGTCGATGCCTGTCGATGCCGGGGCGGGCTTTTGCGGTGCGATTACCACCTACCTCTAAACGCGGTCGCTCATCTTCGAGTGGCCTCGAAAGAGGTTTTCTCATTTTTTAGCCGCGAGCCAGGTGGCCAGCGTTTTGATTTCGTCGTCTTTCAGCGTATCCTTGAAACCCGGCATTCGGCTGCCGCCGCTCGTGATTTGCTTGACGATTTGATCTTCCGACAGTTTGCCGCCGATCTTCTGAATGTTCGGTCCCGGCTTGCCGCTTAGATCGGCCGCATGGCAGGACATACAGTTGGCCTTGTACAACGTTTCCGCGTCCGCGCTTACGGTTGCGGCCGGCTTTGCCGTAGCCGTAGCAGTCGCCGCCGGAGTGGCCGTCGCAGCTGCGCTGGCGCTCGGTTTCGGCGTGGCTGTTGCCGTCGACGTTGCCGTGGCTGCCGCGCTCGGGCTCGCGCTGGGGCTTGCTGCCGCGCTGGCGCTTGGGCTCGCCGCCGCGCTGGCGCTGGGACTGGCCGCTGCGCTTGCGCTTGGGCTTGCCGATGCTGAAGGGCTGGCGGCAGGACTTGGCGTCGCCGACGCACTCGGGCTGGCCGAAGCGGAAGGACTTGGGCTGCTGCCCGATTGTTTGCCGCCGCCGCATGCGGCGAGAGCGACCGCCATGGCGCATACGAGCGCAAACCCGCTCATTTTTTTCATCGTGTCACCGTCCTTATCCTTGTGGTGGGCTTGCCTCACCATAGGAAACGGCGCAACGTTCCGATCGGTTTGCCCCTGCTGCGGCAGATTGTCATAGGATATTCATAAAATGGCGGCCAAGCGTATGTTCCAGCCTGTTCCAATCCATTATAGTCATAAGTGTAGAACCTTTCGTTCGCTTGCGGAAACTATGGCAAAGGGATGATGAGCGATGTGGAAAAAAGGAATCGCGACCATCGGCGCGGCTGCGTTGATGATCAGCTTGGCGGCTTGCGGAGGCGGCAGCGGCAATAAAGAGGAGAGCGGCGCTTCGCCGGGCGCCAGCGCAGCACCAGTATTCGCGAACGCGGAAGTGGAGACGCTGTACAAGACGAACTGCCTGTCCTGCCACGGCGACACGCTCGGCGGCAAAATCGGCCCCAGCCTGAAAAAAATCGGCGGCAAGCTGACCGCCGACAAAATCGCCGCCAAAATCGAAAACGGTGCCGGCACGATGCCCGCTTTCAAAAATAAGCTCAAAGACACCGAAATTACGGCGCTCGCCGACTGGCTGGCGACGAAGAAGTAGGCTGCCGTTCACGGCAGCCGGCTGGACAACCTATCACTTGCGGGCCGCTCCTGTGGAGCGGTCTTTTTGCACGCGCGAGACTGCCGCTTCGCAAGAAGCGGTTGCGAAATAAGCCATATTTGATGGCCTATTTCATCAAAAGCGGGGGTCAACACAAAAATAGCCAGCGAAATCACTGGCTATTTCCGAAAAATGTTCGATTTTGGGGTCAGTTGACCCAAATAACCAGTGTTTTTACTGGTTATTTTCCACGAAGCCAGTGAAAAGGCGCGAATAGGCCATTTTTCATGGCCTATTTTTAAAGAGTCGCTCCTCTTAACGGCCGAGCCAACCGCCGTCGACGGCGAGAATGTGGCCGTTCACATAATTGGCGGCCGGCGACGCCAGAAATACCGCCGTTCCGGCAATGTCCTCCGCATCGCCCCACCGTCCCGCCGGAATGCGCTCCAAAATTTGCCGGTTGCGCGTCTCATCGTTCATCAGTGCCGTGTTCATATCCGTGGCGATATAACCGGGTGCGATGGCGTTGACATTGACGCCGTGTTTCGCCCATTCGTTGGACAGCGCCTTCGTCAGCTGGGCGATGCCGCCTTTGGACGCCGCATAGGCCGGCACATTGATCCCGCCTTGAAACGAGAGCAGGGAAGCGATATTGATGATTTTGCCGCTTCCGCGCGGGACCATTGCCCGCCCGGCATGCTGGCACAGCAGCCAGACGTGCTTCAAATTGACTTGCAGGACGACGTCCCAGTCGTCCTCCGTGTAGTCGACGGCTGGAGTCCGCCTCGTGATGCCGGCGCAATTGACCAATATATCGAGCTGCCCAAAATGCGCCGTGACGGCCGGAATGGCGGCCTTCACCTCTTCCGGACGTTCCAGGTCGCACGGGACGATGAAACAGGCGCGGCCGAGCGTTTCGATTTCGCGTTTGACCGCTTCGTCGTGCGGATTGCGCTGAAGCAGCGCGATGTCTGCGCCTGCGCGAGCGAGCGCGATGGCAATGGCGCGCCCGATGCCGCGTGTAGGTCCGGTGACGGCGGCGATTCGGCCGGTCAGATCGAATAAGGGGTTCATGATGGACGTCCTCCTCTGGATCTGCTGACAGTGGGTTCTCCTTTTACTATAAAAGCAAACGTTCCCGCCGTAAATGCCGATTTAGAGGAGAACGAGTCGCGGCGGTCGAACGATGGTGGCGCAACTGCACTTCCATTTGCAAGTTCATACTTTTATCCCCTTATTTTAAACTAAAAGTGAATGAAACATAAACAATTCATTACAAAATATTACAATAATAGTTCTATTGAACTATGTCCCGAGTTGCATGAATTTGATATTCTTCCAATATACAAGTATGGAAACGATACCCAGTTGGGTGATCATCTCTCAGAGCAGATTTATGCGCGGTTGATATTCCAGCAGCTGGTGTGTATTATGGGGGAATTGTTCATCAGAAATCAATATGTAAAGAACAGAGACTCTATATTTATGCTTATGTATGAAAGAATACCATCGATCTGCTCGACCCCCAAGGTTCATTTCCTTTCGGTTTAAATCAGGAACTTGGCTATTTGTTTCAGCTTGTTTTATATTTGGGAGCTTTGATTGCGGCAGTTTTCTACTTTGCATGGTTTCGACGCTGGGAGGGCAGAATTGGAGAGAAATAGTTTTGCTTAACAGGAGGCAAGTCACTTTCAGAAGCATTTCAGGAGGAGAAATGGCTAAAAAAATAGCAATTGGAGCGATTCTGGTAATCATCTTGTCTACGATTTATTTTTTACTGATTTATGACAAGCGCAAGGATGATAAGAGAATGATTGCACATGCTTTGGAAGCGTTCTCTAGTCAATATTGCCATAAAGAAATAACAGTGAAAAAAGTTGTTATTCGTCAACGTTCTTTACTTTTAGATAACACGATCATCTGGTATGCTCAAATATCTCCGTCCATTTATAAATTCGAAGGAATGTATGTAGAAGTGTTAAACGAGTATCATTTTTACGGCGAATCTAGTTGCAGCGAAGTTAAAAGTTTTACCCTCGATCGTTCCAAAGAAGAATTCACGCCTAATTTAAAACCAAAGGGGTTTAAATAATTCTATAAAAAGGGAAGAAGAGGAAAAAATGAAACTACTCAGAATAATAGCATTACTACTAATTCTCGCAATGGTAGTACAGAATGTTTCGTTTGCCCAAAGTGTTTTTTTTACTGCGATTACTTCTAGTGTAGAAACGCAGCAGACAAATATTCCTACAACCGATGATCCCCATTCCGAATCTTCGGATGATTCTCATTCCTCTCATTTGATAGAAGTGACTGACCATGAATCGTACTTGGCGTGAGTCAAGGGGTCGAACATGTGTACAGTGTCAGAGCGCGAGATGTTGCGAAGAATGCGTCCGCTATGAGCAGTAGTGTTACGATTCAATTGGACGACACCATTCCGCCAGGATCGCCGACGAATATGGTTGCTTCCAACATCACCAATCATACTTTTAATCTTTCTTGGACCGCCGCAACGGACAATGTGCATACTGCTTCGTACGAGGTATATCAGGATGGCGTGCTCATTGGAACCGTTTCGGAGAACGTGTACACGGTGACGAACCTCGCCGCGACAACGGATTACAGCTTTACGGTTATAGCCAAGGACTCCGCGGGGAACGAGTCGGAGCCGAGTGCGCCATTGCTTGTGGAAACGCTCGGGCCCTTCTCTCTGAGTGCTTCCGAAATTGGCGGCGGTTCAATAGTACTGACTTGGCAAGCTCCTGAAGGCGTGGCCGGCATTTCGAGGTATGTGCTGTATAAAGACGGATCGCTGGTCGGGACCGTGCAAGGGAGCATGAATTACCGGGTACTGGGACTAACGCCGGATACATCGTATACCTTCTCGGTCACAGCGGTTGAAGTTTCTGAAAATGTCATTTCGGAAAGCGTTCCGCTGGTGGTGAGCACAGCGAACGAGGTGAAACCAATGATGGTCAAAACTGGAATAGACCATTATGTCATACTGAAAGACGACGGGACGGTGTGGTCATGGGGACTGAATGAAAGCGGACAACTCGGGGATAACACCATGACCAGTAGTATGGGTCCGGTACAAGTGATGGGGCTGTCCGATGTAGTCGATGTAGCCGCAGGAACGTCATTCACTCTGGCATTGAAGCAGAATGGGACCGTCTGGGCTTGGGGAAGCAACAGTTCCGGGAAATTAGGGGATGGCAGCTCGGTGAGCAGCCCACTACCGGTTCAAGTGGCGGGGCTGACCGGCATCATTGCCATATCGGCAGGGGCAACGCACGCTCTGGCGCTCAAACAAGATGGAACTGTTTGGGCATGGGGAGGGAACACTGACGGCCAGTTGGGGAACAACAGTAGTACCAGCAGCTTGACTGCTGTTCAAGTAGTCGGTTTGTCTGATGTAACCCGTATTTCGGCGGGAAACAATATTTCCGTGGCAGTCAAACGGGATGGTACCGTATGGGAGTGGGGAATAATCGGCTATTCGTACGATATTTCTCCGGTATACAGTTCAAAGTTGCCAGTACAAGTCATGAATCTGTCTGGTGTTGTCGATATTGCCGTTGGATTTAATAGTGAGTTGACATCCGCATTCAAGAGAAACATCTATGTGGTAGCAGTCAAACAAGATGGCACCGTATGGGCATGGGGGTATAACGGAAACGGTCAATTAGGCGACAGTACGACGGTATATCGTTCCGTTCCGGTTCAAGTGGCAGGGCTGTCGGACATCACGGAAGTTGCGGCAGGCGAGGTTCACGCCGTGGCGCTCAAACAAGACGGCACCGTATGGTCATGGGGATACAATGGGGAGGGAGAACTGGGGAATGGAACGACGATCAATAGTACATCACCGGTGCAAGTAAGCAATGTGGAGAATGCCACCGGCATTGCAGTCGGCAGCAAGCATTCCGTTGTGATGCAACGGGACGGAGTGGTGAAAGTGTGGGGGGAGAACACATCGGGAGAGCTCGGGATCAGTGTGGATCCCATGCAAGCAGACGGATTAAAGGGTTTCGCGGCAATTACTGCGGGACTGCACCACGTGCTGGGGATCAAACAAGACGGTACAGTCCGGGCTTGGGGAGAAAACGCCGACGGTCAATTGGGAAATGGAAGCACCGTTGACAGCGATGTTCCTGTTTCCGTAAGCAATTTGACTGGTGTCGTGGATCTAGCCGGAGGACAAGCACATTCGCTTGCAGTGAAACAAGACGGCACTGTGTGGGTATGGGGAGGCGGCGTTCCGGGCGTGTTGGGAATTGGCGCTACTGCCACCAGCACGGTACCCGTGCAAGTGACAGGATTAAGCAGCGGGAAGGACGTAGCTGCAGGCGCGTACCATTCGCTGGTGCTGAGATCGGATGGAACGGTATGGGCGTGGGGGCAGAATACCAGTGGACAACTGGGAGACGGAACGACGACCGATCGAATTACACCTGTACAAGTAAGCGGTTTGACTGGCGTGATAGCGATTGCTGCGGGACACGATCATTCCTTGGCGCTGAAATCGGATGGAACGATATGGGCATGGGGAAATAATGCCTTTGGACAACTGGGCGACGGTACGACAACGAATCGAGTGGCTCCTGTTCAAGTGAGCGGCATCACGAGCGTCACGGCTATTGCAGCCGGTGCATCTCATTCCATGGCAATTGGGCCTTATAGTGCCGTCTGGACGTGGGGGGACAACGCATATGGTCAACTTGGCAATGGAACTACCACCGGAAGTATGGTCCCTATCGAAAACAATGTTGATTTCAGTGCAAAAAACATTTTTGCAGGAGCATTCAGTCGTTCCTCCTTTGCTTATGTACAGGATTTTAATGCAAAGTATAATCTAATGGCATGGGGAGAGAACAGATCGGGCCAACTTATGAATGGCTCACATTTTACCACTGAATTTCCTGAAACAGCGAGAAAAGCGAATATCGGGACGCGCCAAGCAGATATCAAACTTGGAATTAGCGCAGATTTCACTTTATTGATGAAGGGTACGACGGGTGCTGTTCAGGGATGGGGAAATAACGATCGTGGCCAAATGGGCGACGGGGCATTTTATCAAACAATTCCTGTGGTTGTCGACATTGAATAATTGTCTTTCGTCACCGGTGATTCGCCTCGCAGTACGAAAGCTACAGCCGTTGTTGCACATCACAATCCCGCCATTTAAGATAAGGGAGTGAGTCGCAACCAATAGCTGACTGTCGAGCGGCTCAAGCCGGAGGACCTCTATGATCTATCTCATTAAATTCGGATACAGCTTCCTGCTGCCGCCCGGCATATTCATCCTGGCGCTGGCCGCGGCGGCCGTGTGGATGCTGCGCAAACGCGAGCGCGGCATGGCGCTTGCGCTTGCCGTTGTTGCGCTTGCGCTGTATGTATGCAGCACGACGCTCGTCAGCGACAGCCTCGTGCGCTCGCTTGAAATTCGCTACGAGCCGCCGCAAGCGATCGACGGCGACGTCATCGTTGTGCTGGGCGGCGGAGCGACCGAGGATACGCCGGACATCGACGGCAGCGGCAATTTGTCGGGGGCGGCCGGCAACCGGCTGCTGGCGGCGGCGCGCTTGCATTTCCGCACCGGGCTGCCGATCCTGTTCTCCGGCGGCAAAGTATTTGCCGACACCGGCAACGAAGCGGATATCGCCAAGCGGCAGTTGCTGGCGCTGGGCGTGCCGGCAAGCGCAGTATACGCCGAGAATCGTTCGCTGAACACGGAGCAGAATGCCGAATACACCGCACAAATGATGGCGGATCACCGGCTGGCGAAGCCGCTGCTCGTCACCTCGGCGCTTCATATGAAGCGAGCCGTCATGAACTTCGAGCGGGCCGGAGTGGCGGTAACGCCGTACCCGGTCGATTACCGCGTCAGCCGGCACAGCGCCTTCGGGCTGCATCGGCTAAGCCCGGTTTCGTATGCGCTAGATAATGTCGGCGCCAGTTTGAAAGAGTATTTGGGTATTGTGGCGATCCAATTGTTCGGATAACCAATGTTGGGCTAATTCCATATAGATTGCGACAAATAACGCCTGAAAAAGACGGCGGCACTCGGCCGACTCGTCTTTTTTTGGATTTGTTCGACTTTTACTTGCCCATCTATGAATCTCATGCTTGAAGAAGCGCTAAAAAAATAGGGCGAAAGTACCGATAAAATAAGAGTATGGAACTTCCGTGATGTTGCAACAACGGATGGCAATCCATTATCCATCAAGAGGGGAATAGAACGTGATGAACAGGATCGTTGTGAAACTTTGAACGACGCGAAAGGAATGGAGATAACCATGATAACAGGAAAGCAAGGTTTGAAACGGAAAGGAAATATTTGGGCATGGATGCTGGTGTTCAGTATGATCGTTCAGCTGCTGTCTGTGAAGCAAGCGGCCGTTCATGCGGATGGCAATATGGATTGGCAGGCGGCAGGAAGTCTTGGCATCTCTGCAGGCACAGCTTACAATACATCGATCGTGACAGACAGCAGCGGAACTCCTTATATGGTTTATATTGATGGCGGGAACGGCAATAAAACGACGGTAATGAAATACGATGGCAGCAGTTGGATGCCCGTTGGCAGCGCCGGCTTCTCCCTGGCATCGGCCAGTAATGCATCGATAGCGATCGACAGCAGCGGAACCCTCTATGTTGGATATGCGACTGGCGGCGGCATGATGGGGAACGGCTCAATGACGGTAATGAAATACAATGGGAGCAATTGGGAGGCCGTAGGCAGTGCCGACTTCGCCGATGGAGGGGATCAATATACCAAGATAGCGATAGACAGCAGCGGAACCCCGTATGTTGTTTTTAATGATAATGAAAACGGCGAAAAAGCGACGGTAGTGAAATACGACGGGAACAATTGGGTGACGGTAGGCAGTGCCGGCTTCACCGGGGGAGCGGATTACTATACAGCGATAGCGATAGACGGCAACGGAATCCCCTATGTTGCTTATATGGATGGCGGAAACGGCAGTAAAGCGACGGTGATGAAATACAACGGGAGCAGTTGGGCGGCCGTCGGCACCGCCGGCTTCTCCGCAGCAGCGGCTAATTATCCATCGATAGCGATAGACAGCAGTGGAACCCCTTATGTTGTTTATGGAGATAGTGCGAACGCTTCGAAAGCTACGGTGATGAAATACAGCGGGGGCAGTTGGGCGGCCGTTGGTACCCCTGGCTTCTCCGCAGGTCAGGCTGACTATACATCGATAGCGGTAGACAACGGCGGAACCCCTTATGTTGTTTATAAAGATTATGGGAACAATTATTCAGCGACGGTAATGAAATACGATGGCAGCAATTGGGCAACTGTCGGCAGCGCCGGCTTCACCGGAGATACAGCCGGCTTCACATCGATAGCAATCACCAGCAGTGGAACCCTTTATGTTGTCTATCAAGATCGTGGAGCGAACTATAAAGCATCGGCCATGAAGGTTGCAACCCCATCTTACACCGTCACGTATGACGGCAACGGCAGCACGGGAGGGACCGTACCTGCAGACAGCCGTTCATATGTGCCCAATGCGCCGGTGACCGTCGCAGGGAACACGGGTAATTTGGTGAAAACGGGCTACACGTTTGCGGGCTGGAACACAGCGGAGGACGGCAGCGGGACGAGCTACAGCGGCGGTGCGACGTTCGCCATCGGTTCGGCCAACATGACGCTGTACGCCAAGTGGACGACCGGCGGCAGCGTCGATAACGTCGGCGTATCGCTCAATGCGACGAAATATACGCTGCCGGTAAGCGGCACGTACAAGTCGGTATTGCGCTCCAACGCTTCCGACAACAGCTCGGCGCCAATCGCTTCGGGTGTAAAATTCGAATCGTCCAACCCGGCGGTGGCGACGGTTGACGAGACATCCGGTCTCGTGACCGGGGTAGCGAAAGGCACGGTAACGATCAGCACGTATTACGTGTCCGGAGGCACGGAATACCGGCGTTATGCGACGGTTACCGTTGATCCGAAAGCGCCGGCTTATGTGGAAGCAAGCGCCAAGAAGGCGGGCGCGATCTACCTGAGCGTCGTCGATCCAAGCGGCGCGGCGGTAGAAGGCGCCACCGTGAAAATCGCGCAAGGCAGCAAGGTGTATCCGCTGGCGACGACGGACGGCAACGGACGCGTGCTGAAATACGTGCCGGCCGGCTCTTATACCGTCACGGTGTATGCGCCAAACGGCACTACGCTGAAGAATTACACGGTTAAAGGCTTGAAGGTGCTGGCAGGCCAGCGCAGCGAGCCGTTTGTGAAGCAGCAGCTTGCGGCAGGCGCGGTTTCCTTGACGGTGAACGCGATTGCGGGCGCCGACAAGGTCATTACGGGAACGGCGCCAACAGGCTCGACGGTAACGGCGCGTGTCGGCTCGACGACAGTCGGCACGGCAAAAGGCGACAAGGAAGGCAAGTTCACGATCAAGCTGAAGACGCCGCAGCCGGGCAAAACCGTCATTGTCACCGCGGTCGATGCGGATGAGAGCGAGAAGACGGTTTCGATGGATGTGCCGAAAGCGGCAGCGGTCACGCTGACGGCAGCGACAAAAAATAACACGGTCGACAAAGACATCGTCATCACGTTCAAGGATACGATCGGGCTGCTGCCGACGACGGTAACGGCCGTGACCTACAATGGCGAACCGATGGCCAAAGGTACGGCTTACACGATCGCCAAAGGCAAGCTGACGATCAAGAAGGGCACGTTCGCAACGCCGGGCTCGTACCCGCTAGTGGTGCAGTCAAGCGCCTACGAGGATTCGTCGGTGACGCAAACGATCGTTGCAAGCAGCGGCAAAAAGTAACGCGCTGCCCGGCGGGTAAACCGCGCTTGGCGGTAGTCGTGCCGGTAGGAGCTGCGCCGCGACAGTTGGACGACGGTCGGCAGCGCGGCAGTCTTGCAACCTTATCCTGAAAGTATCCCGTTATTTCCGCGTTATTGTACGAAATGGGAAAAATAAAGGAAAACCTCCTGTTATATTGTTGCCAATAGCCGAATTTCAGGTAAAAGGCGATAATGAACGGGAGGTTTTCCCTTTATTCCGGCGAATGGACGGTTTTGACGCAAAATAACGGAGGGTTTCCTGTTATCGTGTTGTCCATTTGTTAATTTGTCGAGTGAAACTTCTGTTTATGTCAGTAATAATAACATTAAAATCAGCTATTTCTTTCGATTTACCAGCTGAACTCCAATTGATGTCATATTTTATTGCTTGACGATGTGAGATCAAACATAGTACCATATCAATACAGGTATCATACAACTTATAGAGGGGAGTTGATACCTTGCGAATAGGAAGCCAATTCCATTCGCCGTCTGAGGCGGCAATCAAACGACAATGTTCGGGCCGGTGCGACAGGAACATTTTGCGGGGAGGGGTTGACGAAGGAAAGCGCTTTCGATTATGATTAAAAACATACAGGTATCGTACA
This sequence comes from Paenibacillus cymbidii, assembly GCF_004764705.1. GTDB lineage: Bacteria > Bacillota > Bacilli > Paenibacillales > NBRC-103111 > Paenibacillus_AN > Paenibacillus_AN cymbidii. The sequence continues at coordinate 55,569 of NZ_SHLX01000039.1, read as the reverse complement.
ACTAATGAAATGTTGACGCCCTGTACAGCGCGCGCTGGATGAATGAAGCTATCACTTCTACCAAAGGGAGGTTTCACATGCAAGCCAGAATGAAGTTCGCTTTTTTGGCGCTAACCGCGTTAACGGTCGTTTCCACCGCCTGTTCGTCGGGCAAGTCGGGCGACAAGGCTACGGACAGCGGCACGAAGTCGCCTTCGCCGTCGACTGCCGCATCCGCCTCGGCCTCGCCCGCCGCCAATCCGTACAAAGACAAGCTGGACCTGAAGTTTTTCCTCAACTCGCAGGTTGCCGACGCAAACTTGCCGGCCGGCGACAAAGATTTCGTCAAGAAGGCGATCGAAGAGAAGTTCAACGTTTCGCTTAACGTCACCTACATGCCGATGGGCACGGACCGGACGAACAAGCTGAACCTGATGATGGCATCCGGCGATGCCCCGGACTTTTTCATCACGGCGGGAACCGACTCGCAGAAGTACGTGCTCGATAAAGTGGCGGCCGATATGACGCCGTACGTAACGCCGCAGAACATGCCGAACTATTTTAAATGGATCAACGAAACGGAACTGAAACGGTACCAGATTGAAAATGTGTTCGCCCGCGCGCCGGTCGGCTTCGTTCGCGATGTGTGGCGCTCTTATTACGTGCGCAAGGACTGGCTCGACAAGCTGAATCTGAAGATGCCGGTCACTTACGACGACATGATGAACGTGATGCGCGCCTTTACGAACAACGATCCCGACGGCAACGGCAAGAAGGATACTTACGGCTTCGGCGCCGTCGGCAACGGCATCGGCCTGTCGACGGACTTCCCGCAATACGCCAAGAACGGACTGCCCGGCGCCTTCATGGTCGAGAACAACAAGCTCGTCGACATTCAGACCGACCCGCGCATGGAAGCGGTCATGAACGACATCAAGGCGATGATCAAGGAAGGCCTCGTCGATCCCGACTGGTATTTGGCGAAGGGCACGCAGCATTTCGACAAGGCGGCGCAAGGCAAAATCGGCGTCGTGCTGTCGCTGGACAAAAATTTCGCCTTCGACAGCAACCCGGCCAGTATCCAGAACAAAACGAAGTCCGTTACGCCAACCGCCGACTGGGAACCGTTCAACCCGTTCGCCGCAACCGGCACGACGCAAGCGAACTTGCCCGACGATGCGTTCCAGTTCTCGAAGACGACCGCAGAGAAAAATCCGGAGAAAATCAAGCGGATCACCGCCATACTCGACTGGTTGGCAAGCGAGGAAGGGTATTTGCTTACCCATTACGGCCAGGAAGGCAAACATTACACCCGCAGCGGCAAAACGATTACGCTCAAGCCGGACGCGATTCAAGCGGACATTACGTCGCAGGGCAATTTTCTGCTCATCTGGGGCTCGTTCATCAAACAAACCGATCCGCTCGACGTGCTGGGGCTCGAAGTGATCGACCCGCGCATGACGGACCGCGACCGCGCGATCGTCAAAACGGTCAAAGCCTACAAAATTCAGCCGTCGATCGGCACGAACGTGGCGCCGCCGGCCGGTTTCAATCTCGCCGACTTCCGCGCCAAAATGCGCGAATACCAGTCGAAGATCGTGCTCGACGAGAAAGACGCCTCGAACTGGCCGAAGTATCGCGAAGAGCTGATGACAAAGTACAAAGGGAACGATATGATTGCCACATACGAGGCGCAAATCAAAGCGGCGGGCGTCATCAAATAGGACGGAGGCTAACTAGCCGGAAGTCAGGCCACCGCGACCGAAAACCATATGCGACGCAAGGGGTGGATGACCCGTGACCTGGTTTCAGCCGGTTTGGAAATACCGATGGTTTTACGTGATGATGGTTCCCGGCTTGTTGTATTATGTGCTGTATCACTACATGCCGATGGGCGGACTGCTGATCGCTTTCAAGGATTACAGCCTCGGCAAAGGCATTTGGGGAAGCGAGTGGGTGGGGTTCAGACAGTTTCGCGAAGTGTTTGACTCCCCCGACTTTCCCCGGCTGCTGCGCAATACGCTGATCATCAGCGTGTATCGGATCGTGTTCAACATGCTGCCCGACTTGATGTTCGCGCTCATGCTGAACGAAATCCGCATCCGCTGGTTCAAGCGGCTGATTCAGACCGTGACGTACGGGCCGTACTTTTTGTCCTGGGTCATCGTTTACGGGCTTGTGTTCGCTTTCCTTGCGCCGGAGTCCGGCATCGTCAACTATACGATCCGCGAGCTGGGCGGCACTTCGGTCAATTTCATGGCGAACAGCGAGTACTTTCGGCCGCTCGTGATTCTGACGGATATATGGCGCAATACCGGCTATGGGGCGATCATTTATTTGGCGGCGCTGGCGACGATCAACCAGGAGCTGTACGAGGCGGCGGTCGTCGACGGCGCGGGCCGCTGGCGGCAGCTGTGGCATGTGACGCTGCCGGGCATTCGCGAGGTGTTCGTGCTGCTGCTGATTCTCCGGATCGGGCATATTCTCGACGCCGGCTTCGAGCAGATTTACATTTTCCTCAACCCACGCGTATATGCAACGGGCGACATCATCGACACCTGGGTGTTCCGGCGCGGTCTGGAGCAGCTGGAGTTCAGCGTGGCGGCGGCCACGGGGATGTTCAAGTCCGTCGTCGGACTCGCGCTGATTCTCGGCGCCAACAAGCTGGCCAAAAAAATCGGCGGCAACGGCATCTGGTAGGAGGCGGCAACGATGACCATACTCGCACACCGATCGAAAGCGGACCGGACGGTCGACTGGGCGATCTATATTTTGCTCGGCTTGTTCGGGCTTGTCACCGTATTTCCGATTTATTACGTATTCGTCATGTCGGTTACGCCCCTGGCCGAGGTGCTGCGCAGCGGCGGATTTACGCTGTGGCCGAATTCGTTCACGCTCGAAGCGTACAAATGGATCTTCTCGTCGCCGGTCATTCCGCGGGCGCTGCGGATCACTATTACGGTGACGACGCTCGGCACGCTGCTCAATTTGATCGTGACGACGCTGCTGGCTTACCCGCTGTCGAAGAAGTTCATTCCCGGCCGTTCCGGGATTTTGCTCGCGATCGTGTTTACGATGCTGTTCTCCGGCGGGCTGATTCCGCTCTATCTGGTCGTGCGCGCTACCGGGCTGATGGATACGATCTGGGCGCTGATCGTTCCGGCGACGGTGTCGACATTCAATATGCTGATTATGAAAACGTATTTCGAAAATTTGCCCCAGGAGCTGGAGGAAGCGGCGCGCATCGACGGCTGCGGCGAGTTTCAGACGCTTGGCCGCATTGTGCTTCCGCTGTCGCTGCCGATTCTCGCCACGCTGGGGCTGTTTTACGGCGTTTACCACTGGAATGCGTATTTCTACGGCATCATGTTTCTGCAGGACCGGGCGCTGTACCCGATTCAGGTCGTGCTGCGCAACATGATTACGACGCAGGCGGTCAGCCAGGAGCTGAACCTGACGAATACGTCGGCCATCCAGCAGCTGCCGCCGGAGACGATCAAGATGGCGACGGTGACGATTGCCATTGCGCCGATTCTGATTCTGTACCCGTTCGTGCAGAAATATTTCATCAAAGGCATGCTGATCGGCGCCATAAAAGGATAAAGGCCCCTTTCGGGGCCTGGCCTCGCGAGCGGCAAGAGTCACGGCTGCTGCAAAATGTCGCGATAGCGGGCGGCGAACGAATCGGCCGACTCGAGTCCGGTCCAGAACAAGTCCATCTCGCGGTCCAGTTCGGTGAACATGTCCATGTCGGGCACGATCTCGTGCATGAAATAGCTGGCTTTCATCGCGCTTTCGTGCAGGCCGAGTGCGACGATATCGTCAGGGGTATGCAGCGATTCGTTCACCTGCGGAAAGACGGACAGGAACGACGTATCGCGGCAAATATCGGTTTGCGTGCGTTTGTCGAGCGCGATGCGCAGGAAATGCCGGGCCAGCTCGATGTCCTCGCCGCTGTTCGGAATCATGAAGGCGTTGGCGATGAGCAGGGAGGAAGGGTCCGCCCCAAACGGCATCGGCGCGATCTTCGGCGTGAACGGCAGGCCGTTCACCTTCCAGTTCGTCAGCTCGATGGCGGTCGTCAGCACCATGCCGGCCTTCTCCCGGCTGAATGCGTCCGAGTTGAGAATCGTCCGGTTCGCGAGCGTGGCCACGCGGTAGCGATACAGAATGTCGTGCAGGAACGTCAGCGTGCGTTGCCACAGCTTCGGATCGTCGTCCGGCTGGAAGCGGATGCCGTTGCGCATGGCGATCGCCGGCCAGCGGCTGACCGACAGCGGCAGCGAAAACCCGCATGTATCGGCGATGCCGTCGCCGTCCGTGTCGCGGGTCAGCATTTTGGCGGCGGTGATGAATTCGTCCTTCGTCCAGGCGGGATGCGGCAGCGGCACGCCGAACCGGGCGAACATGCCCGGGTTGCAGACGAGAAATACCGGCGAGAACGAAACCGGCGCAGCGTAGCTGACTTTGTCGCCATCGCTGCGGAACGCTCCGTTCAGCTTCGGGTACATGTCGGCGTACGACGGCTCGAATTCGGGCGCGAGGTCGACGAAATCGTTCGGGCTTTCCTGGCTGAACACCTGGTATTGTTTTTCCGTGACGAACAGCAGATCGGGCTGGAAGCCGAGCTCGCGGCTCGCTTCGAACATATTATGAAACGATGTGCTCGTAATCGGCAAAATTTTCACGTCGACATGAGGAAATTGTCGGCGGAATTCGCGCTCGACGAACGGCATGCCGTATTCGGCGAAGTAGGAGGGCGAAGAGGCGAGTATGCGCAGCGTCTTCGTTTGTTGCTTCGGAATCACAAAGTCGGGACGCACGACCGTGCCTTGCCCGACGCGTTTGACGATCAGCCCTTCCTCGAACAGCATGTCCAGCGCCTTGCGCACGGAGGAGCGGCTCAAGTTGTAATGGCGGCACAGCTCGTTCTCGGAAAGCAAATATTGGCCCGGCTTGATGTAGCCGGACACGATTTGTTCGCGCAATGCATTAGCCAGCTTGGTGTAGCGAAATTCGTTTTCCCGTTTCATGATTCAACATCCGTTTCCCGAAATTTGGCCGTTTTTTTGCCATATTCATGCAGTTGCGTTTTTGTTCTTGATTAAGGATATCGTGTTTTCAATTCGATAACAAGTACCATAACGGTATGTTTTTTTCGCAAGCAAAAGCTCCCATTTGCAGGGTTGAACCCGATGGAAAGGACTGACTCACGTGCGAATCGCTCGATTGGGGATCGTATTCGACAAAACGACGGCAGCGCGCAAATGGCGCTACGGCATCAACGCCTACCAGATCTATCTCCGCGAAATTATGTCGCACGCCGGTTTCACATATGACTGGATCGAAGATTCCCGCAGCTGGGGCGGGGGAAAGTATGACATCGTCATCGCGGCGCTTGCCGACGATCATCAAGACACGCTGGCCGCTATGTACGACTATGTCCGGGACGGCGGACGTCTGATCGCTTACGGCGGCTTGAATGCGCTTGCGGACCAATTCGGCTTCCGCCGGGAGACGCCGATTGCGTCCGGTTATGCGGACGCTTCGGACGAAACGTTCGGCGTGCCGGTGCAGACGCCGCTGCGTTACTTGCACGCGGCGCCGTGGACGGCGTGCGGCGAACCCGCGCCTTCCTTCGCTTCGGCGGGAACGATCCGCGCCTTGACGCCGCACGGCGAAGCGGCGGGCGATTTGCTGCAGCGCATCCGTGTCGGCGCCGGCTCGTTCGACCGCTGGTCGGTCGACATCCCGCAGACGATCGTGCGCATGCAGCAGGGCGCCCGGCCTGTGCTCGAGGACGGCATTCCGGCGGCGGACGGCAGCGTCAATGTGAATGACGGCATTCTCAAAGCCGACGATGCCATTGCATTCGATTACGAATTCGACCGCCTTGTTACGGCAACGGGCAATCCATATTTTGCCGTGCCGCAAGCCGATTTGTGGCGCGAGCTGCTCGTGTCGCACGTGATCGCAACGGCGCTGTCGCTCGGCCTGACGCTGCCGTTCGTCGGGATGTGGCCGGGCGATACGGAGCATGCGTTGATGATTTCGCACGACAGCGACGGCAACGAGGACGTGCACGCGCTGGCGGCGCTGGAGCTGCTGGCGGAAACCGGCGTGCGTTCGACCTGGTGCATGCTGGAGCCCGGCTACAGTCCCGGCGTGTACGAAAAGGTGAAAGCGGCCGGCCACGAGCTTGCCTTTCACTTCAATTCGCTCCGCGAGCAAGGCGGCAGCTGGGAGGGCCGCGACTTCGCCCGCCAGTTGGAATGGCTGCGGCGTGCCGCCGATTTGCCGGCCGTGCTGTCGAACAAAAATCATTACACGCGCTTCGAAGGCTGGAGCGAGCTGTTCGACTGGTGCGAGAAAGAAGGCGTGCAGTCCGACCAGACGCGCGGCCCGAGCAAACGCGGCAACGTCGGCTTCCTGTTCGGCACGTGCCAGCCGTACTTTCCGATGGCGTGGGCGAATGAAAGCAACCGGCTGCACGATGTGCTCGAAATCGGCTTTCTGACGCAGGACATGGACCTCGGCAACTGGGCCGACAGCAGCATTATCGTGCCGTTCCTGGAGCAGGTGGAGCGAATCGGCGGCGTGGCGCATTTCCTGTTTCACCAGGTCCACATCCATAACCAGGAGAAAGTGCGGGAAGCGTTCCGCCTGTTGATCGCCACGGCGAAAGCCCGCGGCTTCGCGCTGATGACCGGCGCGGAAGTGAACCGCTGGCACCGCGAGCGCCGGAAGGCGAGGATCGCCGGCATGGATGCCGCGGGTTTCGTCTTGACGGAGCAGGCGGCGCCGGGTACGGTAGTATGGATACCGATTGCGGAGGAAACGCTTGCCGCTCCGTCCGGCGATACGGCAGTGCGCTTCGGCCACCGGTGCCGCAAGCAGGCGGCGGTTGCCATGCCCCGGGCGTCCGGCACGGAAATGACGATATAGACGATAAGGCAGGCATAGCGAATGGGAATGGATCGTGATCAAGGCAGGACAATACGCAAGGGGGAATGAACATGGGTACGACTCAAGCGCTGGCTTCACGCGGTGGGGCTCCGGTACGAACGGCGCCGTTTCCGGCGTGGCCGGTATTCGGCGAACTGGAGGAGCGCCTCGTGCTGGAAGCGCTGCGCTCCGGCAAATGGGGCGGCGTCGGCCGCGACAAGCTGGTCGAAGTGGAGGAGGCGTTTGCCAGGCTGCATGACGCCAAATACGCCGTGTCGGTCGCGAACGGCACGATCGCAATTACGCTGGCGCTCAAGGCGGCGGGCGTCGGCCCCGGCGACGAAGTGATTATGCCGCCGTACACGTTCGTCGCCACGGCGACAAGCGCGCTGCTGTTCGGCGCGATCCCGGTGTTTGCGGATGTCGAAGCGGACACGCTGCTGCTCGATCCGGAGCGCGTGGAGGAAGCCATTACGCCGCGCACCAAGGCAATCGTTGCGGTTCATATCGCCGGCGCCCCGGCGAACATGGATCGGCTGGGCGAAATCGCCGCGAGGCGCGGTCTGGCGTTAATTGAGGATGCGGCGCAAGCGGTGGGCGCGCGCTGGAACGGCATTGGCGTCGGCGCGATCGGCGATGCCGGCACGTTCAGCTTCCAGTCGAGCAAAAACCTCAACAGCGGCGAAGGCGGCATGATCGTCACGAACCGCGAGGACATCGCCGACCTGGCCTGGTCGTACGCCAACGCCGGGCGCGTGCGCGAGGGCGCCTGGTACCAGCACGAGAACGTCGGCTGGAATTTTCGCCTGACGGAGCTGCAGGCGGCGCTTCTGCTGGCGCAAATGACGCGGCTTGGCGAGCAGATGGCGACGCGCGAACGCAACGCGTCGCTGCTTGACGCACTGCTGGCGGACGTTGCCGGCGTGTGTCCGATGAAGCGCGATCCGCGCATTACCGAACATGCGCATCATTTGTATATGTTCCGCGTAGCGCCGGAGCTTGCCCGCGCCGCCGGCGGGAAAGCGGAGCTGGTGCGCCATCTGCAGGCGGAAGGCATTCCCGCCGCCTCGGGCTATGTGCCGCTGAGCGGCAACCAGGCCGTGCTGGCCGAAATCGGCAAGCTGACCGGAACGGTGCCGACGTTCGATTGTCCGGTCTGCGACAATGCCTGCGAGAACGAAGCGATCTGGCTGACGCAGAACGTGCTGCTCGCCGGGGAAGCCGACATGCACGACGTCGCCCGGGCCGTGCGCAAGGTGACGGAAGCGTTATGAGCCGGGAGGCGCTGCTGCTGCTCGGCGCCTGCCGCATCGATGCAACGCCGGAGCGTCCGGTGCCGCTTGCCGGCTTCGCCGTGCGCTCCGGGCTTGGGCCGTACGCAAGCGTCCATCGGCCGATTCACGCGCGCATCTTCGCTTTGGCGGATGCCGGGGATTCGCCGGAGCCGGGAGGAGAACAGCCGGCTTCGCGGCGTGCCGCGGTCGTCGTGTCTGCCGACCTGCTCTGGTGGGGCAGCGACCGTGTGCCGGCATTCAAGCGCCTCGTCGCGGCGCGGTACGGGCTCGACGAAGACGCGGTGCTGCTGCACGGCACGCATTCGCATTCCGCGCCGATGGCCAGCTTCGCGTTCACCTCGTACTTGGGCGCGCCGGATACCGCCTATATCGAGACGCTGGAGGCGCGGGTTCTCGCCGGCATCGGCGAAGCGCTCGCCGCGATGGTTCCCGTGCGCGTGTTGCGGGGGAGCGGCGAATTTGCGCTTGGCATAAATCGCCGCGGACTGCTCCGTTCGCCGCCGGAAACCGGCCCGGTCGATCATGAGTTGAGCGTCGTTCGTTTCATGGCGGATGAGCCCGGGCAGGAGGAGCGTACGGTGGCAGTGTGGCTGCACTATGCCTGCCACCCGGTGATCACCGACGAGAACCGGTTATCCGACGAATACCCCGGCGTTGCCGCGGAGCTTCTGGAGCGGCAGCTCGGCGGAGGCGCTGTCGTCGGTTTCCTTCAGGGCGCCTGCGGCGACATCAACCCGGGCGACGGCGTCCGCGTCATCCGCGGCGGGGCCGCGGAAGTCGCCGCCTGCGGCGCGGCGTTCGCCGAAGCGGCGCAGCGGGTGCTGGCCGGCGCGTTGCGGCCGGTCGCGCCGCGGCCTGGCGGCATCGGCTGGCGGCGCCGGGTTGCGCCGCTGCCGCTGCAGCCGCTGCCGGCGCGCGAGCGGCTGGAGCAAGGGGCGGCGCAACCCGGCGTGGACGGCGAATGGTGCCGCATCCAGTTGGCGCGATTCGCCGGTCTGCAGCCGTGGCTGCCGTTCGAAGCGACCGTGCTGGCGGTCGCGGACGGCTTGTCGCTGCTGGGCATGAACGCCGAAGCGGTCGTCGCCTACGGCTTGCTGGCGAAGCGGCTGTCGGCGGGAGCGGTGCTGCCTCTTGGGTACACGAACGGCATGATCGGCTACGTCGTGACGGCGGCGATGCTTGATGAAGGCGGCTACGAGCCGGTCGCCTCGACGATCTATTTTGCCATGCCGGCGCCGTTCGCGCGCGAAGCGGAGGCGATCGTGCGCGACACGCTGGCGGAGCTGCTGCGCGATTAAAAATAGCCCATAAAAAATGGCTTATTTGCCCGATTTGGGATGCTTCGTCGGAAATAGCCAGTGAAAACACTGGCTATCTCAACTCTGAAGCCCCAAAATCGGCCTTTTCAAAGAAATAGCCAGTGATTTCGCTGGTTATTTTGGAGGAGAGGCCCGTTTTTGGTGGAATAGGCAATAAAATAGGGCTAATTTACAAGGTGCTTGAGCGGAGCGGCGCGTCGCGAGAGAGCAAATGGGTTAGTTGGCGCCGGGGAGAATACCGCGCTTTGATGCGACGTGTCTGCTTGGCGATGTTTCAACCAGGGGCGAGGGGCGGGAGCGGAGAGCGGGGGTTGGTATGGAGAAGCGGCAGCGTTCGCCTTTGTTTTCCGGATTCCACCTTGGACTATTCGTTCGAAGAATCCGGAAAACAAGAAGCGATCGGAATACCAACCCCTGCGCGCAGCGGGAGCCGGTTTCGCCAGATGTCCGCCGTTTGTCCGCTGTTTGTCCGCCGTTTGTCCGCCATCTGTCCGCCATCTGTCCGCCGGTTGATCTCCTCCCATTCGAGCCGCACCCTTCTCCGCCGATTTCAAAAGCTCGGCGGCGAAGCGATCGCCAGCATTACGGAAGGACCGTCCGCCATATTCATATAACGGTGAACAATGGTCGCGTCGAAATAAAAACTATCCCCTTCGGACAACTCGTACTCCTTGTTGTCCAGCCATAGCTTGATGCGTCCCTCCAGCACCATAAGAAACTCTTCCCCTTGCGAGTGGGCGGACCCCGGGTCGCCGGAGTAGGCGCCCGGCTCGAGAATGGCGACCAGCGGTTCCATCATTTTGCCACGCGTATGGGACACGAGCAGAAACCAGCGAATTTTGGAAGTCGAAGAGTAGACGAGCTCGCGCCAATGTTGTTTGCGCGTTACGTCTTCCTCGGACGGATTCGCTGCGGCCGAATTTTCGCGCCATTCGGGGGAAGCGTCCGGTTCGCTGAACAAATCGGCGATGTTGATTTGTAAAATGTTAGTAATCCGCTTTAAAGTGCCAATCGCCGGAGACGTAATATTGCGCTCGATTTCGCTAAGAAACGAGGTCGACAAAGAAGCCTGTTCGGCGACTTCTTTCAAGGTGAGCTTCATCTGCTTGCGACGTTTGCGCAAACGGTTGCCGAGCGGGATTTTACCCGGCAGCAAGGTCGGATCGTTCGACATGTGGTCTTCGGTCCTTCGTCATGGTTTCCCATCATTATACAAGGTAGGACGTTCTTTCACAACGAAATTACGTTATTTACGAAATTTCGTTGACCTCCCGATAATTGTCGTGTTAATTTAAAGCTAAATTACGTTATTTACGAAATTTCGGGAGGTTGGCGGCATGCTGCGCAGCAATTTTGAACCTGGAACGACCAGGTGGGCGGTAAGAAGAGCTCAATGGAAAAGCATGGGGATCCCTGAAGCGGATTTTACGAAACCGAAAATTGCCGTCATCAACTCGTCATCGACGTTATCGAGCTGCTTCATCCATCTCGATGAAGTGTCGCGACGCGTGCAGCAGGCGATTCGCGACGCCGGCGGGCTTCCTTTCGAAGTGCGAACGGTGGCTTCGAGCGATTTTGTGACGAGCGCGGGCAAAAAGGCGCGTTATTTGATGCCGACCCGCGATCTGATCGTCAATGAAATCGAGGTTATGGTCGAAGGCGCGCTGCTCGACGGCATGATCTGCTTGTCTTCTTGCGACAAGACAACGCCGGCCCACCTGATGGCGGCAGGCAGGCTGAACATCCCGACGCTGCTTCTGACGTGCGGCTATCAGACCGGCGGCAGCTGCAACGGCCGGGAAGTCGATATCGACGACGTGTATGAGTCGATCGGCGCCGTACAATCGGGCAAGATGTCGCTGGACGAGCTGACGCGGATGGCGGATGCGGCCATCCAGACGCCGGGCGTATGCGCCGGATTGGGTACGGCCAACACGATGCATATTTTGGCCGAAGCGCTCGGCATGACGCTCCCGGGCAATTCGCCGGTGCTTGCCGGAAGCCGGAAGCTGTACGAATATGCGCAGGCGGCGGGGGAACGGATCGTCGCGATGGTGAACGAGGACCTGCGGCCGCGGCAAATATTGACCAGGGAAGCGTTTGAAAACGTTATCGCGGTCGATTTGGCGCTGGGCGGGTCGGTCAACTCGGTTCGCCATCTGGCGGCGGTAGCGACCGAAGCCGAACTCGATTTGCCGGTAATCGAAATGTTCGAACAGCTCGCCCGCGATATTCCGCTGCTCGTTACAGTGCGGCCGAACGGGCCGTACCGGACGGAGGACTTGGAGGCGGCTGGCGGAACTCCCGCGTTGATGAAGCGATTGGAATCCCGGCTGAAGCTTGGCGCGATGACGGCAACGGGGCGCACGGTCGGCGAAAATATACGAGCGGCCGACGTCGGCAATGCCGAGGTCATCCGCCCGTTGGAGACGCCGCATAGCGAGCGCCCGGGCATCGCAATACTTCGCGGCAATTTGTCGCCGGACGGCTCCATTGTCAAGCTGTCGGCGATTGCCCCCGAGTTGAACCGCTTCGAAGGGCCGGCTGTCATATTCGGCACCGAAGATGAGGCGATCGCTGCACTCGGCAATGGCAACATCAAGGCCGGCGATATTATCGTCCTGCGCGGCATGGGTCCGAAGGGCGGGCCGGGCACCGTATTCGCGGCAAGCTTCGTTGCCGCGCTTAACGGCGCCGGCATGGCACGCGAGGTGGCGGTCATTACCGACGGCGAGTTGTCCGGCTTGAACCGCGGCATCGTCGTCGGACAGGTGATGCCGGAAGCGGCCGAAGGCGGCCCTCTGGCCGTTGTCATGCAGGGCGACCGAATTTCCATCGACCTGGTGGAGCTGCGGCTGGACATTCATGTCGCGTTGGAAGAGCTGCAGCGCAGATTGGCAGAATGGAGACCGGAGGAGAACGCCATTCAGACGGGCTGGCTTTCCCTCTACGCCGAGCTGGTCCAGCCGATTTCCGGCGGTGCCGTACTCGGCAATCGCAAACGCGCTGCGCAAGGCAAACGGGAAGCGGAGGCGGGGGCTGGCGTTTGAGCTTTTATTACCGGAGGTGAGGCAAGATGAGCAGGACTGTGGCTGTATACCGGGAATCCGCCCGCGACATTCCGCTGCTCGCCGAAATGGACGTTGTCGTGATCGGCGGCGGGCCTTCCGGGGTAGCGGCTGCGGTTACCGCAGCGGAACAGGGGATGAAGACGCTCATCGTCGAGCGCTACGGCTTTTTCGGCGGCATGACGGTCGCCGGCTTGTCCGGCACGATTTGCGGCTTGTTCAGCTCATCGCTCAAACATCCCCTGGAGCGTATCGTCGACGGTTTTGCCGGCAGGTTTGTCGATATGCTGAAGAGGAAGGGCGGCATCGCCGAGCCGTTCCCGTTCGGACACACGGCGCTGTGCGTACACGATCCGCTGGTATGGAAGGAAGCCGCCGACGCCTTGATCCGGAACGCGGGGGTACATGTGCTGTTCCATACCCTGTTTGTCGAGCCGATCATGGACGGCGATCGAATCGTCGGCATCATCGTCGAAAATAAGGACGGCCGCAGCGCGATCACGGGCAACGTGTTCGTCGACGCCAGCGGGGACGGCGATGTGGCGGCGAAGTCGGGGGCGCCCGTCATGTTCGGCAAGGACGGCTTCGTCCAGTTCCCGACGATGATTTTTCGCATGGGCCAGGTGGATTGGACGCTTGCCGCACGCGTAAGCCCCGCCGAAGTGGAGGCGATGATCGACGAAGAAGTGCAGGCGGGCAGGTACGAGCTGCCAAGGCGCCACATTTATTTGCTGCCGATGCCGCATGGCCGCGAAGCGCTTGTTAATGCGACGAGAATCGCTCGGCCCGGCAACGGCGTGATCAACGGCACGAACGCCGCCGATTTGACGTGGAGCGAATTCGAAGGCAGGCGGCAAATCCGCGAGTACGCCCGTTTTTTGCAACAGCGCGTCCCCGGCTTCGCAGAGGCGTACGTGATCGACAGCGCCGTTCAAATCGGCATTCGCCAAACGAGGACCATACTCGGCGAGTATGTGCTTGCGAACGACGACATCATGAACGCCCGCAAATTCGAACGTGCGGTGGCGAGGAGCGCATGGCCGATCGAAGCGCACGGCAAAGACGTCAAGATCGTATATGTGGACGACGATTATTACGAAATTCCGTTCGACGTGATGCTGCCGCAAAAAGTCGAGCAGCTGATAACGGCAGGCCGCTGCATTTCCGCCGAGCACGAGGCGCTCGCTTCCGCGCGGGTAACGGCCCAATGCTTTGAAGAAGGAATGGCAGCCGGTTATGCCGCTTATACTGCTGTAACGGAACGCGTATCGCCCAAACGGGTGGACGTCGGCTCGGTCCGGGCATTCATGATTGCACGCGGGGCCAAACTGTAGGGGGACCGAAGCTGTATGCGGCGGTCGAGCAAGGGTCCGACGATTGCTTTTCATAATAACATCGTTTCCATAGATAAAAAGGCTCGGCAACTTTGCCGAGCCTCTTAGCCATTGCGGAAACACTATCCGCCTACTTCAGCACGGAGCCGCCGAACAAAAACCGCAGCTCCCAAGGCTTGCCCGCAATCGTGTCGACGCGGACGCCGCCCGCTTCGTTCGAGTACGTGTGCAACATTTGGCCGTTGCCGAGATACATGGCGACGTGCGTAACCCGTTCGGTCGATTTGTCGACGCCGGCGTAGTCTGCCGCTTTGTAACCTTTATACGTCATGAAAAACATCAGATCGCCGCGTTTGAGCTGGTGCCAGTCGGTGGTCGTGCGGCCGATCGTGCGGACAAAATCGGCCTGGCTGCGCGAATCGCCCGGCAGCTTGAAGCGAAGTGCATCGAGGAACATTTGGCGCACCAGGTCGGAGCAGTCCATCGTAGTCGTGTCGGCGCGGCTTGATCCGAATTCGTACGGAGTGCCGATGTATTTCATCCCGGCGGCAATCACCTGTTCGATCGCTTCCGTCGTGGGAATCGATTTGTACGGTTCCTGAAAGGTGGTCGTCAAATACTGCGAACCGGTGCTGACGTAGCCGATGACGCCGTTTTTGTCTTGCGCCATGTACCAGTAGTCGTTCGTTTTTTGCAGGATGAGCAGTTGTTCGCCTTTGCCAAGATAACGGATGCGCTCATCGTTCGTCGACGGTCCTTTGCGGAACGATACGGAGGAAATAACGGTGGCGTTCGGGTCGGCCTGGAACGCTTCTTCGCCGGTTTCGTCGGTTGCTCCGTACATCGTGTCGATGTAGCTGGCGCTTGTGCTCAGGTAGCCGGTCACGTTGCGCGAGTCGATCGCCTTATACCAGTAGGCGTTCACTTTGTCGATGACGGTGACAAGCTCGCCTTTCTGCAAGTAGCGGATACGCGATGCGTCGGTGGACGGGCCGGTGCGGAACGAAACGCTGGCGACGATTTGGCCGTTCGGCTGCAAAGCCGGAGTCGGCGCAGGTGTTGGAGTCGGCGTTGGCATTGGTGTTGGTGTCGGAGTTGGTGTTGGCGTCGGAGTCGGCGAAGGCGTTGGTGTCGGTTTTGCCGTCGGTGCCGGTGTCGGAGTTGGCGCAGCGGCGACCGTTTGCAAGGTTATGTATTTTTCCAGCGAGCTGACGTAGCCGATGTTGCCTTTGCCGTCCTTGACATGGAGCCAATAAGCGTTCGGGATGTCCAGCACTTGCGCGACTTCGCCTTTTTGCAAATAGCGGATCAGTTTGCCGCCCGTGTTCGGTTCGGCGCGCAGGCTTACGGTGGCGACGACGTGGGCCGTCGTCTGCGCTTGCGGCACGGCTGCAGCGGCGGCGGCAGGTACGGCAGACGAAAGCGGCAGCGAAGTGCCCGCCAGGACAATGGCAGTGCACAGCGCGAAACGTGCGGCGGCAGTGCGGATGCGTGAAACGATGGCGTCGCGATCGACGTTCATGGATGAGGCCTCCCGGATTATGTGGATGGAAGAGCGGTATGCTTTGCATCGGTCAAACGGGGACGCGGGCAACGGACGGCAACCGGCTGCTTTTGACGCATCGACTCCCTCCCATAACTTTCTAGTTGTCTTATGGACAAACCCATGATAGCACAGCGTTCGGGGGCGATTTTAGATGTAAAATCTGACAATTCGACGTCGGGTTTACGTAACTTTTTCCATAGTTGGTTCTGGGGCAACAGGCGGAAAAAAGGGTAAGGGCTTTACTCCCGGACGAAGTGAAATTTTGGCAAAAAAACCGCTACCGCAGTTGCAGAAAACTGCTGGAAATTTGCGGGGGTGACCGAAGACTCATTTTTGCGGCGAGGGGAAAAGGCTTGTTCGTTTGGCGAATCGGGGCCAGTTTGCTACAATAAAAGCAGTCGTCGCTTTCGTTAGATATCCGAGTGGATAAGGGAGGATATTTTCTCATGGCCAAAAATTTGCAGCACGTCATCGGCAAAGGTTTGACGCCGCAGCAGTTCATGGACGGCATGGAGCGCAACAAGGAGAAATTTCAGGAGTGGTACGATCAATTTGCCTGGGAGAACGAGGAAGACCGCGCTTATTTCGCTTCGCTTCGCAATCGCGACGATCTGCGCTGCCTGATCGTGGCTGCCGAATGGTGCGGCGACGTCGTGCGCAACGTGCCGGTCGTCTTCCGCGCGCTGGAGAACAGCGGCATGCCGGTGGAAGTGCTGATTATCGAGCAGAACTACGATGTCATCGACCAGTTTCTGACGATGGGCGGCCGGGCCATTCCGATCGTCATCTTCACCGATACAAGCGGCTTCGTACTGGGGCATTGGGGGCCGCGTCCTAAGCATGTGCAAGTGGTTATGACTAAGTTCAAGCAGGAGAATCCGGACCGCGAAGCGCCCGACTACAACGACAAAATCCAGGTCGCGCGTCAGGAAATGGGACGCCAGTACGGCGAAGGCACCGGCTACCATGCGGTCATCGCGAAGGAATTGCGCGATTTGATCTCCTCGTTCTAATTGGAGGGCCATTCGAACATGCTGAAAATCGATGCGTTTGCGCTCGGACCGCTGCAGACAAACGCTTATTTGCTGACGAATACGGAAACGAATCACGCGGTCATTATCGATCCGGGCATGAACCCGCAGCCGCTGCTGCGCCGGTTGCCCGGGCTTACGATCGAAGCGATTTTGCTGACGCATGCGCACTTTGACCATATTGCCGGCGTGGACGAGATCCGCAAGCTGGCCAAGTGTCCCGTCTATTTGCATCCGCTCGAAGCGGAGTGGCTGTCCGATCCGAAAAAGAACGGCTCCGCACGCTGGCCCGAATTCGGGGTGTCCGTGGCGACCGATCCGGCGGAGTACGATTTGGACGACGGTTTGACGCTGTCATTGCTGGGAGAAACGTTCCGCGTGCTGCATACGCCCGGCCACTCCCCGGGAAGCGTGTCGTTCCTGCTTGGCGACAAGCTGTTCGGCGGCGACGTGTTGTTCCGGCTGTCGGTCGGACGCACCGACCTTCCCGGCGGATGCGGCAATGACCTGCTCGATTCGATTCACGGCAAGCTGTTCCCGCTGGGCGACAACGTGACCGTGTTTCCCGGGCACGGACCGAAGACGACAGTCGGTTACGAGCGCGAAAACAATCCATTCCTTTAGGGAGGACAACGGCCCGCGGGCAATGGCCAAGCGCACACCGTTTGGCGAATGGTGACGGCGGCGTGAGCAGGGCAAACGTCCAATTTTGCCGCACATGGGTGAATACCGTGTTGCCCGTGGACCAAAACCCATAGACTGTTGGTGTATTCAACGACTATGGGAGGTGCCCGAAGTGGAGTATGGATATCCGAAAACGGTAGTTTCGCCGTCGGCCGCAATGCCTATGCCTATGCCGATGCCGGCCCCGGTAGCCCCGGCTCAGCCATTGCCCGCTGCTCCGATGCCGATGCAGTACCCGACAACGAACATCAGCGTGTTTGAATTGGAAAAGAACAGTGTGTACATTGCCCCCAAACCGATGATGCATCATCACGCAGCTTGCTGCGCGCCTGTGCATCGCCCCGGCTCGTCGGCCGGCATCATTCTTGTGCTGTTCATTCTGCTCATCATCATTCTGCGCGGCCACAGAATCTGATGCCGCGAAGCGCCGCTCCGCATCCCCGGCAACGGGGGCGGGGCGGTTTTTCGTTTGGCGCTACTGTTTGCGTTCGCGATAAACCGTAGGGCTGCAGCCGAAGAAAGACGTGAACTGTTTTGTAAAATAGTACGGGCTGCCGAACCCGACGTCGGCGGCAATTTCGCTCACTAGCCGGGAGGTATGCTCGAGCAGGCGCGCAGCGTGGCGCAGCCTCGTTTTGAGCAGCGTTTCGAGCACGGCGTCGCCTACCTGCGCTTTGAACAGGTGGGCAAGCCGCGACGGCGACAGCGCCACATGGCGCGCCAACTCTTCGACCGTATGCGGCTCGCTCAGCCGTTCGGTCAGCAGCCGCAGCACCTCTTCGACGCGCGGGTCGAGCGCCTGGGAGCCGTCGCGGCGATGCTCGCCGGCGACCAGCAGCACGATTTCCTCCATGGCGTTGATGGCGAGCTGGTCTTTGAGCGGCATCTCGTCTTTCGTCTCGTGGATGAGCCGATCGAACGTCCGCTCGAGCCGACTGCGCACGGCCGCGCTTTCGATGCTCAGATGAATCAGCCCGGGATGCGGTTCGGGCAGCTGCAGCAGACCGGCCCACCGGGGCTCGGGCAGGAAGTGCGACCAGACGAACCGCCAACCGGCCGGTTCGGCGGCGTAACGGTGCGGCGTCCCCGGCTTGAGGATGACGATGTCGCCCGGCACGCAGACGAGGCGATAATCGCCGATCCGGTAAGAGCCGGACCCGCTCAACGTAAACGTGATGATCCAATCTTTGGTGCCGCCCGACCGTTTGACCGCATAACCGAACGATTCGCGAAAATGGTCGGCGATCAATATGCCCGGCGCGGGGCTTATCGTTTCGGGCAAGTCGTCGGCTGGTTGTTGCTGCTGCTCCGTCATCGGTTTCACCTCATCCGGCGTCACTGGGTTATCTTCTTTCGATAGTTTACCACATTAGAATTGATAAGTTTCCGGACGCAGTGGAAAACTTAAATTCTAATTGGCGATAAAACCTACCTCTGAACGCGGTCGCTCATCTTCGAAAGACTTCGATTGAGGTTTTCTCAACACAACGTCCGCCCGCTTGGCGGCAATCGACAAAATGCAAAACCGGCGCTTGACGAATCGTTCTTCATTTGGTAATATTGCCCTAATCTCAAAAATGAATTGACTTTGTTTGCGAAGAACGCAAGCTGATCGGACGATATCCGTCCGTGGGCTGCGTTCTTTTTTGCGTTTTGGAAGGCGAAGGGGGTGAAGGAACGGTTGAACCGCAGGAGGAACGTTTGGATCAGCCTGACGGCGGCGCTGCTGTCCGGTTTGCTCGTTTACGGCGTGTACGCGCTGCAATTGCGGCAGATCGAGCTGGAGAAGACGCGGCTTGTCGTCGTGCCGAAGCAATTCGTCAAGCCGGGCACGCTTGTTACCGCCGATATGGTCAAGCTGGCGCCGATCGTCGGCAGCGCTTATCGGACGCAGATGCTCACCCGTCTGCAGGATGCGGTCGGGCAACAGACGCTTGTGCCGCTCGGGGAAAACGAGCCGCTGCTCGGCTGGAAGCTGGACCGGCTGCGGCTGATGCCGGGGGCGGACGAGGCGACGTTTTCGATCCCGAAGGAGTATGTGCTGTCCATGCCGGGCTCCATCCGCGCCGGCGACTTCGTTCGGGTGTACGTCTCCGGCAAGGAGGCGTCGTCGCGGCTGCTCGACAGCGAAGTGGTCGTCGCTTCGGTTCGTTCGTCAGCCAATATGGAAGTCGACGACCCGAAGAACCCGAGCCTGTATGCCAAGGCGGACGGCGACCAGGAGAAGCTGTACGCATCGCGGCGGGAATCGAACGGCGTCATCGATCAGCTCAGCCTGATCTTGACCGAACGAGAATGGCTGGCGATCGACGAAGCGTGCCGGGGGAAACAATTGAAGCTGGTCATTGCGCTTGGATCGGCAACCGCGGCAAGTCCCGGATAGAAGGCGGCTGCCGCTGCGCCGGGAATGATGATGAAGGAGGTTGGATAATGGAAACAAACCACGAGACCGGGTTCGGAAAGCTGCTGGTGTTTGCCGGGTCGACGCCGAATGTCGGGACGACGCTGATCGCCTTCGGCACGGCGGTGCTGCTGGCGAAGGCGACGGGCAAACAAGTCGGCTACATCTGCCTGAATTTGAAAAGCTCGAAGCTGCACCGCTATCTCGGCGCGGACGAGCCGTTCGCAACGCTGGACCAGCTGCGCGCGGCGCTCAAATCGCAAAGCCTGGGCAGCCGGCAGCTGCTGCAATACTGCACGCGGCCGAAGGAAACGAACGGGCTTCACGTGTTGTTCGGCAGTATGTTGCGAGAGCAGGCGGAGTTTTACCGCCCGGAGGATATCGAACATTTGTTGGAGGTGGCAAGATGTTGCCTTGATTTATGCGTTGTCGATGTCAGTGCCTACTGGGACAATGCGGCGACCGTTTGCTCGATGAGAGCGGCGGATGCGCGGATGCTCGTCACCTCGGGGGAGATCACCCACTTTCAGGAAGATATCGATCGCGGCCTGAAGCCGATCGTTTCGATGCTGGGGCTGCCGCTCGGTTCCTTCGAGCTGATCGTCAATCAACTGGAGCCGCCTGCGTATGCGGGGGGCTTCAAGCCGGGCGATATCGGCAAAGAGTGCGGCATGCGCGTCGTCGCCGGCATCTCGCGCTGTCCGGAGGCGGTGCGGCTGCTCAATCACGGCAGCGCGATGGCGCTTTATGACGCCAGGCATCCGTTCCGCGCCCAACTGCAGCCGGCGGTGGACCGGCTGATGGAGCGGTGCGGACTGACGAAGCGCGAGGCGCCGCGGGCACAGCTTTGGCTCCGGCGGCTGATCGGCGCGGGGGCGAGCAGCTGAGAGGGGGGACGCGCCAGTGGAGGAGCAGCGCTTTTCGGTCCTTTCTTATATCGGCCGGCTGCAGCGCGGGGAGCGGAGCGGCGCGGGGGCAGGCAACCCGGCTGCTGCGGTGCAGGACAAGCCGTTCCGATACGAAACGGTTGGCCCGGCGCAGGAGGAAGCGTTCGACCGCCTGGTGGATGACATCCGGCGCGAGCTGTCGTCGCCGCGCGGCACAACGGAGGAAGAGCGCCAGCAGTACAACGACGCGCTGAACCGCGCCGTGCTCGGTTATGAGGAAGCGCGCGGCGTCATTATGGCCGTCATCGAGGATTTGCTTGCCAGGCGGCGCATAACGAACGAACTGCCGGTCGGCCGGTTGTACGGTACGATGGCGGAAGCTATTTTTGCGGAAGTGGTCGGTTTGAACGTGCTCGAGTTGATCCTGAAAAACCGCGAAGGATTGGAAGAAATTCAGGTTGTCGGGTCGGATATTTTCGAGGTGCGGGGCGGCGTTGCCCGGCCTTCGGTTTACCGGATGCGCGAGGCCGGCGACTTGATGCGCATCCAGATCAATCTTGTCCTGTTCAACAACGACACGTTCAATCCGCGCAAGCGCTGGGCGGAAGTGGCGCTGCTCGACGGCTCGCGGGTGACGATGACCGGCTTCGGTTTTACGTCGGAGCCGACGCTGACGATTCGTTTTTACACGATGAAGCATTATTCGCTGGATGCGTTATGCGCGCCGGAGCTTGGCACGATGAGCCGGGCGATGCGGGACATGTTGGTCTGTTTCGTGCGCAGCTATTTTAATCTTGTCGTGATCGGCCCGACGAACGCCGGCAAAACGAACCTGCTCAAAGCGATGATCGCGGAAATGCCGGCCGGCGAACGTATCGTCACGATCGAATCGCGTTTCGAGCTGATGCTGAAGCGGGACTTCCCCGAGAAGAACGTCGTCGAGTATGAAGCGGTCGAAGACGATCCGCAGCATGACGGGAAGATGGCGTTCAAGCTGGCGCTGCGGCAATCGCCGAAACGCATCTGCCACGCCGAAATTCGCGACGCCGACGCCAGCGTTTATGTGCGCGCCTGCACCCGCGGGCATGAGGGGAGCATGACGACCGTGCATGTCAATGAGCTCGAAGACGTGCCGGAAGCGATAGCGGACATGTGCATGTTGGACGGCCGGGCGATGAACCCGGCGCGGCTGGTCAAGCGGATCGCGACCTATGTCGCCCAGATCGGCATCGAAATGGCGATCGTGGACGGCCGCCGGGTGATTGTGCGCATTGGCGAATTCGTATTCGAAGAGGAGGAAGTGAAGGTGAGGGATATTGCCGTTTACGATTACGACGGACCCGGATGGACGTACCCGGGCAGGCTGACGGATGCCGCGTTGCGACGGCTGCGCAGGTACGATCCGGAAGGGCTGCGCAAGCTGCAGGCGGACGGGAAGCTGGTTGGCGCGATCGGGGCGGACGGCGCCGATCGGGGGCGTTAAGCCGATGCCGAAGCTGCTGCTGTCCGGCGATTCGTTGCTGTTTGCGCTGGCCGGCCTCGCTGCCTCCTTGCTGCTGCTGGCGCTTTGCTACATTTGGCTGCGCGGCCTGCTTATGCTTGCGCTGGGCCGCCGGGCCGCCCGCCTTCGCCTGCTGCATGTGCAGCGACGACGGCTCGGGCACCGGCTTGCCGCCTTGGTCGGCCGCAGCCTGCCGCTGCAGCGCCACTTGACCGTGTTGCTCGAGGCATCGCGCAACCGGCTGACGCTCCCTGTTTTTATGACGATCAGCCTGCTGCTGTTTTTCGGCGGCTTTGCGGGCGGCGCGTTGTTTTTTGCCAGTGTCAAAGGGGTGGTCGTGCTGAGCGGGATCGTCGCTTGTTTGCCCTACCTGTGGCTGCGGCTGAAGCTTGTCGGCTTGCAGCTGCGCACCCGGTTGGAGTTTTTGCCGGTGGTGGAGGTGTTGTACCAGGCGTACGTGATGTCCCCGCACAAAAACGTCCGCAACGTCTTGAGCGCCGTACTTGCCGAGCGGCGTGTCGCGTATCCGCTCCAGCCCGTGTTTGCCCAGCTGCAGCGCAATTTGGCGGCCGACCGGGAGGTCGAGGAATGTTTGCGGGTGTTCACGTTTACGCTCGGTCACCAATGGGCCGACTATTTGGCCGGCATTTTGCGCATTGCGCTGCAGGAAGGCAACGACGTAGCGGACAATTTGCGCGAGTTGATCGCGGACATGCGCAAGGCGCAGCTCGCGGACCAGACGGAGCGGAACAAGCTGCTCGAAATCCGGATTGCCAGCTTTTCGCCGATCTTTTTTCTGGCCTTGTTTCTGTTCGTCAATTTTAAAATCAACCCGCATAACGCCTACTTGTACTACGTGCTGGACGCCAAAGGGCGGGGCATGATTCTGGACGCGCTGCTGCTGATATTCGGCTCGTTCCTGATGGGACTGTATTTGTCCATGCGGAGAATGTGAGCAATCCCTACAAGCGCGTGATAAGGCTGGAAGAAAGGATGAGGCCGATGGGACAAGCGCTCGATAGTATCGTGCGGCTGACATTGTTCGCGCTTGGTTTTGCCGCTTTTTACGGCGCGCTGCAGTTGTTGCCTTACCGCCGCAGAAGGTTGCGGGGTTGGCCGGGCAAAGGGGGCGGAGGGTGGTTAAAGGCGCCTCCGGCGTGGTTCGGCGGGTTGCTGGCGGGCGACTGGCGGGGCGAACGGCTTGCGGCAAGGGAGCAGTTGCTGGCGGGAGCGGGTGTGGCCGTTCATCCGCTTCGTTACCTGATCGCCAAACGGGCGGCGATTGTGGCGGTGCTGTCCGCCGCCGCCTTGTTGTACGCGCTCGGCGGCAGCTTCCCGCCGCAATGGTTTGCGCTGCGCATCTACGGCTGGCTGGCGGTGGCCATCGCCCTGTTGCTGCTGCTGGCCGACCGCGTGCTGCTCGAAACGGCCCGCAAGCAGCGCAGCCGCCGCATCGTCCAGGAAATTTACGTACTCAGCCACCAACTGCTGTACTACCACGGCTCGCGCCTGAACCTGCACGCCAAGCTGATGCGCTGCATGCCGCGCGCGCGTACGATCCGCGCCGAGCTGGCGCTGATGCTGAACGAGTGGTATCACGACCCGGGTGAGGCGATCGCCGCCTTCAAGCGCCGGCTCGGCACGGACGAAGCGATAAGCTTCGGCGAAACGCTCGACGCGCTGCGTCGCAACGAGGCGGACGCTTATTATGAGCTGCTGCGGCAGCGTATCCACGACTACAAGGGCAAGCTCGACTTGCTGAAAGAAAGCCGCAAGGAGACGACGTCCTACCTGCTGTTTGTCGTCGCCGGGCTGCCGATTACGAACACGTTTCGTTTGTTCATCTACCCATGGGTGGAAGAAGGGCAGAAGCTGTTTCATTCGTTGAATTGATGCACGGATGCCAATCGGCGGAAAAGGAGGTGAGCCTGATGCGCAATATTTTAATGACAGTCATGTTACTAATTGTCGTTGTGGTGATGTTTACGACGATTATCGCCGCGCCGTCGACCGGTTCCAAGGCGATGATCGAAGCCAAAGGCACGGCAATCAATACGGAAATCGGTACGCTGCTTGCGCCGTAACGAATCGGGAGGTGCATCGCATGAGGCAGTTGACGGTATCCGTGTTATTGTTGCTCGTCGCCGTGCTGCTGCTGGCGGCAACGCTCGTTTCGCCGGCAGGCGTTTGGCCCGCTGCCAGGGAAAGCGGACCGCGGATCGGCGCAAACCTGCAGCAAATCGATCCATAAGCATAAACGGCGGGGAGGAGGAGCGGCTAAGGCATGAAGCAAATCGTGCTGTTCGTGCTGTTTGCGGCGCTGTTGTGCTGGCTGATGTTTTCGCCGATTTACAAGCACGTGGTCATAATGCGGCAGGCGATTTTGCAGCAGGAAGTCGACTATTTGCTGGAGACGGGGGCGAGCGGAGCCAAAGGCTATATCGATGCGGCGATGTTGGCCGAAGCGCGGCAGCGTCTGGCGGATCGCGGCTTCGACGGCGCGGGCGTCGCATTTGCCGTGACGACGACGAGCGGCGTTTCCGGCACGAATCCGGCCGCTCCCGTCCTGCGCGGCACGGGGATCAGGCTGGTGGCGACGTATCCGTACGACAGGCTGTTCGAAATCGACCGGCTCGTCGGCATTGCGCCGCCGCCCGCAGGAGGCCGGATGCAGGCGATCGGGATGAAAATGAGCGAATACGTGCCGCAGTAGCGCGGGGCGTGTCAGTGGGGTGGCCTCGTTGATTTTTCTCCAATATGTTGATCTTACCGTACATTTAAGCCGGAAAATCCGCTTTAAATCGCTATTGCTACCTGGGCCGGAGCAAATAAGCCGGAAAACCCGGCTTAAATCGCCGCCGGCTGCCTGGACCGGAGCAAATAAGCCAGAAAATCCGGCTTATATCGCCGCTGTTGCCTGGGCTGGGGCAAATAAGCCGGAAAACCCGGCTTAAATCGCCGCCGTTGCCCAGGCCGGAGCAAATTAGCCGAATTTCGAAGTAGTTAAAGCTGCTATACTGGAGGCTCGTTTCATGAAGCTGGTTGGTGCTGGTTCAGCAGGTTATTGTGTAAAGTTGGAGCCGAAGATGGATGCGGTAGGTTGCGTCAGGGTAACGCGACAAGTGAGCGCATTGGACGGAAACCTGCCATAGGTTGACGCAGGAAGGGGTTTGCGTTGTACAAGCTGGTTGTTTACATGCTGGTGTTGGCGGTATTTACGCTCGTTTTTGCGCTGCAGGCGGAGCGGGAGATGGCTATGCAGGCGCTGTTCCGCGCCAAACGCGCCGTCAATTACGCGGCGCATGCCGGGGCGCAGCAAGTCGACGCCGCGAAGCTGAGCGCCGGCATCGTCGCCATCGACCCGGCTGCTGCGGAAGCGGCGGCGCTGACGTATTTGCGCGCGAACCTGCAGCTCGACGAAAGCAATGCGCCGCTGCCCGGAAGCTTCCTGCGCACGCGCGTCGACGTGCTCGCCTTCGATGTCGTGAATGAAACGACGACGTTTCCGTATACCTATTCGAACGGCGCTTACGGCTTCACCGCGCAGCTGCGGCAGCCCGGCGTTGCGCTTGTCGCCCGCGTGGAATATCCGCGGCTGTTTTCTTTGCTGCCTCCAATCGTCTGGAATGTCAAAGGCGCGGCGGAACTGGTGCGCTGACAAACCTTTTGAAACGGCCCCCTCCTTCTTGTATGATGAAGGAAAGAATCGCCGTCATTCGGACGGCTTGCGTTCAAGGCGAGGAGGACAACCGAAGGATGGTTATGGCGGGAAGCAATCATGCGGCGCGCATCGAACGGCTGCGGGACAAAATGGCGGCGCAATCGATCGACGTTGTCGTGGTGACGCAAAATGTCGACTTGTACTATTTTTCCGGGACGATGCAAACCGGATTTCTTGTGATCCCGATCGATGGGGAGCCTGTGTTTTACGTTCGCCGCAGCGTCGTCCGCGCACAGGAAGAAGCGTCCGTGCTCGTGGAAGAGCTCGGCTCGCTGCGCACGCTCGGCGACAGGCTGCGTGAAGCGTATCCGGCGTTGTTCGCGGACGGACGCGAGCCGCTGTTCGCCACGCCGTACGACGTGCTGCCGGTGCAGCTGTTTCAGCGGCTGCAAGACGGCATCGCCGGCGTCAAATGGACGGACGGCTCGCTGCCGGTTCGCGAAACGCGCATGATCAAGTCGCCGGACGAGCTGGCGCACATCCGTGCCGCCGCTCGCGTTGCCGACCTCGCGCTGGAGAAGGCGGCCGCCCATGTGCGTCCCGGCATGGCCGAATTCGAGCTGCTGGCCATGGTCGAGCTGACGCTGCGGCTGAACGGGCACGGCGGTACGATGCGCATGCGCGGTTACAACCAGGAGACGATCACCGGCGTCGTGGCGGCTGGCGCTGCGGCGGCCAAGCCGACGTATTTTGACGGTCCGGCCGGCGGGGAAGGGCTTGGCCCTGCGGTGCCGCAAAGTGCGGGCCGCAGGCCGATCGGGCGCGGCGAGCCGGTTCTGCTCGATATCGGCTGCTGCATCGACGGGTACGTGATTGACCAGACGCGCACGCTCGTCATCGGCGAGTTGCCAGACGATTTGGCGCGCGCGTACGAAGTTTCCGAAGCGATCATCCGCGACGCCGAACGCGCTTTGAAGCCGGGCACCATATGCGAGGATATGTACGCGCGGGCGCTTGAGCTGGCGAAGGAAGCGGGGTTGTCGCAGCATTTTATGGGCTTCGGCCGCGACCAGGTCAAATTTCTCGGCCATGGCATCGGCCTCGAAATCGACGAGCTGCCGGTGCTGGCGCGCGGCTTCCGCTACCCGCTCGAACCCGGCATGGTCGTGGCGGTCGAACCGAAATTTACGTTCCCCGGACGCGGAGTCGTTGGCATCGAAAACAGCTACCTGATCACCGCGGACGGCTTCGAGAAGCTGACCAACTCGCGCGAAGGGCTGATTCGCGTCGCGGAATAGCGCCGCTCCGCATCGCGACAAGGCGGAACAACCGTTAACCGTTGTTCCGCCTTGTGCTTTGCTTCGCTTGCACCGGTTCCCGACGCGGGCGGCGCTACTTCTTCACAACCGGGACCCACACCTCGCAGCGGTAATCAGTCGCCGTGGTATCGCCCGGCGGATATACCTCCAGCTCCGGGCCGCCGGCATGCTCGTAGCCGGTAGCCGAAAACCACTCCTGGTAAATGCGGCCGATCGTCGACTGGATCGATTCGGGAAGCGTTCCCACAGCGGCAAAGATCGCCCACGTATAGGCGGCAATCGTTCGCGTCTCGCAACCTGCCGGTGCGGCGGAGGCTTCGCTTTCGCAGCCGATCAGGTACGTAAAATCCCCTTGCCCCGGCTGCATATCCAGACAAACGCCCAACAAAGTGCCGGTGCGGCTGGCCGCTCCCAATGCCGCCAGCGTACCGTCCTGCTCGCATTCGCCCCAGAAGGCGGGAATATCCCGCAAGTTGCTCCCTCCCTCGCAAGTCATACGACGCGACCGGCCGATGACGGGGAACGCCGCCTTATCCTCCATGCGATAATCCATTTCTTTGTCTCCCTTCAACGATAGGTGGAAGGAGATGCGCGGATAAGCTTTCAGGCTGACGCCCGGCTGCCGCGCTTCGGACGGCGAGATGCCGTGCAGGCGGCGGAACGCTTTGGCGAACGATTCCGGCGTATCATAGCCGTATTTGAGCGCAACGTCCAGCACTTTGCCTGACGTGGCGGCCAGTTCCTGCGCCGCCAGCGTCAGCTTGCGCCTGCGTACGTATTCGGCGATCGTGACGCCGGTCAGCATGTGGAACATGCGCTGGAAATGAAACGGCGACATGGTTGCCGTCCGGGCCATTTCCTCAATATCGAGCCTTTCCTCCATGCGCCGCTCCAGCCAATCCAGCGCCTCTTTCATCCGCATGAGCGCTTCCAAATCGCATCACCTTTCCCGACTCTTATCGTATCACGGCCGTTTTGGTCGATCCTGTCATTGCCTGCTTTTTGCGAACAGCTTCTCTCCCGGGAGCAGCGAACGGCCCGCCCCGCCATTCGCCGCTTAGCCTCGCCGACCTTTGGCCGACAAGGCTCCTTGGAGGCGGAGCCACGTCGCAAGCTCGCGGGCCTCGCTGCGTTGCGCCGCGTCCAGCGGAGTCAAGCCGTCCCAAGTGGAAATCCAGTTCAATTCCGCTCCCCGCTCGAGCAAATAAACGGCGCATTCCCGCTGCCCGCCGTGGCAAGCGCACCAGAAAGCGACGGTCGTTTCATCCGGCGCTGCGCCGTGGCGAACGCCCCACGGAAATCGCCGCGAAAGCGTTTTTCCGCGAAAATGCGCCTCCACATCGGCCAATTGCCCAAGCGCAGCCGCGTGCCAAAGCGCAAACGTTGCGCCACGCTCCACCAGACGCTGTGCCGCTTGCCATTGCCCGAACGCCACCGCGTCGTCCAGCGGCGTCCCGCCGGCGATGACCGCGCCGTCCGCCTCGGGATCGGCGCCGGCAGCGAGCAGCGCGTCGAGCGCCGCAACATCGCCGTTGCTGGCGGCCCAATGAAGCGGTGTCTCCGTATGCGCTCCGCCAGCAAAGCGCGCGTTCGCATCGGCGCCGGCTGCAACCAGCGCGGCTATTGTCACCGCGACGTGCGGGTAGTGGCCGGGCCAGTCGGCGGCCATATGCAGCAGCGTGCGGGACACGCCTCCGGCACCCGTCGCATCGTCGACGATTCGCGCCTCGGCCAGTACCGGATGTTGGGCGAGAAGCTGCCGCAACGCCGTAACATCGCCGGCGCGGATGGCCGCAACAACGGCGAGCGCCAGCGGCTCACGGGCCGAAAGAAACATAACGATCACCTCTCCTTGTCAAGATTGTCCGTTTTTCTGTTTCGCTAAAAGTATAACATGCCGGCGCGGGGCGTGGGGCTAGTGAGAGTAGCTACTGGTGCGGTGTGCGGGATTGGTGGGAGAGTAGCTGCTGGTGCGGTGTGCGGGACTGGTGGGAGAGAAACTACTGGTGCGGTGTGCGGGACAGGTGGGAGAGAAGCTACTGGTGCGGGGCGCGGGACTGGTGGGAGAGTAGCTGCTGGTGCGGTGTGCGGGACTGGTGGGAGAGAAGCTACTGGTGCGGTGTGCGGGACTGGTGGGAGAGAAGCTACTGGTGCGGTGTGCGGGGGTGGTGGGAGAGAAGCTACTGGTGCGGTGTGCGGGATTGGTGGGAGAGTAGCTGCTGGTGCGGTGTGCGGGACAGGTGCGAGAGTAGCTACTGATGCGGGGCGCGGGACTGGTGGGAGAGAAGCTACTGGTGCGGTACGCGGGACTGATGCGAGAGTAGCTACTGGTGCGGTGCGCGGGGCTGGTGGGAGAGTAGCTACTGGTGCGGTGCGCGGGATTGATGCGAGAGCAGCTACTGGTTCAAAATAAGCCACCTTTTATCGCCTATTTCGCCCAAAAGGGGCAGCCGTCGCAAAATAGCCAGTGTTTTCGCTGGCTATTCGCGAAAAATCTGCCTGCTTGGGGCCATTTGGCTCAAATAGCCGGCGATTTCATTGGCTATTTTCGACGAGGTGCTCGAAACGGGGCCAATAAGCCATTTTTCATGGCCTATTTCGTCCTGGGGCGCCACGCCTAGCTCTGGCCCAACCCCGTAAATAGCCGCGAAAGCGAACCTGTATATCGCGCAAAATGATGTCTATTGCTCGCACGCAAGCGATGCCCTATGGTAGTGGGGCGCCAACGCCAAAAGCGGCGCTTCACCACAACAATTGACGGGAGTGTATGAACTTATGCATACGGAAGCATGGATCCAGGACGCCTGGGACGCGGCGGCCCGCAAAATTGCCGCCCGCACGAGCCGGCGCATCGGAGCGGAATTCCCGCACGGCTCGCACGACGGCCGCTACCAGGTAACGGCGCCCTCCTACTGGACGGCCGGATTCTGGCCGGGCCTGTTGTGGCTGCTTTACCGCGACGGAGGTGAGCCGCGGCTGAAGCAGCTGGCGGAAGCGTGCGAGGAGCGGATGGACGAGGTGCTGGCCGATGTCGGCCGGCTCGACCACGACATGGGCTTCATGTGGACGCTGACATCGCTTGCCAATTGGCAAATCACCGGCAGCGCCGCGTCCGCGCGCCGGGCGATGACGGCCGCCAGCCACCTGGCGGGCCGCTTCAACATCAACGGCCGGTTCATCCGCGCCTGGAACCATCCGGAACGGACCGGCTGGGCGATCATTGACTGTTTGATGAATTTGCCGCTGCTGCATTGGGCGGCCAAACACGCGGACGATCCGCGCTTCCGCCATATCGCGACTGCCCACGCCGAAACGGCGGTCCGCCACTTCATCCGCCCGGACGGCTCGGCGCACCATATCGTCCGCTTCGACCCGGAGACGGGCGAACGGCTCGGCACGCTCGGCGGGCAAGGCTACGCCGACGGTTCGGCCTGGGCGCGCGGCGCGGCCTGGGCGATCTACGGCGCGGCGCTCAGCCACGCGCACACAGGCCGCGCCGAATTCCGCGACGCCTCCGAACGGGCGGCAGCTTTTTTCCTCGCCAACTTGCCGGAGGATCGCATCCCCTATTGGGATTTTCGCCTGCCCGCGGCCGCGCAAGAACAAGCGCCCAAAGACTCAAGCGCCGCCGCCATCGCCGCCAGCGGACTGCTCGACCTGGCCGCCGCTGTCCACGGCGATAAACAAGCCGAATACCGTGAGCAAGCCACTGCCATCCTCCGCTCGTTAACCGACCGCTACCGTGCGGGTGACGACGAGGAAGCGATTTTGCTCCACGGCACGGGCAACCTGCCGATGGGCCAGAATGTCGACCGGCCGCTGATTTACGGCGACTTCTTCTATATGGAAGCGCTCGCCAAGCTGCGCGGCCACTCTTCCTTCTGGTCGCCCCAGCCGCAGCGATAATCGCATACTCGGCCACCACGCCATGTATATCGCCCAAAAATCGGTCTATCGCCCGGCGCGAAACCGGCAGCGGCAAGCCTGTTAACCCGGCAAAATCGTGTATATTGCGCCGCGCCGCCGCCATGCCCTACGATGAGCCCATGCAACAAGCGGCAAGCAGCAAGCCGCCAAACGAGAGGAGACACCGATGGGAAAAACGCAACCCGCGGCGCCGGCGGCCCGAATTTCGAAACGGCTGCTGCGGCAAAACATTCCGCTCTACATCATGTTCCTGCCGGTCATCGCCTTCTTCCTGATTTTCAAGTACGTGCCGATGCTTGGCCTGGTGATCGCGTTCAAGAAGTACAGCTTCATCAAAGGCATCTGGGGCAGCCCCTGGGTCGGGCTGGACATGTTCAAGATGATCGCGGACAACCACGCCATGCTCGTCATCATCCGCAACACGTTTCTGCTCAGCGGGCTCAGCATCGCAATCGGCTTCCCGATCCCGATTCTGCTGGCGCTTATGCTGAACGAAGCGCGCCGGGCTTTTTTCCGGCGTACGATCCAGACGTTCGTGTATTTGCCGCATTTTCTGAACTGGGTCATCATCGGCGGCATCATCGTCACCGTATTCTCCCAGAGCACGGGCACGATCAACCACGTGATGGAATGGGCGACCGGCAGCACGTATCCGTTCCTGTACAAGGACGCTTCCTGGGTGTCGATCTACGTCGCGTCCGGTGTCTGGAAGGAAGCCGGCTGGTCGGCGATCATTTATTTGGCCGCGCTGACGTCGATCGATCCGAGCCTGTACGAGGCGGCGAACATCGACGGCGCGAACAAATGGCAGCAAATTCGGCGCATTACGATTCCCGGCATTTTGCCGACGATCGTTATCATGCTTATTCTGAAAATCGGCCACCTGATGGAAGTAGGCTTCGACCAGGTGTACGTGCTGCAGAACAACGCGGTAGCGGAAATTTCCGAAGTCATCAGCACCTTTATGTACAAAATCGGCATTCAACAAGCCCAGTTCAGCCTCGCTTCGGCGATGGGGCTGTTCGAATCGATCGTCGGCCTGGTATTCGTCATCGCGGCGAACGCCATTGCCCGCCGGTTCGGCCAAGGCTTGTGGTGAGGAGGAGTATCGCACCAACATGAGAACCGCCAAAGACAATCGCGCCTTCCACTTCGTCAACGCCGCCGCGCTGCTCATGATCGGCGCCAGCTGCATCCTGCCGCTGATCCATATTTTCGCGCTATCGCTCAGCGACCGCGTCGCTCTCATGTCCGGCATCGTCAGCTTCTGGCCGGTGAACATCGATTTCGTCAGCTACAAGGCGCTGATCAACGGCACGCCGATTCTGAGAGATTTTCGCAACAGCGTCGTCATCACGACGGTCGGCACCGCGCTGAACATGGTATTCACCGTGCTGGCGGCGTATCCGCTGTCGAAGCGTTATTTTATCGGCCGCCGGTTTTATTCGTTCGCGATCATCTTTACGATGCTGTTCAGCGCCGGGCTGATCCCGAACTATTTGCTGGTCAGAAGCCTGGGGCTCGTCAATACGTACGGCGCGCTGTGGCTGCCGGGCCTGATCAGCGTCTGGAATCTGATGGTGCTGCGCAGCTTCTTCGAAGGGCTGCCCGAGGAGCTGGAGGAAGCGTCGCGCATCGACGGCTGCTCGGAATGGCGCCTGATCGCCCAGATCGTCCTGCCGCTGTCGGTTCCCGTGCTTGCCGCGCTGTCGCTGTTTTACGGCGTTGCCCATTGGAATTCGTTCATGAGCGTGCTGATTTATTTGAACGACGCAAGGAAGGTCAATCTGACGGTGATGGTGCAGCAGATGATCCAGAACCAGAGCCTGATGCAGGAAATGACCAACCAGCAGCCGGCAGAAGCGGCCAACTTGTCGCCGGAAGGCTTGAAGGCGGCGGGCGTGATCATGATGACGCTGCCGATGGTGATCGTTTACCCGTTCCTGCAAAAGTATTTCGTCAAAGGCGTCATGATCGGCGCGGTCAAAGGGTAAGGAGCGAAGCGGAAATGGTTTTTTTGGGCAAAAAGGAAAGGTGGTGAGGCCGCCAAGCGGCAAGCCCGACTGTCACAATTTCGATTGGTTTCGATGGTGCGATTTTGGCAATAGCGTGACCGACTTATCGCCTGTTACACTAGAATTAACATTCAGGGGAGTGTACCGAACATGAACAAGAAGCTCGGGAAACAAGCGCTCACATCATCGCTGCTCGTTATGGCTGCCGGCAGCCTGCTGCTGTCGGCTTGCAGCAACAAGGAGGAGAAGGGCGCGGCAAGCCCTTCCGCCGGCGCTTCGACGAGCGCTGCGGCGAGCGTGACGCCAGTCGCAACGAAAGGCCCCAAACCGAAAATCAGCGTGTCGATTTACGACCGCAACAACGTGCCCGAAGGGGAAGGCAC
Source organism: Paenibacillus cymbidii (assembly GCF_004764705.1). Classification (GTDB taxonomy): domain Bacteria; phylum Bacillota; class Bacilli; order Paenibacillales; family NBRC-103111; genus Paenibacillus_AN; species Paenibacillus_AN cymbidii. The sequence continues at coordinate 22,274 of NZ_SHLX01000039.1, read as the reverse complement.
GATTACCGACAATCGCTGGACCAAGTGGATCAACGAAAACGCTCCGGTGCAGGTCGATTTCATTTCGGTGCCGCGGAACAATTCGTCGGAGAAATGGAACGTGCTGTTCGCCTCCAATCAGGCGCCCGACCTTATTCTCGAATTTTCGAACCCGTACATGAAAGATTTGGCCGCCAAGGGGCAAATTATCCCGCTGGACGACGCCATTGCCAAATATTCGACGACCTACAAGAAGGTGCTTGACGGCAATCCCAACCTGCAGAAGCTGACCCGGTACAACGGCAAAACGTTTTTTATCGCCCGGCTGACGCCGTTTACGACGAACCATTTCCTGATGATTCGCAAGGACTGGCTAGACAAGTTGAATCTGCAGATGCCGAAGACGACCGAAGAGTACGTGAAGGTGGCCCAGGCGTTCGCCGATCAGGACCCGGACGGCAACGGCAAAAAGGACACGTTCGGCTCGACGTTCTTCGATATCGATTACTTCTTCGGGCTCGGGCAATCGAGTACGGAGCCGATGTCGATCTCGTCGTACTTCCTCCAGAACGATCAATACGTGCGCACCTGGGAGCAGCCTAAAGCGAATATCGCGTTGAAAAAGCAACTGTACGACGCCGGCGTGGTCGACAAGGATATTTTCGCCGACAAGAACGGCGCCAAGGCGCAGCAGGATTTCGTCAACGGCAAGCTCGGCATTTGGGGCACGGGCGGTCTGGAAGGCAGCGCCGGCTACAGCGCATACCAGACGCTGATGAAGAACGATCCGAACGCGAAGGTGGCGATTCTGCCGTTGCCGAAGTCGGAATTCGGCCAGTTCTCGCCGGCGGGCGGCGGCTACATGCAGTTCACGGCGGCGATCAACGCCACGGCCAAAAACGTCGAAGCCGTCATGAAATACGTCGACTGGATGATGAGCGACGAGGTGCAGAAGACGCTGGCGTACGGCTTCGAGGGCGTGCATTACAAGATGGGCGCAGACGGCTGTCCGAAGCCGATCGACGCGGAGAAGAACAAAAAGGAGCTTTCCTGGAACGGCGACTTCCAGATGCTGTCGCAAACCGGGCTGATGGGCAAGTGCGTCGAGTTCTCGAACACGCTTGACGCTTCCAAACCGCTCGACAAGGCATATCTCGATCTGATCCAGCAAGGCCGCGACGCGTACATTTCGGCGGATCGCCCGACCAGTCCGGCCGTTGTGCTGCCGGTCACCCTGACCGACGATCTGGTCGTCATCAACAATACCGCCGTCAACACGATCACGAACATTTATACGAAGGCGATCGTAGGCGGAACGGGCTATTCGGTCGACCAGGCGATGAAGGACGCGAAGGACGCGTGGGAGAAGGCGGGCGGCAAGAAGGTCGACGACTTCTACGCGAAGGCGTACACCGACAACAAGAAGGACGTCATCCTGACGAAGGATTACTACAACTATTTGAAAAAATAAGTCTGCGCAAGGCGAGCTCTCCCTCGCCTTGCTTCTTGCTTTACCGGCGGATCGTCGGTCATGATAAGGGTAACGCCGCTTTCGTCCATTTTTCCGCTAAGCGTATGCTTCCGAGGCAAGTTTTTGCTCGGGATGGGATTCGGGAAAGTATTGCAAAATCTTTAAGGAGATTTCGCCATGAGAAGAAACTGGTTTCATCGTTCGTTGCTGTCGTTCCTGCCGGTGCTGGTTCTTATCGTCTGTTTGTTCGCTTTTATCGGCATCGTGCAGTTGAACGACTTGTCCCGCAAGGAAGCGATGAAATCGAGCCGCGTTTATGTGCAGAACCTGCAAAACAGCATGGACCTGTACCTCCGCGCCACGGAAATGATGATGATCGAGTCGATCGCGCGCAACTCCAAGCTGACTTCGTTCGCCGGCATGGACAGCGATCCCGCGTTTATTATCGAGCTGTCCCAGCTGCTGCAGAGCATGATGGCGACGAGCAGCCTGATCGATTCCGTTTATATTTACCGCACCGGCGACGGCACGATCGTCAGCGACAAAACGAAGCTGCCGATCGAGCAGTTTGCCGATCGCGCTTTTATCGAGCGGTTCATCGGCGATCCGAAGGCGATGGCCGGCTGGAGCGCGCCGCGCAAATTTCGCACGCTGGCGGACGCGATCGAAGAAAACCAGGTGATTTCGATGGCGAAAGGCATCCCGCTGACAGGAAAAAGCATGGCCATGCTCGTGATCAACGTTCGGGTCGGCGCCGTGCGGGAGTTTTTCGAAAGCAACGGCAAGTCGGAAGTGAACCGGATCGCCGTCAAGGACGGCAGCGGCAGCGTTTTGTACGAGGCGGCCCAGGCGGAGCCGCGCGGGTACGATATCGAACACGTGTCGGACTATACGGGATGGAAATATTATGGAAGCTTAAAACCGCTCGGGGCCGGCCAACTGCTGCTGTATGTGACGAACGGCTGGTTCATCGTCGGTTTCGCCGCCATGATCGCCGGCATCGGCTGGGTTATCTTCGTGACGCGCCGCAACTACCGGCCGATCGAAACGATGCTGTCGCGCATCCAGAAGTACAACCAGCAGCGGTCCGCCGGGCCGGTCATCCGCGAGCCGTCGGTCGACGAGCTCGGTTACATCGATCGCGCGTTAAGCAGCATGATGGAAATGACGAGCGACTACGAGCAGCAAAGCCGGGCCAACCGCGAATACCGCAGACTGCGCCTGTTCCGCGAGCTGGCGGAAGGCAGCCGCGCCGTCGACGCGGCGGAGCTGCTCCCCGAGCTGGGCGAGCTCGGGCTTTGCGGCTTCGGTTGCGCCAGCGCCGCCATCGTCGAAATCGACAAATACGCCGACTTTATCGGCCGGCACTCCCGCAAGGATCAAGGGCTGTTCAAATACATTCTGAACAAGGTCGTCGACGAAACGGCCAAAGCGTCAGGCTTGCACATTTGGCAGGAATGGTTGACGAATCACCGGCTGTATGTGCTTTATTTGGAGGAGGAGCAGCCGCTTCATGCCGACAGTCGTTTGCTGGAGCAGGCTGACCAGGTGCGCGCCTGGATCCAGAACAACCTGCAGTTGACGGTCACGTTCGGCATCGGCACGACGGTCCGCGATATCGCCGGAATCAGTTCCTCTTGCGAAACGGCCGCGCGGGCGCTCGACTACAAGTCGGCGCTCGGCAGCAACCGGGTCATCGGCCATTGGGAAATTGAGCTGCTGTCGCACGACGACCTGTACATTTATTTGCAGTACGTGCGTACGATCGCCCAGGCGTTTCGCGTCGGCAGCGACGGCTGGTTGGAGCAGCTCGGGCTGCTGTTCGCCGGCCTGAAGCGGATGCTGCTGCCGAAGGAAGAGATCGGCGGCATTCTGAACTACATGAATTACTATTTTTATCGCGAAATGATGGAGCTGCCGCCGGAATACCAGGAGCTGTGGAACCGCCAGTTCCGCGATCCGTGGGAGCAGCGGGCCGACGAGCTCGAAACGCTGGATGAGCTGGAATCGTTCTACGCCAGCCAGTTGGCCGCTTGCGCGCGGCAGATGGAAGCGATTCGCGAAAGCAAAGGCAACCAGGCCGTCGTGCAGAAGGTGAAGGCGTACATAGAGGAGCATTACAGCGATCCCGACTTGTCCCTTGCCGGCCTCAGCGATCAATTCCATATGAACGCGTCCAGCCTGAGCACGCTGTTCAAGGAGGAATTCGGCGAGAAGTTCGTCGTTTATTTGTGCCAGATCCGTATGGAGCATGCCAAACGGCTGCTGCGCGAGACGACGCTGCAGATCCAGGAAATTTCCGAGCGCATTGGCTACCTGCACCAGATGTCGTTCATTCGCGCGTTCAAAAAAACCGTCGGCACCACCCCCGGCGACTATCGCAAAACGTACCAGTGAGCGCGGCTGCGCACCGCGTAAAAGGCGTAGACAAGCTTCGCCGCCCTGTCTACAATAGTAGAGATACGATTACGGACAGGAGAGACAGTTGCATGAGACTTGGAGCGATAGAAGCAGGCGGCACGAAAATGGTATGCGGCATCGGCGACGAAACCGGGCGCATCGAGGAGCGGGCGAGCTTCCCGACGACAACGCCGGAGGAAACGGTGGCGGCGATGCTCGGTTTTTTCCGCGGGAAGGCGATCGAGGCGCTTGGCATCGGCAGCTTCGGCCCGGTCGAGCTGAACCGGAACAGCCCGGCGTATGGATCGATCACGACAACGCCGAAGCTGGCGTGGGCGAATTTTAACCTGCTGCAGGCGATGCAGCGGGAGCTTGGCGTGCCGGTCGGCTTCGATACGGACGTCAACGCGGCGGCGCTTGGGGAAGCGACGTTCGGCGCGGCGGCCGGGCTCGACAGCTGCGTTTACATGACGATCGGCACCGGCATCGGCGCGGGTGTGGTCGCCGAAGGCAAGCTGCTGCACGGCTTGCTTCATCCCGAGATGGGGCACATCCTCGTGAAGCGCCATCCGGAGGATCGTTACGAAGGCAAGTGCCCGTACCATGCCGACTGTCTGGAAGGAATGGCGGCGGGACCGGCAATCGAGGCGCGCTGGGGGCGCAAAGGCGCGGAGCTGGCGGACGACGCGCGCGTCTGGGAGATGGAAGCCTACTATTTGGCGCAGGCGGTGGTCAATCTTGTGCTGATCTTGTCGCCCAAAAAAATCATTCTCGGCGGCGGGGTGATGCACCAGCGCCACATGTTCCCGCTCGTGCGGCAGATCACGCTGGACATGCTGAAAGGTTATGTGCAGCGCGACGAAATCACCGGCGGCATCGATTCCTACATCGTGCCGCCGGGACTCGGCGACAAAGCCGGCCTCGTCGGTTCGCTGCTGCTCGCCAAAGGCGCGGCATTGTAGCGCGATAAGCCGTCAAGGAGCAAGCAGAACCTCGCTCCTGCCAGGTTTGTGCCGGCAGGAGCTTTTTGGCGCGCTTTCGCTTGCCGTGCCGATGATCGTCCCGGCTCCCCATTCCTTCGCCAGTTGTACCGCAAAGGCGCCTTTCAACGCTTGGTTTACTTTTCGTCGCAAGTCTTTATACTTGATGAGAACGATGAAATCGCAACGATGATTCGAACTTGGAGGTTCTGACCGTGCAAAAAGCGATCAAGATTGGAATCGTAGGCTATGGGAACCTGGGCAAAGGGGTAGAAAAAGCAATCGCGCAAAACCCGGATATGGAACTGGAGGCCATTTTCACCCGCAGGCAGCCTGAGCAAATGATTGGCGCGCCCGGCGTCCGTTTCGAGCATATTTCCGCTGCAGAGCAGTACATAGGCATCATCGATGTGATGATTCTATGCGGCGGTTCGGCGACGGATCTTCCGGAGCAAACGCCGCGGATGGCTCGTATGTTCAATACCGTGGACAGCTACGATACGCATGCGAAAATTCCGGCCTTTTATGACGCGGTCAACGCCGCGGCGCAAGAAGGCGGCAAGCTCAGCATCATATCGACCGGTTGGGATCCCGGCCTGTTCTCGCTGAACCGCTTGCTGGCGGAAGCGATTCTTCCGGAAGGCCATAACTACACGTTCTGGGGCAAAGGCGTCAGCCAGGGTCATTCGGACGCGATCCGCCGCGTGCCGGGCGTCAAGGCAGGCGTTCAATATACGATTCCCGTGCAAGCGGCCATCGGCCGCATCCGTTCCGGCGAAACGCCGGAGCTTGATACGCGCGAGAAGCATGTGAGACAATGTTTCGTTGTTGCCGAAGAAGGCGCAAACAAAGACGACATTACTTCTGCTATCGTTACGATGCCCAACTATTTCTCCGACTACGATACGACCGTTACTTTCATCACGGAGGATGAGCTGCGCGCGAATCACAGCGGCATGCCGCACGGCGGCTTTGTGATCCGCAGCGGGGTGACGGGGGAAGGAACGAAACAAATCGTCGAATTCGGCCTGACGCTCGGAAGCAATCCCGAGTTTACTTCAAGCGTGCTTGTCGCATGCGCGAGAGCCGGCTACCGGATGAGCCGGGACGGCGTTAAAGGCGCCAAAACGATTTTCGACCTTCCGATCGGCTATCTTTCGCCGAAGTCGGCGGATCAACTTCGTCGCGAACTGCTTTAGTGCACGTGGAGCGGGTGCTATAATTCTCTAATCAAAAGTCAAACAACTCTCGAAGGTAATCTCTGCGTCCGTGCAAGATACGATATATGATCACCGTGTCATCAACGATTTGATAAAACACCAGATAGGGGTTCACCACAATAAATCGGTAACCTCGTTGTATCAGCGTATATTTCTCTTCCGATAATACGGAGCCCATATTCGGGAAGTTTGCCAAGCTTTTGATTTGTTGATCCAACTTTTCCAACAATCTTTCTGCAGCAACAACATTATCCTGGGATATGAACGAAAAGATTTCGTCCATATCGTCTACTGCCGCCGGGGAATAGCTGATTTTATTCTTTGGCGGCATTTATTTTCCTCCGCATCCTCGCGATTACTTGGTCGTGATCAAGCAGCTCCGCTCCTTCGGCAACCTGCTTTTCTGCAACCAACAGCTTAGTTTGGAGCTTCATGCGAGCCTCCATCCGTCGATAAGCTTCATGGCTCATAACGACCAAATCAGCTTCTCCGTTCCGGGTTAACACCACTGGCTCGTCAAGTTCATGGCAATATTTCGAAAACCCGTTATAGTCCTGGCGAATTGTAGTGGATGGTTTAATATTCATTCCTCTCAATCCTTTCTGAATGACATTATTCTGACTACATTATATCATTAAAATAAACAGCATTGCCATTCTCCGCTGTACCAACCGGCTGCGCTCCGAAGATGCAGTGGAAAGCGGCATGTACCGACATTTTTTTGCCGCCCATTGAACGAATCGGCTCGTCCAAGCGTACTATAGGCATCTTCGCCGGGAAAAGAGGTACCGCTATGCAAGGGCCGCACGAGGAACGGGACGATACGCAACTGATTGCTTTGGCGAAACGGGGAAATCGCGCGGCGCTGGCCCATTTGCTGCACCGGCATTACTCCTTTCTGTACAAATATTTGCTGAAGCTGACGATGAACCCGCATGCCGCCGAAGATTTGGCGCAAGATACGATGCTGAAAGCGATGGAGAAGATCGGCCTCTACCAGAACCAGGCGAAGTTTTCCTCGTGGCTGATGACGATTGCTACCCGGCTCTACATCGATGCGGGAAGGAAGAAGCGGCGGGAATCCAAATGGCAGGAGCAGGAACGGCGGCAGCAGCAGGCGCAGCGCGGGATGCGCTGGCAAGCGGCAAACGCCGGCGGCGACTGGCCGGTTGCGCTCGACGCGCTGGCGGCGCTGCCGGACGACACGCGGCTGCCGATCGTGCTGAAGCACTACTACGGCTACTCCTACGAGGAAATTGCCGTGATGATCGGGACGCCCGCCGGTACTGTCAAATCGCGCGTGCACTATGGCATCTCAAGCTTGCGAAAGGAGCTGACGAACGATGGGGAAACGTGACCGGGACAAAACGGTGCCGGCCGGAAACCAACCGGCACATGAACCGCGCGACGCCGACGTAACCGAAGCCGTGCAGGCGGCGCTCGAATGGCTGGATCGCGAGCAAGCCCCGACGCCTCCCGATCCGGCGATCACGCTTGCGCTGCTGGAGGAGCACGACCGCGTGCTCAGACGCAGGTTTCTCCGCGATCTGCTGCTGTTCGCGCTGCTGGCGGTTTGCGTGCTGGCCGCGATGTTCGGCTTGTACGCCGCAACGCCGGCGGCACTGCTTGCTTTGCAGGCTGCGGCGGTGACGCTGGCGCCGCTGCTAGTCGCCCGCCTGTACCGGAAGCGGGTGAAGGAATGAACCGCAGTGAGCCGAACGTGACGGACATGCCGATCTGGTTCTGGCTGCTGATCGCCGCCGTGCTGCTTTCGCAAAGCGCCTGGCTGTTCATTGACGCGCGCAAGCGCGAAAGCTATCCGTGGCTTTGGGGATTGTGGGGACTAATCCAGTTTCCGATGCCGCTCCTGGTGTATGCGGTCGTCGTGAGAAAAGCTTTTCGCCGCAGCCGAAAATGAAGCCGTATCCGGCCGTATGGCCGTCTGCATCTGTTGTCCATTACGAAAGGAGAACGTGCGATGAACGATTCGAATGGGTTGTCCGTTAATTGGGAGATCATTGCTCCCTTGATTGTTTTGCAATTGCTGCTGCTGGTGTTTGCGCTCGTCAGCTGCTTGCGCCAGGAGCGGACCAACGGCCCCAAATGGATGTGGGTGCTGCTGATCGTGTTCATCAGCCTGTTCGGCCCGATCGCCTATTTCGTCTTCGGCAGGAGGAACGGCTGATGACGCTGCTCGCGGTGCAAGGCTTGAGCAAACGCTACGGGACGGTAGAAGCGGTGCGCGGTCTGACGTTTGCGATCGGCGACGGGCGCTGCGTGTCGTTGCTTGGGCCGAACGGTGCGGGCAAAACCTCGACGCTGCGCATGCTCGCCGGGCTGCTGGTGCCGACAGCCGGCACGATTCGCTTCGCAGGCGAGCCGGTGACGGACATTCGCCCGTACATCGGCTATTTGCCGCAAATGCCCGCGTTTCACAACTGGATGACCGGCCTGGAATTTCTCGCTTATGTCGGCAAGCTGGCAGGGATGAACAAGCGGGACGTAAGCGGCCGTTCCCGGGAGCTGCTGGAGCAGGTCGGGCTGTCCCAGGCGGGCGCCCGCCGCATCGGCGGCTATTCGGGCGGGATGAAGCAGCGTCTCGGCATCGCCCAGGCAATGATCCACCGGCCGAAGCTGCTGCTGCTCGACGAGCCGGTGTCCGCGCTCGACCCGCTCGGCCGGCGCGAGGTGCTGGACATGCTGCGGCGGTTGAAAGGGGAGACGACGATGCTGTTTTCAACGCATGTGCTTCACGACGCCGAAGACGTATGCGATGACGTGCTGATTATGCGTCAAGGAGAAATCGCCGTGCGCGGCAGCCTGGACGAATTGCGCGAGCGCTATCGGCGGTCCGTCGTCACTGTGCATGCGGACGAGCCGCTCGCACGATGGGCGGAGGCGGTGAAGCGCGAGCTGCCGCTCGTGACGGCGGCGGAAGCGTCGGGCATGAGCGCCGAGATCGAAGTCGGCGATCTGGCGCAAGGGAGCAAAGCGCTGCTCGCCGACCTGGCGAAACGCGGCATCGGCGTGCGCAAATTCGAAGCCGGTTATTCGACGCTTGAGGAGCTGTTCCTGAAGGCGGTGGCGCCATGAGCCGCTGGATCGCGATATACGTGAAAGAAATGCTGGAGATGCGGCGCAATGCCAAGTGGCTGTGGGTGCCGCTCGTTTTTGTCGCGCTCGGCGTCATGCAGCCGATTACGGCTTACTACACGCCGGAGATCATCAAAAATATGGGCGGCCTGCCGGAAGGAGCGGTGTTCGAGCTGCCGATTCCGTCCCCGGAAGACGTAATGGTCAAAACGTTGTCCCAATTCGGCACGATCGGCCTGTTGGTGCTGGCGCTCGCTTTTATGGCGACGGTGTCGGGGGAGAGGCAGAGCGGCGTAGCGGCGCTCATCCTGGTCAAGCCGGTGCCGCATGCAACGTATATGACCGCCAAGTGGGCGGGCGTGCAGACGCTGCTTCTCGCAGCATTCGCTTGCGGTTACGGAGGCGCCTGGTATTACACGGGGGTGCTGTTCGGCCCGGTCGACGTTTCGGACGCGTTGACCGCTTTTGCCGCGTATGCGTTGTGGCTCGTCTTCGTGCTCACTTGGCCGTTCCTGCTGGGCACGCGGATTCGCAGTTCGGCCGGCATCGCTTTCGCCACGATCGCCATCGCGGGTTTGCTGAGCCTGGCGGGCAACCTGTTTCACCGCTACATGGCCTGGAGTCCGGCGGAGCTGCAGCGCCACGCTTCCTCCTGGATCGCCTCCGGTCATGCGACTGGCCGGCCCGCTTTCGCCGCGATCATCGCCGTAGTCGCGATAACGCTGATGCTTGCCGTCGGCTCCATCCTGCTGAAGCGGGGGGACGACGGCTCCGTCTGAGCACCCGTGCCGTACGCCTTGCGGCGAAAACTTGGCGCAGGTGCGCTTCGAATAGACACCGCGCGATTTTTTTAGTACGATAATAGCAATATCGGCGGATTGATAGAGCTTGTTCGTAGAGTTTCTGGGACAAGCGCCGGAAGCCGTCCCGATTGCAGCCGCGGTTCGCGCCGTGGTCGCGATGACAGGCATCAGGAGGGATCCCCATGTTGAAACTGGGACAACGGATTATCGTTACAGGCGACAGCTTCGAACAGAATTTGCCGATCGGCGATTACGGTTTTATCATCGCATACGATCGCAATGCCGACAACGCATTTGACTATGTGGTGCGCATGCCGAAGCTGAATAAACATTTCTACGTGCCGGCCGCCGACATCGAGCTCGAAGAGAGGCTGCTGGAGCAGGAAGCGGCGCGGATCGAACGGGAAGCGCTGATCGACTATGCATTGGCCACGCGCAACGAGCAGTTGTTCCGTTTCATTATGAACGGGGAGCAGGAGCCGGAAGCGCAGGAAACGAGCAAAGAAGTGCAGAGCCGGGAAGACTTCATCAAGCAGGTGAATTTGAAAGCGTGGATTTGACGCCATCATGCCATTCATGGCCGGGCTCCTGCGGGAACCCGGTTTTTTGCTTCAATGCGCGATTGAGTTCAAAATACAGGTAGGCTATAATAGATAGCATCATTTGGGCCCCTCGGGCCCATCACTATTGCGCAAGCGAGGCGGGGTAGCGACAATGAGCATTACGATCAAGGACGTCGAGCATGTGGCGGCGCTGGCCAGGCTCGAATTGACCGAACAGGAAAAGACGACTTACATGGACCAACTGAACGCCATTCTGAAATACGCCGAGCAACTGAACGGACTCGACACGGAGAACATCGAGCCGACCAGCCATGCCGTACCGGTGCTGAACGTCATGCGCGAGGACGAAACGCGCCCTTCGCTGCCGCTCGGGAAAGTGCTGCTGAATGCGCCGGACGAAGAGGACGGGCAGATCAAAGTGCCTGCAGTGCTGGAATAAAGCAACGAAACGTTTTGGGTTAATTGAATCCACCAACCAGTAAGGGCCCGCCAGGGCATCCAGTCAGGAGGAGCACCATTGTCGTTATTCGATCTCACCTTGCAGGATATTCACGGACGACTTGCCAGCCGCGAGCTTGCCGTAACCGATCTCGTCGACGCCGCCTACCGGCGTATCGGCGAAGTGGACGGCAAAGTACGGGCTTTTTTGTCGCTTAACGAAACGCAAGCGCGGGAGGAAGCCGTACGGCTCGACAGCCAACTGGCGGCAGGCGGCGAACGCGGTTTGCTGTTCGGCCTGCCTGCCGGCATTAAGGACAACATCGCCACGGAAGGGCTGCCGACCACATGTGCGAGCCAATTTCTCGCCAATTTCACTTCCGTTTATGACGCTACCGTCGTCAAGAAGCTGAAGAACGCGCAAGCGATCACCGTCGGCAAGCTGAACATGGACGAATTCGCCATGGGCGGCTCCAACGAAAACTCCGGCTTCCACCCGACCTACAATCCGTGGAACACGGATTACGTGCCGGGCGGCTCGAGCGGCGGTTCCGCCGCGGCTGTCGCGGCCGGCGAAGTGTACTTCGCGCTCGGCTCCGACACCGGCGGCTCGATCCGCCAGCCGGCCGCCTACTGCGGCATCGTTGGGCTCAAGCCGACTTACGGCCTCGTTTCGCGCTTCGGCCTCGTCGCTTTCGCGTCGTCGCTCGACCAGATCGGCCCGCTGACGCGAAGCGTCGAAGACGCGGCCTACGTGCTGCAGGCGATCGCCGGCCACGACCCGTACGACTCGACATCCGCGAACGTCGACATTCCCGACTACGTCAGCGCGCTGTCCGGCGACGTGCGCGGCTTGCGCATCGCCGTGCCGCAGGAATATATCGGCGCAGGCGTCGACCCGCGCGTTCGCGAATCCGTGCTGGCCGCGCTCAAGGTGCTGGAAGGCCTTGGCGCAACCTGGGAGGAAGTGTCGATGCCGCATACGGAGTACGCGGTGGCGACGTACTATTTGCTCGCTTCCTCGGAAGCGTCCTCCAACCTCGCGCGGTTCGACGGCGTGCGCTATGGCGTGCGGGCGGACAATCCGGACAACTTGATCGACCTGTACCGCAAGTCGCGCAGCCAGGGCTTCGGCGCGGAAGTGAAGCGCCGCATCATGCTCGGCACGTACGCGCTCAGCTCGGGTTATTACGACGCTTATTATTTGAAAGCGCAGAAAGTGCGCACTTTGATCAAGCGCGATTTCGAAGACGTATTCTCATCCTATGACGTCATTATCGGACCAACGGCGCCGACGCCGGCATTCAAGATCGGCTCGCAGGTCGACGATCCGCTGACGATGTATTTGAACGATATCTTGACGATTCCGCTCAACCTTGCCGGCCTTCCCGGCATCAGCGTCCCGTGCGGTCTCGTGGACGGCCTGCCCGTCGGGCTGCAGATCATCGGCAAGCCGCTGGACGAAAGCACCGTGCTGCGCGTCGCTCACGCGTTCGAGCAGCAAACGGAGCATCACAAGCAACGTCCGCAGCTGGAAGGAGCGAACGCATGACCGCGAGCACAACAGGCAAACGTTACGAAACCGTCATCGGCCTCGAAGTTCACGTCGAGCTGCACACGAAGTCAAAAATTTTTTGCGGCTGCGCCACTTCTTTCGGCGCGCCGCCGAATACGAATACGTGCCCGATCTGCCTGGGCCATCCGGGCGTGCTGCCGGTGGTGAACCGCCAGGCCGTCGAATACGCGATGAAAGCGGCGATGGCGCTCAATTGCACCGTTGCGACGGAAAGCAAATTCGACCGCAAAAACTACTTTTACCCCGACTCGCCCAAAGCGTACCAAATTTCGCAATTCGACCAGCCGATCGGCGAGTATGGCTGGATCGACATCGAAGTAAACGGCGAAACGAAACGGATCGGCATCACCCGGCTCCACCTGGAAGAAGACGCGGGCAAGCTGACGCACGTTGACGGCGGCTACGCGTCGCTGGTCGACTTCAACCGCGTCGGTACGCCGCTGCTCGAAATCGTTTCCGAACCGGACTTGCGTTCGCCGGAGGAGGCGCGCGCTTACCTGGAGAAGCTGCGGGCGATCATGCTCTATTGCGACGTCTCCGACGTCAAGATGGAGGAAGGCTCGATGCGCTGCGACGCCAACGTCAGCATCCGCCCGTGGGGGCAGGAGAAGTTCGGCACGCGGGCCGAACTGAAGAACATGAACTCGTTCCGCGGCGTGCAGCGCGGGCTCGAATACGAAGAGATTCGCCAGGCCGAAGTTTTGGACGGCGGCGGCAAGGTCGTGCAGGAAACGCGTCGCTGGGACGAAGCCCAGGGCCGCACATTCTCCATGCGCAGCAAGGAGGAAGCGCACGACTACCGCTACTTCCCCGACCCGGACCTCGTGCGCATGCACATCGACGACGAGTGGAAGGCACGCGTCCGTGCGACCATCCCCGAGCTGCCGGATTCGCGCATCGCGCGCTATCAGCGCGATTACGGCCTGACGGCCTACGATGCGGGCATCCTCACGTCGACGATGGCGATGGCCAACTTTTTCGAGGAGAGCTTGCGGTTTACGAAGGACGCCAAGACGGCCGCCAACTGGATCATGGGCGATTTGCTCGGCTACCTGAACGCAAACGGGCTCGAACTGGCCGACGTGCGCATCACCGGGCAAGGCTTGGGCGAAATGATCGGCCTGCTCGAGAAAGGCACCATCAGCGGCAAAATCGCCAAAACCGTGTTCAAGGCGATGCTAGAAAGCGGCAAACCGCCACAACAAATCGTCGAAGAGCAAGGACTTGTGCAGATCAGCGACGAAGGGGCGATTGCCGCCATCGTGGAGCAAATCATCGCGAACAATCCGCAGTCGGTAGCCGACTACAAGGCCGGCAAAGAGAAGGCGGTCGGCTTCCTCGTCGGCCAGGCGATGAAAGAAACGAAAGGGAAAGCAAACCCGGGTCTGCTGAATAAACTGATCCTGGAGCAATTGAATTGAGAGTTCAAAAAGTCGGCTTTTCAGCACCGAGAAGGTTGCGAGAACCCGAAGAAGGAGTAGCGGAGTTTAGGCAAAACCTAAATGAGCAACGGACTTCGAGGGTGAACGCAAGATTCGATGCCGAATACGCTTCCCGATTATGCTTCGTGATCAAAGTCGATTTTTTGAACAACCTCTTGAACCGATAATGTTTCGCCTGGGGGGGGAGACTACGGTTGGATCCGTGGCACATTGATTGGATTCATATGACCGCGCGGCTGATGCTTGCGCTTGTTCTTGGCGGTTTGATCGGCTTCGAGCGGGAACGCGCGAACCACGCCGCCGGCTTTCGGACGAACATATTGGTGTGCCTCGGTTCGGCGCTGATTATGCTGCTGTCGATTTACGGCTTTGCAGCGTTCGCCAACAGCGATATTGCGCGGATGGACCCGGCGAGGCTCGCGGCGCAGGTGCTGCCGGGCATCGGTTTCATCGGGGCGGGTACGATCATGCGCGACGGGCTGACGGTCAAGGGGCTGACGACGGCAGCCAGCCTGCTCGTTGTCGCCGGCATCGGCCTGGCGGTAGGCGCCGGATTTTATTTTGCGGCCATCCTGACAACGCTGCTCGTCATCGTCAGCTTGTGGTTCCTGAATACCGTCGAGAAACGATTCTTCAAAGACAAACGCATCTATATGATGCGCGTCGTGATGCGCAGCCGGGAACAAGCGGTTTCCAGCCTGTCGGCGATCATGGAGAAGCACGGCGTCGAAATTCGCAAATTTTCGCTGGAAGAAGAGGAATTCGTCGATTTCGGCAAGCTGCAGGTGACGTTTTCGCTGCGTTTTTCGAAGCGGGCTGCGATCGTGGCCATTGTGGAGGAAGTGCGGTCGCTCGGCGGCGTTGCCGAAGTAAAAGTGGAATAACCGGGAGTCCGGAACGCGGCCATCGTTGCCGGCGGTTTCCGGGCTCTTTTTTTTACGAAAAGTGAAGGGTTCGAGTTGAAATCGACGTCTAAAGGAATAGAGCCTGGCAAGCGAAGCGAAAGGAGGCATCGGGATGGAGCTTGCTCCGGATGAGGAGCTTGTCGCTCGGGTCCGCCAAGGCGATCCCGACGCCTTCCGGCAGCTGGTCGAGAAGCACCAGACGTTCGTGTACGGCATCGCGCAGCAAGTCGTGCAGCGGCGCGAGACGGCCGAGGACATCGCCCAGGAAGTGTTTCTCCGCCTGTACCGGACGATTGCCGGTTATCGCGGCGAAGCGCGGTTTACGACGTGGCTGTACCGGATCGCCGCCAATACCGCGGCCGACTACATGCGCCGGCAGCGGCGCAGGCCGGGAACCGTCCTGCTGGACCGGGTCAAGGAATGGCTGGGCGATCGCCGCGAGGAACCGGAAGCCGCCGTCCTGCGCAAGGAGCGGCAAGTATCCGTCCAGGAGCTGCTGGCCCGGCTGCCGGAGAAATATCGGCTGGTGCTTTATTTGTATCATTACCGGCAACTGTCGTACGAAGAAATCGGTGCCATTTGCGGCTTGCCGGTGAAGACGGTGGAAACTCGCCTGTACCGCGGCAGATCGATGCTGAAGACGAAGTGGCAGGAGGTGCACGGAGATGAAACGCCAACACCCGAAAGCGCGGGAGCTGGACCGTTATTTGTTCCAGGATCCGGCGATCGCGGCCGATGAGGCGATACGGCTGCATGTTGCCGGCTGCGAGGCTTGCCGACAGGAGCTGGAGCGGCGGCGCAGCCTGGTGGCCGCGCTGGAGTCGATGCCGGAGGAGCGTCCTTCGGCCGGCTTCGCGGAACGCGTGCTGCAGGCCGCGTACGGGAGCGCGCCGGGCGAAGCGGGAGCGGCCAAGCCGCCGCGGCGGCTGATTTCGCCGGAATTTGTCAACATGGGGATCGCGCTCGCCGTCACCTACTTGTTCGTCCACTTTGCCCTGTTTCGCGGCATCGCCGTCCTTGGCGCCGCGATGTCGGGCGACGGAGCGGACCGTCTGCTCGAGCTGCTGCGGGAATCGCTGCGCGCTTTGTAAATTTCGAATCGAATAAGGAGGTCATTTCGTTGGAGCCCATACAATCGCAACCGCAATCGCATGATTCGCAGCCGGCATCGCGCCCGGCCGATCCGTTTCTGGAAGAACGCATCCGCAGTTACCCGTCGGCGCCGATGCAGGCGCATGCGCCTGCAGCAGGCGTGCCGCCGTACGCGCCGCGCATGCGCAAGAGCAAGTTCGTCACCGGCTTGCTGAGTTTGTTCATGCCGGGAACCGGCCATTTCTACCTCGGTCTGATGCCCAAAGGGCTGTTTATGATGATGCTGTTTTTCGTCAATATCGCGGCGATTCCTTACTTCGCCATCAATGCGGAGGGCGACAACACGATGCCGATCATCGTGCTGATCAGCTTGCTGCTTCCGGTCATTTATTTCTACAGCCTGTTCGATGCGCTGCAATCGGCGGACGCGATCAACGCCAGCTTGTGGCAAGCGCAGCAAACCGGCCAGCCGTGGCAAATGCCGGTGCAGCCGATCAACGGCAACCATTTCGGCTTGTTCCTGATCGGCTTCGGACTTGTCGTGTTTCTGTTCACTACGAAGCCGGTGTGGGTCATCGGTTTGTTTACGCACGGCGGGGCTTATGTCGGCGCGATTCTGCTGATTGCCGCAGGCGTCGTCATGTTCTGGCTGGACCGGCGCAAATAATTCGGAAAGCCGCGGATAGAAGAAAGAGGGACAACCATGATCAAGGTGGGAAAATATACGGCCGCGCTGATTTTGGTAGCGATGGGCGGCTTGCTGTTGTACGACCAGGTGACGGGCGGCGACTATTTGCATCATTTGGCCTCATGGTGGCCGCTCGTACTCATTTCGCTCGGCGTCGAATATTTGTTGGTAACGGCGCTGAAGCGCAACGACGAGCGGCAGGTCCGGCTTGATTTGGGCGGCGTATTTATTGCGGTCATCATTTCGGCTGTCGTCGTCGTCAGCACGCAGTCGGGCGGTTTATCGCTCAGCGCGCTTCATCTGGACGGGCTGCCGTTTCTGAACGGCGGAGAGAGAGGGCACAAGTTCGAGCGCGAGGCGGCAGCCGTACCGGTCGAAACCGGCGCGGGCCGCATCTCGCTGCAAAATTTGAGCGGCGACTTGACCGTCCGCCAAGCCGACGTCGACACGATTATGATCGGCGCCACCGTCTGGGTCAATACGAAGAGCCAGGACAACGCGGCCAAGGTGGCGGACAGCGTCCGATTCGATACAGCCTTCTCCGGCGGCGAAATGACGATAACGGCCGTTGCGGACGAATATGCCAACCGGTTCGGCATCCGCCAGAAGCCGACGCTCCATCTGTACGTGACACTGCCTGCCAAGCTTGACGCGGAAGTCGGCTTGGCGACCCGCAACGGCGCCGTCGACGCCGAAGACATCAAGGGCGTGAAGCTGATGGGGCTGCATACGACGAACGGTGCGATCGAAGCGCAGCGCATCGAGGGCAGCCTGCAGCTCGAGTCCAGCAACGGGCGGATCGAAGCGAGCGACATCGGCGGCGGGGTTCAGGCGAAGACGAGCAACGGCAAAATCGTGCTGTACACGATCGGAGGCGACACGACGCTGCGCACGACGAACGGCTCGATTGAGGCGAACGACATCGCCGGCAATCTCGACATCGATACGTCGAACGGCAAGGTTACCGTTCAGCAGGCGGCCAAAGCCGTCGTCGCCGATACGTCGAACGGCCGCATCGAAGCGGTAAGCCGCACGGTTGGCGGCAACTGGGATTTGTCCACGAGCAACGGCTCGATTGCGGTCGGGTTGCCGGAGCATGGCGATTATACGGTGAAGGGGCAGACGTCCTCGGGCGGCGTCGATACCGAGCTGCCGCTGCGCATGCAGAAATCGAGCATCGAAGGCACGATCGGCGCCGGCACCTACGAAATCAAATTGCATACCACCAACAGCTCGATTGAAGTGAACAAGGCGAATTGACGCCTTTTGGATGCACAGTGCGGCGGCCCGGGCCAAATCGGGCCTGTCGCCGTTGACAAATCGAACGACACGCACTTACAATGGGGGTAGTCAAGAGGAAATCAGGCAGAAGTCAGAGTCATTGGCGGTGAATGCAGTCGTGGAAGCAAGATTGGAACAGGCGCTGGATAAGTTGAAACGGAACGGGATACGCATGACGCCGCAGCGTTTTGCCATTTTGTCCTATTTGCAAGGGACGAAATCCCACCCCACCGCCGACGATATTTATCGCGCGCTGGAGAACCGGTTTTCAAGTATGAGCGTGGCGACGGTGTACAACAATTTGAAGGTGTTTATCGACGCCGGTCTGGTGCGCGAGCTGACATACGGCGACCAGTGCAGCCATTTTGACGCCGATATGTCGACCCACTATCACGCCCGTTGCGAGCGCTGCGGCAAGATCGAAGACTTTTCCTACCCGCCGCTGTTCCATATCGAATCGGCCGCCGAGAACGAAACCGGCTTCGCCGTCACCAGTCATCGGCTCGAAGTGTATGGCACGTGCCGATCGTGTCGCGCTATTTCCCAACACTAACCGGAATAGTGGAACATTTGATAGAATAGAATCGTATAAAAGGCGTGTTGAACATTGGGTGACACCGAGCGTTTGACGCGCCTTTCGTTTGTTTGGCGCCGTGTTGCGCCGAGAAATCATTTGGGAGTTTTAGGAGTGTACCATGAGAACCGACTACCAGACTGCTTTGGCCCGCCCGCCGCGCAGGCGGAGACCCGTTGTTGCCGTTGCCCTGTTTCTGCTGGTTGTGGCGCTGCTGCTTGCGCTCGCTGCTGGTATCGGCTGGTATTGGCGCGAATATTGGCCGAATAGCGAACATGCCGTGCAAGACCCGTCCTCATTGAAACAAGCGATCTATTACCAAGGCGAGAGAAAAGATTTGCCGGCCTCCGGATCGGCGGAAGCGATCAAACTGCCGTTGCCGTTGATCAAGGAACTGATCGATCCGGCGATCGCCTATGACGAAGCGAGCCGCTCGGTCATCGTGACGACGCAGGATAAAGTAATTCGTCTTCCGTCGAACCAGTTGTCCGCTACGGTGAACGAAAAGCCGTTTGCGCTTCGTTTCCCGGTGGAGAAGATTGGAGATACGGTTTATGTGCCGATTGAGCCGCTGCGCGATACGTACCGCGTCGACATCCGCGAGTCGGCCGAGACGGGAGCGGTGCTGCTCGCCCGCGAAGGCGATGCGATTCCGTGGGGCGTTGTGAAAGCGGACAAGCAGCACCCGCAGCGCAAGGCCGCCATGCGTACGGAGCCGTCGATCAAGGCGACGATCGCCGCCGACTTGCCGCAGGGCGAGAAGGTCATGATCTGGGAAGATACCGGTGCCTGGTATCGCATCCAGCGCACGAACGGTTTGATGGGTTATGCCAAAAAAACGGACGTGGCGCTCGATCAGATCGAAACGATCCCGAAGCAGGAGACGAAGCCGGCCTTTGTGCCGTGGAAGCCGCTCGGGGGCAAAATCAACCTGACCTGGCAGCAGGTCGTCACGAAAAATCCGGACACCAAACAAATTCCGGCCATGCCCGGACTCAATGTCATCAGCCCGCAATGGTTCCATTTGGCGGACGGAGACGGCAACCTGAAAAATTTGGCCGACGCCTCGTTCGTCAAATGGGCGCACGAGCAAGGCTATCAGTTATGGGCGCTGTTCAGCAACGGCTTCGATCCGAAAATCACAACCGACGCGTTGTCCAGCTACGACAAACGTATGAAAATGATCAAGCAGCTCGTCAGCTACGTGCAGATGTACCAGTTGCAAGGCATCAACATCGATTTCGAGAACGTGTACCTGAAGGATAAAACGAATGTCGTGCAGTTCGTGCGAGAACTGACACCGTTCCTGCATGAGGCGGGCGTTGTCGTATCGATCGACGTCACCGTGCGCGATGGTTCGGAAGTGTATTCCTTGTTCCTCGATCGCCGTGCGCTTGGCGAAGTCGTCGATTACATGATTGTCATGACGTACGACGAGCACTGGTCGACCAGCCCGACGGCCGGTTCGGTCGCATCGCTGCCTTGGGTCGAGAAGGGCATCACCGCAATTATGGAAAAAGACGACGTCCCCGCCTCCAAGCTGGTGCTCGGCGTTCCGTACTACACTCGCATCTGGACGGAGCAGACGAAGGACGGGAAGACGTCGGTCACCTCCAAGGCGGTTGGCATGGAGGCCGTGCAGAATCTGCTGAAGGAGAAAAAACTGACGCCTGTTTTCGACGCCGCGACCGGTCAGAACTATGTGGAGTACAAGGAAGGCGACAAAACGATGAAGATCTGGATCGAGGACGCCGTTTCGATGAAAAGTCGGACGGAACTGGTCAAGAAGCTTCGTTTGGCCGGCATCGCTTCCTGGAGTCGCACCTTCGAAACGCCGGATATTTGGACGCTCATCAAGGACACGCTGGAGAAGCTGCCTTAATAACGGAACCATCAACAACAAAGGCACTCCGGGATCGTATTGGATCCGGGAGTGCCTTTTCATTGAGGCCGTCAGACGCCGGTCGAGTTGTTTTCCTGTCCGTGTGCGTGTGTGTCCGATGCCGATGCGTTCGCCAGTTTCGGATCGAATGTCAGAATCGTTTTGCAGAACATGCAGCGGTCCGTTTTGCCGAGCACCTTGGTCATCCGGCCGCATTCCGGACATTCGAGCGACACCGCGCTTGTCGACAGCATGCCTGCCCAGAAGTAGATCGCCATGCTGGCCATGACGCTAATCAGCCCAAGAATGAGGCAGATGGCGGCGATCACTTTGCCGACGGATCCCCAATCGAAGACGATGCCGGCCATGCCAAGCACCATCAGCAGCAGGCCGAACATGGTAAGCAGCAGCCCCCACAGGCGAAACTCATTGACTTTGCTCGATTTCAAAAGCATGATTTTCCCTACTTTCCCTTGCATATTCTTCAGAAGCGGCAGGAAACGAAAACGCCGGCGTCGAACACTATAGTTGCAAACTTAAGCCGAATTACTCGGAGGCGGCGATGAAACTTTTGCTGGACGAGCTGGCGGGCAGATGGCGAAACGACGAACGGGTGCAATCCGCTGTCGTCTACCGCGACGGGACGTCATTTGTTCCGATCGATGACGGTTTTGACATGGTGGTTCTGGTCGTGACGCAAGGCGATTGCCCGGCCCCGAACCTATTTCATTATATAAAAGAAGGTAGTCGTATACAAGAAAGATGGGTGGACCGCTTGGCGCTCGAAGGTTGGATTGCCGGCGGTGAGAACCGAAGCGTGATCCAATGGATACTGCGAGGCGATATTATGGTGGACAAGACGATGTTTCTGGAGGATTTGCGGCATCGGCTGCTGGAATTTCCCTCCGAGCTGAGGGAACGGTTGCTTCTGCTGGAGTTTTCCTCGTTCCTGTGCAGTTATACGGAAGCGAAGCTGTGCCTGCAGGAAGATCAGCTGCTGGACGGCTACAACAGCATCTTGAAGGCCCTTCATCATTGGGCGCGCATCGTCATTATCGAACAGGGCGTGCAGCCGGAAATTACGGTGTGGCGGCAGGTGCGGCAGCATAATGTCGGCGTGTACAAGCTGTACGAAGAACTGACGATGAGCGGCGAAACGCTCAAACAGCGCATCGAGCTCGTCCTGCTCGCCGCGGAGTTTTCCGTCATGTCCAAAATGAGCGTATGCTGCGCCCCGTTGCTCCGCATTATCGGCGGTCGCGAGCAGTCGTGGGGAGTCGACGAATTAAGCGCTCATCCCGATTTGGAAGGAGTACAGGGGAGAACTCCCTTGCTTTTGAACAAATTGGTCAAAAAGGGGCTGCTGCGCGAAGAGACGATTTTGGCGGACGGGCAGATGTGCGACCTGGAAATCCGTTATGCGGCCTGTTGATCCTGATGTCCTATTTCGATGAGTAAAGGAATCTGGTCTGGGGACAATAAGGCTACAACGAAGCACATGGATTGGCAGCAAAAAAACATCGTTTTTTATCTTGACTTCGGTTCCGGGTCTGTGATACATTAGTACTCGCCGCTTGGAAGGCTTGTCCGGAAGCGCGGCGGACGAAAGAAGAAGAAAAAAATAAAGCTTGCAATCGTGATCGGCGATGTGGTATGATATAAAAGTCGCCGTTAAACGAAAGCCCACCGGCAAGACGCTTCGCGACAAGATGGCAACATCACGACAATGTCTTGCGCGGCTTGACTTTTCGGGCGACACCAAGCTTTATCATTGCCCTTTGAAAACTGAACAACGAGTGAGCAAGCAACAACGATCTTCGGATCGTAAGCTAGTGTTTGAAGAGCAAGTTCGAACTACCTTTATGGAGAGTTTGATCCTGGCTCAGG